>NZ_JAVHUY010000042.1 GCF_031085175.1 Phytohabitans maris
GAGGTGCCGTTCTTCGAGCCTGGCCTGCCCGAGCTGCTGAGCAAGGCCCTGGAGTCGGGCCGGCTGCGGTTCACCACGTCGTATGCCGAGGCGGGTGAGTTCGGCGAGGTGCACTTCGTCTGCGTCGGCACGCCGCAGCGCCCCGGCTCGTACGCCGCCGACATCCAGTACGTCGACGCGGCCGTCAGCGAGCTCGCCCAGCACCTGCGGAGCAAGAGCCTGGTGGTCGGCAAGTCGACCGTGCCGATCGGTACCGCCGCCCGGCTGACCGGCATGGTGCGGCGGCTCGCGCCCGCCGGCGAGGAAGTGGAGCTGGCCTGGAATCCGGAGTTTCTGCGGGAGGGCTTCGCGGTCGACGACACCCTCAGGCCGGACCGGCTGGTCTTCGGCGTGGCGTCGCCGTGGGCCGAGGAGCGGCTGCGGGCCGCCTTCGCGCCGGTGCTGGCGCAGGGGACCCCGGTGGTGGTCACCGACCTGGCGACGGCGGAGCTGGTGAAGGTCGCGGCGAACTCGTTCCTGGCGACGAAGATTTCGTACATCAACGCGATGGCGGAGGTGTGTGAGGGGACCGGCGCGGATGTGCACGATCTGGCGGCGGCGCTCGCCTATGACGATCGGATCGGTGGCCGGTTCCTCAAGCCCGGTCTGGGTTTTGGCGGTGGTTGCCTGCCGAAGGACATCCGGGCGTTCATGCACCGGGCTGAGGAGTTGGGTGTGGGGCAGGCGGTGTCGTTTCTGCGTGAGGTGGACGGGATCAACAAGCGGCGCCGGGCCCGCACCGTCGACCTGGTCCGTGAGCTGGTCGGTGGTGACCTGGTGGGGGTGCGGGTGGCGGCGTTGGGGGCGGCGTTCAAGCCGAACTCGGACGATATCCGGGATGCGCCGGCGTTGGATGTGGCCAGCACGTTGCACGAGGAGGGTGCGGTGGTGCGGGTCTTCGACCCGGTCGCGATGGACAATGCGCGGCGGGTGCATCCGGAGTTGGCTTACGGCGAGGGTGCGTTGGACGTGGCCCGGGACGCCGACGTGGTGGTGCTGCTGACCGAGTGGGCCGAATTCCGCGAGATCGACCCCGAGGTGATGGGGCGCGCGGTCAGCCACCGCCGCATCGTGGACGGCCGGCACGCTCTCGACGCCGGGCAGTGGCGGGCCGCGGGCTGGGAGTACCGGGCCCTCGGCCGCCCCTGAACGCCCCGCTCAGGTGGAGAGGGAGGCGGGCCGGAAGAGCCCGTCCGGGTCGTACCGCCGCCACACCTCGGTCACGGCGGTGCCGGTCTCGCCCGGGTAGATCCGCTGGAACGCGGCGGGGGTGAGCCGGCTCTCGAAGTTGACGTAGGCCCCGTCCATCCGTTTCGAGACGCCGCGCCAGGTGGCGTCGAGGGCGGCCGGACCGTCCGGCGGAAACACCGAGGCGACGACGAGCGTGTCCTGGTGCCGGTGCGGGTACGCGGTGGCGTCCGCCGGGACGTCGTTGACCGCACCGCCCACGGAACGGAGCTGGACGAGCGCGCGGCCGGAGCGGGCCATCGCCATGATCGCGCGAGCGTCCCCTTCGGACATTCCGGCCAGCAGTCCGTTGGTGGTGATGGCGGGCTGCTGACCGGTGTTCGGGTGCAGGTGCGCCGTGGGCACGAGCGCGGTGTACGGCATCGTGTCGGTGCGGTGGTCGAGCAGGTCGCCGATCGCAAGGAGCGGCGCGACGAGCGTACGGGCCCGCTTGGGGCTGCCGTCGGCGACCACCGCCGTGATCGACATGACCGTCGACGGCCCGTACGGCATCAGCATCACCGCGGTGGAGAGCTCCCGTGGCGCCTCCGCGAGGTACCGGGCCCAGCGGTGGAGCGTGTCGCCGTCCGGGCCGGCCGCGACGGCGATCTGCGCCACGCCGACGTCCCGTACCCGGGTCGCCTCGATCTCGAAGGCCACGACGATCCCGATCCCGGCACCGGCGCCGCGTACCGCCCAGAACAGCTCCGGTTCGCGGTCGGCGTCGGCGCGCACGACGGTGCCGTCCGCCAGCACCACCTCGACCGCGCGGACGTGGTCGATGGTGAGGCCGTACTGGCGTACCAGCCAGCCGATCCCGCCACCGGTGGCCAGGCCGCCGGCGCCGACGTTGCCGTGGTCGCCGGAGCTGATCGCCAGCCCGTACGGGGCCAGGGCCTTGGCGACGTTCGCCCACCGGGCGCCGGCCCCGACCCGGACCAGCCGGGTGCCCGGGTCCAGCACCTCGACCTGGTCGAGCGCGGACAGGTCGACGACCAGGCCGCCGTCGTTCGTACCCGCGCCGGTGAGCCCGTGACCGCCACTGCGTACCGCCAGCGGCAGCCCCTGCTCGCGGGCGAAGCGGACGGCGGCCACCACCTCTCTCGTGTCCCGCGGCAGCAGGATGGCCGCCGGCGCGCCCCGCGTCGTGTACGTCGAGCGCAGCGCCGCGTACCGGCGGTCGCCGGGCGTGACGACGTTGCCGCCGAACTCCCGGGGTGGGGTGGAGAGCGCCGGTTTCATCGCTGCTCCCGCCTCTGCCGCACCTGCTCGCGCACGCCCGGGACCACCTGGTCGACGAAGAGCTTCAGCTGCGCCTCGGCCGCGGTGACCGGCCAGAAGACGAAGGTGTCGAACCCGAGGTCGACCGCCCAGGTGGTCAGCGTGTCGATCCACGTCCGCGGGTCGCCGACGAGGCCGGTACCGCCCCGGTGGGATCCGATCGCGCCGATCACGTTGTAGACGCGGCGTACCGCCGCGGGGTCCCGGCCGGCCTCCCGCGCGGCCTTGTCGATGATCCGCTGCCGGGACGGCACCTGCGCCGGCGGCACGTAGATGTTGAGCGGGGAGATCCAGCCGTCGCTGTGGCGGCCGGTCACCTCGAGCATGCGCGCCTTCTGGCTGCCCAGCCAGATCGGGACCGGCGCCGGCGGCACCGGGCCGGCGGCGTACCCCTCGATGTGGTGTTGTTCGCTGTTCAGCCGCACCCCGCCGCCGGCCAGCGCGCGGCGCATGACCTGCAGCGACTCGGCGGTGTAGGCGACCATCTCCGGGCCGGGACGCCGGACGCCGCCCATGGCGGCGATCGCGTCCGCGCTCGCCCCGCCGCCGACGCCGAGGACCAGCCGGCCCCCGGTGAGGACGCTCAGCGACGCGGCGGCCTTGGCCAGCATCGTGGGCGGGCGCAGTTGCAGGTCGGCGACGTCGGTGAAGAAGGCGATCCGGTCGGTATCCGCGGACAGGTGGCTGATCATCGTCCACGTGTCGAGGTAGTCAGGTTGGTAAGGGTGGTCCTGGACGGCGAGGTAGTCGAGCCCGCCGCCCTCCGCGAGCCCGGCCAGCCGTCGCGTCTCGGCCAGCCGGCCGGCGGAGGGGTCGAGGCTCAGCCCGAAGGAGATCGGGTGTCCGTAGTCGGTCATGGGCTCAATGCTCCGGGGCCGGCGTCGCTGGGCAAACCCGAGATGAGTAACTAATCTTTGGTAAGTGACTGAACATCCGCCGACTGAACGCCCGCCCACTGGACATCCGCCGACTGGACATCCGCCCGCGGACCGCCGCCCCGAGCCGCGCATCGACGAGCCGAGCTGCCGCACGTTCCAGGACTCGCTCGACCTGGTCGGCCGCCGGTGGACCGGCGCGATCCTGCTCGCCGCGGAGCGCGGCGCCCGCCGGTTCCGCGACTACCGGGCCGCCGTGACCGGCATCTCCGACCGGCTGCTCGCCCAGCGGCTCAAGGAGCTCGAACAGGACGGGCTGCTGGAGCGCACCGTCATCCCCAGCACCCCGGTCCAGATCATGTATGCGCTGAGCCCCGAGGGCCAGGAGCTGATGTCGGTGCTGCGGCCACTCGTCGACTGGAGCTACCGGCGCCACCTGCGCGCGGCCGGCGCCCCTCGATAAAGGCCCCTCGACAAAGCCGGCGGCGGCCCTCGGCCGGCGGCCGCGGCGGCCGGAGATCTGACAGCCGGCCGGTCAGACCAAGGACAGAACGACCTATCGATCTAAACATCTGCATACATTCCGCTCTGTGGCCCGGTGCTCCCGCCGGGCCGATCAAGAGGGGGGAATGTACATGCGACTCAGTCCATCGGTGGGCCGGCTGCGTTCGGCGGTCCTGGTCGGCGGGGCGGTCCTGGGCCTCGCGGTAGCGGGCATGGCCCCGCCCGCGGTGGCCGCGCCCGCCGCGGCGGCCGACCCGCACGCCGCGGTCGCCGACGACAAGGCGCCGCCGCGGGGCGGGCACCTGCTGGCCAGTGCCGCCGGCGCGGGCGGGGCCGGCGCCTCGGGTACCGCCGGCACGGGCGTCCTCACGCCCACCAAGTCGCCCGTGGTCGCCGGGAAGCCGCCGGCCGGGCACCTCACCGAGTCGGTGATCGGTACGGACAGCCGGGTCCGGGTCAACCCGACCACGACGTACCCGACCAGCGCGATCGTGCAGATCGTCCGCACCGCCGGCACCAGCACGTTCGGCTGCACCGGCTGGCTCTACGGCGCGAGCATCGTCGCGACCGCGGGCCACTGCGTGCACCCCGGCGGCGGGGCGGACGGCGGCGGGGGCAACGGCTTCTACCCGCGCGCCAACTTCACGATCATCCCGGCCCGCAACGGCGGCACCAACCCGTTCGGCACCTGTACGGCCACGCAGCTGCTGTCGGTCAACGGCTGGACCGCCAGCGGCAACGAGGGCAACGACTACGGCGCGATCCGGCTCAGCTGCAGCGCCGGCAACAGCACCGGCACGTTCGGCCTGTGGTGGCAGAGCGCCTCGCTGGACGGGGCCGCGACGACGGTCTCCGGCTATCCGTGTGACAAGACCTTCGGCGAGCAGTGGCGGCACGCCGGCATGACCGTCACCGTCACGCAGACCCAGCAGGTCTTCTACCAGAACGACACGGCCGGCTGCCAGAGCGGCAGCCCGGTCTACCAGAACCGGGCGGCCGGCAGCGCGTTCTGCACCGGCCAGTGCGTGATGGCCATCCACGCGTACGGGCTGCACGGGTCGTCGCCGCACTCGACGAACAACCACGGCACCCGCATCACCGAGGCGGTCTTCAACAACCTGATCACCTGGCGCGGCTGACCGGCCGGCCCGCACTCCGGGGTGGCCCGCGCCCAGCGGGTCGCCCCGGAACCGGTCCGGCCGGCGGCGCGTCGGATCGAAGGTCAGCGCCGGCCACCATGAAGGAGCATCCCGTGCGGATCCCACGCCCGTGGACGATCGCCCTGCTCGCGGCGGTGCCACTCCTGCTCGGCGCGGCCCTGGTCGTCGCCACCGGCGACCGGCCGGTCTCCGACACCGACCCCACCCCGGCGCCCGCCGGCTCGCCGGTCATGGGCGCGATCGCCGGCACCGTCACGCGCCCGGACGGCACCCCGGTCGCCGACGCCGGCGTACTCGTCGCGTCGCTGGACGACCCGCCCGTGGCCGTACCGGAGATCGGGGTGCGCACCGGCGCCGACGGCCGGTACGAGTGGTGGCTGCGCCCCGGCCCGTACGAGGTGACCGCCGTGGCCGGCACGGTGAAAGCGGCGGGGACCGCCACCGTGGTCCCCGGCCGGAGCGTCACCCTCGACCTGACGGCGGGCTGAGCCGGCCGGCCGGATCGCCTGCGGGTCAACCGTCCGGTCTGCCCGGACGTCCTGGTGGGCGGTTCACGCCGGGGCGGTCGTTGCGAAGAATGGACGCGATGACCGGCGACCAGATCGAGCGACCGCGACCCGGGCGCCGGCTCAGCCGCAAGGTGCTGCTGACCGCGGCCAGCCCGGTCCTGGCGGCGCTGGTCGGGGTCCTGACCAACCTGGCCACCAACGGTTGGAACTGGTGGCTGGTCATCGGCCTGGCGGTGGCCGTGCTGGTCACCGCGGTACTGGCGATCTGGCTCGACGGGCCTCGGTCGCAGCCGGAGCCGGCCGCCCGGGTGGAGCCGCAGCCCCCGCCGCCCGCTGCCGCCGCACCGGCGATGGCCCGCAAGCCACCGGCCAACACCGTGCCCCGCCCGGACCTCGCCGACGCCGTGTGGCGGCTGCTGGCCGGGGACGCCGGGCCGGGCGTGGTCAGCCTGGAAGGGCCGGGCGGGTTCGGCAAGACCACGCTGGCGATGCTGCTCTGCGACCGGCCGGAGGTCGCCGGACGGTTCCCGGGCGGGGTGCTCTGGGCCACCGTCGGCGACGGCACGGCCGGGGCCGGGCTGGCGGCCGAGGTCGGGCGGCTCTGCGAGGCGCTCTCCGGCGACCGCCCGAGCACCGCCGATCCGGACCTGGCCGGCCAGCGCCTCGGCGACCTGCTCGCCGAGCGGGAGCCGGTGCTCATGGTCGTCGACGACGTTTGGCGGGCCGACCAGCTCGAACCGTTCCTGCACGGCGGCGCCGGGTGCCGGCGCCTGGTCATCACCCGCAACGCCGCAGTGGCCCCGCCGGCCGCCGAACGGGTGCACGTGGAGGCGATGACCGAGGCGGAGGCGACCCGGGTGCTGGCCGCCGGCGCGGCGGGGACGGCGCCGCAGACGATGGCCCGCCTGCTCGCGCTCACCGGTCGCTGGCCGGTCCTGGTGGGGCTCGCGGCCGGCGCGATCGAGGCGTACCAGGCCGACGGCGCGACCGCCGAGGCCGCCGCCGTCTGGGTCGCCGACCAGCTCGCCCGGCACGGTCCGACCGCGGTCGACGTCGACGACGCCGGCAGCCGCGAACGGGCGGTGGCGGCCACCCTGGGTACCAGCCTGCGCCTGCTCTCCGACGTGGAGCGGGAGTGCTACGCGGACCTCGCGGTGCTCCCACCCCGGGCGGTGGCCGACGAGGAGGCCCTGGCCCTGCTGTGGAGCGGCCGGGACGTGACCGGCGCCCAGGTCGCCCTGGTGCACCGCAAGCTGGTCCGGCTGCGGCTGGCCGGCGGGCGCTGGACCGAGCGGGGCGGACCGGCCCTGCAGTTGCACGACGTGATCGGCGCGTACCTGCGCCACGCCCTGGACGAGGCGGAGCTCGCCGCCCGGCAGCGGCGGTTCGTCGACGCGGCCCGGCGCCTGCTGCCCTCGTCCACGGTCGGCTGGCGCGGAGCCTGGTGGCAGCTGCCACCCGAGGGCGGGTACCTCTGGGACAACCTGGCGTTCCACCTGAACGCCGCCGGCTACGACCGGGAGCTGGCCGCGACGGTCTGCGACCCGCGCTGGGTGGAGGCGCGGACCCGGGTCGCGGGTACCGCCGCGGCGGCCGCCGGCGATCTGGAGCTGGTCGACACGCCCGAGGCCACGGCCCTACGGGAGGCCCTGCGCCGCTCCGGGCACCTGCTCGGCCGGATGGAACCGGCCGCCGCGCTCGGCGCGACCCTGGCGAGCCGGCTCGGCGCCGTACCCGAGCTGGCCGGCGCCGTCGCGGCGTACGCGGCGCAGCTGCCCCGGCCCCGGCTGGCCAACCGGTGGCCGCTGCCCGACACCACGCCGACCCGCGCCGACCGGCACTCGGCCGGCGTGGAGCACCTCGCGGTCTCGCCCGACGGGCGGCTGCTCGCCTCGGCCAGCGCCGACAACACCGTCCGCCTCTGGTCCACCGTGGACGGCAGCCCGCTGGGCGTCCTCCGTGGACACACCGCGGTCATCCACTGCTGTTCCTTCTCCGCCGACGGCACGATGCTGGCCAGCTCGTCGGGGGACGGCACGGTGCGGATCTGGGACCCGCTCACCCAGGCGCCCCTGCGCACGATCCGGGGACACGACGGCCGGGTGCAGGCCGTCCGGTTCACATTGGACGGTGCGATGCTGGTCACCGCCGGGGGAGAGGGCGCGCTGCGGCTGTCCCGCACCGACGACGGCACCCTGGTACGCGAGCTGGCCGGCCACACCGCCCGGGTGCACAACTGCGCGGTGAGCCCGGACGGCCGTACCGTCGCCTCCGTCGACGCGGCCGGCGCCGTCCGGGCCTGGGACGCCGCCACCGGGGCCGCGCTCTTCGCCAACGACGGGCACCGGGGGCGGGTCTGGGGGTGCGCCTTCTCGCCGGACGGGCGGCTGCTGGCGACCAGCGGCGACGACAGCGAGATCAAGCTGTGGCGGGTGTCCGACGGCGCCCAGGTCGGTGCGCTCGCCGGGCATCAGGGCAAGGTCTACGACCTGGCCTTCAGCGCGGACGGGCAGTGGCTGGCCAGCGCCGGCGCGGACCGCACGGTCCGGCTCTGGGACGCCGCCTCCGGCGCCCACCTGCGAACGCTGGACGGGCACGGCTGGGAGGTGTGGGCCTGCGCCTTCGGCCCCGACGGCCGGCTGTTCAGCGCGGACGGCGAGGCCGACCTGCGCGCCTGGGACCCGCGCACCGGCGGTCAGGTGTTCGAGATGACCGGCCACTCCGACGCCATCTGGGACTGCGCCTTCGCGCCCGACGGGGAGCTGCTGGCCACCGGCGGCGACGTCGACGCGCGGCTGTGGCGCCCGTCGACCGGCGAGCTGGAGCGGGTGCTGGAGCATCCCGACTGGGTGTGCGGTGTCCGGTTCTCCCCGGACGGCAAGCTGATCGCCGTCGCCGGCGGATCCGGGAGCGTGGCCCTCTGGGACGCCGAAGGCGTGACCCACCGGCACGCCCTGGCCGGGCACACGGCCGACCTGTCCCACTGCGACTTCTCGCCGGACGGCACCCGCCTGGCGACCGCCGCCCGCGACGGGACCGCGCGGCTCTGGGACACCTCCACCGGCGAGGTCACGCACGTGCTGGAGTCCGGCGTCTACGAGCTGTTCTGCTGCGCCTTCAGCCCGGACGGCGGCACCCTCGCGGTCAGCGGCGACGACGGCCTCGTGCAGCTCTGGGACACCGCGACCGGCACCCGCGAACGGGTCGTCGGCGGGCACACCGAAGACGTCAACTTCTGCGAGTTCTCACCCGACGGCGAGCTGCTGGCCAGCGGCGCCGGGGACGGCAGGCTGCGGCTCTGGCACCGGAGCACCGGCGAAGCCACCTGGCTGCCCGGCCACACCGGCGGCATCACCGCCTGCCGCTTCTCGCCGGACGGTACGCTGCTGGCCACCGCGAGCTACGACCAGAGCATCCGGGTCTGGCACGTCGCCGAACGCCGCTGCGTCTGCGCGCTCCGGGTCGACTCACCGCTGTACTCGTGCGCCTGGCGCCCCGACGGCACCGGGATCGCCGCCGCCGGCCTGCACGGCACCTACCTGTTCGACTATCTGCCCTGACGCTCCCGGGCTTCCCGGGCTTCCGGACGGACAGATTTACGCGTGTGGTCACCGCCCTCGCCGCCGCGTTGACGGCGGTCGTGGTCACCCAGGCCAGCCCCGCGTCGGCGCACGGCTCCGTCACCGACCCGCCCTCGCGCAACTACGGCTGCTGGGAGCGGTGGGGCGACGACCACCTCAACCCCAACATGGCGCAGACCGACCCGATGTGCGCCCAGGCCTGGCAGGCCAACCCCAACACGATGTGGAACTGGAACGGGCTGTACCAGGCCCAGGTGGACGCGGGCAGCCGCACCGGCCGGCACGTCGTGTACACGATCTGGCAGGCGAGCCACCTCGACCAGCCGTACTACCTGTGCAGTGACGTGATCTTCGGCGGCGGCACCAACCCGACCACGCCGCCGGTGACGACGCCACCGGTGACCACCCCGCCGGTGACCACGCCTCCGGCCACCACCCCGCCGGTGACCACGCCCCCGCCGGGCAACGGCGCCTGCACCGCGACGTACACGAAGACCAGCGAGTGGGGCGGCGGCTTCAACGCCAGCGTCACGGTCCGCGCCGGCAACGCCGCCATCTCCGGGTGGACGGTGAGCTGGACCTGGCCCAACGGCCAGAGCATCACCAGTTCCTGGAACGCGACGATAACCGCGAGCGGGTCGTCGATCACCGCCACGAACGCCGCGTACAACGGCGCGCTGGCGGCCAACGCCTCGACCAGCTTCGGCTTCACCGGCAGCTGGAACGGCACGAACACCGCACCGACCCTGAGCTGTACGGCCAGATAGCGGTACGGTCAGGTAGGGGAGACATCCCGCGCGGGGGTGGCACCGGTTCGGTGCCACCCCCGTCCACTGTGGCGTCGCCGGTGCTTTTGTCGGCAGGGACGAAACTTCTGTCCGCGGCCCCGGCGACTATTGACGAAGACATCGATGACGGTGCAATATTTCGGAACGATGTCGCGAAAGCGCTCTCTCGGCACCGCCGCACGGGCGGCGGGGAGGGCGGTCGGTGTCGTGGCGTGATCGGCGCACGCCTGTCTGCAAGTCGTACGACAGGAAGCGAGACCACCGATCATGTTTCGAAGATTGGCGTTCTGCGTCGCCATCCTCGTGGCCGCCATGGGGTTCACCGCGGTCCCGGCACAGGCCGCGGCCGACTTCAACGTCCTGGTCTTCAGCAAGACCGCCGGCTTCCGGCACGACTCGATCCCCGCCGGCATCGCGGCGATCCAGCAACTCGGCGCGCAGAACAACTTCACCGTCGAGGCCACCGAGGACGCGGCCCAGTTCACCGCCGCCAACCTGGCCCGCTTCCAGGCGGTCGTCTGGCTCTCCACCACCGCCGACGTGCTCAACGCCAGCCAGCAGACCGCGTTCGAGAACTACATCCGGGGCGGCGGCGGGTACGTGGGCGTCCACGCCGCGTCCGACACCGAGTACGACTGGCCCTGGTACGGCAACCTGGTCGGCGCCTACTTCGCCAGCCACCCCGCCAACCAGAACGCCACGGTCCGGATCGAGGACACCACCCACCCGTCGACCGCCGGCCTGCCGGTGGCCTGGAACCGGCTCGACGAGTGGTACAACTACCGGACCAACCCGCGCTCGCAGACGCACGTACTGGCCACTTTGGACGAGAGCACGTACACCGGTGGCTCGATGGGCGGTGACCACCCGATCGCGTGGTGCCGCGGCTTCGACGGCGGCCGCTCCTGGTACACCGGCATGGGGCACACCATCGAGAGCTACGCCGAGGCCAACTTCCGCACCCACCTGCTCGGCGGCATCCGGTACGCGGCGCAGGGCACCGGCAACTGCTCGACCGGCCAGCAGCCGCAGCCCGGCTACGCCCAGGTGACCCTCGCCAAGGGCGTCGGCGAGGTCGGCGAGCCGATGGGCCTCACCGTGCTGCCCAACCGGGGCGTGCTGCACACCTCCCGGGACGGCACGATCCGGTACACGGACCCGGCCGGCAACACGAAGGTGGCGCTGACCATCCCGGTGTACAGCCACGACGAGGAGGGGCTGCAGAGCATCAAGGCCGACCCCAACTTCGCCGCCAACCGGTGGGTCTACGTCTACTACGCCCCGCCGCTCTCCACCCCGCCCGGCGACGCACCGTCGACCGGCACGGCCGCCCAGTTCGCGCCCTTCAACGGGGTGAACCGGCTGTCCCGGTTCACCGTCAACGCCGACTTCACGCTCGACCCCAACTCGGCGGTCACGGTCCTGGACGTGCCGACCAGCCGCGGCATGTGCTGCCACGTCGGCGGCGACATCGACTTCGACGCGGCCGGCAACCTCTACCTGTCCACAGGGGACGACACCAACCCGTTCGACTCCAGCGGGTACACCCCGATCGACGAGCGCGCCGACCGCAACCCGGCCTTCGACGCGCAGCGCACGTCGGGCAACAGCAACGACCTGCGCGGCAAGGTCCTGCGCATCAAGCCCAACACCACCGGCGGGTACAGCGTCCCGGCCGGCAACATGTTCGCGCCCGGTACCGCGGGCACCCGGCCCGAGATCTACGCGATGGGCTTCCGCAACCCGTTCCGGATGGCCGTGGACCGGGCGACCGGCACGGTGTACCTCGGCGACTACGGCCCGGACGCCGGCACCAGCGACCCCAACCGCGGGCCGGCCGGCACGGTCTCCTTCGAGCGGATCACCCAGCCCGGCTTCTACGGCTGGCCGTACTGCTCGAACTACAACACCCCGTACGTCGACTTCACGTTCCCGTCCGGCCCCTCGGGTGCCGCGTTCAACTGCACCGGCGGCCCGGTGAACAACTCGCGCAACAACACCGGCATCACCCAGCTCCCGCCCTCCCAGACGGCCTGGCTGCCGTACGGGGGTGGGCAGGACCCGCCGGCGCTCTGCTGCGGCAGTCTCTCGCCGATGGGCGGCCCGGTCTACAACTACAGCGCCGCGCTCGCCTCGGACGTGAAGTTTCCGGCGTCGATGAACGGCAGGGTGTTCCTCGGCGAGTTCGGCCGGCGCTGGATCAAGACGGCCACCGTGACCGGCTCCGGCGGGGTGGGCACGATCGAGCCGTTCCCGGCCTTCACCGGCACCCAGGTGATGGATCTCGAGTTCGGCCCGGACGGCGCGCTGTACGTGCTCGACTACGGCACCGGCTGGTTCGGCGGCGACGCCAACTCCGCCCTCTACCGCATCGAGTACAACACCGGCAGCGGCCGGGCCCCGGTCGCCTCCGCCGCCGCCACCCCCACGAGCGGCAACGCGCCGCTGACCGTGCGGTTCAGCTCGGCCGGCTCCAGCGACCCGGACGGCGACGCGATCAGCTACGCGTGGGACTTCACCACGAACGGCAGCACCGACTCGACCGCGGCCAACCCGTCGTTCACGTACCCGGCCAACGGCGAGTTCACCGCCACGCTCACGGTGACCGACAGCACCGGCCGCAGCGCGACGGCGAGCGTGGTGATCGGGGTGGGCCGCCCGACGGTCACCCTCGGCCAGCCGGTCAACGGGCGGGTCTTCGCCTTCGGCGACGCCATCCCGTACCAGGTCACGGTCAGCGACCCGAACTCGCCGACCGTCGACTGCACCCGGGTACGGGTCAACTACATCCTCGGCCACGACAGCCACGGCCACCCGATCACCAGCGCGACCGGATGCTCGGGCACGATACAGACCACTGTGGACGGTGAGCACGACGCCAACGCCAACATCTTCGGCGTCATGGTCGCCGAGTACACCCCGGTCGGCTCGACCACGCCGGTGACCTCGCCGCAGGCGGTGCTCCAGCCGCGCACCCGGCAGGCCGAGCACTACGGCGGCCAGCAGAACACCACGATCGTGGCCAAGCCGTCGGCCCAGGGCGGCAGCGCGGTCGGGTACATCGAGAACGGCGACTGGATCTCGTTCACGCCGTACAACCTGAGCGGGGTCACGTCGTTCACCGCGCGGGTCGCCTCGGCCGGCGTCGGCGGCACCATCTCGCTGCGGACCGGCTCGGCCAGCGGGCCTGTCGTCGGCACCGCGACGGTCGCGCCGACCGGCGGCTGGGAGACCTGGACCGACGTCACCGGCACGATCACGCCACCGTCCGGCACGCAGAACCTGTTCCTGGTCTTCACCGGCGGGGCCGGATCGCTCTTCGACATCGACGCCTTCACGTTCGGCGCCGGTACGCCCCCGCAGTCGGGCAACCTCGCGCTGAACAAGCCGGCCACGGCGTCCAGTGTGGAGGCGGCGGCGTACCCGGCGTCGGCCGCGGTGGACGCCTCGCCGACCACCCGATGGTCCAGCGCCTTCTCCGATCCGCAGTGGATCCAGGTGGACCTCGGTGCCACCTACGGCATCGATCGGGTGCGGTTGGTGTGGGAGGCGGCGTACGGTTCGGCGTACCAGATCCAGACGTCGGCCAACGGCAGTACGTGGACGACGGTGCGGTCGGTGACCGGTGGCAACGGCGGTGAGGACGACAACACCGGGTTGGCGGCGTCCGGCCGGTACGTGCGGATCAACGGCACCGCTCGCGGCACCGCCTGGGGGTACTCGCTGTTCACGCTGGAGGTCTACGGCGGCTGAGCCGCCACGTTCGACGGACGCCGCCGCCCTGAGGGTGGCGGCGTCCCGCGTGGCGCCGGGAGCCGCTACGCCGGTTCGGCGCCGGCCCGCAGGTCGCCGAGCAGCTCGGCCTGGCTGGTGAGCACCTCGGTGAGGATCCGCCGGGCGACCGCCAGCAGCTCGGCGACCTGGGGGCTGACCAGCGAGTAGTACACCGCCGACCCGTCCCGCCGGGTGACCACCAGGTTGGCCCGGCGCAGGACGGCCAGCTGCTGCGACAGGTGTGCCGCCTCGATGCCGACCTCGGGCAGCAGCTCGGAGACCGCGTGCTCGCGGGCCGCCAGCAGCTCCAGCACCCGGATCCGGGCCGGATGCCCCAGCGTCTTGAAGAACTCGGCCTTGACCTGGTACAGCGGCGCACTCACAGGACCACCCCTTCCAGAGGGACACGCTACGGGTCCGCTCCCGGGCCAGGGGCACCGCTCGGTGGTGACGCCGCACATTCTGGCCGGTCGGGGCGGGCGGGCCACCCTTCCGGCCTCACAGATTGCCAAATTTAGCAACTGGTAATAACGGCATCCTTCCGGGGGTGAACGGATCTCCCCACCGGGCCGGTCGGCCAGAAGTCGCATCTTCCCGCTGCACCGGGGTTCGGGGCCGTGCCAGGCTGCCAGCCGACCGGGCGCCGCGTCGTGGGCGCCGACGGAGAGTGATGGGGCAGGGTGCAATGGCTTCGATAGAGACCACGCTCAAGGACGCGATGGCCATCGAGGGGGCGGTCGGTGTCGCCCTCGTCGACTACTCCAGCGGCATGACGCTGGGCGCGGCGGGCGGTTCGGCCGAGCTCGACATGGCGGTGGCGGCGGCCGGAAACACCGACGTCGTGCGGGCCCAGATGCGGGCGATGGAGCTGCTCGACCTCGACGACACCATCGAGGACATCCTCATCACCCTGGACACGCAGTACCACCTGATCCGCCCGCTGAGCGCCCGGGGCGCCCACGGGCTCTTCCTCTACCTCGCCCTCAACAAGGCCCGGGCCAACCTCGGCCTCGCGCGCCACCAGCTCCGGCGGATCGAGGCCGCCGTCGAGGTCTGACCGGACACCGGCGTGAGAATCTTCACGCCGGCCGCCCCCGGGCCCCGTTCACTAGATCATCTTCGGTCGATCGGCCCGCGCCGGAAATCGTTGCCGCGTCAAGGGAAGCGGCGCCCGGGGCGCGGCCGGACCGCCGACGCGCCGGTCATGATCAGCTAGCAGGGCACCTGAGCAGCCGTTTTATTGTGAGGAGGGGGTGCGACGAGGTCGCGTCGAGGAGATGGGGGTTGTGCGCGTCGTGAGTGGGTTCGCCACCCGGTCGTGGGAAGGTCTGACCATCCCGGCACCGGGGACATACCAGCTCGATCCAGCACACAAGCGGATCGGTTTCCTGGCCCGGCACATGATGGTCAGCCCGGTGCGCGGCGAGTTCGCGGCGGCGACCGCCGAGATCACCGTTGCCGACGACCCGCTGGAGTCGTCGGTGACCGCCACCATCGACACGACGAGCATCACCACCGGCAGCGCCGACCGCGACGCGCACCTGAGCAGCGCGGACTTCCTCGACGTCGCCAACTACCCGACGCTGGAGTACCGCAGCACCGGCATCGGCCGCCTGGAGACCGAGGACCCGATCTTCTTCTGGGCCCGCCTCAAGGGCTACCGGCAAGGGCTGCGCGACGGTGGCAGCCCGGCCTCCCGGCAGGCCGCCGGCCGGTTCGTGCTCAGCGGCGAACTCACCGTCAAGGCCGTCACCCGCCCGGTCGACCTGCAGGTCGAGTTCGGCGGCGCCCGCCGTGACCCGTACGGGCAGGAGATCTTCGGCTTCAGCGCCAGCGCCGAGATCAACCGCGAAGACTACGGCCTGCTCTGGAACGTCGCCCTGGAGACCGGCGGCGTCCTGGTCGGCCGGACCGTCCAGATCGAGATCGCCGGCGAGGCCATCCGCCAACCCTGACCGCTCTCTCCCGATTTCCAGCTTATTTGCCGGTCCGCGCGGGTTTGGGGTCGCGCTGCCCGCCGGACCCGAGGCATGTGTGCGCGAAGCTCTGGAGCTGCCCGCACAGACGGGGCACTCGCCCCGCAACCCTGACCCGCTCCACTCCGCCGCCCCGCGTGGCGGGCAGCGTCCACTGCCCCCATCCGCTGCCCAGGTCTCGAGCTGGGCGGGGTTGCCGCAGAAACCTGGTTTCTGCGCGGGTCTTGAGCTGGGCGCACGGGCGGGGCAGCTCGAGAGCTTCCCGCATGCGGCTATGGCGCCGCCCGCGGGCGGCGCCGTGCGCGGGCCCGCCGGCGGGGTGACCGCGACCGGGCGCGGAGGGTGAGGCCGCGGGAGCAACGGTCCGGACCACGGCGGACGTCGCGGTAGCTCAAGTCTTTTGAAGGCGCTCGGTGAACGGTGCTGGACCGCCGGCGCTGCCGGTGCGGTGACCGCTTGCCGGTGAGCGCGCCCACAACGGGCATGAAGGCGCGCGGCGTGGGGTACGGAGAGTGTCACCCTTATGTGACACGAAGGTGATCGGCATGACGATCTCCATACCGGAGCAGGTGACCACGCCGGCCTACCGCGAGTACGTGCACTATCTGCGCGGCAAGCTCGTCAAGGCGGAGGCCGGGCTGGCCTCGATGAACGACAGGTACCACCGGGCCAAGGCGAACTTCGACCGCACCCAGGCCCGGCGCGGGATCACGCCCGAGACGGACGTGGTCAACTACATCGAGCTCAAGTCGATGAACCCCGAGCTCAAGTTCTGGTACTCCAAAGTGGAGCACTACCAGCGCGAGGTGGCCGCCTACGGCACGGCGCTGACCGCGTTGGAGGCCGCGCACCGGATGCTCGGCGCGGACGACAACTGGATGGACGACGAGGTCCCGATCTCGCCGGCCACCTGAGCCGTCAGCGCAGGTACGAGGCGCCGTTGAGGTCGAGGACGGCGCCGCTGGCCCACTCCGCCTCGGGCGAGGCCAGGTAGCGCACGGCGGCGGCGACCTCGGCCGGCCGGGCCACCCGGTTGAACGGGCTCTGCGCCCGGATCCCGTCCCCGCGCGGCGCCTTGAGGTGCTCGTTGGTCATGTCGGTCTCCACGAAGCCGGGCGCCACCGCGGTCACCGCGATCCCCTGCGGCCCTAGCGCGAGGGCGAGCGACTGGGTGAGGGCGTTCAGGCCGGCCTTGCTCGCGCCGTAGGCGGGCTGGTCGGGTTCGCCGCGGAAGGCGCCGCGCGAGGATACGTTGACGATCCGGCCGCCGGCCCGCATGTGCCGCACCGCGCACCAGCACACGTTGGCCGGCCCGGCCAGGTTGACCGCGAGGGTGTGCCGCCAGGCCTGCTGCCACTCCTCGTACGAGGTGGCGACGACCGGGTGCGGCGGAAAGACCGCGGCGTTGTTGACCACGACGTCGAGCCCGCCGAGCGCCTTGGCCGCCTGGTCGACGAAGCGCTTGACCGCGTCCGGGTCGGCGACGTCCCCGTCGACCACGACGTGGCCCTCGCCGGGAAGGTCGGCCCGGAGCGACTCGGCCAGGTCGGCGGAGGCTCGATGGTGGATCGCGACCCGGTCGCCCTCCGCGGCGAACGCGCGGACGATGGCGGCGCCGATGCCCCGAGAGCCCCCGGTGACGAGTACAGACCTCATGTGATCATGCTAGAGGCGCGGCCGGCGGTGCTCTCCCGCACGATCAGCCGGTGCGGGGCGCGCAGCTCCAGCCCGGGCGGGGGAGTGGGGCTGCCGATCCGCAGCAGCAGCCGTTCGACCGCGGTCGTCGCGATCATCTCTTTGTCCGGGGAGATGGTGGTGACCGGCGGGTTGGAGTAGCGACCGTCCTCGATGTCGTCGTAGCCGATCACCGCCACGTCCTCCGGCACCCGCAGCCCGCGCCCGACCAGCGTGTGGATGGCGCCGAGCGCGACCAGGTCGCTGTAGCAGAACACGGCGTCCGGCGGGTCGTCGCGGTCGAGCAGGTGGGCCATGGCGCCGGCGCCGTCGACCCGGTTGAAGCGCGGGGTACCGATGACCAGGTCTTCGCGCACCGGCAGGCCGCGCCGCTCGTGCGCCTCGCGGAAGCCGCGGGTGCGCAGCTGGGCGGCCTCGCCGGTCTCGTACGGCTGGTCGCCGATCGCGGCCAGCCGGGTGCGGCCGAGGTCGAGCAGGTGCTCGGTCGCCTGCCGGGACGCCGCGATGTCGTCGATGCCCACGTGGTCGAACGTGCCGTCGCTGACCCGCTCGCCGAGGATGACCAGCGGCAGTGCCGGGTCGCGGTCGGCGAGGGCCTCCTGGGACAGGCCGAGCGGGCTGAAGATGACGCCGTCGAAGAGCAGCCGGCTGGAGCCGTGGTTGATCAGCATCCGCTCGTGCTCGCGGTCGCCGTCGGTCTGGTCGATCAGCACGTTGTACCCCTGGACGCGGGCAGCGCGGATGATGCCCTGCAGCAGCTCGGAGAAGTACGGGGTGTCCAGGTAGGGCACGACCACGGCGATCTGCCCGGAGCGGCCGCGGGCCAGGTTGCGGGCCAGGACGTTGGGGCGGTAGCCGAGCTGGTCGACCGCCTGCTGCACGCGCAGGCGGGTCCGTTCGGTGACGTTGGCGTACCCGTTGACCACGTTGGACACGGTCCGGCTGGAGACGCCGGCGAGCTCCGCCACGTCCCGGAGGGTCACCTCCCGTCCACGTCGCATGCGTCTCCCTCTGCCGAAACCCCTCGTCCAGAAGTTTCCGGCACGTTACCCCTTGCCCACCATCGTCGATGCGTGCATGCTGTTTGCAGCGCTGCAAAAGCGTAGCAGGGCGGGGCGGGTGAAAGCCCATTCCCGCAGCACAGCTGCCGTGGCCCCGGCACCACCGCGGCGAGCCTTACGCGCGTCGCGCGCGACGGGTGCCGCGTGGCTGTGGAGCGAAGACTCGACGGCCGGCCCTCGGTGTGCCAGCACCGCGGGCCGGCCTACCTGGACACGCGAGTGAAACGTTTCGAATCCCCGCGGAGGGACCGATGAGTGCCAGGCACCTCAGTGTAGAACGGAGACAGCGCCGACCGATCCGGACGATGATCACCGCCGTGCTCGCCGCGACCGCCCTGGTCGCCGCGGGGTGCGGGGGCGGCGACGAGAGCGAAGAGCCGAGCGGGCCGGTCAAGATCAAGGTCTGGGCCTGGTACCCGGCGTTCCAGGGCGTTGTCGACCACTTCAACCGCACCCACACGGACGTGCAGATCGAGTGGGAGAACGCCGGCGCCGGCCAGGACCAGTACACCAAGCTGCAGACCGCGCTCAAGGCCGGCAAGGGCGCACCGGACGTGGCGATGCTGGAGTTCCAGGAGCTGCCCACGTTCCAGCTCACCAAGCACCTCGTCGACATGGGCAAGTACGGCGCCAACGACATCAAGGGCGACTACGTCGACTGGGCCTGGAAGCAGGTCAGCAACGGCGACTCGGTCTACGCGATCCCGGTCGACGCCGGCCCGATGGCGATGCTCTACCGGGAAGACATCTTCAAGCAGCACAACCTCGCCGTCCCCAAGACCTGGGCGGAGTACAAGGAGGTCGCGCAGAAGCTCAAGGCCGCCTCGCCGGGCAGCTTCATCACCGACTTCGGGGCCAACGACGGCGGCTTCATGACCGGGCTCATGTGGCAGGCGGGCGCGCGGCCCTTCGAGTACACGGCCGCCCAGTCGCCGAACGTCGGGGTCCGGCTCAACAACGACCCGGCCAAGAAGGTGATGGCGTACTGGGAGGACATGGTCGACGGTGGACTCGTCGACACCGTCGCCTACGGCACCACCGACCAGTACAGCGGGCTCGGCAGCGGCAAGTACGCGACGTACATCGCGGCCGGCTGGGGCCCGGGCTACCTGGCGAGCGTGGCCAAGACGACCTCGGGCAAGTGGCGGGCCGCTCCCATTCCACAGTGGAACGCTGGGGAGAAGGCGCAGGGTGACTGGGGCGGCTCGTCGTTCGCGGTGACCGACCAGACCAAGTACCCCAAGCAGGCGACCCAGGTGGCGATGGAGATCTTCGGTGCCGACAAGGACGCCTGGAAGATCGGCATCGACGAGGCGTTCCTCTTCCCGACCGCCACGCCGATCCTGGAGTGGGACTACTTCGTCACCAAGGAGTACGAGTTCTTCGGCGGCCAGAAGGTCAACGAGGTCTTCGTCCCGGCGTACAACGGGATCGGCGAGTTTCAGTGGAGCCCGTTCAACAGCTACTACTTCAACCAGCTGAGCACCAACCTCAACCAGGCCATCGAGAAGAAGACCTCCTGGACGGCCGCGCTCGACACCGCACAGCAGAACATCACCACCTACGCCGCGCAGCAGGGCTTCAAGGTCGCGTCATGAGCGAGCGCAGCGAGCGAATCAACAGGCGCAGCGTTTCTGGAGCCTCGCGGCCGCCCGCAGCGAAGCGAGGACGGCCGTGAGCGTTGTCGCCCGGCGACCGCGGGTGGGCCGGCAGGCCGTGGCGGGGTGGCTCTTCGTCGCCCCGTTCACGGTCCTGCTCGTCTTCTTCCTGCTGCTGCCCATGCTGTACGCGGCGAAGCTGAGCCTCTACCGGTCCACATTGGTCGAGGGCGAGGTCTTCGCCTGGCTGGACAACTACCGGCAGGCCCTGGACGACCCCGAGTTTCGCCGGGGCGTGCTGCGGGTGGTCGTCTTCGGGCTCGTGCAGACACCGGTGATGATCGGCATCGCGCTGGTCGCGGCGCTGCTCGTCGACGAGGTGACCTCGCGGTTCTCCCGGCTGTTTCGGCTCGCGGCGTTCGTGCCGTACGCGGTGCCGGTGGTCATCGGAACGCTCATGTGGGGCTTCCTCTACAGCCCCAACACCGGCCCGCTCAGCTCGGTGACCGATGTGGACTTCCTCTCGTCGGGCACCGTGCTCTATTCGCTCGGCAACATCGTCACCTGGCAGTGGGCCGGCTACAACATGATCGTGCTGTACGCGGCGCTGCAGGGCGTGCCGCGGGAGGTCTACGAGTCGGCCCGGATCGACGGTGCCGGCGCGGTGCAGACCGCGCTGCGCATCAAGACCCCGATGATCTCGGCGGCGATCGTGCTCGTCACGATCTTCACGATCATCGGGACGCTGCAGTTCTTCACCGAGCCGCTGATCCTCCAGCCGCTCAACCCGGGTGCCGTGACCAACAGCTACACCCCCAACGTGTACGCCTACCACCAGGCCTTCTCGTACCAGCAGTACAACTACTCGGCGGCCATCTCGTTCCTGCTCGGCGCGGTGGTCTTCGTCGGCTCGTACATCTTCCTGTTCGCCACTCGCCGAAGGAGCGCGCTGCGGTGAGCGACACGGTGACCGAACGCTCCACGGTGAGCGAGGCCGTGAGCGAGCGCGCCGCGACGGGCCGGACCGGGCGGACCACCGGCGGCCGGATCGCCTCGCACGCGGTGATGGCGCTCATGGCCGCGTACTTCCTGCTGCCGTTCTGGTGGCTGCTCGTCGCCTCCACAAAGGACAACGACGGGCTGTTCGGCTCGGCGCCGCTCTGGTTCAGCGGCGACTTCAAGCTCTTCGACAACCTCTCCACGCTCTTCAGCCACGACGGCGGTGTCTACCTGCGGTGGCTGCGCAACTCGGCACTGTACTCAGTGGTCAGTGGGGTCGGCGCCACCGCGCTCGCCGCGCTCGCCGGGTACGCGTTCGCCAAGCTCCGCTTTCCCGGCCGCAACCTGCTCTTCGCCGCGCTGCTCGGCCTCATCATGGTGCCGGCGACCGCGCTGGTGCTCCCCACCTACCTGCTGATGAGCGAGGCGGGGCTGACCGACACGGTGTGGGCGGTGATCCTGCCCTCGCTGCTCAACCCGTTCGGCGTGTACCTGCTGCGGGTCTACGCGCACGACTCGGTGCCGGACGAGATGCTCGAGGCGGCCCGCATCGACGGCGCCGGGGAGCTTCGCGTCTTCCGCAGCGTGGCCCTGCCGGCGATGCGGCCGGCGCTGGTCACCGTGCTGCTCTTCACGATGGTGGCCACCTGGAACAACTTCTTCCTGCCCCTGGTGATGCTCAGCGACAACGACCTCTTCCCGCTCACCGTGGGGCTGCGCACCTGGTACCAGTCCGCGACCCTCGGCAACGCCGGTCCGGCACTGTTCAACGTCATCGTCGTGGGCGCGCTGGTCGCGATCGTTCCGCTGATCGTCGCGTTCCTGTTGCTCCAGCGGTACTGGCGCGGTGGACTCACCATCGGCGCCCTCAAGTGAACGCCGTTCCAGACGTTCCTGACCGTGCTCGACCTCGAAGGGATGACATGCGCACCGCATCTTGCGTCCTCGACCCGGCCGCGGTGGTGGCCCCGGTCCGCCGCCGCACCTTCGGCTCCTTTGTGGAGCACCTCGGGCGGTGTGTCTACACCGGACTCTACGAGCCCGGGCACCCGCTCGCCGACGAGGACGGGTTTCGTACCGACGTGCTCGCGCTCACCCGCGAGCTGGGCGTGACGGTGGTGCGCTACCCGGGCGGCAACTTCGTCTCCGGGTACCGGTGGGAGGACGGCGTCGGACCGCGCGAGCGGCGACCCCGCCGGCGCGACCTGGCCTGGCACTCCATCGAGACCAACGAGGTGGGCATCGACGAGTTCGCGCGGTGGGCGGGCAAGGCCGAGGTCGAGATCATGTACGCGGTGAACCTCGGCACCCGGGGCGTGCAGGAGGCGCTCGACGTGCACGAGTACGTCAACCACCCGGAGGGGACGACCCTTTCCGAGCTGCGGCGGGCCAACGGCGCGGCCAAGCCGTACGGGATCGCGCTCTGGTGCCTCGGCAACGAGCTCGACGGGCCGTGGCAGACCGGGCACAAGACCGCCACGGAGTACGGGCTGCTCGCCGCCGCGACCGCCCGGGCGCTCCGCTCCGCCGAGCCGGGCCTGGAGCTGGTCGCCTGTGGCAGCTCAAGCTCAGCCATGCCCACGTTCGGCACCTGGGAGACGACGGTGCTGGAGCACGCCTACGACGTGGTCGACTACGTCTCCTGCCACGCGTACTACGAGGAGCACGACGGCGACCTCGGCTCGTTCCTGGCCAGTGCGGTCGACATGGACCACTTCGTGGACAGCATCGTCGCCACCGCCGACAGCGTGGGCGCGCGGCTGCGCAGCAAGAAGAAGATCAACATCTCGTTCGACGAGTGGAACGTCTGGTACCTGTCCCGCTTCCAGGACCGCGAGCCGGCCACCGAGTGGGAGGTCGCGCCCCGGCTGATCGAGGACGAGTACAACGTGGCCGACGCGGTCGTGGTCGGCAGCCTGCTCATCTCGCTGCTGCGGCACAGCGACCGGGTCACCGCCGCCTGCCAGGCCCAGCTCGTCAACGTCATCGCGCCGATCCACACCGAGCCGGGCGGGCCGGCGTGGCGGCAGACCATCTTCCACCCGTTCGCGAAGACGGCCGCGCTGGCCCGGGGGAGCGTGCTGCACACCCGGCTCGACGCGCCCACGTACACGACCGCCCGCCACGGCGAGGTGTCCGTTGTGGACGCGGTCGCGACCCACGACGACGAGAGCGGCGAGGTGGTCGTATTCGCCGTCAACCGTGACCAGAGCGACCCCGTGGAGCTCACCGTGGACCTGCACCTCTTCGACGGCGATCTGGGCGTCGCCGAGGCGTGGACGCTCGCCGACGACGACGTCCGGGCCACCAACACGGTCGAGGACCCGGACCGGGTCGTGCCGCACCCCACCCCGCGGGTGTCGCTCGGCGGCGGCACGCTGCGCGTCGTGCTCCCGCCGGTCTCGTGGAGCGCGATCCGGCTGGGACCGGCCCGATGAGGCGCCTGCTGGCGGTGCTGGCCGCGCTGGCCGTCGTGCTGCTCCCCGCTCCCGCCGCCGGCGCCGCCCAGGCCTCGCCGGACCCGATCGCGCACGACCCCACGCTGCTCAAGCAGGGGCGCTACTACTACGAGATCATCACCGGCGACATCGGCACCCGCACGTACCTGCCGATCCGCCGCTCGAAGGATCTCGTGCACTGGGAGTTTCTCGGCACGGTCTTCGCCACGCCGCCGCGGTGGGTGGTGGACGAGCTCGGCGTCACGCCCGGCGACTTCTGGGCGCCCGACCTCAACTACTTCGACGGCGAGTACCACCTCTACTACGCCGCCTCCTCGTTCGGCACCAACAACTCCGTCATCGGCCTGGCCACCAACGCCACGCTCGACCCGCAGAGCCCCGACTACGCCTGGGTCGACCGGGGCCTGGTGCTCCGGTCGCGTACCACCGACGACGTCAACGCCATCGACGCCGACGTTGCCTTCGACGAGCGGGGCGTGCCGTGGCTGTCGTTCGGCTCCTTCTGGGACGGCGTCAAGATGCGCCGCCTCGACCGGGCCACCGGCCTGCTGTCGAGTGTGGACACCATGCTCTACCCGCTCGCGTCGCGCGGCGGGGCGGCGGCCGAGGGGCCGTCGATCGTCCGCAAGGGACGGTACTGGTACCTCTTCGCCAGCTTCGACTTCTGCTGCCGCGGCGTCAACTCCGACTACCAGGTGGTCGTCGGCCGGGCCACCAGCATCCACGGGCCCTATGTGGACCGTGACGGCGTGCCGATGCTCCAGGGCGGCGGCACCGTGCTGCTGCGGGGGTACAACGGCTTCCAGGGCACCGGCGGCGGCGACGTGTACGAGGACGCCTTCTACGTACACCACTACTACGACGCGGTCGACGGGGCGCTGCCCAAGGGCTCGGTGCGGCCGATCTCCTGGCGGGACGGGTGGCCCACGCTCGGCGACCCGCTCAGCGGCAACCGCGGCTTCGGGCGCGGCCCCGCGTACCTGACGCTGGTCGACCGGGCCACCGGCGCCGTGGTCGCCAACCCCACCTGCGGGTACGAGGGCGCCGACATCCGGCTCGCCGCCCCGGCCGCCGGCGACACCTGCCAGCAGTGGCGCTTCGAGTACCGGGGCGGCGGCTGGTCGAGCCTGCTCAACCGGCACAGCAACAAGGTCGCCGAGGTCGCCGCCTGCGTCGACGCGGACGGCGCGCGGGTGGCCCAGTGGGGCTGGCTCGACAACGACTGCCAGAAGCTCCGCGCGCTCCCGACCGACGGCGGCTGGTCCCGGATCGAAAACCGGATCGCCGGCCGGGTGCTGGACGCGTGCGACGGCACCGTGCGGACGTCCACCTGGCGGGCCGACGCGTGCCAGCAGTTCCGCCTCCAGCCGGTCGGCGACGTGCTCGTCACCGACCCGGCCAACACCAAGCGGCTCGGCGGCACGTGGCGCTTCGTCCACGTGAGCGACGGCTTCTACCAGATCGTCGACACCCGGACCGGACACCGCTTCGGCGGCCGGTCGCAGTGGCGCGTCGAGGCCACCGGCGCCGGCACGTTCCGCCTCGTCAGCCGCGACGGCGCCACCACCCGGGAGGTGCTGCTGCTGGCGCCGGGCGCCTGACCGGCGGGTCGTCCGACGGCCGCCCGGCGCCGAGCGCGTGGCCGCCGCGCCCGGCGGCGACCACGCACGCTGGTGCCTGAGCGTCAGGTCAGTTCGATGTAGTCGAGCTCGGCGTAGCCGGTGCCGCCGGCGAAGGACGGCGCCCCCTTCGCCAGGCGGATCACGTTGTATCCGGCGCGCAGGTTGACGCTGGTGCTCACCGTCGCGCCGAACTGGCCCCACGCGCCGGTCGGCGGGTAGCTGAGCGTCGACCAGGCGCCGCCGTTGTAGGCCAGGCCGTGGGTGGCGGTGGCGCCGGTGGCGTTCGCGTAGCCGACGCGCATCGTGTAGGCCCGCGCGGACGGCACGTTCACCACGAAGTCGACGTAGCTGGCGGTGCGCGGGTCGCCGGTGTTGTCGATCTGGCCGACGTACGCGCCGGCGGAGGCGCTGGAGCTGCCGAAGCGGTTGGCGCGGAAGATGGCCGCGTTCTCCGCCTCGTACCGCTGCTGGTAGCTGGGGACGCCGCTGGTCGGCTGGATGAGGATGTGGTAGCCGCTGGTCGCGTTCATGTTGGGCACGGTGACGGTCAGCTCGCCGTTCGTCACGGCGGCGGTCGTGTTGCTGACCGTCGTGGGGGCGGAGACCTGCGTGCTCCGCCCGGAGGCCGGCGTCGACTCGACGAGCACCCGCACCTGGCTGCCCAATGAGGACAGTCCGGTGACCCGTACGAAGTTGGTGCCGGACTCGCCGCCGAAGACCACGTTGACGATGCGGCGGGTCGGGTCGTGCGAGGCGAAGCCGTCGAGGCCGGTCTGCGCGCGCGGCGTGGTGGTCACCATGTTGCCGGACATGTCGCCGTACCACTTGTACAGCCACCAGCTCCCGGTCGGCTGGTTGCCCGTGGTCAGGCCGTTGACGGTGCCGTACTCGTACCAGAAGGCGCGCTCGGCGTTGTCCACCCCGCCCCGCTCGAACTTGGCGATGTAGCTGGCCACCGGCCCCGGCTGGTCGATCTCCGTCGGCGTCGCGTACTCGTTGATGGAGATCCGCCGCGGGCTGATGCCGAGCGACGCCTCCAGCGCGCGGTAGTTGGCGACGTGTGCGGCGATGTTGGCCGAGGTCTGCAGCTCGTGCCAGCAGATGACGTCCGGCAGCGCGTTGTTGTCGCGGGCGTACGTCAGGAACGAGCGCATCCACGACTCGTTGTACGTGGCGGTGCTAGGGCCGACGATGGGTGTGAGCGTGTCGCGGGAGCGCACTCGCTGGTAGGTGCGGACCCAGCCGGCGTTGAAGGCACCGGCGGCCGTGGTGTTCCAGGTGTAGTCGGGCTCGTTCCACAGCTCCCAGCCGGCGATGTTGCTGGTGCCGGTGGCGGCGAGCCGGTCGCCGACCTGGGTGTCCACTTTGGCCAGCCAGTCGTTCCAGCTGACCCACTGGTACGGGAAGTTGGGGTAGATGTCGGGCATCCGGATGTACTCGGCGGCGCCGACCCGGGTCGCCTGCGGCGCGACGAGCAGCGCGTCGCCGCCGGGCGGCTGGCCGTTGGGGCGCTGTCCGACCCGGGGCGCCGGCTGGGTGAGCGTGTTCAGCTTGAGCGGGAGCAGCATGCTGTCGGCGGGGCGGTTGTTTTCGGCCAGGGCGTAGAGGCCGCCGGCGCCGACGTGGCTGACCGGTCGGAACGGGCTGGCGGCGTTGACCGTGAGGGTGGAGTTGGCGGCGTGGGCTGTGCCTTCGGTCAGGGCGACGCAGGCGACGGCGGCCGTGACGGCCGTGGCCAGCGCCGCCGCGGATACGCGGGGCGGTCGCACGGGGGTGCCTCCTCAGGGGATGGAATCAGCGGCCGTGGGGGAGTGCGGCGCTGAACGGGGCGACCGTGATCCGGTCGATCACGGGGGCGTACGGGGAGCGGAGCAGGATGCCGGGGAAGGTCTGCGACGCGTACGTCACGCCGTCGAAGTTGGGCAGCTCGGCGGCGGAGAAGCGCACGGTGTTGGCGCCCCTGGCGAGCCGTACCGGCACGGTCAGCTCCCAGAAGTTGTTGTCGTGGAACGTGTGCGGGAAGAGCACCCGCCGCGCCGCCCCGCCGTTGACGGAGATGTCGGCGTGCCGGGCGAGCGGGTCCGGGTTGTAGTGGGTGGCCTCGGACTGCTCGGGGTTGGCGTAGCGGATCCGCATCGCGTACGTGCCGGCGCGCGGCGCGGTCACCGTGAAGGTGAGCGTGTTGGCGTTGCCGGGCGGGCCGCCGATCCCGGTGACCGCCGCCTGGCCGCTGGCCAGGGTCCTGGTGACGACCTCGGCGGTGCCGCCCGGCCGCGCCGCCTCGGCCTGGTAGGCGGTCGCCGGGAGGTGCTTTGTGGACGGTGTGACGGTGAGGCGGTCGACCAGGGCCGGGCCGGTGACGGTCACCTTGTTGATGCCGCCGGAGAGCGATACCGCCGCGCGCGGAGCCGGCACCTCGACGCCGTTGACCGTCATCGCCGCCTTGCCGCCGCGCACCGCGAGGTCGAGTGTGGACTCCCCGTCGGTGGCGGAGTAGACCCAGAAGGTGACCGAGCCGCCGCGGCCGACGGCGACCGCGCGATCACGTCCACTGTAGATCGTGCGGGCGCCGCGCAGGTCGGCGAGCTCCGCCTCGTACACGGCGGTGGCGGCGGCCGGGTTGGGCAGCGCGAGCGTGATCCGGTCGACGATCGCGTCGCCCTTGGTGGCCCGCGTCCCGTCGAGGCTGCGCGCGGCGAGCGTGATCGTGTGCCGCCCGGCGGTCAGCTCCACGGTGGTGTCGGTGTGGTCCCAGACCACCCACTTGTACCCCAGCGGCAGGAAGAGCTCCCGCTCGGCGGCGCCGTCCACGCTCAGGAACACGTTGGTCGGCCCCTGCTCGCGCACGAGGTTGAACGTGTTCAACGAGTTGGCGAAGACGCGCAGGTCGTACCGGCCGGTGGTGGGCACGTCCACGGTGAAGTCGAGCCGCCCGTCGCTGCCGGTGCGCAGGCCGCCGACGTCGAAGCCGCCGGAGGTGTAGAACTTGGAGACGTCGGCGGGCGAGCCCTCCGGGCCGTTGCGGCTGTAGCCACCGCCGGTGTACGTGGCCTCCTCCGCCTCGAACGAGCCCTCCCACAGCTGCGGCCGTGGCGCGGGGCGGGTGCCGTGCGTGGACGGCGCGAGCACGATCTCGTACGCGGAGGACTCGACGAGCCGCGGCAGGTCGCCGCCGCCGAAGTCCAGCACCACCGCGCCGTCCTCGACCGCGACCTCCCGGTCGGCCACCACGCGCGGCGGCGCGGAGTCGCCGATCTGGCCGGTCCACGGGATCTCCCGGACCAGCGCGCGTACGGTGCGGCCGAAGACGTTCCGCGGTACCCGCTCGAACCGGATGTGCCCCGCCGAGCTGGCACCGCCGATGATGGCCCGGGCCTGGCGCTTGCCGGGGTCGAGGGTGGCGACGCCCTGGAGCGTGTAGTTCTGCCCGGGGTAGGGCGGGGTCACCGCGACGGTGTGGCCGGTCATGCCGCCGTACGCGTTGAAGAGCCACCACTGGCCGTTGCCCCGGTTGGCCTGCACCGCCGAGTCGGAGAGGTTGCCGTCGATGTTCCAGTACGCGATGTCGGCGTCCACCTTGGACTCTTCGATCGCCGAGATCCACTGGATCATCTGGCCGGGCACCGAGGTGTGGTAGTTGAAGGCGTACTCGTTGACGTTGACGGGCAGCCGGCGGCCGAGCACCTCGGCCTCCCACTGGCGGTAGCGCTGGACGCTCTGCCGCACCTGCTCGGGGTGGCTCAGCTCGTGCCAGGTCATCACGTCCGGCACGGTGCCGGCCGCGACGGTGTGCTCCAGGAAGCCCTTCACCTGCGCGTAGAGCACGCTGGTGTTGGGGCCGGCGATGCGCGCGTCCGGCATCCTGCCCTTGATGAGCGCGTACACGTCGTCCCAGGCGCGGAAGTAGTCGGTGGGGTCGCTTAGCCAGCTGACCCGGTTGTAGCTCCACTCGCCGGTGCCGAACATGTTTCCCTCGGGCTCGTTGAACGGAACGAACACCACGTGCCCGCGGTACCGGCCGGGGAGCTGGAGCACCTGGTCGACCTGCTTGGCGATTTTCTGCTTGAACAAGTTCAACTTCTCCTCCGGCGTGCCGCCCGGCCACTGGTACGGGAAGCCGCGGTGGATGTCGGTCATGTAGACGTACACGTCGCCGCCGGTGCTGTCGGCGAGCGGCCGGACCACCTCGAGCGCGTCGGCGCCGGGGTGCTGCGGGCCGTCCTGCGCCTTGGTCGAGACGGTGCGCAGCCGCATGCCCTCGACGAGGTTGTCCGACGGCACGCCCGGTCCGTAGAGGCCGTAGAGCGTGCCGGAGGCGCCGCCGTGGAACGGCCCCGTGTCCGTCCCCAGGTCGACGACGAGCTCGCCCTCGCGGATCACCGTGACGGTCGCGGTGACCGCCCGGCCGGCGGCGGCACCCTCCACGGTGAACGTGCCGCGCTCCGCGTAGTCCGCCGGGTCCGGTGTGGACCAGGCGATCGGCACGTCCCGGTCGTACCCGTCGGAGAACTCCGCGCGGACGGCGGCCGGCAGCGGCGGCGCCGTCCCGATGGTGGTGCGGACGTCGAACGCGTCGCGGGTGAGCCCGGTGGGCGCGGGCGGCTCGGTGCCGGCGATCGCGGCCACCTCCTCTGTGGACAGTGCGGCGGCGAAGACCTGGAAGTCGTCGACGGCGCCGTCGAAGAGCGGGTCGGGGTAGAAGGAGCGGCCGATGTACCCGGCGCTCGTGGTGGCGGCGTCGAGGAGGTCGGCGGCGCTCACGGTGGTGCGGGCGGAGGCGACCGCGGCGCCGTCGAGGTAGGTGGTGACCCGGTCGGCGGTGGTGTCGAGGGTGACGGTGAGCGTCTTCCAGGCGTTCGCGGGGAGGGCGGCGTACCCGGTCACCTGCGCCTCACCACCCGCGGACGACGAGGTCACCGCCGTGCGCAGGCGACCGTCCCCGTTGTACGGGGTGGAGAAGAGGTAGCGGCTGGTGTCCTTGCCGAGCGCGTAGACCCACTGCCACGGCGCGGTGGTGCCGTCCCAGCGCAGGCGCACCTGGACGGTGAGGTCGGTGCGGCCGTCGAGGAGGGCGCGGGGCAGCCGCACGTACGCGCCGGTGGAGGTGGGGGCGCCGCCGGGCAGGTCGATCGCGTGGCCGCCGCCGGGAGTGTCCACAAGGGAGGCGGTGGCGGGGTTGACGAGCGCGCCGTCCAGGCCGTTGCCGGAGGAGTCGGTGACCGTGCCGGTGGCGAGGTCGGTGGCGTCGAACTCGTAATGGAGGAGGGGAACGGGTGCGGCGGCGCTCGCCGGTACGGCCGTCGCGGTGGCACCGGTGACCACGGCGAGGGCGAGGGCGGCGGCGGTCTTCGGCAGCCTCATGGCTCGTCCTTTGTGAACGCTAACAAGAGGTTCGGAAAAAGTTGCCGGCGTGCAAGGGGTGGTTTCGCGTAGGTTACGAGGTGCGATGAGATCAGTCAACGTCTCTCTTGAGGCAAAGGTTTTCCGTCGTTACGGTGTCGGGTGGGGGTGTCGCGCGCGGCGTCTGGACGGAGACGGGGCGCCGGCCGAGCGGCCGCTTCGCACCCTCACCGGCGGGGCCGCGCTGGCCACCGCCGGCGGCGAACCAGGAGGCAGAGTGGCAGGCAAGCGCTCCCGGGTGGGCATCGTCGACGTGGCCCGGCGGGCCGGTGTTTCGGTCGGCACCGTGTCGAAGGCGCTCAACGGCCGGGGTCAGCTGCGCGCCGAGACCCGTGACCGGGTGCGGGTCGCCGCGCAGGAGCTTGGCTTCGTGCCCAGTGCGGTGGCGGCGAGCCTGCACAGTGGTCGCACGTACACGGTGGGTTTGATCATGACTGACCACCACGGACGTTTCAGCTTGCCGATCCTGCACGGTGCCGAGGATGCGCTGGGCTGGGACGAGACGCTCGCGTTCGTCTGCGACACCCGGGACGATCCGATCCGCGAGCGGCACTATGTGCGTAGCCTGGCCCGCCGCCGGGTCGACGGCATCATCGTGGCCGGCCGCCGCACGGAGCCTCGCCCGCCGCTGGCCGGCGAGGTGACGGTGCCGGTGGTGTACGCGTTCGCCCGCTCGGCCGAGCCCGCCGACTGCAGCGTGGTGGTCGACGAGGAGGGTGGCGCGGTCCTGGCCGTGCGGCATCTGCTGCGCACCGGCCGGCGGCGGATCGCGCATGTGACCGGCCCGCACGGGCACGCGTCGGTGCGCGCCCGGGTCGACGGGACCGTGCGGGCGTTGCGGGAGGCGGGGGTGGAGTTGGTCGGTGAGCCCTGGTACGGGGGGTGGAGTGAGGTGTGGGGCCGGTTCGCGGCCGCCGCGCTGGTGCGCGAGCATCCCGAGGTGGACGCGATCTTTTGCGGCAGTGACGCGATCGGTCGGGGCGTGGCGGACGGGTTGCGCGACAGCGGGCGGCGGGTGCCGGAGGACATCGCGTTGGTCGGCGTCGACAACTGGCTGCCGACCGCGGAGGGTTGCCGGCCGTCGCTGACCAGCGTCGACCTCGACCTCCAGCGGGTGGGGCGCACGGCCGGGGCGCTGCTGCTGGAGGCGATCCAGCGCGGCCGCACCGAGCCCGGCACCCACACGGTGCCGTGCCGCCTCGTCGTCCGCGCCTCCTCCGCGCCGCGACAGTGATTTCGAGCTGCCGCGATGTCCGCGGTGGTCCGGACCGTCGCGCGACCGGATCGAAGTAGATCTAGAACATCTACGGCTGATATCGCGCCCTAAGTGTTCTAGATCTACATTCACCAGCGGGCATCCGATCGCTCGGCGTAACCCTCGGGCCCGCGCAACGGGACGGTCGTCGCGCCGCGCACCTGTCCCGGGAGGGACCTCCTAGCGGTAGCGGTCCAGGTCGATGACGCGCGGGCCGGGCGGCGGCTGCGGGATCTGGCCGGGGACGCGGACGTCGATGGCGATCCCGAGCCGGTCGACGGCCTCGGCCATCATCTCGCGCAACGGCGCCTCCAGGGTGGCGTCGGCCGCCAAGAGCTCGGCCAGCTTGGCCCGCCAGATGCCGGCCTCGACCTGGGGCGCGTCGAGCCGGGTGCTCTCCCACAGCCGCAGCCGGGAGTCGACCAGCGCGGCCGCCACCTCGGCACCGAGGCGGGCGGCCAGCTGCCCGTGCAGCCACCGGCCGACCTGGTCGGACCCGAGCACACGCACCACGACCTGGGCCGCGTCCCACGCCAAACGCTGATGGTTTATCACGCGCGTCGTCATGTCGGACCGCCTGTCCAACTAGGGTGGACAGAGATTACCACCGGAGCCGTCGACAACGGCGCCTCAGCGACGCGGCAGGGAAGCGGCGCCCGGCTCGTCGGTCAGGACGCGGCCGCGACGAGGTCGGCGACGACGCAGGCGATGTTGTCCGGGGCGCCGGCCGCGTACGCCTGGTCGACCAGGTGCTGGGCGGCGCGTTCCGGGTCGGTGTCCGGGGCGGCGAGCGTCGACTCCAGGGTCGCGCGGTCCAGGTACGCCCAGAGGCCGTCGGAGCAGAGCAGGTAGCGGTCGCCGGCGAGGCCGGTACGCAGCGCCAGGTCGGCCTCGACGTGGTCGCCGGCGCCGAGCGCGCGCACCAGGAGCGCCCGCTGCGGGTGCGTGGCCGCCTCCTCGCGGCTGAGGGCGCCCCGGTCCACCAGCGCGCGCACGTACGTGTGGTCCTGGGTCAGCTGGGCCAGCTCGCCGCCGCGCAGCAGGTACGCCCGGGTGTCGCCGACGTGCACCAGGGCGAGCCGGGAGCCGGCGCGCAGGATCGCGGTCAGCGTCGTGACCGGCTGGTGGTCGGCGGTCGCGCCCGCGCGTACCGTGCGGTCGACCTCGGCCACCGCGTCCGCGAGCAGCGTGAGCAGCTCGGCGGCGGGCGCCTCGGCCAGCTCCAGCGGCCGGAGCGCGTCGACGGCGGCGGTGCTGGCGGCCGCTCCGCCCGGGCCGCGCATCCCGTCGGCGACGGCGAGGAGGCGGTCGCCGGCGTACACGGCGTCCTCGTTAGTGTCCCGCGCGGCGCCGGTCTCGCAGCGTACGGCGTGGCGGATGGCGAGGTTGGACATGGTCGAGCCCCTTCCGGAGAGGTCGTCGACGAGGAGCGTGGCGAGGCGTCCGCGTACGGCGGTGTCGGTGGTGACCCGCCGCCAGTACGCGCCGATCGCCGCGGCCGCGGCCGGCGGCTCCAGGCGGCACACGTCCCGGATCTCGGCGAGCGGCATGCCGATCCGGCGCAGCCGCGCGATCAGCCGGGCCCGGTCCAGCTGCGCCGGCTCGTACAGCCGGTAGCCGGACTCGGGGTCGACCGCGGCCGGCGGCAGCAGGCCCGTTTCGTCGTACAGGCGCAGCGCCTTCGGCGTCAGCCCGCACGCGCGGGCGAACGCCCCGATCGTCAGCAGCTCCACCTGGCCATCCTCCTCGTACCGGCCACCGCGACCGGCACGACCCAGGCTGGGGCTTTCCCGAGGGGAAAGGTCAAGTCCGGCACCGTTCGCGGGCGGCGCCACGAGAGGGTGGCCGTGAGGTGAACATGCTTCCTCGACGCTCCGCGCTGGCCCGGCGCAGGCCGTAGCGTGATCGCATGACCGTGAACGAGTCCCTGCTGGAGCGCTTCGGCGGTTACCAGGTGGTCGACGACGACGATGACGACCCCACGCTGGTCAACCACGAAGGCGAGCCGGTGGACACGTGGCGGGAGGGATACCCGTACGAGGAGCGGATGAGCCGCGCCGACTACGACCGGGACAAGCGGCTGCTGCAGATCGAGCTGCTCAAGCTGCAAAACTGGGTGAAGGACACCGGCACCCGCCTGGTCGTCCTCTTCGAGGGGCGGGACGCGGCCGGCAAGGGCGGCACCATCAAGCGGTTCATGGAGCACCTCAACCCGCGCGGCGCCCGGGTCGTCGCCCTGGAAAAGCCGACCGAGCGGGAGGCCACCCAGTGGTACTTCCAGCGGTACGTGGCGCACCTGCCGGCGGCGGGCGAGATCGTGCTGTTCGACCGCTCCTGGTACAACCGGGCCGGCGTGGAGCGGGTGATGGGGTACTGCACGCGCACCGAGTACCTGGAGTTCATGCGGCAGGCGCCCGAGCTGGAGCAGATGCTGGTGCGCTCCGGCCTCCACCTGGTGAAGTTCTGGTTCTCGGTGTCCCGGCGCGAGCAGCAGACCCGGTTCGTGATCCGGCAGGTCGACCCGGTTCGCCAGTGGAAGCTCTCCCCGACCGACCTGGCCTCCCTCGACCGCTGGGACGACTACACCGAGGCCAAGGAGGCGATGTTCTTCTACACCGACACCGCCGACGCGCCGTGGACGGTCATCAAGAGCAACGACAAGAAACGGGCCCGGGTGAACGCGATGCGGCACCTGCTGAACCTGTTCCCGTACGACAACAAGGACGTCGAGCTCGTCAGCGCGCCGGACCCGCGGCTGGTCGGCAACGCGGCGCAGATCTTCGAGAACGACGAGCGCCCCACCCGCCAGTTCCCCCAGCTCTAGAGACCTTTCGGAGTCGGGGTGCCCTCGGCGGTTGGCGGTCTGGAACGGATCCAGCCCGGAAAGAGATTTTGGGCTACCGCGACGTCCGTGGTGGTCCGGACCGTTGCTCCCGCAGCCTCACCCTGCGCGGTCGGCGATCTCACCCCGGCCCCTGCGGGGAGCCGGCGGCCGTCTGGGTGTCTGTGCGTTCACGACACTTCACCACCGCGCCGCCGCCGCTGGGCGGGTGGATGTGTGTGCGGGAAGCTCTGGAGCTGCCCCGTCTGTGCGTGCGGCTGCACAGCTTTCGCGCACTCGCCGTGGGCGGTGACCGCGATGTCGGCGTGAGCCTCGCCTCCCGGGGTTGGGCTTGTGTCGCGGGGCCGGCAGCGGAGGCCGGGGATTTCGGCTGGGGTTCGCGGACCGGCCGGGCTGCTGCGGGTGATCGACATCGTGTGGCGGAGTCAGATCGTGGTACTGAGGTGCCCCTGGAGGGGCACTGGAATACCACGATCGCTGGTGAACGATCCGCGGCCGCGGAGGGTGAGGTCACGGGGTCGCCGAAGCACCCCAGGTACGCCGCGGTCGCGGTGACGAGAGGAGAGCGGCCCCCACGAGCGGTCGCAAATACCCGGGCCGGACCTGGCCGGACCTGGCCGGACACCGTCGCGGGCATGATGGGGTGCGTGGCTCATCTGCACTCGGTGCCGGCGCGCCCCCATCCGCGGCCGTGCGAGACGTTCAGCGGGCGGGCGCACCCGCGGCTGCGGCCGTACGTGCTCGGCTACGCCGGCTTCCGCTCCGGCGACGGCGCCGCGCTGGCGCACCGGGTCCTGCCGATCAACTCGACCACGATGATCGTGGACTACGCGGCCGGCGGGCGGGTGGTCACCGGGCCGCGGAGCGCTCCGGCCGTCTTCGAGCGGACCCGGTGGGGGCACGGGGTCTGCGTCGGGCTCACGCCGCTCGGGGCGAGCGCGCTGCTCGGCGTACCCATGCGGGAGCTCGCCGGCGGGTCCGTCCCGCTGGCCGACCTGCTCGGCCACGACGGCGAGATCCTGGCCGAGCGGCTCGACGCCGCGCCGGACTGGCCGGCGCGGTTCGCGGTACTCGACGAGCTGTTTTCCGCGCGCCTGGACCGCGACGGCGGGTGGGCGGCGGACGGCCTGGCGCTGCGGGCCTGGGCGCGGCTGCAGGAGCCGGGCGCGCCCCGGGTGGGCGCGCTGGCCGCGGAGCTGGGGGTGAGCCGGCGCGGCCTGGAGGTGCGGTTTCGGCGGCAGGTCGGGCTCTCGCCGGCCACGGTCGCCCGGGTGGCCCGCTTCCAGCGGGCGGTGTGGCTGCTCGCCGCCGGCCGCGACCTGCCCGCGACCGCCCAGGACAGCGGGTACGCGGACCAGCCGCACTTCAACCGCGAGGTGCGCGCGATGGCCGGGCTGACCCCGGGGCAGCTCTGCGCATTCCTTCAATACCGGGAGCTCGCGCCCCGCTAGCGTCCGCCGTATGAGCCTTTCCGGTAAGACGGCACTGGTGACCGGCGGTACCCGGGGGATCGGCCGGGCGGTCGTGCGGCGGCTGGCCCGCGACGGCGCGCGGGTCGTGTTCACCTACCGGGACAGCGCCGCCGCGGCCGAGGATCTGGCCGGCGAGCTGCCCGCAGCGGTGGCGGTCCGCGCCGACCAGGCGGAGGTCGGCGCGGTGGCGCAGATGTTCGCGCCGGTGCGGGACGGCCTCGACATCCTCGTCAACAACGCCGCCGTCAACCCGCGGCGGCCGCTCGCCGAACTCACCGCCGCCGACTTCGACCGGGTGATGACCGTCAACGCCAAGGTTCCGGTACTGGCGATGCGCGAAGCGGCCGCGCTGCTGCGCGACGGCGGCACTATCGTCAACATCTCCACGCTCAACACCGTGCTGCCGGCGCCCGGGCACGCGCTCTACGGGGCGAGCAAGGCGGTGCTGGAGCAGTTCACCGCCGTGGCCGCCCGCGAGCTGGGCGGGCGCGGCATCACGGTGAACGCGGTCTCGCCCGGCGCCACCGACACCGATCTGCTGCGCGGCACCAACCCGCCGGAGAACCTGGAGCGGGTACCGGCGATGACGGCGCTGGGGCGGCTGGGCACGCCGGACGACATCGCCGCCGTGGTCGCGTTCCTCGCCGGCCCGGACGGCCGCTGGATCACCGGCCAGAACATCCGCGCTACCGGCGGCTTCCTCCTCTGAATCGCCGCGTCCGGTAGACCGTGCCGCGCGGCTCCGCGGCGTTCCTCGCCCGCCGCCGGCGCGCGAGGCGGGTGACGACGAACCACCCCACGGCCAGCGCGCAGGCGACGATCACGACCTTCTGGAACGCGCCGGCGTACCCCTCCACCGACTGCCAGTTCTCGCCGAGCAGGTAGCCGGCCATCACGAAGAGCGTGTTCCAGATCAGGCTGCCCGCGGCGGTGTAGAGCAGGAACCGCCCGACCGGCATCCGCTCCACGCCCGCCGGTACCGAGATCAGGCTCCGGAAGATCGGGATCATCCGCCCGAAGAACACCGCCTTGCCGCCGTGCCGCGCGAACCACGCCTCGGTCCGGTCGACGTCGGCGACCTTCACCAGCGGCAGCCGCGCCGCGACCGCCCGGATCCGCTCCCGCCCCAGCGCCACGCCGACGTAGTAGAGGGCGAGCGCCCCGAGCACCGAGCCGAGCGTGGTCCAGGCGATCGCGCCGGCCAGGCTCATCTCACCCCGGCTCGCGGTGAACCCGGCGAGCGGCAGGATCACCTCGCTGGGGATCGGCGGGAAGAGGTTCTCCAGCGCCACGGCCAGCCCGGCGCCGGGCCCGCCGAGCCGCTCCACGAGGTCGGTGACCAGCCCGACCAGGCCGCCTTCCGGCGGGTCGGAGCGCCGGGACAGGACATCGGTGTACGCCGCCAAAGTCATGCCTCGACGCTATGAACGGCCATTGCCGGTAACCATGAGGCCGACCTCCGGATCGACTGCGGAAAACCCCAGTGGCGGCTCGCGGCGGGGTCGCCCGGCGGGCAGTATCGGTGGGTGCGAACCATCGCCCGTGGAGCCGGCAGGGAGGCGACGTGAGCGTCGAGGAGCGGCTGCCGGGCGGGAGCACCGGCGGCGCCGTCCGGGTCGGCGACACGGTGCGCCGGGCGGCCGGGCGGTGGACGCCGGCCGTGCACGCCCTGCTGCGCCACCTGGAGTCCGTCGGCTTCGACCGGGCCCCGCGCGCCCTCGGCTTCGACGAGCGGGGGCGGGAGGTGCTCTCGTACCTGCCGGGCGAGGTGGTCGGCGACGCGCGGCCGTGGCCCACCTGGGTGTACGGCGAGCACGCGCTCCGCGAGGTGGCCGGCTGGCTGCGCGAGTACCACGACGCCGTGGCCGGTTTCGTCCCGCCCGCCGACGCGGTGTGGCGCGAGGGCGGCACCTGGCGGCCGGGGCTGATCGTCGGGCACAACGACGCGGCGCCGTACAACGCGGCCTGGGCGGACGGGCGGCTGGCCGGCTTCTTCGACTGGGACTTCGCCTCCCCGGTGACCCGCGAGTACGACCTCGCGTTCACCGCGTTGGCCTGGGTGCCGCTGCACGCCCGCCGGGTCGTGGGGGAGGAGGGCTTCACCGCCTTCGCCCAGCGCCCGGCCCGGCTGCGGCTGATGCTCGACGCGTACGGGTGGACCGGCCCGCTCGCTCCGTTCATCGAGACCGTGCGGCGGCGGGTCGCCGACTCGGCCCGGGGCATCCGGCGGATCGCGGCGGACGGCGACCCGGCGTACGTGATGATGCTCGAGCACGGCGTCGACACCGACCTGGAGACCGCGGCGGACGAGCTCGCCGACTTCCCGACCGGCTGAGCGCCTGCCGAGGCGGCCCCGAGCAGCACGATCGTCCCGGTGCCGGCGCGCCCGGCCGGCGGGAAGTGCGCGGCTGACCCGCCGAGTCTTTCGCCGTAAAAAACAAAAGTGTGGCTGGTCCTAGCGGAAGATGTAGACATCTCGATGGCAAGTCCGCTAGGGTCTGACAACGTTAGTCGCATCGAGGTGGCCGGCGGCGCGGTGGCCTCGAGTCCGAGGGTTGTGTCCTTGCCGGGGGAGTGGCACCTCCTTGACGATGGCATAGCCTGCTGTCGATATTGGCGCGTCGGCGCGCGCCCTGGCCGCACCACGTCAGCCCGGCCCGGGGTCGGCTCTCTCCGGTAGTCACCGGCTGGCGCTCAACCGCCGACAAGCTCCACCCCACGACCCAGAAACCCCCCTGCCCGCGTGCGGGCCGGCGGCCGACACCGCCCGGCTCGGCACCGCGGGTCGGCTGACGCTGCGCGCGTAACGCGATCCGTCCACTGTGCACGTCCGCCGGCAGAAGACTCGCGAAAGGTTGTGTCGGACAATGCCACTCATCCCTGTGCGGCGCGGCCGCCGGAGACCACCCCGGGGGCCGAGCCGGCCGCTGACGGTGTTCGCCGCGGTCGCCGTCCTGCTGGTGAGCTCCGTACTGGCCGCCGCGCCGGTGAGCGCCCGCCCGGTGGACGCCGCGCCCGCCGCGGCACCGGGGCAGCTCCTGGCCCAGACTCTTACGTGGACCGCTGGCGACAGCACCCAGGCCTACGCCTCCGCGCCCACGACCGCCGTCGCGGGACCGACCACCATCGTCTTCGAAAACAGCCAGGCCACCGGTAACACCACCGGGATGCAGCACACGCTCACGTTCGAGACGGGCGACCCCCGGTACAACAGCGACGTCAACGTCAACATCCTGGCCGACCCGTTCGACGCCAACCAGGGCCGGCACACGGCGGACGTGACGCTCACCCCGGGCACGTACCGGTACTTCTGCGCGATCCCCGGGCACGGCACGATGACCGGGCTGCTCGTGGTGAGCGGCGGCGGCGAGGACACCACGCCGCCGACCGTGACCGCGCAGGTGACCGGCGAGCGCAACGACGACGGCGACTACGTCGGCGCCGCGACCGTCACGCTCGACGCCACCGACAGCGGCTCCGGCGTGTCCAAGGTGGAGTACGCGGTCGACGGCGGGGCGTACGGCACGTACTCCGGCCCGGTGACCGTCAACGCGGTCGGCAACCACACGGTCAGCTACCGCGCCACCGACGTCGCCGGCAACACCTCGGCGCCGCAGTCGGTGTCGTTCACCGTCGTGGACGAGCCGGACCCGGACACGACCGCCCCCACGGTGACCGCGTCGGTGACCGGAAACCGGGACGGAAACGGCGCCTACATCGGGACGGCCACGGTGACGCTCTCCGCCACCGACACCGAGTCCGGTGTGGACACCGTCGAGTACTCGCTGGACGGCGCGGCGTACGCCGAGTACACCGCCCCGCTCAGCGTCACCGCGGTCGGGCAGCACACCGTCAACTACCGGGCCACCGACGTCGCCGGCAACACCTCCGCGCCGCAGGCCGTGTCCTTCGCCGTCGTCGACGAGCCCGACCCGGACACCACACCGCCCACGGTGAACGCCCAGATCGCCGGCGAACCCGACGGAGAGGGCAACTACATCGGCGGGGCCACGGTGACGCTCTCCGCCAGCGACGCCGAGTCCGGTGTGGACCGCGTCGAGTTCTCGCTGGACGGCCAGCCCTACGCGGTTTACAGCGCGCCGGTCGCGGTCAACCAGCCGGGCCAGCACACGGTCAGCTACCGGGCCACCGACAACGCCGGCAACACCTCGGCGCCGCAGTCGGTGTCGTTCACGGTCGTCGACGACTCGGAGCCGGACACCACCGCGCCGACGGTGACCGCCGCGCTCACCGGACAGCAGGACGGCGACGGCGCGTACGTCGGCGCCGCCACGGTCACGCTCACCGCCACCGACGCCGAGTCCGGTGTGGAGAGTGTGGAGTACGCGCTGGACGGCGGGGCGTACGCCGCGTACACCGCCCCGGTCACCGTCAACACGGTGGGCCAGCACACGGTCAGCTACCGCGCGACCGACGCCGCCGGCAACACCTCGACGGCGCAGTCGGTGTCGTTCACGGTCGTGGCGCCGCAGCAGGACACCGACCCGCCGGCCGTGAGCGCCACGGTCACCGGGCAGCGGGACGCCAACGGCGCGTACGTCGGCGCCGCCACCGTCACGGTCACCGCCACCGACGCCGGCTCCGGGGTCGACCGGGTGGAGTACTCGCTGGACGGCGGGGCGTACGCCGCGTACACCGCGCCGGTGACGGTCAACCAGCCGGGCCAGCACACGGTCGGCTACCGGGCCACCGACAAGGCCGGCAACACGTCGACCGCGCAGTCGGCCTCGTTCAGCGTGGTCGCGCCGCCCGGCGACACCACGCCGCCCACCGTGACCGCGGTGGTCTCCGGGCAGCTCGACGGCAGCTGGTCCTATGTGGGCAGTGCCACCGTCACGCTGACCGCGGCCGACACCGGCGGCTCCGGGCTGCTCCGCCTCGAGTACGCGCTCGACGGGCGGGGCTACATCGTCTACACCGGACCGGTCACGGTGAACACTCCCGGGCAGCACACGATCAGCTACCGGGCCACTGACCGGGCCGGCAACGTCTCGACCACCGGCTCGACCGTGTTCAACGTCGTCGAGAGCGGTGCCCCGCCGATGACCTGCCGGGTTGCCGACACCCGGGCGACCGTCTGGATCGGCACGAAGAACAGCGGCGTGCCCAACCGCCTGGTCTCCGGCGGCTGCTGGATCAACAACCTGATCGAGGACGAGAAGCCGTGGGCCACGGCCGCCGACTTCATCGCCCACGTCCAGGAGGTCGCCGAGCACCTGCACCACCGCGGCGTCGTCACCAACCAGCAGCGCAACACGCTGGTCCGCACCGCCCGCGAGTCGGGCGTCGGCAAGCCGGACGACAAGCAGGGCTACCAGCCGCTGCTGGACCGCACGACCGCCTCGTACAACCTGTGGGAGCACGTCGGCGCCGGCGGCTTCCGGCGCAACGCCGACGGGTCGATCACCAGCCAGGCGGTCGACGGGCTCGGCATGCTGTGGTTCCCGGTCCGGGAGTACGGCGACTTCTCGCTCAAGCTCCAGTGGCGGGACGACGCGCCGGGTGACGGCCGGGTCAACAGCGGCGTCTTCGTCCGCTTCCCGCAGGTGCACCAGCACCCGCAGGAGCCGCGCCCCGAGTGGGTCGCCATCAAGTACGGCCACGAGCTGCAGATCTTCGACCGAGCCGACGGCGACATGTACAAGAGCGGGTCGGTGTACGGCTTCGACCGGGTCGACCTGGCCGGCGCGGACGTCACGCCGAAGGGCACCTGGAACGACTACGAGATCCGGGTGGTGGGGCAGCACTACTCGCTGTTCCGCAACGGTGTGCTCGTCAACGAGTACGTGAACGCGCCCGGCGCGGTCTTCGACCCGCCGCGGCCGGACGACCCGGGCACCGACGGCCGGCAGCACACCACCGGCTACATCGGACTGCAGAACCACGGTGCCACCGACATCGTGAGCTTCCGCAACATCCGGATCGCCCCGCTGACGCCGTGAGATTGGGAGCCAAAGTGAACGCGAGAAGGGGACTCGTCCTCGCGGTACTGCTGGTGACGCTCGCGGTCGCGGGCGGGCTGGCCCGTGCCGGTGGGAGCGGCCCGGGATCCGCTGCCGGTGCCGGCACGAGTGGGGTGGCCGCCGTCAACGCGGCGGCGGCCGCCCCCGCCGGGGCCGAGCGGCCCGGTGGCTGCACCGCCATCGACCGCCGGATGAGCCTGTACGCGGTGGAGCTGCCGAAGGACCCGGTCACCAACCAGGTCCGGCTCGGCTACGGCCTCACCCCGGAGACGGCCTCGTACCCGGGGCCGCTGATCGAGATGATCGAGGGGCAGTGCCTCGCGATCACCCTCTACAACCAGGTGCCGGCGGCGACGCTGGAGGCGCTGCGCACCGACCCCAACCACCCGGTCGGCGTGTCGCTGCACACGCACGGGGTCAAGTACACCCAGCTGTCCGACGGCACCGTGCACAGCAACTCGTTCGTGCCGCCGGGCGGGTCGCGCACCTACATCTGGTACGCCCAGCCGCGCAACACGACCACCGGCGCCCAGGGCACGGCCGGCTACTGGTGGTACCACGACCACGTGGTCGGCGGGCCGCACGGCACGGTGGGCATCCGCTCCGGCCTCTTCGGCGGGGTCGTCGTGCGCCGGCAGGGCGACCCCCGGCCGGACCGCACGTACGTGCTGGCCTTCGGCGACCGGCAGACCATCAACCTGCGGCGCAGCAGCGAGGCCGACACCTGTGACGAGGAGAACCCGGTGCCGGGCCCGACCTGCGTGGTCGCGCAGGTCGGGGAGAAGGTCGAGTTCCTCGTCATCGGCATCGGCGACGACATGCACACGTTCCACGTGCACGGCCACTCCTGGGCGGACACCCGCACCGGCGTGGTCGAGGGGAGCGCCGCGATCGTCAACTCGGTACCGATCATCGACAACAAGACCGTCGGCCCCGGCGACACGTTCGGCGCCCGGGTGATCGCCGGCGAGTCGGTCGGTCCCGGCCACTGGATGCTCCACTGCCACATGCAGTTCCACTCCGACCTCGGCATGTCCACGACGTTCCACGTCCTGGACGAGAACGGCGCGATGACAGCGCACGCCGGCCACGCACCGGGAAACCCGGTCCAGGCCGCACCGGCAGACGGCGGCCAGGCACCGGCCGCCCACGGAAACCACGGTTGATCCCGGAGGAGACGAGATGAGACCCATCTGGAGGCGCGCGGCAGCGCTCGCCTCGGCCGCCACGCTGGCGCTCGGCGTGCTGTCCGTGCCGTCCGTCGCGTCCGCGGCGCCCGCACCGGTCGACCTGCCGCCCACCTGGGGCAAGAACGCGGTCAACGTGCTGGTGTTCCACGGGCCCGTCGCGGAGCAGGACGACCCCGTCACCCGCGCCGTCGCCGCGATCCGCAAGCTGGGCCGGGAGAACGGCTTCTACGTGCACGACTCCGCCGACCCGGCGGTCTTCAACCCCACCAACCTCGCCCGGTACCGCAGCGTCGTCTTCCTCTCCGCCAACGGCGTGACGCTCGACGACACGCAGGAGGCGGCGTTCCAGGCGTACGTCAAGGGCGGCGGCGGCTTCGTCGGCGTACACGACGCGGCCCGCGCACAGCCGAGCTCGGAGTGGTTCACCGGCCTGATCGGCACCCGGCCGGCGGCGAGCCTGCCGAACGCCGAGCGGGTCGTGGAGTCCTCGGCCAGCGCCAACAACCCGCCGAACGAGACCGTGACACAGGTCTTCGACGGCCTGACCAGTACCAAGTGGCTGGCCTTCGCCCGCAGCGGCTGGCTCGCCGGCAAGCTCGCCGCGCCGGTCGTCGTCTCCCGGTACGCGCTCACCTCGGCGAACGACTTCGCCGGCCGGGACCCGCGGGACTGGCAGCTGCAGGGCTCCACCGACGGGCAGAGCTGGACCACATTGGACACCCGTACCGGCGAGACGTTCGCGGGCCGGTTCGAGACCAAGCAGTACACGTTCACCAACACCACGGCGTACCAGCACTACCGGCTGAACATCACCGCGAACAGCGGCGAGTCGGCGACCCAGCTCGCCGAGCTGTGGCTGATCGGCCCGGACGCCGGCCCGCCGCCGGAGTCGACCGTGCAGCAGGCGACGGTCAGCGTCACCGACCGGCAGCACCCGGCCAACAAGGGCCTGCCGCTCACGGTCAAGCGCGCCGACCAGTGGATCAACTGGAACCCGAGCCCGGTCGGGCGCGTGCACACCATCGCCCAGGTGCAGGAGCACACGTACAACGCGGGGCTGAGCGGCAACGGTGCGTTCCACCCCGTCTCGTGGTGCCGTGACTACGACGGCGGCCGCTCCTTCTACACCGGCATGGGGCGCACCGAGGCGAGCTACACCAGCGACGCCCAGTTCCAGGGGCACCTGCTCGGCGCGATCCAGTGGACCGCCGGCCTGGTGCGCGGCGACTGCCAGGCGACCATCGCCAGCAACTACCGCACCGAGCGGCTGACCACCACCAACACCGCCGGGCAGCTCGACCAGATCGGTGAGCCGCACGGCCTGACCATCGCCCCGAACGGGCGGGTCTTCTACGTCGGCAAGGCCGCCTGCCCGAGCGGGCCGATCGTCGACTGGAACGACCCGAACGTGGGCAAGGGCTGCGGCACCATCCACCAGTGGGACCCGCAGACCAAGCAGGTCAAGCTCCTGACCACGCTCGAGGTCATGGGCAACCGGGGCAGCGGCAGCGAGCTGGTCAAGAACGAGGAGGGCCTGCTCGGCATCACGCTCGACCCGACGTTCGCCGAGAACGGCTGGATGTACGTGTACTGGATGCCGCACGCCTCCATCGACCGGGAGAAGCGGATCGGCAAGCGCACCGTCTCGCGGTTCACGTACAACGCGGCCGCGTCGACGATCGACCTGAGCAGCCGCAAGGACCTGCTCTCCTGGGACGTGCAGATCCACAGCTGCTGCCACGCCGGTGGCGGCATGACCTTCGACGAGTCCGGCAACCTCTACATCGGCAGCGGTGACAGCAACTCCTCCGGCGGCTCGGACGGCTACTCCGGCAACAACTGGACCCAGGAGTTCGCCGGCACCTCGTTCCAGGACGCCCGCCGCACCGCCGGCAACACGAACGACCTCAACGGCAAGATCATCCGGATCCACCCGGAGGCCGACGGGACGTACACGATCCCCGAGGGCAACCTCTTCACCGGCCAGGAGGAGGGCGGCGGCAAGACCCGCCCGGAGATCTACGTGATGGGCGTGCGCAACATCGCCCGGATCGCCTGGGACCCGGTGAACGACTGGCTGACCGCCGCCTGGGTCGGACCGGACGCGGGCGCGCCGAGCCCGGAGCTGGGCCCGGCGAAGTACGAGACCGCGACCATCATCACGTCGGCGGGCAACCACGGCTGGCCGTACTGCATGGGCAACCGGCAGCCGTACCGCGACCGGTCGAACACCGACGCCACGGTGCTGACCGGCTGGTACGACTGCGACAACCCGAAGAACGAGTCGCCGCGCAACACCGGTCTGGTCAACCTGCCGCCGATCCGCGACAACATGATCTGGTACTCGCCGCAGGGCGGTGGCCCGGTCTTCCCGGAGCGGAGCGACGGCAGCGGCATCCCGACCTACGTGCAGTCGCAGTCCACGTACACCATGCCGTACCTGACCGGTGGCGGGCAGGCGGTCATGGACGGCCCGACCTACCACCGCTCCAATGTGGACACGAACAGCGGCGTTGCGTGGCCGGCGTACTGGGACGACAAGTGGTTCATCGGTGACCAGTCCAACGGCAACAACCGCGTCGCCATCACGGTCAACCCGGACACGGTCGCCCAGGCCGGCGCACCGGCGTTCGCCGAGGACCTGAAGCCGTACATCGTGCCCGGCAACGCGGACAACCAGCTCGACTCCTGGATGGACGCCAAGTTCGGGCCGGACGGCGCGCTGTACCTGCTCGACTACGCGGACGGCTTCTTCAGCCTGCACGCCCGCCAGAAGCTGAACCGCGTCGTGTACCAGGGCGGTCCGGCCACCCCGCACCCGAGCCTGGCGACGGCGCGCTCGGTGGCGCAGGCCCAGCCGCGGACGGTCTCGTTCTCGGCCGCGAAGGCCGGCGGCGTGGCCTGGGAGTGGGACTTCGGTGACGGCACCAACAAGTCGACGGCGCCGCACCCGACCCACACCTACAAGCGGTACGGCACGTTCGAGGCGACGCTGAAGGTCACGTACGCCGACGGCCAGGTCGTCACCGCCAAGATCCCGGTGAACGCCGGGTGTGCCGCGCCGGACGCCCGGTCGACGGTCCAGCTCCTCGAGATCGAGACAGGTGTCGCCAACCGGGTCGCCGGCGGCGGCTGCACGATCAACGACCTGATCGACGACGAGGGCAACTGGCCCAACCACAACGAGTTCGTCAACCACCTCGACGAGGTGCTGGCCGAGCTTACCGCGGCGCACGTGATCGACAACCGCGAGTCCGGCGTGATCCGCCGGGCCGGGGCGCAGTCGGCGATCGGGTCGATCCCCGGGTACAAGAGCATCTTCGACGGCACGGCGTACTCGCTCTCCGGATGGCGCCAGGCCCCCAGCGGGTCGTTCCAGGTGCGGCCGGACGGCACGATGCGCACCCAGGGCGGTCTCGGCATGCTCTGGTACGCCGACCAGCAGTTCGCCGACTACTCGATCAGGTTGCAGTTCCGGGACGTGTCGCCGGAGGGCACGCGCGCCAACAGCGGTGTGTTCGTCCGCTTCCCGGACCCGCGCACACCGCTGGCGCAACGGCCCCCGGGCAGCTGCGGCACGGTCGGTTCGGCGGCCTCCTCACCCGCCTGGGTGGCGATCTTCTGCGGGCACGAGATCCAGCTGTACGACGGCGACACGGGTGAGCCGCAGAAGACCGGGTCGGTGTACAACTTCGACCCGAACAACCTGGCCCAGTCCGGCGCCAGCGCGAAGAACGTCTGGAACGACTACGAGATCAAGGTGGAGGGCCAGCACTACACGATCATCCGGAACGGTGTCGTGATCAACGAGTTCGACAACACGCCCGGCAAGCAGTCGTCCCGCGCGGGCGACCCGCCGACGGACCTGCGGCAGTTCCTCAGCGGGTTCATCGGGCTGCAGAACCACGGCACCAACGACCTGATGGAGTTCCGCAACGTGCGCGTGCGCGAGCTCTAGTACCGGGGTTCTGGGGTCGGGGGGCCCCCGCCCCCCCCCCCCGGGGGGGGGGGCGGGGGGGGGGGGGGCGGGGGGCCGGGGGGGGGGGGGCCCCCCCCCCCCCCCCCGGGGGGGGCGGGGCCCCCGTCGTCTGTGGACCGCGGCCAGTGAGGCCGCGGGAACGCACCCAAGAAGACGCTCCGCTGCGCTCCACGTTTCCCCGGGGCCCCCGCGCAACGGTCCGGACCACCGCGGACGTCGCGGTAGCCCAAGTCTTTCTTGTGCCTCTAGTCCGCTTGCTTCTGATTCGCTCGGAGGGTGAGCAGCGTGATCTCGCTGCGGGCGAATATCCGCAGCGGCGGGCCCCAGAAGCCGGCGCCGTTGCTCGTGTACAGCTGGGTGCGCGCGCCGTGCCGGGAGAGCCCGCCGACGGTCGGCTGGTCGAGCCGCACCAGGTAGTGGAACGGCCAGATCTGCCCGCCGTGCGTGTGCCCGGACAGCTGCAGGTCGACGCCGTGCGCGACGGCCGCGGCGACCTGCTTCGGCTGGTGGGCCAGGAGCAGCACGGGCAGCCGCGGGTCGGCCCCGGCGAGCGCGGCCGCGTGGTCCGCGCGGTGCCCGGCCAGCCCGGAACCGGCCGCGGTCCGGTCGTCGACCCCGGCCACCACGAGCCGGTCGCCGCCCCGCTCGACCACGAGGTGCCGGTTGTGCAGCGCCTCCCAGCCCAGCTCCCGCATGTGACCGAGCCACGCCTCGGCCTCGCCGAAGTACTCGTGGTTGCCGGTCACGTACGCCCGGGCCAGCCGCGCCCGCACCGCGCCGAGCGGCGCCGCCTGCTCCCGCCGCTGGTCGACACCGCCGTCCGCGATGTCGCCGGTGTGGCAGACCACGTCGGCGTCCAGCCCGTTGACGACCTCGGTCACCCGGTGCGACCAGCGCGCCCGGTCGATCGGCCCGTAGTGGGTGTCGGTGAGCAGCACGACCCGCAGCCCGTCCAGCCCGGCGCCGAGCCGGGGGATCGCGACCTCGACCCGCTTGACCCGCGGCACCCGCATCGCCTCGACGTAACCCCAGGCCACGAGCACGGCCGAGACGCCGAGGACCGCGCCGGTCACCGCCCGCGACCGCGCCGGGTCCGCGACACCGGCGGCCGCGAGGGCGAGGCGCAGCACGTTGCCGGCGACGGCCCAGACGAAGAGCACCCAGACGACTCCGAGCAGCGTGTCGCCCGCCACGGCCGCCGCGTCGAGGCGGCGCGGTCCGTGGCCGAGGACCATGAGCGCCGGGAACGCCAGCAGCGCCACCGCGAACAGCGTCGTGCCGGCCACGGCGACCCCGGTCGGCCAGGCCGCGCCCGAGGCGACGAGGGTCCACCAGGGGACGCCGAAGAGCAGGAGCAGGATCGCGGTCAGGATCGCCCCGAACCGGAGGGCACGCGCCCACCGCCGGGCAGGTGCCGCCTCCACCGCCTCACTGACCGCCACGCGTGTACTCCTCGGTCGCCGGTCGTCCGTCGTCAGTGCAGCATGACACCGGTACGGCGGCCCCGACCAACGCCGCGACGGCGGTGGCTCTCAGCCCAGACTCAGGAAGTGGCAGACCGCGGCGTCGTGGATCGGCGTGACCGCGCGTGCCGCTCCTCACGGTGACCGCGCTCACGGTCGCCGTGGTGCTGCGGTGGCGGTGGCCGTGGTGGCGGTGGCCGTGCGGTACGCCGTGCCCTTGCTCCAGCGCGACCCGGACGGCGCGGCGACCGGCTCGGCCTCGCCGCCGCGGTGGCCTGCGTGCTCGGCCGGACCGCGGTCGGCGACCCGCACGGGGGTGCCGCTACGGGCGGTGCCGTCCGAACACCAGGCAGAACGGGTGGCCCACCGGGTCCGCGAAGACGCGGTAGCGGCCCTCCAACTCGCCCGGCAGCCGCTTCGCGCCGAGGGCCAGCACCGCCCGCTCCGCCGCGTCCACGTCGTCGACGCGGATGTCCAGGTGCAGCTGCTGCGGCCGCCGCGGATCGCCCCAGACCGGCGCGGTCCAATGCGGGACACGTTGAAACGCCAGCTGGCGGGCACCCGGTTCGGCGCCGATGACGACCCAGTCGTCGCTCTCCTCGTTGACGCGCATGCCCAGGACCGCGGCGTAGAAGGCGGCGAGCGCGCGGGGATCTGGACAGTCGAGCACCGTCTTCTCCAAACGACCGATCACCACCCGATACTGGCACTCCTCCATCCCGCACCGCCTCGCCCAGCGGGTGCCGCATCGCATGGGGGCGACGCGTCGCTGGCCTGCTCGGCCACCTGCCAACCCACTGGCTATCCACATCGGACAGCGACCCGAGCAAGGAACGCACGCGCATGCCGGCGCGGCTCCACCCTGCGGAATTGGCCCGCGAACCCGGTGTCGAACTCGGCCAGCCACTCCTGAACGGCTAGTCTCTGCCGGGCGGCTTCCGCGTGATCTCGGCGGCGCCGGCTATGTCGAGGACACGGCGTGGCCCGCCTGCTCCGACCTGCGCGACGTGGCCGCCGACCCGAACGCACCCGCCGTGGTCGCCGGGTTGTCTCCACAAGCCCATCGATGGCGCCCCGGCGCCCACCGCGCCTGGCGCCACGCCGACCAGTCCGACCGGCCCGCGGCATCGTCGGCGACCATCTACCCAAACGAATCCCCGGGCTGTCGCACGAGGAGTCGGTCACCATGACATTGGAAGAGTCCGAAGCTCATCAAGCGGTCGAGCACCAAGACCTGCCCCGGCCGCGTGACCTCCTCGACGCCGGCCACGACGTCGAAGACGACTGCGGCGACGGGTGGACCCTGCTGCGCCATGCCATCGACGTAGAGCACGAGGGGCACGTCCAGACCGGCGAACCGCTACACGCCGACGTCACGGCGTTCCTGCTCGCTCGGGGCGCCGACCCGATGCGCCGCTGCAACGGCGTGCCGGTCGTAGAGGAAGCCGCGATGCGCGGGCACTGGCTCGCCGTGGACCGGATGCGGACGGACGCGACTACCGCCTTCGCCCCGTCCGCACGTGACATCGACAATCCATTCACCAAAGCAAGACCGCAAACCCACGCCTCGCCCCGCCAATGGCCTGGTCTGTCACGTCCGGTGGTGGTAGAGGTTGCGGCGGGGACGTTGTCGCTGGTCGACGTAGGAGGGTGGGATGAACTCGGGCCGTGCGTCAGTGGCGAGTTGGACGGTCCAGTGTCCACGGTGGACGACACGGTGGTGGTAGCCGCAGAGTAGGACGCTGTTGTCCAGGGTGGTGGGTCCGCCGTCGACCCAGGGGCGGATGTGGTGTGCGTGGCACCAGCGGGGTGGTCGGTCACAGCCGGGGAAGGCGCAGCCGCGGTCGCGTAGTTCCAGCGCGCGGCGTAGTGGTCCGGTGATCAGCCGGCGGGTGCGGCCCAGGTCGAGGATTTGCCCGTCGCCGCCGAGCACGGCGGGGAGGATGTGGGCGTCGCAGGCGAGCCGGCGGACCTGTTCGGGGCTGAGCTGTCCGCCGGTGTCCAGGGTGCCGACACCGAGTTGTTGGTGGAGTAGGTCGTAGGGGACGGTGACCACCACGTGCGGCCGCTGCCCGCCGTTGTCGGGCAACGAGTCGGTGCGGGTGGCCAGGTCGCAGACCTCGACCAGGGCGTCGGCGCGGCGTTGGGCGGGGGTGCGGGGCTCATGGTCGTGGCGGGGTGCGCACAACGGGTCCAGGGCGGCGTTGACGGTGGCGGCGGCGGTTTCGTCGAGCCAGCCGGTGAGTCGGACCCGACCGTCACCTTGGCGGGTCAGGTGCAGCGCGCGGGTTTGCTGGGCTCGGGCTTCCAGGCGTTGTAGGGCGGCGGCGTCTGCGGCGTCGGCTATTTCGGGTGCGACGTGGAAGAGGATCCGCTGCCCGGCTTTGCGCAGGATGGTGGGCTCGTAGCGGCTGGCCTGCCCGATCAGCACCGCCTCGGCCTCGTCGACCAACGGCGGGCCGAGGTCGGCGGGCAGATCCGCCAGCGCGGCGGCTACCACAGTGGCCTGCTCCACGTTGACCGCGGCGCAGGCGAGGGCGGTGTCGAGGGCGGGGCGTTGGTCGAGGGCGTGGGCCAGGTCGACGAGGCGTTTGGCGGCGTGGATGCTGATCCGCAGATGCTCACGCAGCCACTGGACGGTGCCCGACGCGTGCTGGGCGACGGGTAGGCCACGGCCGTCGATTTCCCGAACCAGATGCACCTGCACCGCGGCAACGGTCGCGGTGATTTGGTGGATGGTGTCCAGAGAATCGACTAGCGCGGTGTCGGAAAGCGGCCAGGTCGGCGCGTCGGCGCATTTACCGGCGAGCGTTTGAAGCTCTGCCAACACGTCGACCAACACTCATTGATTCTCCCTCACCCACACCCAAGACCACCAGTCATATTCGTCGATCAAGGGAAATTGGTTACGCCTTTCGCTCATAAAATGAATGGGGCCGAGTGTCACGTGTGGGATGAACGCCAACTATGCGCGGAAGCAGAAAAACAATACCAGGAGCTGTAAGCGGCCCGAGAAACAAGGAGCCATTTCCAACCTGATCTGGGGCGGTGATCAGGGTGGGTGGTGGTGGCGTGTCGATCGTCTACATGAGACGAGTCTCCCGGTAGGACTGCGGGTTGTCGAAGCCTGCATTTCCGCGTCCCAAGGAGCCTCGGTGACCTATCCTGGCACGCTGTCGTTGTCCCGCGCGCATCTGACCCACCTCGCGGACCTGATTCGTGGCCATCGGGTCCGGATCGGTAGCCGGTGGCGCGGGCTCACGCCGGGCCGGCAGGCGTTGCTGGTGCTGGCTCACCTGCGTAACGGCGACACGTACACCCGGCTCGCGGCCGGGTTCGAGGTCGGCCTGGCCACCGTGTACCGGTACGTGCGGGAGGCGACCGACCTACTCGCCGCGCGGGCACCGAGCTTGACGGCGGCGCTGTGGCGGCTGGCCGGCAACGGCCACCGCCTCGGCGTCCTGGACGGCACGGTGGTACGCATCGACCGACTGCGCGGTGATCTGGACCGGCTGTACTACTCCGGCAAGCACCATCATCACGGCGTCAACCTGCAAGGACTGGTCGATCCGCGCCGCGGGGGCCTGGTGTGGATCTCTGGCGGACTGCCTGGCTCCACCCGCGACCTGACCGCCGCCCGCACCCACGATGTGATCACCACCGCGCGATGGGCGGACGTGGAGCTGCTGGCTGACAAGGGCTACCAAGGTCCGCAGCTGCCCGAAACACGTCGGCACCCTCGCCAAGGCCGTCCTCACCCTCGAACTCGGACCCGACTCATGAGGTTGAAAAAGACTCAAGAAACCTGAGAAAATCAAGAACTGGATGGCGGAAGGCCGACACCGCCAAAGACATCAACACGTGCGGGCCAGCGGCGCGGGAGAGGCGCGAGGGCCGGGCGGCTCAGCGGAGCGTGATGACGTTGCCGGTGATGAGGCGGGCGGCGTCGGAGGCCAGGTACGCGACCACCTCGGCGACCTCCGCCGCCGTCGCCACGTGCAACAGGCGAGGGCTCGCCGCCACCACCTCGCGCACCGTGTCGGTGACCCAGCCGGTATCCGTGACCGGTGGATGGACCATGTTGGCGGTGATGCCCAGCGGCGCCAGCTCGACCGCCGCGGACATCGTGTAGTTGGTCTGGGCGGCCTTGGCCGCCCCGTACGAGACCTCCTCCGGAAAGCCCAGCTCGCCCCCGGAGGTCAGGCCCACGATGCGGCCCCACGTGGCGCCGCGGGCGGCGTGGCGGCGGGCCAGCTCGCCGATCAGCAGGGCCGGCGCCATCGCGTCCACCGCGAACTGCTGCGACCACGTCCGCTCGCTCACCGGCCGCAGCGCCCGTCCGTGGTGGTCGGTCTCGGCGGGCGTGAAGGTGTCCTGGACCCAGCCCGTGGCGTTGTTGACGAGGATGTCGACCGGGCCGAGCCGTTCCTCGGCGGTGTCGAAGAGGCGGGCGGGGGCCGTGGGGTCGGTGAGGTCGGCCGCGACGGCGACGGCGCGGCCGCCGGCGGCCTCGATGCCGGCGACGACGTGGTCGGCGCCGCGCAGGCGGCTGTCGCGGTAGGCCTGCGGGACCGCGGGGTCGTGGGCGTCGCGGACCGGCCAGTACGCGCACAGCACCGCCGCGCCGGCGGACGCCAGGGCGGTGGCGGTCGCCGCGCCGATACCGTGGTTCGCACCCGTGACGATGGCGACGTGTCCGCTCATAGCCGGGCAGTCTGGCGGCGGGCCGGCCGTCGCAGCAACGGAGTTTCCGCCGGCCAGCGCGGGATGGGCGGCCGGGTCCGCGCGCATCGACGGCGGTGCGGGTGCGGCGGCGGGATACATCACGCCGAGGGGGTCGGCGCGCGCCCAGCGGGAGTTGGTACTGTCGGTGCGAGCTGGCCGTCGCGGCGCTTGGCCCGGTCGCCGCACGGGCTGCGACCGACTACGAGGAGTTTCGATGCCGCTCACGCCGGCCGATGTGCACAACGTCGCCTTCAAAAAGCCACCGCTCGGCCAGCGGGGCTTCGACGAGGAAGAGGTCGACGCCTTCCTCGACGAGGTCGAGCAGGAGCTGATCCGCCTCATCGAGGAAAACAACGACCTGCGCGCCCAGCTGGAGCGCTCCGGTGGTGGCCGCCTCGACCCCGCGCCCGACCGCTGGCTCGACGCCGAGCTCGACGAGGTGCGCGTCCAGCTCGACCGCGCCCAGCGCGACCGGGCGGCCGCCGAGCAGGCCGCGCGGTCCACGCAGATGGAGCTGGAGCGGGCGCGTTCGCAGGGGGCGCCGATGGGTGGCGGCGGCGACAGCGACCAGCTCGCCCGCGTGCTGATGATGGCCCAGCGCACCGCCGACGACCACCTCGGCGACGCCCGCCGCGAGGCGGAGAGCGTGCTCTCCGACGCCCGCACCCGCGCGGCCGACGTCACCAGCGAGGCCCGCGCCGCAGCCGACGCCCTCGAGCGCGACGCGCGCCAGCGGCACCAGGAGGCGATGGGCGGCCTGGACGCCAAGCGCACCGCCACGTTGCGGCACATCGAGGAGCTGCAGCAGTTCGAGCGGCAGTACCGCGGCCGCCTCACCGCCTACATCGAGAGCCAGATGCGCGACCTCGGCGGCGGAGAGAAGGCGGCCCTCCCGGCCGCGGACGGCGCCCTCGACATCTAGCTACCGCGACGTCCGCGGCCCCACCCAGCCGCGGTTGATCAGGGAGTCCATGGAGTGGCGCGCCGGCGACACGCCCCACGAACTCCCTGATCAACGCGCGATGGGGTGTGTTCAGACGATGCCGCCGTTGGCGCGGAGGACCTGGCCGTTGACCCAGCGGGCGGCCGGGCCGGCCAGAAACGCGACGATCTCGGCGATGTCCTCGGGCGTACCGAGCCGTTGCAGCGGCGGGCGGGCGGCCAGGAGCGCGATGGTCTCCTCGTCCTTGCCGTCGAAGAACAGGTCGGTGGCGGTGGGTCCGGGCGCGACCGCGTTCACGGTGACGTCCCGGCCGCGCAGCTCGCGGGCGAGGATCAGCGTGATCGCCTCGACCGCCGCCTTGCTGGCCGTGTAGGCGCCGAGCCCTTCCGGGGCAAGCCCCACGTCCGAGGAGGAGAAGTTGACGATCGCGCCGCCGGGGCGTACCCGCCGCGCGGCCTGCTGGTTGACCACGAACGTGCCGCGGATGTTGACCCGGTGCAGTTCGTCCAGTTCGGACAGATCCAGCTCGGCGATCGACCCCGTACCGGTCCGGGCGGCCGCGTGCACCACCACGTCCACGCCGCCGAACTCCCGTTCCGCGCGGTCGAACAGAGCCGCCACGGCGGTCTCGTCGGCGACGTCGGCCCGTACCGCGATGGCCCTGCGGCCGGCCTCGACGATCTCCTTGACGGTCACCGCGGCCTGGTCCGCGTCGGTGGCGTAGCCCACGACGACGGCGAAGCCTTCGGCGGCGAGCCAGCGCACGACCTGCCGCCCGATGCCGCGGGAGCCGCCGGTGACGACGGCAACCCGCGGATCAGCAACGTTCATGCCCGTCCTCGCTTCGCCGCGGGCGGGCATGAGGCGCCAAGCGCGCTGTGCGCGATGATTCGCTCGCTCATGGCTAGCCTCCGATCAGGCGGAGCATCTGAGCCACCTGGTCGGCGCGGGACTCCTTGATCCGCTTGGCCAGGTCCTTCGTCTGCGGGTTCACCCCGTCGGCGGCGAGGTTGGTCAGCTCGACCGCGCTGTTCTGGTGGCCGGTCAGGAGGTTGAGGAAGGTGGCCTCGAAGTCCGCGTCGGAGGCGTTCCGGAGGGCCTCGATCTGCTCCGGGCCGGTGGCCGGAAGGCCGCCGTGGCTGGCGTGCGCGGACATGTCCTGGCTCGCCTCGGTGGCCTCCTTCCAACCGGTCAGCCACGACTGCATGATCTTGACTTCCTCCCGCTGGGTGGTGTCGATCGCGGCGGCGAGGAGGCGGACCTCCTCGCTCACCGTGCGGTCGGCGGCGAGGCCGGTCAGCTCCAGCCCCTGCCCGTCGTGGGCGACCATCATCTGCAGGAACATCACGTCCGCCGCGTTGTGCTCCGCGTCGGCGGCCGGGAGGGTGTCGGCCGCCTGAGCGGCGTCGGCCGGCGCGGCGGGCGGCGGCGACGGCTCCGTCGAGCAGCCGGTCGCGAGCAGGAGCGCGGTGGCGGCGGCGAAGAGGACGCGTCGCATCTCAGACCGGCAGCCAGAGGGCGAGCGTGAAGATCGACGGCTCCCAGCCGGAGAGCGAGGTGTGCGCCTGGCGGCAGCGGTACCGCTTGCCCTGGAACGTGACCTCGTCCCCGATCTTGTACGAGGTGCCGGTCGCCCAGGTACCGCCCGCGTTCCCGGCCGGCGGCGGGGTGGTCGCCGGGGGGCGGGTGGTCGGCGCCGTGGACGGGGGAGCGGTGGTGGCCGGGGGCGGGTCCTGCGGGGTACCGCCGCCGCCCACGTTGAGGTCGATGCAGCTGTAGAAGGCGTTCGCGGTGTCGCCGATGTTCCAGATGGCCAGCACCGTGCGGCGGCCGGGGAAGCGGGAGAGGTCGACCTGGTGCGACACGACCGCGTCCGGCTGCTGGTTGCCGCCGTCGACCACCGCCACGCGGGTGCCGCCGACGAAGTACTCCCAGTTCGCGGTGCGGTGGCGGGCGGTGAAGACCCACGTGAACGTCACCGACGAGCCGACCGCGCGGGCCGGCCAGTTGCGGCTTTCGTCGTTGAGCACGGCGAACTGGGACAGGCCGCCGTCGCAGCTGCGCAGCCCCTTCGGGCCCTCCACGCTCTGCGGCTCGAACTGGATCTGTCCACAGTCGGCGACGGCGCGTGACGCGCAGAGCGCCTGGCGGCTGGGTGGGGCGGAGACGTACCCGTGGGCGGAGGCGGCGGTACCGGTCGCGACCAGGCCCGCGGCGGCGGTGCCGGCGATTACCAGGGGATATACGAGAACCTTACGCATGCCCAGGGACGCTACGAACCGTGACCATAAACAGACCTTAAACGTCAAATAAATCCAGCCGTGGAGTCGAGCGTCAGGAGAGGTCCACAGGTCATGGGGGAGCGGTCGGGAGGAGCAGGGCGACCCGCGCGCCGCCGAGGCGGCCGCGGCCGATGTCCAGGCGGCCGCCCATCGAGTGGGCGATGCGTTGCGCGATGTCCAGGCCCAGGCCCGTGGAGCCGCTGCCGCTCACGCCGCGCCGCACCGCCGTGGCCGGATCGGGGATGCCGGGGCCGGCGTCGTCCACCACCAGCCCCTCGGGGGAGACGCCGACCAGGAACGCGGTCCCTTCCGGAGTGTGCGCGAACACGTTGCCCAGCAACGCGTCGATCGCCAGGATCAGCTCGCCGCGGGGGAGCGGCACCGGCACCGGATGGTCGCCACCGACCACTGTGGTCGGTCGTCCCTGGTCCTCGGCGAGTACCGACCAGAATGCCAGCCGGTCGGCCAGCACCTCGACCAGGTCGGTGGAGTGGCTGGCCCGGGTACCCGAGCTGAGCCGCGCGCCGGTGATGATGGCCTCCAGCTCGTCGTCGAGCAGGTCGAACGCCTGCGCCATCCGGTCCGCCACCGGCCCGCGCGGCAGCGCCTCGGCGTCCAGGCGGAGCGCGGTCAGCGGGGTACGCAGCCGGTGCGAGAGGTCGGCGGCGAGCTCGCGTTCGTTGTCGATGAGCTGGCGCATGTTGTCGGCCATCGTGTTGAACGAGCGGGCCGCGTCGGTCAGCTCCGGCGGCCCGGCCGGCTCCACCCGTACGCTGAGGTCGCCGCCGCCGAGCCGGCGCGCACCGGCCGCCAGCTCGCGGGTGGCCCGTACCAGGCGGGCGCCGAGCCGGTCGGCGACAAGCGTGGAGCCCGCCACCAGCACGACGGCGAGCCCGGCCAGCGCCAGCCAGGCTGGCCAGACGCCGCGCTGGATCTGCTCGTCGGGCACGAACACCTCGATCACCGCCGTCCTCCCTCCATCGAGGACACTCGGCTGGAGGTAGGCCAGGCCACCGTCGTACTCCACGATGGACGGCCGCCGGGAACGCGAGGCCGCGGCGACGTCGGAGGCCGCGGCGCGCGGCGATCCGATCGCACCGAGGTCCGGCAGGTGTACCGCGAGCCGCCCGTCGCTGCCCGCGGCGGTGCTCGCCACCGCCTGGTCGAGCAGGGCCGGATCGGTGTCGACGGCGAGCGCGACCACGATCGCGGTGGCCTGCTGCCGCGCGTCGCCGACCGCCCGGTCGTGCGCGATCTGCCGGGTCAGGATGGCGAGCGGCACCAGGAACGCCAGCGCCACCATCGACGTGATGGCCAGCGCGAGCCGGGTGAGGGTGAGCCTCATTCGGGCTCCACCAGCTTTACGCCGACGCCCCGCACCGTGTGCAGGTACCGGGGCCGGGCGGCCGTCTCGCCGAGCTTGCGGCGCAGCCACGAGATGTGTACGTCGATGGTCTGCTCCTCGCCGATCCGGTCCTGCTGCCACACCTGGCGCAGCAGCTCCCGCCGGCTGACCACCCGGCCGACCCGCCCGGCCAGGTACGCGAGCACGTCGAACTCCCGCCGGGTGAGCCGGATCGGCGCCCCGTCCAGCCGCACCTCCCGTCGCTGCGGGTCGATGACCAGCGAACCCACGGTGATGCTCGGCGTCTCCTCCGGCACCGGCCGCCCGCGCCGCTGCACCGCCGCGATCCGGGCCAGCAGGTGGCCGCTGGAGAACGGTTTGGTCACGTAGTCGTCGGCGCCCGCGTTGAGCAGGTTGATGATGTCCACCTCGGAGCGGCGGGCGGTGGCCACGATCACCGGTACGTCCGAGACGCTCCGCATCATCCGCAGCGCGTCGGCGCCGTCGATGTCCGGCAGCCCCAGGTCGAGGATCACCAGGTCGGGCCGGTCGTCGGCGACGATGCGCAGGGCGTCTACCGCCTGCGCCGCACCGCGTACGACGTGACCGGCGTCGACCAGCGCGCGGGTGAGCGCCGCCGAGACGATGCGGTCGTCTTCGACCAGCAGGATCATCGCCATGCGGTTCACCATATGGGCTCGGCGCGCTTCGCTCGCCGGCGGCGGGCGAGGCGCGCTGCTTACGGGCGGCGTCCCAGACGCGCCGCTCGCCGGCGACGGGCGCCAGGTGGCACCCCGCTGCTTACCGGCGGCGTCCGAGACGGGCCGCTCGCCGGCGGCGGGCGCCGGGTGGCACCGGGTCGGTGGTTCAATGGCCGGCATGCGGCTGCGCGGTTGGGTCCCGGTGCTCGGATGGTGCGCGGCCACCCTCGCCAGCATCGGGGTGGCGACGGTGGCGCTCCAGCCGGTGCTGCGCACGGCCACACCCGACCTGGCCTCGGCGCCGCTGGACCGCGCGGCCGCCGCCCCGCCCGCCGTCACGACGCCATCCGCGGTGTCCCCGCCGGCTTCGCCCTCGCCGTCCCCTTCGCCGTCACCCTCCAGGTCGCGGCCGTCGCCGTCCCCCACGCCCACCCCCGCGACGGTCGTCGACGGGTGGACGGTGACGACCGGTGACGACGGGCAGACGACGTACACGCGCTCGTTCCGCGTCGGCGGTGGCCAGGCGGTGATCCGCATGACGCCCGGCCGCGTCCAGCTGGTCACCGCCACGCCCAACCCCGGCTTCACGGTCGACACCGTGCAGAACGAGCCGGGCAACCTGGCGATCCAGTTCACCGAGCCCAACCACTACTTCGTCATCCACGCGGTCTGGCAGGGCAAACCGGTGGCCCAGGTCAGTGAGGTCGGTGGCTGAGCGGGCGGCGCAGGCCGGCAGGGCAAGCCGGTCAGTGAGGTCGGCGGCTGAGCAGGGCGCGCAGGTGGCGCAGGGTCTCCTCGGGTGCCTCCTCGGGCAGGAAGTGTCCGGCGTCGACCGGGGCGCCGTCCAGGTCCGGGGCCCAGGCCGACCAGATGGCGAGCGGGTCGTACAGGCGGGCCACCATGCCCTCGGCACCCCAGAGCACGAGGGTCGGGCACTCGACGCGGCGCTTGCCCCGGTCGGCCTCGTCGTCGGCGACGCCGAGGGTGGAGGCGGCGCGGTACTCCTCGCAGATCGCGTGGACGGTCCCCGGGTCCGTGAACGGCTCGACGTACGCCGCCCGCACCTCGTCGGAGAACACCCCCGGCCGGGCCGTCCAGGTGTCGAGCATGTAGTCGACCAGCACGTGCGGCGCGGCGCCGATCAGCCGTTCCGGCACCGGCTCCGGCGCGGACAGGAACGACCAGACCCAGTAGGCGTGGCTGAACTCGCCGTCCGCGCGGGCGAACGCGTCGCCGGTCGGCACGATGTCGAGCACCGCGAGGTGGCTGGCGACGCCGGGGTTGTCCAGCGCCAGCCGGTACGCGCACCGGGCGCCCCGGTCGTGCCCGACGACCGCGAACCGTTCGAAGCCCAGCGCGCCCATCGCCTCCACCTGGTCGGCGGCGATCGCCCGCATCGCGTACGGCCCGTGGCCGGCGGCGCTGGGCGGCTTCCCGCTCGCGCCGTACCCGCGCAGGTCCGTCGCGACGACGGTGTGGTCCTCGGCGAGCGCCGGCGCCACCGCGTGCCACATCAGGTGCGTCTCCGGTATGCCGTGCAGGAGCAGGACCGGCGGCCCGGACCCACCCTTCACCCCGTGGATCGACGTCCCCGACACCGGGACCGTGAACTCCTCGAAACCCTCGAACACCCGATCTGAGTACCCGGCGCCGCGGCGATGACACGTGCGGGGCGCCGCGCTAGCGTTCCCCGGATGGAGGGTGTGCCGGACGGCGAGCGGGTGGCCGCGTCGCTGGCGGAGTGGGTGGCCGGGCTGACCTTCGCCGACCTGGACGCGGACGAGGTCACCGCCCTGCTGGTCGACGCCGTGGTGGCGTGGGCCGAGGGGCAGGGCTGGCGCGCGTACCGGCGGGCGCCGAGCGTCATGCCGCTGCCGCCGCCCTACGCGCACCGGCACTCCTGGATCGACGTCGGGTGCGCCCGGCCCGAGGGGCCGCCGATCGCCGTCGAGCTGGACCGCACCGACCGGCAGCGGACCGTCGACAAGCTCCGCGCCGAGGCGGAGGCCGGCCGGGTGGCGATCTGGCTGCGCTGGGGCGCCGGGCCGTTCGCGGCGCCGCCGGCCCCGGTCCACCTGGTGACCTGCCCGGTGACGGTCCGCCGCGGTGCGGCGCACCGGTACACCCGGCAGCCCCCGCGCCAACTGCCTCCGCCCGCCCACACAACCCCGGTGACGACCGCCGAACAGCCCACCCTCTTCACCGGCCGCTCATGATCGAAGCTCCCCTCACGTCGCTAGAACGACATGAAGGGAGCTTCGATCACGCTGGCCCGGCAACGCGGGCTCAGCGCCGGGCGGCGAGGGCGGCGCGCCAGCCGCCGGCGGCGGTCACGTCCGTGGCGTCGCGGACGCCGTGCTCCGCGGCCAGGAAGCCGGCCACCGACGTGCCGTCGTCCAGCCCGAGCTGCCCCAGCCCCAGCGGCGCCGGCACCGTGTCCAGCAGGGCGCCCACCGCCTGGTGCGGCACCCGCCACACCTCGACCGCGATCCCCTCGGCCGGCCCGTCGCCGGTGCGCACCAGGGCCGGCCGGGGCACGCCGGGCAGGTTCAGCCGAAAGAGCCGGTAGCCGGGCGCGGTCCGGGCCCGGAACGCCAGCCGGCCGCCGGCGGAGACCAGCTCGCGGTTCAGCGGCAGGCCGGACAGGTGGGCGCCGGCCACCGCGAGCAGCGTCGTGCCGGGCGCGGCCGGCGGTGCCGGGACGGGCTCGCCGCACCAGGCCGCGGCGAGATCCAGCAGCGGCGCGTCGGCGAAGGCCGGGGCGACGAACTGCACGCCGAACGGCAGCCCGTCCGCCCGCTCGCCGGCCGGCACCGCGACCGCGCAGAGGTCCAGCGGGTTCGCGAACGTCGTGAACGTCCCCACCCGCGCGTTCACCCCGACCGGGTCGGCCGCCACGTCGGCGAGGCGGGGGTGGCCGGGCGTGGTAGGGAGCATCAGCGCGTCGACGTCCGCCCACACCGCCTCGGTCTGCCGGCGCAGCGCCGCCAGGCGCTCGAACCCGGCGAAGACCGCCGGCCCGGCGATGTCCCGGCCGCGCAGCACGATGCCGCGCACGGTGGGGTCGAGGTGCGGGCCGTCCGGCTCCAGGTAGCGGCCGACCGCCGCGTACCGCGCGGCCAGCCACGGACCTTCGTACAACAGCCGGCCCGCGTCCAGGAACGGTCCGACGTCCACCGGCACCACATGCGCGGCGACGCCGCGGAGCCGGTCCAGCGCCGCCCGCCAGGCCTCCTGGTGCGGTGGGTCCAGCTCCGGTCCGGCATCTGGTACGGCGATCACGCGCATCCGGGCGGCCACCGCGGCCGGCGGCCGGGGCGGTGTCGGGCGGGACCGGGGGTCGTCCGGATCCGCCCAGGTCAGGGCGGCGATCGCGGGGCGGGCCGCGGCGACCGTGCGGGTGAGCGTGGTGACGCAGTCGAGGTCGGCGACCGCGGGCATCACGCCGGCGTTCGAGACGAGCCCGCGGGTGGGCTTGACCCCCACGAGCCCGTTGAACGCGGCCGGTACCCGCCCGGAGCCGGCCGTGTCCGTGGCGAGCGCGAGCGGTACCGCCCCGCTGGCCACCGCGACCGCGCTCCCCGAACTGCTGCCGCCGCAGACGTGCGCGGGGCTGGCGACGCTGTGGCACGCGCCGTACGGGCTGCGCGTGCCCACCAGCCCGGTCGCGAACTGGTCCAGGTTGGTCTTCCCCACCGGCACCGCCCCGGCTTCCAGGAGCAGCCGCACCGCCGTCGCCGAGGACCCGGCCGGCTTGCCGGCGAGCGCGGGGCAGGCGGCCGTGGTGGGGTGGCCGGCCAGGTCGATGTTGTCCTTGATCGCGAAGCGGACCCCGGCCAGCGGCCCCTCCGGGTCGGCCCGGGCGGCCAGCTCCTCCACTTCGGACGGATCGAGCCGGAGTGTCCACAGTGGCTGCTCGCTCATGACGCCGGGATCTTGCCGACGACGCCGCCGACGAAGTAGTCGATCGACTCGATGGTCTTGTAGTCGGGCACCGTGCCGGCCGGCACCCGCACCGTGCCGGCCTGGTCGACGACCGGCCCGAGGAACGGCGACCCGTCCTTGCTGATCCTCGCCTTCGCGTCGTCGACGAGCTTCTTCGTCGCGCCGTCCACAGTGGGACCGTACGGCGACTGGACGAACGGGTTGTCGCCGGTCTTGAGGCCGACCCGGAAGTTCGCGTTGTACGGCGAGCCGGTGAACTGCCCGGCCACGACCGTCTGGATCATCTTGGTGTAGAGCGGGCCCCAGTCCCACTCGGAGCCGGTCAGCCACCCCTTCGGGGCGAGCGGGCTCGCGTCGGCGTGGTACCCGACGGTGTACGCGCCGGCCGCCTCGGTGGCCCGGATGACGGTGGCCGTGCAGTCCTGGTGCTGGCTGATCACGTCGACGCCCTGGGAGAGCAGGCTCTTGGCCGCCTCGGCCTGCTTGGCGGGGTCGCACCAGTTGGAGGTGTTCACCACGTACGTCTTCGCGGCCGGGTTGACCGACGCCGCCCCGAGCTGGAACGCGTTGATGTTGTCCAGCGTCTGCGAGATCGGGAACGCGTACACGTACCCGAGCTTATTGCTCCTGGTGGCCTTGCCCGCGACGATGCCGGCGAGGTAGACCGGCTCGTAGACCGTGCCGAAGTACGTGCCGAAGTTTGGTGGCATGGGCCCGTCGACGATGTTGCCCTGCTGCAGGACGACCACGTCGGGGTTGGCCGCGGCGACCTTGAGCGCCGGGTCGCGGTGGCCGTACGAGGTGGCGAATATGATCTTCGCGCCCTTGCGGACCATGCCCTCCATCACGCGCGCGGCGTTGTCGTCCTCGGGCACGTTCTCGGCGGTCAGCACCTCCAGGTCTGGGTACGCCTTGGCCACCGCCTGGCTCCCCTCGTACGCGGCCTGGTTGTACCCGTAGTCGTCCTTGGGCCCGACGAAGATGAAGCCGATCTTCGTGCCGCCGGTGCCGGGCGCGCTTTCGGAGGTCTTGCTCGACGAGGTGGTGTTGGTGGCGCAGGCGGTCAGGAGCACGGCGCACGCCGTGACCGCGACGAGTCTTTTCACGATCGGCACCTCTTATCGGGTCGGGGTCAGCTGGAACACTCGCGATAGGTCTTCTGGGGCCGCTCCGGTCTGGCGGCGGCCCAGCACGATCAGCGCGGCGATCGTGACCAGGTACGGCAGGGCGTCGAGGGCGAACTGGTTGAAGCCGTAGCCGCGGGCCTGCAGTGCGGGGGAGAGGGCGAGCGCCGCGCCGAAGAGGTACGCGCCGCCGACCGCGCGCAGCGGGTGCCAGGCGGCGAAGATGACCAGCGCGACGGCGATGAACCCGCGACCGGCCGTCATGTTCTCGAACCAGGCGTTCGCGTACGCGGTGGACAGGTGCGCGCCGCCGATGCCGGCCAGCAGCCCGCCGCCGACGACGGCCAGGTAGCGCACGAGCAGCGGCGAGTGGCCGTACGTCGCGAGCACCGCCGGACGCTCGCCGGCGCTCCGTACGACCAGGCCCCACCGGCTGCGGAACAGCAGCCACCAGAGGGCGGGCGCGAGCAGGTACGAGGCGTAGACCAGCGGGTCGTGGTCGAAGAGGATCGGTCCGGCCCACGGGATCCGCGACAGGCCCGGGATCGGGTACGGCTGGAAGGGGCTGATCGCGCGCCCCACGTACGCGGCGCCGAACATCGAGGTGAGCCCGGCGCCGAGGAAGAGCACCACGAGCCCGGTGGCGAGCTGGTTGGCGCCCCGGCTGAGCACCGTGAACGCGTGCACCGCGGCGAGCAGCGCCCCGGCGCACGCGCCCGCGAGCACGCCGGCCCACGGGTCGCCGGTGCCGGCGGTGACCGCGTACGCGGCGAGCGCCCCGGTCAGCATGCTCCCCTCGGTGCCGAGGTTGATCACACCGGCCCGTTCGGCGAGGGTCTCGCCCAGCGCGGCGTACAGGATCGCGGTACCGCCGCGCACCCCGCCGGCCAGCACGTCGACGAAGATCATGACTTCCTCCCCGGGTGGCGACGGGTGCCGAGCACGACGAGCAGGACGACCGCCATGAGCACGTTGAGCGATGCGGCCGGCAGGCCGGAGTCGATCTGCAGGCTGTCGCCGCCCATCGCGATCGCGGCCAGCAGCAGCGCGGCGAGCCCGACCCGCAGCGGGCGGTGCAGGGCGAGCCAGCTGGCCAGGAAGCCCACGTACCCGAAGCTCGTGGTCATGCCCGGGCGCAGCTTGAACTCGGTCCCGGCGAAGTGCACCAGCCCCGCGAGCCCGGCCAGCGCGCCGCCGACGAGCATGGCGGAGAGCAGCAGCGGGCCGACCCGCATGCCGGCCCGGCGCGCCGCCTCCGGGTTGCCACCGACCACCCGCAGCCGGAAGCCCCACGCGGTGCGCCGCGTCGCGAACCAGACACCGGCCAGCGCGAGCAGGGCGAGCAGGATGCCGGCGTTGAGGGTGCCGCCGGTGACGAAGAGCGGCAGCCGCGCGGTCTCTTCGAGGGGGCGGGAGGAGGGCTGGCCGAAGCCGGCGGCGTCCTTCCACGGGTCGTAGATGAGGCCGAGCATGATGTCGATCGCGACGAAGTTGAGCAGCAGCGTGCTGATCGCCTCGTTCACGTTGGCGGTGAGCCGGAGCCCGGCGGCGATCCCGGCCCAGGCGGCGCCGGCGGCCATCGCGGCGACGACCATCAGGACCAGCGCGAGGCCGCCGGGGAGGCGCTGGTCGGTGACGAGGCCGACGCCCGCCGCGGCGACCGCGCCGATCACGATCTGGCCCTCACCGCCGACGTTGAGCAGGCCCGCTCGGGCGGGCACGGCCACCGCGAGTCCGGCCAGGAGCAGGATCGCCGCGCGTACCAGGACCGTCTGCGCCTGGGCCGGGTCGGCGAGGGAGGCCAGCATGTCCGCGTACATGGCGACCGGGTCGACGCCCTTGACCGCCGCGAACGCCCCGAAGATCAGCGGTGCGGCGAGGACGGCGGCCGCCCACCGTGGCCAGCTTCTTTGTCGATTGTCTACAGTCTGTGGGCGGACTTCGGCCGCCCCCACCGCGGCCCCGGTCATGCCGGCCCGCCGCCCAGCATGAGCTGGCCGATCGCGTACCGGTCGGTCTCGCCCGGCCGCACGATCCCGGCGAGGTGGCCGGCGTGCAGCACCGCGACGCGGTCCGAGATGGACAGCAGCTCGTCGAGGTCCTCGGAGACCACCAGCACCGCCGCGCCCGCGTCCCGCTGCTCCAGCAGCAGCTCCTGGGTGCGCCGGGTGGTGGCGATGTCGAGCCCCCGGCTCGGGTACGCGGCGACGACCACCGTGGCCGGCGCGCCCAGCGCCCGGGTCAGTACGACCCGCTGGATGTTGCCGCCGGAGAGCTCGCCCAGGACGCGGTGGCGGGCGGCCATCCGCAGCCGGGCCTTCGCGTCCCGGCGGTCGGCCTCGGCGCCCACGGACCGCCAGTCCAGCCGCCGCGCGGCCAGCGCGAAGTGCTCCAGGACGGTGAGGCCGGGTACGACGGCGTCGCTGACCGGGTCCTCCGGCACACCGACCGCGCCGGCGGCGAGCGCCTGGCGGGGTCCGTGCAGCGGCTCGCCGGCGAGCCGTACCGTGCCCGCGCTCGGCTTGCGCAGCCCGAGGAGCACCTCGCACAGCTCGCGCTGGCCGCTGCCGGCGACGCCCGCCACGCCGACCAGCTCGCCGGGGTGCAGGTCGAGGTCGACGCCGTGCAGCGCGTGGCCGGCCCCGACGCCGCGCAGCTCCACGACGGCCTTCGTCGCGGGGCGGCCCGCCCCGTCGCGCCCCTCCCGCAGGGGCGGTACGGCCCGGCCGACCATGGCCTCGACAAGCTCGGCGTCGCGGAGGCCGGCGGGGTCCGCGTCGCGCAGCACCACCCGCCCGCCGCGCAGTACGGTCACCCGGTCGGCGATCGCCCGCGCCTCGCCCAGCTTGTGCGTGATGATCACGAGCGACAGCCCGGCCGCGCGCAGCGACCGCATCGCGGCGAAGAGGGCGTCCACCTCCTGCGGGGCCAGCACGCTGGTCGGCTCGTCGAGGATGAGCAGGCGCGCCCCGCTCATCAGCACCTTGAGGATCTCGACCCGCTGCCGCTCGCCGATGGAGAGCCGGCGCACCAGCGCGGTCGGGTGCACCGGGAGCCCGTACCGCTGGCTGGCCGCGGCGATCTCCTTGGCGATCCCCCGGCGCCGGCGGCCGCGGGGCAGCGCGAGCGCGATGTTCTCCGCGACGGTGAGCGCCGGGATCAACCGCATGTCCTGGAAGACCATGCCGATGCCGGCGGCCCGGGCGGCGGCCGGCGAGCCGAGTGGCGTGGGCACGCCGTCGACCCGTACCTCACCGGCGTCGGGCCGGTAGACGCCGTAGATCAGCTTCATCAGCGTGCTCTTGCCGGCGCCGTTCTCGCCGAGCACCGCGTGCACCTCGCCCGGTGCCACCTCGAAGTCCACGGCGTCGTTCGCGACCACCTCGTCGAACCGGCACGTCAGCCCGCGTACGGCGAGGAGTGGCGCCGCCGCGGCGACCGCTGTCCCCTGCATGCGTCCTATAGGACGGTCGCTTGGTTACGATCCCGTGTCGCGGGAGTAAAGCTCCGAGTGCCCTATAGGATGGTCGCGTGACACTGACCAGCCTGGCCCCGATCGAGCGCGGCGCCGGCGCGGGTGGCACCGGCGACCGGGTCCGCGACGCCCTGGTCGAGGCGATCCTGGCCGGCGCCCTCCCGCCCGGCACCCACCTCAACGCGGACGCGCTTGCCAAGCGGCTCGGCGTCAGCCACATCCCGGTCCGCGAGGCGCTGCGGTCGCTGGGCGCGGACGGCTGGATCGACTACCGCCCGCACCTGGGGGCGTACGTCCGGGAGCGCAGCGAGCAGGAGCTCGCCGACCTCTTCGAGGCGCGGCTGGAGATCGAGGGGCGCACCACGGCGATGGCCGCCGAGCGGCGTACCGCCGAGCAGCTCGCCGCCCTGGACGCGATCCTCGCCCGCCAGGCGGGCGCCGCCGACCCGGTCGTGCTGGCCGCGCTCAACGCCGAGTTCCACATCGCGGTCGCGGCCTGCTCGCAAAACCACCTGATGGCCGGCTTCGTCCGCGCGCTGAGCCTGCGCGCCCGCTTCTACTTCTCCGCGGTCGCCCCCAGCCGCCGGCAGGCGTCGCTCGCCGACCACCGCGCGATCGTCGACGCCCTGCGCCGGCGGGACGCGGCCGAGGCCGAGCGGCTCGGCCGGTCCCACGTGGCCAGCACCCGCCGCGACCTGCACCGCGCCCTGACCGCACCGCCGCCGGCCACCCCGTGAGCCGCAGGCCGCGGGTCAGTCCAGTTTCGGGAGGAGGTCGGCCACCGGGCCGAACGTGAGCACCCCGCTGCCCGCCCCGGCCAGCTCGGCGGCGGCCGGCAGCAGCTCGTCGCGCACCCGGCGCATCGCCGCGCGGTCGCCCAGGGCGATGGCCGCGCGGGCGGCCAGGTACAGGCGCGCCTCGCGGAGCAGGTCGTGCGGGGACTCCGGCAGCGCCCGCAGCGCCTCGGCCGCCGCGCCGGCGCGCCCCCCGGCGAGCAGCGCGAGGGGGCGGACCCACGGCTCGTACGGGCCGAAGTCCCACCCGGACCACTCCGCCGCGGTCGGCTCGCGCAGCGAGAGGAGGGCGAGCGGGAGCAGGCCGTGCGCCATCCCCGGCATGCCGCCGCCGGCGAGCTTCGCCTGGGCCGCCCGGTACGCCTCCTCCGCCTCGCCCGGCCGCCCCTCGACCGCTTGGCGCAGCCCCGCGTACCAGGCGGTGAAGACGCCGACGAGGGGGAGCTCATAGCGGGCGGCGAGGTCGTCGGCGGCCCGCGCGTGCCGGTCCGCGGCGGCGAGGTCGGCGAGCGCCGCCTGCGCCTGCATCGCGACGAGGTGGCCGAGCACCTCGAACGTCACCAGGTCGTGCCCGGCGGCCACCTCCACCAGCTCGGCGCCGATGCCGGCCCGCTCGGCCGCCAGCCCGGCGCGCCCGAAGGTGTGCATGAACCGGGCGTTGAGCGCGAACGCGAGCAGCGTCGGGTCGCCGGCCGCGCGGGCCAGGTCCTCCGCCGCGCGGGCCGCCCGGGCACCGCGGCCGGTGGTGTCCCCGCGCAGTTCGAGGGCGAGGGTGCCGAGCAGGCGGGCCCGCCGGGCGCCGGCCTGCGCGGGCAGGGCGCGCTCGGCCGCGGCGGCGATCCGCCGGGAGAGCGCCTCGTCGTCGTTGCGGGTCCAGACCGCCGGTACGACGAACGCGGCGAGCACGTCCGCGACCAGCGCCGGATCGTCCACTGTGGCCACCGCCGTGACCGCCTCGCCGCGCAGCCGCCGCGCCTCGTCGAGGTGCCCGGTGACGGCGAGCGCCCGGCCCAGCCCCATCACCGCCTCCAGCCGCCCGCGCACGTCCCCGCCACCGGCCCGGTCGTACGCCGCCACGGCCTGGCGCCACAGCCGGGCGGCGGCGTGCGGGTCGGCGCGGCGTTCCGCGTCCTGGGCGGCGGCCCGCGCGTACCGGGCGGCGCGCGGTGCGGTGGCCCGGCTCGCGGCGAGCGCGAAGTGGTGGGCGAGGGCGGCGGCGTCGTCGGGGCGTACGCGCTCGATCGCCGCGCCGGCGGCGGCGTGCCAGCGAGCCCGGCGGGGCGCGGAGATGTCGCCGTAGAGCGTGTCCCGGACCAGGATGTGGGTGAACCGCGGCTCCGGCCCGTCGCCGCCGAGAAAGCCGGCCTCGACGGCGCGGTCGAGGGCGTCCAGTGTGGAGGGTTCGTCGCCGGTGAGCGCGACCAGCACCTCCGGGTCGACCTCGCGGCCGAGCACCGCCGCCCGGCGCAGGACGTCGCGCGCCGGCTCGGGCAGCTGGGCGAGGCGGTGCCGGATCACGTCCCGTACGCCGGCCGGGACCGCACCGGGCTCGGTGGCCAGCAGCCGGGCCAGTTCCCGGACGAAGAACGGATTGCCGCCGCTGCGCTCGTGGATCAGCCGCACCTGCCGAGCGTCGAGGTCCCGCCCAGCGGCCGCCCGGGCCAGCTCGCCGGTCGCTGCCTCGGGGAGCCCGCCGAGGTACACCCGGACCGGCTCGACGCGGGCCAGGCGGGCGAGCGCCGCGGTGAGGGTGGCGGGGATGGCGGTGGCCCGGTAGGTGCCGATGACGAGGAGCGGGCCGGTGGCCGGCTCCGGCCCGGCGAGTACGGCGGCGAGCACGTCGAGGGTGCCCTCGTCGGCCTGGTGCAGGTCGTCGAGGACGACGAGGAACGGCCCGCACCGGCCCGTCTCGGCGAGGCGGCGGGCGGTCTCCCGGTGCAGTCGGAAGCGGGCGGCGGCGGGATCGGCGCCCGGGTCGCCGGGCTCCTGCGCCCCGGTGACCTGCGCCCAGGGCCAGGCGATGGGCGCGCCGTCGTACTCGGGACTGCGCCCCCACGCCACCGACCAGCCGGCGCCGGCCAGGCGGCGGGCGAGCTCCTCGGCGAGGGCGGTCTTGCCGGCGCCGGCCTCGCCGGAGACGAGCGCGAGGCCCGGCTCCCGCCGCCGGCGGACGGTGTCGGTGGCCGCGACCAGCTCGGCCAGCTCCTCGCCCCGCCCGAAGAAACCGGCCGTGGGAGCCGGAAGGGCCGTGGGAGCCGGAAGGGCCGTGGGAGCCGGAAGGGCCGTGGGAGCCGGAAGGGCCGTGGGAGCCGGAAGGGACATGCGAGGCGGCGGGGCGGCGGGCGGCGGGAGCGGGGGAGCGGCCGGGGTCAGGTGTGGCGCCTGGGCGAGGATGTCGGCTTCGAGCCGGCGCAGCGCCGGCCCGGGGTCCAGGCCGAGCTCGCCGGCGAGCGTCTCCCGGGCCCGGCGCAGCGCGGCGAGGGCGTCGCCCTGGCGGCCGGCCCGGTACAGGGCGGTGGCCAGCAGCCGCCAGGCCTCCTCGCGCAGCGGGTGCGCGGCCGCGTGGGCGCCCAGGTCGGAGGCGGCCTCGGCGGCCCGGCCGAGCGCGAGCAGCGCCTCGCCGCGCCGCTCCACGGCGAGCATCCGCAGCTCGTCCAGGCGGTCGATCTCGGCGCGGGCCCACGGCTCGGCGGCGAACTCCGCGTACGCCGGGCCGCGCCACCGGGCCAGGCCCGCCTCGGCCAGCTCCAGCGCGGCCGCCGCGTCGCCGCTCGCGAGCAGCAGCCCGGCCCCGGCCACCGCCGCCTCGAAGTGGCCGGCGTCGACGGCGTCGGGGGCGGCCCGCAGCGCGTACCCGGGCGGGGCGGTCACCAGCAGGTGGGCCGGCTGCCGGGGCGGGCGGTCCGGCTCCAGCGCGCGCCGCAGGTCGGCCACGAACGTGCGGATCGCCGCGACCGCGCCCTCCGGCGGCTCCGGCCACAGGTCGCCGGCGAGGCGGTCGACCGGTACGACCCGGCCGCGCGCGATCAGCAGCCGGGCGAGGATGGCCCGCTGCCGGCCGCCCTTCACCGCGACCGGGTCGTCGCCGCGCGCCGCCGCGAGGGGCCCGAGCACGGTGAACGTCACGCCGGGCCTGGTCACGGCCACCACGGTAGCGGGTACTCATCCGTCGCTCAGCGATTGCTGATCCCCGCCGCGCAGGCTGGGCCGCATGACACCTCAGATCACCGGTTTCGAGTACCACCGGGTGCCGGTCGCCGAAGGGGTCGCGCTGAACGCGGCCGTCGGCGGCTCGGGCCGCCCGGTCGTGCTGCTGCACGGCTTCCCGCAGACCCACCTGATGTGGCGGCACGTCGCCGCCGACCTGGCCGCCGACCACACGGTCATCGCACCCGACCTGCGCGGGTACGGCGACAGCGACAAGCCCGCCGACCCGGACGGCGGCGCGTACAGCAAGCGGACGATGGCCGCCGACATCGTGGCGCTGGCCCGCGCGCTGGGGCACGAGCGGTTCGCCCTGGCCGGGCACGACCGGGGTGCGCTGGTCGCGATCCGGGCCGGCCTCGACCACCCGGACACGGTGACCCACCTGGCCTCGCTCGACGTGCTCCCGACCCTCGACATGTGGGACGTGATGCGCGGTACGACCGCGGCGGTCGGCTTCCACCTGTACCTGATGGCCCAGCCGCCGGGGCTGCCGGAGCGGCTGATCGGCGCCAGCCCGGACGCGTTCTTCGGCCACTTCCTGGACATCTGGTCCCGGGGCGGGCAAGGCCCGGCACGAGGAGCGGAGCGACGAGAGGGAGCCGAGCCGGCCGCCGGGACCGAACGCGAGCGCCAGCAGGCGCGGTCCCGGGACCCGGAGGCGATCCCGGCGCCGGTGCGGGCCGCGTACCTGGCCGCGTCCCGCGCGGCGGTGCCGTCGATCGTCGCCGACTACCGCGCCTCGGCCGGCATCGACGTCGAGCACGACCGCGCCGACCGGGCCGCCGGCAACACCCTGCGCATGCCGGTCACCGTGCTGCAGCAGGACTGGGGCGCGGCCCTCGGCTTCGACGCGGCGGCCATCTGGCGGGCCTGGGCGCCCGACCTGCGCCACGAGACCGTCTCCTGTGGACACTTCATGGCCGAGGAGGCGCCGGCCGAGGTGGTGAAGGCGCTCCGCGCCCTGCTGGCCCGGTAGCGCGTCCGGGTCACGCGTGGGTAGGCGCCTCCACGTGCCGCAGCGGGGCGAGGTCGTCGATCGCCCCCTCGTCCAGCAGGGCCAGGAACGCGTCCACCACCGCCGGGTCGAACTGGGTGCCCCGGCCGCGCTGGATCTGCTGGCGGGCCTCCTCCTCGCAGAGCGCGGCGGCGTACGCCCGGTCGGCCCGCATGGCGGCCCACGAGTCGCAGACCGCGATGATCCGGGCCTCGATCGGGATGCCGTCGCCGCGGAGGCGGGACGGGTAGCCGGTGCCGTCGTACCGCTCGTGGTGGCCGCCGACCAGCGGGGCGAGGTCGGCGCGGTCGCTGAGCTCGGTCAGCAGGCGGGCGCCCTCCTCGGGGTGGCGGCGCAGCACGTCCCACTCGGCCGGGCCGAGCCGGCCCGGCTTGGTGAGGATCGCGTCGTCGACGTTGATCTTGCCGATGTCGTGCAGGCGGGCGGCCGCGGCGGTCCGGCGGAGGGTGGCCTGGTGCAGGCCGAGGCGCGCGCCGGTGAGCAGCGACCAGCGGGAGACCGCGGTGCTGTGCTCGTGGCTGCCGAGCTTGGCGTCGATCTGGTCGGCCAGCCACACCAGCGCGGGCGGCAGGTCCGGGTCGGTGTCCAGCGCCAGGTCGGCCACCCGGCTGGCGGCGGCGACCTGGTCGCGGCCGCGGGCCTTGGCGCGGTACAGGGCGCCGTCCGCGTCGTGGATCAGGCCCTCCAGGTCACCGTGCGCCCGGCCGCCGCGGGTGCCGGCGCTGGCCACGCCGAGCGAGGCGGTGAGCCGCACGTCGTGGCCGTCGTGCACCGACAGCGGCGTGCGGGACAGCGCGCGGCGTACCTGCTCGGCCACCTCCAGCGCGGTCTCCTCCCCGGCGCCCGGCAGCAGGCAGACGAACTCCTCGCCGCCGTACCGGGCGACCAGGTCGTTGGGGCGCACCGCGCGGCGGATCCGGTCGGCCGCCTCCACCAGCACGCGGTCGCCGGCCGGGTGGCCGCAGGTGTCGTTGATCCGCTTGAAGCGGTCGAGGTCGATCATGACGAGGCTGACCGCGTGGCCGTCCCGCTCGGCGCGCTCGGCATCGAGGCGGAGCATCTCCTGGAAGAACCGCCGGTTGTAGAGGCCGGTCAGCCCGTCGGTGACGGCCAGCCGCTCCTGCTCGCGCAGCGCGACGGTGAGGGCCGCGGCGAGGCGGGTGCGGTCGCGGGTGACCAGCACCTGCCGCAGCAGCAGGCCGCTGACCAGCAGCACGGCGATGACCAGGGTCGACCGGGTCAGCCGGCCGTCGTTGAAGCGGTCGGCGGCGGCGAGGCCGACGATCGAGAGGACGGCCACCGCGGCCGGCAGCACGGCCAGGTCGCGGTCGAGCCCGCGTACCTCCGGCTCGGGCTCGGTGCGCCGCGCGGCCACCGCCGCGGCCAGGCAGAGCAGCACGGCCTCGAGCTGCCAGCCGAGGTTGAGCCAGCTCGCGTCCCCGTACGAGTGGATCATGAAAAGGTAGGCGTAGCCGGCGTCGGTCAGGCCGGCCACCGCGAAGCTCGCGCCCGCCAGCAGGAACGAGGGCGGCACGCCGCGGTGGCAGCAGAGCCCGACCACCACGAGCGCCGTGACGATCGAGACCGCGAGCAGCGGCTGCGCGAACGTGACGATCGCGCCGGCCTTCGTCGTGCCGGGCAGCAGCGGGCCGATGACCAGCGCCCACCCCACCGCGCCGACGCCGAGCGTGATCAGGGCCGAGTCGACGATGCCCCGCGCGCGGCGCAGCGCCTGGGCGCCGCCGAAGCCGATCACGATGGCCGGCAGGGCCACCGCGTACGAGGCCAGGTAGGCGACGTCGGCGAACGAGGGCGTCGGGGCGCCGCCCGGCCGGAGGTAGGCGTACCCGCTCCAGGTGAGCTCGCCGGCCAGCCACAGCAGGTTGGAGACGGCCAGCAGCCGCCAGGCGGTGCGCAGCCGGCCGCGGGCGCGCCGGGCGGCGAGGTAGGAGAGGGGGGCCAGGAGTGCGACCGGCACCACGTACACCACGTTGCCGACGAACCTGGCGAGCGTCTCCGAGCCCTGGCTCACCCCGGTGAGCAGTGCGAAGAGCGCCAGCCACGCCACGGCGGCGCCGGCTGCCCGGCGTACGAAACGCCGCTGGTCACCATCGACCCTCACGTCCGCCTCCGCTGTGGTCGCCTTCCGTGCCCTCGACCAGGGCCACGGAAAGTATTGTGGATCACATTCTCAGATTCTGTGTACCCCTAAATGCGCACAAATATGGGCGCATCCGGGTAGAACGTGCGCCACACGAGAGGACTGCTGTCGCGCCGGCACCATCGACGGGGGTGGGGTTCTCCTTACCTCGGATACGCCGGTTGGCACCATCGAACCGGGCGCCGATCCACACCAGACTCGAGAGTCATGGTGTGGAGAAGGGCCGTGGCCCTGGCGGTGATCGGGCTCCTGGCGCTCGGTCTGGTCTACATAGGATGGTCGGGCCACTCCCGGCCCGCGGTGCCGGACGGCGCGCACGCCGGCGACCTGGCGCTGGAGCCGTGCGCGTACGAGACCGACGGCGGGAGCCGGGCGGCCGACTGCGGCACGCTCGTCGTACCGGAGAACCGGCGCGACCCCGACTCGCGCCTGATCGCGCTGCCGGTGGTACGCGTCCGGGCGACCGCCGGACCGGCCGCGGAGCCGGTCTTCCGGCTGGTCGGCGGGCCGGGACAGTCCAACATGGACTTTCCCGAGGCCGGCTGGATCTCCGGCGGCCGTGACGTCGTGCTGGTCGGCTACCGGGGCGTCGACGGGTCGGTCCGGCTCGACTGCCCGGAGGTGACCGGGGCCCTGCGCCGCTCGGCCGACTTCACCTCCGCGGCGACCGCCGAGCGGTTCGCGGCGGCGCTGACCGACTGCCGCCAGCGGCTGACCGGCGACGGCGTCGACCTCGACGGGTACTCGCTGCCGCAGCGCGTCGACGACCTGCAGGCGGCCCGCGAGGCGCTCGGCTACGGGCGGATCGACCTGCTCAGCCAGAGCGCCGGCACGCGCACCGCGATGATCTACTCGTGGCGGTACCCGGAGGCGCTGCACCGCTCGGTGATGATCGGCGCCAACCCGCCCGGCCACTTCGTGTGGGACCCGGAGATCACCGACGAGCAGATCCGCTACTACGCCGGACTCTGCGCCGCGGACGAGGGCTGCGCCGCCCGTACCCCGGATCTGGCCGCCGAGCTGCGCGCCACCGTCGCGGACGCACCGGACCGGTGGGGTCCGCTGCGGGTCAAGACCGGCACCGTCCGGGCGGCGACGATGTGGGGGCTGCACGAGAGCACCGGCGCGGCGGCCCCGCTCAACGGGCCGACCACGTTCGACGCCTGGCTGAGCGCGGCGGAAGGCGACCCGAGCGGGCTCTGGGCCCTCGGCGTGCTGGCCGACCTGGTCTTCCCGGAGTCGTTCGTGTGGGGCGAGTCCGCGGCGACGGTCAGCATCGACGCGCCCGCCGTCGAGGCGTACTACGCGGGCGGTGGCGACCCCGGAACGATCCTCGGCAACGCGGCCACCGACTTCATCTGGGCCCGCGGGCAGATGGCCGAGGCGTGGCCGCCGAGCCCGGACCACGCCGACTACCAGCGCGTCCGACCGTCCGATGTGGAGACGCTGGTGATCGGCGGGACGGTCGACTTCACCGCGCCGCCGACCGTGGCCACCGCCGAGCTGATGCCCGCGCTGCCCAACGGCCACCAGGTCGTGCTCGCCGAGCTCGGCCACACGGCTGACTTCTGGGGCAACCAGCCGGCGGCCGGCAAGCGGCTGTTGAACACGTTCTACGACCGCGGCGTCGTGGACCGTTCGGGGTACACGACACAGCCGGTCGACTTCGAAGTGGGGACGTCGATGCCGGCGGTGGCGCGGGTGGTCCTCGCCGTCCTGGCCGGTGGCGCGCTGCTCGCGCTGGCGCTGCTCGGCGGGATGGCGCTGTGGGTGTGGCGCCGGGGCGGCTTCGGGGTGGTGGCGAGCGTACTGCTGCGCAGCCTCGCGGCGGCCGTGGCGGGGCTCGGCGGGTGGTTCCTGGCGATCCTGGTAGCGGCGGCCGTGTGGCCCGGGCTGTTCGCCAGCGGCGGGCTCGCGATGGTGGCGTCGGGGCTCGCGGTCGGGCTCTGCGTGTACCTGGCCTGGCTCCGCCGGGGCGTCCGGCCGGGCCTGCGGTACGGCGCCCTCGGCGCGGCGGTGGCCTGGGGCCTGGCCGGCGCCTGGCTCGGCGCGCACGCGGTAGCGGGCCTGGCCGGCGCGCTCGCCGGGATCCTCGGCGCGGTCCTGGCCGCCAACCTCGCCGTGCTCGCGCTGGACGTGGCTCGCACCGCGCGCTCCCGTGATCGAAGCTCCCCTGACGTCGTTCTAGCGACTTCGAGGGAGCTTTGATCACCGGCTAGGTGAACGGCTCGGCCGTCGTGGCCAGGGCCTGGCGGACGACGTCGGCCAGCGGCTCGTCCGGGTGCTCCAGCCACATCTGGTTGGCCACCCGGACGGCCGCCAGGAAGTGCGCGGCCAGCAGCCGGGCGCGCAGCGGGGCGTCCGGTGAGGCCGGGAGCCGTCCCGCGATCACGCCGGCGAGCTCGCGCTCGGCCACCGCGTACGAGCTGACCAGCTCGCCGGCGAGCGCCGGGTCGCGGCGGAGCGTCCGGTACCGGGCCCGCCACTCCGGGTCCTCGTCGGCGTTCTCCGCGGCCGACGCCTCGATCGCGCGGGTGAGCGCGGTCCACGCCGCCTCGCCGGCCGGGCGGTCGCGTACCAGCTCGATCAGCCGGCCCACCCGGGCGTAGTCGGTGTGCAGGAGCGCCCGCTCCTTGCTGGCGAAGTAGTTGGAGAACGTGCGCCGCGACACGTTCGCCGCGTCCGCGATCGCCTCCACGGTGACGTGCTCCACGCCGTGCTCGGCCGCGAGCCGCACGGCGGCCTCGTGCAGGGCCTGCCGCGTCGCGGCCTTCTTCCGCTCCCGCAGCCCGGGTGGGTTCGTCGTCACCGTCATCGCCTCGCAGCCTACGCGCCGCGTGACGTTCTTCCCAGTGAGAAAACTTGCGCACTGAGCATGTTTTGCGGGATGCTTGCCGTGAACCAATCCGTCCACTCCCCTGGAGGCCCGCGTCGTATGACCGCGTCCGCTTCTGTCGCTCCCGAGGTCATGAGCCACCGGCAGCGCTTGGAGAGCCTCAGCGGCCTGCTGCTGGTGCTCTTCGTGGCCCTGCTCAGCTCCACCGTCGTCTCGACCGCGCTCCCCAAGATCATTGGCGCCCTCAACGGCAGCCAGACCCAGTACACGTGGGTGGTCACCGCGACCCTGCTGACCGCGACCGCGTCGACGCCGATCTGGGGCAAGCTCGCCGACCTGCTCAACAAGAAGCTGCTGGTGCAGATCGCGATCGGCATCTTCGTCGTCGGCTCGATGGTCGCCGGGTTCGCGCAGAACGCGGGTGAGCTGATCGCCGCCCGCGCGTTCCAGGGCATCGGGGTCGGCGGCCTGCAGGCGCTGGTCCAGGTCGTGATCGCGGCGATCATCCCACCGCGCGAGCGGGGCCGCTACAACGGCTACCTGGGCGGCACGATGGCCCTCGCGACGGTCGGCGGCCCGCTGCTCGGCGGCCTGATCGCGGACACCGCGTGGCTCGGCTGGCGCTGGTGCTTCTTCGTCGGCGTACCGGTCGCGATCGTCGCGCTGCTGCTGCTCCAGGCCACCCTGCACATCCCCACCATCCGCCGCAAGGTCAAGATCGACTATCTCGGCGCCACGCTCATCGCGGCCGGGGTGAGCATCCTGCTGATCTGGGTCTCGTTCGTCGACCACTCGTTCGGCTGGCTCTCCTGGGAGACCGGCGCGATGGTCGGCGGCGCGGTCGTGCTGCTCGCCGCCGCGCTGCGGGTCGAGTCGCGGGCCGCCGAGCCGGTCATCCCGCTGCGCATCGTGCGCGAGCGGACCACCGCCCTCGCGATCGTGGCCAGCCTCGCGGTCGGCACGGCGATGTTCGGCGGCGCGGTCTTCCTCGGCCAGTACTTCCAGATCGGCCGCGGCTACAGCCCCACCGAGGCCGGCCTGCTCACCATCCCGATGATGGCCGGCGTGCTGATCACCTCCATCGTCGCCGGCCGGCTGATCAGCGTCTCCGGGCGGGTCAAGCCGTACATCCTGGCCGGCACCATCCTGCTCGTCGCCGGGTTCGCGCTGCTGTCGATCATCGACCACGAGACCTCGCTGGTCGTGGTGGGCGCGGCGATGTTCCTGGTCGGCGCGGGCGTCGGCATGTCGATGCAAAACCTGATCCTCGCCGTGCAAAACACCGTGCCCCTGCGCGACGTCGGCGCGGCCAGCTCCTCGGTGACGTTCTTCCGCTCGCTGGGTGGCACGATCGGCGTCTCGGTGCTCGGCGCGGTGCTCGCCAACCGGGTCACCGACAGCATCACCCACGACCTGGCCGCGGCCGGGCTCCCCACCTCGGGCGGGGGCGGCACCAGCACGCTCAACCTCAACGCGCTCCCGGACACGGTGCAGCACATCGTGCGCGCCGCGTACGGCGACGCGACCGGCCACATCTTCCTCATCTCGGCCGCGATCGGTGTCCTCGGCGTGATCGCCGCCGCGCTGCTCAAGCCGGCGCCGCTGCGCACCAGCCTCGACTCCGCCCCGCCCGCCGGCCCGTCGGCCCCGCAGTCGTCCGCTTCCGGTTCGGCTGCCGCTCCCGACTCGGCTGCCGCCTCCGGCTCGTCGTCCGCTTCCGGGGGCGAAGCGGACGAGCCCGTGTCCAACGCGAGGGGCCGGTAGCGGGGTCATGCGATCCGCCGTCGAGCAGTACGGGCCGCGGTGGGCGCCGCCGCCGTTCGAGCGCGGGACCGACGGACCTCGGGTGATCCTCGTCGGCGTGGACGGTTCGGACACGTCGATGCGCGCCGCCGCGTACGCCTGCGGCCTCACGAGGCGGCAACGCTGCCGGCTGGTCGTGGCGTACGCGGCGCCCGTGCAGACCTGGGCCTGGGCCATCCCCGGCGCCGCGCCCATGCTGGTCGCCGCGCACGAGGAGCTGGAGGCCGAGCTGCGCGCGGAGATCCGGCAGCTGGCCGAGGAGATGCGGATCCCGGTGAGCTTCGTCTGCCGCCGCGGCGACGCGTACGGCTGCCTGCGCGAGGTCGCCGGCGAGGTCAAGGCGGACATCGTGGTGGTGGGCGCGTCGACCCAGGCGCACCGGCTGTTCGGCGGCTCGGTGGCCAACCGCCTGGTCCGCCTCGGCCGCTGGCCGATCACGGTGGTGCCCTGACCGAGCGTGGGTAGGGTCCCCGGCCTCCGCTGCCGGTCCGCAGGTTTCCCCGCGCCGCCGGCGGATCGGGCATAGGCCGGCGGAGCTCTCGAGCTGCACGCACAGACGGGGCAAGCCCCGTGCGGCACGCGCGGCCTGTGCGGGCGGAAGCTGTCGCGCCGCACGCATGGACGGGGCAGCTCGAGAGCCTCCCGCCGGCACACAGCCCGGCGCTGGCGCGGCGGGTGAGTGTGGCGGATGCGGACGCCCGGGCGTCCGCCGGCTCCCCGCAGGGGCCGGGGTGGCGGCCGCCGACCGCGAAGGGTGCGGCCGCGGGAAAGCACCCCAAGAAAACGCTCCGCTGCGCTCCACGTTTCCCCGGGGGCCCCGCGCAACGGTCCGGACCACCGCGGACGTCGCGGCAGCTCGAAATCTGGTCTTCCGGTTCTGGAGACGGCGCGGTCCCCCACGGCCGTGATCGAAGCTCCCCTCAAGTCGCTAGAACGACGTGAAGGGAGCTTCGATCACAGACCATCGGCGCCTTCAGCCCAGCCAGGCCGCGATCAGGACGAGGGTCGCGGCGGCGGCCAGGGTGGTGAGCACGATCGTGTCGCGGGCCAGGGTCACCGCGCGGTCGTAGCGGCTGGCGAAGACGAAGATGTTCTGCGCGGTGGGCAGGGCCGCGGTCACGACCGCGGCGAGCAGCGCCGGCCCGTCGAGGCCGAGGGCGTGCCTTCCGATCAGGTACGCGAGCAGGGGCTGCCCGACCGCCTTCAGGACCACCGCGGTGTACCGGCTTCGCCCGTCCGGCCCGGCCTGGAACGGTCGGCTGCCCGGCAGCGACATCCCGAGTGCGAGCAGTGCCAGCGGTACCGCGGCCGAGGCCACCAGGTCGAACGGCCGCAACACCTCGTCCGGCGGCCGCCACCCGGTCGCGGCGACCGTGATCCCCACCGCCGAGGCGAGCGTGAGCGGGCTGCGCAGCGGCAGCACCGCGAGCGCCCGCGGTGACGGCCGCCGCCCGCCGGTGGTGACGTCGAGCACGGCCAGCCCGAGCGGCGCCGCCAGCATGGTCTGGAAGAGCAGCACCGGCGCGATGAACGACACGTCGCCCAGCACGTACGCGGCGACCGGGATGCCCAGGTTGCCGGCGTTCACGTACGAGGCGGCGAGCGTGCCGACGGTCAGCGTCCCGGTGTCCGGCCGGTCCCGCCCGCGGTGTGCCAGCAGCGTGATCGCCAGGTACGCGCCGGCGGTGAGCACCGTGCTCAGCACGAACGCGGCCAGTGCCGGGGTGAACACCTCCCCGGGCGAGGAGCGGGCCAGCGTGGTGAGCAGCAGCGCCGGCGCGGCGACGAAGAACACGAGGCGGGCGAGCACGGTCGGGCCCGAGGGGCCGAGCAGCTCGAACCGCCCGATCAGGTACCCGACCAGGGTGACGACCCAGATCGCCGCGAAGCCGGCCAGCACGCCACGCACCGGGTAAGCATGGCGGGCGGTTGCCGGGCCCCCGACTGGGTAGGGGTGGGGTTGAGGGGGTGACCACAGATGGCAGGTGCTGATCCGGAGCTGGAACGCGTGTGGCAGGACTTCCACGCGGCGGTCAACATGACCTCGCCCCAGCTGCGCGACTGGCTGCTGGCCGAGACCGCGCTCAACGACACGTACCCGCCCGAACCGGACGTCGATGTGATGGACCTCGGTAACCACGTCCTGCGCGTACTGGGCAAGCGGCGGGTGGACCTGACCGGCGACGACGTCACGCTGATGCGCGAGGTGACCGACCTGATCAACCGCCGCCTGTCCCAGCGCCCGGCGGACGACGTGGACCTGGAACCGTGGCGGCACAGCCTGATGGCGGTGGGCCACGACCCCTGGCGCGACTTGCGGTAGGGCTGCGGCCTCTTGGCCTGCGGCCGGCGGCGCTGGGCCCGCTGGGGCCTGGGGCCAGACGCCTTTGGCGGCCTGGAGCCTTTGGTCTGCGCCGCTGAGGCGCTGGGCCTGAGGCGCTGCGGAGCTGATGACTGCGGCCTGCGGGCCTGGGGCGACTGCGGGCCTGGGGCACTGCGGGGCTGATGACTGCGGCCTGCGGGCCTGGGGCCGCTGAGGGCCGCTTGGACCTTTGGCCTTGGAGGCCAACCCGCGGTCAGGTGCGCAGGTCCCGCAGGTGCTGGGCGATCCGGTGGTTGTGCGGCGACCGGGCCCGCCGGGCCCTCTCGTCCGGCGTCTGCCCGTCGTCGGCGGCCGGGTCGAGCGGCACCGAACTCCGGATCTCGTCCAAGTTGCGGTACGTCTCCAGCGGCAGCCCGCGCAGCAACCGCATCGCCGCCGCCGGCGCTCCCCGCCGCTCGGCGTGCCCCACCACCTGTTCCTTGCGCGCCGGGTAGTCGAGGTCGTCGAGCGCCGCGCGCACACCGTTCCAGCCGGTCTCGTCCATGGCGCTGGGCTACCCGCTCTGGCGCGCCCCAACCAGCGGCCAGCGGCCTCGCCGGTCCGGCCCGCGTCGGCGGTGCCGGCCGGCCCGTGTCGGCCCTGTCGGTCCGGTCCGACAGCGGCCAGCCGCGCCGGTTCGGCCCGCTTCGGCGGTGCCGGCCGGCCCGTGCCGGCCCTGCCGGTCCGGTCCGCGTGGCCCGTGTCGGCCCGGTCGGCTTGGCCCGTGTCGGCCCGGTCGGCTTGGCCCGTGTCGGCCCGGCCGGCTTGGGCCGTCTCGGTCCGCTGGTCCGGTCGGCTTGGGCCGTGCTGGTCCGGTCCGTTTCGGCGCTGTCGGTCCGCGTCCGACTCGACCCGCAGGCCTGGCCCGCAGCGGTCCCGCGAGCCGGCCGGTCTGGCGTGCGGCGGTTCGGCGACCCGGCCCGGTCCGCGGCGGACCCCGCAAGCGGCCGGTCCGGCGGGGGCGTGCCGACCCGGCCGCACGGTGAGCGACGTCCTGCAGGCTCCCGTCCGGCGGCCTCGCGTCCGGCGGCCTCGCGTCCGGCAGGCCCCCGTCCGGCAGGCTCGCGTCCGGCGGGCTCGCGTCCGGCGGGCTCGCCTCGGGCGGGCTCGCCTCGGGCAGGCTCGCCTCGGGACCGTGAGGCCCACCCGGCTGGGGAAGGGGTTCGGCGCGCGCCGCCGGGGTACCCCGACGTCATGAGCACAGTGACCGAGCCACCGGCCCCGCCGGCACCGCCGCAGCCGGGTCCGCCGCCGCGGCCGCCTTCACCGGCCGAGCCGCCGCCGGGGCCGGCACCCGATCCGGCCCCGGTACCCCCACCGCCGCCCGGCCCGTCGCCCACCGACCCGACCGGTCCCGCCCGTCAGGCGGCCCGCGCCGGCGATCCGAGCGACTCGACCGGCTCCACCCGCCGGGCGGCCGGCGCCGGCGATCCGGGCGGCTCCCCGGGCCACGCCACCCACGCTGGCGATCCGACCGCCGGGTCGCGCACGTCGCCGGGTGGTGGCCTGACCGGGCGGTCAGGCGCCGTGCCGCGGTGAGGAGGGCCCGTGACAGAGGCCGGCAGCCGCGACTACGAGGACTTCGAAGAGGCCGCCCGGGAGCTGGGCGCCGAACCGCCGGGGGAGCCGCGCATCCGGCCGGTCGAGGAGCTGGAGCGGACCGCCGCCGCGGTCGACGACGACGCGCCCGCACCTGACCTGGCACCGACGGAGCCCGGCGGCCAACCCGACATCTTCCACGAGCCCGAGGAGGCCACCGCACCAGGCGAAACCGCTGGACCGGGCGAGCCCGCCGGACCGGGCGAGGCCGCCGCAGCGCAGGAGCCCGCAGGACCAGGCGAGGCCGCAGCATCGGGCGAGGCCACCACGGAAGACGAGCCCGCCAGGCCAGGCGAGCCCGCCAGACGAGGCGAGCCCGCCGCACCAGGCAAGGCCGCCGCAGCGCAGAAGCCCGCCGGAGCAGGCGAGGCCACCGCGGAATGCGAGCCCGCCAGACGAGGCGAGCCCGCCGCACCAGGCAAGGCCGCCGCAGCGCAGGAGCCCGCCGCGACAGGCGAGGCCAGTGCGGCCCGCGAGCCCGGCTGGCCGCGCGGGACTTCCGCGGCGGGCGAGTGGCCGGATACGTAGGCGAGACGGGAAGGGCTTGGCCCGCCACGGGGAGCGGGACCGGCGGGCCGGAGGGAGAAGTTCTGACATGGTGCAGCATCGAGACCTGGTCACGACCGTGGCCGACCACATCGGCGTCAGCGTGGACGAGGCGCGGCGGGCCGCCGAGGCGACTATCGCGACCCTCGTACGGACGGTGGACGAGCCGCAGCGGCAGCGGGTCCTGGACGCGGTACCCACCCTGCTCGCCGAGGAGGTCGGTGAGGCGCCCGGGCCGGCGTGGGACCACGACGACTTCGTCGCCGAGGTGTCGTGGCTGACCGGCACCGCGCCGGAGGAGGCGCGCGAACGGGTGCAGGCGGTGCTTTACGTACTATCGCGACAGGAGCCGCGGCTGGTGGGGGAGCTGGAGCTGCCGGGCGACATCCGCGACCTGATCAGCGACCCCGCGCCCGGCGGTGGCATCACCGGTCCGCGCGGGCGCACCGCACCGCTCACCGACGACGAGCTCGCCGCCGCGCTGGCCAACCTGCCGTACTGGACCGGCGGCCACCGTGCCATCCGGCGGACCATCCAGCTGCCCGAGGAGAACCTGCGCCGCGTCCTCGAACGCGTCGAGGGGCTGCGCGCCGAGACGGGGCGGGCGCCGGACGTCGAGCGGGACGGGGAGACGGCGACCCTCACCGTGTACACGGGATCTGTCGACGCCGTCACCCGCCTCGACGTCGACCTCGCCCACCAGGTCGACGACGCGATCGTCGAGGCGGGGGCCGGCATGGCCGGGCCGTGACAAACGGGCGGCGGGTGCGCCACGATGGACCGTATGAGCATCGAGTCCGACCGGATCGGTCCGATGGGCGACGAGGAGGCGGCGCTCTTCCGCTTCCTGCGCTTCGGTCGGCTGCCCGACCGCGTGCTCCCCGCCGAGCGGGTCGAGCTGGTCGAGGTCGACCCCAAGCGCGACGTGCCGGAGCCGGTCGCCGACCCCACCGGTGTGTGGAACTTCCGCTACGTGTAACCGACCGCCGTGGGCGTCGGTCAGCGGCGGGCAGTGGTGAGGCGGCGCAGCGCGGCGCCGCAGCGGCGGGCGTAGAAGCGCTGAAACAGCGGCAGCAGCGGGCCGGCCAGCCACACCCACCAGCGCACCGCTCGGCTGAACGCGACAACCTCGAGCCACACCACGCCGTCCGCGTCCCGCGTCACCACGAACGCCTCCTCGCCGCGCAGCGGGTGGCCGGTCACCGTGCCGTACCCGAAGCCGCCCCGCCGCTCGCCCTCCTCGGTCCAGACCACGACGCAGGGGGCGTCCATGCGGAACGGGCCGAGGCCGGGGCGGGTCGATACCGAGACGCCGGGCGCGGCGCGCGGGGCGTCGGCCCGCACGGGTACGCCCATCGCCTCGTGCATCCGCCAGCTCAGCACCGCCTCCACCGCACCCGCGAACGCCGTGGCGCCCGCACCCACCCGCGTGCGGTAACGCAGGTGGCGGTAGCCCGCCGGGAGCGGCCCGCGCCGGGTGGCGCCGGCCTCCGGGTACGTGGTCAGCGCCATCCCGCGCGCACCCCCAACCGCCGCCAGGCGACGAGCCCGCACAGGGCGAAGCCGAGCGCATTGGCCAGCCCGTGCGTCGCGACCATCCAGGAGACCGGCAGGTGCGGGAGGCCGGCGGCCTGCCCGAGCGCCCAGTCCAGGGCCAGGACCATCGTCGCGGCCAGCGTGAGCGCCGAGGTGACCAGCAGCCCGCGGGTGGCCGCGCCGGCGCGGGCCCGGCGCCAGGTGAGCCAGCCGACCAGCCACATGCCGGCGGTGAGCACGGCGGCGCCGGCGAGCTCGACCCACTCACTGGTGAAGAAGCCGGCGAACACGACCGCGACCCCGGCCGGCACGCAGAGCGCGGCGACCCGCCCGGCCGGTCCGTCACCGTCCACAGTGCACACGAGTCCGGCGACGAGCGCGGCGGCGAAGCCGGCGTAGTGGAAGTGGGCGACGGTCAGCGCGAGCACGTCGAGCTCGAACCCGAACAGCCGGATCCCGGCCCGCTCCGCCACCAGCGCGCACCCCGCCACCGACGGCGCGGCCAGCGCGGTGGCGACGGCGACCGCGCGCGGCCCGGGAAGGCGGCCGTGCCCGGCGCCAACCACGCGGCCCGCGCTCAGCAGCAGCGCCGCGGCGGCCGGCAGGTAGGCGGCGGCCGACACCGCCGCGAGCCAGCCGCGCGGCAGCCACACCGAGGCCGCGGCCGGCACCGCGGCGGCAAACCACAGCCGGTGTACGAGGGTCAGGCCGGGCGCCGCCACCAGGCGCAGGCCAAGCGGCATCACCACCAGCAGCCCGACGCAGATCAGCGCGCCGAGCAGCGCGTGGCTCCAGGCGCTCACGACCGCACCTTCCGCACCAGCCACAGCAGGTCGGTGGTGATCGGGCGCATGCCCGGCAGCCGGGAGATGCGGATCAGCCGCCCGACGAACGGGGTCGCCAGGTCGATCAGCCGCCGCGTGCGGTCCTGCTCGTACGACATGTCGTGCACCCAGTACAGCGTCAGCCCCAGGTAGGCCAGCCAGAGCAGCTCGGGCAGGTCGGCGCGGACCTGCCGGTCGACGGCCGGCTTGGCGCCCTCGACCACGTCGCGGAAGAGGCCGATCGCCGCCTCGCGGGCCGCTGCCGACGCGTCGCTGAACGGGCTCGACGGCGACCTCGGGTTGATCGCGACGCCGACGAAGGAGCCGGCGAACCCGTGGTACGGCGCCATCACGGTCACGCCCGCGTGCAGCACGCCCCGGAGGCGGTCGACGAAACCCGTGCGGCTCAACGCCTCCGCCGCCTCCTCGCGGTGGCGGTGCTGGATGTCCGCGTAGAACTCCTGGACCAGGTGGTCCTTGGAGCGGAAGTAGTAGTACGCGTTGCTCACCGACAGGCCCGCGGCGTCGGCGATCGCCCGCATCGTCGTGCGCTCGTAGCCCCGCTCGGCGAAGAGCCGCAGCGCGGTCCGCACGATCAGCTCACGCGTGCGCTCGCCGTGCGCGGGCGGTCGCCGCTCGCCCACCCGCCCCGGTGGCACGCCGGCCGGCTCGGACATCCCCACGGCACCTCCGGACTTGAACTAGTTCAAATCACGCTTACGGTAGCCCTGGATTTGAACTAGTTCAAGAGTGGGCGCGCTCACCCCACAGGCACTCCCGCGCGAACCACGCGCGCGAACCCCGCGGATCCTCCGGCGCACCACGCGCGCTCACCCCACGGGCTCTCCGGCCCGAACGACGCGCGCCCGCCCATCCGGGAAGCCGGGCGGAACCCTTGCGAGAACGCCGGCGGAACCCCGAGGACAAGCCCGGCAGGCCTAGCGGGGCTGGCTCAGCCAGTCCCAGGCGCGGCGCAGGCCCTCCTGTAGCTGCTCGCCAGCTGGGCGGTCGGCGTCGGCGGCGACCGGGTCGGCGCTCGGCGCGCGCAGGTCGGTCCCGGGGACGGTGAGCAGTACGCCGCGCCGGTGCAGCTCGGCGATCTGCTCGCGGTCGGCGAAGCCGTGGCCGTCCGGGGTCCGCACGATCAGGCCGTGGAAGATGTCCGGTCCCTCGTCGGCGAGGACGTGCTCCACCTCGCCGACGAGGACCCGGTTGCGGTCGTAGACGGGTACGCCGTCCGGCAGGACGGTGTAGGCCACCGGTTCGCCGAGTCCTTCCACGCCCTGACCGTACCCACGCACGGGCGCGTTAAGCCCGGAAAGTCCGACGATCGGCGGCATGGAAGGTCCCGCGCTAGCCCACCCAGGCCTGCTCCTCCGGGTCGACGAACGCGAGCGTCACCGCGGCGAAGAGCGGCGACGCGAAGAGGTTGTAATGCGTGAGGCCGGGCAGGATCGCCAGCGCGTGCCCACCCTTCGGGCGCCCCTCGCCCATCCAGCCGCCGTCCCGCAGGCCGCCGTCGAGCAGCTTGAAGACCTCCACGTAGTGGCTCGGCGGGGCCATGTCGGCATCGCCGGCCACGATGAGTGTGGGCACCTGGAGGCCGCGTACCTCCTCGGTGAGGTCGAAGTCGTGCGACATCGCCTCGCCGATCTTGTCGAGCAGCCGCGGGAAGTCCTCCGGGCGGGGCGCGACCCGGACGTACGACTGGTACATCGGGGTCTCCTTCATGAACTCGGCCGCCGCCGCGTTCACCTGGCCCTGCTGCTCGCGCATCTCCGCCGGAATCGCGTCGGTGCTTATGTGCGCGGAGGCGGTGACCAGGCGCCCCACCTTCTCCGGGTGCCGCACCGCGACCTGCAGCGCCACGCCGCCGCCGAGCGAGTAGCCGACCACGTCCGGGCGGTCGAGCCCCAGGTGGTCGATGAGCGCCGCGACGTCGTCGGCCATCAGCGCGATGTCGATCGGCCGGTCGATGTCGGCGGTACGGCCGTGGGCCTGCAGGTCGGGCAGGATCACCTGGTGGCGTTCGGCGAGCGTGGGCAGGATCGGGCCGAACATCTCGCCCGAGCCGAGGCCGCCGTGCAGCAGGACCAGCGGCCGGCCGGTGCCGTGCGTCTCGTAGTAGAGGCTGATCCCGTTGACGTCGGCGTACCGGCCGGTCGTGGTGTCACTCATGGTGTCGCTCCTCGGAGTCGTGGCTCGTACTTGCCGGGTCAGACTCCGCGGCGCCGCCGAACTCATCGCCGCCGGCGCGAAAAGCCGGCACCAAACGGCGGTCGGCACGAAAACGACGGCCGGCGCGAAACGCGCGGCACCCAAAGGCCGGAAGCAAGGACCGGCCGGAACGAAAGTCAGCGGTCGGTGAAGTTGCCGGCGGTCGCCCCGCTGCTCGTACCGTCGCTGGTCGTGCCGCTCGCGGGCGTGCTCATCCCGCCGCTGGTCGCGTCGCCGGTGGTGGTCGGCGCCACCTTGCCGTCACCGGTGTCCCGGTTTGTCCGGCGGCGGATGCTGGCCGGGCCGGCCGTACCGCCGGTCGTGGTCACCGCGCCCTGCCCGTGCGTCGGCCCGCCGTCGCGGCGGGTCGCCTCGTCCATCGTCTCCGTGCTCTCACCAGGGGTGCGCTCAGACATGTGTTCGGGATACCCGCCGCGGTCCCCGGTAACCGCCGCCACACTGGGTATGACGTAGGCATGGAGATCAGTGGCAGGTACGGGTTTCACGCGCCGTCGGAGGTGGTCTTCAACAACCTCACCGACCCCGACCGGGTGCACCGGTGGCTGCCGCTCGGCGTGAGCCTGGAGCGGTGCGGCCCCGACCGGGTACGCGTCGTGGCGCCGCTCGGTTCGGCCGAGTGTGAGGTCGACACGGCGGTGGAGGACAAGCGGCTGACGCTGCGTTCCGTCGAGGCGCCGCGCGTGCAGGGCACCGCCGTCGTCGAGGACGACCCGGCGGGCGGCAGCCGCGTGCACGTGGTGGTCAGCGCCGACGGCGTCGACCTGGACCCGCGCAGCGTACGGGACGTGCTGGACGAGACCATGTGCCAGCTCTGCGACGACGTGGACGACAACTTCAACACGGGGTGAGCTCCCACCACACGTAGGCTCGCGACCATGGCGGGTGTCAGCGCGGTCGACCGGCGGCGCTGGGTGGTGGAGGCGCTCGCCGTCGGCCCGGACGACCGGCTGCTCGAGATCGGCTGCGGCGGCGGCACGGCCACCGCGCTGGCCGCCGAGCGGCTCCGCGGCGGCCACGTCCTCGCGATCGACCGGGCGGCCAGCGCGGTGCGCCGGGCGCGGGAGCGGAACGCCGCCCACATCCGCGCCGGCACCGTCGAGGTCCGGCAAGCGGACATCACGGCGGTCGAGCTGCCGGAGAGGTCGTTCGACACGGTCTTCGCGGTGAACGTCAGCCTCTTCTGGCTCGCCACCCCGCCCCGCCTGCTCGACCGGATCGGCCGCCTCCTCGTCCCCGGCGGCACGCTGCGCGTCTTCGCCGAGCGCCCTACCCACGCCGCCGTCGAGGCGGTCGCCGGCCAGGCCGCGGCCGCGCTCCGCACGCGCGCCTTCACCCTGGTGACCGCGACCGTCACCGGCACCCGCGCCGCGGTCACCGCCACGAACGCCTAGGAAGAGCTTTCGGAAGCGGCCAGACGGGATTTTCCCCGGTCCGCCTGAGCTGTGGACCGCATGCTCCCGCGGGCACCGCTGCGGCCGGCGGCGAGCTGGCGCTCACCGAGATCCCCGGCCTCCGCTGCCGGCTCCGCGCGACAAGCCCATCCCGGCGCCAGCACGAGCGAGGCTCGCGGCGAGGCTCGCGCCCACCGCCCGCCGCGCGTGCCTGGTCAGATCCGACGGGGCAGCACGAGCGAGGCTCGCGCCGAACCCCGCGCTCACCGCCCGCGGCGGGTGTGTGGAAGCCGGAAGGCCGCACGCACAGACGGGGCAGCTCGAGAGCTTCCCGCGCACACACATCCACCCCGCCCGGCGGCGAGGTTCGTGGACGGACAGCCCCTGGACGGCCGAGCAGGGCGCCTGGATTCCGGTGCCCTGAGCGAGGGCAGAGCGGTCCGGTGGGTTGAGCCCACGACGGCCGGCGGGCGAGAGAGGTGTCCGCCGGCCGCGGGGGCCGGCACCCGCCACAGGGTGCCGGCCGCAGCTAGCCACAAGCTGTTGGTATCGAACGTAGGCCGCCCGATCCGTTGTGGCAACGGAGTTTCAGCGGCTCTGCAGCGCGTCCAGCGCCACCGCCATCGCGATGACCATCCGCCGGTCGAGGCGCGGGTCGTGGATCGTCACGACGTACTTGTCGCGCAGGCCCCACTTCTTCACGACCGAGAACGCCGGCTGCTCGCCCTCGAAGACGAAGTCGAAGTGGTACGGCAGCCACGACAGCGAGTCCATGAAGCGGCGCAGGATCGCCACGAGCTGGCTGCGCTCCTGGCCGGTCGCGGCGGGCAGGCCGGGCTGCTCCAGGATCCAGGTCGAGCGCAGCAGCGACCGCTTGAAGTCCTTGCGGAACACGCCGATCGCGGCGCCGGACGGGTCGGTCACGTCGTACGCCGAGCCGAGGTCCATCACCTTGCGGGCCTTGAACCCGAGCACCGGCTGCTGCTTGGTGTCGTCGGTGTATAGGGTGACCTGCTCCTTGAAGGCCATCCGCTTTTGCTGGGCGAACGCGATCATCCCGGCCTCGGACCCGTCCGGCCCGGCCGCGTGCACCTCGTACTGGTTCACCATCATGCGGATGCGCTGCCGCACGATGAGCGTCTGCAGGCTCTGAAGTTGTTGGGTGCTCATAAGTGCGCGAGTCTGCCACAGACCCGCAAGCGGGGGGGGCCCCCCGGGGGGGCGC
>NZ_JAVHUY010000043.1 GCF_031085175.1 Phytohabitans maris
ACGGGCGGCGGCCGGGCCGGTACGGGGCAGCCGGTGCTGACGCGGACGGCGCGGGCGCTCGCGGCGGGCGGGCGGCGGGCGGGCCCGCACCGGCCGGTGAGACGGCCGGTGCGGGCGCTGAGGCGGGCGGGCGCGGCGCTGACGCGGGCGGCGCGGGCGCTCAGCGTTGAAACTTCGCGCGGCGGCCCACCCGGGTGAAGCCGAGCCGCGCGTAGAGGTGGGCGGCCGGGTTGTCCACGTTGACATCGAGGAGCGCATGGTCGGCGCCCTCGGCCCGCATCCGCCGCAGCGCCTCGGCCACCAGCGCGCCGCCGACGCCCCGGCCGCGCCACGACGGCGCCACGCCGACCTGGACGATCCAGCCCTCCGCGCAGGTGACGAAGCCGGCGTCGCCCTCGCCGTCCGGGCCGGCCGCCAGCAACGACCACTGTGGACGGAACTCCTCGTCGCCGGCCGTCCACGCCACCCACCGTTCGGCCGGCCAGCTGGGGAAGCCGGGCCGCTCGCGGAAGGCGGCCTCGTAGGCGGCGAAGAAGCGGGCGGCGAGGTCGGGCGTCCACTCGTGCAGGACCAGGCCGGGCGGGAGCGGGACGGCCGGCGGTTCGGCCGCGGCGAGGTCGAAGCGCATCACGTCTTCGGCGAAGACCTGCCGCAACCCCCGACTGGCGAAAAGCCGCCCGGCCGCCTCGGTCAACGCCTCGGTCTCGACCATCACCCCGCCACCGCCGCCGCCAGCCGGCACACCGCCACCGCCAGCCACGCCCGAAGCCGGCACACCGCCACCGCCAGCCACGCCCGAAGCCGGCACACCGCCACCGCCAGCCACGCCCGAAGCCGGCACACCGCCACCGCCAGCCACGCCCGAAGCCAACAGGCCCCCGGAGGCCGGCACACCGCCAGAAGCTGCCACCTCACCAGAAGCCAGCGCACCGCCCGCACCGGAAGCCAGCGCGCCACCGGAAGCCGAAGCACCGCCGGAAGCCGGCACACCGCCATCGCCCACGCCGGACGCCAGCAGGCCCCCGGAAGCCGAAGCACCGCCGGAGGCAAGCACGCCGCCGTCGGCGGCGGCAGCCGCCAAGCCCCAGTCGAGCAGCGCCCCGCCGATGCCGGCGCCGCGGTAATCCGGATCGACCAGGCCGATGAACGCCGCACCCGGCCGCAGCGGGCGGATGGCGCCCGCCGCGACCAGCAGGCCCGTCGCCGTGCGGGCGCCGGTCGTGAGCACGCCGTCGGCCGCGAACCGGCTGATCGTGACCTCCGGCATCCCGCCGTCCGCCGCGTGGCACCGCCCGGCCAACGCGGCCACCGCCTCCCGGTCACCGTCGAGCGGTCCCCAGGTCAACTCCGCGTCACGCACCCCACGACCCTACGGCGCATCGAGCCCGGTGCGCGCCCACGTTTTCCGCGCTATGCGCGGACCAGCACAGCCGTTCGGCCCGGGATCGGCCCACCGCCCGCGCCGGGGTGGATGGCCGGGAACGACGGAGCAAGCGCCGCCGGGCCCGAGTGGGCCACCAACGCTGGCGGGTGACACGGAAGAGGTAGGCCTCCACCGCGCCGCCGGCGCGGAGGGCGAAGGCGTCGGGCAGGCCACGGACCTGGGCGGGCGGTGTCGGCGAACCGTCCTTGATCGACGTCGACGCCGGCAGATCGTGGTATCCCGCTGCCCCTGTGGGGGCAGCCAAGTACCACGATCTGCGCCTTGGGCCGATCTCTGGGTGCCGATCATGGAACGGGGCGGTCGGGCTTGGGGAAGGACGCCACCGGCGAGGCACGCCATGGGTAACGTGCACCGACAGCCGGCGCGGAGGATCCCGAAAGCTCACTGCGGCGCACCACGGACCTGGCGGCAGGGGTTGTGAAACCGCGGAGGGCGAGGCCGCGGAAACGCACCCCAAGAAAACGCTCCGCTGCGCTCCACGTTTCCCCGGGGGCCCCGCGCAACGGTTCCGGACCACCGCGGAGGGCGAGGCCGCGGGAGCAACGGTCTGGACCACCGCGGACATCGCGGTAGCTCAATGTCTCTTGAACCGGATCGGCTACTTGACCCCGGCGGCGTCCATCCCGCGCAGCTCCCGCTTCAGCTCGTGGACCTCGTCGCGGATCCGGGCGGCCAGCTCGAACTGCAGCTCGCGCGCGGCGGCCAGCATCTGGTCGTTGAGATCCTGGATGAGCTGGGCCAGGTCGGCGCGGGCCATCCCCTCGCGGGACGGGGTGGCGGCCTTGCCCCGCGAACGGGTCTGCGGCACCGGTGCCTTGCCCCGCGTCATCTGCCGCCCCGAGCCGCCGATCACGTGGCCGCCCGGGCCGTGGCCGCCGAGCGCGCCCTCGGTGTCGTCGGCCTCGCGGTAGATGTCGTCGAGGATGTCGTGGATCTTCTTGCGGAGCGGCTCGGGCGAGATGCCGTTGGCCTCGTTGTACGCGATCTGCTTGGCCCGCCGCCGGCTGGTCTCGTCGATCGCGGTGGCCATCGAGGGCGTGACCTTGTCGGCGTACATGTGGACCTGGCCGGAGACGTTTCGCGCGGCGCGGCCGATCGTCTGGATCAGCGACGTGCCGCTGCGCAGGAAGCCCTCCTTGTCGGCGTCGAGGATCGCGACCAGCGACACCTCGGGCAGGTCGAGCCCCTCGCGCAGCAGGTTGATGCCGACCAGCACGTCGTAGTCGCCCTTGCGCAGCTCGCGCAACAGCTCGACCCGGCGCAGAGTGTCCACTTCGGAGTGCAGGTAGCGCACCCGGATGCCGTGCTCCAGCAGGTAGTCGGTGAGGTCTTCGGCCATCTTCTTGGTCAGCGTGGTGACCAGCACCCGCTCGTCGCGCTCGGTGCGCAGCTGGATCTCGTGCATGAGGTCGTCGATCTGGCCCTTGGTGGGCTTGACGACCACCTCGGGGTCGACCAGGCCGGTCGGGCGGATCACCTGCTCCACGAACTCGCCGCCGGAGTGCTGCAGCTCCCACGGTCCCGGCGTCGCGGAGAGGAACACCATCTGCCCCACCCGCTCCAGGAACTCGTCGAACCGCAGCGGCCGGTTGTCGGCCGCGCTCGGCAGCCGGAAGCCGTGCTCGATCAGCAGCCGCTTGCGCGAGGCGTCGCCCTCGTACATGGCGCCGATCTGCGGGATCGTCTGGTGCGACTCGTCGATGACCGTCATGAAGTCGTCGGGGAAGTAGTCGAGGAGGCAGTGCGGCGGGTCGCCGTACGTCCGGCCGTCGATGTGCATCGAGTAGTTTTCGATGCCGTTGCAGAAGCCGACCTGGCGCATCATCTCCACGTCGTACGTGGTGCGCATGCGCAGCCGCTGCGCTTCGAGAAGCTTGCCCTGCCCCTCCAACTCGGCCAGCCGCTCGGCGAGCTCGGCCTCGATGCCGCGCAGCGCCCGCTCCATCCGCTCCGGCCCGGCCGCGTAGTGGGTGGCCGGGAAGATGAGCAGCTGGTCGACCTCCTTGACCACGTCACCGGTGAGCGGGTGCAGGTAGTAGAGCTTTTCCACCTCGTCGCCGAAGAGCTCGATCCGGACGGCCAGCTCCTCGTACGCCGGGATGATCTCGAGCGTGTCGCCGCGGACCCGGAACGTGCCGCGGCTGAACGACATGTCGTTGCGCGTGTACTGGATCTCGACGAGGCGGCGCAGCAGCTTGTCGCGGTCGATCTCCTCGCCGACCCGGACCCGCACGGACCGGTCCAGGTATTCCGACGGGGTGCCCAGGCCGTAGATCGCCGAGACGGTCGCCACCACGATCACGTCGCGGCGGGTGAGCAGGGACATCGTCGCCGAGTGGCGCAGCCGTTCGACCTCCTCGTTGACCGAGGAGTCCTTTTCGATGTATGTGTCCGTCTGCGGGATGTATGCCTCGGGCTGGTAGTAGTCGTAGTACGAGACGAAATACTCCACGGCGTTGTGGGGCATCAGCTCCCGAAACTCCTTGGCGAGCTGCGCACACAACGTCTTGTTGTGCGCGAGGACCAGCGTGGGGCGCTGCATCCGCTCGACCAGCCAGGCGGTGGTCGCGCTCTTGCCCGTGCCGGTGGCGCCCATGAGCACCGTGTGGCGGTCGCCGCGGCGCACCCGACGCTCAAGGTCGTCGATGGCTGCCGGCTGGTCGCCGGAGGGCTTGTAGTCGCTGACGACCTGGAAGCGACCGTCGAGTCGCGGGATGTCGAGACCCATGCGCTAAACCGTACGCCCCAGGTGTGACAAGCCGCCGCGGCGCTGTTGGCACATACGATCAACTTCGATATTGGCGTTGTGTGGGAAAGATCACCGCACTACCCTCTTAGAGGTAGGCCGCTCGCGGCGGCCGACCGGGAGCACGATCGGGCCTCCACACCGGCCGGTCAGACCCCGGCGCAGGGTCGCAGCCCCGGCAGCTCGCCGGTGAGCGCACCCGACGCGGTCGCGCAGGACGCGCTGACCGGCCGCCGCGAGCGCCCCATTCTTTCCGGCGGCGCATCGGCCGCGGACGTCACCCATCCGACGGCAGCGCGTTCAACCTCGCGTGAGGGCAACCTTCGAACGGCGGCGGATCGTCGCGCTCGTCGCCCTGGTCTGCGTCGCCGCGGGCGCGGCCGCGGGGCTGACCAGCGGTCTCGTCTCCTGCACTCCCGTGGACAAACCGGTGGAGGCGCGCCCGCTCAACGCGGGCGAGGCGCAGCGGCTGGCCGGCATGCGCGCCCGCAACTTCCAGGACGGTCGGGTCGGCGTGCGGGCCACGCTCGGCAAGCCGGGCACCGAGATCAGGCTGGCGGGCTGGATCGACTGGCGGCGGCCGCTCACCTACCTGGCGGCCACGGCACCCGCGCCGGGTCCGGACGACGGGCTGCTCCAGGCCGTACCCGGGATCATCGCGACCAGGCCGGGCCGCGCGGACGGCGGCCTTCCGCCGGCGACGCCGCCGGCGAAATCCTGGCGGGTACGGCCCTCCACCGCGACCACCCCGCACCCGGCGCCGATCGACTCGTTCGTGGCGCTGCTCTTCGCGATCGCCAGCGACCGGCCCGACCAGGCCGAGCTGCTGGCGCGGAGCGAGTCGCGCTGGCTCGGCACCGACCGCATCGCCGATCGGACCGTGGACGTGCTGCTCGGCCCGGCCGTCCCCACGCAGCCCAAACCGGCCGCCTCCCCCACGCCGGCCGCGGCGGGACCCGCCTCGCCCACGCCCGCGCCCAACTCCCTCGCGGCGATGGGCGGCGCCGTGCGGTACTGGCTGGACGGCGACGGGCGGCTGCACCGGTTCGAGGCGTTGCTGACCAAGGACCTGCCGGTCAAGGTCGACCTCAGCCGCGAGGAGCGGCCGGAGCTCGTGGCGATCGACGCGCTCGGCGGGCGCGCCACCAAGCCCCGCCAGGTGACCGAGGACGAGGCCGAGGCGCTCGCGCTCATGCGGCAGCGCAACCGCGCGGCCGGCGGCGGCCGGATCACGCTCACCGTGCCGATGCTGCCCGCCGGCATGCTGCTCGCGAACGGGTGGCTGGACTGGCGCTACACGGTGGCGTACATCGGCGCGTACGACATGGACAAGAAGGACGAGCGGATCCTCATGCGCGCCAACCGCACCGGGGTCACCGTACGCAGCGACGGATTCACCGCCGGAAAGCCGCCGCCGCTCCCGCCGCCGGCCGGCGGGTGGCAGACGATCCCGTGGTCGGCGCGGGGTGACGAGCTCGGCGGGCTCGACCTCGACCTGCTGCTCAACGAGGCGCTCGCGGTCAGCGGCACCGGCGAGGACGACCCGGCGGCGCTCCGCGAGGCGGCGCTCTGGCTGCGCCGGGACACGCTCGCCGGCGGGCCGGTCAACGTGTACGAGATCCAGAAGGGCGCCGACGTCGGCGGCGCGCGCGGGGCGGCCCGGATCCGCTACTGGATGGACCGCACCGGCGTGCTGCGGCGGCTGGAGCTGCGGACACGGACCGGCGCGTTCGCCCAGCTCGACATCACGCCCGGCGAGGTGCCGACGCTGACCCGGCCCAGCGTGTAGAGAGCTTCGGAGCCGGGGTGACGGGCTGTTCCTCCCAAGTCGTTCTAGCGCTCAGCCGGCCGCGGTGCGATCCGGGCCGGTGACGGCGATGCGGGCCGGGCGGCCGGGGTCGGCGCTGCCGTAACCGCGTCCCTCGGGCAGCGGCGGGAAGCCGGCCGCCCCGAGCGCCTCCGCGCGGTCGCTGACCACCCGCACCACGCCGCCGTCGAGCGACACATCGTCGGTGCCGAGCACATGGCGGACGCGGGCGGCGATCCGCGGGTAGTCCTCCGGCGAGGTCGACGCCTCGGGGCAGGAGACCCGCTGGTGGCGCACGTTCTCCTCGTACGGCACCAGCCGCTCGTGCCACAGCGCGTCCACCCGGGTGTGCAGGTCGGCCAGGTCCGAGTCGTTGCGCAGCAGCGAGTCGGCGGCGGCCCGCCGCTCGGCGTCGCCGGCCTGCGCGTGGATCCGGGCGTACGCCTGCTCGGGCGTCATCCCCCGGTCGCGCACCAGCCGCTCCACGCGGGTCGGCTCGGCCGCGTCGACCACGATCACCAGGTGGAACGTGGCCGCGAGCCCCACCTCGACCAGCAGCGGCACGTCGTTGACGACGATCGCGTCGGGTGCCGCCGCGGCGACGAGCTCGGCCGTGCGCCCGCGCACCCGGGGGTGGATGATCCCCTCCAGCCGCCGCCGGGCCGCGTCGTCGCCGAAGACCCGGGCACCGAGCGCCGGCCGGTCCAGCGCCCCGTCCGCCCCCAGCACCCCGTCGCCGAACGCCGCGACCACCTCGGCCAACCCCTCGGTGCCCGGCGCCACGACCTCCCGCGCCAGCCGGTCCGAGTCGATGACGGTCGCACCCCGCGCGGCGAGGCGGGTGGCGACGGCGCTCTTGCCCGCCCCGATCCCCCCGGTCAGCCCGATCAGCAGCACCGCCCCAGTCTTCCATCCCGCCCCGATGCCGGCCCGGCGCCGCCTAAGTGCCGGCCCCGATGCCGGCCCGCGAAACCCCCAAATGCGGAAGATACGACCAACCGCGACGCCCGTCGTGGTGCGGACCGTTTCCGCGGCCGCACCCTCCGCGGTCCACGATCAGCCGGCCCCAGACCCTGAAGCCAACGCACCGCCCGCCGGCACCCGCCACCCGCCGGCACCCCGCCGCGTGACTGCGCCGATCGCACGCCGCAGACGGCCGTGACCGCCTGAGAGTCGCGATCTAGAACGTTTAGGGCGCCATATCAGCCATAAACGTTCTAGATCGCGCCGCCCGAACGCCGCACTACCAAGAGCCTGCCGGTGCACGCGCGCCCGAGCGCGGGTCAGGCGTTGGGCTTGGCGCGCGGACCGGGCGGCGGAGGCGGGGATCCCGGCGAGCGCAAGCGAGCCGCCGCCTGCGGGAAAGCACCCCCAAGAAAACACTCCCGCTGCGCATGCGGTCCGCGGCTGACCCGGACTCCGGGCACAGACAGGCCCCGCCGCGCGGTGAGCGCGACGGGGCCCGTCCTCCGGTCGATCCTTACTTGCCGCCGGCCAGCTTTTCGCGCAGCGCGGCGAGCGCCTCGTCCGTGGCCAGGGTGCCCGAGGGCTCCTCGGCCTGGCGGGCCGGCGCGGCCGAGGCCTGCGCGGCACCGCCACCGCTCGCGCCACCCGACGAAGCGGGCGCCGCGGCGGCGTCGAGGTCGGCGGCGCGCGCCGACTGCACCTGCTTGGTGTGGGCCTCCCAGCGCTGGCGGGCCTCGGCGTACTGCCGCTCCCACTCCTCACGCTGCTTGTCGAAGCCCTCGAGCCACTCGCCCGTCTCCGGGTCGAAGCCCTCCGGGTAGATGTAGTTGCCCTCGGCGTCGTAGGTCGCGGCCATGCCGTACTGCGTCGGGTCGAAGTGCTCCTCGCCCTCGACGAAGCCCTCGTTGGCCTGCTTGAGCGACAGCGAGATCCGGCGCCGCTCGAGGTCGATGTCGATGACCTTGACCATCACGTCGGAGCCCACCTGCACCACCTGCTCCGGGATCTCCACGTGGCGCTCGGCCAGCTCGGAGATGTGGACCAGACCCTCGATGCCGTCGTCGACCCGCACGAACGCGCCGAACGGCACCAGCTTGGTCACCTTGCCCGGCACGATCTGCTGGATCGCGTGGGTGCGGGCGAACTGCCGCCACGGGTCCTCCTGCGTCGCCTTCAGCGACAGCGAGACCCGCTCGCGGTCGAGGTCGACGTCGAGAACCTCGACCTCCACCTCCTGGCCCACCTCGACGACCTCGGACGGGTGGTCGATGTGCTTCCAGGACAGCTCGGAGACGTGCACCAGGCCGTCCACGCCGCCAAGGTCGACGAACGCGCCGAAGTTGACGATCGAGGAGACGACGCCCTTGCGGACCTGGCCCTTCTGCAGCTTGTTGAGGAACTCGGTGCGCACCTCGGACTGGGTCTGCTCCAGCCACGCGCGGCGGGACAGAACCACGTTGTTGCGGTTTTTGTCCAGCTCGATGATCTTCGCCTCGAGCTCACGGCCCACATACGGCTGCAGGTCGCGCACGCGCCGCATCTCCACCAGCGAAGCCGGCAGGAAGCCGCGCAGCCCGATGTCGAGGATCAGACCGCCCTTGACCACCTCGATGACGGAGCCACGCACGACACCGTCCTCGTCCTTGATCTTCTCGATCGTGCCCCAGGCGCGCTCGTACTGCGCCCGCTTCTTCGAGAGGATCAGGCGGCCCTCCTTGTCCTCCTTCTGGAGAACCAGGGCCTCGATGTGGTCACCGACCGACACCACCTCAGCGGGGTCCACGTCATGCTTGATCGACAACTCGCGCGAGGGGATCACGCCCTCGGTCTTGTAGCCGATGTCGAGCAGGACCTCGTCCCGATCGACCTTGACGACGGTGCCTTCGACAATGTCGCCGTCGTTGAAGTACTTGATGGTCTCGTCGATGGCGGCGAGGAACGCTTCCTCGGACCCGAGGTCGTCGACGGTGACCTTGTTGGCGCTCGAGGTGGCCTCGATGCTGCTCGTCATGTGGACTGTTGCTCCGAACGGATGGTGTCGCGGGGAACTGCTGCGCCCACGGACCCGCCGTCGGGCACAGCTCAGCATCGTTGATGATCCGCAGTGTGTCCGCCGACCGCGGACCTGCTCCCTGCCGAGGTCACGATCCGCGAGTGCATCGACTAGCTTACCGTGCGCATTACCACAGCGTGCAAGCCCTACCGGGGCCAGATGTGCGCGTGTCGCCAATCGCCGAAAATGTCCCCCTCGGCTAGGGTTGCCGGCGTGCTCGACGAGGAGGCCCGGGTCGCCCGCCAGCCGGTGACCGAGACCGAGGCCCGCCACGCCAACCGCGGGTGGTGGGACGGCGACGCCGACGGCTACCAGGCCGAGCACGGCTCGTTCCTCGGCGAGGTCGACTTCGTCTGGTGCCCGGAGGGCCTCCGCGAGGCCGACGCCCACCTGCTCGGCGAGGTCGCCGGCCGGCGGGTGCTCGAGGTGGGCTGCGGCGCCGCGGCCGCCGCCCGCTGGCTCGCCACCCAGAACGCCGACGTGGTCGCCGTCGACCTCTCCGCCGGCATGTTGCGGCACGCGGTGGCCGCCGCGCAGACATCCGGGGTACGCGTGCCGTTGCTCCAGGCCGACGGGCTAGCCCTGCCGTTCGGCGACGGGGTGTTCGACGTGGCCTGCACCGCCTTCGGCGCGATCCCCTTCGTCGCCGACTCGGGTGCCCTGATGCGCGAGGTCGCCCGCGTCCTGCGCCCCGGCGGCCGCTGGGTCTTCTCGGTCACCCACCCGATGCGGTGGATATTCCTGGACGACCCGGGCGAGCGGGGCCTGCTCGCCGTCCACTCGTACTTCGACCGCTCCCCCTACGTCGAGCGGGACGCGGCGGGCGTGCCCACGTACGTCGAGCAGCACCGCACGCTCGGCGACCGGATCCGGGAGCTGGTGGCGGCCGGGTTCGTGCTGCGCGACCTGGTGGAGCCGGAGTGGCCGGCCGGGCACGAGCAGCTATGGGGCCAGTGGAGCCCGCTGCGCGGCCGGCTCTTCCCCGGCACCGCCATCTTCAGCTGTGTGAAGGCCTCCTGACCGTCAGCCGTGTTCGGCGTCAGGGTGATCAAAGCTCCCCTCATGCCGTTAGAGCGACGTGGGGGGAGCTTCGATCACGGGCGGGGTCTCTAGCCGCGGCCCAGCGGCGGGCGGCCGCTGACCTGCTCGACGCCGTTCGCCTGTGCCCCGTTCGCCGGCATGCCGTCCGGTGCGGGCTGGTCGCTACGGTGCTGGCCGGCCGGCGGGCGGTTGGTGGGCCAGCGGTCCGGAGCCGGGCGGGGTTCGCCGCCCGGGTTGCTGGCGTAGCCGGCCCGCTCGCCGGCGCCGGCGCCGGTCAACCGGTCGGTGCGCGCGGTCGCCATCGACCAGATTACGAACACCGCCAAGGCGATCATCGCCAGCGACCAGAGCGGGTAGTACGGCAGGAAGATGAAGTTGTTGATGGCCACCAGGGCGGCCAGGGCGATACCCACGGCCCGGGCCCAGGTGGCGCCGGTGAACAGGAAGAATCCCGCCACGACGGCGAGCGCGCCGAGGGCGAGGTGTACCCAGCCCCAGGCGGTGGTGTCGATGTCGTACGTGTAGTTGGGTCCCACGACGAAGAACTGGTCGTTGACGATCGCGGCGATGCCGACGAAGACCTCCCAGATCCCCAACAGGATCATCATGGTGGCGGCGAAGACGAGCCCGCCGACCGCCCACGTGCGGGACGCGCTTGTTGTGGCCATGACTTCCTCGCTTCCTCCTTTAGATCCCCTCACCATAGGCACGCAGATCGGGGTAATACGGGCGAAGCGCGAACATGACCGCCGCACTGATATGGGCATACCGGTGCGTAACCGACGACTCGGGGATCAGGATGCGGGAGGAATACTCACGAAAGGGTGATCCCATGAGTGACCTCATCGCCGTCGGCTACCCCGACACCCGGACCGCCGAGGCGGCCCTGGCCAAGCTCGCCGACCTGCGCAAGCAGATGCTCATCCAGCTCGACGACGCGGTGATCGTTGAGCACCGCGCGGACGGCAAGATCAAGCTCCACCAGACCAGCGGTACGGTCGGCACCGCCGCGGCCGGCGGAGCGCTGTGGGGCGGCCTGATCGGCCTGCTGTTCCTCGCGCCGCTGCTCGGCATGGCGATCGGCGCCGGCACCGGAGCGCTCGCCGGCAAGGCCATGGACGCCGGCATCGACGACGACTTCATGCGGCGGCTCGGCGAGCAGCTTCCGCAGGGCGGTGCGGCGCTGGTGCTGCTGGTCCGGAGCGTGACCGCGGACAAGGTGCTGGAGCAGATGCGCGGCCAGTACAGCGGCGAGCTGCTGCAGACCTCGCTCAGCGCCGAGGCGGAAGCCCACCTGAAGGCCGCGATCACCGCCTCCCGCCCGGCCGCGACGTCAGCGGCCTAGCCGCCGCCTCGTGGCCATCTGGGGCCTAGCCGCCGCCTCGTGTCCGTCTGGGGCCTAGCCGCCGCCTCGTGTCCGTCTGGGGCCGGCGTGGCCAGCCGGCCCCGCGGCCGGTTGAGGCCTAGCCGCCGCCTCGCGGCCGTCTGAGGCCGCCGTGGCCAGCCCGCCCCGCGGGCCCGCGGCGTCTTGGGGCCGGGCGTCGCCAGCCCGCCCCTCGGCCCTGTGGCGTCGTGGGGCCGGCGTGGCCGGCCGGCCTCCGCGGGCCTCGGTGACGGGCGCGGCCCGCGGCCGAGTCAGTGGTCGGCGCTGTTCCAGTCGTGGCCGACGCCGACCGAGACCTCCAGCGGCACCGACAGCGGGTGGGCGTTGCCCATCTCGCGGCGGACCAGCGCCTCCATCGCCTCCCGCTCGCCCGGCGCCACCTCGAAGACCAGCTCGTCGTGGACCTGGAGCAGCATCCGCGAGCGGAGCCCTTCGGCGCGGATCGCGCGGTCGACGTGGAGCATGGCGACCTTGATGATGTCGGCGGCCGAACCCTGGATCGGGGCGTTGAGCGCCATCCGCTCGGCCATCTCGCGGCGCTGCCGGTTGTCGCTGATCAGGTCGGGCAGGTAGCGCCGGCGCCCGAGGATGGTCTGCGTGTAGCCGTCCTGCCGCGCCTGCGCCACCACGGCCTGCAGGTAGTCACGGACCCCGCCGAAGCGCTCGAAGTACTCGTCCATGAGCGCGCGGGCCTCGTCGGTCGGGATGTTGAGCTGCTGGGACAGCCCGTAGACCGACAGCCCGTACGCCAGGCCGTAGTTCATCGCCTTGATCTTGCGGCGGTGGTCGGCGGTCACCTCCTCGATCGGGAGGCGGAAGACCGACGAGGCCGTGGCGGCGTGGAAGTCGGCGCCCGAGTTGAACGCCTGGATCAGCGCCTCGTCCTTGGACAGGTCGGCCATGATGCGCATCTCGATCTGGCTGTAGTCGGCGCTCATCAGGCACTCGAACCCCGCCCCCACCACGAACGCCCGCCGGATGCGGCGCCCCTCCTCGGTGCGGATCGGGATGTTTTGCAGGTTGGGGTCGGTGGAGGAGAGGCGGCCGGTCGCGGCGACCGTCTGGAAGTACGTCGTGTGGATGCGGCCGTCGTCGGAGACCGACTTGAGCAGTCCGTCCACCGTGGACTTGAGCTTGGCCACGTCGCGGTGGCGCAGCAGGTGGGCCAGCAGCGGGTGGCCGGTCTGCGTGAACAGGCCCTGCAGCGCGTCGGCGTCGGTCGTATAGCCGCTCTTGATCCGCTTGGTCTTGGGCAGGTCGAGCTCGCCGAAGAGGATCTCCTGCAGCTGCTTGGGCGAGCCGAGGTTGAACTCCCGACCCACCACCGCGTACGCCGCCTGTGCCGCCTCCTTCACCCCGGCGGCGAAGGTGCTCTCCAGGTCCGAGAGGTAGTCGGTGTCGGCGGTGATGCCGGTGCGCTCCATCTCGGCCAGCACCTCGACCAGCGGCAGCTCCACGTCGGCCATCAGCCGCGCGGCATGCTCTACCGAGGTGCCGACTCGCGGACCTTCGGAAGGCGACTCGGCACCTCGGCCGGCGCCGGACAGCTCGGCGTCAAGCGCGCCGGCGAGGTCGAGCGTGGCGCGGGCGCGGAGCATCAGGTTTTGCTCGACCGCCTCGCCGTCGACGCCGAGCCCGTCGATCGTGAGCTGGCCGTTGTCGGGGGCGTCGACCCTGAGCTCGCGGTGCAGGTAGCGCAGGGCGAGGTCGGTCAGGTCGTACGTACGCTGGTCGGGGCGGGCGAGGTAGGCGGCGATCGCGGTGTCGCGGGTGACGCCGCGCAGCTCCCAGCCCCGCGCCCGGAACGCGAGCAGTGCCGGCTTGCTGTCGTGGATCACCTTGGCGCGCTTGGCGTCGGCGAGCCAGGCGCCCACCGCGGCCTCGTCGCCCTCGTCGAGCTCGGCCGGGTCGAACCAGGCGGCCGCACCTTCGGCGTTGGCCAGCGCGACGCCGGTCAGCTCGCCGGTCCCCCGGCCGAACCGCCCGGCGACGGCGACGCCCAGCGCGGCGCCCGCCGGCGCGAACGACTCCAGCCAGCCGGCCACCTCGCCACCGCCGAGCACCGAGCCGTCGAGCTCGAACCCGGCCTCGGCCTCCGGCTCGACGGCGTCGAGGTACTGGTACAGCCGCTCGCGCAGCACCCGGAACTCCAGCGCGTCGAAGACCTGGTGCACCGCCTCGCGGTCCCAGCCGGGCCAGCGCGCGTCCTCCGGGCGCAGCGGCAGCTCCAGGTCGCACACGAGCTGGTTGATCTCGTAGTTGCGCAGCACATCGGCCAGGTGGGCGCGGAGGTTGTCGCCGGCCTTGCCCTTGATCTTGTCGGCGTTGGCGACGACGCCGTCGATCCCGCCGTACTCCTTGATCCACTTGGCCGCGGTCTTGTCGCCCACGCCGGGCACGCCGGGCAGGTTGTCACTGGTCTCGCCGACCAGCGCGGCCTTGTCCCGGTACTGCGCGGGAGGCACGAAGTACTTCGCCTCGACCGCGGCCGGGTCCATCCGCCAGACCTCGGAGACGCCGCGCACCGGGTAGAGCACGGTCACGTGCTCCTCGACCAGCTGGAACGCGTCGCGGTCGCCGGTGCTGATCACCACCTCCATGCCGGCCTCGCGGCCCTGCTTGGTCAGCGTGGCGATCACGTCGTCGGCCTCGTAGCCCGGCTTTTCCACGATCGGGATGCGCAGCGCGTCGAGCACCTCCTTGACCAGGCTCACCTGGCCCTGGAAGGGCGCCGGCGTCTCCGACCGGCCGGCCTTGTACTCCGCGTACCTCTCGGTCCGGAACGACTGCCGTGACACGTCGAACGACACGATGATGTGCGTGGGCCGCTCGTCGCGCAGCATGTTGATCAGCATCGACGTGAAGCCGAAGACCGCGTTGGTCGGCTGCCCCGTGGCCGTCGAGAAATTTTCCACGGGCAGGGCGAAAAACGCCCGATATGCGAGCGAATGCCCGTCGAGCAGGAGCAGGCGCGGCGTTGACTCTGTCACAGAAAGCGACTCTAGTCCGGACCCCCGACACTCCTGGAACGGGCACGCGCGCGGGCGCGCCCACCCCGTAAGGTGAGGCACCGGAAGACATATGGAGGCGGCTATGGACCGGCCGGCTTGGGCGCCACCCGGCGTCGACCTGGAGCGGCCGAGCACCGCTCGGATCTACGACTACATGCTCGGCGGCCTGCACAACTTCGCCGTCGACCGGCAGATGGCCGAGCAGGTCCTCGCCGTCGGCCCGCAGATCCGCCTCGCCGCCCACGCCAACCGCGGCTTCCTGCGCCGGGCGGTGGAGTTCCTCGCCGGCACCGGCATCCGGCAGTTCCTCGACCTGGGCTCCGGCATCCCCACCGTCGGTAACGTGCACGAGGCCGCACACCACGTCGCCCCGGACGCCAAGGTGGTCTACGTCGATGTCGACCCGGTCGCCGTCGCGCACAGCCTGGCCATCGTCGAGGGCGACGAGCGGGTGACGGTCGTGCGGGCCGACATCCGCGACCCGGAGACGATCCTGAAGGACCCGCGGGTCACCGGCGCGCTCGACTTCACCCAGCCGGTCGCCGTGCTGATCGTGGCGGTGCTGCACTTCGTGCCCGACTCCGACGACCCGGCCGGCATCGTGGCCAAGCTGCGCGACGCGATCGTGCCGGGCAGCTACATCGCGATCTCGCAGGTGGCCACGTTCCCCTACGAGCTGTCGCCGGAGGAGCAGGCCGTCGCCGACCGCTACACCCGGGCCAACGCGGTGGCGCTGCGCACCCGTGAGCAGATCGCCACGTTCTTCGACGGGCTGGAGCTGGTCGAGCCGGGCCTGGTCGACCCGGCCAAGTGGCGCGCCGACGGCGACATCACCGAGATGGTCCCGTCGTTCGCGGGCGTGGGCCGCAAGCCCTGACCGCTCCCCGCTCCAAAAACCGATCCCAAACAGAAGATCCGAGCCGCCGCGACGCCCGTCGTGGTCATGACCGTTGCGCGGGGTCCCCGGGGAAACGCGGAGCGTTTTCTTGGGGTGCGCTCCCGCGGCCTCACCCTCCGCGACCCTGCGCGCTCGACAAACCCCCGCCGCCTCAGCAGTCGGCGGCGAGCAGGTCCGCGCCGGCAGCCTCCGGGGCCCGGCGGCCTGGAGGTCAGGCGTCCTCGCCGAGGGAGCCGCCTGCCGCCCACCGGATGACGGGCAAGTCCACTGGCGCGGCGTCCGGTGACGATGAACGCCACCGGACCGCGTCGCAGCAGCCCACGGCCGGCCGCGTCAACCCCGGGGCGAACGGCCGAACCGCGGAGGTGGTGCCGCGCGAGGGACGCCCTGGACCCAATGCCACTCACGCTAATCGACCAAGGCCGTGAGCCGGGCACGCTCAGGAGCGTCAGGCCACCACCCGCCCCGGGAGGGCCGGTCCGCGGTCACACCGAACGGGTAGTCGAGATCGTGGTACGCAGGTGCCCTCGGGCGGGCACCGAAATACCACGATCGCCGCGGGTCGACCGGACCGCGCGCGGGATCCGGGGCGTCGGGGCGGCCAGCTCGGGGCCGGCGTCAAAGGCGGCGAGGGCGCCGGCTCCAGGGACTCGGACGGACCCGGGATGGGTTGTGAACCGCGGAGGGTGAGGCCGCGGGAGCGACGGTCCGGACCACGACGCACATCGCGGTAGCTCAATAAATTGGGCCTGTTCAGAGGTTCTTGCCGGGCACCGGCGTGTCCCTCTGAACAGGCCCCGAGAAACCGTCAGGCGACGCCCAGGTACGCCTCCTTGACCGCCGGGTCGTGGAGGAGCTCCTGTCCGCTGCCCTCCTTCACGATCGCCCCGGTCTCCAGCACGTAGCCGCGGTGGGCGCGGGAGAGCGCCTGCTGGGCGTTCTGCTCGACGAGCAGCACCGTTGTGCCCTGCTCGTTGATCCGCGTGATGATCTCGAAGATCTGCTGGATCAGCATCGGCGCCAGCCCCATCGAGGGCTCGTCGAGCAGCAGCAGCTTGGGCCGGGTCATCATCGCCCGCCCCACCGCCAGCATCTGCTGCTCGCCGCCGGAGAGCGTGCCGCCGGCCTGGCGCTGCCGCTCCTTGAGGCGCGGAAACAGGTCGAACACCATCGCGAGGTCCTGGCGGATGCCGGCACCGTCGCGGCGGGTGTAGGCGCCCATCTCCAGGTTTTCCTGCACCGACATGCCCGGGAACACGCCCCGGCCCTCCGGCGCCTGGCCGATGCCCCGGATCACCCGCAGGTCGGCGCGCATCTTCGTGACGTCCTGCCCGGCGAAAATGATCTTGCCGCTCGCCACCGGGCGCAGGCCGGAGATGGCCCGCATGGTGGTGGTCTTGCCGGCGCCGTTGGCCCCGATGAGCGCGACGACCTCGCCCTCGTCGACGTACAGGCTGATCCCGTGCAGGGCCTGGATGCGCCCGTACAGCAGGGTCAGGTCTTGGATCTCAAGCAGCATCGGTCGGCACTCCCAGGTACGCGGCGATGACGGCGGGGTTGTCCCGAACCTCGGCGGGCAGCCCTTCGGCGATCTTCTTGCCGAACTCCAGCACCACGATCCGGTCGGTGACGCCCATGACCAGCCGCATGTCGTGCTCGATCAGCAGCACCGTGACGCCGGTGTCGCGGATCTTGCGGATGAGCTTGAGCAGCGAGTCCTTCTCCGCCGGGTTGAAGCCGGCGGCCGGCTCGTCGAGGCAGAGCAGCGTCGGGCTGGTCGCCAGCGCCCGGGCGATCTCCAGCCGCCGCTGCTCGCCGTACGACAGGTTGCGGGCAAGCTCGCCGGGGCGCTCGATCCCCACGAAGCGGAGCAGGTCGTGCGCCCGGTCGCGCCCGCTCCGCTCCTCGCGCCAAAACCGCGGCAGCCGGAAGAGCGCCGAGATCACGCTGGCCTTGTGGTGCGCGTCGGCACCGACCATGACGTTCTCCAGGGCGGACATCTCCGGGAAGAGCCGGATGTTCTGGAACGTGCGGGCGATGCCCATCCGAGTGATCTTGTGTCGGGCCCGGCCGCTGACCCGCTCGCCCTTGAACCGGATCTCCCCCTGCGTCGGCGCGTACACACCGGTCATCGCGTTGAAGCAGGTGGTCTTGCCGGCACCGTTGGGCCCGATCAGGCCGAGGATCTCCCCCTTGTACAGCGTGAAGTCGACGTCGTTGAGGGCAACCACGCCGCCGAAGCGGAGTGTGACGTGGTCGACCTCGAGCAGCGCCTCCCGCTGCGGCGGGGTGGTCTCCGGAGCCGTCGTGTCCGGGGCAGCCTCGCTCATGCCCGTCCTCGCTTCGCCGCGGGCGGGCATGAGGCTCCAAGCGGACTCTGTTTCATGATTCCCTCGCTGCGCTCGGTCATGCGCTCGCCTCCGTCGGTGCGGCCTCCTGGCGCCGGTCGGCGAACTCCGCCGCTCGTCGTCTGCTCGGCAGGATGCCTTGCGGCCGGAAGATCATCATGACGATCAGCACCGCGCCGAAGATCAGGATCCGGTACTCGGCCACGTTGATCTCGAGGCCGATCACGCCGCCGATGCCGCGCACCCACTCCGGCAGGTACCAGGTGATGAACGCCCCGATGACCGCGCCGTAGATGTTGCCCGCGCCGCCGAGGATGACCGCGGCCAGCACCAGGATCGAGTTGGTGAGCTGGAAGCTGTCGGAGTTGATGAAGCTCTGCTTCCCGGCGAAGAGGGCGCCGGAGAGGCCGCCCACCGCCGCGCCGATCGCGAACGCCCACAGCTTGTACTTGAACGTGGGCACGCCCATGATCTGCGCCGCGTCCTCGTCTTCGCGGATCGCCACCCAGGCCCGGCCGACCCGGCTGCGGGTGAGGTTACGCACGCCGAGGATCACGAAGATGATGATCGTGAGGGTGAGCCAGTAGTACGGCCGCGCGTCGACCACGCCGAAGAGCGCCTGCCCGTCGCTGCCCTTCACGCTCGGCACCGGGTGCGGGATCTCCGGGATGCCCCGCTGGCCGTTCGCGATGCCCTCGTTGCGCGCCGCGTACAGCCGGATCATCTCGGCGAAGCCGAGCGTCACGATGGCCAGGTAGTCACCGCGTAGTCGCAGTGTCGGCCCGCCCAGGATGACGCCGGAGATCATCGTGACCGCGACCGCCGCGGGCACCGCCGCCAGCCACGGCCAGCCGACGTCGAACCGGCTCTCCGGCGAGGTGAGCAGGGCGACCGTGTACGCGCCGACCGCGAAGAAGCCGAAGTATCCGAGGTCGAGCAGGCCGGCGAAGCCGACCACGACGTTGAGGCCGACCGCCAGCAGTACGAAGAACGAGGTCTCGAACAGGACCGTGGCCATGTCCGATTCCATCGTCCGGAAGTACCAGAGGTTGATGTAGAACCAGCGGTTGGGCAGCAGGTAGAGGAAGACGACCAGCGCGAGCAGCGCGATCCAGCGCACCTGCCGCGGCATGCTGTCCCACCGGGCGCGCATCGACCTGCCGCGCGACCTGACCTTCTCGACGTGTGCGTTCATGCCCGAGCCCTCCCGAGCGACTCGCCCAGCAGGCCCGTGGGGCGGAACATCAGCAGCACGATCAGCACGACGAAGCCGGTGAAGTCCTTCCACTCGCCGCCGAACAATCCGGAGGCGTAGTTTTCCACCACGCCGAGCAGCAGGCCACCGAGGAGCGCGCCGCGCAGGTTGCCGATGCCGCCGAGGACCGCCGCGGAGAACGCCTTCAGGCCGATCAGGAAGCCGACGTCGAAGCGGCTGAAGGCGTACGTGACGTTCCAGAGCAGGGCGGCGGCGCCGGCCATGATGCCGCCGATCACGAAGACGAGCAGGATCACCCGGTCTTTGTTGACCCCCATGAGGGCGGCCGTGTCCGGATCCTGGGCCACCGCACGGATACCCCGGCCGAGGCGGCTGCGGTTGACGAAGAGGTCGAGCGCGACCAGCATGCCGAGGGCGGAGAACACGACCAGCACCTGGGTGTTGGTGATGTCCCAGCCGCCGATGCTGAACAGCGTTGCGGGCTGGAACGGGCGGACCATGCCGAACGGTCCGCGCTCGCCGCCGATGCCGATGTTGTCGCTGAAGAGCCCGACCGCCTCGAAGAGGACGAACGAGGCGCCGATCGCGGTGATCAGGAACGCCAGGGGTGGGGCGTTGCGGCGGCGCAGCGGCCGGTAGGCCACCCGTTCCACCGCGACCGCGGTCAGCGTGGAGGCCACCACGGCGGCCGCGAGGCCGGCGAGGACGAGGAGCAGGATGAGCCCGATCCCGCTGACCGAAGAGTCTTGGTTGTAACCCATCGCCTGCCAGGTCCCCAGAGCGGCGACAGTGCCGATCATGAAGACCTCGGAGTGCGCGAAGTTGATGAGGCGCAGGACACCGTACACCAGCGTGTAGCCGAGAGCGACGAGCGCGTAGATGGCGCCCTGCTCAAGCCCAGTGGTGGTCAGGTCGGGGAAGTCCCGCACCAAGCCGTCGAAGTCCAACTAGATGCTCCAGGGGGAAGGTCGAATGCATAGTCAGGTGCGGCCGGGAGCGCCTGCTCCCGGCCGCACCCACGTGACTCGGTGACCCGAAACGGCCGTCAGGCCTTCGGGATCTCCACGTCCGGAACCACCTTTCCGCCCTGGACCTTGAACGCCCAGACGATGACCTGGGTGGGGTCGAGCTCACCGTTGCTCTCGAACTTGTACGTCACACCGGTGGCCGTGCCCGCCTTGTTGTAGGCCTTGATCCAGGAGAGCATGTCGGCGCGGGTCGCCTTGCCGTCCTTCAGGCCCTCGAGCACGATCTTGGTGATGTCGAACGACACGTCCGCGTAGGTGCCCGGCTCGGCGTTGTCGAAGGCCGTCTTGTAGTCGGTCACGAACGTGCCCTTGGCCTCCGTCGCCGGCGCGCACGGGCAGGTCAGGATCGTGCCCTCGGCGACCTGCTGGCCCGCCACGGTGATGAAGTTGGCGTCGTTGACGCCGTCACCGGCGATCATGGTGCCCTGCCAGCCGGCGCCCTTGAGCTGCTTGAGCAGCAGGCCGGCCTCGGTGTAGTAGCCACCGAAGAAGAGCGCCGTGGCGCCGGAGTTCTTGATCTTCGTGACGACCGCGGAGAAGTTGGTCTGCTTGACGGCGACCTTGTCCTCACCGGCCGGGGTGCCGATGACCTTCTTGACCTCGTCGGCCAGACCCGCGCCGTACGCCGACTGGTCGTCGACGACGTAGACCTTCTCGGCCTTCAGCACGTTCTTGATGTACCGACCGGCGGCCGGGCCCTGCGACGTGTCGTTGCCGACGCCGCGGTGGAACACCGTCCAGCCCTTTTCGCTCAGGCTCGGGCGGGTCGCCGACGGGCTGATCGTCGGCAGGTTGCCCTGCTGGAAGATCGGGTCGGCCACCTCGGACTCACCGGAGAAAGCCGGGCCGATGATGGCGATCACCTTCTGGTCGCTGACCGCCTGCGTGGCCAGGGCCGGCGCCTTGGCCGGGTCGCCCTGCGAGTCGTACTCGACGAGCTCGGCGGTGCAGTCGGCGTTTTCCTTGTTGTACTGGTCAATGGCGAGCTTGGTGCCATTGCGCATGTGGATGCCCAAGCCGGCCGCGTCACCGGTCAGCGCGCCGAAGAAGCCGATCTTCATGCCACACGCGGCGCTGCTACCGCTACCGCTGTCCCCGCCGTCGTCCTCACCGGCCTGACACGCGGCGCCACCGAATACGAGCGCGGCGATGGCGATGCCACCGAACGCCCGCGCGAGCTTCTGCCTCAAGGCTCGAACCCTCCTCCATCAAATGGCCCGAACCACCCACTGCCGATTGGCTCTTGCGGGACAGACGAGCCCGACCGCTATCTCGGTCTGCGCCGGGACGTTATCCCACCAGGCGGGCAGCCCGTAAGGGCTTGGCGGAGCAGTTGACGAAACCGTTACGTAGCGTGCTCAGTCCGACGATAACGCTGTCATAAAGCTCTACTGTTTTTGCTGCTCAGAGCCTTCGCCAGGGGTCTCCGTCAAGATCCGCTCAGCGACCTCACGCATAGTCATGCGGTGGTCCATGGCGGTGCGCTGGATCCATTTGAACGCCTGCGGCTCGGTCATGCCGTAAGTGGTCATCAGCGTCCCTTTGGCCCGCTCCACGGCCTTGCGGGTCTCCAGGCGGTCGGTCAGCCCGGCCACCTCGGACTCCAGGGCGGCGACCTCCTGGTAGCGGGAGAGGGCGATCTCGATCGCCGGCACCAGGTCGCTCTTTTGGAACGGCTTGACCAGGTAGGCCATCGCGCCGGCGGCGCGGGCCCGCTCGACCAGGTCACGCTGGCTGAACGCGGTGAGGATGACGACCGGCGCCACCCGCTCCCCCGCGATCCGCTCGGCGGCCGCCAGCCCGTCCATGATCGGCATCTTGATGTCGAGGATGACCAGGTCGGGCTTGAGGTCCAGGGCCAGCCGCACGGCCGTCTCGCCGTCGCCGGCCTCGCCGACCACGTCGTAGCCCTCTTCGACCAGCATCTCGGCCAGGTCCAGCCGGATGAGCGCCTCGTCCTCGGCGATCAGCACCCGCCTGCGCTCGGCACCCGCCTGCGTGTCGGCCACGAACCCCTACCCCTCACCCGTGCTCCCCGACACTCCGACCGGTCGGGTGCCGCCGCCCTCAGCGTAGTGGGTAGTCTGGTCGCGGTCAGGGCCCGACCCGGCCGACGTCCCCGTATCCCAACCGGCAGAGGAACGGAGCTCAAACCTCCGACAGTGTGGGTTCGAATCCCACCGGGGGCACAACGAGAAGCCACTTGACCCGCACAAACGCAGCGTCAACATCGACGTGCGATTGGGTCGAGGTGCGCGGCGCCGGCCCTGCCGGTGGTCCACACCTCGAGCGGTTGGCTCGGCAGCCTTTCCGGTAACACCGGATCAGGCCAGACGCCCGGCGGCGGCCCACCGCCCAGTCCACAGCGGGGCCCCACGGCACTGGCTCGAACTGGAAGGCGGCATGGCTGGCGGCACGAGGCGCCCGCAAGCCGCCGGCCGACAGCGTTGATTTCATAGCTACGGCCCGTCCGGCAGGCGTTACCACCACGAGCTTAACCTCGATCGTTCGCGCGTGTGACGCGGCGGCTTTGCCCGCTTGATCTCATCGTTGTTGGTCGATGGTTGTCGGTGGCGGGCAGGTTGGGTGGCCGACTGTCGCGTCGGTGGGCGTGGTCTCCTGGGTTCTCCGGTCGTTGGGTCAAGCGGTTGATGCCGGTCAGCCGGGTGCCGGGATCGCCGCGATCGGGTCGAGCGCGGCGGTGGTTTGGGTGGCCCAGGGCCAGGTGGCCGGGATGCGAAGCGCCCGGCGGCGGGGTCGGCCACGAGCAGTACCCGGCTGCCGCGGGTGAGCCCGTACCAGTGCCGAATCGTGGCGGGCAGCCGCAGCTGACCGGGCCGCGTTACCTGGAACACCGCGTGCGGATCAGCAGTGACGAGCACGAGCTCGCCACATACCCGGGTATCCACGCGCATGCCTCGGGCCCACCCCAGCACGGGGATGACCGTGGCCTCGGTGATACGGCCGTTGCAGTCGATCGCGGCCATCCCGCAGACGGGCGACAGGCCGGCTGCGGGAGCGAGCTGCGCGACCGCAACGCGTGGCGGCCATTGACCTGCCTGGTCTGCCAGGCATCAGCAACCGGGGGCGGGACGACTGGGGAGACGACCGAGGCGGTCACGAGGACCACCCCCAGCGCCGGTTCGCCGCTGTCAGTCGGACTGTGAGGGCCTCGATTTGGGTGGTTAGACAGGTTTGACCACCGGTACGTCAAATCAAGCAGATATGCTGTGGGTTTGTGTCCGAGGGGGGACTTGAACCCCCACGCCCTATACGGGCACTAGCACCTCAAGCTAGCGCGTCTGCCATTCCGCCACCCGGACTTGTGCGTCCACTCTACCGGTGGCGTCGGAACGGGTGCACCGTCCTATCGCCGCCCGAGGGCCGCACGGGGGATCACTGTACACGGCCATGGTGGGGGTCTGCACGGCGGGCGCGCCGGAGCCGGAACCGGCCGGTAGGCGGATCACTGCGTGTTGCGGTGATCCTGAAGGTTCGGCGGGCGTCGGCCCGGCCGCGGTACAACAGCGCCCCATCGCCGCGCCAGCTGGCCAGGTCGCCGGTGCGGTACACGCGCTCGCCGGGCACGAACGGGTCGGCCGGGAGTCGTTCTGCGGTGAGGTCGTCGCGGCCGGCGTATCCGTCGGCGAGCTGGACGCCGGCCAAGTGCAGTTCGCCGCAGGCGCCCGGTGGCACCGGCCGTCCCGTGGCGTCCAACACGTACGCGCGGGTGTTCCACACAGGCCGTCCGATGGGGACGGTCTCGCCGTCCAGGTCCGGGTCGCAGTCCCAATAGGTCGCGTCGACGGCCGCCTCGGCCGGACCGTAGAGGTGTCAATGCCACACCGAGCCGGCCGGTCGCGGTCCGTACGAGGGTCAGCGTGCCGCTCGCGCCGCCGTCCGCGCTGGTCGGGTCGGCGCAGAACGCCCGCAGCCTCGATGGTACGAAGTGGACGGTGCTGATCCGTTCGTCCGCGATGAGCCGGGCCCGGTAGCCGGGGTCGGGGTGGCCGCCGGGCCGGGCGATCACGACGCAGCCGCCCACCTGTAACGGCCAGTACAGCTCCCAGATGGAGACGTCGAAGGCCCGGTGGCTGATCCGCACGCCCTTGGGCCGGCCGGTGGACCCGGATGTGAAGAGCACGTACGCGGTGCTGTCGAAGCCTACGTCGGATTCCACGGAAGGTCCGGCGGCCGGCGGCAGCACCCCGCAAACCCGGGCCGGCCAGGCGGGCAAGTACACCGCCCCGAGGTGTAACAGCGCGTAGACGGCAACGAACAGCTCAACGCCGCGGTGCAGGCCGACCACCGGCGCGTACGCCCTGGGCACGCAGGCTGCGGGCGAGCGGGCAGCCCGCTCGTCGAGCTGGGCGTAGGTCGGCTCCACGCCGTCGCACCGCAGCGCGGGCGCGTCCGGTGTGCGCCAGCGCTGTTGCTGGAACGCTGTCAGCAGCGTGCGGGTGGGCCGGCGCACCACTGGGCCATGTCGCTGGAAGGTACGCCCGCCGGCGCCCTTACGCAGCCTGACCTGGCAGAGCTACTGCTGCCGACCTCGCGGGCGGACATGACCGCCGTGGAGACCTTCCCGATCGCCGCGTTCGGCGGCTCGGCCGATCCGTCGGTGCCCGTCGGTGACGTCGCAGCGTGGGGTCGGCACACCGAATCGCGGTTCAGCCTCCACACGCATCCGGGCGGTCACCTCTACCTGCTCGAGCGGGACAACACCGTACAGCGCACGCTGGAAAAGCTCTGCGTCCTCGGCTCCTCCGCCACGAGCGGTTCGTGACTCGCGCCGGCCACTGCCCCAGTTCACGATCATTTCGAGTTGGCCGTCAGGGAAAGGGGCGCGTGGCTCTTGCTCTGCTCCGGCCACAACAACTGGTCGACGCGTTGCACGGTCTCGAGCCGGTGGGCGATGACGAGCACCGTGCGGCCGGCGGCGAGCCGGCCGATCGCGTCCTGGATACGGGCCTCGGTATCGGGGTCGACGCTGGCGACCGCCTCGTCGAGGATGAGTATCGGTGAGTCCTTCAGCAGGGCGCGCGCGATAGAGAGCCGTTGACGCTGGCCGCCGGAAAGGCTCGTGCCGCCGTCGTCGAGGACCGTCTCCAACCCGTCCGGGAGGGCCCGCACGACGTCATCGCATTGTGCCGCGGTCAGTGCGGCCCAGATCTCGTCGTCGGTAGCCTCGGGGCGCCCGAGGGTGACGTTGTAGCGGATCGTGTCGTGGAACAGGTACACGTCCTGGTAGACCGTGGTAACCATCCGCATGACGACGTCGCTGCCGAGGTCGCGAAGGTCCTGGCCGCCGATGAAGACCGCGCCGGTGTCGACGTCCCACAACCGCGCAGCGAGGTTGGCGATGGTGGACTTGCCCGCGCCTGAGGGACCCACCAGAGCCGTGACCGTTCCGGGCCGAGCCTTGAACGACACGTCCCGCAGCACCTGGCGCACACCCTCGTCGGCAGGTTCGGCCGGGTCGCGTTCATCGTAGGTGAATCCCACGCCGCGGAACTCGATCGAGGCGTCCGCGGGCGTGGCGAGGCGGGCCGGTTCGGCGAGCACCGGGGCGTCCCACACCTGGGCGATCTGCTGGGCGATCTGCTGCTGGTTGCGCCGGTACCCCGCGAGGTTGTTCAACTCCTGGACGGGTTGGTACAGCGTGAGCGTGAGCATCAGGAACAGCAGCAAGGTCGTCGCCGCCACCACCCCGGACGTATAGAAGGCGCTGCCGGCGAGGATCAGCACTACCAGGCCGGACTCGACGGCGATCGCGCCCAAGGCCACGGCCGGCGTGGCCCGCACCGACGTCGCGACGCTGGCATCGCGTAGCCGGTCCACGGCGGCCGCGTACCGGGTGGCGATGGACGAAGCCGGGTTGCCGCGAAGCACAGCCGCCCCGCGCGCCTGCTCGATCAGGACCGTCGCCGCTTCCCGCCGGGCGGCGTGCACGTCGGCGAACACCCGACGGTAGACGCGGTCGCTCCAGATCGCGATGACGAAGAACAGCGGGAAGCCGATCAGAGCGGCGAGCGCCAGCCGCCAGTCGACGACCGCCAGGATCATCGCGGCATACACAGCCTGGAGCAACGCGCCGGAGACCCGCTGCGGGATGTTCTGGATGTCCAGCATCACGATGTCGTTGCCGATCAGAGTCGTGACGCGGCCGTTGTCGAAACGGGAAAGGAAACCCAGCGGCACCCGCCGCAGGCGTTCCACAATGGACAGTTGCACATCGGCCTTCGCGACGGCCGACACCTGCCAGACGACGCCGTTGGCCCACTGCGCCGTCAACAGCCGTAGCAGGAGCCCAACCCCGAGCACCCAGGTGACTGTCCAAACGAACGTGGACGTCAGCGCCTCGCCGCCAGCGACCTCGTCCACGGCGGCGTCCAGTACCAGGAACACCGCCAGCAGCGGGATACCGCGCACCATGCCGTCCAGCAGCAGCGCGGGCAGGCCGCGCCGCAGCAGTGTCGGCCAGCCGCGGCCGAGCAGAGCGCGCCACTGCCGGACGAAGCCCATCGCGCCAAGGCCTGGCACCACGACGGACCGGGCCGCGGCCTCCCACGGGTCGATCGTCGCGGCCGTAACCGGGCCGTCCGCCAGGCCGGTTGGCAGTGCCGGTGCCGGCGCGTCGTCGGGCCGCTCCAGCCGCCAGCCCACCGCCCGGGCGTAGGCGTCCCACAGCGCGCGGTAGCCGGTGCTGCCGGCAAGCAGTTCCTCGTGCGTGCCCTGCCCCACGATCTCGCCGTCCGCGACGTACGCGATCTGGTCGCTGCCGCGGATCGTGGCGAGCCGGTGTGCGATCGCGACGACAGTGCGCCCGGCGGTCAGAGCCGCGACCGCCTCCAGCGTGGCCTGCTCGGTCTGCACGCCGAGCGACGCCGTGGCTTCGTCGAACACGACGATCGGCGCGTCCTTGAGCAGCGCCCGCGCGACCGAGACGCGCTGGCGCTGGCCACCCGAAAGCGTGCCGCCACCGGCCGGCAGCGGAGTGTCCCACCCCTGTGGGAGCTGGTCGGCGAGCGCCCCCAGCTGGGCCGCGCGGCAGGCCGCCTCGACCTCGGCATCGGAGGCGCCGGGGCGGGCGATCCGCACATTCTCCCGCAGGGTCGCGGCGAACACGTACTCGTCCTGCTGCACGAAGGCGACGAGCCGCGCCAGCTCGGCCGAGGGAATGTCGCGAACGTCGACACCGCCGATCATCACGGTGCCGGCAGTCGCGTCCCAGAACCGCGTAACCAGCCGGGCGATCGTGGACTTGCCAGCGCCGGTCGGGCCGACCAGCGCGAACCGCGCACCCTCGGGGATGTACAGCTCGACGTCACGCAGCACCGGTGGGGCGCCGGCCGCATAGGCGAACGAGACGCCTCGCAGCTGGATGTCGAACCGCTCCGGTACCTGCGGCTCGGCCGGCTCGGGCAGTGGCTCCTCGGCGAGGAACTCCCGGATCGCGGTAGCGGCGAACCGGACGCGGATCATCACCGTGGCGATCACACCGACGAACCCGATGAGTGGGGTCAGGTAGCCGAGTGCCAGCAGGAGGAACAGCGCCAGCGTGGCCAACCCGATCCCGCCGTCGGCAAACCTCAGCCCGGCCACGGGCAGCAGCGCTGCCACCGCGAACCCGGTGCCGACGGTCGTGGCCGACACCAGCCACCGCATCGGCCCCGACGTGGCGCGGTACCGCTCGGCACCGGTGACGACAGCGTCGCGGGCCTGGTCGTACCCCGAGTCGGGGCGCAGGAACCCCCGAATCACCTTGATGCCCTGCAGGTAGCCCGTCACGGCCTTGTTGAGCACCGCCGTACGCGCCGCGAGCTCCTTGTCGCCCGATGCGGCCAACGCCATTCCGATGCCGGAGACGGCAACTAGCAGCACCAGCGAACCCAGCGCGACCAGGCCGAGCTGCCAGTCCACGAACATCAGCAACGCGGTCGTGGTGACCGGCACCGCCGCGGCGGCGGCCAGGTCCGGCACGCCGTGCGCCAGCGCCTCCTCCAACTGTTCGACATCGTCGTGCAGCAGCTTCTTCGTCTCCCCGGTCGAGCGCGCCTGCACACGTCCGAGCGGCAGGCGCCGCATCTGCCGGGCGATCGCCAGGCGCAGCCCGGCCAGAATCCGGTACGCAGCGACGTGAGCCACCTGCGTCGACAGGCCGGACGCGACAGCCCGCACGACCAACGCCGCAGCCGTGGCCGCCGCGATCCAGCCGATCGTGGCCGAACCGGAGGGTGGGCCGTCGAACAGGGCGACCGTCACCGCGTACACCGCGACGTACGGGGCGAGCGAGCAGGCACCGGCAACCACCGCGAGCAAAGCGGACAGCGCCAGCCGCCCACGGTGGCGAGCCACGACCGACCCGAGGGTGTCTGAGGTTAGGCTCACCTAAGTGAGGCTAGAGACCCAGGGGCGGTAAATCAAACGTTCCGTATATTTACTGATCACGCGATGTCGTTGACGAACGCGCCCGGCCCTGCTGGTCGACTACCGCTACGACCACGCGGACCCCACGACGCGGCACAGCGCCGAGCTACAGGAAGCTGACGTCCCGGGCGAGCCGAAGCTCGCCGGAGTAGCTGATCGTGCTCGTAGCCCGGCGCATGTACGCCCGCCATGGATCCGAGCCGGACTCACGGCCGCCGCCGGTCTCCTTCTTGCCGCCGATCTCTGCCCCGAGGCGCCGATGTTGACGTTGGCGGCGCGAGCCGACGGCGAAACGTACGCCCGAAGCCGAGAAGACAACCCAGTGACAGACGCTCTGGCGGCAGTCACTCGGTCGAGCGAATGGATGATGGACGTCCTCGTGGCGGTTCGCGACGAGCAGATCCCGAACGCCTGGGTCGGCGCCGGAGTCCTTCGCGACCTGGTCTGGGCCGAGCGGTACGGGTCCGGGTGATCGCCTGGGCAGGTCCGTGGGGGTGGCAGGAACCGTCGATGCGGCCGCTCCGTGGTCCGATCGTCGTTGGCCGGGCTCAGATCGTGCGGGCCGACGAAGGCAACATCGACCCTACCCGAGCAAGGTCGGCGGTCAACCAGGGCTGGGTCCTGGCCGCGAACATCGCCGCGCGATGGATCGAGCATGAGGTTAGCCTAACCTAAGGGCGGATGCTATTGTTCGATCATCCACCTTCAGATGTGGGGCGGCGCAGTCTCGGCACTGCAATCGGTGGTTGTCGCGATACCTTTTGTCGTTCGTCGGTTACGGCAGTGAGGCGGACATGCGCAACGCGGATGTTGTAGTGGTAGGTGGAGGAAACGCTGGCTACTGCGCGGCTCACGCGGCGGCCGAACGGGGGCGACGCGTGGTGTTGCTGGAGAAGGCGCCGCGAGCGCATGCCGGTGGGAACAGCTATTACACGCTAGGTACGACCCGGATGGCGCACGACGGGCTCGACGACCTGCTCGAGGTCCTCGAGCCGGATGAGCGTCACGCGCGTACCGTGGTCCCGCCATACTCGGCGGCAGAGTTCCTGGCCGATCTTGAGCGGGTCACCGAGGGACGGGGCGATAAAGAACTCGCCGAGGCTGTCGTCGAAGGCTCGCGTGACACGGTCCGCTGGCTACATGACTTGGGACTGCGATTCCAGCTGATGTACGAGCGGCAAGCTCACGAGCGTCCCGATGGGACCTTCGTGTTCTGGGGTGAAGCGCACGTGTGCAACGTCGACGGTGGGCGTGGGCTGATGTCGGACCATGAGCGCGTCGCAACCCGACTCGGAGTCGAGGTGCACTACGACTGCCCGGTCACAGGGCTGTCGACTGATGGTGGTGCGGTCGTTGGCGTTCGGATAGGCGATCAGGAGTTTCCAGCGGAGTCGGTGGTGATCGCCAGTGGCGGTTTCGAGGCGAACGCGCAATGGCGTCAGTGCTACTTGGGAGACGGGTGGCAGCACGCGAAGGTGCGTGGCACGCCGTACAACACCGGAGACCTGATCAGAGCGGCCCTGGAGATAGGTGCAGACCGTGGAGGCGACTGGTCGAGTTGTCATAGTGTTCCGTGGGACGCATCATTTCCCGAAAACGAGAGCAATCGTTCCTTGACAAACCGGCTCAGCCGGTACGGCTACCCGCTCGGCATCGTTGTCAACCGCCAGGGTCAACGATTCCTCGACGAAGGTGCGGACTTTCGCAACTATACGTACGCGAAGCACGGCAAGTTGATCCTTGAACAGCCGGGATCGGTCGCGTTTCAGGTATTCGATGCGAAGTCGCGATTGATGCTCGACGCGTACGAGTATGAGATGCCCGGAATCACCCCGATCATCGCCAACAGCGTCGAGGAGCTCGCCGCGGCCATGGGCGTCGACATCGACGGATTCGTGCAGACGGTTCGGGAATTCAACGCATCGATCGACGCCAGCCATCCGCTCGATCCAACGATCAAGGACGGCCGCAGCGCGTCGGTGGAGCCCATCAAGAGCAACTGGGCAGCGGCGGTCGCGGCGCCACCGTACTACGCGTATCCAGTGACTTGTGGAGTCAGTTTCACCTTTGGCGGCCTTCGCGGTGACGTTGACGGCCGAGTGCTTGATGTGTCCGGTTCGCCTATCCCAGGACTTTTCGCCTGCGGTGAAACGCTCGGCGGCCTCTTCAGCGGAAACTACCCGACAGGTTCCGGTCTGACTGCGGGAATGGTGATCGGACGACGCGCAGGCTCGCTCGCCTGAGTCGTTACCCCGCCAGCCTGCCACTGAGTCTCCTGGCAGCTACCGGGACCGGACTCACGCCAGCAGGCGACGACGAGTTCGTCAAACCAGATCGCCTTTCCACGATGGCCTCCCATCCGTCCGCTCGCCACACGAGTCAGTCAACGACGTTCCTCACCCTCCCTCGACCTGGGAGCGTTGACGTTTCCTGGCTGCCCGACGGAGTGCGTCTGGCATAGCTTTTTTGAGATCGGTGACCACCTTTTCCACGAAGCCGAGGAAAGTGATTGTTGTCGCGTCCGGATCGATGCGATACCGGATAACCGCGCGATACAGCTGCTCGGTGCCCTCTGGAGCCGCTGACCCGCCATCCGGCCCATACACCCGCGTGAGGAGCACCGCGGGAGAGGGCGCACGTCGCAATGCCCTGCGTCCGGTCTTGTTATGGTAACGCAGCAGTGCCAGCTCGGCGGTTCTGGTCGGCTCGGCCTCGTCGAGAGCGACGGTAGCGGCCGCGGTGAACGGACCGACTGACATCGTGTCGTCATGGGGAGTCAGTGTGACTTCCTCGTCGACCACGCCGCCGATTAGTCGCGCGATTCCCGTTGAATGGAGTGCGCTGCGAATGGCGTCGTTGACGACGTCGTCCGTAAGGGAGCTATCCCAGCGGAAGGTGGAGACGGCGGCAGAAGCAAAGGTGGGTTCGTCGGTCGTCTGCGCTCGGGCGAGAAGGTCTTTCCAGCGATCGAGACCGTCCGTAGCGACGGCATCGCCGGCTGCTTCGATGGCTTCGAGCGCGGGGACGAGCGCTGGTGGGCGGGACACTTCCGCTACGCCGGACACGGACCGCTGAAGTGCCTCCGCCAGACGGTGCAGAGACGCCCGGTCGACGGTTGCCGCGTGGACGGCGAGCACTGCCACCGTCTGCTCGGGGTCGCGTGTGTATGCGAGGGCGGCCGGGCTGCCGGCCGAGATATCAATGAGATCGACGGCGGCCGACCTGATTGCGTCAATGTTGACGTTTGGATTGGCAGTCAACTCCACACTCTGGGGCTGGACTGTCTCTGGAGGTAGGAGGTGGGTAAACCAGAGCCGCCGGCTGGTGGTGTCAATTGATAGGCGAAGCGCGTCCGTGTTAGCGACGAGCGATCGGAAAGACGAGGCGACCGATTCGCTCGTCGACTGCGCGGGCAAACTGATGCGTTCAGTAAACACGTACCCATCGGGTGCAATGTCCGCCTCGCGCAACCGCTCGAGGGCAGCCGAAGTTGGAATGAGAACCGGCTCCGCCGAAATGGCGCCGTGCATCGACGGTGCAAGCAGCGCAGCGAGGGCGCCGATAGTGCGCCGCACGAACACGTCACGCAGATTGAACGTCAGATTGTGCTCACGAGCGTAGGCAACGAGTCGTGTCGCGGAAATGCTGTCGCCACCCAAGCGGAAGAAGTCGTTGTCCACGTGGAGGTCGGTGTCGTCGTTGAGGTGTAGTACGTCGCGGAATATGGTGGCGAGGACGATCTCGGTTTCGGTTTCTGGTGCTCGGCCGCCGGCCGTGTCCGCGGCGAGGTCCGGTTCGGGCAGTGCGCGGCGGTCCAGCTTCCCGTTCGCTGTGACGGGGAACCTGTCCAGGCGTGTGACGGTGGCTGGCACCATGTACTCCGGCAGTGACCGTGCGAGATGCTCGCGCAGTGTGTCGAGCAGTACGGTTTCCTCGACCGGTGCGGGGCTGGCCGTGGTCACGTATGCCGCGAGGTACTTGCCGCCGGCTGGGTGATCGAGCGCGATGACTGCCGCACCTGACACCCATGGATGTTCCTGGAGGACCGTGTGGATCTCGTCGAGCTCGATCCGGAACCCGCGTATCTTCACCTGATCGTCGCTGCGGCCGAGGTACTCCAGCTGTCCTTGGGAGTTCCACCGCACGATGTCACCTGTGCGGTACAGCCGTGCGCCCTCGTCACTGAACGGGTCGGCGACGAACCGGTCAGCGGTCAAGCCCGGGCGGGCCGCATATCCGTCGGCGAGTTGGACCCCGCCCAGGTAGAGTTCGCCGGCCACACCGACCGGGACCGGACGCAACCACGTGTCAAGAACACGCACCGTCGTATTCGCCGCCGGAACACCGATCGGCACCCCCACCGCATCGACAAGCTCGGCCTGAACCACCGGGTGAGCGGTCACATCCACGGCCGCCTCCGTCGGCCCGTATAGGTTGTGCAAGTCCGCGTTCTCGAATAACACAACGGCACCGGCCGCAGGCGAAACGGGTAACACCTCGCCAGAGAAGAACACTCGCCGTACCGAGTCCACCGACGTCCGGTTCGGGTCCGAGGTGAGCAATGCCTGCAGCATCGACGGCACAAAATGAGTTATCGTCACACCGCGACGATCAATCACTTTGAGCAGATAGTGTGGATCCTTATGTCCGCCGTCCCGCGCCACGATCACCACTGCACCAGTAACCAGCGGCAAGAAGAACTCCCACACCGACACGTCGAACACGAATGGGGTCTTCAACAGCACCCGATCCGACTCATCGATCCGGTAGTCATCACGCATCCACCGCAGTCGGTTGACCATTGCTTGGTGGGTGATCTGAACGCCTTTGGGGCGTCCGGTGGTGCCGGAAGTGAAGATCACGTACACGGCATCAGCCGGGAGCAGTGGACGCGACAACTGTGGTGGGTCGATCACGCCGGCATCGAGGTGTCGCTGCACGAGCTCGTCGTCGATGAGCAGCATGCCCGCAGGATGATCGGTGAGCACGTGATGATAGACATCGGCGGTGTGCTGGTCTGTGATCACGGCACATGGTGTGGCGTCCTCAAGAATGTGCTTGACGCGTTCGGCTGGATAGTCTTGGTCGATCGGCACGTACGCCGCCCCGGCACGGATCACCCCAGCCAAAGCGACCACCAAATCGGCCGAGCGCGGCATAGCGACCGCGACCCGATCCCCAACCCGCACGCCCTCCTCAACGAGGAGGTGCGCGAGAGCGTTGACCCGCGCATCAAGTTCGCCATAGGTAAGTTCAGTGCCGTCGTCAGCGATGACCGCGACCACATCCGGGCTCGCCGCTACCTGCCGGCGCACTAACTCGTCAACAGTCGCCCCGGGAACATCGAACGTCTCACCACGCGACCACGCATCGAGTTCTCGCAACTCCGGTGCGGGCAGCAGGTCCATATCACCGAGCCGCGCCTCGGGACCAGCAGCGATCGCCGCCAGCACCGACTTGAAGACGACAACAAACCGCTCAGGAGTAGCGCGATCGAACAGATCGGTCGCGTAAGAGAGTTTCCCTCTCAGATCGTTAGGCGAATCAAAGATGTCAAGGTCGAGATCGGTCTTGACTGCGCCCACCGCCGCGGTAGTCGGCACCGTCTTGACATTCCTGATCTGAAGGCCATCGTCGCGGCGGCCTTCAACGACGCGGTGGGTGAGCATGATCTGGAAGAGGGGGTTACGGCCAACGGATCGCTCGGTGCCCAGAGCACGGGTGATTTCTTCGAAGGGCGCGGCCTGGTGCTCGAACCCGCCGAGTACCGCTCGTTTGGTGTTCTGCAGCACGTCGGTGATCGAGTCACCGGCGTGGAACCGATGGCGGATCGGTAGCGTGTTCACGAAGTATCCGACCAGGTCTTCCAGGCCGTCCTCCGTGCGCCCACCGACTGGTGAACCGATCACCACGTCCTCACCGGCGCCCAGCGCCGAGACGGTCAACGCGGTCGCGGCCTGGATAGTCATGAACATGCTCACGCCCTGCTCATCCGCGACCTTTCGCAGGCCGGTCACCACCTGCGGATCGATGGTGAACCGTAGATCCGCACCGCGGTGGGTCGGTGCTACCGGTCGGGTCCGGTCCAGAGTGATCGTGGACTCCTCGGGGGCATCCGCGAGCACGTCACACCAATAGGCAAGATGCTTGGAAAGCAGTGAACCCGAATCCGACGCCTCACCCAGGACATCGCGTTGCCAGATCGCGTAGTCCGCGTACTGCACCGGCAATGGCATCCATCCCGGCTCCTGTCCCGCGGCCCGCGCCTGATAAGCGGTCGACAAGTCGCCCAGTAGCGACGGGAACGACCATTCGTCCACCGCGTGGTGATGTACCGCGACAACGAACACCCACTCGTCATCGCCGGTCCGCAGCAGCGCGACACGGATCGGGATATCGACCGCGAGATCAAACCCGGCCTGTACCACCGCGCCCACCCGCGCATCCACGCCAGCGGCATCCACACTCGTGACATCCTCGACGAGCAGAGCGAGCCGGTCGTCCGCTTCATTCGCCTGGATGACGACCTGACGCAGCGTGCCGCCTTCCTCCACCAAGAGTGTGCGCAGTGCCTCGTGACGAGAAACCACATCCCGTACCGCCATGACCAGAGCATCTGGATCCAGATCGCCATACAAGCGCAGCACCGCCGGCACCACATACCGCCCACCCGGCCCACCCAACTGATCGATCAGCCAGAGTGCTTGTTGTCCGTGTGAGGCTGGTAGTGGGGTTGGGCGTGGTAGTTGGCCGATTTGTGGGTTGGTGGTTTTGGTGGTTTTGGTGGTGGTGATTTGGGCGAGTTGGTCGATGCGGGGGTGGTCGAAGATGTCTCGGAGGGTGAGTGTGGTGCCGAGTAGGGCGTTTGTTCGTGCGATGACTCGTGTTGCTAGTAGGGAGTGTCCGCCGAGGCGGAAGAAGTCGTTGTTGGCGTGGAGGGGGGTGCTGTTGTTGAGGTGTAGTACGTCGCGGAATATGGTGGCGATGGCGATTTCGGTTTCGGTTTGTGGTGGTCGGCCGCCGGCCGTGTCTGTGGTGGGGTCTGGTTTGGGTAGTGCGCGGCGGTCCAGTTTGCCGTTGGCTGTGACGGGGAGTCTGTCCAGGCGGGTCAAGGTGGCTGGCGTCATGTACTGCGGTAGTGAGCGTGCGAGATGCTCGCGTAGTGTGTCGAGTAGTACGGTTTCCTCGGCGGGTGGGGGGCTGGCTGTGGTTAGGTATGCGGCGAGGTATTTGCCGCCGGCTGGGTGGTCGAGGGCGGTGACTGCCGCGGCTGATACCCATGGGTGTTTCTGGAGGACTGTGCGGATTTCGTCGAGTTCGATTCGGAATCCGCGTATCTTTACTTGGTCGTCGCTGCGGCCGAGGTATTCCAGTTGTCCTTGGGGGTTCCACCGGACGATGTCGCCTGTGCGGTATAGCCGTGTGCCCTCGTTACTGAATGGGTCGGCGACGAACCGGTCGGCGGTCAAGGCTGGGCGGGCGGTGTATCCGTCGGCGAGTTGGACTCCGCCTAGGTAGAGTTCGCCGGCCGCACCGACGGGGACCGGACGTAGCCAGGTGTCGAGGACACGCACGGTCGTGTTGGGCACCGGGGTGCCGATGGGGGTGTGTTCGGTGTTGGTGATGATGGCTGTCGTGCCGTCGCCGGTGATCTCGGTCGAGCCGTAGAAGTTGTGCAGTACGGCGTGTGGTGCGGTGGTTCGTAGCGTGTTGGCGGTGTCCCGGCTGAGTGCTTCGCCGGAAGAGATCCAGTGCTGAACCGAGGCTAATGCTGTGGGCGCGTCATGGTGGCGGATCAGGACGTCGGCCAGGCTGGGTACGCTCAACAGGTGTGTGACGGCGTGTCGGGTGACTGTTTCAAGGAGTCCGGCCGGGTCCTGGGCGGTCTGTGCGGGTACTACCACGGTTCGGGTACCTGCGATCATCGGTCCGAACAGTTCGGTGACGGCGTCGACGAAGCCGACACCGCTCTTGGATAGCGCTACGCTGTCTGACTTGTACTGCAGCATTCGTTCACCCCAGGCGAGGCGGTTCACGAGGGCGCGGTGCGAAATGGCGACGCCTTTCGGTCTGCCCGTCGTTCCCGAGGTGAATATCACAACGGCAGTGTCCAGGTCGTTCAAGGGTCGTGCTAGCACTGGTGCGGTTTTCTCGCCGGCGGCCAGGTGTTGCTGTACTTCGTGGTCATCGATTTGGAGTATTGGTGTGGGGTATTCACCCAGTATGCGGCTGTGTGTGTCTGCGGTGTGGTGGTCTGCGATCACCGCGGCGGGTGTGGTGTCGGCAAGAATGTGTTTGATGCGTTCGGTGGGATATTCCGGGTCGATTGGCGTATACGCCGCTCCGGCCCGCATCACCCCGGTAAGCGCTACCACCGAGTCCACTGAGCGTGGCATAGCGACCGCGACCCGGTCCCCGACCCGCACGCCCTGATCGATCAATAGCCGAGCCAACGCGTTCACCCGCGTATCGAACTCGCCGTAGGTGAGTTCGGTGCCGTCATCGGCGATGACCGCGACCGTGTCCGGGCCAGCCGCCACCCGGCGGCGCACCAATACGTCCACCGTCGCCGGCGCGACACCAAGTACCTCTCCCCGCGTCCATGGCGAGTCTGGGCCATCAGTGTCCGGGGTGACCGCGGCGCTCAACTCGTACAGGGTTTGGGTAGCAGACCCGTCGATGACACCGTCAAGGAAACGACCGAACCGCTCGGCGTGCGAGAGCACATCGCCGGTGGCGGAACCTACCGATATCTCCAACCGGATCCCGGACTCCGGGTCGCTGTACACCGCGAGGTCGAGTGACCCTACCGGACCGGTACTGATCGTTTCAGGGGCCACGACCAGGTCATGCAGGCGCCGCATCGGTTCGAAGAGCCTGATGTTGATCGTCGGAAGCGTGAGATACGACGCTTGACCACTCGGCCACAACCGAGCGATCTGATGGTCTTCGATGAAGGTGTGGCGCCGTGAAGCCTTCAACTGGTCCGCGACACTCTCGAGGACACCGGCGAAGGTGTGATATGGGCTGATCGGGACGACAACTGGGGTGGCCCGCGAGATCGCACTTGGCGTTCTCAGCAACTCGCGACCGTCTCGCATCATCAGGGGAACACGGACCGCGACATGGTCACGGCCGTCTACCAGAGCGGTGTAAACGCCCCACACAGCGATCAGGAAATCGGTCCAGGAAACCCGCGCGGCGCGTGCGAGTTGCTGAATCCTCACGTACATGTGGTCAGGTATCGGAACGACAACTGGCTGACCTGAAGATGCGAAGACCTCGGAAAAGTCCCCCACCGTCCCATAACCGAGGTCTTCAACTCCGAGGACGCCACTCCAATACGCCACACCCTCTTCGACTCGAGAGCCGCCATGCTCGACGGCGTCCACGACATCTTTCAACCTGCCGAACCAACGGTCCGGGACCGAACCACCTACCCGCACCGCGGAGTAAACCTCGGCAACGCGACGAATGAAAAGAGAGACGCTGTAGCCATCAACGAGCAAAACGTTCGTGACAAGGATCCACGCCCAAGCCCCGTCCCCACGACGAACGAGAGTCGAACACGTCGACGGCTCTCCAGAAGCGGCTGGCATCCCGGTCAGTTGCCGCCGGGCCATCACCCGTACCTGATCATCGTCGTGGTCCCCATCCACGACCTTCGTCTGAAGCGTCTTCCCCGTGTCAACGTACTGAAAAGGGACACCATCATCATCCCCGAAACGAACGCGCATCGCATCGGTCTCCGAGAAGACGACACTGACCGAGGACGCGAACACAGCCGGGTCAACCGGACCATTCAGCCAGATCAACTGACCCGCACAAAACACCGATGACTCAGGCGCAAGACCCCACGCCGCCCAGTTACCCCGCTGGGACGCAGTCAACCCCACACGCTCATAAGTCGTCAACGGAAGCACATCCACTTCTCCTGACACCAGATCGAGCCGTTGACCGGTAAACGATCACACCACACAACTCAGGTTAGGCTACCCTACCTACACCGGCCACCGTCCAACCCCACCACATCAACCTCACGCCCTATGCCCACCTTCATCACGATTCACAACACACCAACACCCAACAAAACCACCGACCCCACCCCACGAGACGGAAGGTGTCGGGGTCGGATTGCGCATCGTGGCCATGTTGCGGGGGCGCGTTGCCGGCCCGAGCTCAGGGGACATGGGTCAGGCTTTCCCGGTCTCGCGCTCCTGGTAGTCGCGCGGTGATAGGCCGTGGAAGCGGGTGAAGGCGGCGCTGAAGGTCGGCAGGTGGGCGTAGCCGACGCGGCGTGAGACGGCGCTGGGCTTGGCACCGCCGGCGAGCATGTCTCGGGCGATGCGCATGCGGGCGGCGTAGCACCATCGGGTGAAGCTCATACCGGTCTGTTCGCGGAAGGCCCGGTGGATGTCGGCGGGCACGTCGAGCCCTGACCCGCCGGACGTACCGATGCGGCGTAGGTAGTCCATGGCCGCTCCCCGTGCCCGTGAGTCGGTCGGCATCGGTAGCGACAGCGCTTGCTGCGCAGCGACCTGATCGGCGAACAGATCGAGGATATGGCTGGGGTTGTAGTCGTCCGGACGCACGGGGGTGCGGGCGCAGATGGAGCAGAACATCAGGTAGTCGTCCCAGGCGGGCGAGAACTGGACCTGCAGCGGCTCGGTCAGTTGCAGGTCGCCGGTGCTGGCGTTCCCGAGCGGCAGGGAGATCGAGTTCTCGCGAACACCCATGGTGTGCTCCGAGCCCGCGGGGATCCAGGTCGCGACGCCTCGTTCCTGTTCGTAGCGGTGATCGCCGACGTCCAGATATCCGCTGCCGCGATACGTCCAGATGAGCACGTGGACGTTGTTCGTATGCGACGGCGTGCGAGCCACGGGCAGCATGTCAGGCGCGGCGGGTGTGTCCTTCGCGCGCATCATGCGCATCAGGTTGTCGGCCTGGCTTGCCGCCGCTGCGTGTTGCGTCAGCCCACTTGCGACAGAGTGGGCGGAGATGGCCCGGCTGAACTCGTGAGGGGTTAGCCCGAATTGCTGCTTGAACGCGCGAGTGAAACCGCTGTGAGTGGCGAAACCCACTCGTGCCGCCGCTTGACCGATGCCGTAGCCGGCTGCGATGTGCTCGACAGCCGCGCTCAACCGGCAGCGCAGCCGCCACTGCTCGAAGGTCAGCCCGGTGTCACCGCGGAAGTCGCGGAGCAGGGTACGCGGGCTGGACAGCACCCGTGCCGCCCATTGGGCGACGGTGAGGTCGAGCGCGGGATTCCGAAGCAGTTCGTCGGCCACTTGTCGGGCTCCGCCGGCTCGCGGCATGACCGGCGGATCGACCGCGTACGTCCGGGTGTCCCCGCTTCGCGCAGGCGGTCGCCGACCGGAGCCGCGGAGAAGATCGACGAGCGCATCCTGGGAGTATCCGTGGCCGGTCAGCGGCGTGACCATGAGGTTGAAGCCCTGGATCAGCCAGTCCTGCCAGCCATCGGGAATCACGAACCGCCTCGGCTCCGACAAGGCGGCCGCGATGCTCGGATGTGTCAACAGCGGGAAGGCGACCGTGCCTGGCTCAGTGACGACCGTCCAGTGGTTGCCCCCGTCCGCCGGAATCCAGACACCCTCGCCTTCGGCGAGCCGAAACTCCGGATTGCCCTCCATCCGGACGCATGCCGAGCCCGTACGGACCCAAAGCAAGAGATGCTCGGGCTGATCCCATGAGCCGCTCGACCGCACCCGAGGAATCGGCGGCGGTCGACTCGTGCCCAGCGGAGCTAGATCCACGCCCACCGTGTCCTAACTATATGGCGATCTACGCACACCATGCGAAGTAAGGATAGCCTAACGTAAGCACCGGCCCTCCTGCCGATGGTGGCGCGCGGCCTCGTCACCTTCGTAGCGATCGGAAAGGCTGTTTCTCAGCATGCCGAAGACCTCACGCCGGATCACCGTGCACCCGTTGACCTTGCGAGAGGTCGAGGTCGTACGTGTGCGGGACCTGACGCCGGGGATGCGGCGTATCACGTTGGCCGGTGAGCAGCTGCGCGAGTTCACCTCGGCGAACGGCTTCGCTCAGCCGGCGTTCGACTCGACGGGCTTCGACGACGACATCCGGCTGGTGTTCTGCTACCCCGGCCAGGCCCAGCCGGTGCTGCCGGTGCAGAAGGAGAGGGGCCTGGACCTGCCGAGAGATCCGCGGCCGTTGTCGCGGATCTACACCGTGCGTCGTTGGGAGCCCAAGACGGGCGAGTTGGACATCGACTTTGTCAAGCACGGCATCGGCGTCGGCACCACCTGGGCGTACCGCGCCCAGGTCGGCGATCGCATCCATTTCTTCGGCCCGGGCTCGTCGCGGGCGCTCCCGCAGGATGCGGACTGGCTGCTGGTCGCCGGAGACGACACGACCGTCCCCGCGATCGCCCGCCTGCTCGAAGAGCTGCCCGAGGGCACGAGGGCGCAGGTGTTCATCGAGGTTGCCGAGAAAGAATACCGCCAGAAGTTGCGTGAGCTGCCCGGCGTCGAGGTGACCTGGCTCGTGCGCAACGGCGCCGAGGCCGGCACGACCACCCATCTGGTGGATGCGGTCAGGAACTGCGGCTGGTGGGACGGCAGGCCGTTCGCGTGGGTCGCCGGGGAACAGGCGACGGTGCGAAACATCCGGCGTCATCTGGTCGAAGACCGAGGAGTGTCCAAGGAGGACATCGACTTTATCGGGTACTGGCGTCGCGGCGAGGTTGTCGTGCTGGAGACCGACGGGGCGGTGCCCGACCCCGGGAAGACGAGAACCCCGTTTGAGAAGCTCCACGATCTGGTCGAGCTGGTTGCACCGGTGGCGATCCGCACCGCCGTCGAGCTGGGCGTTCCCGAGATGATCTCCCGCGGCGTGACCGCCGTGAAGGACCTGGCCATCAGGGCGGATGCCAATGAGCGGGCGCTGGGCAAGTTGCTGCGCTACCTGCACTCCCTGGACGTCCTGACCGAGACCGAACCGGGCCACTACGGCCTGACGCCAGTAGGTGAGGTCCTGACCGTCGAGTTCATGGTCGACCTCCTGCACCCCGCCGGGGTGGCGGGGCGCGAGATGCTCGGCATCTACGGGCTCACCGAGTCGATCCGCACCGGCCAGCCGTCATACGCCTCGGTCACCGGGCAGACCTATGCCGAGGTACGGGCCGAACAGGACTACGAGGATCGCTACCTGGAACGACTGGCGAAGTTCCAGGCGACGCTGGCCGAGCCGATCGCCACGTCCGACATCCTCAAAGGTGTCCGGCATCTGGTGCTCCACTCCGGCGGCGCGGGCGCCCAGGCCCGCGAGTTCGTCGCCGCCCACGAAAACCTCCGGGTAACGATCTGCGCGTTGCCTGCACAGTCGGAATGGCTGCGCCGCGACCTGCTCGACAGCATCCCCGACGAGCAGCAGCGCGCGCGCGTCAGCGTGGTCGAGCAGTCAGTCTTCGAGCCCAGCCCGCCAGCCGACGTCGTGTTCATCATCCGCGCCTTCAAGACCCTGGCCGATGCCGATGCCGCCCATGCGCTGCGGCGGGCAGCCGAGAACCTCCTCCCCGGCGGCCGGGTCCTGCTGGTCGAAGACCTCTTCGACACCGACGACCTCGACGAACACGACGGCGAAGCCGACCTGCTCGCCCTCACCGTGCACGGCTCCGGCGTACGCACCGCCGCCGAGCTCGACGACGTCATCTCCCGAGCAGGGCTCGAACGGAGCGCTACGCACACCGTCGGCTGGGGCACCAGCGTCCAGGAACTCGTACCCGCGGAGGCCCGATGACGTTCACCCCGAACGACGAAGAGAAAGAAGAACACAGCCATGACCATGACACCCCTGAGACGGCGCGGCGCGGCCCTGGCCGCCGTCCTTAGCGCAGCGCTCGTCATCACCGCCTGCGGCAGTGATGGCGACGACACCGGCGACGCGACCGTCAAGGCCCGCAGCGTCAAGGCCGACAACGGCACGATCGAGGTCCCCGCCGAGCCCCAGCGGGTAGCCACGATCGGCAACACGACTCTGCCTTTCATCGACCTCGGCGGGAAACCGATCGGCCTCACGGCGGAGTCGGACTCCAATGTCAAGCTATTGCCCGAGGACCAGCAGGCGACGTATGCGGCGGCCACGATTCTCGCGCCCAGCGCCGACGAGGTCGACATGGAGAAACTCGCCAGCCTGAAGCCGGACCTCATCCTAGCTCAAATTCCCGATGCTGAGTTCGAACTGATCGAGAAGCGGCTGGAGGCGATCGCCCCAACCGTGTTCTTCGGACTCGACACCGAGTGGAAGGCCCTCGCCGGCGGACTCGCGGAGGCCGGCAACCTGACGGACAGGTTCAGCCAGCAGAAGGCGGAGTTCGAGGGCAAGGTCACGAAGATCCAGGAGACCTACCGCGAGATCATCGACGAGACCTCATTCGTCGACGTCATCCGCTGGGCCTCGTCCGATCCCGGAACGTTCGCCATCGCGGACATCGGTTGCTCCGAGATCGCCCGGGACGACGTCGGCATGGACTTCCCTAAGGCGCCCGCCGGCGCCGATCCCCTGGCCTGGACGTCCCTGCCATTCGAGCAGATCAGCAGCCTGTCCAAGTACGACGCGATCACCTACCCCGTCGACGCCAAGGGCCAGCCGACAGAGCCCTTCGCGCCAGTGGTCGAGACCAACACCTGGAAGGCGCTGCCTGCCGTGAACTCCGGTCGCGCGCTCGGAGTCTTCTGCCCCGGCAACAACTCCTACGGATCCGTCGTCCGATACCTGGACTCGCTCGCCAGCGTACTGGCGACCCTCCCCGCCAAGAAGTGACAACCCTCGCCCTGCGGCAGGACGGTCCGGGCACCGTGACGGTGCCCGGACCGCGTCGTCGCCTGCTCGGCCTGGTCGTCGCGCTCGTGGTCCTGGTGGTCCTGCTGGTGCTGAGCGTCATGATCGGGTCGACGTCGATCCCGCCGTCAGCGGTGTGGGACGCGCTGTTCCACTCATCGGCCGACATCGACCAGTTCGCGATCCGCGACTACCGGCTGCCGCGCGCGATCGTGGGTCTGGTCGTCGGCGTCGCGCTCGGCCTGTCGGGCGCGTTGATCCAGGCGCTCACCCGCAACCCCTTGGCCGATCCGGGCATTCTCGGCGTCCATGCCGGTGCGTCCTTCGCGGTGACGGTCGCTGTGGGGCTGCTCGGCGTCCGCGACGTCCAGGGATACATGTGGTTCGCGTTCGCCGGGGCGCTGGTTGTCACGCTGATGGTGCTCGCCCTCGGGTCCACGCGGCAGGGCTCCTCGCCGGTGGTCATGGTGCTGGCCGGGGTCTGCGTCGGCGCGGTGCTCGGGGGCGCCAGGGAGGCCCTCCAATTGACCAACCCGGACGCGTTCGACGCGATGCGCTCCTGGAACGCCGGTTCGATCGCGGGCCGCCCGCTGGAGGTGGTGTGGCCGATCCTGCCGTTCGTCGCGGTGGCACTCGTTCTGGCCTTCGTGGTGGCCGGCCCGCTCAATGCGATGGCCCTGGGTGACGAACTGGCGGTTGCCCAGGGTGTCCGCCTGGCGCGCACCCGCGTACTCGCGATCGTCGCGCTCAGCCTGCTCGCCGGGGGTGCGACGGCCATCGCCGGGCCGATCGTGTTCGTCGGTCTCATGGTTCCGCACGTGGCCCGCTGGATCGTCGGCCCGCACCAGGGGTGGATCTTCGCCTACAGCATCCTTCTCGCCCCCAGTCTGGTGCTGGTCTCCGACATCCTCGGGCGGGTGGTGATACGGCCCGGTGAGATCCCCGTGGGGGTCGTCACCGCCTTCGTCGGCGCCCCCGTTCTCATCGCGCTGGTGCGGCGGAGAAAGGCGAGCGGGCTGTGACCACGGGGGTGTCGGATCGGTCGCGGTCGGCTCGCACTCGTACGGCGGGTGGGGTTCCCGCGGCGCCGGTGGACTTCGGGCGGCGGGTGCTGACGTTACGGCGCTGGAGGGTCGCGGTGCGGCTCGAGTGGCGCTCGATCATCGTCTGCGCGGTGCTCGCGCTCGCGATCGCCTGCATCGCGGTGCTCGCGCTGATGACCGGCTCGTACACGCTCAGCCCCGGGCAGGTGGTCTCCGCGCTGACCGGCGGGGAGACCGGGCTGGTGCACGAGATCGTGGTCGAGTGGCGGCTGCCGCGGGTGGCTGCGGCACTGGTGTTCGGCGCCGCGCTGGGGGTCAGCGGAGCGGTCTTCCAGTCGATGTTGCGCAACCCGCTCGCGGACCCTGGCCTTATCGGGTTCACCCAGGGCTCCTACACCGGCGCACTGATCGTGATCCTCCTCGTCAACGGCAGCTACGTGCAGTTGGCGGGCGGGGCGCTGCTGGGCGGGATGGCCACTGCCGTCGCCGTGTACGCGTTCGCCTACCGGCGAGGGGTGCAGGGGTTTCGCCTGATCATCGTCGGCATCGGTGTCTCGGCGATGCTGGAGTCGCTGAACACGTGGCTGATACTCAAAGCCGATCTGGAACAGGCGATGGCAGCGGTGGCGTGGGGTGTCGGGTCACTCAACGGCGTGTCCTGGGATCAGGTGGTTGTCGGTGGCACATGCGTTCTCGTGCTTCTGCTGCTGGCGGGGATGTTGAGCCGGCCGATGCGGCAGATGGAGCTGGGTGACGACGCGGCCGCCGCCCAGGGGGTACGCGTCGCGGCGGCACGCCTCGGCCTGGTCGTGGTGGGCGTGGCGTTGACAGCGGCGGTCACGGCGGCGTCGGGGCCGATCATTTTCGTTTCCCTGGTCGCGCCGCAGATCGCCCGTCGGCTCGCCCGCACCGCGGGAATCACCCTCGTACCCGCCGCGTTCGTCGGCGCGCTGCTCTGCCTGGCGGCGGACTACATCGCCCAGCACGTCGCCCCGACGCCCCTGCCGGTGGGGATCATCACCGTCATCCTTGGCGGCGGCTACCTCGGCTGGCTGCTGTTCACCGAGGCCAGGAGACGCCTGTGAGCACTCACACCAGCACCATCACCGGTCTCGCGGAAGCGGGAGACGCACCCATGTTCACTCCGCCCCCCAGCGGCTCACGACTTCACGTGGAGTCGGCGACGATCGGCTACGACAAACGCATCATCTCCCGCGAACTGTCAGTGGCGATCCCCGATGAGTCGTTCACGGTCATCGTCGGTCCGAACGCGTGCGGCAAGTCCACCCTGCTGCGCGGCCTGTCGCGGCTGTTGAGACCGTCGACCGGGCAGGTCGTCCTCGATGGTGCCGACATCAACTCCTTCAAGACCAAGGAGGTGGCGCGGCGGGTCGGGCTGCTGCCGCAGACCTCGATCGCCCCGGACGGCATCACCGTGGCCGACCTGGTGGCTCGGGGCCGGTATCCGTATCAGGGCTTCATGCGGCAGTGGACCGAGGACGACGAGCGGGCCGTGTCGACGGCGATGGACGCCGCCGCCGTCACCGACCTCTCGGGCCGGCTCGTCGACGAGCTCTCCGGCGGGCAGCGGCAGCGGGTGTGGGTGGCGATGGCGCTCGCACAGCACACCGACATCCTGCTGCTGGACGAGCCCACGACCTTCCTCGACATCACCCACCAGATCGAGCTGTTGGAGCTGTTCACCGATCTGAACCACAGCGGCCACACGCTGGTCGCCGTCCTCCACGACCTCAACCACGCCGCGCGCTTCGGCACACACCTGATCGCCATGAAGGACGGCCAGGTCGTCGCCGAAGGCGCCCCCGCTCAGATCGTCACGGCCGAGCTGGTCGAGGAGGTCTTCGGACTGCGCTGCCTGGTCGTCGCCGACCCCGTGGCCGGTACCCCGCACGTGGTGCCGCTGGGCAGGGACCGCGGTGACGAGCACGCCCAGGAGAAGCATTGATGCGTGCCGATCTAAGGGGCCTGGGACGAGGACCACTGACGCGGTGGCTGCCGGTGCTGTGGCAGGCTCCCGTCGAACCTCCTGATGTCCGGCCGTTCGAGGTCAGAGCAGGCGACCGTCCCGGCAGGTTCGTGGCACGCGTCATCTTCTCGCTACCGCGGGTCACCATCCCCGCGATGCTGCTGGCGATCGTGTGGCAGGTCGGCGAGTCGGCAGTCCCGGTGGTGATGGGCCTCGCGATCGACCGGGCACTCGCAACCGGGGATGCGGGACAGCTGGGGCTGTGGCTCGGTGTGCTGGTCGCCCTGTACGTCGCTTTGACGGCGGCGGCCGGGCTCTCGCTACGGCTGACCGCCTATGCGGTGCAGTTGCTGCAGCACCGGCTCCGCGGCATCCTTTCGACCGGCGTGCTGCATCCGGTCGGCGGCACCGCCCATGCGCCGGACGGCGGCGTGGTCTCGGTGATGACGAACGACGTCACGCGCCTGTCCAACGCGGTGATCCTGGTGATCATCCCGGTCTCGAGGATCACGGCCATCGGATTCATCGCGGCATCGCTGCTGGCGACGCACTGGCTGCTCGGACTCGTGGTGCTGTTCGGGGCGCCGATCGCGGTCTGGTTGATGGGTGTGCTCAGCGAGCGGCTCTCCCGGGACACCGGTGAGTACCAAGCGCTGCTGGCCTCCACGGTCGGGCAGGCGACTGATCTGGTTGCCGGCTACCGGGTGCTCAAGGGCGTGGGCGCCGAGGCCGAAGCAACCCGGCGGTATCGGCGAGCCAGCGGGGAGGCCCTCGTCGGCGCGCAGCGCAACGCGGGCCTGCTCGGGCGGTTCCTCGTGGGCTCGGGCGTCGTCAACGGCGTGTTCATCGTCGCAGTGGCCGGGCTGGCGGGCTGGTTCGCCGTGGATGGGCGGCTGAGCGTCGGTGGGTTGATCGCCGCTGTCGGCCTCTCCCAGGCCCTGCTGCCGCAGATGCAGTGGATCGCGAGCCTCTCCATCCCCAACCTCGCCAATGCCCGCGCGTCCTCCGCACGCCTCCTCGACGTACTACCGTTCGCCCACGCCTCCGCCCCCGCTGATGGGAGCCCGTCACGGGCATCCGCGTCGTCGGCGTGCACTCTGGAGGTGGCCGGTGAGGGCGTGCACGTCCAGGTCGAGCCCGGCGAGCTCGTCGCAGTGCGCGCCGACGACCCGACCGCCGCACGCATCGCCGAGGCGCTGCTGAGCCCGGATCACGACAGTGGCATCGAGGTGCGCCTCGACGGACTCGCGGCACAAGAAATGAGCCCGGCCGAGTACCACTCCCGGGTCACCGTCGCACCGCACCGGGTGACCCTGTTCACCGGCACGATCCGCGACAACCTCACCGCGCCGGCGAGCACCACGAACGCCCCCGAGCGGCTGAGAGCCGCGATGCGCGCGGCGGCCTGTGACGACTTCGCCGCCGATCTCGACGATCCGGTCGGCGAGAACGGCAACCGCCTCTCCGGCGGCCAGCGGCAGCGCATCGCCCTCGCGCGGGCTCTGGCGACCGATGCGCCGGTGCTGGTGCTGCACGAGCCGACCACCGCGCTCGACTCGGTGACCGAGCAGACGATCGCAGGGCGTCTGCGCACCCTCCGCGCGGGCCGCTCGACGCTGCTGATCGCCTCCTCCCCGGCACTGCTGGGCTGCTGCGACCGGATCGTCGACCTGCTCGCGGACGCGCCGGTACTCGACCGGACGGAAGCGAGATGACAGAGACGATCACAGGCGATGCGCTTCCCGTCGCAGACGGGCGGGAGACGGCCCGAGAGGTGTGGCGGCTCAGCCGTGGGCATCGGCTCCGGCTCGCCGCCGTCGGCGTGGTGGGAATCGCCAGCACCGCCGTCGACCTGATCGTTCCCGTGGCGATCGGATTTCTCGTCGACCGAGTGCAGGCGGGCACCGCCGATCTCGGCACCGTGCTGACGCTCACCGTGGCCATGATGGTCTCGGCGGTCCTCGGGGCCGCCGGCACCGCGGTGACGATCGTCCTGGCGACGCGCGTCTTTCACAGTATCCTGGCCGCGCTGCGTGAACGGCTCGTGGAGCGGGGTCTGACGCTGCCGCAGCACGTCGTCGAACGCGCCGGCACCGGGGACCTGATCTCCCGGTCCAGCGACGACGTGACCGCCGTGGCGGATGCCGCCCCCGCGGTGATCCCGGCCCTCACGGTCGCCGCGTTCACCATCGTCGTGTCGCTGGGCGGGCTCGCGGCGCTGGAATGGCCCTACGCCGCCGCGTTTGCCGTCGTGCTGCCCGTCTACGTGCTCGCCCTGCGCTGGTATCTGCGCACCGGGCCAGCGGTGTATCGCGCCGAGCGCGCGGCGATGAGCGCCCGCGCGCAGCAGATCGTCGAGTCCCAGCGCGGCTACGCCACCGTGCTCGGCTTCGGACTCGCGCAGCGGCGACACCATGCCGTGATGACGGGCTCCTGGGGCGTCGCGGTGCAGGCGCTGCGGGCCCGCACGGTGCAGAGCATGTTCAACGCCCGCCTGAACCTCGGCGAATGCCTGACCCTGGCCGCCGTGCTGGTCGTCGGCTTCTTCCTCATCGACCGCGGGGTCTCCAGCGTAGGTGGAGCTACCACCGCCATGCTGCTCGTCCTGCGCCTGCTCGGGCCGGTCAACCAGCTGATGTTCGTGATCGACGACCTCCAGTCCGTCCTCGCCTCGCTGAGCCGCATGATCGGCGTCGCCACCACGCCGGCCGGCACGGACGCGGCGGACGGAGCGGATGGGCAGGGAGCGGCGTTCGAGACGGGCGCTGCCGTACGGATCCGCGACGTCGCGTTCCGGTACGGCGACGGCCCTCTCGTGCTCGACGAGATCACCCTCGACATCGCCGCCGGTCAGCACGTCGCCGTGGTCGGCGCCTCCGGGGCCGGCAAGACCACGCTTGCCGCCGTGATCGCCGGCATCCACCCGCCCTCGACGGGAACGGTGGCCCGCCCCGACCGCACCGCGGTCATCACCCAGGAGGTCCATGTGTTCGCCGGGACGCTGCGCGACAACCTCACCCTCGCCGCACCCTTGGCCACCGACCGTGACCTCTACGCGGCACTCGACGCCACCGGCGCGACCGCGATCCTCGACCTGGCCCCCGACGGGCTGGACACCCTCGTCGGCACCGGCGGGCATCCACTCACCGACGCCCAGGCACAACAGCTCGCCCTCGCCCGCCTGCTGCTCGCCACCCCGGAGCTGGCGATCCTCGACGAAGCGACCGCCGAAGCCGGCTCCACCCACGCCGGCCTCCTCGACCGCGCAGCCGACGCCGCGCTGGCAGGTCGTACCGGGCTCGTGATCGCCCACCGACTGTCCCAAGCCGCCGCCTGCGACCGGATCGTGGTGATGGAGCATGGCCGGATCATCGAGGCGGGTACGCACGAGGAACTCGTAGCGGCGCAGGGCACGTACGCGCGCCTGTGGGAGGCGTGGGACTCCAGCCGGGGCTGACGGTTGACCGATCGCGAGATGTGCGCACGCCCGCGGGATCCGTCACACGGAACGCGCAGAGATCTGGTCCTCGGCGCCCGGGACAGGCTCGGCGAGATCATTACCCAGGGCAACGATGCGGTTGGCGGCATCGACGTGCACGACCTTGGGCTCGTAACCGTCCAACTCGGATTCCTCGGCCAACCGGAAAGACATGATGATCACCATGTCGCCGGGGTGTACCAGGTGTGCCGCCGCGCCATTGATGCAGATGTCGCCACCACCGGCGGGCCCACTGATGATGTAGGTCTCGAGACGAGCCCCGTTGGTGATGTCGACGACTTGCACTTTCTCGCCTTCGACTAGACCCGCGGCACGCACCAGGTTTTCATCGAGCGTGAGCGACCCGACGTAATGCAGGTCAGCCTGAGTGACGGTGGCGCGGTGGATCTTTCCACCGAGTACCTCGCGCAGCATGTCCAACTCCTCTGTGGGTTCTGCTAGATAGGTTCTGTGTTGAACGTGCGGCGGGGACCGGCGCGGGGTCAGCACAAATTGCCGGAACCGGCTGTAAGCCCTCTCCCATAGCGGGAATCCGCCGCAGGTACCGCCAGGCACACCCGGTCCGGATCGCATCCACCATCACTCTGCGTGGTGCTTCTCCGGACGGCCCATCCACTCGGGCAGCGGCAGCATCGGCTCGATGAGCTTCCACTGCGCCTCAGTCAGGTCTGAGGGTACCGGGGTGCTCGATCCATACGGGTACATCGACCGTTGCGTTACCAGGCGGCGGACCCACATCCACTCTCAGTCGACAACGGCCGGGTTGCCCTCGCGACCGGCTTCGGCAGCGGCCTTGTCGTCCGTGGCTTCGACTCTGGCGGCTTCGGTAGCGCGGGAGCCGTTGGCACCCTCGGTTTTCTGTGCCTCGTACTTGGCAATGTGATCGCGCAACGACTTCGGACGGATGTCGGTCCAGTGCTCGTCGATCCAGTCGAGTACTTCCTGGCGCGGCCTGCCGTCAGGCTCGCCGTACACGATGGTCCAACCGCCTGGGACCGGCTTGAACGTCGGCCACAACGAGTGCTGCTCCTCGCGGTTGACTAGCGCGTAGAAGGAACCGTTGTCGTCGTCGAATGGGTTCTGGGCCATCAGTCGTTATCCTCGTTGTCCCTCTTGGCAATCGGTCTGGATCGCGGTGGGCAATCGTCATTGGGTCGCGCTGTGATCAGGCTGGGATGCGGGCTCGTCCTCGGTAACCGCACGCAGAATGTCTGCGGCGCGGCCCGCTACGTTGGACAGCAGGGACGCGGTCAACCCGTGACTATGCTGGACGCCGCCATTGAGGAAGATCCGTCCGGAAACGCTAGGAAGACGCAGTCGGTAGTCACGCTCGACGATCGGGAGATCCCCCTCGAACGAGGACGATCCGTCAATGCTCGGCCCAAGCATGCCGCGGACCTCTGCGGGGCGGAACCCAGTGGCGAAGACGGCAGCGTCGACCTCGAGCGTGATGCTGCCTCGGTCTCCCAGGTCGCGGATCGTCACTGTGACCCCATCGGCGCCCTCGCTCAGCCGCTCGATCCCGGTGACCCGGTGCACAATCAGGCGGCGCACGCCGCGGATCTTCTCGTCGTACTCACGCTGGTAAAGATCCATGATGAGATCGGCATCGACGGCGGAGTAGTTGGTCAGCCAGTGATAGTCCAACAGCTGCTGCTTGAGCTCCGGCGGTGCGGTGTAGAACTCGTCGACCGCCTCCGGATCGAAGATGCGGTTGGCGTAGGGGGTGTCATCGGACGGGGTGTAGCCAAACCGACGGAAGGACGCGTGTACTTCCGCATCGGGGTACGCATCGTGCAGGTATGCAGCAACCTCCGCCGCGCTCTGCCCGGACCCTACGACAAGGAAACGGCTATGCGGCCGCGAAGGCAACCCGGCGAGCCTGCTCAGCAGTTGGTGGTTATGGAACACCCGAGCGCCCGGCACGATCCCCACCGGCAACACCGGCTGGATTCCGGTGCCGATCACGACACTGCGTGCTGCGACAGTCGTCGTCGCAGAGCCATCGACGATCGACTCAAGCGTGACCTCGAACCTCCCGCCACTCCAGTCGATACAGGTCGCCCTCGTGCCGTAGGAGACCGGGATGTCGATCCGGTTCGCGGCCCAGCTCAGGTACCCGCGGAACTCTCGTCTCGTAGGAAAGAATGTCTTGAGATTGATGAAGTCAGACAGCCGCCCCTGCTCCTGTAGATAGTTCAGAAATGTGAATGGACTGGTCGGGGTACGGGGCGAGACCAAATCCTTCAGAAAACTGATCTGCATGGTCGTGCCCGGCAGCAGCATCCCGTCGTGCCAGCCGAACTGCCGCTGGGCATCGACGAACCTCGCCGTCAGTCGCTGTCCGACAGGATGGCGCTCGTTGTATTCCACGATCGCGATCGCCAGGCTCAGATTCGCTGGCCCGAATCCGATTCCAAGGATGTCGACCTGATCGTCAGCACGGTCTTCTGATGCGACAGGACGCTCATCGTCCATCTCATCCATCGCCATTCGGCCATCGGCTCGGGTGTGTTCCGTGTTGAGTGATCTGTCGAGCGGCGATCATGGCGTTTCCGCTGGTAGCAGCCTCAAGCAGAGCCACCGGCGACGGAGTCGACCTAGATCGTCTACCACGCAACACATCCCATCGGCTCCCTTGTCACAGGTCGGGACGAGCAGCGCACCAGCTGCCCACCCCTCATAGCGTGTTGACGATAGCATCAAGGACTTAGGTAAGCCTACCCATAACCTGACTCTTGTCACGTGGTCGCGGTCGCCGGGCCGACACTGCGTTGACCTGCCGTTTCGCGCCCTCTGGCCGCTGAATCTGCGCACCAGCCGCAAGGCCGTGAAGGTATCGGCCGCGAGCCTGAGGTCAAGCCGCGACGAGGTCCAGGCGGCGTCCGGCGCCACCGGTCGTCGTCTGGACCCGCGCCACGCAAGCCCCCGCACCCGACTCCCCCGATGGCGCCTTCCGACCACGGCGTCTCACACCGCAGGACGACAGGTTAGGTAATGCTAACAACAGGTTAGGCAATGCTAAGGTCCTGGTGTCTGAGTACTGGCTTGCCGCGCTCGGCGTGCCATCTGCTCCATGGAAGCACCGCACAGCGCAATGTGGGAGGGACTGGCTCTTGACGAGAAACGCTGCCGGCACACCAGACAACACGGCGGTACGGGTCGCATTGTGGCGTGCCCTACACACGCAGGTGGACGAGCCGCCGCACGTCATCGAGGACGTGGTGGGCGCCCGACTGGCGCAGGACGACGACGGATGGCGCGAGCGCGGAGACATGGCCCCTGACTACACCCGAGGAAAGCGCGCCACGATTGTCGGGCGGGCGCGTTTGGCCGAGGACCTGGTGGCACAGGCCGCGAGCCGCGGCGTGGATCAGTACGTGATCCTGGGCGCGGGCTTGGACACGTACGCTCAACGCCATCCCGATGCGGGGGCGACCATAACCATCTTCGAGATCGACCAACCGGAGACACAGGCTTGGAAGCGGAGCCGGTTGGTCGAACTTGGATATGACATTCCGGAGTGGTTGCGCCTGGTTCCGGTTGATTTCGAGGCGAATGACGACTGGTGGGATCGGTTGCAGGCGGCAGGATTCGATACCTCACGTCCCGCGGTGGTGTCCTGGTTGGGGGTCACCATGTATCTGACCGAACAGGCCACGACGGCCACACTCAATCGGTTGGCGAGTCTGCCCCCTGGCTCCACACTGATCCTCACGTTCTTCCGTCCCATCGAGGATCTCGATCCCGAGGATGTACCGATCCGGCGAGCCTCCAGGGAGGGTTCTCGGCGGGCCGGCACGCCTTTCATCGGCTTCTACACTCCCGACGCGATCATCGGACTGGCGCGCCGGGCAGGTTTCGCCGCCGTCGACCACGTCTCGGCGACCGACCTGGCCGATCGCTACTTTGCGGGTCGGACCGACGGCCTGCGACCGAACAGCGGCGAGGAAGCGCTGATCGCCACCGTGTGACCAGCGGGACGTCACCGCTGGCGACGTCGGCGGCGTAGCCGCAGGCCGCCACGCCCACCACAGTAAGCGGTTCCTGGAAGAACGCACGTCAACGAATGGGGAGTTCTGATGAGACTGAGCACCGAGCAAATGATCGCCGACGTGGCCGACGTGTTGTATCTCGATCCCGCAGCGGTCGACTACGAGTTGAACCTACGCGACCAGGGGATGGACTCGGTGCGTCTCATGGACCTGGTGGAGCGGTGGCGCAGTGCGGGAGTGGAACGGATCGATTTCATCACCCTTGCCGAGGACTCGAGACTGGGTCACTGGATCGAGGTATTGGAGAATCTCCAAGACGGTGGCGAAGTGGCTCCATGACCCTGCCGGCGTGCGCAAATCGAGCTCGGTCCAGTAGAGCCCGTTGACGGCCTCGGCGAGGGGCATTGCGGGATCTGTTTCGTGCGCTAGTGCGGTGGCCACCAACGTTCACCGGCTGACCGGCGGCCTTCGGCCACTGGTCAGCCGGCGCCGGCGAAGCCGGCAAAGGTTGGTGGCCACCGCACTAGCCGACTCGCTCGATGGCCGAAGCGAAGCGGCGCTGGGAAGACGACGGCTCGACCTGATCTCGGGAGAAGTGGATGTGCCTGCGTTGACGTCTTTTGATCGTGTGGAGTTGACGGCGAGCCAGCGGGGTAACTGGGTGGCGCGCAGGCTTGTTCCTGAGTCATCGGTGTTCTGCGCGGGTCAGTTGATCTGGCTGGATGGTCCGGTCGACCCGGTTGTGTTCGCGTCCTCGGTCAGTGTCGTCTTCTCGGAAACCGACGCGATGCGTGTTCGTTTCGGAGACGATGACGGCGTTCCCTTTCAGTATGTTGACACGGCGAAGACGCTTCAGACGAAGGTCGTGGATGCGGGCCACGACGATGACCGGATACGAGTGATGGCCCGGGAGCAGCTCACCGCAACGCCGGCCGCTACCGAAGAACCCTCGACGTATTCGACTCTGGTCCGTCGCGGGGACGGCACATGGGCATGGATCCTCGTCACCAACGTCCTGCTCGTCGACGGCTACAGCATCTCTCTTTTCATCCGCCGTGTGGCCGAGGTGTACTCGGCGACGCGGGCAGGCGGTTTAGTGCCGGACCGCTGGTTCGGCAGTTTGAAAGACGTCGTGGACGCCATCGGACATGACGTCCCCCGAGCCGAACAGGACGTCGCCTACTGGAGCAGCGTCCTCGGAGCCGAAAACCCCGGCCACGGGACGGTGGAGGACCTTTCCGAGGCCTTCGTATCCTCATGCCAACCAGTCGTTGTCCCGATACCCGACCACACGTATACGAGGATCCAGCAACTCGCACGCACCGCACGGGTGTCCTGGACCGATCTCCTGATCACCGCATGGGGCCTCTACACCGCTCTGGTAGACGGCCGCGACCACATAGCGGTCCGTGTCCCCCTGATGATGCGAGACAGCCGCGAGCTGCTGAGAACGCCAAGCGCGATCTCCAGGCCAACCCCCGTCATCACCACGATCAGCCCACACCACACCTTCACGGGCCTCCTTGCCACTGTCGCGGACCAACTGAAGACCTCACGCCGCCACACAACCATCGAAGACCACCAGATCGCCCGGCTGTGGCCGGACGGCCAAGCGTCCTACCTCACCCTCCCGACGATCAACATCAGACTCTTCGAACCGATGCGGCGCCTGGCCGACGTAGTCGTGGTCCCTGAAACCATCAGCACCGGCCCGGTAGGCTCACTCGACCTCGCCGTATACAGCAACCCGGAGTCCGGGATCCGGCTGGAGGTATCCGCAGGCTCCACCACCACCGGCCACCCGCTCCTACACGCCGAACGGTTCGGCCGATTCCTCGACGCCGTCATCGCCGGGCCTCCCACCCAAACCCTGTACGGGCTGAGCACCGAACTCACCCCGGACACCGACAGCCCACACTCGCCGCAGACGCGGGGCGAGACGCTTGATGTCGCGCCGGCGACGGTCGATACGCTGCTACGCCGCCGGGTGACCGCCAGCCCGGACGTGGTCGCCGTCATCGGCGACGACGGCACCGAACTCACCTACCGCCAGTTCGATACCCGGGTGAACGCGCTGGCCCAACTACTGACCGACCAGGGAGTGCAGGTCGGAGACCGGGTCGCGGTCGCCATGCCCCGCTCGGTAGACCTGGTGGCCGCCCTCACAGGGGTGATACGTGCCGGAGCAGCGTACGTACCGATCGACCCCGACTACCCCACCGAACGTATCAAACACATCCTCGAAGACACCGCACCCGCCATGGTGATCACAGACCACCACACCGGGAACGCACACAGTCATGCACTGGGTGGACAGCCCACACCAGTACTCCGAATCGACGACCACGACGTGCAGCAACACCTGACCGCCGGCGCCGAGACCCCACCAGTCTTGGCGCGACCGTTGAACGACCTCGACGCCGCCGTGGTGATATTCACATCGGGAACGACAGGCAGACCGAAAGGCGTCACTATTCCACACCGCGCGCTCGTGAACCGCCTCACATGGGGTGAACGACTGCTGGAGTACACGCCGGACAGCGTCGCGCTATCCAAAAGCGGCGTCGGTTTCGTCGACGCCGTGACCGAACTGTTCGGGCCGATGACCGCCGGTACCCGAACCGTGGTGCTGCCCGCACAGACCGCACAAGACCCGGCCCGCCTCCTCGAAACGATCGCCCGGCACAGCGTCACACACCTGTTGAGCGTGCCCAGCCTCGCCGACGCCCTCCTCCGCCACGACAACGCACACACAGCGCTGGCCACGATCCGGCATTGGGTCTCCTCCGGCGAAACACTCACCCGGAACACCGCAAATACGACACGAACCGCCGCACCACACACCGTGCTGCACAACTTCTACGGCTCGACCGAGATCACCGGCGACGGCACGACAGCCACCATCACCGACCACCAACACACCCCCATCGGCGCCCCAGTAGCGAACACAACAGTACGTGTCCTCGACACCTGGCTACGCCCAGTACCAGCCGGTGCGGCAGGCGAGCTCTACCTGGGTGGGGTGCAACTCGCGGACGGGTACCTGGCCCGCCCGGCCTTGACCGCCGACCGGTTTATCGCTGACCCGTTCAACGACCACGGCACACGCCTGTACCGCACCGGTGACGTGGTCCGCTGGAACCTTCAAGGACAGCTGGAGTACCTCGGCCGCAGCGACGACCAGGTGAAAATACGCGGATTCCGCATCGAACTCGACGAGATCCGCGCCGTCCTCGAAGAGCACCCATCGGTGTCCGGTGCGGCAGTCCTCGCCCTGGACCACCCAGCCGGCGGCAAATACCTCACCGCATACGTCACCACGACCAGCCCCACACCGGTCGAGGAGACGGTGCTGTCCGACACGCTGCGGGAACACCTCGCACGAACGTTGCCGCAGTACATGATGCCGGCCACGTTGATACGCCTGGACAGATTCCCCGTCACCGCGAACGGAAAACTGGACCGCCGCGCACTGCCACAACCAAACCTGGCCGCAGGCACCGCCAGTGGCCGGCCACCGCAAACCCCCACCGAGATCACCCTCGCAAACCTGTTCCGCGACGTACTACACCTCGACGACAACACCAACCTCGGCATAGACAACGACTTCTTCCGCCTCGGCGGACACTCACTCCTAGCAACCCGACTCATCGCACGAACCAACGCCCAACTCAGCTCTGCACTGACACTGCGAGACGTGTTCGACCACCCCCGCATCGGCCAACTCGCCCAAATCGCAGACAACACCACCACACCCACCAGAACGCCTGGCCCACGAATCGGCCAACTCCCACGCCCGGCCGCACTACCGGCCTCATACGGACAACAAGCACTCTGGTTCACAGAGCAGATCGCAGGGCGTCCGATCTATCGGACTGAGATCGTGCTGCAAGCAGGTGTACGGGTCAGTCTGGATGCTTTGGCAACGGCGGTACGTCGCATAGTCGCTCGTCACGAGATACTGCGTACAATCCTCGTGCCGGACGAGGAGACCTCATCGCTCCGCCAGGTCATATGTGAGGAACCCGCCGATGACACCGAGGTCCTGAAGGTCGAATACCTCGGTACCGAGTCGCTCAACGACAAGATCGCTCAGGTAGTCGCGACGCCACTTGACTTCACCTCCGAATTCGGGCTGAAATTTCGTTTACTGCGCCATTCTGATGGCGATGTGCTCGTGGCTTACGGGCACCATATGGTAACCGATGCGGATTCCTTTGGGATCCTTGTTCATGAGCTGAACAAGTTCTACATCGAAGCGACTACCGGCAATTACGCTGAGGCCGAGCCCTTGCCGACCCAGTATGCTGACTTCGCGGTCTGGCAGCGACATGTGTTGGGAAACCGGAGCGATCCGGAGTCCCGCTATCGATTGGATCTGCGGTACTGGCAGGACATGCTGTCAGATCTCCCAACGGAGACCGCCCTACCCCTCGACCAACCACGTGACGGATCCGAAGAGCGAACCATACGACCTGCGACCACGTCGCTCCTCCGTGAGGAAGCCGCCAAGCTCGACGAGTTACTCGTCGAACACAAGGCAACGCCGCTCCAGGCGTTGATCGCAGCATTCTCGTTAACGCTGTGGGATGAAGGGGCAGGCAATATTGTCCCTATTGGCACCCCAGCCAGTTTGCGCGACCAGCCGGAGCTACACGACCTTATCGGCTACTTCGTGAACACCGTCGTGGTGCGCACCGACATCGACGCTGGAGCCGGGTTCGCGCAGACGCTGCTACGTTCCCGCGATCGTATGCTCGAAGCTACTGACCACAAGCTCGTTCCGTTCGAGCATGTCGTTGAGGCGGTGAACCCGCCGCGGCGCGTTGGGATCAGTCCGCTTTTCCAGGTAATGGCCGCCTACGTGGATCGCCGTGGAGATTTGGGTGAGGCACCGCCACTCACCCCCTACACCTCGACCACTGCGGATGGCCCGCTAGGATCTCAGCCTGCGCTGTTCGATCTCGTGTCGAGTATTGAAAGACTTGACAGTGGAACGTTCGGAATGCAGCTGAACGCGGCCCGCGAGTTGTTCTCTGCGGAAACCACATCGCGATTGTTGCGGCGCACAGCGCGCTTCCTTGCGCTTGGTTCGCGGCACCCGGATCTACCGGTGAGACTACTGGCCCAGATCGTTCATGCCGACGAGGGCCGGACCAAAACTATCAACAACGTCGGTGACATTCGCCTCTTCCATTTGCCGCTTGAGGATTTCGATATCAGTGTGGCTCCACTCTGGCGGGCGGCGATCGACCATGTCAGTCACGCCCTGTCGGGAGGAAGCTCCACCTTGCGATTGGCGATCCGCGATAGCGGCGCCGGTGAACTGGTCGCCGAGACCAGCAACCCTGAGATGCTGGATGCGGTAGGTGAGAGGCTCACAGAGCTGGTCACCGCATATCACGCGGGTACTCCGATGGTCGTCGCGGCTACTCTGGCCGCGGCTGGACACAATGACGACGAATTGACTGAGATCCTTGACGATCCCTTCTGGGAGGACTGGGTAGATCAGCTCGCTGATGCGGCCGCCACGGTGCTGCCGGAGCGAGGCGACTCGGTGGCTTCGGAAGCGTCAAGTGTCGCGACCGGACGGGCGGCTTCCGCCGCCGACGAATCTTCTCTGGGGTCCGTCGTGCTGACGGCCGTGGCCAAGGCCCTGGTCGGAATCGCTGACGGCGATCTGCTCGTGGAGTTCCACGAGTCTGACGGTCCCTTCATGACGCGTCGATTCCCCGTATTGCTTGGTCATGATGATGTCATTCGACTGAGCCCGGAGCGGGCGGCCGAATACGCCTCTCTGGCTGGACACCCCCGGTTCAGCCGCTTCTTCGACGATCTTCCGATTCCACGGATACGAGTAGGCGTGTTCCGTAGCCGAGCGGAGTTGATCACCGATCCTGCTGCGGGCGTTGGCGCACCAGAGAATGGACTCGGCATCCATGTCTTCGTCGGGGGCGCTGAGCCCGACGGTTGTGTCGTCCGCGTCTGGGTGGAGTCGGCGCACACGGTTGATGTCGATACGAATGCGCTGGCCGCCGCCGTCGCCGAAGCGATTGACGGAGTCGGAATCCCCGCCCCAGGCCACGAGCGTCGAGATGCGTTCACTCTGCGTCGCGCTGACCGGGTCGCGTTGACGCCCATCGAAGAAGAATCCATCCGAGCCCGCTACGGGCATGACGCCCAGATCCTTCCGCTTGCCCCGTTGCAACGTGGATTGTTCTATCACCTACTGCGGTCCCGGGAATCTGACGACCACAACACCTATGTCTCGCAGGTAACCCGACAGATCGCGGGGGATCTCGATCCCGAGCGGATGACGACTTCTATCGCCATTGCTATGGAAAGGTATCCCAACCTCCGGGCAGCGTTCATCCCTCCCGGGGACGTACAGGTGATCCCGTCTGGCGTCGAAGTCCCCGTGCGGGTAATCCGATTGGACGAGTGGAGTAGCCGCGGGGTCGATCTGGAGCAATTCCTGACGGCCGAGCGAGGTGAGCCGTTCGACTTCGAGATCCCGCCGCTGATCCGATTCACGCTGCTCGAACACGACCGCAAAACGTGGACGTTGGCAATGAGTTTTGAGCACATCCTGCTGGATGGGTGGTCCATCAGCGCGCTACTCGCTGAGATCCTCAGCATCTACGCTGATCCCGGATATGTCGAGCGAGTGAGACCGTCGTCTTTCCGCTCCTACCTGGACTGGGTCGACGACCAGGATCCCGATGCCGCCTATCGTGCCTGGGACGACTACCTGGCGGACCTGGCTGGTCCAACGTTGCTGTGCCCTGACTCCGTCGACCTCGGTGACGGACAGAGCGCCACCGGCGAACTTCACCTCGATCTCAACCCGGCAGAGGCCGCGAGGGTATTCGATACCGCACGGGGTGCCAATGTCACGGTGGGGACCTTGCTGCAGACCGCCTGGGGGATCGCGCTCAGCCGGCTCACCGGCAGCAACGACGTTGTATTCGGTAACACCGTTTCCGGTCGGCCGCCGTCGTTGCCCGGCGCCGACCGAATCATCGGGCTGCTGTTCAACACAGTCCCGATGCGGATGAGTCTGCCCCCGTTCGAGACGAATCGACAGCTGCTCGCCCGGGTCCAGTCTGAGCAGCTGCTCGTCATCGACTATCCGCAAGCCTCTCTGACACAGATCCAGACCAACGTAGGCGTTTCTGTCCTGTTCGATACGCTGTTCGTGGTGCAGAACATGCCATTCGGCAAGACTGCGGGGCTGGAAACAGCAGGGTTGCAGGTCGTCGGCGCAAAGGTTGATGACGCAACACACTACCCGGTGACGTTCGCGGTCGACCCGGAGGAACACGACGGAGAGGCCGCCGTGCACGTGCGCCTGTCCTACCGCCAGGACGCTTTCGATGCCCCAGCCGCAGAGCTGTTGCTCAACCGCTACGTACAGGTGCTCCTCTCTCTCACCCACCAGCTTGACGAGCCCGTTGGCACGTTGTCAGCGCTGTTGCCGGACGAGACCGTCCCGCGCACGGGTATCGCCGCCGATCTCATCCGGGATACGGAACCGGTTACGGTCGCCGAGTTGCTGCACCGTCAGGTGCTGCGGTCCGGGTCGAAAACGGCGCTTGTAGCAGGGGATCATCTGTTCACCTTTGCGGAGTTTTTCGCTGAGGTGAATCGCTACGCCCGGCTTCTCCTTGAGGCGGGGGTACGTCCGGAGCACCGGGTCGCGCTGATGCTGCCGCGCGATGAGCGCATGGTCATCGCGATGTTCGCGGTGTTCGCCGTCGGAGCCGCCTACGTCCCCGTGGACAATGAGCTGCCCGACGAACGGATCGGCTACATGCTCAGCGCCGCCGAACCGACCGTCACTCTGGTCACCCACCGCGACGTGGATCGGCTAGACGCCACCGCAGGGCCGGTGATCAGCCTCGACTCCGCGGCGACGTTGGATCGCCTCGCGCAGCTTGGTACAGATCCGGTCACGGCAGCAGAACGCGGCGGACCTGTCTCGCTGGACAACCTCGCGTACATCATCTTCACCTCGGGAACCACCGGACGGCCCAAGGGCGTCGCCGTTGGTTACCGCGGACTGACGAACATGTACTTCAACCACGTCGAGAAGATCTTTGATCGGGTCGTAAACAACCAGCGTGGGCGCCGGTTGCGGATCGCGCACACTACATCCTTCTCATTCGATGCCTCGTGGGAGCAACTGTTCTGGCTACTGAACGGGCACGAAGTTCACGTCATCGACGAGGAGATGCGACGCGACCCGCAGCGGCTGCTGGCCCACTTTGACGAGATGCGCATCGACGGATTCGATGTCACACCGTCCTATGTGCAACTGCTGGTCGAAGAGGGGCTGCTCGAGCGAGATCGCCCGGCCGGCCGATCAGTGTCTTCCGACGCTCCTGGTGTCGTCTTCGTGTCTCTTGGTGGCGAGGCCGTTCCGGACCGGTTGTGGCAACAGCTGCGCAACGCCCCCGGAGTTGGCTCATACAACCTCTACGGACCCACTGAGTACACAATCAATGCCCTCGGTGCCGATCTGGACGACAGCACAACATCGAGTGTCGGAACGCCAATCTTCAACACTCGGGCATACATCCTCGATCAGAACCTTCAACCCACCCTTCCCCGCGTCGCGGGTGAGCTCTATCTCGTCGGCGACGGAACCGCACGCGGCTATTGGGGTCAACCGGCGCTGACCGCCGAACGCTTCGTCGCCTGCCCGTGGGAACCAGCGGAACGGATGTATCGCACAGGAGATCTAGCCCGGTGGAACGACAACGGGATGATTGATTACCTCGGTCGGGCCGACGAGCAGATCAAGATTCGCGGTTACCGCATCGAACCGGACGAGATCCGGGACGTACTGCAAGCATTCCCCGGGGTAGCGCGTGCCGAAGTGGTCGCGTTTGACCATCCGACCGGACCGCAGCTGGCCGCCTATTACAGCGTTACATCGGACGGCGATATCAGCGAGCCACTGCGTCGCCATCTGGCGACATACTTGCCTGACTATATGGTCCCGGCCTCGCTTATGGCGGTGGAGTCTTTCCCCCTCACCCCGACCGGAAAGCTGGATCGTCGCGCGTTGCCTCCGCCTGACCCAGCTGCGTCCGGAGCCGGTACGGGCCGGGTCCTTGAGTCGGATACGGAGTTGGCGCTGGCCGCGATATTCCGTGATGTGCTCGACCTCGATGAGGAACTGGTCCTGGACGCGGGAAACGACTTCTTCCGGCTGGGAGGGCATTCGCTCGCGGCCATGCGGCTTGCCGCCCAAATGAACCGCACGTTCCCCGTGAACATAGCGATGAGGGACGTCATCACCGCATCAACGATCGGCGAACTGAGTTTGGTTGTCGATAAGAAGATGCAGCAGGACGCAGATCCTGATGTCGAGATCACCGCGATCGTGACCCGATTCACCCAATCCTTGAATGGACGCAATCTGTTCTGTGCGCACCCAAAGTTCGGTAGCTCATCTATGTACTCGGAATTGTCGAGATACCTGCCGCACGGTGTAGGGCTGGTTGGAATTGACGATCCGGCGATCGTCGGCTTGGATATCGAGTTCGATGACCTTGAGGATCTCTCGTCGACATACGCCGACGTCATCCAGCGGCTGCAGCCGACCGGACCGTATGAGCTGCTGGGTTGGTCATATGGCGCGCATATCATGTTTGCCGTGGCGCGCCTCCTGGTCTCACGAGGGGAGCACGTCGAAACCCTGGTGATCGTGGATGCTATGCCTGTCACTGAGGATGAGCTTGTCGGATCGGCCGAGTCGATGCGCGACGAAATGCGGGTAGCCTTCGGCGAGGAGGCGTTCAACGAATTACTCGCCGACGGGAAGCAGTTGAAGGCTGTCGAGACGGCCGGACGTCGTTGTGATGTCATGACGACTGCTCCGACGTGGGGCAGCCTCGACATCGAGACGCTCGTCATCGCGTCAGCCGCAACCAACACGGCCCGAGTGGCGGATCGGGGTGTCGAGGACGCACTAGGATGGCATAGTCATCTGACCAACGTGTCCTTCTTCGTTGCTGAGAACGAAGACCACCAATCCATACTTGAGCCCGACTCCGGTCTGCCGAAATGGGGCCCACGCCTTACAGATTTGTTGGTCAAAGAATCGGATACCGATGAGGAGTAGCAGTGCGGCCTTCTGATGATCATTCAGGTGGCTAGCCTCGATCGTTCGCGCGTGTGACGCGGCGGCTTTGCCCGCTTGATCTCATCGTTGTTGGTCGATGGTTGTCGGTGGCGGGCAGGTTGGGTGGCCAACTGTCGCGCCGGTGGGCGTGGTCTCCTGGGTTCTCCGGTCGTTGGGTCAAGCGGTTGATGCCGGTCAGCCGGGTGCCGGGATCGCCGCGATCGGGTCGAACGCGGCGGTGGTTTTGGGTGGCCCAGGGCCAGGTGGCCGGGATGCGAAGGTAGCGGCGGCGTTGCCCGCGGCCCAGGCGGGCGGCGGTGTGTACGCGGTGGCGCAGCCGTTTGGGCTCGGCCAGGGCGAGGTCGCCGTCGAGGCCGGTGAGAGAGATCGTGCCTCCTGGCGGGGGCGTCCGCAGGGGCGGTAACTGGTGGGTGCGTCGCCCGCCGACGTCGGACTTACTTGGCACTTCGTGTCCGGATGAGATAGTGAAGCGCCCCGTGCCGCCCAAAGCTTGACCCCCTGAGACGTCACGGGGTGGTCGGCAATGATGGATGGGTGTCTAGCGATCTTGATTTAGCGGTCGACGCGGTGGTGAACGCGGCCGGGCTGGCGATGGGGTACTTCACGCGTGTGACTCGGATCCGCCGCGAGCGGAAGCAGGACGGCAGCATCGTGACCGAGGCTGACCATGCCGTGGAAGCCGCCATCCGGCAAACACTGGCCGCGGCCCGGCCCCAAGACGCGGTCCTTGGCGAGGAGGAGGGCCAGCGCGGAGACAGCGACCGGCGCTGGATCATCGACCCCATCGACGGCACCGCGATGTTCGCCGAAGGCGACGACCGATGGTTGGTCCTGCTCGCGCTGGAGGTCGACAGCCAGGTAGTCGCCAGCGTAGCGGCAGCCCCAGCCCAGCGACGGATCTGGTGGGCCGAGCGAGGCTCCGGCGGGTTCGTCGCCGATCTCACCAGCACCGGCCCCATCCACCAACGGCGCATCGCGACCCATGGCCAGGCAACATCGAACCTGGCGACCAGCCGCTTCGCCGTCGTACCCGACCCGGCCGCACTACCACAGGACAACTGGCTCTTCGCCGACCTCGCAGCGCTGACCACTCCGCTGCCCTGGACAACACACCCGGCCCTGCTCGTAGCCACCGGCGAACTGGACCTCGCCATGCAAACCCGCGGGCAGGTATGGGACTTCGCGGCCACCTCGCTGATCGTCACCGAGGCCGGCGGCCAATTCAGCGGCCTCACCGGTCAAAGTCACCCACACACAGGGCCCGCCTTGTACTCCGCCAGCCACCCCCTCCACCAAGCCGCACTCCAACACGTCGGCAAGGGCCACAGCGACATCCACCCTGCTCTTTGAGCACTGGGGCACAACCACGATCGGAGCCACACCAGATACCACCGCGCCTACTGAGACCGACAACGACTTGGCTCAACAGCAGACACCGTCGGAAAGCGTCCTTGCACTCCACCATGTCGCTGGATGGGTTCGTGGCCGGATCTTCGCCGAACTCGTTGTCCGCCATCCCGTTCGCGGCGATTCCCGATCCGCCACCCAGCCCGTCACAGTGCGTCGAGGTCGTCTACCTGGATCAGGCGCACCTTCTTCGGCGTGTGCGTGCACGGACCGCGCGACCGGGCTATCCGAGGTGGAGTGCGGGGGCGGTGGCCTGAGCGTTTCGGTAGCGGAAGAGGCGCCGTAGCTCCAAGCGCAGTTGTTCGGTTTCGTGGTGTGTGAGGTGGAGCTTGATCGTGAAGGTCGTCGAGCGGGCCGCCCACGCTCGTGCGGCTTCACGGGTTAGCCGCAGGCTCAGGGTCTTGCGAGTCAGCCGGAGCGCGAGCAGCGCACCATAGGCCGGTACGCCGTCGTTGACCAGACAGTAGCCGTCGTCGTCGCCAGGGTCGTAGTCGCTGTGCTCCGGGTTGAGCGCGGTGAAGCCAGTGCGGCCCCGCCGTATCAGCCCTGCCGCGAGCCGGCGTACCGAACCGGGCGCCGCGCCGGGCGCGTAGGGTTCGCCGCTGTCGACCTCGATCGTGTGCCGGACGTACTCAACGGCCAGGTCGGGCCTGCTGTAGGTCATTTCAGTGACACCGTTCGGCCCAACGAACCGCAGGGCCACCTCGCCGGCCGGCGTCGGCTCGTGCTGCTGCCACCACGCGGCCAGCGGCACCGCCAGGACCGACAGGTCACGCACCTCGCCCGCGGTGAAACGCACGACGTCATCGACCCGAAGAACCTCGATGCCGCCAGCCTCGAGGTCCGCGGCCATCATCGCCAGCATCCCCGCCGGGTCCACCGTCCGGCCGCGGACCACGAGACTCACTGCAAACCCCACCGGCACGCGGTAAAGCGTAGACGTCCCGGCAGGTTCCCCACGTCCAGACCAGACAGCAGCCGCCCCGCAGCCACCCCCGCCCACGGCCACGAGCCGACACGAATACCCCACCGCCTGATCTGCCTCGACAGGCGGCGGCTCGAGGCGAACGACACCGTCGCGGTCAGCTACGCGAACATGCTGCGCGACGCCCTCGCCGGCGAGCCGTTCCAACGGGGCATCCTCGCGCTCTTCGCCGAACTGGTCCACGCCCAAGGCGAAGGACTCGTCGCCGACGTGGGCTGCGGCCCCGGCCGGCTCACCGCCCACCTGCACAGCATCGGCCTGGACGCGTTCGGCATCGACCTGTCACCCGCGATGATCGACGTAGCGCGCCGGGACCATCCCGGACTGCGCTTCGAGGTCGGCACCATGACCAGCCTCGACCTCGCCGACGGCGCCCTGACCGGGCTGCTGGCCTGGTTTTCGGTCATCCACGTCCCCGACGACCAGATACCTACCGTCTTCGCCGAGTTCCACCGCGTGCTACGCCCCGGTGGGGTCCTGCTGCTCGCCTTCCACGCCGGCCACGGCAGCCGGCTCAAAACCGAGGGCTACGGCGGCCATCCCATGAACGTCTACGTACACCGCCACCAACCCGACCAGGTCGCAGCCTCGCTGAACGCGTGCGGCTTCACCATCGAGGCCGAGATGACCCACCACCCGGCCCCAGACATCGACGGCGGCCTCGTCTTCGCCCGCCGCTGAGATCCCCGCCCACGGCACCCGCCGCCACCGGCCCCCACTGTCACGCCCGGCGCGCACAGCGGCAGATCAGCGCACCTGATCTTCGGCTCGAGAGAAGCTCTTGATCACCGCGGTGGCGCGAGCAAGCGGGCCGGTGAGCACGTGAAGGACGCCGGCCCTCAACGAGCGCGCTGGGTGGGTGCTCACTTGTTCTCGCGGGGCAGTCCCTGGGGTTGACCAGCGACTCGGGCACCGCCTCGTTGGCCAGGCCCCAGCGCTGCAGCACCTGGGCGAACTTGCCGTCCTTGATGACCGCGTTCAGCGCGTCGGCCACGGGTTGCACCAGGCCGCTGCCCTTGACGGTCATCGCCGCGATCCGGCCCTCCACGGTGGCGCCGCCGCCGGAGTAGGTGCCGACGATCTTGGTCTCGCCGGCGACGGCGACGTGGTAGGCGACCGTCGGGTTGGGGCCGAAGTGGGCGTCGGTGCGGCCGGAGCGGAGCGCCAGCTGGTAGTCGGTGGACTCGAAGTAGGAGACGGTCGCCGCCGGGCGGCCGGCCTTCTTGTTCTCCTCGTCCCAGGCGAGCAGGATCTTCTCCTGGTTGGTGCCGGAGGAGACCGAGAGCTTGAGGCCGGCGATGTCCGCCGGACCCGAGATCTTCGTGATCTTGCTGTCCTTGCTCACCTCCCAGGCGAGCTGGTCGACCCGGTAGGTGGCGAAGTCGTAGATGTCCTTGCGCTCCTCGGTGACCGTGATGTTGGAGAAACCGACCTGGTACTTGCCGGAGCGGGTGGCCAGGAAGAGGTTCTCCCAGGAGGTGTTCTCCAGCACCAGCTCCAGGCCGAGCACGTCGGCGACAAGTTGGGCGATGTCCACTTCGGAGCCGATGAGCGTGCGGTCGTCCGTGGCCAGGAACGCCAGCGGTGGCGCGCCGTCCGGGTTCACGCCGACGACGAGCTTGCCGGCGCTCATCCGGCGGCCCGCCACGGCGCGACGCGGCGCCCGAGCACGAACCCGCGCAACCGTTGCAGCGGCGTGGGCAGCAGGACCCGGGTGCTGCCCTTGGCGTAGTAGCGCTCGACGTAGTACTGCAGGATCGACAGGACCGAGGTGATGATCATGTACCAGATCGTCGCCACCAGCAGCAGGGCGATGATCCGTCCGTTGCGGTTGTAGATGACCTGGACCTGGTAGAAGAGCTCGGGCAGCGCCATGATGTAGACCACCGAGGTGCCCTTGACCAGGCCGACGATCTCGTTGGCCGCGGTGGGGACGATGGTGCGCATGGCCTGCGGCAGGATTATCCGGCGGATCTGCCGGTTGCGCGGCACGCCGAGCGCGGCCGCCGCCTCCAACTGTCCATGGTCGACGGAGAGGATGCCGGCCCGGACGATCTCGGCGGCGTAGGCGCCCTGGTGCAGGGCGAGGCCCAGACTCGCCGCGGTCAGGGGTCCGATGAGGTCCATCGTGGCGACCTCGACGAACGACGGCCCGAACGGGATGCCGAACGAGATCTGCTTGTAGAGGATCGCGAGGTTGTACCAGAACAGCAGCTGCAGGATCAGCGGCACCGACCGGAAGATCCAGACGTACGTCCAGGCGACCGAGGTCAGCAGGGGTACCCCGGAGAGCCGCATCAACGCGACGACGGTGCCGAGCACGAACCCCCCACCCGCGCGAAGTCGCTCAGCCCCGGCACGGTCGCGTCGGTCAGGTCGGTCAGCCCGGTGACCTCGAACCCTCGGTCGTAGGCAAGCGCGACCCAGTCCGGCACCGACCAGAGGTCGGGGAAGGCGAGCAGCCGCTCCGTCGCCGCGCACAGCTGCCGCGCCCGCGCGGGTACGACACCGAACAGCTCGGTGCGGAAGATCTCGATCACGAACAGCTGGCCGCCGGGACGCAGCACCTGCCCGACCTGGTCCAGCAAGCCCGGCATGTCCCGGGCGTACCCGATGCTCTCGATGGCGAAGACGGCATCCACGGAGCCGGCCCTGAGCGGCAGGTGGCCGAAGTCGGCCGCCACGAAGCCGGGCCCGGTGACCGTGGCCGTCCTCGACGACACCTGCGGCAACCTGCTGCAAATCGCGGCACAGAACAGCTAACACCCCGCGCGGCGGCGCCGCCGGCACCATGCGGTCCCGGAGCGGGATCAGGGCCGCCCACCGGCGTCGGCTCAGCTCTCCCGCCAGGCGATGCCCACGGCCGCCCACTCCGCGCCGGCGAGCTCCCACAACCGCTGCGCCTCGATCGACAACTCGTTGGGCGAGTCGCCCTCGGCCAGCTCACCGCGCAGATACGCGTCCAGGCGGCAGAACCCGTGGTCCCAGCCGGGCGCGAACTGGCCGAGGTTTGCCAGCCAGAAGTCGTCGTCGAAGGGGAGCACGGCAGTGTGCCTGAGCTCGATCAGCGTCGACTCCTCGCCATCACCCTCGGCCGTGAGCCGCACCTCCAGGTCGGACGAGCCACCGCCGTCGTACTCCCAAGTAACCACCAGCAGATTGGGCCGATCACACGTCCGGATCTCGCCACCCGCATTCCCCACCAACTGATACTTACCGCCCAGGCGAAGGTCACCACTGACCGGATAGAACCAGCGCTCGAGCCGGACCGGGTCGGTCACCGCCTCCCAGACATCCTCGACAGGCGCGCCGAAGGAACGGCGCAGCAACACCGACCGGGACCGACCCGCGTCGGTGTCCTCGGCTCCCAGCTCACGGTGAACGGTCTTCAGCCAACCTGCGGTGTCGGTCATACTCGCGAAATCCTTCCTGGCAGATGTGTCCCCAGTGGACAAGACGGGGCCGCGCAACGGCCACGCTATCAGAGCATGACACTTATATAAGCACCACCTAAGACTTTTCTCAAGGGGGCCGATTGATCCACAGTGGACAGGCTCACTGCCCGCCGCGGCGCCGCTCCCGCTTGCCCCGGGCGAGCTCGGTGGCCAGGGCGTCGAGCCGCTGGCTCCAGAACCGGCGAAACTGGTCCAGCCACGCGTCGACCTCGCGCAGCGGCCCGGGGTCGACCGCGTAGAGCCGGCGCGTGCCCTCGGGCCGGACGGACGCGAACCCGCTGTCGCGCAACACGCGCAGGTGCTGCGAGACGGCGGGCTGCGAGATGCCGAACTCGGCCTGGATCACCTCGGTGACCGCACCGGAGCTCTGCTCGCCGTCGGCGAGCAGCTCGAGGATGCGGCGGCGCACCGGGTCGCCGAGAACGTCGAACGCGTGCACGCCACCACTGTACGCGGAGGTTATATAAGTCCTCGCGGTTAAGACGGGTCGACGCCCCAGCGACGGCGACGCCGACCGCCTCGGGCGAGGGGTCTACACGGGAGTGAGCGCGAAGCGCTCGGCGAAGGCGTCCATCTGCGCGTACCGCTCCGCCGGCTCCTCGGCCGTGGCGCCGACGACGATGCGGGTCACGCCCTCGGCGGCGAGCGCCTCGACGCGCTCGGGCGTGACGTCGATCGAGCCCCAGCGGGTGTACTCCAGGGCGGCCGGGTCGCGGCCGGCCTCGACCGCCGCCGCGCGGGCCAGGTCGAGCTGCGCGCGGCGCTCGTCCGGCAGGAGCAGGCCGCCGGGGAAGAAGCCGTCGCCGCGCCGCCCGGCCCGGCGCGCGGCGGGGCGGCTCGACCCTCCGATGTGGATCGGCAGGACGTCCCCGCCGTACGGCTTGGGGTAGCAGGTCACGTTGTCGAAGTCGAAGAACTCTCCGTGGAAGCTCACCCCCTCCGCCCCGCCGCCCCACAGCAGGCGCAGCACGTCGATCGCCTCGTCGGTGCGGCGGCCGCGGGTGGTGAAGTCGACGCCGGTCGCGTGCGCCTCGCCGGGCAGCGTGCCGACGCCGACGGTGAGCAGCCGCATCCGGCCGCGGGACAGCGCGTCGATGGTGGCCAGGCGCTTGGCGAGCACGACCGGATGGTGGTACGGCAGCAGCAGCACGCCGGTGCCGAGCAGGATCCGCGAGGTGGCCGCCGCCACGAAGGCGAGCATGTCGAGCGGGTCGGGGCTCTCGAGCGTCGGCGGGATGGGCATCTCGCCGATCGTCGCGCCGGGGTACAGCACGATGTGCTCGGGCAGGTAGACGGCCTCGAAGCCGCACTCCTCCGCGTGCCGCGCGTAGCCGATCAGGCCGTCGGGGTCAATGCCGTGGTAGGCGGGGCTGTAGCTGATCGCGAACCTCACCAGTCAACGCTAGATCGCGCCGCCGGGCGCCGGCCGGGTGGGGCGGCCAACGGCCAAGGCACTTGCGCGACGGGGCGGGTTCCTTCAGGATGGACCGCAGCACACATACCCCCACCCGGTACCAGTATCCGAAGGAGGCGTCGGCCCGATGACCAGCACGGAGACCTCGGCCGAGCACGGCACGCCGTACCAGATGATCCGCGCTCTGGCCCGGCGCTGGCCGACGGCGCTGGCCGCCGTCTCCGCCCTGGTGATCCTGGGTGGCGGTGACCGGGCGGCCGAGGTGACCGCCCTCAGTGAGACGTTGCTGTTCCTGCCCCTGATCTACCTGGTCGTGGCGCGCGCCGGCCGGCGCGGCCGCGCCGGGCCGGCGCGGGGCGGGGGGGGGGGCCGGCGCCTCGGCTTGCGCGCGGGCGACGTGGCGGTGGCGGCGGGGGCGGGGGCGCTCGCGGCCGTGGCGCGCGCCTGGAGCGCCGTCGGGCACGCGCACGACCCGGGCACCCTCCGCGTGCAGGCGGTGGGGATGGTCGGTTTCGGCGGCCCGACCTCCCGGGTGGGGGCCGGGCCGCCCCGAGTCAGGCCTGCGGCTGGCTGATGTTGACCAGCCAGGAGATGCCGAACCGGTCGACGCACTGGCCGAACTCGTCGCCCCACATCTGCTTCTCCAGCGGGACGGTGACCGTGCCGCCGTCGGCGAGCTTGTCCCAGTAGCCGTGCAGCTCGTCGGCGTCGTCGCCGCTCAGGCTGACGGTGATGTTGTTGCCGGGATCGATCTGCCAGTCCGGCGGCGTGTCGGAGGCCATCAGCGTGTACCCGCTCGGGGTCTCCAGCTGGCCGTGCATGATCTTGTCCGCGGTCGCCGGGTCGGCGCCCGGAAACTGCCCGAACGTGCTCAGGGCCAGCTCGCCGCCGAACACGTCCTTGTAGAACTCCAGCGCCTGCCGCGCGTTGCCGTCGAAGTTGATGTACGGGTTGAGTCGTGATGCCATCACGGGCTCCAATGCTTTCGAGGCGGTCAACCCGCAGGCTAGCCTCCCTCACCCGCCGGGGGTGGAAAACGCCGTGATACCAGCGGTTCAGGTGGCCAGCGCGGCCAGGATGTCCCAGGTGGCGTCGTCGTCCGCGTCTCCGGCGTGCGGCGCCCGAAACCGGCTCGCGGCCGCCGCCAGGTCGGCCGCCTCCCACCGCAGCCGGAAGAGTTCGAGCAGGTCCAGCCGCGGCCGCACGCCGGTCGCCGCCTCGTACGCGGCGAGGATCGAGCCGTCGCCCGGGTCGAGGCTCCACAGGTCGCGCTCGGGCGCCGCGCGCAGCACCGTGTCCCAGTCGATCAGCCGCCATCTGCCCGCCGCGCGCATGGTGTTTCCGGGGTGCGGCTCGCCGTGGGTGAGCACCCACCGGGCCGGGTCGACCTCCGCGGCCAGCGCGTCGTAGTCGGCGAGCAGCTCCCGCACCCGCTCCGGCCGGGCCGCCAGCAGATCGCGCATCCGCCGCGCGTACGGGCCGGCGTCGGGCACGTCACCCGCCAGGGCCGCCTCCAGGTCGGCCCGGCCGGGCACGCGGAGGTCGTCCACCGCCGCTCCCGCGCCCGCCGCCGGGGGCGCGCCATGAAGAGCGACAACCATCCCTAGTACGGCGAGTCGCTGCTCGCCGGAAGCGAAATCACCCCACCCGAAGCTCTCCCCGTCGACGTACCGGTACACGGCGACGGTGAACCGGTCGTCCACTCGCGACAGTGCCGCGCCGTCCACTGTGGGCTCCGGCGCGACCACGAACTCCAGCCCGTGCGCGCCCAGCGCCACCGCGGTGCCGAGCGCGTCCCGCAGCCGCTCGTACGCCCGGTCGAGCGGCTCGCCCGCCGCGTACCGCTTCGTGCGCAGGTCGTCCACCGTCACGAACCACCGCCCGCCGCCGGCGTCGACGAGCTCCCAGTGGTGGCTGCCGAAGCCCACCGGCCGGTACGCGAGCGACGCCACCGCCAGTCCCCAGCCCGCAGTGAGCGCGGACGCGAGCCGCGCCTCGGCCAGCTCGTGCGGGGGTGTGTTCACCCCGGTTCTGTAGCACGCCGCCAGAGGTGTCCGCGAGGAAATATCGGTTTCCGGAACCGGGCCGCGATCCCACCTGGGACAGTGGTGCCGGCTCGCTACGTTCGGGATCGATGTCCGGCCCGCCCCCGAAGGAGTAGCGATGTCCCAGCCGCCCGCCCCCGTCGCCGCGTCGTTCGCGCCGCCGCCGCCCGGACCGCCGCCGGCCCGGTCCGGCGGGATCCTCGCGCACCTGGGCTGGGAGACGATCCTCCTGGTCCTGGTGCTGCTCACCGCCGCAGTCGTCGCCGCCACCGGCACGCTGTTCCGGGGCACGACGCCCTGGTTCAACCTGGCCACCGCCGGCCTGCTCGCCAGCGCCTTCGCCCTCTCGCTGCGCACCGCCACGCCCAACCTCGCGGTCGGCGCGATCGCCGTCCTGGCCGGCGCCACCTACGCCAAGCTCGCCGAAAACGACGTCGCGGGCGTGCTGGCCGGCATCGTGGCGCTGCTGGTCGCGCTCCTCGTCGGTGTGGTGCTCGGGCTGATCGCCGGCCTCACCTCCGCGCCCGCGTGGGCGGTCTCCCTCGGCGGCCTCGGCGTCGCGCAGGGCATCGCGTTCGGGCTGCTCGACGGGCAGGCCGTGCAGACCGGCAGCGGCCCGGCCGGCACCGGCCGGGCGATCCTCTGGACGCTCGTCTTCGTCGCGATCTCGGTGGGCGGCGGCGTGCTGTGGCTGGTCCCCGGCGTCCGGGCGGCGCTCGGCGGCAACCGGGCACAGGACGACCCGGTCCGCTTCCGCGCCGCCAAGCTGACCGGCGCGCTGGCCGGCCTCGGCGGCTCCAGCCTGCTCGCCGGCCTGAGCGGCGTGGCCCTCGTGACGTACATCGGCGTCGCCTCCCCGGCCAGCGGCGACAACCTGCTGTTCGCGGCCGGGGCGGCCCTGCTCGGCGGGGTGAGCGCCTTCGGCGGCCGGGGCGGCATCGCCGGCACCGTGTTCGCCAGTGCGCTGCTGGTCTTCGCCGACCAGGGCCTCATCCAGGCGGACGTGCCGCGCTGGGTCACGTTCTACCTGACGGCGGCGCTGGCCATCCTGGTCGGCGTGGGCGTGAGCCGGCTGATCGAAGCGACCTCCGGCCGGTACGCCCCGCTTCCGCCGCCCGCGGTGGCGCCTCCGCCGCCGGGCTGGGTGCCGCAGCGGTAGCCGGTGGCTCAGGCGCTCTCCGGCTCCTCCAGGGACTCCGCCACGCGGTCACGCAGCCGGGTACGGATCTCGTCCGGGGTGTAGGCGCGGCGGCGGCGCTCGGCCCTCGCCACCACCACGCCGGTCGCCGCCACGCCGACGAACGCGGCGAGCCCGAGTACCTTCCACCAACGCATCCGCCTAGGGTAATGCCGTGCCCAGTCTCGGCCTCGACGAAGCGGTGGACCTGACGCGCACGGGCGACCTCTGGCTCTTTCGCGGCCGGTCGGGAGCCGACCGCGCGATCCAGGTGACCACCAACAGCCCGGTCAACCACGTCGGCATGGCGGTGGTCATCGAGGACATGCCGCCGATGATGTGGCACGCCGAGCTGGGCAAGTCGCTGCGCGACCTGTGGTCCGGCGGCCACCACCGGGGCGTCCAGCTGCACGACCTGCGGGCGGCCGTGCTCGTGTGGGCCCGGCGGTACGGGCAGCGGGCCTGGCTGCGCCAGCTCGAGCCGCCGCCCGCCCGGGCCCAGGAGGACGCGGTGCTGCGGACGGTGGCGCGGCTGGACGGCACGCCGTTCCCGTCCACCGCGCGGCTCGCCTGGCGCTGGGCCCGCGGGCGGGTGCCGGTGCGGCTGCGGCAGGAAGGGCTGGAGAGCGCGTACTGCGCGGAGGTCGTGGCGGTCACCTACGAGGCGATGGGGCTGCTGCCGGCCGGACGCAACCCCAACTGGTACGACCCGGGTCGCTTCTGGAGCGGCGACGACCTGGCGCTCTCCGGCGGGTTCACGCTGGGCAGCGAGATCTCGGTGGAGATCCCGGCCGAGTGACGGGTCAGCGGCGCCAGAAGTCGTGGGCGTCGCGGCCGCGGGTGAAGCCGGCCGCCGCGGCCACGCCGACCGCCACGTCGAACCGGTCGCCGACGACCCAGGGCAGGTGGGCGTCGCTGCCGAAGGAGACCGCCCGGCCGCCCTCGTCGCGCCACCAGCGCAGCAGGTCGACGGAGGCCAGCGGGCTGCGCGTGTTGACCTCGAGGACGCGGTCGGAGCCGGCCAGGGCGCTCAGCACCGCCCGGTACCCCTCCTCGTAGTCCGCCTCCCGGTAGGGCGGGGCGTCCGGCGGCCAGTACCGCCGCGGGTAGTCCAGGTGGGCCAGCACCTCGAAGGCGTCGCTCTCCTTGATCATGCGGACCATCTCGGTGAAGTACCGCCGCATCACCTCGCGGGTGCCCAGCACGGGGAAGAGCTTGTCCGGCGCGACCAGCCGCCCCTCGTGCGGGATCGCGTGCAGCGAGCCGAGCACCCGCTCGAACGGGCCGCTCGCCAGCACGCCCGCCACGCTCGCCGCGAACATGTGCGGCTCGCCCGCCTCGACGCCGGTGCGGATACGCAGCCCGGGGTACCGCTCGCGGCACTCCGCGACGCTCGCCAGGTAGCCGGTGACGTCGATCGGCCGGATCAGCGCCCACCAGCCCAGCTCGAGCCCGTCACCGGCGATCGCGTCGCCGGCGACCCAGTCGGTGAACTCCAGGTGCTCGGTGAAGGCGACCGCCGGTACGCCCAGCTCGACGGCGCGCGCGCAGGCCCGGTCCATCGACGCCTGCGGCCCGGTGTCGAACGACCACTCGGAATGCACGTGGTTGTCGGCGGGCAGCACCCTTCCGAGTCTGCCAGCCGGGCCTGGATCACCCAAGATCGTGTGATCCGGTCAACGCTCAACGTCGACCACGCACGACCCGCCGCACGGGCTGACGGTCGGCAACGGCCGCACCGGCGCTAGCCGCGTAGCCGCGCGTCGATGGACGAGGGACCCGTCACGGCGATCGTGGGGGGTCCCTCGATCACATCAGAGCGGCTAAAATACCTCCGATCTTTGCCGCACTTGGTGCCTTTCGAACCAAAGGCTCACCCCGGCACACGACCGGGAAACCGAAACATCCGATGTTCTTGCGCTTGCCTGCCCCGGATGGTCTTGTTTCCGGGCGGCGACGGCCGTAACCTCACGACAAACATCGGATGCATGCCGGTCGCTGCCGGCGGCACCCGCCATACCCGTCAACGCCCGCGACAACCCCACCTGAATCGAGGGCATCGATGAGACATATCAGCAGACCAGCCACGGCCATCCTGATGGCCGCCGCGCTCGCCGCCGGTGCGACCGGGTGCGGCGACGACGCCGGCAGCGGCGGCACCGGCACGGGCAGCGGGAGCGGCGGGCAGATCGGCATCGACCTGCCCCGCGCCGACTCGGACTTCTGGAACTCGTACGCCAAGTACGTGCCGCGGTTCGCGACCGAGCTCGGCATCAACCTGATGACGCCGACCAACTCGCAGAACGACGTGGCCAAGCTCGTCGCCAACGCGCAGGCGCTGCAGAGCCAGGGCGCCAAGGCGATCGTGATGGCCCCGCAGGACACCGGCGCCATCGCCTCCACGCTCACCACGCTGGAGTCGAAGAAGATCCCGGTGGTCACTGTGGACACCCGCCCGGACAAGGGCAAGGTCTTCATGGTGGTGCGCGCGGACAACCGGGCGTACGGGCAGAAGGCCTGCGAGTTCCTCGGCGAGAAGCTGGGCGGCAAGGGCAAGGTGATCGAGTTCCAGGGCTCGCTCTCCTCCATCAACGGCCGCGACCGGTCCGAGGCCTTCATCGAGTGCATGAAGAGCAAGTACCCGGGGATCACGGTCTTCGAGGAGCCCACCGAGTGGGAGGGCACCAAGGCCGCGGCGGCGCTGCAGACCCGGCTCGCCCAGCACCCCGACATCAAGGGCGTCTACATGCAGGCCGGCGGCGTCTTCCTCGCCCCGACGCTGCAGGTGCTCAAGTCGAAGAACCTGCTCGTGCCGCCGGAGGACCCGAAGCACATGTTCGTCGTCTCCAACGACGGCATCCCGCAGGAGTTCGAGGCGATCCGCAAGGGCGAGATCGACGCGACCGTCTCCCAGCCCGCCGACCTGTACGCCAAGTACGCGCTCTTCTACGCGAAGGCGGCCGTCGAGGGCAAGACGTTCCAGCCCGGCCCGACCGACCACGGCAGCACCATCATCGACGTCGGCGGCGGCACGCTGGAAGACCAGCTGCCCGCGCCGCTCGTCACCAAGGAGAACGTGGACGACCAGGCCCTCTGGGGCAACCAGATCGGCAAGTGATGACCTCTTCCGGCGCGGGTACACCCGCACCAACCGCCGCCACGGCCGGCACCCCCCTCCCGGCCGTGGCGGCGCGCGGGATCACCAAGCGGTACGGCCCGACCACCGCCCTGCTGGACGCCGGCATCGCCATCGCGCCGGGCGAGACGCACGCGCTCGTCGGGCGCAACGGCGCCGGCAAGTCCACATTGGTCTCGATTCTGACCGGGCTGCAGCGGGCCGACACCGGCGAGGTGCGCTTCGCCGGCGAGCCGGCCCCGTCCCTCTCCGACCGGGACGGCTGGCGGCGGCTGGTCGCCTGCGTGTACCAGAAGTCCACGATCATCCCGACCCTCACGGTCGCCGAAAACCTGTTCTTGAACAGGCAGGGTGGTGGGCTGATCGGCTGGCGGTCGCTGCGGCGCCGCGCGGCGGACCTCCTCGACGCGTACGGCGTGGCCGTCGACCCGGCGCGGGTGGCCGGTGAGCTGACGGTGGAGCAGCGGCAGCTGGTGGAGATCGCGCGGGCGCTCTCGTTCGGCGCCCGGTTCATCATCCTCGACGAGCCCACCGCCCAGCTCGACGCGGCGGCGATCGAGCGGCTCTTCGACCGGATGCGGCAGCTGCGCGACGGCGGCGTGACGTTCCTGTTCATCTCCCACCACCTCCAGGAGGTGTACGAGGTATGCCAGAGCGTCACGGTCTTCCGCGACGCGCGGCACGTGCTCACCGCGCCGGTCACCGACCTGCCGCACGACGAGCTCGTCGGGGCGATGACCGGCGACGCCGGGCCGCTGCTGTCGTCCGGTGCCGCCCGCCCCGCCGTCCCGGCGGCCGCGGAGACCGTACTGGCGGTGGACGGGCTGCGGCTCGCGGGCTTCTACGAGGACGTGCGCCTCGCCGTACGGGCCGGCGAGATGGTCGGGCTGATCGGCTCGGGCAGCAGCGGCAAGGTGGCGCTCGCCGAGACGATCGCCGGGCTGCGCAGGGCGGACGGCGGTACGGTCACCGTGGCCGGCAGCCGCCCCAGGCCGGGCAGCGTCCCGTCCGCGCTCGCCGGCGGCCTCGGCTACCTGCCGCAGGACCGGCACCGCGAGGGACTCGTACCCCTGCTGTCGGTGGCGGAGAACGCGACCTTGCCGATCGCCGGAAAGCTCGGCCCCGCGGGCGTCATCGCGCCGGCCCGCCGCCGCGCGGCGGCGCAGCGGATGATCGACGCGTACGACATCAAGACCTCCGGCCCGGACCAGCCGGTGAACGCGCTGTCCGGCGGCAACGCCCAGAAGGTCGTGCTGGCCCGGGCGCTCAGCAACGACCCCAGGGCACTGGTCATGGTCAACCCGACGGCGGGCGTCGACGTACGTTCCAAGGAATCCCTGCTCGGCGCCGTGGCCTCCGCCGCGACCGCCGGCACCGGCGTGCTGGTGGTCTCCGACGAGCTGGACGACCTGCGCTCCTGCGACCGGGTGCTGGTCATGTTTCACGGACGCGTGGTCCGCGAGGTGCCGCGCGGCTGGGCCGACGCCGACCTCGTGGCGGCGGTGGAGGGAGTGCGGGAATGACGAACTCGCGGACCGTGGCGGTCGCCCCGCCGGCGGCGGCTCCGCGCCGGGTGCGGCTGGCCAGGTTCCGGGATCTCGCGCTGGTGCCGGCCATCCTGCTGCTGGTCGTCGTCGGCGCGGTCATCGACCCGGTCTTCCTCACCAAGGCCAACATCACCAACGTCCTCCAGCAGCAGACCGAGCTCTCCCTGCTGGTGCTGGCCGAGGCGATCATCCTGATCGCGGGCAAGTTCGACCTGTCGCTGGAGTCGACGATCGGCCTCGCCCCGGCGCTCGCGGTCGGCCTGGTCATCCCGGTCGCCAGCAACGGCCTCGGCACCGACCTGCCGGTCGCGCTGGCCATCCCGCTGTGCCTGCTGACCGGGCTCGCGATCGGGGCGTTCAACGGCCTGCTGATCCTGCGTTTCAAGCTCTCCGCGTTCATCGTGACGCTCGGCATGCTGATCGTCCTACGTGGACTCCAGATCGGCCTGACCGGCGGCCAGAACCTCTTCGACATCCCGCAGTCCGTGCTGTACCTGGGCAACGCCGTCTGGCTGGGGCTGCCCGCGTCGATCTGGATCTGCGGGGCGCTGTTCGCGGCGGGCATCCTGGCGCTGGGCTTCCTGCGGCACGGCCGCGCCGTGTACGCCATCGGCGGCAACGTCGACGCCGCCCGCGCGGCCGGCATCCGCACCGACCGCGTGGTCTGGATCGTGCTCATGCTGGGCGGCCTGCTGGCGGCGCTGGCCGGCCTGCTGATGACCGGCCGGCTGGGCTCGGTCGCCTCGGCCCAGGGCGACGGCATGATCTTCACCGTCTTCGCGGCCGCGGTGATCGGCGGCGTCAGCCTGGACGGCGGCAAGGGGACGCTCTTCGGCGCGCTCTGCGGCGTGATCGTGCTCGGCCTGATCAACAACATCCTCACGCTGGGCGGCGTCTCCGCCCAGTGGATCCAGGCCATCTACGGCGCCATCATCCTGGTCGCCCTGATCCTCGCCCGCGTGACCTCCGGCAAGGCCCAGGACTGACGAGATCGTGGTACGGATCCGCCCTCCCGGGGGCCGGTCCGTACCACGATCTGAACGTGACGCGACGCGACGACGTCGCCAGGTGTCCGACGGGCGCGGGCGACCGGAAACGGAGATCCGGCTTGCCACAGCGTGCGCCGCTTCGATTCGGAAAGCGCAGAGCCGAACGTGCGGTGAATGACGGAGAGCGTCGGTGGGCGGTCGGAGCATCCGGCGACCACGAAAGGGTCGGCTGTCGCCGACCTGACGCCTGCTGACGTTGCGAAGCCAGGTCGAGGCGTGTTGACGCGGCGGAGCCGACCGGGCGCCGCGGCGGGCGGCGGAAAAAGATCCGGTCCGGTTGTCCAGAACCCGGTGAGCCCGTTCGTTCCTAGAGTGGAAGCTGGCGAGGGCGCCGGCACCGACCTCTGGGAGCGAGCGATGCCCAAGTACGCAGCACTCATCTACTCGGCCGACGTCGACTGGAGCCAGCCGGAGTTCGCCGAGGCGACCAAGGAGTACAACGAGTTCGGCCAGGCGGCCGCGGCGGTCTTGCGGGGCGGCGAGGCGCTGTACCCGACGTCCAGCGCCACCACCGTCCGGGTGACCGGTGGCAAGGGCGGTGACGTGGTCACCACCGACGGGCCGTACGCGGAGACCAAGGAGGCCCTGACCGGCTTCTACCTGCTGGAATGCGCCGACCTCGACGAGGCGATCACGGTCGCGGCGAAGATCCCGGCCGCCTGGGACGGGGCCGTCGAGGTGCGGCCGGTCCTCGAGTTCGGCGCGTAGCGCACCGCATGGCTGCCGGTGACGCGATCGCGCGCCTGGTCCGCGAGGAGGGTACCCGCGTCCTGGCCACCCTCGCCCGCGTCACCGGCAGCATCGACCTCGCGCAGGACGCGGCCCAGGACGCCGTCGTACGGGCGCTGGAGACGTGGCCGCGCGACGGCGTACCCGAGAACCCGCGCGCCTGGCTCCTGGTCACCGCGCGCCGCCGGGCGGTCGACATCATCCGGCGGGAGGCGCGGCGGGCCGGGAAGGAGGCCGAGGCGACGATGTTCGCGAGCGCCGAGCCCGACCCGCCCGAGGTGGTCCGCGACGACCTGCTGCGGCTCGTGTTCACCTGCTGCCATCCGGCGCTCTCCGTCGAGGCGCAGGTGGCGCTCGCGCTGCGCACCCTCGGCGGGCTCTCCACCGCCGAGGTCGCGCGCGGCCTGCTGGTGCCCGAGGCGACGATGGCCAAGCGCCTCACCCGCGCCAAGCAGAAGATCGCGCAGGCCGGCATCCCCTATCGGGTGCCGCCGGCCGAGCAGCTTCCGGCCCGGCTCACCGGCGTCGCCACGACGATCTACCTGATCTTCAACGAGGGGTACGCGGCCGGCGCCGGCGCGGACCTCGTGCGGGTCGCGCTCACCGCCGAGGCGGTACGGCTGGCCCGCCTGCTGGCCGAGCTGATGCCCGACGAGCCGACCGCGCTGGGGCTGCTCGCGCTGCTGTTGCTGCACGACGCCCGGCGCGGCGCCCGCCTCGACGGCGCGGGCGGGCAGGTGCTCCTCGCCGACCAGGACCGGTCGCGGTGGGACCAGGGGGCGGTCAAGGAGGGGGTCGAGCTGGTCGGCCGGGCGCTGCGCCGCACCCCCGACCGGCCCGACGGGTACGTGGTGCAGGCCGCCATCGCCGCCTGCCACGCGCTGGCCCCCAGCTACGCCGAGACCAACTGGGACGCGGTCGTCTCCTGGTACGACGTCCTGCTCACGCTGCGCGACAACCCGGTCGCCCGGCTCAACCGCGCGGTGGCGGTGGCCGAGCGGGACGGCCCGGCGGCGGGACTCGCGCTGGTCGACGCGATCGGCGGCCTCGACGGGTACCCGTGGTGGCACGCCACCCGCGCTGAGCTGCTCCACCGCGGTGGCCGGCCGGACGAGGCGCGGGCGGCGTACGAGCGGGCGATCGGGCTCGGCCTGAGCGAGCCGCAGCTGGCCCACCTCCGCCGCCGGCTGGCCGAGCTGCCCGGGTGAGTCGGGACAGCGATTAGAACATGTGTGCGATAGGGTGGGCGGGTGCCCGAGACCCGTACCCAGACCCGGCAGGCCACCGTCGACCGGCTGCACCGCATCGCCGACGATCACGCCGGCGGCTACCGGCCGGGCCTGACCCGGGCGGACGCCCTCGCCGAGCTCGCCGCCACCTCGTCGGATCCCGACCTGCTGGCCGAGGCGGCGGCCGCGCACGCGATGGCTGACAACTGGTACGCGATCGTCGCGGTCGACCTGCTGATGGAGGCCGGCGCCGACGACGACCTGATCCAGCGCCACATCGCCGAGCTGGGCTGAGGCCTGCCGCGGCGGGTCAGGTGTCCACGAAGGACGGACCGACCAGCGCCCGGAGCGCGTTGGGGAGCAGGCGGATCCGCACCGGGGTGCGGCCGTGCACCTCGCCGTCCACGTCGAGCGGCAGCGGCGGGTCGGTCTCCAGCAGCAGGTCGTCGGTGGCCAGAAACGGCGGCGCGGTGGCCCGGCGGTGCCCGGCGAGCGCCTGCCGCAGGCTCGCCGAGAGCAGCTGCCGGCGCAGCTCGCCGCCGAGCGGATAGACGTGCAGGAGCCGATCGTCCACTGTGGCGTCCCGGGTGATCGCCTGCCCGGCCTGGAAGCGCCCGTTCACGACGTTCAGCTGGTGGGTGACCACTTCGTACTCGCCGCCGTCCGCGACGATGCGGGCCCGAAACGGGCGGTGCCAGGCCAGCCGCGCGACCGCCGTCAGCGGATACGCCGACTTGCCGATGTGCCGCTTCAGCCGCGCCGGGACCCGGAGGCCGACCTGGGCGGAGAGGCCGACGTTCGCGTGGTTGGCGAAGATGGTGTCGCCGGCCTGCCCCAGGTCGACGTCGGCCACGGCGCCCGCGGTGAGCACGCCCAGCGCGCCGGCCGGGCGGGGTGGGACGGCGAGCGCACGGGCGAAGTTGTTGGTGGTGCCGAGCGGCAGCACCCCGAGCGCGATGTCCCGGTGCGCCAGGTGCCGGGCGGCCTCGCTGACCGTGCCGTCGCCGCCGCCGGCCACGAGCAGGTCCGGGCCGAGCGCGATCGCCGAGGCCAGCGCGCCGGGCAGCTGGCCGGGGCGCTCGACCGGAAACGTGCCGAGGAGCTGGAAGTCGGCCAGCCGGTCGCGCACCACCTCGTAGAGCCGGCGGCCGCGGCGCGAGCGCGTGTTGACGACGAGGACGGTGCGCCGCTCACGGCGGATCGCCTCCTGGAGCTCGGTCTTGCTGCGCATGCGCTCCGCCGGTCGGGGTGTGGGGTCGCGTGGCGCAACGGTACAGGGTGGCGGAAACTGGGTACCGCGGGGACATGACCAGTGAGCAGCACATGACCAGTGAGCAGCATCAGTCCGGAATCGACGAGGAGCTGCGCGAGCAGGTCGCCGTCGACCACGTGAAGCGGGCCCTGGAGAGCGACTTCGACGACCATCCGACCGCCGAGGTCGAGCGAGCCGTCGAGGAGGCCCGCGAGCAGTACGCGGACGCGCCGGTCCGGGACTTCGTGCCCAACCTCGTCGAGCGCGACGCCCGTGACCGCCTCAAGGAGTCGCCGTAGGCCCGAGGAACCCGGCGGGCCGGGTCGCGCGGTCGGCCGCCGCGTGCCGGCCCGCCGTGCCTTCGACCTGGACACCGGTGGAGCCGAGGCCCGCTCTCGGTTGACGCCGGCCGGTACGGCACGGGTTCGATCCGAAGCATCCTGATCCGCCGCGGGCGCACACCGCCGGGGTCCCGGCCAGCGAGGCCGACCAGATATTTGATACAACTACCCCGGCGAAGCCTGGCGCCCAACGGAGGGAGGCACGTGACCGACCTCGTACCCGTTGAGGCGCTGTCGGCCCTGGTGGCGCGGCTTTTCGCGGCGGCCGGCGTGCCCGCGGACGCCGCCGCCACGGTCGCCGAGGCGCTGGTCGACGCCGACCTGCGCGGCCTCCCCTCGCACGGCAGCCATCTCGTGCCGGTCTACGTGGAGCGCCTGCGCCAGGGTTCGGTCAGCCCCCGCACCGACCCGAAGGTGCTGGTGGACACGGGTGCGATCGCCGTCCTCGACGCCGGGCACGCGCTCGGCGTGCTCACCGCCGACCACGCCATGTCGCTGGCCACCGCCAAGGCCCGCGACTACGGGATCGGGGCGGTCGCGGTCCGGCACGCGTTCCACTTCGGCGCCGCCGGCCGGTACGCGCGCGCCGCCGCCCGCGAGGGCTTCATCGGCGTCGCGACCGCCAACACCCGCCCGATGATGCCCGCGCCCGGCGGCGGGCACCCGGTCGTCGGCAACAACCCGATCGCGGTCGGCGTCCCCGCTCCCCGGGCCGCCGCCATCCGCTCCCCGGAGCGCGGCGACGCGGGCGGGGCGGCCGCCGACCCGGACGAGCCGCTGGTGCTCGACATCGCGCTCTCCGCGGCGAACATCGGCCGCATCCGCCTCGCCGCCGCCAACGGGAACGCCATCCCGGACGGCTGGGCCACCGACGCCGAAGGGCTCGCCACCACCGACCCGGTCGCCGCGCTCGCCGGGATGCTGCTGCCGGCCGCCGGCCACAAGGGCTTCGGGCTGGCGCTCATGGTCGACGTGCTGGCCGGTGTGCTGGCCGGTGGCGGCTACGGCGAGCGGGTCAACGGCCTGTACGCGGACACCGCCCTGCCCAACGAGTGCGGTCACTTCTTCCTCGCCCTCGACGTGGCGGCCTTCGGTGAACCGGACGGGTTTGCCACCCGGCTGGCCGATCTGGAAGCCTCGGTGACCGCGCCGCCGTACGCGCCCGGCGTCGACCGGGTGCTGCTGCCCGGCCAGCGCTCGGCGCGGCGGCTGCGCGGCGCCGCCCAGCGGGGCGTACCGGTGGACCGGGGAGTGCTGGCCCGGCTCCTCGCCCTCGCCGCGGACCTGGACGTTCCCGTACCGGAAGGACTGCCGAGGTGAACCTCTCCGAACCCGCCGCGTACTCCGGCGAGCTGCCCGACCGGGCCGCGGCCGGCGACCAAGGCGCGGCGCTGCGCCGGTTCCGCGAGATCATGGTGCAGACCGACGACCTGTCCTGGGTGGACAAGACGCTCGCCGGCCTCTCCCACAAGATGCTGTGGCGCGACGACGAGAGCGGCGCCTCGATCGCGCTGGTCCGCTTCGAGAAGGGCGCGGGCATCCCGTCCGCGCACGCGCACGCCTCCAACCAGTTCATGTTCTGCCTGAGCGGCCGGTACACGTACGAGCCGACCGGCATCACGCTCACGCCGGGCTCCTTCTACTGGAACCCGAAGGGGAGCGTGCACGGCCCGACCCGGGCGGAGGAGGAGTCGGTGCTGCTGGAGGTCTACGACGGGCCGCACTACCCGACCCAGCCGGACTGGTACACGAGCGCGGAGGACGCCCGCTGAGATGCCGAAACAGCCGCTCGTCGCACCCGGTCTGGCCCCGCCCAACGGCCACTTCTCGCAAGCCACGGTGGCCGGGCCGGGGCGGCTCGTGTTCATCTCCGGGATGACCGCGCGCCGGGCGGACGGCACGATCGCGGGCGTCGGCGACATCACCGAGCAGACCCACCAGGTCTGCCGCAACCTCGCCGCCGCGGTCGAGGCCGCCGGCGGCACGCTCGACGACATCGCGCGGGTCGACGTGTACGTGCGGGACATCGGTGACTTCGCGGCGATCCACGAGGTGCGCCGCCGGTACTTCACCGGCGAGCCGCCCGCGTCCACGATGGTCGAGGTGTCCCGGTTCGTGCACGACGACTACCTGATCGAGATCAACGCGATCGCCGTGCTCGGGGGTGGGGCTTGAGCGGCACCGGTGTCGACGTGCACACGCACCTGGCGCCGGCGCTCCCCCGCGTGTACACGGTGGACGGTCCGCCCGGCCTCGCCGACCCGGCCCGCCTCAAGCGATACCTGGACACGGCCGGGCTGGCCGGCGCGATCGTCTCGGTCCCCCCGCCGTACTACCGGCAGGACCTCACCGGCGACGACGGCGTGGAGTGGTCCGCCGCGGTCAACGCCGGCCTCGCCGCCCGCATCGAGGGGCTGCCCCGCCTGCGCGGACTGGCGTACCTCCCGCTGCACGACCCGGCGGCCGCACTGCGCGCGTACCAGACGGTCGGCGACGGCGAGTGGGTGGGCGTGGTGGCCGGGGCCGGCGGGCGCTGCCCCTCGCTGGCCGACCCGGCCTACGAGCCGCTGTGGCGGGCGCTCGACGCGGACGGCCGGGCGCTGCTGCTGCACCCGGCCCAGTCCCCCGACTACCGGCTGGCCGACTTCTACCTGCACAACCTGCTGGGCAACCCGGTGGAGACCGCGGTCGCCGCCGCCCAGCTGGTCTTCGGCAACGTCCTGGCCCGCCACCCCGGGCTCAAGGTGGTCCTGGTCCACGGCGGCGGCGCGGTGCCCGCGCTGGCCGGCCGGTGGTCCCGCGGCGTGGAGACCGCGCGGCCCGGGGTGCCCGAGCAGGAGCTGGGGGTACGGGACGCGCTGCGCCGCTTCTGGGTGGACGCCCTGACCCACGACGCCACGATGGCCCGGGTGCTGGTCGACGTCTTCGGCCCCGACAAGGTGCTGCTCGGCAGCGACTGGCCGTTTCCGATGGGCACCGGCGACCCGGCCGCCGCGCTGAACGCCTGCCCCGCGCTGGAAGGCGCCGGCATCCCCACGAGCGCCGGCACCACGAACGCCGCCGCCGCCTTCGGCTGGTCCGGCCCGTAGCCCCGGCCGGGTCAGCCGAGCAGCTCGCCCACCCGGGCCAGGGTCTCGCGGAGGTTGTCCGGGCCGGCGAGCTCCTGGGCGTCCGGGATGGCGAGCCAGCGCAGGTCGGCGCCGGGTTTCTCCGGGCGGGCCGCCTCCGGGGTGCCGGTAGCGAGCACGAAACGCAGGTCGGCGTGCTCGTGGGCGGGCTCGGTGGCGGACGGGGTCACCGACACCACCGCCACGTGCACCAGCCGGCCGTCGGGCCAGGGAACCAGGTCGTGCAGGCCGGTCTCCTCCCGCCCCTCGCGGAGGGCGACCGCCAGCGGCGCGGTCTCGCCCGGGTCGCCGTGGCCACCCACCTGGAGCCAGGCCCGCTGGCGGGCGTGCCAGCGCAGCAGCGCGCGCCGGGTCGGCGGATGGACGACGACCGCGGAGGCGGTGACGTGCAGCGGGGTCGCCCGCGACCAGGGGTCGCCGGGCACCAGGTCGCGGACCCGGGCGACGTCGGCGGCCTCGGCCTCCGTGCGCGGCTCGTAGCGGTCGAGGACATCGGCGAGTGACTCCAGCACCCGACCACCTTAGGCGGCTGGTCAGGTCGCCAGGACCGGGCGGGTGCAGCGCCGCCGCGTTCGTCCGGGTGATGCGGGGCGGCCCGGTCCCGCGGGGCGCCGCCGGGAACCGGGGACGGCGGGCACGACTCGCACCGGACATGAGACGCATCGCGGCGGCCGCCGCCCTCCTGCTGCTGGCGGCCTGCGACTCGGCCGGCCCCGCCGCACCGGCCGTCGTCGAGAGCCCGGCTCCCAGCGCGACGGCGGCGAGCTGCGCGGCCGGCGTACCGAGCCGGGTGCTGCCGGAGTGGGCGCGGACCGGCTTCAGTGACCCGAACCCCGCCATGCCGTACGTGCTCGGCGACCGCGGCGACATCGTGGCGATCGTCTTCGGGTACCCGCTGCGCGCGCCCAGCCAGCCGGACCGCAGCAACAAGATCCTGTGGGTCTCCCGGGTGTCGCAGGAGCCGGCCAGCCCGCTCGTGATCGACGCCCGCCTGGACGGCGGCGGCGACCCGGTCACCCGCGAGGTCTCCGGCGGCGCCGGCCCGTCGATCGTCGACCTGCCCGCGGCCGGCTGCTGGCACCTCCAGCTCACCTGGTCCGGCCACACCGACACGCTGCGCCTCACGTACGAGCGCTAAACGATCTATTCCAAGGTATGAGCTACCGCGATGCCCGTCGCGGTCCGGACCCAACGCCACTCACACTGATTCGATCAAGGCCGTGAGCTGGGCACGCTCAGCAGCGTCAGGCTGTTGACCGGCCCGA
>NZ_JAVHUY010000044.1 GCF_031085175.1 Phytohabitans maris
CGGCCGGCGGGCGGACGGCGGGCGGCGGGCGGACGGCGGGCGGCGGGCGGACGGCGGGCGGACGGCGGACGGCGGACGGCGGGCGGACGGCGAGCGGCGGGCGGCGCAGGCGGCGCACCGGCGGCGATCGGGTGAGCACCGGCTGCGTGCGGACGTAGGATCGCGGGCATGACCTTGAGCGAGCCTGAGCTGCGCGCGGCGATCACGCGTGAGCTTCCCGGAGTCCGTGCCGATCTCGAACGCCTGGTCCGCATCCCCGGCATCGCGTTCGACGGCTTCGACCACTCCCACGTGGAGCGTTCCGCCGAAGCGGTGGCGGAGCTGCTGCGCGGCTGCGGGCTCGATACGAGGATCGTGCGCGCGGGCGCCGGTCTGCCCGCCGTGATCGGCAGCAAGCCGGCCCCACCCGGTGCGCCGACCGTGCTGCTCTACGCCCACCACGACGTGCAGCCGGTGGGTGACCTCACGCTGTGGGAGAGCGACCCGTTCGAGGCGGTCGAGCGTGACGGGCGGCTCTACGCCCGGGGCGCCGCCGACGACAAGGCCGGCGTGATGGCGCACGTGGCGGCGCTGCGGGCGTACGGCGACGAGCTGCCGGTGGGCGTGGTGATCTTCGTGGAGGGGGAGGAGGAGTTCGGCTCGGCCTCGCTGGAGCAGCTCCTCGCCGACCACCGAGACGCGCTCGCCGCCGACGTCATCGTGATCGCCGACTCGGGCAACTGGGACATCGGGGTACCGGCGCTCACCACCTCGCTGCGCGGCATCGTCAACATGTTCGTCGAGGTGCGCACCGCCGGCCATGCGATCCACAGTGGAATGTTCGGCGGCGCGGTGCCGGACTCGCTGACCGTACTGGCCAAGCTGCTCGCCACCCTCCACGACGACGCGGGCGACGTGGCGGTCGACGGGCTCACCTCGGCCGGCCCGACGCCGGTGGACTACCCGGAGGAGCGGCTGCGCGCGGAGGCCGGGCTGCTCGACGGCGTGTCGTTCGTGGGCACCGGGCGGCTGACCGAACGGATCTGGCACAAGCCCGCCGTCTCGGTGCTCGGCATCGACGCACCGCGTACGAGCGAGGCGCCCAACGCGCTCGTCCCCTCGGCCAAGGCGAAGATCAGTATCCGCCTCGCGCCGGGCGACGACCCCAAGAGTGCGTACACGGCGATGAAGGCGCACCTGGAAAAGCACGTGTCGTGGGGCGCGCAGGTCGAGGTGTCGTTCGAGCACGACGGGGCGCCGTGCGTGATCGACGCGAGCGGCCCGATGTTCGACGCGGCCCGCTCGGCGTTCCGGACGGCCTGGGACGGCGTCGACCCGGTGGACATCGGGGTGGGCGGGTCGATCCCGTTCATCGCGACGTTCCAGGAGATGTTTCCTGGCGCGGCGATCCTCGTCACCGGCGTGGAGGACCCGCACGCCCAGGCACACGGGCCGAACGAGAGCCTGCACCTGGGCGAGTTCGCGCGGGTCTGCCTGGCCGAGGCGCTGCTGCTGAGCAACGTCGCGAGCGCCGCGAAGGCCTAGAGGATCTATTTCAAGGGGTGCATTCCCGCGGCCTCGCCCTCCGCGCTTGACAAGCCCCTTGCCGTCCCGGCGGTCGGCCCGGGCAGGTCCGCGCCGGCAGCTTCTGGGGCCTGCGGCCCCTGGAGATCGGGCGTCCTTGGCGAGGGAGCGGCCTGCCGTCCATCGGATGACGGGCAATGTCAGGGACATTGCCCGTTGCGAGCGCGCCCAGTGGGCAAAGTCCCCGACATCGCCCATTGCCGCGGCGTCCGGTCACGGATGACCGCCACCGGGCCGAGCAGACTCCTTGGAATAGATCGTCCAGGCCGCCTCCAACCGACCCCGCCGGGCCTCGTATCAGCTTTCCTCGATCGACGCCGGTAGGAGGGGTTCGCGGCCCGGCAACCCGGTCGGCGCGCGGTGATCGTGGTATTCCAGTGCCCCTCCGCGGGCACCTAAGTACCACGATCTCAACGACCCACCCATCAAATTGCGGTGAGCGTTGGGTCCGGACTACGACGGGCATCGCGGTGGCTCGAGCCTGTCCGGAAGCGTCCCTACCGGCGAAGGTCGCCAACGCGGCCGAGTGCGACCTTCGAGGGTGCGACGGCGCGGCCGTAGTGCCAGCCCTGCGCGGTGTCGCAGCCCAGCTCGCGGAGCGCGGCCGCCTGTGCCGCCGTCTCCACGCCCTCGGCGGTGACCGTGAGCTTCAGCTTGTGGGCCAGCCGGATCAGCGCGGAGAGGATCTCCTGGTCGGTCTGGTCCGGCCCGCCCGGCGCGCGCAGCCCGGCCATGAAGCGGCCGGCCAGCTTGAGCGCGTGCACCGGCAGGTCGCGCAGGTAGGCGAGGTTGGAGTAGCCGGTGCCGAAGTCGTCGATCGCGATCCGTACGCCGAGCTCGGCGAGCGCGTGGAGGGTGCGCAGCGGCTGGCCGGCGCTGCCCATCACCGAGCTCTCGGTCACCTCCAGCTGCAGCGCCTCCGGCTCCAGCCCGGTCTCGGCGAGCACGTCCTTGACCGCGTCGACGAAGCCGGCGTCGCGCACCTGGCGTACCGCGATGTTGACGCTCATCAGCAGCGGCAGGGCCGGATGGCTGTCGCGCCACGACCGGCCCTGCCGGCACGCCTCGGTGAGCACCCAGCGGCCGAGCGGATCGATCGCGCCGGTCTCCTCGGCCAGCTCGATGAAGCGGTTGGGGCCGAGCACCCCCAGGTCGGGGTGGCGCCACCGGACCAGCGCCTCGGTGCCGATGACGGCGGCGTCGTCGAGGCGCACCAACGGTTGGTACTCCACAAAAAACTCGCGCCGGGCCAGTGCCTCGGGCAGCTGGCCGGAGAGCCGGTAGCGGCTCACGTCGGAGGCGTGCCGGTCGGCGTCGAAGATCGCCCACCGGTCGCGCCCGTCGGCCTTGGCCCAGTACAGCGTGGTGTCCGCCGCCTTCATCAGCTCGGCCGCGTCGGTGCCCTCGACCGGCCGGTCGACCACGCCGACACTGGCCGAGACGTTGAGCAGGTGGCCGCCGAGGTGCACCGGCGCGCGGACCGCGTCGAGGGCGAGCTCGGCGACCCTTACCACGTCGGCGGTCTCCTTGACCCGCTCGACCAGCACCACGAACTCGTCGCCACCCATCCGGGCGACCAGGTGGCCGCTTGGCCGCAGCCGTGCGGCGAGCCGGCCGGCCACGGTGCGGATCAGCTCGTCGCCCGCGTCGTGCCCGAGCGTGTCGTTGATCGCCTTGAAGCCGTCCAGGTCCAGGTAGCAGACGCCGACCCGCGCCTCCGGGTCCGGGGCGGTCAGGGCTGAGTCCGCTGAGGCACCCGGCGGCCGGCGCGGGCCGTCCTCGTCGCCACGCTCCTGCGCCCGGGCCCTGCCCCCGAGGGCGCTGGCAAGCCGTTCGAAGAAGAGCGTGCGGTTGGGCAGGTCGGTGAGCGGGTCGTGCAGGGCCTGGTGGCGTAGCTGCTGCTGGAGCGTGCGGCGCTCGGTGACGTCCTGGACCATGGCCACCGCGTACAGCGGCGTGCCGTCCCGCCCGCGGATCAGCGAGACCGCGAGGTCGGTCCAGATCCGGCCGCCGTCCGCCCGCCGGTACGGCCGCTCGGTGCGGTAGTGGTCCCGGTCGCGCAGCCCGCCGGGCGGGAGGAAGGCACCGGCCGGGAGGGCGAGGAACTGGCCCCGGGTGTACCCGAACATCGCGCACAGCGCCCGGTTGACCTCCAGCAGGCGGCCGTCCAGCGCGGCGATGCCGATGCCGATCGCGGCTTCGGTGAAGACCGCCTGGAAGCGCTCCTCGCTCGCGCTCCGGGCCTCCTCGGCCTGGACCCGGGCGGTCAGCGCGGCGGCGTAGATGTCCTCCTGCTCGCTGAGCGTCCGCTCGCGCAGCGCCTGCGCGTACCCGGCGGCGAGCGCCCCCTGCAGCAGGCCGAGCCGGGAGCCTTTGCCGATCGACTCCGCGTACGCCCCGAGCTGCTCGTCGAGCACCACGAGCGTGCGGTCGAGCGAGGCGGGCTGGGTGAAGTGGGCGGCCACGAGCCCGGCCCCGATCTCCTGCGCCGGGCGCGGGTCGGCCTTTTCGGCGGCGAGCGCGTCGAGGAGGCGGGTGGCCGGTCCCGCCAGGTGGGCGGCGAGCTCGCCGGTCGTCATCGACACGAAGCTCGTCCACGCGATAGCCCGGGCCCAGTGGTGGGCGAGCCGCTCGGCGGTCACCATCGGTCGCGCTGCGTTCCTACCGTCGGGTCATCGCGCCGCGGGTCCGCGACGCCACGCCTGCCGGGGAGGAGCACCGACACCCACCTTTCAGGACAAAAGGCCAGCACATTACCAGCCAGCATAAGGGGGCATGAGGCGCGTGTGGAACTTTCACGTCTTGGCGTGGATGGCCTTTACGGTCTCGATCGTGTCGGCCTCCGCCGCCGTCTTGTCGTCCCGGTAACGGAGCACGCGGGCGAACCGCAGCGCCACGCCGCCCGGGTATCGCGGGCTCGCCTGCACTCCGTCGAACGCGATCTCGACCACCTGCTCCGGGCGCACGGTCACGACCCAGTCGCCCTTGTCGACCGCCAACTCCAGAAAGCGCTCAGTCTGCCACCGCAACAGCTCGTCCGTGAGCCCTTTGAACGTCTTGCCCAGCATCACGAACCCGCCGGTCTGCGGGTCGCGCGCGCCGAGGTGCAGATTGGACAGCCAGCCCTTGCGCCGCCCGTGTCCCCACTCGACGGCGAGCACGACCAGGTCGAGCGTGTGCCGCGGCTTGACCTTGACCCAGGCCGCGCCGCGCCGACCCACGTCGTACGCCGATTCGGGTGACTTCACGACGACACCCTCCTGCCCGGCGGCCAGCGCCGCGGCGAAGGCCTCCGCGGCCTCGGCCGGCGTGGTCACCGCGGTGCGGCCGACCAGCAGCGGGGCCGGCACCGCCTCGGCGAGCGCGCCCCACCGCTCGCGGCCGGGCGCGTCGAGCAGGTCGGCGCCGTCGAGGTGCAGTAGATCGAAGAAGTACGGCGTGAGCACGGTGACCGGGGCGCCGCGGGTGGCCGCCCGGCTGGCCGTCTCCTGGAACGGGCGCGGGCGTCCCGCCGCGTCCAGCGCCATCGCCTCGCCGTCGAGCACGATCTCCCGGGCCGGCAGCGCGCGCACGGCCGCGACCACCTCGGGCAGCCGGGGCGTGATGTCGTCGAGGCTGCGGGTGAAGACCGCCACCTCGTCGCCGGAGCGGTGCACCTGGATGCGGATCCCGTCGAGCTTGACGTCGACCACGGCGGGCACGCCGGTGGCGGCGAGCGCGTCGTCGACCGAGGCCGCGCTCTGCGCCAGCATCGGGGCGAGCGGCCGTCCCACCCGCAGCGCGACCTCGGCGAGCGCCGCCGCCCCGCCGGTCAGCGCCGCCACGGCCACCTCCTTGAGGTCGCCGGCCAGCAGCAGCGCCCGCCGCACCAGCGTCACCGGCACCTCCCCGGCCCGGGCGATCGCGTCGACCAGCAGGCCGGCCTGCGCGCCCTGGCGCAGCTCGCCGCCGAAGAGCCCGACGAGGTGGCGCTGCTCGTCGGCGGTGGCCGCGGCGAACAGCGCGCCGACCAGCTCCCGGCGGCGGCCCTGCGAACCGGCGCCGCCGACCTGGGAGATCTCCTCGATCGCCCGGTCGACGGCGGCCACGGTCAGGGTGGGCTCGCCGGCGGGTGGCGGCGCCTGGCGGAGCGTGGCCCAGCCGACGCCGGTCTGCCGCTGGCGCAGCTCACCCGCGAGGTAGGCCGAGCCGGCCACGATCTCCTCCGGCCCCAGCCGGCGCAGGGCGTCGGCGAGCAGCTCGACCTTGGTCTTGCGGCTGGACGTTGCCGAGACCGCCGCCGAGGTGGCCACGAGATCCACGAAGCGCACGCCTTCACGGTAGTGGCCCGACCGACATTTCCGCGGTCGCCGGCGCCTGCTCGCGCTGCTCAGCGCCGTTGAGGCGGAGGACGAGGAAGGCGCCCGCGACGGCCACCGCCGCGGCCACCCAGCCGGCCGTCCGCAGCCCGCCCACCAGCTCCGCGGCCGGCGCGGCACCGGCTTCGACGTCGAGGCCCGCGTTGGCGACCGCGACCAGCGCGGCCAACCCGACCGCGCCGCCGATCTGCTGGGACGTGGAGACCAGCGCCGACGCGACGCCCTGCTCGCCGGGGGCGACGTCCGCGCCGCTGGCGAGGAAGACCATCGGGTACACCATGCCGGCGAACAGCCCGAGGAACACGATGCCGGGCAGCAGCCGCCAGTACGACCCGCCGGCCGACATGCCCGCCGCGACCGCCGCCATCGACAGCCCCGCACCGAGTACGCCGGTGAAGAGGGCGCCGCGCGTGCCGGCCCGGCTGATCAGGACCGGGAGCAGCTTGGCCGCGCCCACGATCGACGCCACGCTCATCGGCAGGAACGCGAGGCCGGCGCCGAGCGCGCTGTACCCGAGCACCTCCTGCACGTCCATGTAGAACAGGTAGTGCAGCGTGTTGATCGTCCCCATCAGTACGAAGATCAACGCCATCATCGTGACCAGGCTGCGTACGCCGAGCAGGCGCGGCGGGGCGAGCGGGTCGCGGGAGCGGCGCTCGATCAGCACGAACGCGGCGAGCATGGCACCGCCGAGCGCCAGCGCCCCGGCGCCGCGAGCCGAGCCCCAGCCGGCTTCCGGCCCGCTCACCAGCCCGAAGACCACCAGCGTCGAACCGGCGGTGGCGACCAGCGCGCCGGGCAGGTCGAAGCCGCCCCACGCGTACCCGCCCCGGTCGGCGGGCAGCACCCGGAGCGCGGCCACCACGGCGGCGAGCGTGAGCGGGGCGTTGACGAAGAAGACCCACTCCCAGCCGAGGAAGTTGGTGATCACGCCACCGGCCATCGGGCCGACGACCGCGCCGGTGCTGCCGGCGACGCCCCAGAGGCTCAGCGCCCGGCCGCGGGCCGGACCGGTGAACGTGTTGTTGATCAGGGCGAGCGTGGCCGGGAAGAGCAGCGCGCCACCCGTACCCTGCACGACCCGGGCGGCCACCAGCACACCCGGCTCGGCTGCCAGGCCACCGGCGAGCGAGGCGAGCCCGAAGACGGCGAGCCCGAGCACGAAGATCCGCCGCGCGCCGAGCCGGTCCACCGCCCGCCCGCCGAGCAGCAGCAGGCCGCCGAAGCCCACCGCGTACGCGCTGACCACCCATTGCAGCGACTGCGCGGTGAAGCCGAGCTCGTGCCCGATGTCGGGGAGCGCGACGTAGACGATGTTGAAGTCGATCGAGATGACGAAGGCCGCGAAGATCAGCAACGCCAGCCTGAGCCGGTTCATAGGTGACCACCAGTTCTCTAGGTGCACGACTTGTAACAGCACCCATCATGTGTGACCATGAACGCTGGCGTAAGGAGGCACTTTCATGTCCCAGGGAAACACCGATGTGTCCGCGCACGTCGGCGCCGAAGACCAGGCCTGCACGGTCCGCCAGGTGCTCGACCGGGTGGGCGGCAAGTGGAGCATCGGCATCCTGGTGGCCGCCTCGAAGGGGCCGGTCCGCTTCACCGAGCTGGAGCGCTCGGTCGAGGGGATCAGCCGCCGCATGCTGACGCTGACCCTGCGCCAGCTGGAGCGCGACGGCCTGCTGGTGCGTACGGTCTACCCGACCGTCCCGCCCAAGGTGGAGTACCGGGCGACCGAGATCGCGCTGGAGCTCTACGACTCGCTGGTCACGCTGACGACGTGGGCCGAGCGGCACCGCGCCACGATCGCGGCCGCCCGCGAGGCGTACGACCGGGAGCACGCGCTCACGCCAACGAGTTGATCTCCTTCGGGTCGAGGATCCGCTTCGGGGCGCCATGCCGGGCCGCGTTGAGCATGGCGAGCCCGATCAGCTCGGTCGTGGTGACCTGGTTGGGAAAGAGCCGCCGGACCAGCGGCGCGACCGGCCCCACGAAGCGGTAGAGGATCCGGTAGAGCCGGGTCTTGGACGTGGCGCCGTGCATCGCCTGGATGAACCCGGGGCGAAACATGACCGCCTTTGGAAAGAGCGCCAGCAGCGCGTCTTCGGTCTGACCCTTGACCTGCGCCCACATCGCCCGGCCACCGGTGCCGGCGCCGGAGACGTAGGTGAACGTGAGGTCGGGGTTGCCCGCCGCCAGCACCCGGGCCGCCGCCATCGTCATGTCGAACGTGATCCGCCGGTAGTCGGCCTCGCTCATGCCCGTGGACGAGACGCCGAGGCAGAAGAAGCAGGCGTCCTGCCCGGCCAGGTCACCGGCGATCGGCGACAGGTCGAGCAGGTCTTCGTGCACGAGGTCGCGCAGCTTTTCGTGGGTGACCCCGGTGGGCGTACGCCCGACCGCGAGCACGCTCTCGACGTCGGGCGCGAGCAGGCACTCGCGCAGCACGCCCTGCCCGACCATGCCGGTGGCACCGAAGACCACGACTCTCACGCCGTCGAACGTACCGCCACATCGGACGGATCGGTGCCCGGCGCGACGAACGCCAGCAGCCGCGCCCCCTCCGCGGCCACCGCGGCCCGGTCGCGCCTGGTGAGCCGCCCGAACGGCTCCACGGTGAGGCGGCGCTTCGCGATCGTCCAGGTGCCGGCCACCGTCCCGTCCACCAGGAACGCCCGCACGAGCCGGTGCCGCGCCATGTGCGCCCGGTACCCGTCGGAGATCACCCGGGAGGAGCCCGCGCAGGCCGTGCGCGAGCGAGGCCGCCGCCCGATCGGGCCACCTTTCCCGCAGGAGCGCCCCGAGCTTCGTACCAGAGATGGGTTTTGCTTCGAGAAGCTCGCGCCCGGCGGCGGCCAGGGCGGCGAGGTCGAGGCCGGCCAGCGACGCGGCGTGGAGGGTGTTGGTCCGCAGGTCGCGGTCGTAGATCGGCTGGGTGAGCGGGCGGAGGCCGCGCGCGTCGCGGGCGGTGACCAGGTGGACGGTGCCGCGCATCAGGGCGATGCGGACCACCCGCCGGTCGCGCAGCAGCCCGCTCAGCTCCTCCGGGTCGAACATGGACAGTCGCGACCAGAGCCCCAGGTACGGCGCGTGCGGCGCCTGGCCCTGCAGCCCGACCAGGTGCTCGACCGCCTGCGCCACGCCGAGCGGCGCCCGCTCCAGCAGGAGCTGGCGGGCGAGCGTGGCGCGGCCGAGGGCCCTTTCGGTGAGGACGGCACGAACGCCCGGGGTGCGCACCGGCGCGGCGGTCTTCATCGCAGGCCGGCGAAGAAGAGGCGGACGTCCTCGACCAGCGTCCCGGCCTCCAGGTGGGCGGCGTAGTGGCCACCCGGGACCTCGTACCGCTGCCAGGAGCGGAGGTGGTCCAGGTCGGCCTGGGGGACGTCGATGCGGAACGGCTTGATCTCGGTGTCTTCGCTCATGCCGACGACGCTACGGACCATTCCGGTCAGATCCTGTCCTAAAGGTCTGGGAGACTTTCTCCCGTGACGGGGATCGAGGCCGCTACAGCGCGGCGAGGGAGCGGACGTAGTTCACCTGGTTGTGGATCTGCTGCACCTGCTCCTGCGTGGTCACCGGGATGCGGGCCACGTACTGGTGGGGGCCGTTGGTGACCGTGACCTGCACCGTGCCGCGGTAGGTCGTCTGCTTTACCAGCAGGAAGAGCAGGCTGAAGACGGTCAGCACGCAGAACCCCAGCACCGCCGCCACGATCGCCCAGGTCGGCGTCTTCTGCTCGGTCTGCCAGTAGTCGGTGACCTGCCAGGTGGAGTGGGCCAGCGGGATCTCGCCGGCCGGGGTGCGCACGGCCGTGGGTGTCACCGCGATCTCGCCGATGAGGGCGACCACGGGGTCGCTCACGCGTTCAGCAATTCGGTGCGGTCCGCCGGCTCCTGCTTGGGATGCGCCTCGCGGTAGACCATCCAGCCGAAGCCGGCCACGGCCAGCGCCGCGAAGAGCCACCACTGCAGCACGTACCCGGCGTTCTGCCAGGAGTTTTCGTGCCGGACGGTGACCTCGGTGAAACCGTTCGCGGGCTCCTCGGTCAGCACGTACCCGCCGTACAGGGGGTAGGGGAGCTCCTCGCCGAGCCGGGCGATGCCGATCCGGCGTACCTCGATCTTGCCCTCGCGGCGGGTCACCGAGTCGGGCCGGCTCTCGCTCACGTGCAGCCGTCCCACCACGGTCACCTCGCCGGTGGGAGGCGCCGGCACCTTCGGCATCGCGATGGCCCCACCCGGCGCCGGCGGCACCCAGCCCCGGTCGACCAGGACCGCCGGCCCCTCGGTGCGGACCAGCGGCGTGACCACCTCGAAGCCGACCGTGCCGTCGACCGTGCGGCCGCGGACCAGGATCTCGTTCGTCGGGTCGTACTGCCCGGTGACGGTGACCCGGGTCCAGGCCGCGGGCACCTCCTCCGGAAGCGGAACCGGCGCGACCCGTGACGACTCATCGATCCGTTCGTTGGTCGCACTGCGCTCCTGGTACCGATGCAGCTGCCAGTTGCCCAGCATCACCATGACGACGGCCGCCACGCCGACGAGGGCGGCAAAGCCCAGCCAGCGGGGGGTCAGGAGGAACCGGTACACAGCACGAGGCTACTCGTGTGATCTCAGGCACTACGCTGGTCCCGGCCGTTTGTGGGGAGGAGACGTCGATGACCGCCGTACCGCGCGTGGTGGTGAGCGCGCCATCGTCCGGGCACGGCAAGACGGCGGTCGCCGTCGGCCTCCTCGCGGCGCTCGCCGCCCGAGGCATGCGCGCCGCCGGGTTCAAGATCGGACCGGACCACACCGACGCCGCGTACCTGGGGCTCGCCGCCGGCCGCCCCGGCCGCAACCTCGACCCCCGGCTGGTCGGCTCGGCCCGGGTCGCCCCGCTCTTCGCCCACGGTGCCAGCGGCGCCGACATCGCGGTGCTGGAAGGCACGATGGGGCTCTTCGACAGCCTCACCGGCCGCGCCGACTCGCACTCCACCGCCGGCGTCGCCGCCACGCTGCGCGCGCCGGTCATCCTCGTCGTCGACGTCGGCGCGATGGGCCAGTCGGTCGCCGCGCTGGTGCACGGCTTCCGGGCGTACGACGAGGTGCTGTGGCTCGGCGGCGTGATCCTCAACCGGGTCGCCTCCGACCGCCACGAGCAGCTGCTGCGGGAGGCGCTCGACGACATCGGCGTGCCCGTGCTCGGCGCGCTGCGCCGCCGCGACCTGCCCGCCGCGCTGCCGTCCCGGCACGACGGCGTGGTGCCGGTCGTGCACCGCAGCGTGGAGGCGGGCCGCGGTGTGCGGCGGCTGGGCGAGGGCATCGCCGGCGCCGTCGACCTCGACCGCCTGGTCGGGCTCGCCCGTTCCGCGCCCCAGCTCGGCGTGGAGCCGTGGACCGCGCGCGGGGAGAGCCCCGCCGTCGCGGTCGGGCGCCGTCCGGTCGTCGCGCTCGCCGGCGGTCCGACGATCTCCTACTCGTACGCGGAGACCGCCGAGCTGCTCACCGCCGCCCGCGCCCACGTCGTGCCGGTCGACCCGCTGCGCGACGAGCACCTCCCGGAGGGGACCGACGCGCTGGTGATCGGCGGCGGCCTGCCCGAGTCGTACGCGGAGGAGCTTTCCGCCAACCGTCGACTGTGTACCGAGGTGGCCGAGCTGGCCCAGGCCGGCCGCCCGGTGATCGCCGAAGGGGCGGGGGCGCTCTGGCTGGCCCGCGAGTTCGACGGCCGGCCGATGTGCGGGGTCGTCGAGGCCACCGGCATGAGCACCGACCAGATCGTGGTCGGCTACCGCGAGGCGACCGCCCGCGCCTCCACGCCGGTGGCCCAGCTCGGCACCCGGATGGTCGGCTACAAGCAGCACCGCGGCGTGCTCAACCCGCGCGCCGGCCAGACCCCCGCCTGGACCTGGGGCGGCAGCACCCCCGAGGGCTTCGTGTGGCGGCGGGTGCACGCCTCCCAGCTCATGCTCCACTGGGCCGGCGCCCCCGAGATCGCCCACCGGCTCGTGGCGGCGGCCGCGCCGGCGGAGACCGCCCCCGAATCGCTGGGCGCGGCGACCGTTTCCGCCTCCCTGGGTGCGGAGACGGCGGAGCTGCCCGCCCAGCCCGGCCCGGCCGCGGTGCCGGACGCTCAGCCACCTGTCAGCCCGAGCGGTGAGGTTCAACAGTGACCGGACACGTCGCGGTGCGGCGGTTTCCGTCGTTGACCGTGTCGACCCCGCGCGTCCTCGTACGCCCGGTGGACCTCGCCGACGCCAAGGCGGTCACCGAGGTCTTCATGGACAAGCAGACCCAGCGGTGGCTGCCGTTCCCGCGCGAGTTCGGGCAGATCGAGGGCATCGCCTGGTGCACCGAGACCGCCCAGGAGCGGCGCGACAGCGGCAACGGCGACCACTACGCCGTGGTCCGCCGCGAGGACGACCGGCTCGTCGGGTGCCTCTGGACCAAGCGCACCGACTGGGTCGCCCGGGTCACCGAGGTGTCGTACGCGATCGCCCCGGACACCCGCGGCTTCGGCGTGGCCGCCGAGGCGGTCGACGCGCTCGCCATCGCGCTGCTGCTGGAGCATGGCTTTCAGCGGGTCGAGCTGCGGGTGGCGCCGGGCAACACCGCGTCCCGCCGGGTCGCCGAGAAGGCCGGCTTCACGTACGAGGGCCTGCTCCGCAACGCCGGCCACGTACACAGCGGCCGGGTCGACCTGGAGGTCTGGTCCCTCGTGAAGGCCGACCTCCACTCCGGCTCCTGACCCCCGGGGCGGGACGTCCGCGGGAGCGGTCAGCGCAGGATCGACGCGGGCGGTGGGGTGAAGTTGCGCTTGGGCTTGCCCTTCAGGCCGTCGCGTAGCGTCTCGGCCACGGTGTTGACCGGCTTGAGCGACTGGCCGTCGCCCACCGCGTTGAACGGGTAGTCCGGGTCGGCGATGAACGAGGCCGCCGCCAGGTCCGGCGTCATGCCGACGAACCAGGCCGCGCGGGTCGAGTCGGTCGTACCGGTCTTGCCGGCCACCGGCCGCCCCACGATGCCGTACACGCCGGGCGCGGTCGACCAGCCGCCGCACGAGCCGCGCGCCGCGCCGTAGCCGGTCACGCAGCGGGCCGCGTCCGCCGCCGCGCGGGCGACCGCCGGGGTGACCGCCTGCATGCAGCGCGGCTTGGCCACCTCGACACCCTTGTACGCGGCCTGCGAGCCGTCCGGCGCCGCGATCGAGAGCACGGGCAGCGCCTCGCAGTACTTGCCGTCGGCGGCCACCGTCGCGTACGCGTTCGCCATCTCCAGCGGCGTGACGTCCGAGACGCCGAGCGTGAAGGCGCCCCAGCCGCGCGCCTTGGCCGGCGAGGCCTGGAGCTGGTCGATCTCGGTACGCCATTGCAGCCCCAGCCGCTCGGCCATGCGCACCGCCTTGTCCGCGCCGACCTTCTGCTCCAGCTGGACGAAGTACGTGTTCACCGACTTGCCGAAGCCGGACCACATCGCGTGCCGGCCGGTCATCGAGCCGGAGGCGTTCTGCGGGCACCACCGGCCACCGCAGCTGCCCGGCTCGCCGGGGCCGGCGAGGTACTGCGAGACGTACCGCTGCGGCGAGTAGAACGACGTCGTCATCGGCAGGCCGGCGTCGAGCGCGGCCAGCATGGTGAACATCTTGAACGTCGACCCCGCCTGGTAGCCGGGCATGTCGCCGCCGCCGAGCAGCGGGTTCACCGTGTTCGGGTAGTTGCCCGGGATGTCGCCTCGCTTGTTGGGGTCGGAGTGCGACCCGTTGTGCTTCTGGTCCAGCGAGTACGTGCGGTTGACCGCCATCGCCTTCACCTGGCCACTGCCGGGCTGGATGGCCACGACACCGAGCGCGAAGCGGCTGCTCTTGCCCTCCTTCTCCAGGACGTTCGTCTGCGCGCTGCGCTGGATCTTCGGGTCGAGCGTCGTGATGATCTTGTACCCGCCGCGGCGCAGCCGGTCCTCCCGCTCCTGCGCGCTGTTGCCGAACGCCTTCTGCGTGTTCCACCACGCCTTGAAGTAGTCGCAGAAAAAGCCCCAGTCGTTGTGCTTGTCGTCGACCGAGATGCAGTCGTTCGCCGGCGTCGTGAGGCGCAGCTTGATCGGGCTGGACTTGGCCTTCTCCGCCTCGGCCGGCGTCGCGTACTTGAGCGCCACCATCCGGTCGATCACGTAGTTGCGCCGTTCGGTGGCCGCGCGCTTGTCCTGGCTCGCCGGGTCGTACGCGGTGGGCGCCTTGACCAGGCCGGCGAGCGTGGCCGCCTCGACCAGCGTGAGGTCCTTGGGGCGCTTGGAGAAGAAGACCTCGGACGCGGCGTAGATGCCGTACGCCCGGTGCCCGAAGTACGCCGAGTTGAGGTAGCGCTCCAGGATCTCCTGCTTGCTGATCTGCTTTTCCAGCTCGACCGCCAGCTTCATCTCGCGGACCTTGCGGGCGCTGGTCTGCTCGGTCGCCTGCTGCACCTCCAGCGGTGTCTTCGCGCTGTCCCGCAACGCCATGCGCACGTACTGCATGGTGAGTGTGGACGCACCCTGCTGCACCTCGCCGCCCTGGTGGTTGGCGACGAAGGCGCGGGCGATGCCCTTCGCGTCCACGCCGTTGTGCTCGTAGAAGCGCGAGTCCTCGGAGGCCACGATGGCCCGCTGGATGTTCACCGACATCTGGCCGATCGGCGTGTACTTGCGGTGTTCCTCGTAGAACATCGTGATCAGCGTCTTGCCGTCGGCCGCGTACACGTAGGTGGTCTGTGCCGGCGGGGTCGCGTCCAGCACGGAGGGCAGGTCGCCGACGAAGTCGGCGGCGGCCTTGGCCCCGATGCCACCCGCGGCGGCGATGGGGTAGGCGACGGCGGCAACGAGCACCCCGGCGATGAGCCCGGCGCGGACGAGGGGTGCCATCCGATTGGTTGCGGAGAGTACGCGCTTCATCACTACCCAAAGGTAGGACAAAGGCCGTCAAGACATGATCTAAAGAGGCAAAACATGCCGGGCGTCGGAGCGGCGAAATCCTCGGTCATCCTGGAGGGCATGGATCTCGGTTTTCACGGCGACCTGGAAGTCGGGTCCGGCCTGGTCGACCTCGCGGTCAACGTGCGTCGGGCGCCGATGCCGCCGTGGCTGGCCGAACCGATCGCGGCGTCCCTCGCCGACCTCGCCGCCTACCCGGATCCGGCGCCGGCCACCGCCGCGGTCGCCGCCCGGCACGCCCGCCCGGCCGGCGAGGTGCTGCTCACCGCCGGAGCCGCGCAGGGCTTCGTACTGCTGGCGCAGGCGCTGCGTGGAGCACGGCGGGCGGTGGTCGTGCACCCGCAGTTCACCGAGCCGGAGGCGGCACTGCGGCAGGCCGGTCACGAGGTGACCCGGGTGGTGCTGCCGGAGGCGTCCGGCTTCGCACTCGACCCGGCGCTGGTACCCGACGACGCCGACCTCGTCTTCGTCGGCAACCCCACCAACCCGACCTCGGTCCTTCACCCGGCGGAGGCGGTCGCCGCCCTCGCCCGGCCGGGCCGGGTGCTGGTGGTGGACGAGGCGTTCGCGGACACGACCGGCGAGGTCGAGTCGCTGGCCGAGCGGCGTGACCTGCCCGGGCTCGTCGTCGTGCGCAGCCTCACCAAGACCTGGGGGCTGGCCGGCCTCCGGATCGGCTACCTGCTCGGCCCCGCCGACCTGCTCGCCCGGCTCGCCGCCGTACAACCACTGTGGGCCGTCGCCACGCCCGCGCTCGCCGCGGCGGCCGCGTGCGCCAGCCCGGTCGCGGTCGCGGCCGAGCGGGAGATCGCCGCCGCGCTCGCCGCCGACCGCGACCACCTGGTGGCCGCCCTCCGCGACGTCCCCGGCGTCCGGGTGGAGGGGCGGCCGGCGTCGTCGTTCGTCCTGGTCAGAATCTCCGGCGGCGGCCGCGTCCGGCAAGCCCTTCGAGACCTCGGGTACGCGGTGCGGCGCGGCGACACCTTCCCCGGGCTGGGCGCCGACTGGCTGCGGATCGCGGTGCGAGACACTGCGGTCACCGATGGTTTCGTCTCGGCCCTGCGCAAGACGATGGAGGCGTGATGATCGACGGCATCTCCCCGCTCGACGAGCCGGCGATGGAGGCGGCCCGGGCGCTGCACGCGCGGCTCACCAAGCCGGCCGGCTCGCTCGGCGCGCTGGAGGAGCTTTCCGTGCGCCTGGCCGGGCTGGCCGGCGAGTGCCCGCCCCCGCTGCCCGAGCCGGCCGCGGTCGCCGTCTTCGCGGGCGACCACGGCGTGCACGCCCAGGGTGTGTCCCCCTGGCCGCAGGAGGTCACCGGCCAGATGGTGGCCAACTTCCTGGCCGGCGGCGCGGTCGTCAACGCGTTCGCCCGGCAGATCGGCGCCTCGGTCACGGTGGTGGATGTCGGCGTCCTGGACGACCTCGGGGAGGGACCCGGGCTGGTCACCGCCAAGGTGCGCGCCGGTACGCGGGACATGACCGCGCAGCCCGCGCTCACCCGCGACGAGGTCTGCGCCGCGCTGGAGGCCGGTGCGCGGGTTGCGTTCACGCTTGTCGACGAGGGCGCGCGGGCGCTGGTCACCGGCGACATGGGGATCGCCAACACGACGCCGGCGGCCGCCCTGATCGCGGCGTTCACCGGCTGCGACGCGGACACGGTGACCGGGCGGGGCACGGGCATCGACGACCACCGGTACGCCCGGAAGGTGGCCGTGGTCCGCGCCGCGCTGGAGGCGCACGAGCCCGACCCGGCCGACCCGGTGGGCGTGCTGGCGGCGGTCGGCGGGCTGGAGCACGCCGCGATCGCCGGCTTCATCCTCGGCGGCGCCTCCCGCCGGGTACCCGTGATCCTCGACGGGGTGATCGCGGTGTCGGCCGCGCTCGCCGCCGCCGCCCTGGCCCCCGACGCGGTCGGCGCGATGGTCGCCGGCCACCGCTCGGCCGAGCCGGGCGCGACGGTGGCCCTGGCCCACCTCGGCCTCGAACCCCTCATCGACCTCGGCATGCGGCTCGGCGAAGGTACCGGCGCGGTGCTGGCGGTGCCGATCGTGGCGAGCGCGGTGCGGGTGCTGCACGAGGTCGCGACGTTCGACTCCGCGGGAGTGTCCGAGAAGTGAGCAGTCCGTACCCACTCGCCCTGCTGCTCCAGGGGCGCCGCGTGCTCGTCGTCGGCGGCGGCGCGGTCGCCACGCGGCGGGTGCCCGCGCTGCTCGACGCGGGCGCGCGGGTCGAGGTGGTCAGCCCGCACCTCACCCCGGCCCTGCGCGCGCTGGCCGACGCGGGGCGGGTGGCGTGGAGCGAGCGGCGCTTCCAGGCCTCCGATGTGGACGGTGCCTGGCTGGTACAGGTGGCGGTCGACGACCCGGCCGCCGCGGCGGCGGTGAGCGCTGCGGCCCTGGAGCGGCGGGTCTTCTGCGTCCGCGCGGACGACCGGCACGCGGCCACCGCCTGGACCCCGGCGACCACCCGGCACGGCGCGGTCACCGTCGCGGTCACCGCCGGCGGCGACCCGCCCCGGGCCGTGGTGATCCGGGACGCGATCCGCGAGGGCCTGCTCGACGGCACGCTGCCCGGCTGCGCGGTGCCGTCGCCGGCGGGCGCGTCCGCTCCGGCCCGGGAGGTGGTCGGCGGCGGGCGGGTCGTGCTGATCGGCGCGGGTCCGGGCGACCCGGAGCTGATCACGGTCAAGGGGCGGCGGCTGCTGGCCGAGGCCGACGTGGTGGTCGCCGACCGGCTGGTGCCCGGGCTGCTGCTGGACGAGCTCCGGCCCGAGGTGGAGCTGGTCGACGCCTCCAAGATCCCGTACGGGCCGGCCAAGGCCCAGGAGGAGATCAACCGCATCCTCGTCGAGCGGGCCGCCGCCGGCCTGATGGTGGTGCGGCTCAAGGGCGGCGACCCGTACGTCTTCGGCCGCGGCGGCGAGGAGGCGATCGCCTGCGCCCGGGCCGGCGTACCGGTGACGGTGGTGCCCGGCGTGACCAGCTCGGTGGCGGCGCCCGCGGTGGCCGGCATCCCGGTGACCCACCGGGGAGTGGCGCACGAGTTCACCGTGGTGAGCGGCCACGTCGCCCCGGACGACCCGTCGTCGCTGGTGGACTGGCCAGCCCTGGCCCGGCTGCGCGGCACGCTCGTGGTGCTGATGGGCCTGAAGAACCTGCCCAGGATCGCCGCCACGCTGCTGGCCCACGGCCGGGCCCCGGAGACGCCCGCGGCGGTGGTGCAGGAGGGTACGACCGGCGCGCAGCGCTCGCTCCGCACCACGCTGGCCGAGGTCGCCTCCGAGACCGCCGCGGCCGGCTTCCGCCCTCCGGCGATCGTGGTGGTCGGCGAGGTCGTCGGCATCCTCGACTGAGCTAGCCGTCGACTGGGCTAGCCGTCGAGGAGGAGGGCGCAGCGGATCAGGCCCAGGTGGCTGTACGCCTGGGGGTGGTTGCCCAGGCCGCGCTCGGCGATCGGGTCGTACTGCTCGGGCAGCAGCCCGGTCGGGCCGGCCGTGTCCAGCATCTGCTCGAAGAGCTCCTCGGCGTCGCCGCGGCGGCCGGTGCGCAGGTACGCCTCGATGAGCCACGCGGTGCACACGTGGAAGCCGCCCTCGCGGCCGGGCAGGCCGTCGTCCCAGCGGTACCGGTAGACGACCGGGCCGCTGCGCAGGTCGGCCTCGACCTTGAGCACCGTCGCGAGGAACCGCGGGTCGTCGTCGGGCAGCAGGCCGGAGAGGCCGATCCAGAGGCTGGAGGCGTCCATCTCCTCCTCGCCGTACGCCACCGTGTACGCCCCGGCGCCCTCGTGCCAGCCGTATTCGAGCACGTTGTGGCCGATCCGGTCGCGCAGCTCCACCCACTCCGGGCGGTCGCCACCGCCGCCGTGCTGGCGCAGCACGTGCAGCGCGCGGTCGACGGTCAGCCAGCACATGACCTTCGAGTACACGTGGTGCCGGGGCGGCAGCCGCGCCTCCCACAGGCCGTGGTCCGGCTCGTGCCACCGCCGCTCGACGGCCTGCACCATCGCGTCGATGACCCGCCACTCCTCCGCGCGCACCGAGCCGCGGGAGTCGGCCACCGCCGCGATCAGGTCGACCACCGGGCCGAAGACGTCGAGCTGGAGCTGGTGGTTGGCGAGGTTGCCGACCCGTACCGGGCGGGAGCCGGCCCAGCCGGGGAGGGTGTCGATGACCGCCTCGGCGCCCAGCTCGTACCCCTCGATGGTGTAGAGCGGGTGCAGCCGTTCGGGGTGGCCGCCGGTGCGCTCCACGCAGCCGTCCACCCACCGCAGGAAGCGTTCGGCCTCGGGCAGCGAGCCGAGGTCGACCAGCGCCCGCGCGGTCATCGCGGCGTCGCGCAGCCAGCAGTACCGGTAGTCCCAGTTGCGTACCCCGCCGACCTCCTCCGGCAGCGAGGTGGTGGCCGCGGCGAGGATGCCCCCGGTCGCGTCGTTGCACATGCCGCGCAGCGTGAGCGCCGACCGCAACACCAGGTCGTGGGCCACGCCCGGCAGGCGCAGCCCGGTCGCCCACTCCCGCCACGGCCGCTCGGCCGCCGCCTGCCGATCGGCCAGGGGTACCGCCTGGTGCTCCAAGCCGTGCGACCCGAACCGCAGCTCCAATGCCGCCTGCCCACCCGCGGCGCTGAGGTCGACCACCGCCCGCGCGGTGTCGAACCCGCCGTCGGTGGTCACGTCCCACCCGATGCCCGGGGAGTAGAGCGCGACCGGCTCGCTGGAGCCGAGCACCAGCAGGCCGTCGCCGAGGTGTTGCAGCCGGACGCCGACCTGCCCGAACTCCGGCCGCGGCGCGAACTCCAGCCGGGCCCGGCCGTGGCCGGCGAGCAGGCGTACGAGTGTGGAGTCGCCGCCCTCGCCCGGCGGGGCCAGCCAGTCCGTGACCGTCAGCCCGGACCAGCGCGTCTCCACGGTCATCGTGCCGGAGCGGTACCGCTGGCCCAGCGGCATGCCACCCCGGTCCGGGGCCACGCTGAAGTGCCCGGCCGGGTGGCCGCCGAGCAGGTCGGCGAAGAGGGCCGCCGAGTCGGCCCGGGGGTGGCAGAGCCAGGTGAGCTTCGCCTCGGGGGTGAGCAGGGCGACGGTACGGCCGTTGGCGAGCATCGAGTGGCGTTCGATGGGTACGGCCCGCTCGCCGAAGAGCCAGGTGCGGCGGATCTGGAGCAGGAGCCCGAGTACGCGGGCCGCCTCGATCGGCTCGGCCACCCGGTAGGCGGCGCTGGTGTCGCCCGGACCGATCTTGATGCCCACGTCCGGGCCGTGCAGCCGCTCGAACGCCTGCTCGTCGGTCACGCTGTCGCCGATCACCAGCGCCGCGCTCGCCGACATCTGGGTGCGCAGCTGGTCGACGGCCGCGCCCTTGTTGGTGGGGAGCACGGAGAGTTCGACCACCTGCTTGCCGTCGGTGACGGTCACCTCCGGCCAGGTGGCGGGGCCCGCGCGGAGCGCGTCGAGGACCTGCGCGGCCACGTCCGGTTCGGCCGCTCGCACGTGCACGGCCACGCTGGCGGGTTTCGACTCGAGTCGTACCCCTGCTTGGTTTTGGGTGATCTGGCGGACCGCGGTCTGTAGTCGCGTGCGGACCTCGACCAGCTCGGGGGCCAGGCGCTCGACGAACCCGATGTCGAACTCGGTCCCGTGGCTGCCGACCAGGTGCACCTCGGAGGGCAGGCGGGAGAGCGCGGCCAGGTCGCGCAGGGCGCGGCCGGACACCACGGCGACGGTGGTCTGGGGGAGCGCGGCCAGGGCCCGGACGGCGGCGACGGATTCGGGCAGGGGGACCGCTTTGGTGGGATCGAGGACGATCGGGGCGAGCGTGCCGTCGTAGTCGCAGGCGATCAGCAGGTTGGGGACCCGCGCGATCCGCCCGATCGCGCGGCGCAGGTCAGGGTCGATCTCGCCGAGGGTGCGCTGGTCAAGGTCGAGGACCATGACTCCATGCTGCCCCGTTCGCCCTGTTCGTACCCTGTCTTCTGCTCGGGCGACCGCTCTGCGCCGTTAGGCCGCCTCGGGCACGCCCAGTTCGTTCAGGAACGACCTCGCCCAATGGCCGACGTCGTGGGCGCGCAGGTGGCGCTGCATGATCCGCATCCGGCGGCGGGCCTCGACCCCATCGACGTGAACGGCTCTGAGCAGCGCGTCCTTGACCCCCTCGGGGTCGTGCGGGTTGCACAGGAACGCCTGCCGCAGCTCGGTGGCCGCCCCCGCGAACTCGCTGAGCACCAGCGACCCACCGGTGTCGGCGCGGGAGGCCACGTACTCCTTGGCCACGAGGTTCATGCCGTCGCGCAGTGGAGTGACCATCATCACGTCGGCGGCGCAGTAGAGGGCGGCCAGCTCGCTGCGGCTGTACGACTGGTGCAGGTAGTGCACCGCCGGCACGCCCACCCGGCCGAACTCGCCGTTGATCCGCCCCACCTCGCGCTCGACCTTCACCCGCAGCGCCTGGTAGTGCTCGACCCGCTCGCGGCTCGGCGTGGCGACCTGCACCATGACCGCCTCGGGCACGCTCAGCTTGCCGTCGGCGAGCAGCTCCCGGAACGCCTTGAGCCGCCGCTCGATGCCCTTGGTGTAGTCGAGCCGGTCGACGCCGAGCACGATCGTCTTGGGGTCGCCCAGCTCGGCGCGGATCTGCTTGGCCCGCGCCTGGACCATCGGGTCGGCCGCCATCCGCTCCATCTCGGCCACGTCGATCGAGATCGGGAACGCGCCGGCCTTGACCCGCCGCCCGTCGACCTCGATCGTCTGCCCCTCGTAGCGCAGGCCGAGCAGGTGGCGCGCGAGCCGGACGAAGTTTTGCGCGGCGAGCCGCTGCTGGAACCCGACCAGGTCGGCGCCGAGCAGCCCGCGCAGCACCTCGGCCCGCAGCGGCATCTGCATGAACAGCTCGATCGGCGGGAACGGGATGTGCAGGAAGAACCCGATCCGCAGGTCGGGGCGGAGCTCGCGGAGCATCGCCGGGACCAGCTGGAGCTGGTAGTCCTGCACCCAGACCGTGGCACCGTCGGCCGCCACCTCCGCGGCCGCCTCGGCGAAGCGGGCGTTGACCACGCGGTACGCCTCGCGCCAGCGCCGCTTGAAAACGGGCGTCTCGACGGCGTCGTGGTAGAGCGGCCAGATCGTCGCGTTGGACTGGCCCTCGTAGTAGCGCTCCAGCTCCTCCGAGCTGAGCGGCACGGGGTGCAGCCGGATGCCCTCCAGGTCGAACGGCTCCGGGGCACTGCCGACTCCGCCGGCCCAGCCGACCCAGGTGCCCTTGTGCTGGGCGAGCACCGGGTGCAGCGCGGTTACCAGGCCACCGGGGCTGCGCCGCCACCCGCGCCCCTCCGCTGTGGTGACCTCGTCGACGGGCAGGCGGTTGGCGACAACGACGAACGAACTACGAACCGTCACGCTCCGTACACCTCCGGTGTCGACAGGTCCCCAGCAGAGACTACTTGTCTGGCATTTCGGCGCTGCGTCGCGGGAGCATCAACGTGAGAGGCTGGTGGGGTGCGATGGCCTCCGCCGCTGCCGGTACAGCTGATCGTCACCGCCGTCCTCCTCGCCCTGATCGGGGCCAGCGTCGGTTTCCTCCTGGGGCAGCGCTGACTTCTCGGGTGACGCTGGCCGCGGAATGGGTCGCCCGCCTCGGGCGTTGCACAGTGGCTTGGGGCGCGGGGTGATTCGCTACCCGGATGGCGCACCTGTCAGGATTGACGGTGGCGTCCGCCCGAGCAGACCGCACGATCCATTTGGAGGTAGGCCGCACCGTGGCCCAGTTCATCTACGTCCTGGAAAAGGCGCGCAAGGCGCACGGCGACAAGGTCGTGCTCGACAACGTGACGCTGAGCTTCCTGCCGGGCGCGAAGATCGGTGTGGTCGGCCCCAACGGGGCCGGCAAGTCGAGCCTGCTCAAGATAATGGCGGGGCTCGACCGGCCCAGCAACGGCGAGGCGCGGCTGATGCCCGGCTTCACCGTGGGGCTACTCGCCCAGGAGCCGCCGCTCAACGACGCGAAGACCGTGCTCGGCAACATCGAAGAGGCGGTCGCGGAGACGAAGGCCAAGCTGGAGCGGTTCAACAAGATCGCCGAGCAGATGGCCACCGACTACTCCGACGAGCTGATGGAGGAGATGGGGCGGCTCCAGGAGGAGCTCGACCACGCCGACGCGTGGGACGTCGACTCCAAGCTCGAGCTGGCGATGGACGCGCTGCGCTGCCCGCCGCCGGACGCCGACGTCACCCAGCTCTCCGGTGGTGAGCGGCGCCGAGTCGCGCTCTGCAAGCTGCTGCTGGAGGCGCCCGACCTGCTGCTGCTCGACGAGCCCACCAACCACCTCGACGCCGAGAGCGTGCAGTGGCTGGAGCAGCACCTGGCCAAGTACGCGGGCACGGTGCTGGCGATCACCCACGACCGGTACTTCCTGGACAACGTCGCGGGCTGGATCCTGGAGCTCGACCGCGGCCGCGCGATCGGGTACGAGGGCAACTACTCCACCTACCTGGAGAAGAAGGCCGCCCGGCTCGCGGTCGAGGGGCGCAAGGACGCCAAGCTCAAGAGGCGCCTCTCCGAGGAGCTGGAGTGGGTCCGGTCGAACGCCAAGGCCCGCCAGACCAAGTCGCGGGCGCGCCTCGACCGGTACGAGGAGATGGCCAGCGAGGCGGAAAAGACCCGCAAGCTCGACTTCGAGGAGATCCAGATCCCGCCGGGCCCGCGCCTGGGCAACACGGTGATCGAGGTCCAGGGGCTGGTCAAGGGCTTCGGCGACCGGGTGCTGATCGACGACCTCTCCTTCTCCCTGCCGCGCAACGGCATCGTCGGCATCATCGGGCCGAACGGCGTCGGCAAGACCACGCTCTTCAAGACCATCGTCGGCCTTGAGCAGCCCGACAAGGGCGCGGTCAAGATCGGCGAGACCGTGCAGCTGTCGTACGTCGACCAGAACCGCGAGGGCCTCCAGGGCGACAAGACCGTCTGGGAGGTGGTCTCGGACGGGCTCGACCACCTGATGGTGGGCAAGGTCGAGATGCCCTCCCGGGCGTACGTGGCGGCCTTCGGCTTCAAGGGTCCCGACCAGCAAAAGCCGACCAAGGTACTCTCCGGCGGCGAGCGCAACCGGCTCAACCTCGCGATGACGCTGAAGATCGGCGGCAACGTGATCCTGCTCGACGAGCCGACCAACGACCTCGACGTCGAGACGCTCTCCAGCCTGGAAAACGCGCTGCTGGAGTTTCCCGGCTGCGCCGTCGTCATCTCCCACGACCGGATGTTCCTGGACCGGGTGGCGACCCACATCCTGGCCTGGGAGGGCGACGAGGAAGACCCGGCCAGGTGGTTCTGGTTCGAGGGCAACTTCGAGGCCTACGAAAAGAACAAGATCGACCGGCTGGGCGCCGAGGCGGCCCGGCCGCACCGGGTGACCTACCGCAAGCTCACACGTGACTGATCGGTTCGTCCACCACTGTGCCGTGCGGTGGTCCGACATGGACGCGTACGGGCACGTCAACAACGCGCGGTTCCTCACCCTGTACGAGGAGGCCCGGGTGGCGATGATGTTCGTCGGCGCCCGGGAGGCCGGCGTGACCTCGCTGGAGGAGGGCGTCATCATCGCCCGCCACGAGATCGACTACCTGAAGCCCGTCGACTACGGCGACGCGGTACGCATCGAGATGTGGATCGAGGAGATCCGGGCGGCCCGGTTCACCGTGGCGTACGAGCTCTTCGACGGCGACGTGCTCGCCAGCCGCGCCCGCACGGTCTGCGCCCCGTACAACCTGGGCCAGCAGCGACCCCGCCGCCTCACGGAGGCCGAGCGGGCCTTCCTGAGCGCCTACCAGTGAGCGAGCCATGAGACTCCGCGGCCTGCCCGAGCGTCGCTTCCCCGAGCGTTGCTTGCTCGGGCGTTGCTCGCTCGGCCCCACGCGTCGCCTCCTTGGACCCGCGCGCCTCCCTCGGCCCGGGCGTCGCTTTCTTGGGCCTGGGCGTCGCTTTCTTGGGCCCGCGCATCGCTTCCCTGGGCCCGAGCGTCGCCTCCCCCGGCCCGAGCGTCGCCTCCCTGGGGAGGCGGCGTGAAGCTCGACGAGCGCGACGCGGGTGCCTTCCTGGTCCGGCTGACCCGGCTGGATCCCGGCGCGGTCGTCCGGCTCAAGGGCGGCGAGGGCGGGCACGTCGCGCTCTGGGCCCGCCTGCCCTGGGGCGTGCTCGTCACCCGCACGGTCGAGGGCACCGGGCCGGACGACGCCACCGTCTCCGCGGCGGACCTGCTGGCCGTGCTCGGCGACGGCGCAGACACCCTGCCGGAACGGCGTGACCAGCACTGGCGGTGGCCGCTGCCGCCGGCCGGCGCGCGGGTCGTGGAGACCGTGCCCGCCGACGACATCCGCCGCATCGCCGCCGCGGCCGCGGGCACGCTGCGCAGGGCCAGCACCGAGGGGGTCGGCGGCCGGCCGGTGGGGCAGCGGGCGCTCCGCGACGCGCTGCTGGATCATGTAGCGATCCTGGTCACACACGGGGAGTCTCGGGTCGAGGTGCCGCAAAGGCTGATCCAGGCCGTCGTACGGATGGGGTTTCTCGGACGTTCGGCCCAGGCTGTCGGTGAAGTCGTCCCCGTACCGGTAGGCGAAGTGCGTGTGCAAGCGATCGGCCGGTGGGTTGGTTTGGCGGCACCATACGGTTTGGCTTGGCTACTTCCCGTGAGTCAATTCGCGGTACGACCAGCCGTGGCTCGTACGAACGGCTGATGCCCCATCGTCTTTCTGGCTTGGTGGGGCGGTTGGGGGGATGCCTGAAGCCGGCTGTCCGGGTACCGTCGTGCGTCGGGTCCAACGCAACGTAGGCGGCTGGATCCGCTGGGGAGTGAGGTGCACGAGCGATGCCGTGGTGGCAATGGCGCCCCGGTCACACCGGTGGCGGAAGGCTGGAGAGGCCGGGTGTGACCCAGGAGGCCATCGGGGAGGAGCCCGAGGTGGCGAGTTCGGGGAGCGTCCCACGGCAGCAGAGCGGCGGACCGCGCCCCACCAGCGGCAGCGGCAAGCGCACGACCATCCCCGGCAAGCTCCGCGTCGGCGTCCCGGCCCAGCGCGAGCCCGGCCACATCACGGTGCCGTCCGATCTGTCCAGTATGGACGACGACATGCCGGTCCAGGTCGCCCCGGTCACGCTCCGCCGCATCGGTGAGGCCCTCGACCTGCTCGACGTGCGCTACCTGGCCGACGGCGACGGCAGCCTGCTGGCCATGTGGGAGCGGCACGCGGTGCTCTTCACCCTTGAGGGACCCGACGACGAGATCCTCGTGATGCGTGCCCGTCCACACTCGACAGTGCCGCCGGACTGGGCCGACCGGGCCTACCGCGTGGTCAACGAGTGGAACCACACCCGCCGCTTCTGCAAGGCGTACGTGGGCGACCCCACCGAGCGCGGCCAGCTGCCCATCTACGCCGAGCTGCAGGTCCCGCTGAGCGCCGGCGCCCACGACGCCCTGGTGGTCGAACTCCTCGACTGCGGCGCGGCGGTGGCTACCTCGTTCGTCGACTGGCTCCACGACGAGGGCGCCCTGCTCTAGAGCAGCTTCTGGGGTACGGGCGACAAGCCTTCCTTGATCGGCGCGGGAGAGCGGCGTTGCGATGCGTCCGTGGCGAGAACCGCCCCGCGAGGGGCAGCGATTCGCCACGGACGGGCTCGTGAGCGCGGTCGGCAAAGAGCCAAGACCGTCGCTGCCGCAGCCTCCTCCTCCTCCGCGCGCTCACGAGGAGATCTTGGAGAGTTAGGGCGGCTATGGCTACCACAACTCTCCAAGATCCGCGCGATGGCGGCTGGGGATACCAGGGCGGGCGTTGGGAAGTGATGCCGGGCAGGGCATGCGGGCTCCGGGGGCGGGTGTCCGCGACGGTCCGCAGGGTCTGGGCGAAAGCGCACGTCACAGCCTCGATCAAGGCGGGCTGGATGGTATGGGTCCCGGACCGTTGTGCCCGCCGCGTTCCACGCGACCCGAGCCCTACGCCAGCGCCGCGACGCGCAGTGGGCAATGTCGGGAAGGTCGCCCACTGCGGGGCGGTCGCGACGGAGGATGCCCGCCATTGCCCCTCCAGCCAGCGGAGCGGTCCGGAGAACGGTCGCGGTGCCCCGTCTGTGCGGGCAGCTCGAGAGCTCCGCGCACGCACGTCGAGTCCGGCGGCGGCGCGAGGCAACCCAGCGCGGAGGCAGCAGCGCGGGCAACCCCGCGTGGAGGCGGCAGCGCCGGGGCAACAAACGCGCGGAGGCGACAGCGTCGGGACAGCCCCGCGCGGGCCTGGCAGCGGAGGGCGGGGAAGTCGGCGAGCGCGGCGAGACGCCAGCCGGAGCGGTGCCCGCGGGAAAGCACCCCAAGAAGACGCTCCACGTTCCCCCGCGGGACCCCGCGCATGCGGTCCGCAGCTGAGGCGGACCGAGGCAAATATGCTTTAGCGAGCTCAGAGCGGAAACATGCCGATGCGGCCGTGGTACTCGTTGCCCAGGCGGTCGGTGTCGGAGCCGACCCAGAGGCCGTTCGGGGTGGCCAGGAAGGCGCGGACGCCGACGCCGCGGCTGCGGGTGGGGTTCCAGGGGAGGGCCTTGCCGGTGCGGGGGTCGATCGCTCCGATGCCGGGCCGGGAGACGGCGCCTGGGCCGGCCGTCTTGTGGCCGTGCGGGTTGTCGAGCCACTGCTGGTGCCCACCGACGTAGACCGCGGTGCCGGTCACCGCGACCGACAGCAGTGTGTTGCCGCCGGTGTGGTTGACCCAGGTCGGGTTGCGCCGTCCGGTTCCGGCCACGTCGAAGCGGGCGGCGGCGTCGCAGAGGCGGGTCGGGCCGTGGTCGTTGCCGGTGCTGACCACCACGAAGTATGAGCCGTCCGGGGCGAAGTCGACGCCGCGCAGGTAGGTGTCGTAGGTGCCGTCGCACACGTCCCGGTAGCCGTCCGTGTACCAGTTGACCAGCGCCGCCCGCGGCCCGCTCGTGTCCAGCAGCGCCAGCTGGACCCGGGGCTGGCCGGCCACCTGGGTGAACGCGCCGGCCACCGCCAGCCGCCCGCCGCCGGGTGCGAGGGCGAAGTCCTCCACGCGTACCCGGTCGGCGCCGGCGAGGCCGGCGTCGAAGCCGCTGTCGACCGCGCCCGAGGCGGCGTCCAGCCGGGCGAGGCCGGCCCGGGGGACGCGGTTTACCGCGGGGAACGCGCCGCCGGCGTAGAGCCACCGGCCGGAGACGGCCAGCGCGCGCACGTCGCCCCAGGCGATGCTGGCGGCGAAGCCGGTGTCGCGGGCGCCGGTGGCGACCGAGAGGCGGGCCAGGCCGCGCTGCGGGGCGCCGTTCACGGTGCGGAAGGAGCCGCCGACGTAGACGGTGCCGTCGGGGCCGGCGGCCAGCGAGTACACCGGACCGTCGAGGCGCGGCGCGAAGCGGCGCAGCCGGCCGTCGGTGGCGCCGAACGCGAAGAGGTAGTCCTGCCGGTACCGGGCGCCGGCGGTGGTGGCCAGCGTGGAGAACGTGCCGCCCACCACGACCGTGTCGCCGACGACGGCGATCGCGTGCACGGTCCCGTCGAGCACGTGCGGCGTCCAGTCGACCGGGTCCGCGGAGACCACGGCGGGCTGGGCGACCTGTGCGACGGCCGGCACGACCCCGGCCAGGGTGGCGGCCGTCACGACGGCGGCGGCGAAGAGGCGGCGGCGCATGATCTCCCTCGGCGGTCGGCGTTGGAGTACGCGTTGACCAACGACCGAGGAGCTGCGCTGTTATGCGGTCTTCAGCCCATTTGTCGGACCGGCCGGCCCCGGACCGCCCGGCTCCGGACCGTCGTCCATGGTGTTGACCATGAAGTACGCCGCCCGCTCCAGGTACTCCCAGAGCGTCGCGTGCTGCTCGGGCGGGAGGTCGAGGCTGTCGACGGCCCGGCGCATGTGCAGCAGCCAGGCGTCGCGCTCGGCCGGCCCCACCCGGAACGGTGCGTGCCGCATCCGCAGCCGGGGGTGCCCGCGCTGCGCCGAGTACGTATTGGGGCCGCCCCAGTACTGCATCAGGAAGAGGGTCAGCCGCTCGGTCGCCGGCCCGAGGTCTTCCTCGGGGTACATCGGGCGGAGCAGCGGGTCGGTGGCGACGCCCGCGTAGAACTCGTCGACCAGCTTGCGGAAGGTCGGCTCGCCGCCGACCGCGTCGAAGAAGTTCACCGCTCTATCTTGCCAGGCAGCCTTACCTGCTCGACCACGTCGTGTGCGTCACCCTGGCGGGCACCGTTTTGCCGGATCGGCTGGTCGAGCGGCGCCGGCGGCTGGGTGCGGGCGGCGGCGGCCACGGTGGCGTTGAACCGGTCGGTGCTCGGCCACTGGGTCACCGCCAGCAGGATCAGCACCACACCGGCCATGCTCCAGAGGCCGACCACGCGGGGGATCGGGTTGTGCTCGGCGAGCACGCCGGTGGCGAGCACGGCCGCGCCCTGCATGATCTGGGTGCCGCTCTGCATCACGCCGAACGCCCGGGCCCGAAAGCCGTGCGGCAGCGCCTGCACGAACAGGCCGTTGGCCGCCGGCATCATGCCGGCGACGGCGAAGCCGCAGATCGCCGCCATCACCGCGATCCCCACGGCCGAGGGGCCGAAGAAGGCGGGTACGAGCGACAAGGGCGCCAGCACCGCGAACGGCCGGATCAGCGCACGCCGCACGTCGGGCCGGAGCAGCCGGGCGGTGACGAGGCCGCCGATGATGTATCCCGCTGGGCTGGCCGCCATGATCAGGCCTTGCGAGACACCCCGCTCCGCCTCGGTCGCGCCCAGTGTGGCGGCCCAGGCGGCGGCCAGGCCCTCGGGCACGATCGCGAAGAGCATGGCGGCGAAGACGAGCACGGCGATCGCGCGCAGCACCGGCGTACCGAAGACGATCCGGAAGCCGTCGGCCGTCTCCCGGAGCAGGTGGCTGCGGTGTGCCGCGGTCATCGCCGGCGGCCAGGCGCGCACGCCGAAGCGGATCAGCACGGCCGACACCGCGTACGTGCCGGCGTCGATCGCCAGCGCCAGCCGGGGGTTGACGGCTGCGATGGCGGCGCCCGCGAGGTAGCCGGCGACCTGGGCGGCCTGGCCGGTGGTGAGGTTGACCGAGAGGCCCACCACGAGGCGGTCACCGGTCAGGATCAGCGGGAGCAGCGCCGAGCGGGCGGCCTGGGACGGCGGGTTGGCCAGCGTGCAGAGGAAGATCACGACGAGGAGCAGCGGCGCCGGCATCTCGATGAGCGCGATCGATCCGATCAGCACCATGCGGACCAGGTCGGCGGTGACCATGACCGTCCGGTACGGGTGGCGCTCGGCGACCGTGGCCAGCAGCGGGCCGCCCAGCAGCCACGGCAGGTAGCTGATCGCGAAGGCGGCGGCCGACATCGCCACGGACTGGGTCTGGTCGTAGACCAGCACGGTGACCGCGGCCTTGGCAACGTAGTCGCCGATCCAGGACAGCGCGCTCGCGAGAAAGACCGCTCGATACTCCGGCTGGCTGAACACCTCACGGAAGGTGGCCTGCCGTTCGGCGGCGGCGCGTGCCTCGTCGGACACCGTGAAGCCTCCATGGTCCCGTCCGGGCCGTCACTTGTGGTGACACCGCCGGGGAACGCTATCTAGACGGAAAGGCGAGATAGTCGTGACGCTCCGCCATGGAGCTATTCACGAATTCTGCCCGATCGTCTGACAACTCGCTAGGGCGAACGGGTGGTCCGTCGCCTGGACGACTGAACGAACGGACGATACCTGACTGTCCACCTGGCGCGCGACCCGTGAGACGCTAGGTGGCACCGCCCCTGGTCTCGCCCTCGCCGTTCGGGGTCGAGGGGCGGGGATACATCCGGGTTGCGGCGATCCGTGCGGTGATGCCGGATGACTCCAGCGCCTCGGTCAGCCGGCGGCGCAGCTCGCGGCCGACGTCGAACTGGCCGTCGGCGGTGGTCTTCGCGATCGTACGGATCACCGCGCCGTCCACAGTGATCTGCTCGACGCCCAGTACGTCTGGCGGGTCCACGAAGTGCCCGGCCAGGTCCGGGTCCTCGGCGACCTCGGCGGCGGCGGCCCGCATGACCGAGGTGGCCTCCTCGACGCCGGCGAAGCCGATCGGCATGTCCACGATGACCATCGCCCAGCCCTGGCTCTTGTTGCCGACCCGGATGATCTCGCCGTTGCGGATGTACCAGAGCACGCCCCGCCCGTCCCGCACGGTGGTGATGCGCAGCCCCACCGCCTCCACGATCCCGGTCGCCTCGCCCAGGTCGACGGTGTCGCCCACGCCGTACTGGTCTTCCAGCAGCATGAAGACGCCCGAGATCACGTCCTTGACCAGCGACTGCGCGCCGAAGCCGAGCGCCACACCGGCGATGCCCGCGCTGGCGAGCAGCGGCGCCAGGTTGAAGTTGAGCTCGGAGAGAATCAGCAGCACGGCGATCGAGAAGACCACCGCGGTCACGCTGCTGCGCAGCACCGACCCGATCGCCTCGGCCCGCTGCCGGCGCCGCTCCGGCATGACCGCGCTCTGGTCGCTGGCGCTCGGCGCGCTCGGGATCCGCTCGCGCAGCGGCCGGAGGATGGTCGGCACCGAGGTGCGCGTCGAGGTGCGGACCAGTCGCTTGATCATGCGCTGCGCGATCCAGCGGATCAGGAACGCGACGAGCAGGATCAGGATGATGCGGAGCGGCTTGATGAAGATCCAGAAGCTGCTCTCGGACAGCCAGGCGTTGCCGGTCAGGTCGTACACCTGCTTGCAGAAGGCGTCCTCCCGGCAGTCCACGCTGACGGTGGGCGTCGGGTCCGGGGTCGGGGCGGCGAGGAGGGCGGCTATCACGTGTGCCTTAGTACCGCACCGGTGTCGCGGTGGCGAGGCGGGGGCGGGCGCACTGCGGACCATCTCACCGGATAAACCGGTCATCTTGCCACGGGAAACCTAAGCTTCATGAGGTAGGCCCCCATAAGTACGTGCAATTCTCCTACCTATCAGGGACTATTGGCGCACGGATGCCGGTGATCTGCCGGTGTCGGCCGCGGTCACCGACGGCCCGCGGCGGGCTGGTCTGACAGGGAGCTGGTCTGCGGGACCTGGAGAGGTGAGCGCGATGCCTGACATACGACCCACGGTGGGCTCAGGAGCATTAGTCCTCAATGCCACTTACGAGCCGCTGTGTGTCGTGTCAGTGCGAAGAGCCGCGATCCTTGTCCTGTCCGCGAAAGCGGTCTGCGTCGCCGACGGCGACGGCATCCTGCACAGCGCCCGCCACGACCTGCCGGTCCCCTCGGTGGTGCGGCTGACCCGCTACGTGCGGGTGCCCTACCGCAGCCACGTCGGCCTCTCCCGGCGGGCCATCTTCGCCCGCGACGGCTGGCGCTGCGCCTACTGCCGGGGCCCGGCCGAGACCATCGACCACGTCTTCCCGCGCAGCCGTGGCGGGCGGCACGCCTGGGAAAACGTCGTGGCCGCCTGCGCCAAGTGCAACCACGCCAAGGGTGACCGCACCCCGGCGGAGCTCGGCTGGCGCCTGCACGCGCTGCCCGCGGCGCCGAAAGGGATGGCCTGGCGAGTACTCGGGCACCGCGCCCCGGACCCACGCTGGGCCGACTGGCTCGACCTCCCCGAAGCGGCGTAGACGCCGCTTTTGTTGTCTCCGGGTTGGGCTCCGGGCCGCGCCCAGCTGCGGGCACACGCCCCGGTGCCCGCCCGGTGTCACGCCGTGCGGGCCCGCACCAGCGAGGCGAAGACGACCACGTTGTCCTCGTACCCGGTCTCGCCGCCCACCCATCGCCCACCGCAGGTGATCAGGCGCAGACCGGGGCGGCTGAAGTCGGCGTAGAGGCGGCCGGCGGGGAGCTCGGTCTTGCCGAAGCGCTCCACCGTGTTCACCTCGAAGACCGCGACCGACCGGTCCCGCCGGGTGACCTCGATGGTCGCGCCCGGCCGGAGCCGCCGCAGGTCGTGAAAGACCGCCGGCCCGGTGCGGCTGTCCACGTGCCCCACGATGATCGCCGGCCCGAACTGTCCCGGCGTGGGGCTCTCGTCGTACCAGCCGGCCTCGTGCCGCCGGGTCGCCTCCGGTACCGCGATCGTGCCGTCGTCGGCCAGGCCCACACCGTGTACGGGGGCGCGCAGCTGGATCGACGGGATCGCGATCCGGATCGGGCGGCTCGGCTCCAGTACCGGAAACTCCAGCGGCGGCGGCCTGCTCTCCGGCTGCCCCCAGGAGGGGAGCTCGACCTGGCCCAGCCCCAGCCCGATCGCGAACACCCCGACCAGCACGAGCGCCCCGGCGGCCAGCCGGGTGCCCGCGGGCACGGGGCTACACGCGCCGGCGGCGCAGCGCGAGCAGTCCGAGCCCGGCCACCACGGCGGCCAGCCCGCCGCCGGTGAGCACCAGGGGGGTGCTCGTGCCGCCGGCCGTACCGCCGCCGCCCGTGGCCGGACCCTTCGTGGGGTGCTCCATGCCGAGGACGTACATGGTGGTGGTGGCCGAGCTGCCGTTCGCGCAGGAGAGCTTGACCTCGTAGTCGCCGGGCCGGGTGTCGCTGGGGACCGTCACCGCCGCCACGACGAACCCGTGCTCGGGCGCCATCTTCACCTCGCCGAACGCCTTCGACCGGGCGACCGCGTCGTTGAGGTTCTCCTGGCAGCTGCCGCGGATGCCGACCCGGTACCCGGCCTGGATGCTGCTCGGATTGACCTCGACCCAGGCCCCGTCGGCGTAGGCGGGTGCGGGCAGGGCCAGGCAAGCCATGGCCACCATGCCCAGGGCCGCGGCGGAGCGACCCATCGTGAAAGCCCTCATGAGAGGGATCTTCGCACCCGTGTACCCACAAATCAGTGGAAAGCGGTCAAGTTACCCGCGCATGCCGCTCCGGAAACGCCAGCCGATACAAACTAGGGGGCATGGCTGATCTACACGATCTCACCGCTCTCGAGCAGGCCAGTGCGATCCGCCGGGGCGAGGTGTCCAGCGCCGAACTGGTCGACCACTACCTGGCGCGGATCGAGGCGCACGGCGACACGGTGGGGGCGTTCGTCACGGTCACCGCGGAGCAGGCGCGCGCCCAGGCCAAGACGGCCGACGGCGCGCCGGCCGAAGGGCGCCCGCCACTGCACGGCGTACCCACGGCGATCAAGGACCTGACGATGACGGCGGGGGTGCGTACGACGCTCGGCTCGGCCGCGTTCGCCGACTTCGTACCGCCGGTCGACGCCGACGTGGTCGCCCTGCTCCGTGGGGCCGGCACGGTCAGCCTCGGCAAGACCACCACCTCCGAGCTGGGCATCTCGCTCTACTCCGAGGGCGAGGTCGCCCCGCCGGCCCGCAACCCCTGGGGCCTCGCGTACACGGCCGGCGGTTCCAGCGGTGGCGCGGCCGCGGCGGTGGCGGCCGGGCTGGTGCCGTTCGCGCAGGGCTCCGACGGCGGCGGCTCGGTGCGCATCCCGGCGGCGCTGTGCGGGCTGGTCGGGGTCAAGCCCAGCCGCGGCGTGGTGTCCGGCGGGCCGCTCGGCTTCGGCGCGTTCGGGCTGCCGACGGCCGGCCCGCTGGCCCGCACGGTGACCGACGCGGCGGCGCTGCTCGACGCGATGGCCGTACCCGTGGCCGGCGAGCCCTACCTCGCCCCGCCGCCGCCCGACGGCGGCTACCTGGCCGCGGCCCGGCGCCCCGGCTCGCGGCTGCGGGTCGGGCGCTTCACCACCCCGATGCTCGCCGGGGACCAGCCGGTGGACCCCGCCTGCGCCGGCGCCGTCGACATGGCCGCCGCCGCGCTGGCCGGCGCCGGCCACGAGGTGGTCGACGTCCCGCCGCCGCTCGGGCCCGAGGTCTGGCCGCTCTTCGAGACCATCTGGTACGTGCTGGCGCTGGCCCCCGTGCCACCGGACCGTGAGCCGCGGCTGCTGCCACTGACCCGGCTCATGCGCGAGCGCGGCGCGGCGGTCACCGTGCCCCAGCTGATGACCACGCTCGCCGAGTTGCAGATACAGGTGCGCCGGGGCGTGCACGCCACCGCCGGGTACGACCTGCTGCTCTGCCCCACGCTCGCGATGCCGCAGGCGCGGGTCGGCTCGTTCACGGCGGCCGGCGACCCGGCGCTCGACTTCGACATGCAGCGGCGGTTCTCCCCGTACTGCGCGGTGTTCAACGTCACCGGCCAGCCCTCGGTCTCGCTGCCGGTCACGCAGGTCGACGGGATGCCCGTCGGCGTACTGCTGACCGGCCGCCCCGGCGCGGACGGCGCGCTGCTCGCGGCGGCCGCCGAGCTGGAGGCGTCCCTGGGATGGGGGGATCGGCACCCCGAGATCTGGCGAGCGACGCCCTCCGCTACCGTGAACGGCGTCTGAGTCAGGAGTGTTGTCCGTGTCTGTAACCGAGACGGTGCTCGTCTTCGCCGGCATACCGCTGGCGATCGTGCTCGTGATCTCCGGCCTGGCCGCCCTCGGTGGTGGCCGTGCGGCCAAGCGCTACCGGCCGGGTCGCCCGTTCGACTTCGCCCCGGTGTGGTTCCTGGCCGCGCCGGAGCAGCTGGTCGGTGCCGAGACGGCTGGCGCCGAGGCCGCGCACGCGGAGCTGCCCGCCGGCACGCCGTCGCCCGCCGCGCTGCCCGCCGGGCCGTCTGTGGCAAAGGGCGAGCTCGTAGCGGCGCCGACACGGGTCGGACCGACGGGAGGCGCAAGTGACCGCTGGTGACCACCCGGCCGAGGGCGGCACGGCCGTCCGTTCCGGCGTGCTCGACGGGCCGTTCAACACCCGGCAGCTGCTCCGCCTCGACGAGGCGCTGCGCGTGGCCGACCGCTCCACGGGCCTGACCTTCAGTGTCTACATGGGAGACCTGGACGAGCCGGTCCGCGGCCACGCGGAAAAGCTGCACGCCCAGCTCGCCGACCCGGACCGCAGCGTGCTCATCGCGGTGTCACCCAACCAGCGCGTCCTGGAGATCGTCACCGGCGCGGTGGCCCGCAAGCGCATCCTCGACCGCGACGCCAAGCTCGCCGCCCTGTCGATGGTCGCCGCGTTCGGTGGCGGCGACCTGGCCGGCGGCGTCATCAGCGGCCTGGACCAGCTGGCCACCCACGCCGGCCGCGCCCGCGCCTAGCCAGCAGTCGGGGTCCGGGTCACCGCAGTCACTTCAGCTAGATGTGCTCCGGTCCGCGCCGGCGGGAGACCGCATGCGCGGGTGCTTTCCCGCGGGCACCGCTGTGGCCCTCGGCGAGCTGGCGCTCGCCGAGTTCCCCGGCCGCCGCTGCCGGGGTCCGCGAGACAAGCCCAGCCCGGCCGGCTCTCGGGTCGAGCTCGACCCGCGCCGGACGGCGTCGGAGTAGCGCCCGCGCCGAGTCCGCGACCGCCGAGCCGGGCGGCTGCGGTGTGTGTGCGCGAAGCTCTCGAGCTGCACGCACAGACGGGGCAGACCGAGAGCTTCCCCGCGCACACGTCGACGAGCGCTGCGCGGTCCCGCGACCCGGCGCCATCCCGATGGTCCGGAGCGCACACCGGAGGCAGGAGCGGGGTCACCGCGACCGAACGCGGAGGGTGCGGCCGCGAGACCCGCCGTCCGGACCGTCCGCGTTCACCAGCCCCGTCCGCCACTCGCCCCACGGGCGGCCATCGAGATCGTGGTACATAGGTGCCCCGCAGGGGCACTGGAATACCACGATCGCCGCGGACCCCCGCCTTCCCCGCGTCGATCAACGAAAGGCTCGCGGCCCAGCAATCGCCACCGGTGGCCGATCCTTCACCGTGGACAAGATCGGATGGCCCAACACGGCCGGCTCCACTCAAGGCGAGCGGCATCGGGTCCGGACCACGGCGGGCGTCGCGGTAGCTTTTGAACCGCACCTCGGACCTGCGGCGAAGCGCGGGGGAAGGGGGGTCAGCCGGCAGCCGGAAAGCGCTCGCGAAAGCGGGCGTCGTCCTCGTCCACGATCGGGTCGCCGGCGTCCGCGAGATAGAACGCGAGGAACGTGCTCGCCGCGTCGCCGCCGTCGAGCAGGTCGCGCCAGGTCCAGAGGTTGGGGTGCGGGATGTGGGTCGCCGCCCCGGCCGGGGTGAGGCGGGCGACGGCCTCGGCGAACCGCTCGCGGTCCATCCGGAAGACGCCAGTGCCCGCCACGTAGCCGCAGACCGAGGCCATCACCACCGCCGGCAGCGGCCGCGCCGCGCCGGGCGGGTTGACGTGGCCGAAGGTCAGCTCGGCGCCGTCCTTGCGGGCCACGCCGTGCGCCACCGGCGGGACGTACCCGGGGATGCCGGCCGCGTACCGCTCCTGGGCCGCGCGCAGCTCGTCGTCGGTCGCCCACGCCTCGGTCATCCGCCGCTCCTCCCGCTCCGGCCAGATCCTAGAGGCAGCCGCCCCGGTGCCTCCGCGAAGGCGAGGACCTGCACCCACCGGTGCCCGCAGCCGCACCGCCGGTATCGCACCAGCCCTTCCGACGTGTGGTGCGTCGACTCGGTCTCGGCCAGCGCGGCGGGGCACCCGCACCGGTCGCAGAACTCCATCCGCCCGTCCATGCCACCAAGCCTGGTGTAATGGGCTTGTGCAGTTCAACCATTACGGCGGCACCGGCGCCTTCCTGGCCGCGGCGCTCGCGAACGCCACCGACTTCCGTCCGGCCGCGCTGGAGCGGCTGCTGACCGAGCACGAGATGACCAGCCGCAGGCTGGACCGGGCCCAGGCGGCGGTGCTGGCCGGGTGGCTGGACCGGGTGCGGCCGGTCTTCGGCGAGCCCGACCCGGCGCGGCAGATCCGGCTGGTCAACGCCCTTCTCGCGGACGCCACCACCTCGGTGCGCATCTCGACGCACGAGGGCCATCCGCCGCACCTGCACTACATCACCGGCACCGACGACCGGCTCGCCCGGATCAAGGCGACCATCGCCGGCGGGCTCGCGGTCGCCCTCTGCGGGGCCGGCGGCCACCGTCTCGGTCGCTGCGGGCGGTCGGGCTGCCCGATCGTGTACGTGGACACGTCCCGCAACGGCCGCCGCCGGTTTTGCTCGCTGGCCTGTGCCAACCGGGTCAACGTCGCCGCCCACCGCGCCCGCGCCCGCCCGGCCGCATGAGCCGCTCGACAGAGCCGGGCCAGGCCGGAGCGCCGGCTAGTGCGCTGGCCACTAACCTTTGCCGGCTTCGCCGGCCCGGGTGACCAGCGGCCGAAGGCCGCCGGTCACCCGGTGAACGTTAGTGGCTACCGCACTAGCGGGTGCGGCCGTACAGCAGCTTGACGACTTTGACGATGCGGTCGACGTCCTTGGGCGTGCGCTCGAACGTCTGCGCCGGCAGCACGGACGGCCCGCGGCGCTGGGTGATCGCCTTGGCCCGGCCGAACTCGCGCAGCCCGTCGTCGCCGTGGATGCGGCCGAACCCCGAGTCGCCGACCCCGCCGAACGGCAGCGTGGACATGCCGACGAAGGTGAGCGCGGAGTTGATCGCGGTCATGCCGGAGCGCAGCCGCCGGGCGATCGCGACCGCCCGCCGCCGGCCGAAGACCGAGCCGCCCAGCCCGTACGGCACGGCGTTGGCGAGCGTGACCGCCTCGTCGGCGTCGCGCACCCGGCGGATCGTGAGCGTCGGCCCGAACGTCTCCTCGCGCACCGCCGCCGAGTCCTCCGGGACGTCGACCAGGATGGTCGGCTTCACGTACGGCGGCTGCACCGACTCCGGGCCGCCGAGCACCGCCCGGCCGCCGCGGGCGAGCGCGTCGTCGATGTGGCGGCGGATGATGTCGAGCTGCGCGGGCATGGTGATCGGGCCGATGTCGGCACCCTCGCCCGCGCCGACGGTCAGCTTTTCGGCCTGCTGCACCACCTTGGTGACGAAGGCGTCGTAGACCGGCTCCACCGCGTACACCCGCTCGATGCCGATGCAGGTCTGACCGGCGTTGGTGAGCCCGCCCCACACCGCCGCCTCGGCGGCCTTGTCGAGGTCGGCGTCGCTGTCGACGACCATCGCGTCCTTGCCGCCGGCCTCCATGAGCACCGGGGTCAGCGTCTCCGCGCAGGCGGCCATCACCTTGCGGGCGGTGGCGCTCGAGCCGGTGAACGCGACCTTGCTCACGCCGGAGCGGCAGAGCGCGGCGCCCACGTCGCCGAGGCCGTGCACGATGTCGAAGACCGGGTGCTCGGGCACCACCCGGGCGAACGAGTCGACCAGCCACTGCCCGACCGCCGGCGTGTACTCGCTGGGCTTGTAGACCACCGCGTTGCCGGCGGCCAGGGCGTACGCGATCGAGCCGAGCGGGGTCACCACCGGGTAGTTCCACGGGCCGATGACGCCGACCACGCCGAACGGCTGGTACTCCAGGTGGGCGGAGAACTCGGCGAGCACGAGGCGGGTGCGCACCTTGCGCGGGCCGAGCACGCGGCGGGCGTTGCGCGCGGACCAGTCGACGTGCTCGATCGCCGCGACCGCCTCCACGATGGCCTCGGCGACCGGCTTGCCGGACTCGCTGTTGACCAGGTCGGCCAGCTCGGTGATCTGCTGGGCGAGGAGGGCGCGCCAGCGCAGCAGCCGCTCCTTGCGCCCGGCGAAGCCCAGACCGGCCCACCACCGCCCGGCCTCCTGGCCGCGCTGGACCGCGCGGGCCACGTCGTCGGCGCTGGCCACCGGGAAGCGGCCGGCCTCAGCGCCGGTCGCGGGGTTGGTGGAGACGAGCTCGCCGTCTTCGATCCAGGGCGCCCCTGGCGTATGCACAGCGGTCATGCCCCGGAGTCTAGACCCAAACCTACCGGCCGGTAAGACAGCTGCTATGTGCTGCATAATAACCTTGTGACAGACCCCGACGCGCTCGCCGCCGTCCAGGCCTGGACCCGCCTGGATGCGGCGATCGGTGCGTTCAACCGCCATCTGGAACGGGAGCACGGCGTGACCGGCGCCCAGCTGGCGATCCTGCGCATCGTCCGCGAGTGGTCCGGCGCGGGTGGCCTCGCCCTCTCCGCCATGCGGGAGCGGCTTGTGATGCACCCGGCCACGCTGGGCCAGCTCCTCGACCGGCTCGCCACGCGCGGCCTGGTCGAGGTCTCGCCGGACCGGGGCGACCGCCGCCGCCGGCTGGTCCGCCTCACTGGCGCGGGGCAGCGCCTGCTCGACGCCGCCCCGCTGGCCGGCCCGGTGCGCCTGCGCTACCAGCCGGCCGACCCCACCCGCCTGCGCCGCCTGGCGCAGGCCCTGGACGACGCGATCGTCCTATTTGGACTGGAGGGATACACCCATGGCGAGCGAACTGGAGAGCCTGGTCAACATCGGCCCGAAGCTGGCGGCGGACCTGCGCCAGGTCGGCGTCCCGGACGCGGAGACCCTCCGCCGGATCGGCGCCCCGGAAGCGGCCCAGCGCCTGGCTGACGCCGGCCTGCGCGACTGCACCCATTCGCGGCGCGCACTGGAGGGCGCGCTGGCCGGGGTCCGCTGGACCAAATCCTGAGGAGGTGATCCGCCGTTTCCGTGCGTTTGAAATCAGCGAGACGGCGATCAAGGAATTGCGGGGCAGTGGCAGCGCATTTCCGCGCGTACCTTGACCGGGTGCACATCTGCTACGTCGACGATTCCGGTCGGGGAAGGGCGCGCACGGTGACCGGTCTGATCATTCCGGCCGCCAAATGGAATGATCTGATGCACCGCTGGTTGGAAGGTCGCAAAGCCCTGAGCCGGACCTGGGGCGTCCGCGAGCAGGTCGAGCTGCATGGAAACGAGCTCGCCCGCGGACGAGGCGCCTATTGCGTGTCGGAAGAACAGGAGCGGATCTTCAAGAATCGAGCGCTCCGGCTCCGCGCATATGATCGTATGCTCACCGCGCTGGCCGGCTGCGCCGCGTTGAACGTGACGACCGTCTGTTGCCCCACCGCGCACATGCCGACGGCGTACGCGCGCTTCGTGGAGCACCTGGAGCGGTGGGGGCCGAGGTAGACACGCATGTGCTGGTCGTGCTCGACGGTCACGCCGGCCCGGCGGATGGGGAGGCGTCCGAGGGCGGGGTCGCGGCGGCGTTCGAGGCGGCGCACCGCAACGCCAGGCCCTACCGGCAGGTGCACCGCGGTTTGGATCTGCGGACCCGGCGGGTGATCGAGGACCCAATCGTGCAGGACAGCAAATCGAATCATCTGGTCCAAGCGGCGGATCTGGTGGCGTATGCGGCAACCCAGTGGCTTTGGGTGAAGACCGATCTGTGGCCCAAGGGTGGGCCGAGGCACGGGCGGCCGTTGACGGAAATAGCCGAGGCATATAGAAGCCTGGCCGGGCTGTGGCTGCCTTCGGACCGGTCCGGCATCCATTGGGCGGGTGCGGATGTCCCCGAATACGAAGAAGCCCTCGGCTGACCGAGGGCTACTTCGAGGGCGAGATCCCGTGGGAGCCCCCTCTGGACTCATGGGAACTCGCGTAGCCAAGTATCCGCTTGGGGGTGGGGGCGGGGCAACCCCGAAGCGGGAGTGGTGGGTTGGTGGTGAGATATCCCACGGGTGGGGGTGGAGCGCCCGTAACGTGGCAGACTCGCGCGCATAACCTTAGCGACCGTTAGGGAGGCCGCTGTGGCGCGTGAGATCAGCACCGTGGGCGTGGTCGGGCTGGGCACGATGGGCGCGGGGATCGTGGAGGTCTTCGCCCGCAACGGGATCGACGTTCTCGCGGTCGAGGTGAGCGACGCGGCCCTGGAGCGGGGGCGCTCGACGCTCGTCGGGTCGACCGACCGGGCCGTCGCCAAGGGAAAGCTGGACCCCGCCGACCGCGACGCGCTGCTCTCGCGGATCAGCTTCGAGGTGGGGCTGGGCGCGCTGCGCGACGCCGATCTGGTGATCGAGGCGGTGCCCGAGCAGCTCGACCTCAAGCGGCGGCTCTTCGCCGAGCTCGACCGGGTCTGCAAGCCCACCGCGATCCTCGCCACCAACACCTCCTCGCTGAGCGTCACCGAGATCTCCGTGGCCACCCAACGGCCCAACCAGGTCATCGGCATCCACTTCTTCAACCCGGCGCCCATCATGAGGCTGGTCGAGGTGGTGCGCACGGTCGTGACGGCACCCGAGGTAGTGGCCGACGTCGAGGCGCTCTGCGCGCGCCTCGGCAAGGTGGACGTGACCATCAACGACCGGGCCGGGTTCATCGCCAACGCGCTGCTGTTCGGATACCTCAACCACGCGGTCACCATGTACGAGGCCCGGTACGCCAGCCGGGAGGACATCGACGCCGCGATGAAGCTCGGCTGCGGGCTGCCGATGGGGCCGCTGGCGCTGATGGACCTGATCGGCCTGGACACGGCGTACGAGATCCTCGACACCATGTACCGCCGGGGTGGGCGGGACCGGCGGCACGCCCCCGCGCCGCTCGTCAAGCAGATGGTCACGGCGGGGCTGCTGGGCCGGAAGTCCGGCCGTGGCTTCTACACCTACGAAAAGCCGGGTTCGCCGGTACTCGTACCCGATGAAGAGACGCCGACCGCGACGGAGTCGGCGGCCGCCGACGGCGCGCGGGGGATCGCGACGGTCGGCGTCGTGGGGTCCGGGACCATGGCCACCGGCATCATCGAGGTGTTCGCGAAGGCCGGCTACGAGGTCGTCTCCGTCACCCGCGGCGCGGAGAAGTCGGCGCGGGTCTGCGAGGCGGTCAAGCGCTCGCTCGACAAGGGCGTGGTGCGGGGCAGGCTGACCGAGGAGGAACGGGACGCGGCGCTGGGCCGGGTCAGCTGGTCGGCCACCCTCGAACATCTCGCCGACGCCGACCTGGTGGTCGAGGCGGTGGTCGAGGAGCTGAGCGTGAAGCAGGCGCTCTTCGCCGCGCTGGACGAGATCTGCAAGCCCGGCGTGGTGCTGGCGACCACCACCTCGTCGCTGCCGGTCATCCAGTGCGCGATGGCCACGCAGCGGCCGGCCGACGTGGTGGGGCTGCACTTCTTCAACCCGGCGCCGGCCATGTCGCTGGTCGAGGTGGTGCACACGATCCGTACGTCGGCGCGGGCGCTCGCCACCGCCCGCGCGGTGGTCGCGGCGCTCGGCAAGACTGGCGTGGTCTGCGCCGACCGGGCCGGGTTCGTGGTGAACGCGCTGCTGTTCCCGTACCTCAACGACGCGGTCCGGATGCTGGAGGCGAGCTACTCCACGGCCGACGACATCGACAACGCGATGAAGCTGGGGTGCGGCTACCCGATGGGGCCGTTCGAGCTGCTCGACGTGGTGGGGCTGGACGTGTCGCTGGCCATCCAGCGCGAGCTGTACCTGGAGCTGCGCGAGCCGGGCTTCGCGCCGGCGCCGCTGCTGGAGCACCTCGTCACCGCCGGCTACCTCGGCCGCAAGGCCGGCCGCGGCTTCCGCGACCACACCTCGCGGTAGCTGTTACGTTTTCCCGCCCCGTCTCGTCATGAGGTCATGAACGAGTACGACTGGATGGCCGAGCGCTTCGAGGCGCACCGCGGTCACCTGCGCGCGGTGGCGTACCGGATGCTCGGCTCGCTCAGCGAAGCGGACGACGCGGTGCAGGAGGCGTGGCTCAAGCTGACCCGCGCCGACACGAGCGACGTCGCCAACCTCGGCGGCTGGCTGACCACCGTGGTGGGGCGGGTCTGCCTGGACATGCTCCGGGCCCGCAAGGCGCGGCGGGAGGAGCCGCTGGGCGTGCACGTGCCTGAGCCGATCATCAGTCGGGCGGACGGGCCGGACCCGGAGCAGGAGGCGATTCTCGCCGACTCGGTGGGGCTGGCACTGCTGGTCGTGCTGGAGCACCTGGCGCCCGCCGAGCGCCTGGCGTTCGTGCTCCACGACACGTTCGCGGTGCCGTTCGAGGAGATCGGGCCGATCCTCGGCCGCTCGCCGGCCGCGGCCAAGCAGCTCGCCAGCCGGGCCCGGCGGCGGGTACGCGGCGCCGAGCCCATCTCCGACGGCGACCTGGCGAGCCAGCGCGCGGTGGTTGAGGCGTTTCTCACCGCGGCCCGTGGCGGCGATCTGGAGGGGCTCCTCGCCGTGCTCGACCCCGACGTGGTCGCCCGACCCGACGCGGGTCCGGTGGTACACGGCGCCAACGCGCTCGCCAGCACCGCAATCGCCTTCGGACGGCTCGCGCGCAGCGCCAAGCTAGCGCTTGTCAACGGCGTACCGGGTCTGATCGCGAGCGACGGGGAGCGGCTCAGGTCGGTCATGGCGTTCACTATCCGTGGCGGCAAGGTGACCGCATTGGACATTCTCGTGGACCCGGATCGCCTTGCCAGGCTGGACATCTCGCCACTCGTTCAGTGACGGACAAAGCCGTATTGGCCGGGGCGGCGATCACCGGTACCCTGCGGGACGGCCCAGATAGACCGGATCGACAGGAGACGCTGTGCCTCCCGCAAAAGCCGTTCCGATGTTCAGCCCGGAGCTCCGCCGTGGACTCGGCCGGCTGCTCGCCCTCGCGCTCCTGTTGACCGCCGGTCTCGTCGCCGCCGCACCGGCGCAGGCCGCCGCCAACCTGGTGCCCAATCCGGGGCTGGAAACGGTTGACGGCAACGGTTTCCCGACCTGCTGGGAGCGGTCGGGGCACGGTGACAACACGTTCACGATGGGTGTCACCAACGACGCGCGCAGCGGCACCAAGGCCATGCGGGTCAGCATCACCCGGCTCGTCTCCGGCGACCGCAAGGCGATGATGCTGGAAAACGCGGAGTGTGCTCCTCGTGTCACGCCCGGTCGCCAGTACGACCTTTCCGTCTACTACAAGTCGACGACCGCGGCCAACGCCGTCACGCTCTTCCGCCACGACACCGCGCTCGGCTGGCAGTACTGGATGGACCCGGCGACGCTCCCGGCCACCAGCACCTGGCAGCAGAAGGTCGTGCGCACGCCGCCGATCCCGGCGAACACCGACCAGATCACCTGGGGCGTCAGCATCTACGCCCTCGGCACGCTCACCACCGACGACTACTCGATGGTCGACGCGAGCGCGCCGGCGCCCACGCCGAGCGGCTGCACCGACGCCGCCGGCTGCACCAAAGGCAAGTGGCAGGTGATGCCGTACCAGTCGACGGTGCGCGGCATCCACGCCGTGATGCTGCACAACGGCAAGGTGCTGCTCGTCGCCGGTTCCGGCAACGACCCCAACGCGTTCGCCGCCGGCACGTTCAAGACCGCCGTGTACGACCCGGCGACCGGCGCCTTCACCAACGTCGCCACGCCGGTCGACCTCTTCTGCGCCGGCCACGTGCAGCTGCGCGACGGCAGGGTGCTGGTGATGGGCGGCAACAAGGACTACCCGACCGCCGACGGCAAGGTGGGCTACAAGGGCCTGAAGAACTCGTACATCTTCGACCCGGCCACCAACAAGTACACCCGCACCAACGACATGCTCGTCGGCCACTGGTACCCGTCGGCGACGGTCCTCGGCAACGGCGACGTCCTCTCGCTCGGCGGCCTCGGCGAAGACTCCACGGGCAGCACCACCACCGACTACTTCAAGGCGTCCGAGGGGCGCTGGCTGCGCCAGGACGAGACGAAGCAGACCTGGGCGTGGTGGGGGCTCTACCCGGCGATGGTCCTGATGCAGGACGGCCGGCTCTTCTACACCGGCAGCCACACGTTCGGCGTCGGCCTGCCCGGCAGCGGGGCGTCCATCTACAACTACGGCAACGGCACCATCACCGACGTACCCGGCCTGCAGCGCAAGGACGAGCGCGACCAGTCGATGAGCGTGCTGCTCCCGCCGGCGCAGGCGCAGCGGGTGTGGACCGTCGGCGGCGGCAACGGCGACGCCGGCGCGACCGCCCACCGGCTCACCGACCTCGTCGACCTCAAGGCGGCGAGCCCGCGCTACCAGGCGGGTCCGCTGATCCCGCAGGGCACGCTGACCGGTGGCGCGCCGCAGACCGGCGACCAGGGCAAGATGTACGTCTCGCTGGTGCTGCTGCCGGACGGCACGGTCTTCGAGACCGGCGGCGCGCTGCACAACCGGGCCGACCCGGTCTTCGAGGCCTCCATCTTCGACCCGCAGACCAACAAGTTCCGCACCGGCATGGCGACCGACCCGGTGCCGCGGACCTACCACTCCTCGGCGTTCCTGCTCCCCGACGGGCGGGTCATGGCGGTCGGCGACAACCCCGGCAACGGCTCGTTCGACACGCGCATCTCGATCTACTCGCCGCCGTACCTCTTCAAGGGCGCGCGGCCGGCGATCCAGACCGTGGCCAGCACCAACTGGGCGTACGGCAGCACCCAGCGGATCACCGTGAACTCCGCGGTGACCCGGGCGTCGCTGATCCGCCCGGCAGCCGTCACCCACTCGTCCGACCCCAACCAGCGCTTCGTCGAGCTGCCGATGACGGTCCGCAACACCAACACCATCGACCTGAACGTGACGAGCAACCCCAACCTGGCCCCGCCCGGGTGGTACATGCTCTTCGTGCACAACGCCAGCGGCGTCCCGTCGACCGCCAAGTGGGTCAAGCTCGGATGAGCCGCTGGTACGGGGCCCTCACCACCTGGCTGAGGGCCCGCAGTCGCCGCCAGCGCTACGGGATCGTGGCGGTGGCCGTGGCGCTCCTGCTCGGGCTCGGCGGCCTGGTCGTGGCCGGCGGGAGCGAGACCGACATCCTCTGGTTCGACGGCCGGCCGGTCGCGGCGCCGGCCGACGAGCCCGAGCAGGAGCTCGGCGGTGCCACCGAGCCGGAGCGGGAAAGCGGCCAGCGGCAGCCGGCCGGTGCAGTCGAGCCACCGCCGCCGTACGTGCAGCCCTTCGCGGAGCAGCCGGGCGCCAAACCCCGCGCGCCGCTGCCGTCACCCACCGCCGGCGTCGAGATCGAGGAGGGTACGGACGGTTGCGACCACGCGTACGGCGATCGCGATGTTTGCGTGCCGTGGGAGTTTCCGGCGGGCGTGACCGACAAGTGCGGTTGGCTTCGAGAGCGGGGATTCGGACCCCTTAAGATCACCGGTGGGCGCGACCGGCACGGCCTCGACCGCAACGGCGACGGGACCGCGTGTGGCGACGGGGATTGACCGAATTCGGGGGTTCGCTTGTGGACACGCCGGTCTATCCTGCTTCGATGAGTAGGGCCGCTCGCTCGCAGCTTCCGGTGGCGACGCCCAACGGGGAAGTGCACATCCCGCTGCCGCGCCGCGTCGGCGAGGTGCTCGTTCCCGAGACGGCCGCGGCGGACGCGACGATCCTGCTGCCGAAGTCGCCGACCGAGGAAGAGGCCGAGCGCAAGCAGCGGCGGGCGGCGTGGCAGCGTCGGATCGCTTGGGGCGCACCGGCTCTGGCCGCGTTCGCGCTGTGCGTCATCGGGCTGACCGGGCCGGGCCTGTGGGCCGACGAGCTGGCGACGTGGGGCAACACCACCGTTTCGTGGGCGGAGCTGTGGCGCCAGCTCGACGGCACCGACGCGACGATCGGTCCGTACTATGTCCTGATCCGCGCCTGGACGACCGTTTTCGGCGACTCCGACCTCGCACTGCGCCTTCCGTCCACTTTGGCCATGGCGGCCGCCGCCGCGGTCGTCGGGCTGATCGGCAACCGCCTCGGCTCGCCCCGCATCGGCCTGCTCGGCGGTCTCGCCTTCGCGATCCTGCCGATAACCACGCGATACGGGCAGGAGGCCCGGCCGTACGCGTTCGCCGTGCTCGCCGCGGCGGTGGCCACGCTGCTGCTCCTGCGCCTGATGGAGGGCTTCACGCTCGGCATCGCCCTCGCCTACGCGGCCGCGGTGATGGCGCTCGGCGCGATGCACATCGTCTCGCTGCTGATACTCGCGGCGCACGGCCTCGCCGTCGCCATCCACCGGCGAAAGCTGCTGTGGCGCTGGACACCGAGCGCGCTGGCCGGGTTGGTCCCACTCATCCCGATCATCCTGATCGGGCGGCGGCAGCAGGGCACCCAGATCAGCTGGATCCCCCTCACCGACCTGCACCAGATCGAGGCGTTCGGCACCGACTTCTTCGGCGGCGCCCTCATCGGGGGCGCGGTCATCGCCCTCGGCGCGGCCGCGGTCTCCCGCGAGCGGGGCGCCGTCATGGCCGCCAGCCTCGCCGCCGTACCCGTGGCCCTGCTCATGCTCCTCGGGTCGGTCACGCACATCTGGCTCCAGCGGTACGTGCTCTACACGATCGTCGGCTGGGCGGTCCTCATCGGGCTGCTGCTGGCCAAGCGCGGGCTGATCGCGGCGGTCGCCACGCTCGCGGCCCTCGCCGCGCTCTCCCTGCCCGGCCAGGTCGCGGTGCGCGAGCCCTCGTTCCGGTACCAGGACACGAAGGCGGTCGTGGCGCTGATCGAGCGCGACTACCAGCCCGGCGACGGCATCGTGTACGGCCTGACGGACCGCGGCCCGGGCGCGCTCAACCGCGACGTGATCGCGCATTACCTGCCGGAAAACCGGCGCCCGACCGATCTGCTCGTCGACCGCCCGATGCGCACCGACGGCTGGATGGTGGCCAGCGAGCACCAGGACGTGGCGAGCCGGCTGGGCGCGACGCGGCGGGTGTGGGTGCTGCGCCTCGGCGAGTACGGAGATCCACTGGACGACCTCGACGGAGGCAAGAAGGACGTCCTTAAGGAACGTTATGATGTCGCGGACAGCTGGTGGACAACCGGCTACACCGTCGCGTTGTTGACCCGGAAGGACCCTGTGTGACGACACACGTCGCTGCCTCGAGCCGCGACGAGCCGGGTGAGCGGACCCAGATCATCCCGCGGCAGCGCCATCCCGGCGAGACGCACGTGATGCCCGCCGTGCGCATACCGATCACATCCCGTGGCACCACCATGGCGCAGCGTCACGCCAGCTGGCTGCCGCGGCTGTGGCCGCTCGTCGCGTGGTTCGTCGCCGTCCTCGGCGTCACGCTCTGGCTGAGCGTCAAGTCGACCGGGCCGCTCGGCGCGGTGGTGACCGTCGTCTGGACCTACCCGGTGATCGGCACGGTCATCGGCATCGTGGGCGCGCTCGTCACCCGCCGCCGGCTGCGCCGAGACCGGCTCACCGCGGCCGACGACCAGATCATCCGGAGCAAGGACCGGCTCGTGGTCGTCGTGCCGACGATCGGCCGCCACGACACCTATCCGGCACTCGACCGGGTCGTCCACTCGTACATCACGTACCTGCCGGAGTGCTTTCCCAAGCTCCGCGTCGACGTGGTAATCGAAGAGGGCTGCGAGGCGGCGGAAAAGATCCACAAGCTGGGCGAGATCAGCCGGTACATCCGGATCGTCACGGTGCCGCAGAGCTACCACACGGTCAACCGCACCAAGTTCAAGTCGCGGGCCAACAACTACGCACACGAGCTGCGCATCGCCCAGCACGAAGACCGCGACGACGTCTGGGTGCTGCACATGGACGACGACACCGGCGTCGGCCTGGATACGGCGATCGCGCTGGCCCGCCTCATCGAGCAGCAGCGCGACCTCGGCGACAAGGCGTGCCACCTGGCCCAGGGCATCCTGACCTACCCGCGCGAGCACGCCCGCAACCGGCTCACCTGGCTCGCCGACGCCAGCCGGCCGATCGCCGACGTCACGGTCTACTCGGCGTTCACCGGCGGCGGTCACCCGCTGGCCGGCGTGCACGGCGAGCTGCTGCTGGTCCGCGCCTCGGTGGAGGCCGAGATCGGCTGGGACTTCGGGCCGGAGGCGATCGTCGAAGACGCCCAGTTCTCGCTGATCTTCAGCCGCCGGTACCCCGGGCGCAGCGCCTGGTTCGCCGGCCGCTGCTACGGCGCCTCGCCGGCCACCGTGCGCGACTTCTTCCGGCAGCGGGAGCGGTGGGCCTGGGGGCTGATCGGGCTCTCGCTCGACGACCGCATCCCGCTGCGCGACCGGCTCTACATCGGATACTCGACGTTCACCTGGGTGGTCAGCCCGTTGCAGCACCTCGGCCCGATCCTGCTGCTGGGCTGGCTGCTCGGCTCGTTCGACACCGTGCCGATCACGCTGCTCGTGCTGCCGATCTGGGCGCTCAACATGGCGTACGCGATCTGGCTCTACTCCGAAGGGCTGCGCATCAACGTGAGCGTCTCCCGCCGCGCCAAGTACCGGTGGTGGGAAGGGATAGCCGTGGTCCTGCTCGTCCCGATCTTCTCGCTGATGGAGGGGATCGGTGCCCTCCGCGGCCTGATCCGCTACCTGCGCGGCGGCCAGCAGCAGTTCGTCGTCATCGCCAAGCCGATATGAGAGCCACCGTCGCCGCCCGCTGCGCCGCCGCCCTGGCGGTGCTGCTCGCCGCCGGCTGCTCCTCCGGCGAGGGTGACCCGCTGTCCCGCCTCTCCCAGGGGCCGCCCCAGGCCGGCGGCGGGCAGCCCGGGGCGAGCGCGTCGGCCGGGCCGGTGGTGGCCCAGGTGCGCCAGCCGTGGCAGCCGGGCATGCGGCAGTACGGCATCGCGGTCTACTGGGAGAACAACGGCGACGACACCGACCAGATCGTGCGGGCCAAGGCGCAAAAGGTCTTCGACCACGTGGTCGCGCTCGGCGCCAACTCGGTCTCCATCTCGTTCTCGTTCGTGATGGACTCGGCGTACGCCGACGCGGTGCGGATGGACCACCCGATCACCCCGTCGCCGTCCCGCTTGGAGGTCGTGCTCGACGAGGCCAACAAGCGCGGGCTGCGCACCGCCGTCCGCCCGATGCTCAACGAGCGCAACCTGACCGACGACGACCCCGACATGTGGCGCGGCTCGATCAAGCCGGAAAACCGGACGAAGTGGTTCGCCTCGTACCGGGACATGCTGGTCGAGTACGCGAAGGTGGCCGAGGCCGCGAAGGCGGCGACGTTCGTGGTCGGCACCGAGCTCAACTCGATGGAGAGCAGCACGACCGGCTGGCGTACGGTCGCGACCGGCGTCAAGGCGGTCTACAGCGGCGAGATCGACTACAGCGCCAACTACGACCGGCTCCGCGAAGACGGTCCCGCGCCGGGCATCACGCTCTCCGTCGACGCGTACCCGCCGCTGGAGGTGGGCGACACCGCGTCGGTGAGCCGGCTCGTCGAGGGGTGGAACGACTGGCTCGACGAGGCCCGGGGCAGCGGCAAGCTCTCCGACCTGGTGCTGGCCGAGGTGGCGATCGGCGCTCGCTCCGGCGCGTACAAGGAGCCGTGGTCGCCGCGGGCCAAGGGCACACTCAAGCCGGAGATCCAGCAGCGCTGGTTCGACACCGCCTGCCAGGTGATGCGCGAGCGCGACCTCGGCGGCATCTACTTCTGGATGATCAACCTCGACACCGACCCGAAGGCGAAGCCGTCGAGCGAGTCCCCGATGGACTTCCTGGGCCGGCCGGGCGAGCAAAACATCGCCCGCTGCTTCGCCAAGGACGCCAAGCGAGCCGGCTGAGCCCGCCATGCCCCGCCGCAACCCCGACCGGGACGACGTCCCGCCGCTCGACCTGGAACGCGCCCGGCAGGGCGTACAGCGGGTGCAGCAGTGGAGCGACGGCGACTGGGCGGTGCGCACGATCCCCGGCGGGGCATCCACCAAGACGTACCGGTGCCCCGGCTGCAACCAGGAGATCCGCCCCGGTACCCCGCACGTGGTGGCCTGGCCGGCCGACGGGCGCGGCGACGAGAGCGACCGCCGGCACTGGCACGCCGGCTGCTGGCGGGCGCGTGAGCGGCGCCGCTAAAAGCGCGACCCGGGTGCCGCGCCCCGGCCTCGGTGAAAGACTTGGGCCGTGAGTGAGAAGATCCGCGCCAACTCGATCCTGCCCGGCCGGCGGGAGGACATCGAACTGCACACCGCAGACGGTCTCAAGCTGGTCGGCGAGCTGGCCCTCCCGGCCGACCGCGACCCGGTCGGCACGCTGATCTGCGTGCACCCGCTGCCCACCCACGGCGGCATGATGGACAGCCACCTCTTCCGCAAGGCGGCGTGGCGGCTGCCCGCGCTGGCCGGGCTGGCGGTGCTGCGGTTCAACACGCGGGGCACGAGCAGCGTCCGGGGCACCAGCGAGGGGGAGTTCGACAAGGCGGTCGGCGAGCGCTACGACGTGGCGGCCGCGATCGAGCACGCGGAGTTCGCCGGGCTGCCCAACCTGTGGCTGGTCGGCTGGTCGTTCGGCACCGACCTGGTGCTCAAGTACGGCTGCGACCCGGCGATCGCCGGCGCGATCCTGCTCTCCCCGCCGCTCCGCTTCGCGAACGAGGACGACCTGGCGGTCTGGGCGGAGTCCGGCAAACCGGTCACCGCGCTGGTCCCGGAGCTCGACGACTACCTGCGGCCCGAGGAAGCCCGCCAGCGGTTCGCCGCGATCCCGCAGGCCGAGGTGATCGGCGTCGACGGCGCCAAGCACCTCTGGGTGGGCGACGCCGAGCGGGTGCTGGACGAGATCGTCGCCCGGGTCGCCCCGCGCGTGCCCACCCCACTACCGTCCACATGGGACGGCCCGATGGAGTCCGGCGACGCCAGCGCCTACGCCGACCGCACGGTAGCCGCCTTCGCCGACGTTCCGGTGGCCGGCCCACCCCAGCGCCGCGGCGACACCTAGATTCAGAAAGATGTGCCCGGCCCCCGCCAGCCGCGGACCGTTTGCGCGGGGGCCCCGCGCGACGGTCTGGACCACGGCGGGCGTCGCGGTAGCCCAAAGCTTTTGTCTTTACGCCCTCAGATGTTGGTGGGGGTGGCGGTCGGGTCGTGCTGGACGGCGCCGGGGCCCTGGGTGCGCACCTGGCGTGACGGGTGCAGCAGCCGCCACAGGGCGGCGGAGCAGCCGGTCACGACCGAGAGGACCGCCACGAACGTCGTGAACGAGAGCGCGTCGAACGTGCCTTCCACCACGATCGCCACGATCTGCACGGTGATCAGGCAGCCGCACAGGTGGCGGTCGGCGGGTGCCTTGGAGCGGCGGAACGCCATGATCGCCAGGATGATCGCGGTCAGGTGCAGGCCGGCGAGGGTGGCCACGCCGACGAGGCCGCCGCTGACCACATGGCCCAGCCACTGGTTGTCGAGGAACGTGTAGACGCTCGGGATGAACGTGCCCTGCCCGCGGCCGAACCACGGTCGCTGACTGAAGAAGTAGCCGACGATCTCGTAGTCGTCCTTGCGGCCCTGGACGCTCGGGTCGTTGCCCCAGTTGGAGAAGAGCCCGGTGATCGACCCGAGCAGCCCCGGCCGGACCACCGCGAGCGCCCCCATCAGCGCGAGGAACGGCAGCCCGAGGTTGTAGCGCATCCGCCAGTTCCAGAAGGGGATCATCACGACGAGCGTGACCAGCAGCGCGAGCGTGCCGGTGCGGGAGACGGTCATCGGGATGGCGGCGAGGATCAGCACGGTGGCGACGGCGCTGGCCTGCCGCGCGATGCCCTTTTCGGCGAACCGCGCCATGTGCACGCCGAACGGCAGGATCATCGCCATCAGCGCGCCGAACTCGATGTAGTGCGCGGCCGTGCTCGCCACGCCCGAGCGGCTCGATCCGGACTCAGGGATGCCGCCGCCGTAGTCGCTGAGGTTGGCCAGGCCGGGCACCTTGATGTACGCCGTAAGGTCGATGCCGAGCGTAGCTTGCAGGATGCCGATGAACGCCATGCCGCTGGCCGCGAAGACCATCGTCTGCAGGACGCTGTCGAGCCGCTGTCGGTTGGGCACCCCATCGGCGAACGCGACCATCGGGCCGAGGAACGCGAGGCAGGCGAGCATCGCCCGGTCGGCGCCGCTGGCCTCGATCGACGGCATCGAGCGGTAGAGCCCGGCCGCGTACGAGATCATGAAGCTGGTCAGGTATGCCGCGACCGCCCACCGCATCGGCTGCGGTCCCCGCGTCGCGAGCCGGGGGTGGGCCCGGGCCAGCACCCACACGACGAAGAGCGCGAGGCCCATCAGGGTCGCCGGCCGCCCCAGGTCACTGAACTGGGGCAGCACCAGACCGGCCGGCAGCATCAGGGCGAGCAGCGCCAGCAGGCTGATCAGGAAGCTGACGTCGATCAGGTGCCGCCGCTGCCGCGACGTGTATGTCCCGGTGTCGACCAGCGACGGATCGAGGTCGACGGTGCTGACGGTCAATTCGGCGTCGCTGACGGCGGTGGCCGCTGCCCGTCGTCACGGTCGGGTGTCATCCACCGCAGGCGGCCGAGCGGGAGGACCGTGGTGGCGTCTTCGGAGACCGGCATAGCGCCGGAGTCGGACGATTGGCTGCCGGCCTTGGCCTCGCCGTCCTGCTCCGGCTGCTGCTGGCCGGACTCGCGGCGGCTCCAGTTGCCGATCCCGCTGATCACGATCGTCTGCTCGACGTCGTCACCGGTGGGGCGGTGGCCGGAGCCGTTCTCCCCGGGCTTGCCGGGCGGCGGGGCGGCCGCCTTGCTCTGCACCACGCGGCCCTTGCTGCCGTTTCCGTTACGGCCGTTGCCATTGCCGTTGGTGCCGGGCGCGCCCTCGCCGTCCGGCCAGCCGACCCCGGCCCGCGCGCGAGCCACTTTGGACACTCGCACCGGCTTGCCCGGGATGATCTGGGTGTCGCCGGACTCGGGCTGGGTGGGCGGGTAACGCCGGGCGGGCACCGAGGCCGAACCGGACGTGCCGGCCGCACCGGCCCGCCGGCGCACCTCGCGGCGGCGCAGGAGGGCGTCCAGCAGGAGGACGACCGAAAGCGTGATCACGAGCCCGATCGCCGTGACGACGATGAGCGTGCGCTTGACGTTGGAGGTGACGACCTGGATGTTTTGCCCGGAGTCGAGCGCCTCGAGCGTGATCGCCTCGCCGCCCTCCACACCGTACGGCGACTGGAGCCGCTCCAGCTGGGCGGTGAGCGCGTCGATCAGCCGGGCGAGCGTCGCCTTGGCGAGCTGCTCGGAGCTGGCCACGACCTCGATCTCGACGATGGGCAGCTGCGTGCCGCCGATCGAGGCGACCCACTCCTCGGAGAGGCCCTCGCCTTGGAGCTCGCGCTTGATGTCGGCGCGCGCCGAGTAGATCACGAGCGCGTCGGCGAGCGAGTAGACATTCCACGGGCTGACCGTCTGCGGGCTCTGCGCCTTCTTCGGGTCGACGGCCGGCTGCTCGCTGGGCGGCAGCAGGGTCACGTGCCCGGTCGTCTTGTAGTCCGGCTTGACGCTGGAGGAGACGAAATAGGCCATGACCAGGGTCAACACCAGAAGCGGCAGCGCCACCCATTTGTGGCGCCACAACACCTTTGTGACATCCCAGAGATCCATGTGATCCTTCCACGGCCCGCGTCCATGAAGAGTGTGACCTGCCTACCCGAGCCTGGCAACGCCACCAAAAGCCGAGGAACGGCGCTGAATGGATCGGAATCGGGCTACTGAGCGCGGGGGATCCCAGCTCACGGGCAGGCATTGTCGCAAACCCGACGGAGGATTGTGGTACCCGACGCGCCCGGCAGAATTGCGGCGACACGCCCAGCCGGCGAGTCATCGTTATACGTCAGCGACAAGCTACCAAGAGCCGGAAGGACCTCGATGCGCATCGGGTTCGCGTGCCTGTGGGATCGTCACGCACCGTCCACCTGGTCTCACACACCGTGGCATCTGCGTGCGGCGATGCGCCGGATCGCGGACGTACGGGACGTGGGCGTGACGCTCAACCGGGCCACCCGGGGCGCGCTGGCCGCCATGCACCTGCGTTACCGGGACGGGCGGCTGGGCACGATGTGGGAGCAGGCGCGGGTGACCGACGCGTACTGCCGGCGCCAGATCCAGCGGGCCGCCACCCGGGGCCGGTGCGACGCGGTGCTGGAGATCCAGGACCTGGCGCCGCTGGACCGGCCGTTCTTCGTGTACCAGGACATGACGTTCGACGCGCTCATCAAGCTGGTCGAGTCGGGCGCCCCCATCTTCCGCGAGCTCTCCCTGGACGAGCTGCGCCGCCGCCGCGAGCGCCAGCGCCGGGTGTACGAGCGGGTGACCGGCGTCTTCGCGATGAGCCACTGGCTCGCGCGCAGCCTCGTCGAGGACTCCGGCCTGCCACCGGAGAAGGTGCACGTGCTCCACCCCGGGCTGCACCTGGACGCCAGCGCCGCCGGCAGCCGCCCGCCGGTGCCGGAGGGACCGCGCCGCCGGCTGCTCTTCGTCGGCCGCACCTTCGAGGGCAAGGGTGCCGACCTCGTACTGGCCGCGCTGGAGATCCTGCGCCGCGACGTCGACCCGGGCATCACGCTGACGATGGTCGGCCCGCGCGAGTGGCCGCTGGCCGGCGGGCCGCCCGAGGGCGTCGACTTTCGCGGCTCGCTGCCACTGCGCGAGGTGGCCGCGCTCTACGACACCCACGACCTCTTCGTGCTGCCGACCCGGATCGAGGGCTTCGGCCTGGTGTTCGCCGAGGCGCTCGCCCGCGGCCTGCCGTGCGTGGGGCGGGACGCGTTCGCGATGCCCGAGATGATCAAGCCGGGCGTCAACGGCGCGCTGCTGTCCAAAGACGATCCGGCGGAGCTGGCCGGGCTCGTGGCCGGGGTGCTCGCCGACGACGCGCTCTACGAGAAGACCCGCCAGGGCATGGCCGACATCCGGTCCTGGTTCTCCTGGGACCGCGCCGCGGCCGAGGCTGTGCAGGCCATGGAGGCAGCCGTCGGAGACGAACGGCCGGCCGCCGTATAGTGCTCGCGCACCCCCTCTCTCCACCGAACGGCCCGCGTGCTGTCACCCCCACGGGAGTTCTCTGTAAGCAACGCGACAAACCAACTGCGCGCCCGCGTACGGTGCAGGAGACTTGCCGGGCGAACGCTCGAAACATGTTCCCTGCCGACGAGGTCAGGTGCGTCCCCTCCACCTCGCCGTCGGCCGGCCCTTACCGCGAGGTGAGCCGCGTTGACCGCTGATCCGTCCCGTCCGTCGCGCCGTGCCCGGCCCCGACACGTCACGATCCTGATCGCCAACCTGCCGGCCGAGCGCGATCGCCGGGTCATCCGGGAGTGCCTGACGCTGGAGGAGAACGGGTACGAGGTCACGGTCATCGCGCCGCGGGGCAATCCGGACCTGCGCGTGCTGCCCGGCAGCCGCAATACCCGGCTGAAGCCGTACCCGGTCTACCTCAACGGTTCCGGCGTGCTCACGTTCGCGGCCGAGTTCGTCTGGTCGTTCCTCTGCGTGGCCGTCCGCCTCCTCGGCGAGGTGCTGCACGGCCGGGCGCACGCCGTGCAGGTCTGCAACCCGCCGGACGTCTACTGGCCACTCGCGCTCTTCATCCGCGCGCTGGGCCGGCCCTGGGTCTTCGACCACCACGACCTGTCCCCGGAGGTGTACGCCACCCGCAGCGACGGCGCGCCCAACCCGCTGGTGTTCCGGGCGCTGACCGCGATGGAGTGGCTGACGCTGCGCACCGCCTCGGCGGTGGTCGCCACCAACGAGTCGTTCCGGGAGAACGCGCTGCGCCGCGGGGTGCCGCCGGAGAGCGTGACGGTCGTGCGCAACGGCCCGTCCGCCCGGGAGATCGCGCCGGCCGGGCCGGCCGCCGCGCCGGACGGCACGCACCGCATCGTGTACCTCGGGGTGCTGGGCAAGCAGGACAACGTCGCCGCCGTGGTCTACGCGGCGCAGGAGCTGGCCCGCCGCCGCCCGGCCCAGGACTGGCGGGTGGTCGTCGCGGGCGACGGCGAGACGCTCGACGAGCTCAAGGAGTTGGCGGTCGCGCGCGGCGTGGCCGACCGGGTGGAGTTCACCGGGTGGCTGGGCGGCGACGAGGTCGACGCGCTGCTACAGACCGCCACGGTCGGCGTCCAGCCGGACCTCCCGACCCGGATGAACCATTTGTCCACTATGGCCAAAAGCGTCGAGTACGTGAGCCGGGGCGTACCGGTCGTCGCCGTCGACCTCGTCGAGACCCGCCGCACCGCCGGCGACGCCGCCGTGTACGTCGAGACCGGCTCGCCCGCCGAGTTCGCCGTCGCGATCGACATGCTGCTCGACGACCCCGAGCGGCGGGCGGCGATGGGCAAGGTCGCGCTGGACCGGTTCGCCACCGAGCTGTCGTGGGAGCACCAGAGCGTGCGGTACGCCGCGATGTGGCACCGCCTCTTTCGCGGCAGCCGCGGGCGCGGGCAGCGGCAGAGCGTCGCGGACGCGATACCGAACCCGCGGCGGAGCTCCGCGCCGCGCCACGCGGCCGCCGACGCCGAGCCGGTGCTGAGCGGTCCGGAGTCCACCCCATGACCGTGAGCGTCGTCATCGCCGCGCACAACGAGTCCAAAGTGGTCGGTCGATGCCTCGCCGCGCTCGGCGAGGGGGGCACCGACCTCGACGTGACCGTGGTGGCCAACGGCTGCACCGACGACACCGCCGAGGTCGCCCGCGGGCACGCCGGCACCCGGGTGGTCGAGCTGGCCGAGGCGGGCAAGGCCGGCGCGCTCAACGCCGGCGACGCGGTGGCGGCGAGCTTCCCCCGGGTGTACCTCGACGCCGACATGTCGTTCACCGGCACCCAGATCCAGGTGCTCGTGACCGCGCTCGACGAGCCGGGCGTGCTGGCGGCCACCGCGGTGCGGCGGATGGTCACCCGCGGCTCGGCGCTGCCGGTCAAGGGCTACTACGCCATCAACAACCGGCTGCCGCTGTTTCGCGACGCGCTCTTCGGGCGGGGCGTGATCGCGCTCTCCAAAGAGGGGCGGGCCCGCTTCGAGAGCTTCCCCGGGGTGGTCGCCGACGACCTGTTCCTGGACTCGCTCTTCGCCCCGGGCGAAAAGCGAGAGGTGCCGGCGGTGGTCGCCCGGGTCGCCGCGCCGCGCCGCACCCGCGACCTGGTCCGCCGGCTGGCCCGGGTGCGCGCCGGCAACCGGGCCCTGCGGGCCGTCTCCACGAGCGCCCGCCCGGCGCAAAACTCCTCCTGGCTGCGGGACGTGGCGCTGCGCCGCCCATGGCTGCTCCCGGCCGCGGTCTGCTACGTGGCCGTCACCGCCGCGGCCGAGATGCGTGCCCGCCGCGGCACCGGCTGGGGGCGCGACGAGTCGTCCCGGGAGGCGGTCGCCGGATGACGCCCACCGTGAGCGTGCTGATGGTCTCGTACCGCACGCGCGAGCTGACCGTGCGCGCCCTGTCCGCGCTGCGCGACTCGTGCCCGGGTACGACGTTCGAGACGATCGTGGTCGACAACGCCTCCGGCGACGGCTCGGCCGCGGCGATCCGGGGCGCCTTCCCCGCCGCGACGGTCGAGGAGCTGCCGGAGAACGTCGGCTTCGGCCGCGCCATGAACCGCGCCGCCCGCCACGCCCGCGGCGACTGGCTGCTGCTGGTCAACCCGGACACCGAGCCGGAGGGCGACGTGGTGAGCGCGCTCGTCGCGTACGCGACGGCGCATCCCGAGCACGGCATCTACACGGGGCGCACGCTGCACGCCGACGGCACCGACGACATGCGCTCCTGCTTCGCGCTGCCCACGCTGCGGCAGTACCTGGCGTTCGCGCTGGGCCTGTCCACGCTCGGCCGCCGCTTTCGCCGCCTGGGGCCGGTCTTCAACCCCGAGGAGCTTCCCGGGTACGACCGGACGACGGCCCGCGAGGTGCCGGCGGTCTCCGGCTGCCTGATGCTGGTCCGCCGCGACCTGTTCACCGCGCTGGACGGCTTCACGCCCGACTACTTCATGTACAGCGAGGACATCGACCTCTGCGTCCGCGCCCGGGAGCATGGCGCCCGCCCGGTGCTGGTGCCCGAGGCCCGGCTGCGCCACCTGGGCGGCGCCTCGGCCGGCACGAGCTCCCGCAAGATCGTGATGCTGCTGCGCGGCAAGTGCACGTTCGTGCGGCTCCGCTGGACCCCGGCCCGCGCGGCGACCGCACGCACGCTGATCGCGGCCGGCGTCGGACTGCGCGGCGGCCTGGCCGCCCTGCTGCGCCGCAAGAGCCCGTGGCGCGAGGTCTGGCGCGCCCGGCGGGTCTGGCTGGCCGGCTGGCCCGCGCCCGCGCCGGCGCCGGCGCCTGTGATCAAAGCTCCCTCCACGTCGTTCTAGCGACTTGAAGGGAGCTTCGATCACGGATCGGAGCCTCAGGCGGGCACCGACTGGCGTTCCACCACCGCGAGGTTGGCCAGGAAGCCGACCGTGGCGGCGTCGGTGCCGAACTCGCCGGAGAGCAGGCCGGACAGCCAGGCCTCGCGGACGAAGCCGGAGCGCAGGACCGGCTCGACCAGCTTGGGCTGCTCGCGCCAGTGGCGTACGACCAGGTCGGCGAGGACCGGGGTGCCGGCGGCGGTGGCGGCCTTGCCCCGGGCGAACTGGTAGACCTTCTCCATGCCGCGCTGGGCGTACTTGCGGACCGAGTACTCGGCGAGCTGCTTCGGCACGTAGCGGCGGGGGAGATGGCGCGGGCGTACGCCGGTGGCGAGCCGGGCGTTGGCCAGCCACGGGTCCAGGCGCTCCAGCACCCGCGCGGCGTAGCCGGAGCCGCTGCGGCGGGTGGGCGGCACCGAGCGGGCCAGCGCCAGGAAGCGCGGGTCGAGGTACGGGCCGACGATCGTGCGGTCCAGGCAGGCGCCGGTGAAGTTGATGCCCACCCAGCGGTGCACCCGCTCCTGGAGGAAGAACTCGTCGATCGCGGTCAGCCAGTCGGTGTGGTACCCCGCGAAGGCGCGGCGGATGGCGGCGGCGCCGTCGGCGCGGGCGGAGGCGGCGAAGTCGGGCTCCAGCGCGTCCGCCGCGGTGGCGTCGTTGGTGAGGAACCACCAGCGGGCCAACCGGTCGACAAGCTCGGTGTCCGGCGCGTCGTGCTGCTGCTGGCCCATGTGGTAGCTGCCCCGGGCCATCTCGCCGCCCTGCCCGGTGATCCGCACGCCGGGCGGCACCTGGCTCTCCACCCAGTCGAGCACGCCCAGGGCCACCGGGTTGCCGACCGTGTCGTGCCGGAGCGCGGAGGCGTCCACGAGCTCGTACGCCGCCTCGGGCGTGAGGTCGCCGAGCTTGGTCAGGTCGATCACCTGGTGGTCGGTGCGGAAATGCGCGGCCAGCTCGCCGGCGATCACCGGGTCGGCCCGGCCCGGCGCGGAGAGGGTGAGCGTGCGGACCCCGGCCCGGCGGGCGGCCGGGAGCGCGGCGAACGCCAGCCGGCTGTCGAAGCCGCCGGAGAGCTCGAAGACCGTGTCGGGGTGCTCGTCCAGGCACCGCTCGACGTTGCCGCGCAGCAGGGCGGCCATCGCCTCGACCGGGTCGCCGCCGGGCACCTCGGCCGGCCCGGTCGTGTCCACATAGGACGTCGTGGTGAGCTCGCCGCCGGCCAGCCGCCAGGTCGAGCCGGCGGGCAGCTTGGTCACGCCCTGGAACGGGGTCGCCTCGCCGAGGTGGAAGCCGGTCACCGCGTACGTGCCGACGGCGTGCCGGTCGAGCGGGGCGCCGGCGAGCCGGGCCAGCTCGAGCGCGGAGGTGGAGACCGCCGCCCAGCCGTCGCCGCGGACCCCGTACAGGTGGCGCAGGCCGATGTGGTCGGTAGCGGCGATCAGCTGCTGGTCGTCGTAGGCGACGGCGGCGAACGGGGCGGCCATCTGGGCCAGCGGCGTGCCGGCGCGCAGCCACCTCGCGAGGATCTCGGCGTCGACCGGGCGGAAGTCGTGGTCGCGGGGGCCCAGCGCCAGCGCCACGACGCCGCGCTCGCCGGGGAGTGTGCCGTCGATCCAGAGCCGGCCCCACGGGCGGTGCGCCACCGACGCGCCGCCGCCGAAGGGCGCCGCCGGGGCCGGACCCGCTCCCGGCGTCCCGCTCACCGCGAGCAGGTTGCGATTGAACTCCACGGTCTCTCCTCGGGCAGCCCCCACCGGCTTGCCGACTCTACCGGCGTTCCACGGCCGGGGACCGACGGATATCCGACTCACCCGCCCCGGTGAGCAGGGCGCACGCCCTTGTACCGTGTCGCCGGTGAGGTCCTTCTCGACCACCGCGCGACAGGTGGTCCGCCCGGCCGCGCGCGCACTCACCCGTCCGGTGGGCACGGTGCGGGCCGTCCGGACCGCGCGCCCCGACATCGTGCTGACGTACGACGACGGACCGGACCCGGACGGCACGCCGGCCGTGCTGGACGCCCTCGCCCGATTCGGTGCCACGGCCACGTTCTTCGTGCTGACCCGCCGCGCGCGGCTGCACACCGGGCTGCTGGGCGAGGTCGCCGCCGCGGGGCACGAGATCGCCCTGCACGGTATCGACCACACCCGCCTCACCCGGCTCCCGCTGGCGCAGGCCCGGCGCCGGATCCGGGACGGTAAGGCCGAGCTCGAAGACCTGACCGGCGCACCGGTGCGGTGGTTCCGCGCGCCGTACGGCGCACTGCTCCCGCGGCACTGGCTGGAGGTGCGCCGGGCCGGGCTCATGCCGGTCGCCTGGGGCCCCACACCCCGCGACTGGGACGACGAGTCCGAGGAGCGGCTCGCCGAGGGCGTGATGGCGCGCAGCGGCGCCGGCGAGATCGTCCTCGCCCACGACGGGTACGCGGGTGCGGAGGACAACGCGTTCGACGGTCCGGAGCCGGCGATCGACCGGGGCAAGCTGTCGAGCCTGATGCTGGAGGGTTTCGCCGAGCGGGGCCTGGCCGGCCGCAGCCTCGGCGCCGCGCTGGAGCACGGCACGGTGGCCAAGTGGGCGTGGTTCCTCAAGTGACGGCCGAACAAGGGAAAGTGACGGCCGAACATGGGAGAGTGACGGCCGCGCATGGGAAAGTGACGGCCGAGCAAGGGGCCGCCGTGCCCTGGATCGTCGTCTGCGCGGTCAACTCCTGGACCGGTACCGCCCGCACCGACCGGCACATCGCCACGCAGCTGACCCGGTACGCGCGGGTGCTGTGGGTGGATCCGCCGGTCTCCGTGGTGACCCCCGCCGACTACCGCCACGGGGCACCGCGCTCGCTGCGGCCGCGGCTGCACACCGAAGGGCCGCGGGTGACCCGGCTGGCCACGGTGGCGCAGCCCTTCCACACCCGGCGCGGCATCCGGCTGGCCACCCCGGCGCTGGTCCGGGCGCAGATCCGCTGGGCGCTGCGGCGGCTTGGCGTACGGCCGGCGGCGGTGCTCGCCTTCTCCGCCAGCGACCTGCTCGGCCGCTGGGGCGACGACGTGCTCGACGTGCTCTACGCGACCGACGACTACCTGGCCGGCGCGGACCTGATGCAGATCGCCCCGGAAGACGTCGACCGCGAGGAGCGCGAGGCACTGTCCCGCGCCGACCGGGTGATCGTGGTCTCCGAGGTGCTGGCCGGCAAGTGGCGGGCGCTCGGCGCCGACCCGGTGGTGGTGCCCGGCGGGGTGCGCGCGGACGCGTACACGGGGGTCGACTCGGCTCCGCTCCCGACCGGCGTGGACCTGCCCGGCCCGGTGGCGGGCGTGGTGGGCCACCTCTCCGACCGGATCGACGTGCGGCTGCTGGAAGCGGTGGTCGAGGCGGGCTGCTCGCTGCTGATGGTCGGCTCGCGCGACGAGCGGTGGGCGGTGCGGGAGTTCGAGCGGCTCTGCGCCCACCCGCGCGTGGCGTACGTGGGGCACCGCCCCTTCGCCGACCTCCCGTCGTACCTGCGCCTGATCGACGTGGGGCTCACGCCCTATGTGGACAATGCCTTCAACCGCGCCTCGTTTCCGCTCAAGACGCTGGAGTACCTCGCGGCCGGCCGCCCGGTGGTGAGCACCGACCTGCCGGCCGTGCGGTGGCTCGACACCGACCTGGTCCGCATCGTGACCGACCCGGCCGGGTTCGGCGAGGCGGCGGTCAAGGTGGCGGCCGAGGCGCGGATGCCGGAGCGGGTGAGGGCGCGGCGGGACTTCGCGGCGGGGCACTCCTGGGCCAACCGGGCCGACCGGGTGGCGCGGGCCATCGGGCTCACCGGGACGGGCGGCTGATCCGTCAGTCAGCCAGCCGGTACACCGCATTCGGCTGATTCGCCCGGTACGCCGCGCGCGTACCCTCGGTCGCCATGGCCGACCCCTCCCGACCCGCGACCGCGCTCCTGGACAGCCTGGAGCCGGCCCCCGACGCGCCCGCGACCAGCCGGCGGCGCCGATGGTGGCGCCTGGTCGCGCTGATCCTCGGCCTGGCGCTCGTGCTCGGCGCCGGCGGCACCGCCGGGGCCGCGTGGCTCTACACCCGGTCCGTGGACAACAGCATCGAACGGGTGGACGCCTTCGTGGGCGTGCCCGAGGAGAGCCGGCCGGAGAAGGTCGCCGGCAAGGCGCTCAACCTCCTCATCGTCGGCAGCGACTCGCGCGACCCGGACGTGGGCGGCTCCCGCACCGACACGATCATTCTGGCGCACGTGTCGGCGAGCCGGGAGGACGCCCAGTTCATCTCGATCCCGCGGGACACCTGGGTGGACGTCCCGCGCTCCGCGGACGGCAAGTCCGGCGGGCGCAAGGCGAAAATCAACGCGGCCTTCGCGTGGGGCGGCGCCCCGCTGCTCGTACAGACGGTGGAGAAGCTGACCGGCGTGCGCGTCGACAACGTGATGCTGGTCGACTTCGCCGGCTTCAAGGACGTGGTGGACGCGCTCGACGGCGTGGACATCGCGGTGGACGAGGACTTCACCTCGGTCCACTCCGACCGCACGTTCACCGCGGGCGACCAGCACATGGACGGCGACACCGCACTGGACTACGCGCGCCAGCGCTACCAGTTCGCGGACGGGGACTTCACCCGGATGCGGCACCAGCAGCAGCTGGTGAAGGCGATCATCGAGCGGGCCGGAGACCGGGGCCTGCTGACCGATCCGGTACGGCTCAACAAGTTCATCCGCAGCACGGCCGACGCGGTGACCCTGGACAAGCAGATGAAGCTCTTCGACACCGTCTGGGGGCTGCGCGGGCTGCGGCCGGACAGCATGACGTTCATGACCAGCCCGTCGCGGGACACCGGTTGGGTCGGCGACCAGAGCGTGGTGTTCGCCGACGAGGACGCGTCGCAGAGCCTGTACGAGGCGGTCCGCGACGACGAGATGACCGATTGGCTGATCGCGAACCCGCAGGAATGAACCGAACCGCCCGAGGTGTCGGATAGCTGATCCGATCGGGCCTGCCGCCGCGCGCGAGGCGCCCACTACCCTCCCAGCGTGGGTCTACATTCCTTGCGCCGGCGCCTCGTCGACTCGCCGGACTCGTGGGGCGCGCGGCGCCGGGCCAAGCGGGCGCTCTGGTTGAGCGAGACGTTTCCCGACCTCGCCCAGATGTCCGTCATCGACCTGGGCGGCCGCGTCGACACCTGGGAGCGCGCGACGGTGCGCCCCAAGCACGTGCACGTGGTCAACCTGGAGCCGCTCCCCGGTGACCTGCCCGAGTGGGCCGAGCTCGACTACGGCGACGCCTGCGCGCTGCCCGACCACATCGCCAAGCGCCGCTACGACCTCGTCTTCTCCAACTCGGTGATCGAGCACGTGGGCGGGCACGAGCGGCGGGTGCGCTTCGCCGAGTCGGTGCACACGCTGGCCGAGGCGCACTGGGTGCAGACGCCCTACCGGTTCTTTCCGATCGAGCCGCACTGGGTGGCGCCGGGCATGCAGTTCCTGCCCACCTCGCTGCGGACGAGCGTGGCCCACCGGTGGCCGCTGTCGCACACGCCGGCCAAGGACCGCGCCACGGCCATGCAAAACGTGCTGTGGACCGAGTTGATCGACAAGACGCAGATGCGCCACTACTTTCCGCGGTCGACCATCCGGTCGGAGCGGTTCCTCGGGCTCACCAAATCGATGATCGCCTACAAGCTGCCGAGCTGACGCCACGTTCATTGTGGACGGGAGAGCACGTGTCGTGTTCCCGTCATTACGAGCCGTGTCTGGCGTACATTCTTTCCGGTGATGTCGGTTACCTGACAACCGCCCTAGGTCAATTCGTCCCGAGGGTGGCTGATAAGTGGCGAAGCAATGAATTCGCGGGCGTGTATCAAAACTGGTCCTAGCGCCTCTGACCAGGGCAAACGTCTCCGAGTGGCGAGTTCGTACGGGAAATGGTCTCTTGTTTCATCGATGTTTCCAACTCGACCTCCACGGCCGTATGGCCAAACGGTCGAGCGGGGCCCGGCCGCACGTCGTGCTGGCGGCCGCATCCGATAATTGTGCAGGTCTGGCGGCGGGGCTAACGTTTCCCCGCTGATCTCTGGTCATCGGGGGGTACGGAATGAACCTGGTTCGGGCGCGCTGAGGGGGCGACCGCTTGTGAATAGTGGGCATCAAGGCAGTGACGGCGTGAGTCGCGTGCTCAAGGGAGCCGCGGTGACCGCCGCGCGGGTGGCCGCATCGGGGGGAAGGGCGTTGGACGCGTTCCTGCGCAGCCGCCTCATGCGCACCCGGGCGCGCCGGCGGGTGACGCTCGCCGCGGGCGCGGCGACGCTCTGTGTCGTCGCCGGTGGGCTCGTGGTGGCACCGGCGGCGATGGCGGCCGCCGACCCGTGTGCCCCACTCATCAACCCGGTCGCTTGTGAAAACTCCAAGCCGGGCAACCCCTCCTCCGAGTGGGAGATCTGGGAGGCGGGCGAGGAGTCGATCCAGGGCTTCGCCACCGACATCAGCGTGAACGTCGGGCAGCAGATCAAGTTCAAGATCAAGACCCCGGCGACCTCGTACAAGATCGATATCTACCGCCTCGGCTACTACGACGGCGACGGTGCTCGCAAGATCACCAGTATCTCGCCGAGCGTGTCGCTGCCGCAGAGCCAGCCGGCCTGCATCACCGACCCCGCCACCGAGATCTACGACTGCGGCAACTGGGCGGTCTCCGCACAGTGGACGGTGCCGAGCACCACGGTCTCCGGCGTCTTCATCGCCAAGCTGACCCGCACCGACTCGGGTGGCAACGGCGACAGCAGCCACATCACGTTCGTGGTGCGCAACGACGCCAGCACGTCCGACCTGTTCTTCCAGACCTCGGACACGACCTGGCACGCCTACAACATGTACGGCGGCAGCAACTTCTACCACGGCGGCGACAACGGCCGGGCGTACAAGATCAGCTACAACCGCCCGTTCGGCACCCGGGGCAACAACCCCGAGGACTTCCTCTTCAGCAACGAGTACCCGATGCTGCGCTTCCTCGAGCGCAACGGGTACGACGTCAGCTACACCACCGGCATCGACTCCGACCGCCGGGGCAACCTGATCAAGAACCACCAGGTGTTCCTCTCCACCGGCCACGACGAGTACTGGTCCGGCGCGCAGCGGGCGAACGTCGAGGCGGCCCGGGACGCGGGCGTCAACCTCGCGTTCTTCAGCGGCAACGAGGTCTACTGGAAGACCCGGTACGAGAACAGCAAGGACGGCACCAACACGGCGTACCGGACGCTGGTCTGCTACAAGGAGACCTGGTCCAACGACAAGATCGACCCGTCCACCGAGTGGACCGGCACGTGGCGTGACCCGCGGTTCACCCCGCCGTCCAACGGCGGCCGGCCGGAAAACGGGCTGACCGGCACCGCGTACATGTCCAACAACGTCGACCTGCCCATCCAGGTGCCGGCCGCGCAGGGTAAGAACCGGTTCTGGCGCAACACCAGCGTCGCCGGCCTCAGCGGCACCCAGGTCGCCACGCTCGCGCCGCACACCGTCGGGTACGAGTCCGACGAGGACCTCGACAACGGTCACCGGCCGCCGGGCCTGATCCGGCTCTCCACGACCGTCGGTGAGACGCCCGAGCTCCTGCGCGACTTCGGCAACACGGTCACGCCCGGCACGACCACGCACCACGTCACCATGTACCGGGCGGCCAGCGGCGCGCTGGTCTTCTCCGCCGGCACGATCCAGTGGGCGTGGGGCCTCGACGAGTACCACGACGGCACCGTCGAGCCGGTCGACCCGGCCATGCAGCAGGCCACGCTCAACCTGCTCGCCGACATGGGCGCCTTCCCCGGCACCCTGATGTCCGGCAAGACGATGCCGACCGCGTCCGGCGACTCGACCAAGCCGACCGTCGCGATCGCCTCGCCGGCCGCGAACGCCTCGCTGGTCAACGGCAACCAGGTGACCGTCACCGGTACGGCGGCGGACGTCGGCGGCGTGGTCGCGGGCGTCGAGGTCTCCACCGACGGCGGCGAGAGCTGGCACCCGGCCACGGGTACCACCTCCTGGTCGTACTCCTTCTACACCACCGGCGCGGGCACCCAGGCGATCATGGTCCGGTCGATCGACGACACGGCCAACATCGGCAACCCGGTCACCCGCACCATCAACCTGACCGGACCGAGCACGATCTTCGGCGCGCGTACGCCCGAGACGGCCGCGGTGACCGACACGAACGGCATGGAGCTGGGCGTGCGGTTCAAGCCGGACACCGACGGCTACATCACCGGCATCCGGTTCTACAAGGGCACCGGCAACGGCGGTACCCACACCGGCAGCCTGTGGAGCGAGGGCGGCTCGCGGCTGGCGACCGCCACGTTCTCCAACGAGACCACGACCGGCTGGCAGAAGGTCACCTTCGCCAACCCGGTGCCGGTGTTCGCCAACACCACCTACATCGCCTCGTACTTCGCCCCGCAGGGCCGGTACTCGGCGGACCAGGGCGCGTTCACGATCGAGGACGTCAAGGCGTTCCCGCTGCGGGCGCTCCGCTCCTCGTCGGCGGATGGCAACGGTGTCTTCAAGGAGGGCGCCGGCTTCCCCGGCGGCAGCTACAAGGACACCAACTACTGGGTGGACGTGACGTTCACGCCGAGCAACGCGGCCGCGCCGACCGTACTCACCGCGGTGCCGCTGGCCGACTCCACCGACATCGCGGTGAACGTGAAGCCGCAGGCGGTCTTCTCGGAGGCGATCAACACCTCGTCGCTGCAGTTCACCGTGAAGAACCCGGCCAACGTCTCGGCCCCCGGCTCGGTCAGCTACGACTCCGCCAGCAAGACCGCGACGTTCACCCCGTCCGCCAACCTGGCGTCCGAGACCGTGTACACGGTGGCCGTCTCGGCCGCCGACACCGCCGGCAACGCGATGGACTCGCCGCGCACCTGGTCGTTCACGACCGCGCTCGACCCGTCGGTGCAGCGGCTCTTCGAGGAGAGCGCGGTGCCGAACGACCCGAGCGTCAACGACAGCAACCCGGTCGAGCTGGGTGTGAAGTTCACCCCACAGGTCAACGGGCAGGTCGTCGGCATCCGGTTCTACAAGGGCGGCGGCAACTCGGGTACGCACGTCGGCACGCTGTGGAGCAGCGGCGGCGGCCAGCTCGCCCGGGTGACGTTCACCAACGAGGGTGGCAACGGCTGGCAGACCGCGCGCTTCTCCAGCCCGGTCAACGTGACGGCCGGCACCACGTACGTGGCGTCGTACCACGCGCCGAGCGGCCACTACGCGGCGTCGGGCAACTTCTTCACCTCGACGTACTCGCATGGCCAGATGACCGCGCCGAGCGGCAACAACGGTGTCTACAACTACACGTCGACGCCGGCGTTCCCGCAGGACTCGTACAACTCCAGCAACTACTGGGTCGAGCCGATGTTCATCCCGGGTAGTGGCGGCGGCGACCCGACGCCGACGCCCAGCCCATCGGGGAGCGGCAGCCCGTCGCCGTCGCCGTCGCCGTCCCCGACGGAGACGCAGTGGCCGACCGGCACCACCATCTTCACGGCGGCGGACACTCCGCAGTCGGCCTCCTGGAACGACAACGACTCGATCGAGGTCGGTGCCAAGTTCCGGTCGGACGTCAACGGGCAGGTGACCGCGATCCGGTTCTACAAGGGCGCGGGCAACACCGGGACGCACGTGGGCACGATCTGGTCGACCAGCGGGCAGGTGCTGGGCACGGCGGTCTTCACCAGCGAGTCGGGCTCCGGCTGGCAGACGGCCACGCTCACCACGCCGGTGAGCATCACGGCGGGCACGAGCTACGTGGTCTCGTACCACACGACCACGGGCCACTACGCGGTGACGGTCAACCAGTTCGGCGGGGTGGACTTCGACCGGCCACCACTGCACGTCCTCGCCTATGGTGGGGTCTACCAGTACGGTGCCGGCCAGGTCTATCCGAGCAACGGCTCCGGCCACAACTACTGGGTGGACGTAGTGTTCCACCAGCTGACCGGGAGCACGGATCCGGCCGGGTCTCTCGCGGGGCCCGGCCGGACGGTCTTGAACTGGGGAGTTCTTCGGTGAGCGATTCGCTGTTCGGCCGCGCGGGCAAGGCGCTCGGCTGGAGCTTCGCCTCCACCGCCCTCGGGCGGCTGAGCACGCTCGCGATCGGCATCGCGATCGCGCGGCTGCTCGGCCCGGAGGAGTTCGGCACGTTCGCCGTGGCCACCGTCGCGCTGCTGGCCGTGCTGAGCTTCAACGAGCTGGGCGTGAGCCTCGCGATCGTACGGTGGCCGGGCGACCCGAGACAGATCGCGCCCACCGTACTCACGATCTCCGTCATCTCCAGCGTCATCGTCTACATCGGATGCTTCGTCGGCGCCCCGTACTTCGCCAGCGCCATGGGCGAGCCGGACGCCACCGGCGTGGTCCGCCTGCTCTGCCTCAGCGTCATCATCGACGGCCTGGTCGCCACGCCCGCGGCGATGCTCCAGCGGGAGTTCCGGCAGGGTCGCAAGACGATCGTCGACCAGACCACCCACTGGCTCGGCTCGCTGACCTCGATCACCTGCGCGTTCACCGGCATGGGTGCGATGAGCCTGGCAGTGGGCCGGCTCACCGGCGCGCTGGCCGGCGCGGTGCTGTTCATCGCGTTCGCGCCGCAGGCCATGCGCTTCGGCCTCAACCGCGAGAAGGCCAAGGCGCTGATGCGCTTCGGCCTGCCGCTCGCCGGGTCGAGCATCATCGTCTTCGCCGTCAACAACGTCGACCGCATCCTGGTCGGCGCGGCCCTGGGCCCGGTCGCCCTCGGCTACTACGTGCTGGCCGCCAACCTCGCCGGCTGGCCGATCAACATCTTCTCCCAGCCGGTCCGCGCGGTCGCCCCGGCCGCGCTCGCCCGCCTCCAGGGCGACAAGCCGGCCATGCGCACCACGTTCCTCTCCACCGCCGGCCTCCTGGCCGCCGCCACGCTTCCGGCCTGCGTCGTACTGGCCGCCGCCGCGGAGCCGCTCATCCGCCTGGTGTACGGGACGGTCTGGGAGCCCGCCGCCACGATCCTGCCGTGGCTGGCGCTGGTCGCCGCGGTGCGCATCCTCTTCGAGCTCGTCTACGACTACTTCGTGGTCCTGGCCAGCAGCCGCGTGGTGCTGACGGCGCAGCTGGCCTGGCTGATCGCGCTCATCCCGGCCCTGGTCGCCGGCGCCGCCATCGCCGACCTCCAGGGCGCCGGCGCGGCCCAGCTGGCGGTCGCCCTGGTGGTCGTGCTCCCCATCTACCTGTACGAGCTACGCCGCAGCGGCATCGCCGCCGGCGCGCTCGGCCGGCGGCTGGCCCTGCCGGTCCTGGGCGCCGCCGCGGTCGGCGGTGTGGTCGCCCTGACCAGCCACCTGATCACCGTCGACCTGCTGGCGCTCGCGGTGGCCGGCCTGGTTGGCGTGGCCGGGATGGGCGCGCTGCTCTACCGCCTGCGCCACCTGATCGGCACCCTCCGCCGCATCGGCGCCGCCGCCGACGAGGCCACGGCCGAACCCGCCCCGGTCCCGGCCCCCGCCTGACCCGTCCGGTCCCGCCTCGATGCGTCGGGCGCTCACAGGACGGTCAGGTTCAAGTTCATCGATCGAGGGCCGGGTCTGCGACCAGCGGTACTCCAGATACCTTATGGGGCCGCCATAACGTACTTCCGGTACCGCTGGTGCTCATCCCGGCGGCCGTGGCGGGGCGAGCTGTCCGGTGTGGAGCTATGAGCCGGGCTTGATGGAGGCGGCGGCCAGCGTCGGGGCGTTGAAGTCGTCGCGGGCGGCGCTCTTGCGCAGCGACTCGTACCGGCGGCGGGTCTTGTGGGCCGCCAGGCCGGCCAGCGACCGCAGGCCGTCGCGGGTGCGCGCTCCGGCGCCCTGCTTCACGGCCAGCGCCTGCTCGTAGATCTCCACCTGTAGGCGGGCGGCGCGCTGGAGGCTGAAGCGCTCGACGACGAGTTCGCGGCCGTACGTGCCGAGCTTCGCGCGCTCGCCGGGGTCGGCCAGCAGGCGGCGCAGCACCGTGCCGAGGTCGTCCACCTGGCCTACGCCGTACCAGCCCTGCTCCAGGAAGAGGTCGACGCTCTCCGGCGTCAGCAGCCGCCAGAAGCCCTCCTCGCCCTGTACCACCAGCGGTTTGCCGAACGCGAGCGCGCGCAGCGCCGAGCCGCCCATGCCGAGCATGATGTCGGCGGCGGCGTACGCCGGCCGGGGGTCGAGCAGCTCGCCGGTGAGCACGACGGCGCGCCGCCCGGCGCGGGTGTTGGCGGCCGCCGCGCGGGCCTCGACGGTCTCGCGGGCCACGCCGTCACCGACGACCACGAGCCGTACCGCCACGTGCTGGGCCAGCTCGCCGACCGTGTCGATCGCGGTGAGGATGCCCTCCAGCTTGAGCTGCGGCGAGAGGCGGGTGACCGCGACGATGTCCACGTACCCCGGGTCGAGGCCGAACTCCGCGCGGAAGTCGGCCGTGGGGTGCCCGGGCGCGTTCTGGACGACGTCGACCGGCGGCTCGATCAGGTGCACCGGGCCGGGCCGGCGGGCGGCGGTGTGCCGCTGGAGCGCGGCCGTGCCGACCACCAGGTGCATCGAGGCGGGCAGGAACGGCGCCACCGCCATCGACATCACCGTGGCCACGGCGGCGGCGCGGCCACCGGGGTAGACGGCGGCGTTGGCCTCCAGGGCGGGCGGCCACTCGTAGCCGTGCACGACGTCGAGGCCGCGGGCGCGGATCAGGCGTCGCAGCTTCGCGGTCACGCCCGGCGAAGGGCGGCGCCGGCGGTCGCTGATCGGCAGGTGCTCCATGCCCATCGCGGTGACCCGGTCGACCAGCGGGCCGGGCTCGCCGATGACGGCCACCTCGTGGCCCAGGTCGCGGACGGCCGCGGCCAGCTCGATCGCGTTGAGCTGGCTGCCACCGACGTGCATGCCGTGCGGGTAGACCAGGATCCTCACTGGACGCTCCACAGTAGACCGACGGAAAGGGTCATCGCACGACCGCGGGGGACCACGCGTCGTGGATCAGCAGCTTCGCCGCGCCCGTGCCGTCGGCCGGTACGCTCCACACGTCGCTCGTGGCCGTGTCCGCCCCCTCGCGCGGCAGGCCGTAGAGGACCGTCTTGTCGTCGAGCCAGACGGCCTGGTCGTCGACGCTGCGCTCCTCGGCGAGCAGGCTCTCCTTGCCGCTGCGCAGGTCGTACACGGCCAGCCGCCACTTGCCCGCGGGCAGGTCGCCGTGCTTCTTGAACGCGACCCGCGTGCCGTCCGGGGAGAGCGACGGGCACTCCACGTCTTCGCGGATCGTGGTCACCTTCTTGGCCGACAGGCTCCCCTCGACCAGCCAGGTCTTCCCGCCGGAGGCCGCGGTGGCGTAGAAGCGGTCGTTGTCGGCGAAGGTGACGCCCCAGAGGTTCTTGTCGCGGGGGTTGACGACCTTGCCGTCGACGACGAGGTCGAACTGCTCGATGTCGCCGACCACCGTGCCGTCCGTGCGGGACACCACGGTACGGGTGGAGAACTGGCCGGGCGAGGCGTACGAGTCGCCGAAGACGAACGCCGTCGTGGCCGCCAGCGAGCCGTCCCGGGAGAGCCGGGCGCGGCTGGGGATGCCGGCGAGCGGCAGGTCGTGCGAGGGCGCCCACTCCGCGTCGAGCAGCGCCGCCTTGTACGTGGTGACGAGGCCGCGCTCGGCGCTCAGGCAGATCGCGTCGACGGCGGTGGCGTACACCCGGTCGCAGGAGGCCGGTGTGATCGCGCGCGGGCCGTCGGGGCTGCTCAGCGGCACGACCGCCACCTGCCCGTACCCCTGCCCGAGGGCGGTGCTGCGGAAGACCAGGTGCGGCGCGGACCGCAGCGCGGTGAGGTCGTCGCGCACCGGTACCGGTGGGGCGTCCTCGCGCGCCTCGGCCTGGGAGTGGCGCGCGTACAGCACGTACCCGGAAGCGCCGAGAACGACCACGACGACGATGGCGACGAGCGCGTAGATCCGCGACCTGGAGATCACGCCGAGGCAACCTTTCCGGAGACGCCGCGCAACAGCCAGGCGGCGGCCGGGATGGCGGCGGCGAGCGCGGCCGCGACCAGCAGGAGCGCGGTGCCGCGGCCGACGACCTGCCAGAGTACGCCGAAGCCGAGCGAGGCCGCGAAGCGGGCGAGCGCCACCACCGTCTGCGCGGCCGCGATGCCGCTGCCCCGGGTCTCGGCCGGCACCAGCCGGCTGATCAGCGCGGGCAGCACGCCGTCGGTCGCCGCGTAGAACGTGCCGAGCAGCCCCAGCACCGCGAGGGTCGAGGCGAGGCCGCCGGAGGGGCGGGCGGCGAGCACGTAGCCGGCGACCAGCGCGACGTGGCCGGCGATCAGCACCCGCGCGCGCCCCAGCCGGTCGGCGAGGCGGCCGAACGGCACGGCCAGCGCGAGGTACACCACGTTGGTGCCGATGTAGAGCAGCGGGAAGTAGAGCGCGGCGAAGTCGTCGCGGTCCTGCAGCGACAGGTAGATGAACCCGTCGCCCACGGTCAGCAGGCCCAGCAGGCCGGCCGCGAGGAGTGGCCGCCGCAGCTTCCGCCCGCTGATCTCGCGGGCCACCCGGCGCAGCCCCACGCGGGCCTTGCCCGCCGCGGTGCGCAGGTTGGGGACGAGGAGCAGGAGTACGGCGAGGCCGGCGGTCGCGAAGCCGAACGACACCACGAACACCGAGTCGTAGCTGCCCGGCACCGTCCACAGCAGAGCGAACGCGACCAGCGGGCCGAGCGCCGCCCCGAACGTGTCCAGCGCCCGGTGCACCCCGAACGAGCGGCCCAGCGACTCCGGCCGCGACGAGGCGGCGATGAGCGCGTCGCGGGGCGCGGTGCGCAGCCCCTTGCCGAGCCGGTCGGCCGTGGTGACCGCCGTGATCGCGGCGAAGCCCTGCGCGGGCAGCATCGCGATCCGGCTGAGCGCGGAGACCCCGTACCCGAGGACGGCCACCAGCTTCGGGTGCTCGCGGCGGTCTGCGGCGAACCCGCCGGCGATCCGGACGACCGCGCTCACGCCCTGGTAGATGCCGTCCCAGAAGCCGTACGCCGCGGGACTGAGGCCGACCACCGCGGTCAGGTAGAGCGGCATGATCGACGCGACCATCTCGGACGAGACGTCGGTGAGGAGGCTGACGACGCCGAGCAGGATGACCGTGGAGGAGACCCGCTGGGCAACCGCGCGGCCGGCCAGCGGGGCGTCGCCGGCCGGCTTGTCGCGCAATGTCACGTACACGGGTCAGGCACCTTACCCCAGGGCGGCGGCCAGCTCGCGGACGACGGCGGCCTGCTGGTCGGGGGTGATCTGCGGGTAGATGGGGAGCGAGAGGATCTCGCCGGCGGCCCGCTCGGCGTGCGGGAACGCGCCCTCGCCGAGGCCCAGCCCGGCGAACGCGCCCGTGCGGTGCACCGGCACCGGGTAGTGGATGCCGGCGCTGATCCCGGCCGCGTTGAGCTTGGCCAGCACCTCGTCGCGGCGGGGTACGCGCACGCAGTAGATGTGCCACACGTGCTCGTTGCCGTCGAGCGTGGTCGGGCGTACCAGGTCGAGCCCGTCCAGCAGCGCGTCGTAGCGGGCGGCGGCCGCGCGGCGGGCCTCGTTCCAGCGGGCGAGGCGGGTCAGCTTGGCGCGCAGCACGACCGCCTGGAGGCCGTCGAGCCGGCTGTTGACGCCGATGACGTCGTGCGCGTACTTCTTGAGCCCGCCGTGGTTGGCGATCGTGCGGACCGCCGTGGCCAGGTCGGCGTCGGCGGTGACGACCGCGCCCGCGTCGCCGTACGCGCCGAGGTTCTTACCCGGGTAGAAGCTGGTGGCCGCGATGCCATCGGCCCCGGCCCCGCGCCCGTGCCGGGTCGCGCCCTGGCACTGCGCCGCGTCCTCCACGATGGACACGTCCCGCCCGGCGAGCCCGGCGCGGAGCAGTTCGACCGGGGCCAGCTGGCCGTACAGGTGCACCGGCACGATCGCGCGGGTGGCCGGCGTGACGGCGGCGAGCGCGGCGTCCACGTCGATCAGGTAGGTCTGCGGGTCGCAGTCGACGAGCACCACCTGGCCGCCGGCGCGGGCCACCGCCTCGGCGGTCGCGATGAACGTGTTGGCCGGCAGGATCACCTCGCTGCCCGGTCCGACGCCCACCGCGCGGAGGGCGAGCTCCAGTGCGTCGGTGCCGTTGGCCGCGCCGACGCAGTGCGGCAGGCCGCTGAACGCCGCGTACTCCTGCTCGAACGCCGCGACCTCGGCCCCGCCGATGAACGCGGTGCCCGCGATGATCCGCTTGAAGCCGGCCTCGACCTCCTCGGCCACCTCGGCGTGTGCGGCCGCGAGATCGACCAGAGGGATCATGACGTGGCTCCTGTCAGCGAGTCGGCGGTCGAACGTAGCTTGCGGGCCGGGTTGCCGACCCAGACCTCGCCGGGCGGCACGTCGGTGAGGACGACCGAGCCCATCCCGACGAGCGAGCGGGCGCCGATCCTGACACCCTCGCGGACGAGGGCACCGGCGCCGAGGTACGAGCCGCGCTCCAGCGCCGCGCTGCCGCCGAGCCGGGCGCCGGACGCGATCGTGGCGAAGTCGCCGACCACGTCGTCGTGGGTCAGCACGGCCTGCGGCATGACCGCGACGTGCGCGCCGACCGTGACGTCGGCGGTGAGCACCACGCCGGCCAGCAGCACCGTGCCCGGCCCGACCAGGCTGCCCGCACCGATCTGGGCGGTGGGGTGGACGAGCGTCGCGTACCGGTCGGCCGCCAGCCCGAGCCGGCCCACCACCCGCTCGCGGGTGCCGTAGTGGCGCGGGTTGCCGATGCAGACCAGCACCGCGGCGCCGGGCAGCTCGGCGAGGTGGTCGACGCCGCCGAGGATCGGTACGCCGGAGCGCTCGGTGCCGTGCAGGGCCGGGTCGTCGTCGAGGAAGCCGCGCAGCCGCCAGGCCGGGCGTACCTCGTTGACCGCCCGGACGGCCGCCGCGGTCTCCCGGGCGAACCCACCGGCTCCGACGATGACCAGGTCTCTCACGAGCTGGCCAGCTTGCGCAGCACGCCGACGACGTGGTCCTGGTCGCCTTCGGTGAGCGCGTGGTGCAGGGGCAGGATCAGCGAGTCGCGGGTGAGGCGCTCGGTCACCGGCAGCGGCGCCGGGGTGACCTCCGCGTACGCCGGCTCGAGGTGGGCGGCCATGATGCCGCGCCGCGCCGAGACGCCGGCCGCGGCCAGCTCGGCCAGGACCGCGTCGCGCCCGACCGGGAACGACTCCAGCAGCACCCAGAACGACTGGTAGTTGGTCTCGCCGTAGGCCGGGTCGCGGACCGGTACGAGGCCGTCGATGTCGGCGAGCAGCTCCTGGTATCGCGCCGCCAGCTCGCGCCGCTGCGCGACGAGCCCGGCCAGCCGGCCCAGCTGCACCAGGCCGACCGCGGCCTGGATGTCGGTCATGCGGTAGTTGTAGGCGGTCTCCAGGTAGGCCTCGAGCACCGGCTGGGCGCTGGCGTGGCGGTCGGCGGCGGAGACGTTCATGCCGTGCTCGCGCAGCCGGCGCAGCCGGGCCGCCCAGTCGCGGTCGTCGACCGTGAGCATGCCGCCCTCGCCGGTGGTGATCACCTTGCGCGGGTGGAACGACCACGCGGCCACCGTCGCGCCGGCGCCGACCGGCTTGCCGTACGCCGTCGAGCCGGCCGCGCAGGCCGCGTCTTCGACCAGCGCCACACCCCACGACTCGGCCGCGCTCCGCAGCACCACCACGTCGAACGGCACGCCGCCCTGGTGCACCGCGATGATCGCCCGGGTGCGCGGCGTGCGTACGGCCTCGACGGTCTCCACCGTCAGGTTGCCGGTGGCGAGGTCGACATCGGCGAAGACCGGGGTGGCGCCGACGTACCGCACGGCGTTGGCGGTCGCGATGAACGACAGCGACGGGACGATCACCTCGTCGCCGGGGCCGACCTCCAGCAGCACGAGCGCGAGGTGCAGCGCGGTCGTGCAGGAGCTGACCGCTACGCCGTGCCCGGCGCCGGCGAGCGTGGCGAACTGGCGCTCGAACTCGGCCACCCGCGGCCCCTGGGCGACCCAGCCGGAGCGGACCGCCTCGGCCGCCGCCTGCGCCTCCTCCTCGCCCAGCATCGGGATCATGACCGGGATCCTGCGCTCGCTCATGCCCGTCCTCGCTTGCCGCTCGGCGCGACGGCCGGCCCGCCGGCGCGCTCGCTCATGCCGTGAGTCCCTTGCTCGCGCGCCACCAGTCGACCAGGCCCTGGAGGCCGTCGCGCAGGCTGATCTCCGCCGTGAAGCCGATCTCGCGGAGCGCCGTCGAGGTGTCGGCGAGGCGCCGGGTCACGCCGTTGACCGCGCGGGCCGGGCCGTGCTCCGGCGCGAGGTCGGACTTCATCACCTCGCTGAGCGCGGCGGCCAGCTCCTTGAGGCTGGTCTCGGTGCCGCTGGCCACGTTGTAGACGGTGTCGGTCACGTCGGCGCGGGCGGCCAGCACGTTGGCACGGGCGATGTCGGCCACGTGCACGAAGTCCATCGTCTGCAGGCCGTCGCCGAGGATCAGCGGGGGAGTACCCGACTCGATCCGCTCCATCCAGCGGATCAGCACCTCGGTGTAGAGGCCGTAGATGTCCATCCGCGGGCCGTACACGTTGAAGTAGCGCAGGGCCACGTAGTCCAGCCCGTACATGCTGTGGAAGCTGCGCAGCATGCCCTCGTTGAACGCCTTGGCGGCGCCGTAGAACGTGTCGTTGTTGTACGGGTGGTGGCGCTCGGTCGTCGGAAACTCCTCGGCCAGCCCGTACACCGACGCGGAGGACGAGGCGACCACCTTGCGTACCTGCTCCGCCGCGGCCGCCTCCAGCACGTTGAACGTGCCGTCGACCAGCACCTCGTTGGCCAGCCGGGGCTCCTCGGCGCACTGGGTGATCCGGATCGCGGCGAGGTGGAAGACCAGGTCGTTGCCCTTGGTCAGCTCGCGGACCAGCGCGGCGTCGCGGATGTCGCCCTCGACGATCCGCACCGGGCCGTGCTCCAGCGCCCAGGCCAGGTTGTCCTTGCGGCCGCGCACGAAGTTGTCCAGCACGACGACGTCCGCCGCACCGCCGCGCACGAGCTCGTCCACCACGTGCGAGCCGATCGTGCCGGCGCCGCCGGTGACCAGCGCCCGCGCGCCCTCGATCTCGACCCCCGCGCTCACGCCGCGGCCTCCTTCGCTCGCTCAATCGCCGTCGTCGGCGGCAGGCGCCGCCCGCTCCGCTCGCTCACTTCTCTCCCTCGTCGAGCCGGACCATCGTGCCGCCGTTGGTGAGGCTGCGGGACGCGGCCTCGAGGATGCCGAGCACGCGCAGGCCGGCGCGCCCGTCGGTCAGGGCCGGGGTGCCGGAGCGGATCGCCCGCGCGTACTCCTCGACCATCGTGCGGAGCGCCTCGCGCTCGGCGAGCGCCGGGGCGACCATGTCGCCGGAGCGGTACGAGATGAGCATGTCGCGCCGCAGCTCGTCACCGATCTCGTCGGGGGCGGCCACGTCGACGCCACGGTCGAAGACCGAGAGGCGCTGCGACGGGTTGAGGTCGTCCCAGACCAGCGTCCGCTTCGACCCGCCGACGATCGTGGTACGGATCTTCACCGGGGACAGCCAGTTGACGTGGATGTGGGCGAGCGCGCCGGTGCTGAGCTGGAGCGTGAGGTACGCCACGCAGGCCCGCCCGGCGCCGATGCCGTCCGCCCCGTGCGCGGCCACGGCCACCGGGCGCACGCCGGGCGGCAGCACGAAGTCGAGGATGGACAGGTCGTGCGGCGCCAGGTCCCACAGCACGTCGATGTCGCGCTGCACCAGGCCCAGGTTGATCCGTACCGAGTCGAAGAAGTGCACCTCGCCCAGCTCGCCCGCGTGCAGGAGCTCGCGGATGCGCAGCACCGCCGGCGTGTAGCAGTAGGTGTGGTCGCACATCAGCGTCAGGCCGCGCCGGTCGGCCTCCTCCACGAGCTGGCGCCCCTCCGCGTGGCTGGCCGCGAGCGGCTTTTCCACCAGTACGTGCTTGCCGGCGCGCAGGGCGGCCAGCGAGACCGGCAGGTGGGTGCCGGCCGGTGTGGCGATCGCCACCGCCCGCACCTGGTCGTCGGCGAGCACCTCGTCGAGGTCGGCGGTGGTCTGGACGGTGGAGTACCCACCGAGCACCCGCTTCGCGCGCTCGACGTCGAGGTCGCAGAGCCAGCGCAGCCGGAACGCGCTGGAGGACTGGAAGTTGCGTACGAGGTTGGGGCCCCAGTAGCCCGCTCCGATGACCGCGACGCCGATGGGCTCTACCGGCGCGGCGGCCGGGACATGGGGTGAGGTCACAGATATCCCGATTCAGTCCGTATCGAGGTGGAATGTGCCGCCGGCAACCCGCGCGACGGCAAGGCGGACTCAGATCCGCTCGGGCAGGCTATCGCCCGGCGGAAGATCCGGACCAGCGGACTGACAGAAATCCGGCAGAGCCACGCGGATCACCTGTCCCTTCGGCCGCGCGGCCCCACCCGACGGCCGGTCCGGCCCGCACCCTCGGCCGGTAGCCAACCACGTTCGGCCTGCTCATGCCCCACTCTCGGGCCGGACGTGGCGCCGCGTCGGTTAGCCGACACCAAGCGGCAAGGCGGCAACAATAGGCTGTCGCGGTTGCCTACTGTTCTTTGCCTCTGGTCCACGTGTCTTGCCTCCGGCCGCGTGTCGCGGGCCCGGATGCGCGGACCAGAGGCCAGCCAGATGCGTGGCCGCGCCGCGGCTACCGGCCTAGACGTAAGGATCCGCACGATGGCCCAACCCGGCGCGCAGGTCGCGCCGAGCGCCGACGTGGACGAGCGCGCCACGATCGGCGACGGCAGCAAGGTCTGGCACCTGGCCCAGGTGCGCGAAGATGCCCAGGTCGGACGCGATTGCGTGATTGGCCGCGGGGCGTACGTCGGACCTGGAGTCCGCCTCGGCGACAACGTCAAGCTGCAAAACTATGCCCTCGTGTACGAGCCGGCGCAGCTTGCCGACGGGGTCTTCGTCGGACCGGCGGCGGTGCTCACCAACGACGAGTACCCGCGGGCCGTCACCCCGGAGGGCCGGCTCAAGGGCGGCGACGACTGGACGGCGGTCGGCGTCGTCGTCGGGGAGGGCGCCGCCATCGGCGCCCGCGCCGTCTGCGTGGCACCGGTCAAGATCGGCCGGTGGGCACTCGTCGCCGCGGGTGCCGTGGTGACCAAGGACGTTCCGGACTTCGCGCTCGTCGTCGGCGTTCCCGCACGGCGGGTCGGCTGGGTCGGGCGTGCGGGTGAGCCACTTGTCGCCAAGGGTGAAGGGCGCTTCGTCTGTCCCCGGACCGGCACCGAGTACCACGAATCGGCCGGACTGCTCACGGAGGTTTAGGTAATGGCGATCCTCGGTTCCAGACGCGGCCGGCTGGTGCTCGGCGCGGTGGCGCTCCTGATGATCGGTGGAGGCGCGGTCGCCGTCGTCACCCAGTCGGACTCCGTGTGGGACCGGTCCCGGGCCGAGCCGGCCGGCCAGCCGCTCGCCGGCGCGAGCACGGCGGGCGAGTCGACCAGCCCGGCCGCCACCCCTTCCGCCTCGCCCTCCCCGTCACCGTCGGCCTCGCCCAGCCCGTCGCCCTCGGCGAGCAAGAGCGCGAAGGCCGCGACCGCGGCGGACGGGCCCTCGGCGTGCCCGCCGTTCCCGGCGTTCCCGGACGAAAACTGCACCGGCTGGCAGCACACCGGCGTCAAGCTGAAGAACTGCAACGGTGACATCCGCAAGAACAACGCGGTCCTGGACAGCTGCTACTTCCCGCAGGATCTCAAGATCGTGGCGAAGAACGTCACCGTCAAGCGCTCGCACGTCAAGGGCTCGGTCTACGCGTCGTACATGACCGACTGGGACTTCCAGGGCCTCACGCTGATCGACGTCGAGATCGAGGACAAGGGCAACACCAACCCCGACCGCGCGGCGATCGGCGGCCCCAACTTCACCTGCATCCGGTGCCACGTGCACGACACCGGTACCGGCATCAGCATGGGTGGCAACGTCACGATCAAGGACTCGTTCGCGCACGACTTCACGTACACGGACGGTGCGCACCAGGCCGCCGCGGGCGCCAACGGCGGGGCCAACCTGACGCTCATCCACAACAACCTGGAGTGCGCCCGGACCAACGTGTCGGCCGACAAGCAGGGCTGCTCGTCCGCGCTGTCCCTCTACGACGAGCCCACGATCAAGAACGTGCTGGTGGAGAAGAACCTCTTCAACACCGCGGGCGGCTACTGCACGTACGGCGGCGGGCCGAACAGCAGCGACATCCGATACATCGACAACCGCTTCGGCACGAAGTTCCACAAGAGCTGTGGCAGCTACGGTCCGGTGGCGGCCTGGCACAAGAACCCGGGCAACGTGTGGAAGGGAAACGCCTGGCAGGGTAGCAACAAGGCGCTCAATCCCTGATACCCCGCGATGCCCTCGCGCGGACGCGGTAGCGTCTGGGGATGCTTGACCGTGTCTGGGGGATCGCGCGATCCCTGGTGATCTACCACGGCCAGCCGGCCAAGCACCGGCGGATGCGACGGCTGTACGCGCAGTTCCTCGGGCCGGGCGACGTCGGCTTCGACATCGGCGCCCATGTGGGCAGCCGGGTGCGCGCCTGGCGCAAGCTTGGCGCGCGGGTCGTGGCCGTCGAGCCGCAGCCCGACTGCCTGCGCGTGCTCCGCCTCTTCTTCGGCCGCGACGAGGGCGTCACGATCTTCGCGGGCGCGGTCGGCGCCGAGCCCGGCACCGCGCGGCTGGCGCTCTCCAGCGCGACCCCGACCGTCTCGTCGATGTCCACCGACTGGATGGAGTCGGTCTCGGCCGACAGCGGCTTCCGCCGGGTGCGCTGGGACCGCGCGGTCGAGGTCCAGGTCTCCACGCTCGACGCGCTGATCGCCACCCATGGCGAGCCGGCGTTCTGCAAGATCGACGTGGAGGGCTTCGAGGCCGACGTGCTGGCCGGGCTCAGCCGCCCGGTCCGCGCGCTCTCGTTCGAATACCTCCCTTCCGCCTACGCCGCCTCGATCGCCGTGCTCGACATGGTGGAAAAGCTGGGTGCCACGGCGGGCGGCTACCGCTACAACTACTCGCCCGTGGAGACCTCGCGGCTGGTCAGCGAGCGCTGGATGGACGCGGCCGAGCTGCGCCAGATGATGGACCGCATCCGCCCACTCGGCCGCTCCGGTGACGTCTACGCCCGCCTGTCGCCATCCTGAGGAGCCAGAGCCAGACATTTTGCCCCGGTCCGCGCCACCCGCGGATCGCATGCGCCGGGTCCCCGGGGAAACGTGGCGCGAAGCTCTGGAGCTGCCCGCGCAGACGGGGCACCGTGCGGGCTTGCGGCGCGCTGTCGCCGGACCCGAGGTGTCCGTGCGCGAAGCTCTGGAGCTGCCCGCCCGGGACCGCGCCGGGCGCGCGGCGGCCGAGGGGGAACCGTGACCGGGCGCGGAGGGTGAGGCCGCGCGAACGCACCCCAAGAAAACGCTCCGCTGCGCTCCACGTTTCCCCGGGCACCCCGCGCAACGGTCTGGACCACGACGGGCGTCGCGGTAGCTCGGATTTGTTGGCTCTTCGCCCGGGCTGGCCGGGCATTCCGCGACCTGGTCGGGCACGGCGCGCCGGACGCACAGACGGGGCAGCTTGAGAGCCGCCCGCACCAACACATGCCCTCCCGCCCTCGGGCCGGCCGGCCACGGCGGCGGGGGTCGGTCAGCGGACGTAGTCGCAGGGGACGCGGACCTGCCACGGGGGTGTCGCGTCGCGCGGGGTGATCGGCACGGTGGCCTGGTCGCCGGTGGCGCAGGCGGTGCGTGCGCGCTCCAGCTCGTCGCTCCACAAGGGACCGTCCGCGCGGGTGTTGTCGACGCGGAGGTTGACCGCGGCCACGAGCGCGAGCAGCGCGGCGAGCGCGTAGAGCGGGATCCGTGAGCCGGCCGGCCGCAGCAGCGCCACCAGCGCGGTCACCACGAGCATGGCGGGCGCCACGGCGTAGCGCGGGGTGGCCGTGCCGGCGAGCAGGACCGGCAGCATGTAGAGCGCGGCCGCGTGCAGGCCGGCCACCACCGCGAGCGTCCAGGCGGGACGGGTGCGGCGGGTGTAGGCGGCCAGGAGAGCCGCGGCCACGACCAGCCAGGCGACCGCGGCCAGGGCGACCCAGCGGGCGTCGACGCCGTCGCCGAGCCAGCGTTCGCCGATGAGCGGCGCGGGCACCGCGCGGAGCAGGAAGCCGCTGACCGCGAGCACCGGGTCGGGGGAGAGGTCGCGCTCGCTCGACCCGCTCAGCAGGCCGGCGAACTGGATCAGCAGCCCCGCGCCGAGCCCGCCGGCGAGCGCGGCGCCGTGCGCGACGCGGCGGCTGGCACCGTCGGGGCGGTGCACCATGCGCCACAGGGCCAGCGGCACGAAGACGACGGCCACGATGTCGCTGGCCGCCACGAGGAACGTCACCGCCACGGCCACCGCGCGCCCGGCCGGCCGGGACGGCGTCCAGATCAGTATCCAGAAGAGGGCGTAGAGGCCGTACCAGTGGAAGTTGGCGATGGAGTTGAGCACGTCGCCCTGGGCCACCGGGACGACCACGACGACAGCCGAGACCAGCACGCGGGAGAGCGTGCCGGTGAGGTGGCTGCCGCTCGCCGCGAAGACCAGGACGGCCAGCAGCGACACCGCGAGCGCCGCCTCCAGCGCCAGCACCGTCGAGGCGGCGCCGGCCGGGAAGAGGGTGGCGACCGCGGCCATCAGGCGGGGTACGGCGTGGAAGTAGCCGGCGTACGAGGTGAGGAGCGCGTCGAACGGCCCCTGGCGTACCGCCTCGGCGAGGAAGATGCCCCCGTCCTCGGCCCAGATCGTGTCGAGCGCACCGGCGCCCGGCTGCCGCAGGAGGCCGAGTGCGGTGCCGGCGGCGACGGCGGCCGCGCCGAGCGCGATGCCCCGCCAGCGGGCCGGGCGGGCGGTCTCCACCCGCGCCGGCGCCGCGAACAGGGTCTCGGCGATCGTCACAACCGGCCGTCGTGTACGGCTTGGGTCACCCAGGGGACGACCTCGTCGAGCATGGTGTCCAGACTGGTCGTGGCTTCGAAGCCGAGGACCTGCTTGGCCTTGGTCACGTCCGGGACCCGCTTTTGCACGTCGTACTCGAACGGATCATCCGACACGTACCGGAACGGCACCTCCGGGCCCTTGATCTTGCCCCAGATCACCTGCGCCAGCTCCAGCACCGTGGTCGACTCCGCGGTGGACAGGTTGAAATCCTCGTTCACCGCCGCCGGGTGCTCCATCGCGGTCACGATCCCAGCCGCCAGGTCACCACCGTAGGTGTAATGCCGCACCTGGTTTCCCTCACCCAGGATGTGCAACGGGTCCTGACCCTTCACGATCTTCTGCACCAGGTCCGGCACCACATGCGACATGGCCAGCTTCACATTCCCGGACAACACCTCGGCCTCACCCAACGCCCGGCCCTCACCCACCCCGACACAGTTGAACGGCCGCACGATCGTGTACGGCAACCGGTACTGCTCCCACGCCGCCCGCGCGTAATACTCCACCGCCAACTTCTGAAACCCGTACGACGACAACGGCGGCGGGACCCGACGCTCATCACCCTCCCTGGACGGCCAACGCTCGGTCGACTCGAACACCATCGACGACGACATATAGGTCACCTTCCGCAGCCGGCCGTCGCGGTGCGCCGCGATCGCCGCGTCACACGACGCCGCCATGATCCGCTCGTTCGTCGCGAGCAGGTCGTAGGCGTAGGCGTGGAAATAGGAGATCCCACCGATCATCGCCGCCCCCGCGATGAAATGATCACAATCCGCGGCCAGCTCGGTGACCAGAGCGGTGTCCCGGGCATCACCCTCCACAAACCGATACCCAGGATGATCATCGTAGCTGTGCGTGACCGGCCCGTACTTCGAGTAGTTGTCCAACCCGACCACCTCGTGGCCACGCCCGAGCAGCTCCTCGACCACATAACCGCCGATGAACCCGGCCGAACCGGTAACCAAGACCTT
>NZ_JAVHUY010000045.1 GCF_031085175.1 Phytohabitans maris
CCGTCCGCTCGAGCGCCCGCGCCGTCCGCGTCAGCGCCGCACCGGCGGCCCCCGCACCGGCCCACCCGCCGGCCGCCGGCGGGCGGCTTGAGCGCCGCGCCGACCGCCTCAGCGCCGGCCACCGCCGGCCGTCCGCGTCAACGGTGAGCGCCCGGCCCGGGCCGCCGGCCGTACGCGTCAGCGGTGAGCGCCCCGGGCAGCCTCAGCGCCGGGCCCGCCGCCGCGTCAGCGCCGAGCGTCCCGGCCGTGCACCGCCGCTGCGGCGGCGAGCGTGTCGTAGGCCACCGCGAAGCGCTCGGCCGCCGCGTCGACCGCCGTCCGGTCGCCGGTGGCGAGCAGGTCGAGCAGCAGCCCGCGCATGACCGCCACGCCCAGCCGCGCGTCGGCCCGGGCTGCCGCCTCGGGTACGCCGCGGGCGCGGGCGAACTCCACCGCCGGCTCCAACCACGACTCCACGACCCCGTCGAGCAGGGGGAGCGCGTGCGTGCGCCCCTGGAGCGCCTGCCCGTACACCTCGAAGAACAGCCGTTCGTGCGGCGCCAGCGCGGGGTCGGAGAAGCGCCGCCACATCCGCCGGATCGCGTCGCCCGGCGTGGCCGCCTCGTCGAGCCCCAGGTCGGCGAAGGCGTCCCGCTGGCGCCGCTCGACCGCCCGGATCACCTCGACCAGCAGCCCCTCCTTGGAACCGAAGTGGTAGATGAGCATGCGGTGGCTGGTGCCGAGCGCGGCGGCGAGCTGGCGCAGGCTCAGGTCGCTGATCCCGTGCGCGGCGAGGTGGTCGATGGCGGCGTCGAGGAGGCGCTGCCGGGGATCGGGCATGTACCATATGGTACATGCGAGTGCGGGACATCGATGTGACGGTGCGCTCGGAGGCGGACGCCGACGCGGTGTACCGCCTGCTCGTCGACGGCGCCACCTGGCCCGCCTGGTCGGGCCTGGGGTCGTTCGAGCTGGAGCGCGCGGACCCGGCGGGCGGTGAGGGTGTCGGCGCCGTCCGGATCTTCCGGACCTGGCCGTTCACCAACCACGAGGAGATCGTCGAGGCGGTCCCGGGGCGCCGCTTCAGCTACCGGCTGCTCTCCGGCATGGCTCTGAACGACTACCGTGCCGACGTCGACCTCACCCCGGACGGCGACGGGACGCTGATCCGGTGGCACTCCACGTTCACCGCCAAGCGCCCGTGGATGGGTGGGTTCTACCGGTGGTTCCTCGGCGGCTTCATCAAGGGCTGCGCGCGAGGGCTGGCGCGGGCCGCCGCCGGCGAGGTCAGGCCGGGACGTCGGTGAAGTGCTCGACCACCGGGGGCGCCGCGAAGTACGGCCCGATGAGCGAGCGCCACGTCGTAAAGCGCTCGGTCTCCCGGAAGTTCTCCACGTGCGCCTCGACCGAGTCCCACTCCACCAGGAGCACGAAGCGTGACGGCGACTCCACGCCACGGGTCATCCGGACCGAGCGGCAGCCGGCGGTTCCGGCCAGGACCGGGTGGCCCTTCGCGTACGCCGCCGCGAAGTCGCCCTCCTGACCTGGCTTGACGTCGATCAATGCGACTTCGAGGACCATGATCGTAGCTTACCGGGCCTAGCCTCCTAGGAAGCTTGAATGAGTGTGCTAGGAGTCGCATTACACAGCGGGTGGATGTGCCAAAAGCGGGCCGATGGTGGATGATGGAGCGCGTAGGAGGGGAGTATTCCCCCGCGACTTTGTCGTCAACACGGTCGTCGCCGGCGCAAACCCGTCGCCGACCCGGCATAGTCGGTCGCCAGTCCATCGGGGGCGCAGTCCGGGGGCGGCGGAAGAGACCTCCGACAGAGTTCACATCGCTTCGTCCACGACGGGGCGATGTCGTATGTCTGCCGGAGGTTTCCTTTGGACGTGTCCGCCGGGGTGTGGGTCGTCACACTCGTCGTTCTCGGCGCGGTGCTCGCCGTCGACCTGCTCATCATCGGCCGCCGCCCACACGAGCCGAGCATCAAGGAGTCCAGCATCTGGGTGACGTTCTACGTCGCCCTCGCGCTGCTCTTCGGGGTCGGGGTGTGGGTCACCAGCGGCGGCACGATCGCCGGTGAGTTCTACGCCGGCTGGCTGACCGAGTACAGCCTCTCGGTGGACAACCTCTTCGTCTTCGTGATCATCATGAGCCGCTTCGCGGTGCCCCGGAAGTACCAGCAGGAGGTGCTGCTCATCGGCATCATCCTGGCGCTGGTGATGCGGGGCGGCTTCATCGCGGCGGGTGCGGCACTGATCTCCCAGTTCTCCTGGGTGTTCTACATCTTCGGGGCGTTCCTGATCTACACGGCGGTCAACCTCGCCCGCGAGGGCGAGATGGACGCCGAGGACTACAAGGAAAACATCGTCATCCGCTACGCGCGGCGGGCCCTGCGCGTCTCCAGCGACTACGGCAACGGCCGCTTCACCACGCTCAACGGCAACGGGCGGCGCATGTTCACCCCGCTGCTGCTCGTGATGATCGCGATCGGCACGACCGACCTCATCTTCGCGCTCGACTCGATCCCGGCGATCTTCGGCATCACCGACGAGCCCTACCTGGTCTTCACCGCCAACGTGTTCGCGCTGATGGGCCTCCGCCAGCTCTACTTCCTGCTCGGCGGCCTCCTGGAGCGGCTGGTCTACCTGTCGCTGGGCCTGTCGGTCATCCTCGGCTTCATCGGCGTAAAGCTGGTGCTCGAGGCACTCGCCGACAACAACGTCCCGTTCATCAACGGCGGCGAGCACGTCGGCTGGGCCCCGCACATCCCGATCTGGCTGTCGCTGACCGTCATCATCGGCACCCTGATCGTCGCGACGGTGGCGAGCCTCATCAAGTCGTCCCGCGACAGCAAGCGCGAGCTGGTCGGCGCGGACCACTAGGGAGCCTTCGGCCGGGGCCAAAGCAGATACTCGCCCCGGTCCGCGTCGCCTGCGGACCGCATGCGCGGGGTCCCCGGGGAAACGTGGAGCGCAGCGGAGCGTTTTCTTGGGGTGCTTTCCCGCGGGCTGCGCTGCGGCCGGCGGCTCGCAGGGCTCGCCGAGTTCCCCGGCCTCCGCTGCTGGGTCCGCCGGCAAGCCCGACCAGGTCCGCACGAGCGCCGTCCGCGTCAAGGCCCCGACCGCGGCCGCCACCATGCGTCCGCGGAGCTCTCGAGCTGCCCGCACAGACGGGGCAAACGTGCCTCGGGCCCGGCGCCACCCGATGGTCTGCAGCGCCAGCGCCGCGGGCAGCAGCGGACACCCGCTCTTGTCGGCCCAGAACGCGCCCGCGCAGTCGGAGATCAACTCACGCGGATCCGCCCCAACGGTGCCTGGCCGAGTAGCGGTCGTCCCAGGCACGCGGTGAGCGGCAAGGTGCCGCCTCCTCCTGAATCATTGACCGAGCAAGCGGGGCTGTGGGAGGGCGGGACCGTGCCGCACCCTGGCCGCGAAACGGACCCGGGGTCTATCGGCGCACGCGGTGGGTCGCTACCAGGGTGGCGGCGCGGTCGGGGGGCATCGGTTCCTCGATGACGATTCGCCGCTGGTAGCAGGCGTGCAGCATGTGCCCCGGCCCGCGGTCCGACACCAGGCCCACGTGGTGTACGGGGCGGCCGGGGCGGGCGAAGAAGTACAGGTCGCCCGGGCGTTCGGCGCCGGGCGGTACGGGCTGGGTCGCGCACGCCTGGTCGTCCGCGTCGCGGGGGAGTGACACGCCGAACCGCCGCCACGCCAGGTGGACCAGCCCGGAGCAGTCGATGCCGTGGGCGGACATGCCACCCCACACGTACACGGCGTCGAGCAGCCGGCGGGCCAGCGCCAGCGTCTCGGTGGCCGGTGCGCCGTCCGGCAGCGGTACCACGGATCCGGGCGGCGCCCACAGTGGACCGTCGTGGCCGGGGACGTGTACGGGCTGGAAGCCGCCGACCGGCGGGCCGGCCGGGGCGAGCCGGGTGCCGAGTCCCACGCCGGGCAGCGCGATCCGGCCGCCGGGCGCGTCCAGCAGCGCCGTCTCGACCGCGTCGACCACCAGGGAGGGCTCCGGGAGCGCGCCCGACGCGAGCTGGGCGGCCGGCAGCCAACCCGGGTAGCCGCGCGGGTCGAGCGGGGCGGCCGGCTGCTCGACGGCGACCACGCGGGCCCAGCCGTCCGGGCGTACCTCCTCGACCAGCACCCGCTCGCCCAGCAGCAGCTGACTGACCACGCAGTCACCGACCCGCTGGTCACGGTCCATAGCGGACACCCACGCGGCGAGGTCGGCCCGGGAGGCGAGGGCGGGCGCGTCGACGGGGCGTACCGCCGCGGGGTCCGACCAGAGCGTCGCCACCGGGGCCGCCACGAAACCTACTGCCGGCTCAGTCGCCATCCATGGATATTATCTTCAGCCCCAGTCCGGGTGTCTCGGGCAGCAGGACCTCCGCACCCTCGTACCGGATGCCGCCCTCGACCGGCGACGAGGCGAGCCACCAGGCGGCGTCGAGGTCGCAGACGGCCGTGGTGCCGTAGGCGGCGACCAGGCTCGCGGCCGCGCCGATGCCGACCTGCGTCTCCATCATCGAACCGACCACCGTGCCCATCCCGTGCGCGGCGGCCAGCTCCAGCAGCGTGCGCGCCGGGCCGAGGCCGCCGCACTTGGCGAGCTTGACGTTGACCATGTCGGCCGCCCGCCGGCGGATCACCTCGACGAGGTCGCGCACCCCGTACACGGCCTCGTCGGCCAGGATCGGCAGCGACACCCGCTCGCTCACCCAGGCCAGCCCGGGAAGGTCCCACGCCGGCACCGGCTGCTCGACGAGCTCGACGTCCAGCCCCGCGTCCTCGATGCCCTGGATCACCCGCACCGCCTCGCGCGGCGTCCACCCCTGGTTGGCGTCGAGCCGCAGGCGCGCACCGGGGCCGGCGGCCGCCCGCACCTCCCGTACCCGGGAAATGTCTCCCGCCGCGTCGAGCCCGACCTTGAGCTTGAGCACCGCGAACCCCTCGGCCACCCGGTCCCGGGCCGCCGCGGCGAGGGCGCCGGCCTCGCCGGCGGAGAGCGTGACGTCCGTCGGCACGCGCGCGGCCGTCCCACCCAGCAGACGCGCCAGGGGTACGCCGAGCCGGCGCGCGGCCAGGTCGTGCAGCGCGGTGTCGACGGCGGCCTTCGCGGCCTCGTTGCCGGCGACCGCCCGCTGTGCCTCCGCCAGCCGGGCCTGGAGGTCGTCCGGGTCGCGGCCGGTGAGCAGCGGTGCGAGGATCTGTCGCACGCACGCCTCGCTGCCCGGCACGGAGGCGCCGGTGACCTGCCACACCTGCGGCGCCTCGCCGAAGCCCGACCGCCCGTCCGCGTCGACCACCTCGACGACGAGCGTCTCGACGGTGGTGGCGCGGCGCAGCGCGGTCACGAACGGGGTGTGCAGCGGCGCCGATACCCGATGGGTCCTGATCTCCGCGATCACCGGAAGCGTCCCTCCCAGGCCGCCGCCGAGACGCGCGCGATCAGCGCGCACGCGCCGGCGTCCGGCATGTCGGTGGTGGTGCAGACGGCGATCGCGTACGGCGGCGCGTCGTCCGGGAAGACCACGCCGGCCCCGTGGCGCACCCCGTCGACCCAGCCGTTCTTGTGCGCGATCCGGGTGCCGGGCGGCAGGCCGGCGGCGAGGTCCTCGGTGCGTTCCTGGCGCAGCAGCGTGCCGACCATGCCCTCCGGCGGCCCGAGCTTTCCGGTCACGATCGCGGTGAAGAGGGCGGCCAGGTCGGCGGCGGTGACGAGGTTGTCGAGGCCGGCCTCGCGGGCCGCGTAGTCTTCGATGCCGCGCGCGGTCACGCTGTGCCGCGCACCGGCCGACGCCCACACCCCGGCGACCGCGCCGAGCCCGACGTGGCCGAGGAGGATGTTGGTCGCCAGGTTGCTCGACCTGGTGATCATGCGGTCGGCCAGCCACCCGAGCGGCGCGGTGCCGCCGAGCCGCGCCCACACGTCCCCGTCGCTGTCGTAGTCGCGGGTGCAGCCGAACATCCCGCTCGCCGCCGACGCGAAGACGTTGTGCACCGGTACCTCGGCGTCGAGGTCGGCGCCGGAGCGGTGCAGGGCCGCGAGCACGGCCACCTTCATCGTGCTCGCGGCGTAGTGGGTCTTCTCCGGCAGGCGGGTGTGGCGGGCCGGCCCATCCAGTGGTCCGATGTAGACGGACACGCCCGGGGGCAGGTCATCCAGCATGCTTGCGGCGGGCCGTCTCCCGGGCCCGCTGGGTGGCGTCGAGGGTGACCTTGCGCAGCCGTACCGCCACCGGCGTCACCTCCACGCACTCGTCTTCGCGGCAGAACTCCAGCGCCTGCTCCAGGGAGAGCTTGCGCGGCGGGATCACCTTCTCGGTCTCCTCCGAGGTGGAGGCGCGCATGTTGGTGAGCTTCTTCTCCTTGGTGATGTTGACGTCCATGTCGTCGGAGCGGGAGTTTTCCCCGACGATCATGCCCTCGTACACCTCGGTGGAGGGCTCGACGAAGAGCGTGCCCCGCTCCTGGAGGTTGAGCATCGCGAACGCGGTGACCGCGCCGGACCGGTCGGCGACCAGCGAGCCGGTGTTGCGGGTGCGCAGCTCGCCGGCCCACGGCTCGTACGACTCGAAGACGTGGTGCAGGATGCCGGTGCCCCGCGTGTCGGTGAGGAACTCGGTGCGGAAGCCGATCAACCCGCGCGCCGGCACCAGCCACTCCATCCGGATCCAGCCGGTGCCGTGGTTGACCAGCTGCTCCATGCGCCCCTTGCGGGTGGCCAGCAGCTGGGTGATCGCGCCCAGGTGCTCCTCGGGGGCGTCGATGGTGAGGCGCTCCACCGGCTCGTACGTCTTGCCGTCGACCACCCGGGTCACCACCTGCGGCTTGCCGACGGTCAGCTCGTACTGCTCGCGGCGCATCTGCTCGACCAGGATGGCCAGCGCCAGCTCGCCGCGGCCCTGCACCTCCCAGGAGTCCGGGCGGTCGGTCGGCAGGACCCGGAGCGAGACGTTGCCGATCAGCTCGCGGTCGAGGCGGTCCTTGACCATGCGGGCGGTGACCTTGCCACCCTTCACCCGGCCGACGAGCGGCGAGGTGTTGGTGCCGATCGTCATCGAGATGGCCGGCTCGTCGACGGTGATGCGGGGCAGCGGGACCGGGTTTTCCGCGTCGGCGAGCGTGTCGCCGATCATGATCTCGGGGATGCCGGCGACCGCGATGATGTCGCCCGGCCCGGCCTCCTCGGCCGGCTTGCGCTCCAGCCCGTCGGTCATGAGCAGCTCGGAGATGCGCACCTTCTCCTCGGCGCCGCCCGCGCGGCACCAGACGACCGTCTGCCCCTTGCGGATCGTGCCCTGCCGCACCCGGCACAGCGCCAGCCGGCCCAGGAACGGGGAGGCGTCGAGGTTGGTGACGTGCGCCTGCAGCGGCGCGCCCTCGTCGTACCCGGGGGCGGGGATGGTGTCGAGCAGCGTCTGGAACAGCGGCTGCAGGTCGGGCGAGTCGGGCAGCGCGCCGTCGGCCGGCTGGGCCAGGGAGGCGAGGCCGTCGCGGGCGCAGGCGTACACGATCGGGAAGTCGATCTGGCTCTCGTCGGCGTCGAGGTCGAGGAAGAGCTCGTACGTGTCGTCGACCACCTCCTTGATCCGCGCGTCCGGGCGGTCGACCTTGTTGATCACCAGGATGATCGGCAGGCGGGCCTTGAGCGCCTTGCGGAGCACGAAGCGGGTCTGCGGCAGCGGCCCCTCGCTCGCGTCCACGAGCAGCAGCACGCCGTCGACCATCGTCAGCCCGCGCTCCACCTCGCCGCCGAAGTCGGCGTGGCCGGGCGTGTCGATGATGTTGATGGTGACCGGACCTCCCGACTCGGGGACGTACCGGACGGCCGTGTTCTTGGCGAGGATCGTGATGCCCTTTTCCCGCTCGAGGTCCATCGAGTCCATCACCCGGTCGGCCACCTCGCCCCGGGTGTGGAGGGCCCCGGCCTGCCGCAGCATGGCGTCGACCAGGGTCGTCTTGCCGTGGTCGACGTGGGCGATGATCGCGACGTTGCGGAGGTCCGAGCGGGTCTGCATGCCTTCCATTGTCCGTGCCTGTGATCACCCGCGCCCAGCGGGGTAAAACCTGTCACCTCGGCCTGGCATGCTGGCCTGTGTACCCCGGGGGGCCGCGTGCACGAGCTGGTAAACCTGCTGTCCGACCTGCCGCCGCTGCTGATCTACCTGCTGGCGGCGGTCCTCGTCGCGGGCGAGACCGCCGTCATCGTCGGCCTCGTCGTGCCGGCCGAGGCGACGCTGCTCACCGTCGGCTTCCTCGCCTACCTCGGCACGATCCGGCTGGCCCCGGCGGTGGTCGTGACGATCGCCGCGGCGCTGCTCGGCGACGCGCTCGCCTTCCGCAGCGGCCGCCGCTACGGGCCCCGGCTGCGCTCGGGGCGGTGGGGCGTGCGGATCGGATACGAGCGCTGGGAGAAGGCCGACGCGATGCTGGCCCGTCTCGGCGGGCGGGCGATGTTCGGGGCGCGGTGGGTGGCGTTCGTGCGCACGCTCGCGCCGCGCCTGGCCGGTGGCGCCGGCATGCCCTACCGCCGCTTCGCCCCGTGGAACGCGCTGGGCGTGGTCACCTGGGTCGGCGCCTCCGTCGTGGTCGGCTTCCTGGCCGGCGAGTCGTACGAGACGGTCTCCCGCTATCTGGGCAGGGCGACCGGGGCGGTGCTCGTGCTCCTCGTGGCGGTCGCCGCGATCGTCCTGCTTGGACGGTGGCTGGGGCGCAACCCCGACCCGGCGCTCGCGCTGGCCCGGCGGGCGGCGGCACTCCCGCCGGCACGGTGGGTCGTCGAGCGGTACGGGCTGCTGTTCTTCCTGCTCTCCATGCGCTTCGGCCCGGCCTGGGCGTTCCTGGCCAACCTGGTCTTCGGGCTCGCCCTGTTGCTGCTCTTCGCGTTCGCGATGGCGTTCGTGGTCACCGCCGTCGTGCGCCACAGTGGACTGTCCGTTGTAGACGACGTGATCGCCGACTGGCTCGCGGCCCGGCGCACCGAGGGCTTCGCCCGCGCGGCCGACCTCGTGGTCGACGTGCTGGGGCCCAAGAGCCTCGTCGTGGTCGTCGCGGTGGCCGCGCTCGTGCTCGCCTGGCGCCGCCGGGCCTGGCGCGGCGACCTGGTCACGCTGGTCGCCACCGCGGGCGCGTTCCTGCCGCTGGTGCTGCTCGCGGTCGCGGAGCGGGCCCTGGCCGAGCGGTTCTTCCTGACCCAGCACGCGGTCGTCACCGCCAGCCTGTGCACGTTGGCGTGGCTGCTGGCCCGGCGCACCCGGTGGATGGTCGCCGTGGCGGTGTGGACCGCGGCGATCGTCGCTGTGGTGACGGTCACCGCCGCCCGCCTCTACGTCGGGTGGAACACGGCCAGCCAGCTCGTCACGTCCGTGCTGCTCGGCGTGTTGTGGACGGCGGTTTTCATGGTGGCGTGGGCGACCCGGGCGCGCGTCGAAAACCCGTCGACGGACGTACCGGACATGTCGGGCTCGGCCCCCCGGTAGGCCGACGGCGAGCTGTTATGGTGCGCGCCGTGCCGCGCGAGGAGTGCGCCTCGAGGCCCGCGCGCGGACAATTTTCACAATTCCCTCCTGAGTCGCAAATCAGGCAAATACCGTGTAGTGCATGAGGTACGCCCGAATGAGCCTGACAGTCGTGGTCGTGTCCCTCCTCTTGCCGAGCCCGGCGGCCGCCGCTGCCGCGCCCACCGCCACCGTGCGTTCCGGTGGCACCGGCCTCAACCTGCGGGCCGGCCCCTCCACCGCGGACGCCCAGGTCGGCCGCCTCGCCGAGGGGAGCCGCCTGGCGGTGGTCTGCCAGGTGTACGGGGAGCTCGTCTCCGGGACGCAGCGCCGCACGCCGGGCTGGAACCGCCTGTCGAACGGCCGCTACGTCTCCGACGCGTACGTGCGCTGGAGTCCCACCCGCCCCTGGGTGCACTGGTGCGGCCCGAAGGGCGCGTCCCGGCCGACCGTGCGCACCGGCACCGGCCCGGTCAACGTGCGCAACGGCCCGAGCACCAAGTCGGGCCGGGTGGCCACGCTCGGCGAGGGAAACGTGCTCCGGGTGGAGTGCCAGGTGTGGGGGGAACTGGTGAGCGGCAAGATGCGCCGCTCCGCCGCGTGGAACCGCATACCCGGCAACCGCTACATCGCGGACGCCAACGTGGACTGGCGCGGCAACTCGCCCACCCTGCCGTGGTGCGGCCAGCAGGCGCCGACCGTCCCGCCGGCGAACGCGAGCCAGTTCATCGCCCGCACGGTCGGCCCGGCCCAGGCCGGCTACCGGCAGTACAAGGTGCCCGCCTCGGTGACGATCGCGCAGGCCATCCTGGAGTCCGGGTGGGGGCGGAGCTGGTTGACCCGCCGCGACCACAGCTACTTCGGCATCAAGTGCTTCGGCGACCCGGGCGGGATCGCGGTGGGCTGCCGCTCGTACGCGACGAGCGAGTGCGAGGGCAACAAGTGCTACCGCACCACGGCTACCTTCCGCGCCTACCGGAACGCGACCGGCTCCTTCGCCGACCACGGCCGCTTCCTGACGGTCAATCCCCGGTACAAGAAGGCGTTCGCGTACAGCCGCGACCCGAACCGCTTCGCCATCGAGATCCACAAGGCGGGGTACGCGACGTCACCCACGTACGCCCAGAACCTCATCGACCTGATGAAGAAGTACAACCTCTACAAGTACGACAAGTGAGTCGGCTACGGCTTGGTGGCCCCCACTCCTCGCCCATGACGCCCGACGACAGCCGGCGCGGCGGCGCGGGTCGCGCGAGTTACCGCGCCCTCTCCACTGTGGACTGCGCGGCGGACGGCGGTCTCTCCGCCGCCCGCCGGGTGAGCACCAACGGGGCGTCCTCGGTGATGGCGATCGTGTGCTCGGAGTGGGCCGTGCGCGAGCCGTCGGCCGACCGGATGGTCCAGCCGTCGGCGTCGTAGACGATCCGGTCGGTCGTGCGGGCGAGCCAGGGTTCGAGCGCGAGCGTCAGCCCGGGCCGGAGCGTGAGGCCGCGCCCCGCCCGGCCCTTGTTGGAGACGTGGGGGTCCTCGTGCATTGTGCGGCCGATGCCGTGGCCGCCGAACTCCGTGTTGACCGGATAACCGTACTCCTGGGCCACCGCGAAGATGGCTGCCGAGAGGTCACCCAGGCGGTTGCCCGGACGAGCCACCTCGATCGCGGCCTCCAACGCCTCCTCGGTGGCCCGGATGATCCGCAGGTCCTCCTCGGCGGCGTTGCCGACGACGACCGTGCGCGCCGAGTCGGCCGCCCAGCCGTCGATGCCGACCGCGAGGTCCGCGGTGAGCACGTCACCGTCGCGGAGCGTGTAGTCGTGCGGCAGGCCGTGCAGGACCGCGTCGTTGACCGACAGGCAGATGACGTTGCGGAACGGGCCCTTGCCGAAGGACGGCGCGTAGTCCCAGTAGCACGACTCCGCCCCGCGGTCTTTGATCATGCCGCGCGCGTGGTGCTCCAGGTCGAGGAGGTTGACGCCCACGTCGGCGAGCCGGCCGACCTCGGCGAGCACCTCGGCGACGAAACGCCCGGCCACGTGCATGCGCTCGATCTCGGCGGGCGTCTTCAGCTCAATCACGAATACCTCGCGTCACAGGGTGTCGGTATAGTTATACCGGCACGCTAACACTTGCCGGTATAGTAATACCAGTCCTATCCTGGGGTGCATGGTCCGCCAGCCGCTCACGCCTGAGCAGATCGAAGCCGGTAGGCGTCTCGGCGCCCTGCTGCGCCACGCGCGCGGGGGACGCGACCTGGCGGAGGTCGCCCACGCGGCCGGCATCTCGCCGGAGACCCTACGCAAGATCGAGACCGGCCGGCTGCCTTCTCCCGGGTTCGGCACGATCATCTGCCTCGGTGAGGCGCTCAACCTGCCGGTGCAGGAGCTGGCGGCCACCTGGCGCGGCAGCGACCTGCCGCTCGAAGCCGTCGTGTAGCCGCCGCCGCACCCGTCCTGTCAGAGGCGCGGCAGCAGCGCCAGCGCGACGTCCAGCGCGCGCGTGCCGACCTCGCCACCGTCCTCGGCGTTCCAGACCTCGGAGAGCACCGCCGTCACGAACGCCCACGCCACCACCCGCTCGACCGGCAGCCCCATGCCGTCCGCGAGCTGCTCGACGCGGGCCGGCAGCAGCGCGAGCAGACCGTCCTCGCGGCGGTCCGGATCGGGGTTATAGACCATGGCGCCGGCCTCGTGGCCGGGGTCGCCGACCACGCCGTGCGGGTCGATCGCCAGCCACGGCTCGCGCTCGGCGCGCAGCACGTTGTCGTGGTGCAGGTCGCCGTGGAGCACCACCCGCGCCGGCGCGGAGGCGCAGAGCTCGTCGAAGAGCCGGCTCGCCCGTTCGACCAGGTGGCGGGGGAGCGGGTGGTCGCCCGGGTAGGCCAGCAGATGCGCCGCGAAGGCCGCGCCCCGCGTCTCAAGACCAGGCAAACCCCCATCGGGTACGGCGGCCGCGTGGAGCCGCCGCATGACCGCCAGGATGGCCGCGGTCGCCTCCGTGTCGCGCCGAGGGACGAGCGCGCTCGCCGGCGTACCCGGGGCGGCCCGCTCCAGCAGCAGCGCGCCCCACGCCGGCTCGTACGCGAGCAGCCGCACCGCCCCCGCGCCGGCCCAGCACCGCAGCGTGGCCGCCTCGACCGGCAGGTGGTCGGCGCCGGGCAGCCCCAGCTTGAGCACGGCGGCCGTGCCGTCCGCCCGGATGGCCGGCGCCACCCAGTGGTAGCTGAGCCGGTACGGCTCGCCGAGCCGCAGCTCCCACGCCCGTGCCACCTCGGCCCGCAGCGCGGGCAGCTCGTCCAGCCACCGCCTGCCGTCCGCACCCCAGACGCCCGAGACGTTTCGAACCAGCGCGGCCGGCAGCGCAGCACCCACCGCCCAGACGCTACTCCCCGACGACCTCGCGTTGAACCGTGTGGGGGTGGGTGCCGTACTCAGGGGCGCAGCCCACATCCCAGGAGGTCCCGCATGCGTGTCCGGCTGGTCGCGGCGGTTCTGTTCGCCGCCGCTGTCGTCGTCGGGGCCGGTGGGTGTGGTGGCGGGGCCACCGCCGGCGGGGACTGGAACGCGGGGCGGCCGCCCGCCGCGGGACAGCCGGCCGCCGCCGGGCAGGAGCCGGCCGCGGAGCGGAAGGCCGGGCCGGTGCCGGCCACGCTGAAGTTCACCGGGACCACATTGGACGGCAAGGCGTTCGACGCGGCCAGCCTCGCCGGGCGGCCGACCGTGCTGTGGTTCTGGGCGCCGTGGTGCGCCACCTGCTTCGGGCAGGCCGCCTCCGTGTCGGACATGCAGGCCGAGTTCGGCGGGAAGGTCAACCTGCTCGGCGTCGCGGGGCTGGGCGACGCCAAGGAGATGGCGGAGTTCGTCGCCGACGGCCAGGTCGGCAACGTCACCCACCTCAACGACCAGGCCGGCGCCGTCTGGAAGAAGTTCCAGATCGCCGAGCAGAGCACGTACGTCTTCCTGGACCAGGACGGCAAGGTGCTGAGCAAGGGATGGATGGACAGCATCGACTTCGAGGGCAAGGTCGCCGAGCTGGCCGGCTGAGCGATGACACAGACCACCCTGGTACTGGCGCTGACCGCGGGCATGCTCGCGGCGGTCAACCCGTGCGGCTTCGCGCTGCTGCCCGCGTACCTCTCGCTGCTCGTCGCCGGTGAGTCCACGAGCGACACCGTCCGGCGGGCCCTGGCCTCGACGGCGGCCATGACCGGGGGTTTCGTGGCCGTGTTCGGGGCGTTCGGCCTCGCGGTGGCGCCGGCCGCCGGCTGGATCCAGGAGCGGCTGCCGTGGCTGACCGTCGCGCTCGGCGTGCTGCTCGTCGCGGTCGGCGGGTGGCTGGCCGCGGGACGCACGCTGCCCACGCCGTGGCGCGGCCCCCGCGCGCCGGAGCTGCGCCGCACGCTGCCGTCCATGTTCGCCTTCGGCGCCGCCTACGCCGCCGCGTCGCTCAGCTGCACGATCGGGCCCTTCCTGGCCATCGTCGTGGCCAGCATGCGGGCCGGTTCCACCGGCGCCGGGGTCGGGCTCTTCGTCGCGTACGCGGCCGGCATGGGGCTCGCCGTCGGCGCGGCCGCTCTGGCGGTGGGGCTGCTGCGCACCTCGCTGATCCGGGCCGTGCGCCGGGCCGGCTCGGCGATCTCCCGGCTGGGCGGGGTGCTCCTGCTGCTCGCCGGCGCCTACGTCGCCTACTACGGCTGGTACGAGATCCGGCTCAGCGCCGACCGGTCCACGGTGGACGACCCGGTCGTGGCGGCCGCCGGCCAGATCCAGCACACGCTCTCGGCCGCGCTCACCTCGGCCGGCGTGGAGGTGGTGGCGGGGGCGTTCGCGGTGCTGCTCGCCGCCGCGCTGCTCGCCCGCCGCCTGACCCGCCGCTCAGAAGTCCGCGAAGAGGTACGGGACGGCGCGGGGGAAGAGCGCCCGCAGCTGCGCGCCGGCGTCGGCGGGCACGGCACCGAACCCGCGTAGCGGCAGCTCGTCCGGCTCCAGCACGCCGTACACGAGTGCGGAGAGCCCGGCCGCCCGCAGCGTCGCCCGGGGCACGCCGGCCTCGTCGCCGCCCACCTCCAGGCGGCCCGCGCGCCCGTCCAGCAGGTACGTGCCGGCGATGAACGGGTCGTCGACCACCTCGACCACCACCCGCCCCGGGCCCACGCGGGCGCCGGCGAGCGGCGGGACGGCCAGCACCCGGGCCATCGGGGCGTTCATGTCGGGGACGCGGGTGCGCGCCTCGACGACCGTACCCAGATCGGTGGCCCACAGCTCGGGCAGCTCGTCGGCGGCCACCCGCTCGACCTGGTCGACGTGCCGGGCGAAGAACTGGAGCAGCTCGCCGGGCAGGTCGGCGCGGACCAGGTGGCCGAGGTCGGCGGGGGCGAACGTGACGCGGCGCGCCTTGGGCAGCCCGATGTACCCGAAGCGCTCGTAGAACGAGGCCCGGAACGGGTACAGCGCGCTGAGCGGCTGCCCACTGTCGCGCATGTCGCCGAGCAGCCGGGTGGGCAGCGTGCGGATGTGCCCCCGGCGGCGGGCGAGCGGGTGCACGACCACGCCCGCGATGCCGGCCATCGGATGGAGGGTGCCGCGCACGTTCTGGCGCATCGGGATGGCTGAGGCGGCGGCGACCGCGGTGCCGCCCTCCTCGGCCACGAGGGTGACGTTGTCCTCCTGGAAGGGGAGGTAGTCGCGGTAACTGGCGACCCTCTCCAGGGGGGCCGGGCTCGCCTCGAAGGCGTACGCCTGAAGGGGGAACGCGTGCGTGAGCCGCCCCGCCGAGCTGATCCGCCGGATCTCCATGCGCACCAGCAAACCATGCCACCCCTAGGGCGTTCTCACCCTCCGGTCCGAGCCCGGAATCAGGGAGAAGTCGGTGCCCGGCCCGGATGGAAGTGTGAAGATCAGGTTGGAGGCTGTGCACATGGCGGTCATTACGGGGGCAGAGCGGGTCCGGCCGGGTGCCGGCGCACCGCCCATGAAGGCGGAGCGTACACAATCATCGATCCGGCTCGGGCAGCAGATCTTCATCCTGCTCGGAGCCATCGTCATCTACTTCGGCGTCCGACACCTGACCGAGGGCTCAGTCAGCGCGGCGGTCGCGAACGCGGCCCGGGTGGTCGACTTCGAGGCGGCGCTGGGGCTGCACCACGAGCAGTGGCTCCAGGAGACCTTCGCGAGCTCGTCGCGGGTCAGCACGGTGTTCAACTGGATCTACATCTGGGGGCACTGGCCGGTCATCGCGGTCACGCTGGTCTGGCTCGCCCGGCGGCATCCGGTCGTCTACCTGCGCACGCGGAACGCGATGATCATGTCCGGCGCGGTCGGCATGGTGATCTTCGCGACGTTCCCGGTCGCGCCGCCCCGGCTCGCGCCGGCGCTGGGCATGGTCGACACCGTGACGGTCAGCTCGCACGCGTACCGGGTGCTGCAGCCACCCATGTTCACCAACCAGTACGCCGCCGTGCCGAGCCTGCACGTCGGCTGGGACCTGCTGATGGGCATCGCGATCGCGGTCGCCGCCCGGCGGCTGTGGGTGAAGGCGATCGGCGTGCTGATGCCGGTGGCGATGACGCTCGCCGTCGTGCTCACGGCCAACCACTACATCGTGGACGCGGTCGCCGGCGCGGCGCTCACCACGGCCTGCTGGTTTGCGGTCCGCTGGTGGACGGCGCGGCGCGCGCAACGCCTCCAGCTGGCGGCGACCTAGTCAGTGTGGTAGACGGGGTTAGTCAGAATGTATTGACAAAGTTCGGCCCCGGGGGAAGTGTGACCCGTAACACGGATGTCATCTTCCGGGCACCCTGGGGAGGACGAGCGTGCAGGTGCGGATCGCGGGTGCGCCCATCTCCTGGGGCGTGTGCGAGGTGCCCGGCTGGGGCTTCCAGCTGCCGGCCGGGCGGGTGCTCGGCGAGATGCGTTCCCTCGGCCTCGTGGCCACCGAGTTCGGGCCGGTGGGATACCTCCCGGACGACCCGGCCGCCCTCCTCGCCGCGCACGGCCTGCGCGCGGTGGGCGGCTTCGTCCCGGCCGTGCTGCACGAGCCCGGCCGCGACCCGCGGCCGGAGGTGGGCGCCGTCGCCGCGCGCTACGCCGCCGCCGGCGCCGACACCGTCGTGCTAGCGGCCGACACCGGCCGATCCGGGTACGACGCCCGTCCCGAGCTCGACGCGGCCGGCTGGGCCACCCTCCTGTCCCACCTGGACGCGGCCGCCGCCGCAGTCACCGCGGCCGGCCTCACGCCCACGCTGCACCCGCACGTGGGCACGATGGTGGAGACCGCGGGCGACGTCGAGCGGGTCCTCGCCGGCAGCGCCGTGCCGCTCTGCCTGGACACCGGTCACCTGGCGGTGGGCGGCGCCGACCCGGCCCGGATCGCCGCCGAGCACCCGGAGCGCGTCGCGCACGTTCACCTCAAGGACGTCGACGCCGGGCTCGCGGCGCGGGTGCGGGGCGGCGACGTGTCGTACGCGGAGGCGGTGCGGGCGGGCATGTTCCGCCCGCTGGGCAAGGGCGACGTCGACATCGCCGGCGTCGTCCGCTCCCTCGACGCCACCGGCTACACCGGGTGGTACGTGCTGGAGCAGGACGTCATGCTCACCGGCCCGGACGCCGACCCGCTGCCCGACGTGGCCGCCGGCGTGGACTACCTGCGGAGCCTGTGATGGGCTTCGAGGTGCTCACGATGGGGCGGGTCGGGGTCGACATCTACCCGCTCCAGGTGGGCGTCGGGCTGGCCGAGGTGGAGACGTTCGGCAAGTACCTGGGCGGCAGCCCCACCAACGTCGCGGTGGCCGCCGCCCGCTTCGGCCGCCGGGCCGCGGTCATCACCCGCACCGGCGCCGACCCGTTCGGCGACTTCGTCCACAGTGCACTGCGCGGCTACGGCGTGGACGACCGGTACGTGTCCACTGTGGAGCACCTGCCGACCCCGGTGACGTTCTGCGAGATCTTCCCGCCGGACGACTTCCCGCTCTACTTCTACCGCCTGCCGAGCGCTCCTGACCTGCAGATCAGGGCCGACGAGCTGGACACCGCGGCGATCCGCGCGGCCGGCGTCTTCTGGGTCACCGGCACCGGGCTCTGCGCGGAGCCCAGCCGCTCGGCCACGCTCGCCGCGCTCCGCGCCCGCGGCCGGGTCGGGGTCACCGTGCTCGACCTCGACTACCGGCAGATGTTCTGGCCGTCCCGGGAGGAGGCGCGGCACTGGCTCCAGCAGGCGCTGCCCTACGCCACCGTCGCGGTCGGCAACCTCGACGAGTGCTACACCGCCGTCGCCGAGCGGCAGCCGGCCGCCGCCGCCAAGGCGCTCCGCGACCGCGGCGCCGACCTCGCCGTGGTCAAGCAGGGCCCGCGCGGGGTGCTCGCCGTCGACGCGTCCGGCGCCGTCGAGGTGCCTCCGGTACCGGTCGAGGTGGTGAACGGGCTCGGTGCGGGCGACGCGTTCGGTGGCGCGCTCTGCCACGGGCTGCTCGCCGGCTGGGAGACCGCCCGGGTCATGCGCTTCGCCAACGCGGCCGGCGCGATCGTCGCCGGCCGCCTCGCCTGCTCGGACGCGATGCCGGAGGCAGCGGAGGTCGAGGCCGCGATGTCCCAGCCGCAGGGGCGGCGGCATGTTCGCTGAGCGGCTCGCCGCCGTCGTCGACGCCCGGGTGCGGCGCCCACGCTCCATCGTGGACGCCGCGGCGGCGCGGGCACCGGGGACGATCGGCGAGCGGCTCGTGCTGCTCGCCGCCGACCACCCGGCACGCGGCTCGCTCGCCGCCGGGAGCCGGCCGATGGCCATGGCCGACCGCGGCGACCTGCTCGAACGGCTCTGCGTGGCGCTCGCCCGCCCCGGCGTCGGCGGCGTCCTGGGCACCGCCGACGTGCTGGAAGACCTGCTGCTGCTCGGCGCGCTCGACGGCAAGGTCGTGATCGGCTCGATGAACCGGGGCGGCCTCGCCGGCAGCGCGTTCGAGATCGACGACCGCTTCACCGGGTACGGCGCGGAGGCGATCGCCGTGATGGGCTTCGACGGCGGCAAGATGCTGCTCCGCATCGACCCCGACGACCCGGCCAGCGTGTCCACGATGGAGGGCTGCGCGCGGGCGGTCGACGCGCTCGCCCGGCGGCGGCTGATGGCGATGGTGGAGCCGTTCGTCAGCCACCGCGTCGACGGGCGGGTGCGCAACCAGCTCACACCGGACGCGATGGTGCGCGCCATCTCGGTCGCGTCCGGGCTGGGCGGCACCTCCGCGTACACGTGGCTGAAGGTGCCGGTGGTCCCGGAGATGGAGCGGGTGATGGCCGCCTCGACACTGCCCGCGCTGCTGCTCGGCGGCGAGGTGCCGGCCGACCCCGACGCGGCGTTCGAGGGCTGGCGGAAGGCGCTGCGGCTGCCCACAGTCCGGGGCATCGTCGCCGGCCGCTCGCTGCTCTACCCGGCCGACGACGACGTGGCCGGCGCGGTGGACACGGCGGTGAGCCTGCTATGACCGTGGTGACCCCCTCGTCGGCCGGGTGGGCCTACTCGGGCCTACGCGTGGTGGAGCTGAGCGGTCCGCACACGTTCGAGACCGGCGACGACGAGGTGCTCGTGCTGCCGCTCGCCGGATCGTGCACTGTGGAGTGTGACGGTCTCACGTTCGCGCTGGAGGGCAGGAAGGACGTCTTCGCGGGCGTGACCGACTTCGCGTACGCGCCGCGCGACGCCACCGTCACGGTCACCGGGGAGGGGCGGTTTGCGATCCCCACCGCCCGGGCGTCGCGGCGGCTGGCACCGCGGTACGGCCCCGCCTCCGGCGTGCCGGTCGAGTTGCGCGGCGCGGGCAGTTGCTCGCGGCAGGTCAACAACTTCTGCACCCCGGACACCTTCGCGGCCGACCGGCTGATCGCCTGCGAGGTGCTGACGCCGGGCGGCAACTGGTCGTCGTACCCGCCGCACAAGCACGACGAGGAGCGGCCCGGCGAGTCGGCGCTGGAGGAGATCTACTACTTCGAGGTGCGCGGCTCCGGCATGGCGTACCAGCGGGTCTACGGCCCCGACATCGACGTGCTCGCGGAGGTCCGCGGCGGCGACGTCGTGCTGATCCCGCGCGGCTGGCACGGCCCGTCGATGGCCGCACCCGGCTACGACCTCTACTACCTCAACGTGATGGCCGGCCCGCGCCGCGCCTGGGAGATCTGCGACGACCCGGCGCACGCCTGGATCCGCGACACGTGGACCGCCCAGCCCGTCGACCCTCGGCTGCCGTTCGGGAGGACCGTCCAATGAGGCTCACCGTCGCGCAGGCGCTCGTCCGCTTCCTCGCCGCCCAGCGCAGCGAGCGGGACGGCGTGGAGCAGAAGCTCTTCGCCGGCTGCTTCGGCATCTTCGGCCACGGCAACGTCGCCGGGATCGGCCAGGCCCTCTACGAGGCGGAGCTGCGCGAGCCCGGCGCGCTCCCGTACCACCAGGCCCGCAACGAGCAGGCGATGGTGCACACAGCGGCCGCGTACGCGCGGATGCGCAACCGGCTCAGCACGCTCGCCTGCACCTCGTCGATCGGCCCGGGCGCGACCAACATGGTGACCGGGGCCGCGCTCGCCACCATCAACCGCCTCCCGGTCCTGCTGCTCCCCGGCGACGTCTTCGCCACCCGGGTCGCCGATCCGGTGCTGCAGCAGCTGGAGGACCCGCGCGCCGGCGACGTCTCGGTCAACGACGCGTTCCGGCCGGTGTCCCGCTTCTTCGACCGGGTGTGGCGGCCCGAGCAGCTGCCGTCCGCGCTGCTCGGCGCGATGCGGGTGCTCACCGACCCGGCCGAGACCGGCGCGGTCACGCTCGCGCTGCCGCAGGACGTGCAGGCCGAGGCGTACGACTGGCCGGCGGAGCTCTTCGCGCCCCGGGTGTGGCACGTGCCGCGGCCGGTGCCCGAGCCGGCCGCGTTGGCCCGCGCGGTCGCGGCGGTCCGCGGCGCCCGCCGGCCGCTGCTCATCGCCGGCGGCGGGGTCGGCTACTCCGACGCGACCGAGGAGCTGCGGCGCTTCGCCGAGGCCACCGGCATCCCGGTCGCCGAGACGCAGGCCGGCAAGGGCGCCCTGCCGTACGACCACCCGCTCGCCCTCGGCGCGACCGGCGCGACCGGCACCACGGCCGCCGTACACATGGCCCGCGAGGCCGACGTGGTGATCGGCGTCGGCACCCGGTACAGCGACTTCACCACCGCCTCGCGCAGCGCGTTCGGCGACGCGGTCTTCGTCAACGTCAACGTCGCCGCCTTCGACGCGGCCAAGCAGGCCGCCGTCCCGGTCGTCGCCGACGCGCGCGAAGGGCTGCGGGCGCTCGCCGAAGCGCTGACCGGCTGGTCAGTCAGCGACGGATACCGGGAAGAAGCCCGCCGCCTCGCCGCCGAGTGGGACGAGACGGTGGAGCGGGCGTACCACCTCGGGCACGCCCCGCTGCCCGCCCAGTCCGAGGTGATCGGCGCGGTCAACGAGGTCTCCGCCCCCCGCGACGTGGTCGTCTGCGCGGCCGGCTCGATGCCCGGCGAGCTGCACAAGCTGTGGCGCACCCGAGACCCCAAGGGCTACCACGTCGAGTACGGCTACTCCTGCATGGGCTACGAGATCGCGGGCGGGCTCGGCGCGAAGATGGCCGTGCTCGACATGGACGCCGACCGGGACGTCTTCGTGCTCGTCGGCGACGGCTCGTACCTGATGATGTCGTCCGAGCTGGTGACCGCCGTACAGGAGGGGGTCAAGCTCGTCGTCGTCCTCGTGCAGAACCACGGCTTCGCCTCCATCGGCGCGCTCTCCGAGACCGTCGGGGCGCCCCGCTTCGGCACCCGCTACCGCTACCGCGACCCGGACACCGGCCACCTCGACGGCGAGGTGCTCCCGGTCGACCTCGCGGCGAACGCGGCGAGCCTCGGCGTACCCGTGCTGCGGGCGCGGACCGTCGCGGAGCTGCGCGCGGCCCTGCGCGACGCGAAGGCGCACGACGGCCCGATCCTCGTGCACGTCGAGACCGACCCGCTGGCGCCCGCGCCGGACGGCGGGGCCTGGTGGGACGTACCGGTGGCCGAAGTGTCCACGGTGGACACGACCCGCCAGGCCCGCAAGTCGTACGAGGCCGCGAAGGTCAACCAGCGGCCGTACCTCACACCCCCACGCTGAGGAGGGAACACCGTGACCACGCCCCGCAGCACCGCCCGCGGACTGCTCGCCGTCGCCGCCGTCCTGGCCCTCGCCGCGGCCGGCTGCAGCAGTGAAGGCGGCAAGCAGGAGGAGGAGAAGAGCGACTCGGGCACCGCCGGTGTCGCCGACACACCCCGCTACACGATCGCGATGATCACGCACGAGGTGCCCGGCGACACGTTCTGGGACCTGGTGCGCAAGGGCGCCGAGGCGGCGGCGAAGAAGGACAACATCGAGCTGCGGTACTCCAACAACCCGGACGGCCCCGAGCAGGCCAACCTCGTGCAGAGCGCGATCGACAGCAAGGTGAACGGCATCGCGGTCACGCTCGCCAAGCCGGACGCGTTACAGGGCGCGGTGCGCCAGGCGGTGAACGCCAGGATCCCGGTCGTCGCCCTCAACGCCGGCCTCGAACAGTGGAAGGCCATGGGCGTCACCGAGTTCTTCGGGCAGGACGAGTCAATCGCCGGCGAGGCGGCCGGGCAGCGGCTCGCCCAGGAGGGCGCCAAGAAGGTGCTCTGCGTCATCCACGAGCAGGGGCACGTCGCCCTCGAAGCGCGCTGCGCGGGCGTGAAGAAGGGCTTCGGCGGCGCCGGCGTCGTGGAAAACCTCAACGTCAACAGCAAGGACATGCCCTCGGTGAAGTCCACCATCACCGCCAAGCTGCAGCAGGACAAGAGCGTCGACCGGGTCATCACGCTCGGCGCCCCGATCGCCATCACCGCCGTCGAGTCGGCCAAGGAGTCCGGTGCCGCCGCGAAGGTCGTCACCTTCGACACCAACAAGGAGCTGGTCGGTTCGATCCGCTCCGGCGACGTGCAGTGGGCCATCGACCAGCAGCCGTACCTGCAGGGCTACCTGGCGATCGACTCGCTCTGGCTGTACCTGAGCAACGGCAACGTCATCGGCGGCGGGCAGACCGTCCTCACCGGACCGTCCTTCATCGACCAGACGAACATCGAGAGCGTCGCCCAGTACGCGGAGAAGGGCACCCGGTGACGAGGCTGCTCGCCCGGCCGGAGCTCGGCTCGGTGGTCGGCATGGTGGCCATCTTCGTGTTCTTCTTCGCGATCGCCGACCCGTTCCGGCAGGCGACCTCGATGGGCACCGTGCTCTACGTCAGCTCGACCATCGGCATCATGGCCGTACCGGTGGCGCTGCTGATGATCGGCGGCGAGTTCGACCTGTCGGCGGGCGTCAACGTCACCGCCTCGGCGCTCACCGCGTCGATGCTCAGCTACCAGCTCAGCCTCAACGTCTGGGTCGGCGTGGTCGCCTCGCTGCTCTTCGCGCTCGGCGTCGGCTTCCTCAACGGGTTTCTCGTGACGACCACCGGGATCCCGAGCTTCCTGGTCACGCTCGGCACGTTCCTCATGCTGCAGGGCGCCAACATCGCGGTCACCAAGCAGGTGAGCGGCCAGGTGGCCACCGACAACATCTCCGACATGGACGGCTTCGACACCGCGAAGGCCATCTTCGCCTCCTCGTTCGACGTCGGGAGCGTGACGATCCGGGCCACCGTGCTGTGGTGGCTGCTCTTCGTCGCGGTCGGCACCTGGGTCCTGCTGCGCACCCGCCCCGGCAACTGGATATTCGCCGTGGGCGGCAATGTGGACAGTGCCCGCGCGGTCGGCGTGCCCGTGCGGCAGACGAAAATCGCGCTTTTCATGGGCGTCGGCTTCTGCGCCTGGTTCATGGGGATGCACCGGCTGTTCGCGTTCTCCACCGTCCAGTCCGGCGAGGGCGTCGGCAACGAGTTCATCTACATCATCGCGGCCGTCATCGGCGGGTGCCTGCTCACCGGCGGCTACGGGTCGGCGATCGGGGCCGCGTTCGGCGCGCTCATCTTCGGCATGACCAACCAGGGCATCGTCTACGCCGGGTGGGACGCCGACTGGTTCAAGTTCTTCCTCGGCGTGATGCTGCTCTTCGCCACGGTCCTCAACATGTGGGTCCGGCGGCTGGCGGTACGGAGGTGACGATGCCTTTGATCGAGATGACCGGCGTGGGCAAGCGGTACGGCACGATCGTCGCGCTGCACGACGTGTCGCTGCGGGTCAACGCCGGCCAGATAACGTGCGTGCTCGGCGACAACGGCGCCGGCAAGTCCACGCTCATCAAGATAATGTCCGGGCTGCACCAGCACGACGAGGGCGAGCTGCTCGTCGACGGCGAGCCGGCCCGCTTCGGCTCGCCGCGGGCCGCGCTCGACCGGGGCATCGCCACCGTGTACCAGGATCTCGCGGTCGTGGCCCTGATGCCGGTGTGGCGCAACTTCTTCCTCGGTTCCGAGCTGACCCGCGGCTTCGGCCCGCTGCGCCGCCTCGACATCGACGCGATGCGCCGCACCACCCGCGACGAGCTTGCCCGGATGGGCATCCACCTGGGCGACGTGGAGCAGCCCATCGGACAGCTCTCCGGCGGCGAACGGCAGTGCGTGGCGATCGCGCGGGCCATCCACTTCGGAGCGCGCGTACTCATCCTCGACGAGCCGACCGCCGCGCTCGGCGTCAAGCAGTCCGGCGTCGTGCTCAAGTACGTCGCCGCCGCGCGGGACGCCGGGCTGGGCGTCGTCTTCATCACCCACAACCCGCACCACGCGTACCTGGTCGGCGACCACTTCGTCCTGCTCAACCGGGGGCGGATGCGGCTGGACCGCCGGCGAGACGAGATCAGCCTCGACGACCTGACCCGCGAGATGGCCGGCGGCGACGAGCTGACCGCGCTCACGCACGAGCTGCAGCGAACCTGAGGGGTACCGGATGAATGTTGGGGTCATCGGCACGGGCGCCATCGGCACCGACCACGTCCGCCGGCTGACCGCCCGGGTGGCCGGCGCCCGGGTGACCGCGGTGTTCGATGTGGACACCGCCCGCGCCGCCACGGTCGCCGCGATCGCCGGCGCGACCGCCCACCGCGAGGCGCACGACGTCATCGACGACCCGGCCGTCGAGGCGGTGCTCGTCGCCTCGCCCGGCGACACGCACGCCGACCTCGTGCTCGCCTGCGTCGCCGCCGGCAAGCCGGTGCTCTGCGAAAAGCCGCTGGCCAGCACGAGCGGCGCCGCGCTCAAGGTGGTCGAGGCCGAGGCGACCTACGGGCGGCGGCTGGTGCAGGTGGGCTTCATGCGCCGGTACGACGTCGGCTATCTCGGCGTGAAGGCGGCGCTCGGAGCCGGGCGGATCGGCGACCCGCTGCTCGTCCACTGTGTACACCGCAATGTGGGCGTGCCGGCGGGCTTCACCGGCGACATGTCGCTGACCGACTCGCTCGTGCACGAGGTCGACGCCTGCCGCTGGCTGCTCGACCAGGAGATCGTCGCCGCCACCGTGGTCGAGGTGCCGCACAGCCCGCTCGCCTCGCCCGAGCTGCGCGACCCGCGGCTGGTGCTACTGGAGACCGAGCGCGGGATCGTCGTCGACGCCGAGGTCTTCGTCAACGCCCGCTACGGGTACGACGTGCGCTGCGAGGTCGTCGGCACCACCGGCACCGTCGCGCTGGAGGCGCCCACCACCGGCGCGGTGGCCCTGGACGGCGGGCGGGTGCAGGCGCTGCCGATGGACTGGCAGGCCCGCTTCGGCCAGGCGTACGTGGACGAGCTCCAGGCCTGGGTGGACGCCGTGCGCCGCGGGGTGACGGAAGGGCCGAGCGCCTGGGACGGGTACGCGGCCACCGCCGTCGCCGAGGCCGCCGTCGCCTCGCGCGGTGCCCGGACGAGCGTGGACCTGGCCGAGCGGCCCGCGCTCTACAGTGGAGAATCGTCGTCGTGACCTCGGTGAGCGCGCTGATCAGCATCGACCGGTCCAGCCCCGTGCCGCTGTACTTCCAGGTGGCGCGGCGGCTGGAGGAGCTGATCGCGACCGGCCACCTGACCCCCGGCACGCGGCTGGAAAACGAGGTCGCGCTCGCCGACCAGCTCGGCCTCTCCCGGCCGACCATGCGGCAGGCCATCCAGTACCTTGTGGACAAAGGGCTGCTCGTGCGCAAGCGCGGCGTGGGCACGCAGGTCGTGCACGCCCGGGTCCGCCGCACCGTCGAGCTGACCAGCCTGTACGAGGACTTGGACCGCACCCACCAGCAGCCGCGCACCGACGTGCTCTCGTTCGGCCCGGTGGCGGCCCCCGACGAGGTGGCGGTCGCGCTCGCCCTGCCCAGCGGCACGGCGGTGCTGGCGGTCGAGCGGCTGCGATACGCGCAGGGCGAGCCGCTCGCGCTCATGCGCAACTACCTGCCCGCCGGGCTGTTGCGGGCCACCGCCGACGAGCTTCGCGAGCGCGGCCTGTACCAGCTGATGCGCGCCGCCGGCGTCAACCTCCGCCTCGCCGAGCAGACCATCGGCGCCCGCCGCGCCACCGCCGCCGAGGCCAAGGCGCTGGGCGAACCGCGCGGGGCGCCACTGTTGACGATGGCCCGCACCGCGTACGACGACGCCGGCCGGGCGGTCGAGTTTGGACAGCACGCGTACCGCGCTTCGCTCTACTCCTTCGAGCTGACCCTGGTGGCCCGGTGAGCGCGATCGGCATCGGCGTCATCGGACTGGGGTGGATGGGGCGGGTGCATTCCCAGTCGTACCTGCGGGTCGGCCACCACTTCCCGGACCTGGCGCTCGCGCCGCGGCTGGTGACCGCCGCGGACCCGGTCGCGGCCCTGCGCGACGACGCGGCCCGCCGGTACGGCTTCGCCCGGACCACCGGCGGTTGGGCCGAGGTGCTCGCCGACCCGGAGGTGGCGGCGGTCAGCATCACCACCCCCACCGACCTGCACGCCGAGGTCGGGGTCGCGGCGGCCCGCGCCGGCAAGCACATCTGGATCGAGAAGCCGGTCGGGCGCGACGCGGCGGAGGCCGCCGCGGTGGCCGGTGCCGCGGCCGAGGCCGGCGTCCGGAGCACGGTGGGCTTCAACTACCGCAACGCCCCGGCGGTGATCCGCGCCCGCGAGCTGATCGCCACCGGCCACCTCGGCGCGGTCACGCACGCCCGCTTCCGCTTCCTCGGCGACTACGCGGCCCACCCGATGGGCGCGCTGTCGTGGCGGTTCACCCGCGCCCGCAGCGGCCTCGGCGTGCTGGGCGACCTCATGTCGCACGCCGCCGACCTGGCCCGCCACCTGGTCGGCCCGCTGGCGGCGGTGGTCGCCGACCAGGCCACATTCATCCCCGAACGCCCGACGCCCTCCGGCGCCACCAGCCACTACGCGGTCGGCGGCGGCGCCCTGGGCCCGGTGGAGAACGAGGACTGGGCCGCCTGCCTGGTCCGCTTCGCGGGTGGCGCACGCGGCTCGCTGGAGGCCAGCCGGGTCAGCGTCGCCGACCAGAACAACTACGGCTTCGAGATCCACGGTACGACCGGCGCGGTCGCCTGGGACTTCCGCCGCATGGGCGAGCTACGCGTCTCGACCGGCGACGGCTACCAGAACCTCGCCCTCGCCGCCGAACACATCGGCCCCGGCGTGGGGGAGTACGCCGCCTTCCAGCCGGGCGCCGGCATCGCGATGGGCTACGACGACCTGAAAGTCATCGAGGCGGCCACCTTCCTGCGCTCCATAGTGGACGGCGCACCGCACGGCCCGACCCTCGACGACGCCGTCCACGCCGCGAACGCGGTCGCCGCGATGGCCGAGTCCTTCCGCACCGGCGGCTGGGTCCCGGTCGCTGGCTGAGCCACGTGTTCGCCGACCTCCCGCGTCGTCCATTCCCGCGGGGCGTAGTGAGCGCGTCCACGCGCCGGACGGTGTTGACGTGCGCGGAGCTCTCGAGCTGCCCCGTCTGTGCGCCCGCCCAAACATCTGGCCCGTTGCCCGTAACGCGCCCGCTGGTCGCCAAGAGCGACCGAGATCGTGACAATATCTGCGCCGCCGTCCGGGCGGCTGTTGGCCGCCTACCGCGCGCTCTAGCCGTGTCACCGTCATCTGCGACAACGGCGACACCCACCGCGGCGGCATCTCCAACAGTGGCCAGCGCGGACCCCTGAGCCTCATCTCCGGCGGTCGTGTGCACGCAAAGCATGCATGTATCCATTCGTAGATAGAGAGTCGCCGAATAGATCGTGGTACGCAAGTGCCCCCAGAGGGGCCGAAAAGTACCACGATCTGTTTCTGATTGCGATTTTGAAAGGTCGCGAGTTTCGCCTGCATGGACCGTTTGGTGCGTCATCCTTCCGCCGTGGGGTGTGCGGCCCAGTAGGAAATTTGTTTTCTGATGGCGGCACCGAGGTTCTTCGGCATAGCGCCGGTCGAGCCGGTGGGCTGGCGGGTCTCAGCGTGCGCCGGCGAGGTCCAGGAGGGTGTCGGCGTGGTTGCGGGTGGCGAACGTCCGTACGCGGTCCAGGTGGGATGGGGAGCGCGTGGCGTGCGCCGTCCAGACCGACGCCAGCGCGGCGTCGCTGGCGCAGCCGATCTCGTCGTAAAGGGTGGCGGCGGCCGCGGGGTCTCCCGCGACGAGGGCCTCGGCCGCCACGACCCAGCGGGTGCGGCGCAGGCTGGTGCGGATCACCTCGGCCATCGCGGGCTTCGCTGCCGGGGTCAGGACCGTGGCATGGGCGGCGGCGGAGAGCCACTCCAGTGTCAGGGCGGTCGGGGCCTCGCGCCAGAGCGCGGCCAGGTCGGCCAGCAGGGCGGCGGCGCCGTCCGGATCGCCGGCCAGCGCGTGGGCGAGGGCGCCGTGGGCGTACGCGTTGTAGCGCAGGCGCACGAAGCCGGAGCGGTGGGCCACGTCGAGGCTGCGGGCGATGTCTTCGCCGGCCGGGCGGCCGCAGAGGGCGCCGATCCAGGCGCGGCGGCCGCGCAGTTGCAGGTCCCAGTCGGTGGTGCCGGCGCCCTCGTCCTCGTGGTCGAGGTATTCGTCGGCGGCGCGCAGCAACGCCACCCAGTCGCCGTCGAAGTAGGCCAGCTCGGCCTCCTCCGAGTGGCTCAGCACCAGGCTCAGCTGTCCACCGTGGACACTACGGCTCTCCCGTTCCAGGTCGGCGGCGCCGGACAGGTCGCCCTCCTCCTGGCGGAACGTTGCCAGGTTGTGCAGCGCCCGCCGCAGCGTGGGCAGGCCCTGGGCGCGGCAGGTCTCGACGACGGCGGCCAGGTCGTCGAGGGCGGTGAGGTCGCCGGCCACGTAGCGGGTGGCGTGCTCGGTGACCAGCGCGTGCACCTCGGCGTCGGCCAGCCCCAGGCGGTGGGCGAGGTCGCGGGCCGCGCGGGCGGCGGGCAGGGCCGGGCCGGTCTGAAACTCCAGCAGGTGCAGCCGGGCCAGCTCCGCGTACGCCTCGGCCTTCGCCGCGTCGTCGGGCAGATCGTGGAAGAGGGCGATGGCGCGGTCGAGGTGTTCGCGGGCCTTGTCGCGCTCCGCCCGCATGAACTCCGCCTGGCCCAGCAGCGTCTCCGCCCGCGCCTCGCCGGAGCGGTCGCCGGCCTCGCGCATCCGGTCGCCGAGGCGGGCGACGTCTTTGACGCCGTCGCGGTAGAAGCGGTCGGCGTCGCCGAGGAACTGCAGCCGGTGGTGCAGCAGCTCGGCGCCCCGGCGCGCGTCCGGCTCGTGGTCGGCGGGCCAGGCGTTGAGCGCGCCCTCCGTGTAGCCGAGCGCGGACTCCACCGCGTACACCGTGAATGCGGCCTCGGCGGCGGCGAGCAGTGCGGTGCGCGCGGCCTCGGCGTCCACGGCGGTGTCCTCGCCGAGGCTCTGGGCGAGGTCGAGGGCCTGGATGCGGTGGCGGGCGACGGCGGTCGCGAGGTCGTTGCGGCCGTCGATGGAGACCCGCTGCAGCCAGGCCGCCGCGCGCCGGTGCAGCGCCGCGCGGGTCGCTCTGGGGAGCCGGCGGTACGCCACGTCGCGCACCAGCTGGTGCTGAAACGCCAGCTCCGCCTCACCGGCCACTGTGGACACCGTGCCGGCGACGAGGATGTCGCGGCGCTGGAGGCGGCGCAGCACGCCGGCCACGCCGACGGTGTCGAGCGCGAGCAGGTCGGCGATCGCGCCCGGCCACAGGCGGTCGCCGAGGACGGCGGCGGCGTTGAGGACGGTGCGCTCGGCGTTGTCGAGCAGGTCGATGCGGTTGGCGATGACACCGTGCACGCTCTCCGGCACGTCGAGGTCGCCGTCGGCGTCCAGGGCCGTGCCGCCGCGCTCGGCGAGCATCCGCACGTACTCCACGGCGTACATCGGGTTGCCGCCGGTGAGCCGGGCGAGGCGGTCGGCGTGGTCGGTGGGCATGTCCTGCTGAGTGAGCAATGTGGACAGCAGCGCGCGCATCTCCGCGGCGCGGAGCCGGGCCAGCGAGACGGTGAGCATGCCGGGCAGCGCGGAGGGCCAGGCGGGCTGCTCGTCGAGGAGCTCCGGGCGGTAGGTGCAGAGCACCAGCAGCGGTACGTCGCCGCCCGCCTCGACCAGGTCGGCGAGGAAGCGGAGCATGGCCGGGTCGGCGAAGTGCAGGTCTTCGATCACCAGCACGGTGGGGATGTGGCGGGCCAGGGCGAGCAGCGCGTCGCGCCAGGCGGCCTCGATCTCGCCGGGGCGTACGGCGCGGCCGGGCAGCCCGGCGAGCGGGCCGAGCAGCCCCACCAGCCGGTACACCTCGGGCGGCGGCAGCACCTCGGCGAGCGCGACGGTCAAGCGCTCGCGGGTGCTGGCCGGGTCGTCGGTGTCGAGCACGTCGGCCTCGGCCTTGACGATCTCGGCGAGCGCGTCGTACGTGCCGCCCGCGCCGTACGGCAGGCAGCGGCCGACCCGCCACCGCACCAGCAGGTCGCCGTCGTCGTGGACATGGCGGTACAGCTCGCGCACCAGGCGGCTCTTGCCCATGCCGTGCGCGCCGACGACCGAGACCAGGTGGGCCCGGCGCTCGGAGACGCACCGCCGCACCGCGGCCATGAGCAGGTCGAGCTCGGCGGCCCGGCCGACGAGCGGGGTGCCTTCGTCGTCGATGACCGGCGGCCGCCGTACCGAGGCTTGGGCCAGCCAGGCCTCGACGGAGCGTGACTTGCCGGCGAGATCGAGCTGGAGGGGCTCGTCCGCGTAGCGGATCGAGCCGGCGGTGGCGCGGTGGGTGGCCGCCGAGACCAGGACGCCACCCGGCGGCGCGTGCGTCTGCAGCCGCGCGGCGGTGGCCACCACGTCACCGGAGAGCAGCGCCTCCCCGCCGTTGCGGGCGGCGGCCAGGTCGACCAGCGCCTCGCCGGTGGCGATGCCGACCCGGGCCCGCATCGGGTAGCGCCCGGCCAGCGGCTTGCCGTCGAGCGCCCGCTGCATGTCGAGGCCGGCGAGCACCGCCCGGTAGCCGTCGTGCTCGGTCTCCACCGGTACGCCGAAGACGGCCATGACCGCGTCGCCGATGTACTTTTCGACCACGCCACCGTATCGGCGGATCACCTCGCGCGCGGTGTTGAAGTAGTCGACCTGCAGGCGGCGCAGGTCTTCCGGGTCGAGGCGCTCGGCCATCGCGGTGAAGCCCTTGAGATCCACGAAGAGCACGTTGACCGTGCGCCGCTCCTCGCGGGGCGCGCTGGCGGTGTGCAGCTCGCGGGTGAGCGGGCTGCCGCAGGTGGTGCAGAAGGCGAACTCGGGCGCCACGAGCGAGAGGCAGGACCCGCACCGGCTGTGCAGCGGGGCGCCGCAGCGCCCGCAGAACTGGTGGGTCGGGTCGGCCGGGGCGTCGCACTTCAGACACACGCGCTGTGTGCCGCGCTGCTCCGGCTTGTCGACCATCCCGCGACCATCCTCGCAGCTCGTGGCCGCTGGGCCAAGGGTGCGTCAGTGACACGGTAGCGTTGCCTGTCCAAGAGGAGACAGCCCACGAGCGACTTTGGACACTAAGGTGCGAAGAGCTGTTTTCCCGTCCACAAAGCCAGTCCACAAAGGGGGATCTCATGACCGACCCGCTGGAGCCGGCGGACGCCACCACGCAGGGCAAGGGCGTCAGCTCCGACCCGGATGGCAAGGGGGTCAGCTCGACCACGCAGGGTAAGGGCGTGAGTGCGCCGGCCAAGGGTAAGGGCGTCAGCGCGCCTCCCGCCGGCGACGACGAGTAGCACCCGCGGGCGGAGATCCACGCCAGCAGGTATGGATCTCCGCCCCGGTCGTACAAATGTTTCCGACAACCCGGGCTGATCGCGGATCGGGGGCCGGACAGGGTCGCGCACAGGTTCAGGGGAGTCCTAAGCTCCGCGGGCTTTCGTCAGCATCCTCACGGGGAGGGCTTCCCTCACATGCACGTCAGAAGTGCCCTGCGCGTCTTCGCGGGGCTCGGAGTCGCGGGCACGCTCGTCGCGACCACCGCCATACCGGCCGCCGCCCGCGCGGCCGTGGAGCTCAGCATCTTCTTTGCCGACTCCACGATCGCCGTGGACGGTCCCGGCAAGGTCGAGGGCGTCATCATGTCGGCGTCCGAGCCGGTCGTGCTCCACCAGCCGACCGTGCGGTTCGACGCCACCGACCTCGACGGCGTGGCCGAGATCGCCGAAGAGGTGTCCAGCGACTGCACCGAGGAGTCCCCCGGGATCCTCGTCTGCCAGGACCCGTTCGACGTCGAGGTGGACGAGTTCGGCTACTCGGGGATCTTCGACATCCTCGTCACCGCCGCGCAGGGTGCGACGGAGGGGGACGAGGGCACGCTCAGGATGACCCTCACCGCGCCCGGCCTGGACCCCGCGACCACCGAGGCGCGGGTGCGCGTCGGCGAGGGTGTCGACCTCGCGGCCGGTGACGCGGCCGAGGTGTCGGCCGCGCCGGGCGCCGCGTTCACCGCGCCGCTGCGGCTGCGCAACGCCGGTGAGACCGTGGCCGAGGGCGCCGTGGCGGTGTTCTTCGGCGACTACGGCATCGAGGCCGGCACCCGCCACAGCAACTGCACGTACGACGGGAACTACCTCAACACCTGCACGTTCGACCAGGACCTCGCGGCCGGCTCCGAGTACGCCGCGTCGCTGGCCTCCCGGCTGCGGCCGGACACGTACGCGCCGAGCCGCGACGCGCTCGAGACGGTCTGGATGACGCCGGCCGAGTTCGAGGACTTCCTGAAGTTCCTCGGCGACAACGGCGCCTCGATCGGCGAGCCCGGCGACGGGCCGAAGCTGACACTGGCCGATGCGGGCGCGATGCGGGCGCGCGGGGCGCAGGCGGACGTCGACCCGTACAACAACTCCACCTACGTCGAGGTAAACGTCACCGGCACCAACGGGGTCGACCTCGAGGCGGTCGGCGCGACCTTCGACGGAGCCGCCGGCAGCACGCACGAGACCGAGCTCGGCGTGGTCAACCGCGGGCCGGCGGTGCTCGACAGCAGCCGCAGCGGCGAGCCGATCACCCGGGTGATCGTGGACGTGCCGCCGGGCACGTCGGCCGTCGAGGTGTCCGCGGACTGCGTCCCGTTCGCGGGGGAGAACCCGGACTGGGAGCACCCGGGCAAGCCGGGCGGCCGCAAGTACCAGTGCGACCCGGGCCTCTTCCTGGCCCCGGACGAGGAGCTGGTCTACCCGTTCACATTTCGGATCGACGAGGTGGTCGAGGACGCCGCCGGCGCCGTCACGGCCAACGCGGCGTGCGAGTGCCCCACCTTCCCGAACGACACCGACAAGTCGAACGACGTCGCGAAGATCCTGGTCAACGGCACCGGCGGGGGCGGTGGCGGGCTTCCCGTCACCGGCGCCTCCACCGGGCTGGTCGCCGGCGCCGGGGCGCTGCTGCTGCTCGCGGGCGCCGCCGGCTTCGTGATCGCCCGGCGCCGCCGGACGCGCTTCGTGGCCTGACCGCAGCCGCGCGGGGCATGGCCTGTGATCGAAGCTCCCTTCAAGTCGTTCTAGCGACTTGGAGGGAGCTTCGATCACGGACGTGGGGAGACCTTCTCTAGTGGTGGCGGCTGCTCGGTCGGGGGTCGGGCAGCAGCCGGCGCAGGGTCTCGTCCGGACCCAGAAACCAGTGCGCGGCCGCGCACCGCACCCGTACGACCTCGACCGGCCCGTCCGTCCCGTACGCGTTACCGACCGTGGTCACCTCCGCGGGTAGACCACACTCCGGGCAGTCGTAGAGCATCGAAGTACCTCCCACCCCCATGACACTGCGTGTTCGCTACGAGGGAGTTACAACCAGGCGTGATACCCCTCACCGTGGCGGTGGCATAGTTGATCGGGTGATCCCCGCCACTCCCGCCGCGCTGGCCGACGCGCTCGCCGGCGTGGGTTACCTGGCCGACGACGGCCTCGCCACCGCCGGCCACCTGGCGATCAAGCTGGGCCGCCCGCTCTTCCTGGAAGGCGACGCCGGGGTGGGCAAGACCGCGTTCGCGCAGGCCCTGGCGTCGGCGACCGGCGCGCACTTCGTGCGGTTGCAGTGCTACGAGGGGCTGGACGCGGCGCAGGCGCTCTACGACTGGGACTTCCCGCGGCAGATCCTGCACCTGCGTACGGTCGAGGCGGCGGCCGCCGCAGCGGGGGACAAACCGGACACGGCGGCCCTGGAGGCGAGCCTCTACGACCGCCGGTTCCTCATCGCCCGCCCGCTGCTCCAGGCGCTCGAGCTGAGCCCGTGCGTGCTGCTCGTCGACGAGATCGACCGGGCCGACGACGAGTTCGAGGCGTTCCTGCTGGAGATCCTCGCGGACGCCGCGATCACGATCCCCGAGCTCGGCCGGATCGCCGCCCCGACGCCGCCGCTGACGGTGCTGACCAGCAACCGCACCCGCGAGGTGCACGACGCGCTCAAGCGCCGCTGCCTGTACCACTGGGTCGAGCACCCCAGCTTCGCCCAGGAGGTGGCGATCATCCGGTCGCGGCTGCCCGAGGTCACCGAGCGGCTCGCGGCGGACGTCGCGGGCGCGGTGCAGCGGATGCGCCAGCTCGACCTGATCAAGGCACCCGGCGTGGCCGAGGCGCTCGACTGGACCAGCGCGCTCGCCGCGCTCGGCGCCCGCGAGCTCGACCCCGACCTGGCGGCGGCCACGCTCGGCGCCGTCCTCAAGTACCGCGAGGACGGCGAGCGCGTGAAAGCCGCGGCGCCGTGGCTGGCGTGACCGAGCCGGGCCGACGCTGAAAAGAGGACCAGCCCGACGCCGAAGGAGTGGTCGACGTGAGCACCGACCTGACCTCCGTCCTCGTCGGCTTCGCCCGGACGCTGCGCAACGCGGGGGTGCAGGCGACCGGGGAGCGGGTCGAGGCGATGGTCGCGGCGGTCGCCGCGCTCGACGTCACCCGGCCCGAGGACGCGTACTGGGCGGGCCGCCTCACGCTCTGCGGCGAGCCCGACGACCTGCCGGTCTACGACGCCGCGTTCGCCGCCTATTTCGGTGGCCGGGCGCCCGCGCGGCCGCCGGCGTCCGTGCCGGCCCGGCGGCGCGGGGCGGCGCTGTTCGCCCAGGACGACCCGGACGGCGGCGCCGCCGGCTCCCGGGACGACGACCTGGCGGTCGCGGCCAGCCCCGCCGAGGTCCTGCGCCGCCGCGACCTCGCCGTCCTCTCCGCCGCCGAGCGGGACGAGGTACGCCGCCTCGTCGCCCTCCTCGCCCCGGCCACCGCCGCCCGCCCGAGCCGCCGGCACCGCCCGGCCGGCGCCGGCGCGGTCGACCCGCCCCGCACGGTCCGGCGGATGCTGCGCCACCTGGGGGAGCCGGCCCGGCTGGCCCGGCGGGAACGGCGGGACAAGCCCCGCCGGCTGGTACTGCTGCTCGACGTCTCCGGCTCGATGGCGCCGTACGCGGACTCGCTCCTGCGCTTCGCCCACGCGGCGGTGCGGCGGCGGCCGGCGCGGACCGAGGCGTTCACGCTCGGCACCCGGCTGACCCGGGTGACCCGCGCGCTGCGCCACCGCGACCCGGACGGCGCGCTCCGCGCGGCGGGCGAGGCGATCCCGGACTGGCACGGCGGCACCCGGCTGGCCGACTCGCTGAAGGCGTTCCTGGACCGGTGGGGCCAGCGGGGCACGGCCCGCGGCGCGGTGGTGGTGCTCTTCAGCGACGGCTGGGAGCGGGGCGACCCGGCGCTGCTCGCCGCCCAGATGGCCCGCCTCTCCCGGCTGGCGCACCGGGTGGTCTGGGTCAACCCGCACCGGGGCAAGCCGGGGTACGAGCCGCTCGTGGCCGGGATGGCCGCGGCCCTGCCCTACCTGGACGACTTCGTCGCGGGGCACAGCCTCGCCGCGCTCGAAGACCTGGTCGGCGTGATAAGTCGATCATGATGTTTCCGGCGTGTTACGCCGAACCCCTTGCGGGGAGCCTCGCGGAGGTCTTGTCTGTGGGTAGGTTCCCGCTCCTGACGGGAGGGATGATGACCCGCATCAGCATCACCGTCGATGGCGTCCGCTACGACGACGACGTCCAACCCCGCACTCTGCTCGTCCACCATCTGCGCGAGCGGCTGGGCAAGGTGGGCACCGTGGTCGGCTGCGACACGAGCAACTGCGGCTCGTGCACCGTGCTCATGGGTGGCGAGTCCGTGAAGAGTTGCACCGTGCTCGCGGTCCAGGCGGACGGCCTGGAGATCACCACGGTGGAGGGGCTGGCCGGCTCGGACGGCGAGCTACACCCCGTCCAGCAGGCCTTCCACGACCGCCACGCGCTCCAGTGTGGCTTCTGCACGCCCGGCATGATCATGTCGGCGGTCGACCTGCTCGCCGAAAACCCCGACCCCACCGACGCGGAGATACGGGAAGGGCTGGAGGGCAACCTGTGCCGGTGCACGGGCTACCAGAACATCGTCCGGGCCGTGCGCGACGCGGCCGCGACGATGCGCGCCGGTGCGTCCGAGCCGGCCCCGGCCGCGCCGGAAGAGGCGCCCGCGCCGGCACCCGCTCCCGTGGAGGTCGGCTCATGACCGTCGTGGACGAGCGGCCGGCCGCCGAGGTCGGCGCGCCCCGCAAGCGCAAGGAAGACGCCCGGCTGATCACCGGCCGGACGATGTGGACAGACAACCTGACCCTGCCGGGCATGCTGCACCTGGCGATCCTCCGCAGCCCGATGGCGCACGCCCGGATCACCCGGATCGACACCGCCCCCGCGCTGGCCGCGCCGGGCGTGGTCGCGGCGTTCAGCGGGCGGGACGTGGCCGAGACGCAGGGCAGCCTCCCGTGCGCCTGGGTCGTCACCGACGACATGGTGCACCCGGACCACCCGCCGCTCGCCGTCGACGAGGTGCGGCACGTGGGCGAGCCGGTCGCCGTGGTCGTCGCCCGGGACGCGGCCAGCGCGGTCGACGCCCTCGGCGCGATCGACGTCGAGTACGAGCCGCTGCCGGTCGTGCTGGAGATGGACGAGGCGCTCGGGGAGGGCGCCGCGCTCGTGCACTCCGACAAGGGCACCAACAAGTCGTACACCTGGATCTACGACTCGGCCGAGGCCGGCCACGGCCAGGCGTACGACGCGGCGACGGCCGAAGCCGAGGTGGTCCTGCGCAAGCGGTACGTGCAGCAGCGGCTGATCCCCGCCTTCATGGAGCCGCGCAGCGTGGTGGTGGACCCGACCGCCGACCAGGTCACGATCTGGTCGTCGACGCAGATCCCGCACGTGCTGCGGGTGCTGATCGCGCTGGTCACCGGCCTCCCCGAGCACAAGATCCGGGTGATCGCGCCGGACGTCGGCGGTGGCTTCGGCGGCAAGCTCCAGATGACCGCCGAAGAGCTGATCACCATGATGGCGGCGCGCCGGGTGGGCAAGCCGGCCAAGTACACCGAGACCCGCTCGGAGAGCCTGCTCGCCGCGCACCACGGGCGCGACATGTACCAGGACGTCGAGCTGGCCGCCCGCCGCGACGGCACGCTGCTCGGCCTGCGGGTGCGGCTGACCGCCAACATGGGCGCCTACCTCGCGCTGCTCACACCGTCGGTGCCGCTGCTCGGGCGGTACATGTACAACGGCATCTACAAGCTCCCCGCGTACCGGTTCGAGTGCACAGGGGTCTTCACCAACACCACGCCCACCGACGCCTACCGGGGCGCCGGGCGGCCCGAGGCGACGTACGCGATCGAGCGGGCGATGGACGACCTCGCCGCCGAGCTCGGCATGGACCCGATCGAGCTGCGGCGGCGCAACTGGATCGGGCACGGCGAGTTCCCGTTCCACACCGTCGCCGGGCTGACCTACGACTCAGGCGACTACGAGGCCGCGACCGACAAGGCGATGAGCCTCTTCGGGTACGACGAGCTGCGGCGCGAGCAGGCCGCCCGGCGCGAGTCGAGAGACCCGGTGCAGCTCGGGATCGGCGTCTCCACGTACACGGAGATGTGCGGGCTGGCGCCGAGCCGGTGGCTCGGTTCGCTGGGGTACGCGGCCGGCGGCTGGGAGTCGGCGAGCGTGCGCATGCTCCCCACCGGCAAGGTCGAGGTGCTGACCGGCACCTCGCCGCACGGGCAGGGGCACGAGACGGCGTGGAGCCAGATCGCGGCCGACCAGCTCGGCGTGGCGTTCGAGGACGTGGAGGTGCTGCACGGCGACACCCGCACCGCCCACAAGGGACTCGACACGTACGGTTCCCGGTCGCTGGCCGTCGGCGGGTTCGCACTGGTCAACGCCTGCCAGAAGGTCGTCGACAAGGCCAAGCCGATCGCCGCGCACCTGCTGGAGTGCGACGTGGCGGACGTCGAGTTCAGCGCCGGCAGGTTCCGGGTGCGGGGCGCGCCCGCCGACGCCGAGGGCAAGACGATGGCCGACTGCGCGCTGGCCGTCTTCGCCGCCCACGACATGCCCGGCGGGGCCGAGCCCACATTGGACGCCGAGGCGGTCTACGACCCGACCGACTTCTCGTTCCCGCACGGCACGCACCTGTGCGCGACCGAAGTGGACACCGAGACCGGGCGGGTGACGGTCCGGTCCTATGTGGCCGTCGACGACGTCGGAAAGGTCGTCAACCCGCTGATCGTCGAGGGCCAGGTGCACGGCGGCGTGGCCCAGGGCATCGCGCAGGCGCTCTTCGAGGAGGCCGTGTACGACGCCGACGGCAACCTGCTCACCGGCACGTTCGTCGACTACACGCCGCCGAGCTCGGCCGACCTGCCCGACATCGTGAGCGACCGCACCGAGACGCCCGCGCCGGACCACCCGCTCGGCATCAAGGGCGTCGGCGAGGCCGGCACGATCGCCTCCACACCGGCCGTGGTCAACGCGATCGTCGACGCGCTGCGGCCGTACGGGGTCGACGACATCCGCATGCCGTGCACGCCCGAGCGCGTGTGGCGGGCCGTACAAGGGGGTGACCGGTCATGATCCCGGCCGCGTTCGACTACGCCAAGCCGTCCACAGTGGACGAAGCGGTGCGCGCGCTCGCCGAGGGTGGCGAGGACGCCAAGGTGCTCGCCGGCGGGCAGAGCCTGATTCCCGTGCTGCGGCTACGCTTGGCCGCGCCGACCGTACTGGTCGACGTCGGCGGGGTGGGCGAGCTGCGCGGCGTACGCGACGACGGCGACGCGCTGGTCATCGGCGCCACCACGCGCCACGCCGACCTGCTGCGCGACCCGCTGGTCGCGCGGCACGCGCCGCTGCTGGCCCAGGCGGCCGCGCAGGTCGGCGATCGCCAGGTGCGCCACCTGGGCACCCTCGGCGGCTCGCTCTCGCATGCCGACCCCGCCGGCGACCTGCCCGGCGCGGCGGTGGCGCTGGACGCGTCGTTCGAGATCGCCGGCCCCGGCGGCCGGCGGACGGTGAGCGCGGCGGACTTCTTCGTCGACTTCCTCACCACCGCGCTCGCCCCGGACGAGATACTGGTGTCGGTGCGGGTCCCGAAGCGTCCAGGGTGGACGACGCACTACGAGAAGTTCAACCGGGTGGCCCAGGCATGGGCGATCGTCGGCGTGGCCGCCGCGGTGCGCCGGGAGAACGGCAGCATCGCCGAGGCGCGGGTGGCGCTCACCAACATGGGCTCCACCCCGCTGCGGGCCGGCGCCGTGGAGCAGTCGCTCGCCGGGTCGGCGGCCACTGTGGACGCTGTGGCGTCGGCGGCCGGGCACGCGGCCGAGGGCGCGGATCCACCCTCCGACGCCTTCGCCTCCGCCGACTACCGCCGTCACCTGGCGACCGTGCTGACGAGGCGGGCGGTGCTCGCGGCCGGAGGTATCGCATGAGGCTCGACCACTCCTTCTCCGTGCCGGTCCCCGTCGAAGAGGCGTGGGGCGTGCTGCTCGACGTGCCACGGGTCGCGCCGTGCATGCCGGGCGCCGCGCTCACCGGGTTCGACGGCGAGGGGTTCACCGGCACGGTCAAGGTCAAGGTCGGGCCGATCGGCCTCACGTACACCGGAAAGGGCCGCTTCGTCGAGCGCGACGAGGCGGCCCGCCGTGTGGTGATCGAGGCCTCCGGCCGGGACACCCGCGCCGCGGGTACGGCCGCCGCGACGGTGACCGCCACCCTCAAGCCCGAGGGCGACACCACCCGGGTCGAGGTGTCGACCGACCTGACGGTGACCGGCAAGCCAGCTCAGTTCGGCCGCGGGATGCTGTCCGATGTGGGCGGTCGGCTGGTCGGCCAGTTCGCCGAGTGCCTCGCCACGGAGCTCGCGGCCCCAGCGGCACCGCCCGCGGCGCCCGCGGCCGCCGAGCCGGCGGCGGCCATCGTGGCACCGGAGACCCAGCCGGAGGCCGAGGTCGAGCCGATCGACGTGCTCAGGCTCTCGATGGGCACGGCCGCCGCACGGTACGCCGGCCTGATCGTCATCAGCGCCGGCGCCGCCGTCCTCACCTGGCTGGTGATCCGCGCGCTGCGCCGCTGACCGGGGAGCTGTTTCAAGACAAAGACTTGGGCTACCGCGATGCCCGTCGTGGTCCGGACCGTTGCTCCCGCGGCCTCACCCTCCGCGCTACAAAGGGGCTCTCCCCACGCCTGTGATCGAAGCTCCCGTCCAGTCGCTAGAACGCCTTGACGGGAGCTTCGATCACGGCCCATCGCTCTTTAGATCGTGTACTCCAGTGAGTACGTGTGGCTGCCGTCGGCGTCGACGACGATCTGGCCGGCGCCGCGGATCGTGCGTAGGGCGCCGGTGCCGGAGTCGGGCACGATCGCCCAGTGGAGCGCCTGCCCGGCCTCGGCGTCCGCGGTGGCGCTGTGGTGCAGCACGAACGTGCCGGCCCGGCCGCCGACCGTGCCGCTGAACCGCTCGAACCCTACGTACGCCGCGGAGGTCTCCACCTGCGTCGTGCACATCATGATGCGGGTGCTGCTGGTGCCGGCCAGGTCGCCGGTGAACGTCTTCGTCACCTTCGCCTGGGCCAGCGTCGCCCCCTCCGCCTCGTCGAAGGTCTCCTGATCCCAGCCGTCGATCGTGAACGTGCCCTTGGCGTACTCGGTCATGCGCCCAGCATGCCGCGTGATCCTGACAACTGCTGTCAGGTTGGCCGTTCCCGCTTGGGCAGCTTGCTGACCACGGCGTCGTACGAGCCGTCGACCGCCTCGCGGATCTCGTCGTCGGGGATGTCGCCGCCGACCCGGAGCGAGTTCCAGCCGGCGCGGCCGATGTACGGCAGTACCGACGCGTCCCGCGGGTAGCGGGCCAGCCACTCGTCGGCCGCCTCGCGGTTGGGACCGCACTTGACGCCCACGCCCGGCCCGCCGCCCGCACCGGGCTGGCCGCCCGCGTCCCGCGCGCCGGATCCCAGGAATGCGAAGATCTTGCTGCCGACCTTCACCACGACGTCGCCCTCCCAGGGCTCGTCCTGCCACGCGCCGGGCTTGGCCAGGCAGTACGCCAGCAGTTCATCCCACGTCATGACCTCAGGCTATGAGAAGACCGACGCCCAGGGTGAGCGTCCCGGCGGCGAGGGCGGCGGCGCCCAGCCAGAGTATCCAGAAGAAGCTGTTGGGCTGGGTGCGGTCGCGCCCGGCGGACGAGGCGAAGAAGCCGCCGGACATGAGGATCGCGGCGGCCGGCACGCCGAGCCGCGCGACCGCGCCGGCCACGCCGGTGAGCGTGGTCGCGTCGGCGAGGACCTGGCAGATCAGGCCGAGCGTCACGAGCACGCCGGCGTGGGCGTGACCGGCCCGCGCGAACGCCTTCTGGAAGTCGGTCATCGGCACCTGGCCGCGCACGATCCTGGTCATGAACCAGCCGCCGAACTCGATGGTCACGATCGTGATGAGCATTATCCCGGCGACGTACCGGCTCTCGTCGCTCAGCACCATGATGTCGCCACCCCTCGATCTAGCCAGTGTCTAGTTATGGGCCGACCATAACACGGGCGGCCGGGGTACGGTAGGCCGATGGTGACCGCCGACGACGTCCGGCGGGTGGCGCTCTCCCTCCCGCGGGCCTACGAGGCGCTCGTGCGCGACCGGGTGAAGTTTCGGGTCGGCCAGATCGTGTTCGTGGCGCTCTCCCGCGACGAGACCGAGATGGGCTTCGGCTACCCCAAGGAGGAGCGGGCCGCGCTGATCGCGGCCGAGCCCGACAAGTTCTTCATGCCGATCAAGTCGGACGAGCGGTACAACTGGGTGCGGGTCTGGCTCGCCAAGCTCGACGAGGACGAGATGCGCGAGCTCGTCGTCGACGCGTGGCGGATGTGCGTGCCGAAGAAGGTCATCGCCGAGTACGAGGCGTCACCGCGCTGAGCCGCCCAGCTCCTGGAAGATGGTCAGCTGCAGGTGGGCCGGGCCGTCGAGGCGGGCGTTGAGCGAGTCCCACGGGGTGCGGCGGGGCTCGGCGATGACCTCGAGGCCCGCCTCCGCCGCCCGCGCGGTCGCCGCCGCCGAGTCGTCCACCTCGAACGCAACCCGGACGTGCCCGGCCACCCGGCGCCCCACCTCGACCTCGTCGATGTACTCCGCGTAGGCGGGCTCGATCAGCTCCAGGGTCGCCCGGCCGGCCTCCAGGATCGTCACCCGGCCGTCGCCGTCCGGGCGGTGGTAGGTCGCCTGCTCGGTCAGGCCGAGCACGTCGCGGTAGAAGCGGAGCGCGGCCTCGTAGTCGTCGGCGGTCACGGCCAGCCGCAGTTGTCGCACTGTCATGCCCTCAGTGTGCCTTCCAGCGCGGCGCGGGGAAGGCGTGCGCCTGGAGAGCGGATGGGAGCGGCGCCACACCGGGGCCACCCGCGCTCACCCACGCGGCGACGCGGGACTCCACGTCGCCGTCGAGGACGCCGCCCAGCCACACCGGGCGGGCGCCGTCGCGGCGGGCCGCGGGCGTGGGCTGCACGACGACCACATTGGACTCGCCGCAGACGTTGAGGCAGTCGCTGACCCGTACCCGATGGGGTGGACCGGCCGCGGCGCGCAGCCGGCCCACCTGGCCGTCATGGTCGACGCCCGGGTGTTTGCGGGTGGTGCCGCAGCAGCAGCCGCGGCACACCGTGACCGTGACCGCGGCGCTCACGCCACCGCGGCGGCCGGGACCGGGCGCGGTGTGAGCAGCAGCCCGAAGCCGAGCCCGAAGACCGTCCACAGTGTCGCGAGCTCGGCCAGCGACGCCAGCCGGAAGTCCCACAGCAGCGCGGCCGGGATGTCGGCCGGCACGCTGTCGGGGCTGGCCGGCCAGGTCATGAGCAGCGCGGTGTAGCCGACGGCGGCGACCGCGACGCCGACCGCCGCGCGGTAGGCCGGTGGCCACGGCCGCGCGGACAACCGATCGTGGACGAGGAACGCGAGCCAGGTCACCGCGGCCGCCGCCGCGATGAGCGTGAGGTATTGCACGGTGCGCTCGGTCACCGTGTCCGGATCGCCGACGCCGGGCGGGTTCGCCGGGTACTTGAGCGCGGGCAGCAGCGCCACCGTCGTGAAGCCGAGGAACGCCAGCAGCGCCGCGCGACCGAAGTCGGTGGTGGCCGGCAGCCGGTGCCGTACGCGGGCGAAGACCACGCCCACCACGAGTGCGAGGCAGACCGCTACCGCCGCCGCGGCGACCATGCCGCCGAAGACCTGCGTGGTGCGGCCGAACAGCGGCTCTTCGTCCGATGTGGAGCGCGCCGCCTCGATGGCGAGAGCGTCGTCGATCCGGGGCTCCACGACGAGGAACGCGATGAGCGCGGCGGCGACGCCGGCGAACAGCCCGGCGAGAGCCGCCCGGCGCAGCACGGCGCCGAGGGTGAGGGAGGCCATCGCGCTAGTGGCAGGGAACGCCGAGCGCGTGCCGCCCGTCGTGGGTGAACTCGTGGATCTGCTCCGCGAACGCGGTGCTGTTGAGCTGCAACAACACGAAGACCGCGAGCAGCGCGAAGGCCACGATCAGCCAAGCGGCGACGGGCACGCGGATCGGGGTGGCGGATGCGGTGGGCGCCGAAGGTGCGGCCATATCGGGTGTTCCTCTCGTCCATGCCTCGTGGCGATGCGGTCGAACTGCCACGGCCGGTCTCCTGGCTCCCGGATCGACACGCTCCCTCGACCTTCCCAGGCCGTCGCCGGCCCAGTGGTGCAGCAGGGGGAGCACTCCCCGGTCACAGTGGCGAGGACCACGCCGGATTTTCACCGGCTTCCCGAACACCGTGGCCTAGGCAGCGTAACGCCGGACCGGCGTTTGACGCCAGCCCTCCGGCTGGGTCAGCATGGCCCGCATGCCCGCCGCCTATCCGTTTTCCGCGATCGTCGGCCTCGCCGACCTGCGGCTCGCGCTGCTGCTCACCGCCGTCAACCCGGCGATCGGCGGCGTGCTGGTCCGGGGTGAGAAGGGTACGGCGAAATCGACGGTCGTGCGTGCCCTTGCCATCCTGCTGCCCGAGCTCGACGCCGTGCGGGGCTGCCGCTTCGGCTGCGACCCGAGCGGTCCCGACCCGGAGTGCCCGGACGGCCCGCACGACGCCACCGCACCGGCCGTGCGCCGACGATCGTCCCTTGTGGAGCTCCCGGTCGGCGCGACCGAGGACCGCGTCGTGGGTACGCTCGACATCCAGCGGGCGCTCAAGGAGGGCGTAAAGGCTTACGAGCCAGGGCTTCTGGCCACCGCCCACCGTGGACTGCTCTATGTGGACGAAGTCAATCTGCTCCCCGACCACCTCGTCGACCTGCTGCTCGACGCGGCCGCGATGGGCCGGGCGCACGTGGAGCGGGACGGGGTGTCGGTCAAGCACGCGGCGCGATTCCTGCTCGTCGGCACGATGAACCCGGAGGAGGGCGAGCCGCGCCCGCAGCTCGTCGACCGCTTCGGGCTGGTCGTGTCGGTGACGTCGCCGGACGAGCCCGCGCCCCGGGCCGAGGTGGTGCGGCGGCGCCTCGCGTACGACGCGGACCCGGACGGGTTCGCCGCGCGCTGGGCGGCCGAGGACGCCTCGCTGGCGCACCGGATCGCGGACGCGCGGGAGCGGCTGGCGGCCGTGGAGCTACCGGACCGGGAGCTCGACCGGATCGCCCGCATCTGCTTGGCGTACGGGGTGGACGGCCTGCGCGCCGACATCGTGGTGGCCCGGGCGGCGCTGACCCTTGCCGCGTGGCACGGGCGGGACGCGGTGACCGCCGAGGACGTACGGGACGCGGCCCGGCTGGCGCTGCCGCACCGGCGCCGCCGCGATCCGCTCGACCCACCCGGCACGGACGAGGAGCGCCTGGAGGAGACACTCTCCAATGAGGACTTCGAGCCCGAGCCCGAGCCCGAGCCTCCGGGCGGCGGCGCACCGCGCGGCGAGGACGGTGTGGACGGTGCGGAAAGCGAGGGTGGTGCCGGCGAGCAGCCGGTGGCCGCGCCCGGGCAGGCGTACCGGCCACGGGTGCTGACGCTGCCGAAGACCGGGGAGCGGGCGCACGCCGGCCGCCGCTCGCTCGCGTACGCCCGGCGGGGACGGGTGGTCGGCGCCCGCCTGCCGCTCGGGGCCGGCGCGCCGCACCTGCCGGCCACACTCCGGGCCGCGGCCGCCCGGGGGAGCCGCACCGTGGCCCCGGGCGACCTGCGTGAGGCGGTGCACGTCGGGCGGGAGGCCAACCTCGTGCTCTTCGTCGTCGACGCCTCGGGCTCGATGGCCGCCCGGCAGCGGATGAGCACGGTCAAGGCGGCGGTGCTGTCGCTGCTGCGCGACGCGTACCAGCGACGGGACCGGGTGGGCATGATCACATTTCGGGGTACGGGCGCGGACGAGGTGCTCCCGCCCACCTCCAGCCACGAGGTGGGCGTGCAGCGGCTGGCCCGGCTCCGCACCGGCGGCCGTACCCCGCTCGCGGCGGGACTGGAGGCGGCCGCCCGTACGCTCCGGGCCGAGCGCCGCCGCGACCCGCGCCGCCGGCCGCTGCTCGTACTCGTCACCGACGGCCGCAACACGTCCGGCGCCGACCCGCTGACCGTGGTGCCGTCGCTGGCCGGCACCTCCGCGGTCGTGGTCGACTGCGAGGCCGGCCCGGTGCGGCTCGGCCTGGCCCGGCGGCTGGCGGCCGCGCTGGACGCCCCGTGCGTGCCGCTCGCCCAGCTCTCCGCGACGAACCGCATGGGAAGGGCCGCCTGATGCCGCAAGGAAAGCCGGACACCGTGCCGGACGACGGGCTCACCACCCGGGAGCGGCGGCGCCAGCCCGTGCTCGCCGTCCACACCGGACAGGGCAAGGGCAAGTCCACGGCGGCGTTCGGGATGGCGCTGCGCGCGTGGAATGCCGGATGGCCGATCGTGGTGTACCAGTTCGTGAAGAGCCCGAAGTGGAGGGTGGGCGAGGAGGCGGCCCTGCGGGCGCTCGGCGAGACCGGCAAGGGCGGCGCGGTCACCTGGCACAAGATGGGCGAGGGCTGGTCGTGGATCCAGCGCCCCGGCACCGAGCGCGACCACGCCGCCGAGGCCGCCGAGGGCTGGGCACAGGTCAAACGCGACCTGGCCGCGGAAGCCTACCGGTTCTACGTGCTCGACGAGTTCACGTACCCGATGAAGTGGGGTTGGGTCGACGTTGCGGACGTCGTCGCGACGCTGCGCGACCGGCCCGGCTCGCAGCACGTCGTCGTCACCGGCCGCGACGCGCACGGCGACCTCGTCGCGGCGGCCGACCTGGTCACCGAGATGGCGAAGGTCAAGCATCCGATGGACGCGGGGCGCAAGGGGCAGCGGGGGTTGGAATGGTGACAGGCTCGGCGTGGTAACCGATGTCGCCCGCCTCGTCGTCGCGGCACCGGCTTCCGGACACGGCAAGACGACGGTCGCGACCGGACTGCTGGCCGCGTTCGCCACGCGGGGCACGCGGGTGGCCGGCTTCAAGGTGGGGCCCGACTACATCGACCCGGGATACCACGCGCTCGCCGCCGGCCGGCCGGGCCGCAACCTCGACCCCGTGCTGGTGGGGGAGGAGCGGATCGGCCCGCTCTTCGCGCACGGCGCCGCCGGGGCCGACCTGGCCGTGGTCGAGGGCGTGATGGGGCTGTACGACGGGCGCGTGGGCGCCGGGGACTTCGGCTCCACCGCGCACGTGGCCGCGCTGCTCGCCGCGCCGGTCGTGCTCGTCGTGGACGCGTCCGCGCAGGGGCGGTCGGTAGCGGCGCTGGTGCACGGGTTCCGGTCGTTCGGCGGCGTGCGGCTGGCCGGCGTCGTCCTCAACCGGGTCGGCTCCGACCGGCACGAGGCGCTGCTGCGGGACGCGTGCGAGGAGGTGGGCACGCCGGTACTCGGTGTGTTGCGCCGCCATCCGGCGGTGGCCGCGCCGTCGCGGCACCTCGGCCTGGTGCCGGTGGTCGAGCGCTCCGCGGCGGCGGCGTCGTCGGTGGCCGCGCTGGCCGACCTTGTGGCGGCGGGCGTCGACCTGGACGCGGTGCTCGCGGTGGCGCGGACCGCACCGCCGCTGGCCGCTACGGCGTGGTCACCCTCCTGTGTGGACCCGGTGCCGGCCGGTCCGGTCGTCGCGGTCGCGGGTGGGCCGGCGTTCAGCTTCGGATACACCGAGACCGTCGAGCTCCTGCGCGCGGCGGGCGCTCAGGTGTCCACGGTGGACCCGCTCCGCGACGAGGCGCTCCCCGACGGGACGCGGGCGCTCGTGGTGGGTGGCGGCTTCCCCGAGGTGTACGCGGACCGCCTGGCCGCCAACGCCCCGCTCCGCGCCGCCGTGGCCGCTCTGGCCGCGCGCGGAGCGCCGATCTCGGCCGAGTGCGCGGGGCTGCTGTGGCTCTGCCGCACGCTGGACGGCGCCGAGATGTGCGGCGTGCTCGACGCCGACGCCACGATGACCGGCCGCCTGACCCTCGGCTACCGGGACGCCGTCGCGCTGACCGGCAGCTCAGTCACGCCGGCCGGCACGAGGGTCACCGGGCACGAGTTCCACCGCACGGCGGTCACCCCGAGAGCGGGCGCGGCGCCGGCGTGGGCCTGGCGCGGCGCGGACCCGGAGGGCTTCGTCTCGGGCGGGGTGCACGCCTCCTACCTCCACCTCCACTGGGCCGGCCACCCCGAGATCGCCCATCGTCTCGTCGCGGCGGCGGCCGCCGCCTAATGTGGCGGCATGACGGAGGAGCGTGAAGTGCACCGACCGCTGGATCAACCTCCCCTGGTCGTCGGACTCTGACGCTCCGCACACCTGCAATAAGTTGGGGTGCTTGTACCAATTTTCCTCCCGGAGGAGACTTCACCGCGTTGGCAATACTGCGACAAGGACCGACCGAGGAGGACAACCCCGTGAACGACTCATCCGGTACGTTGCCCGACGTCGCCATCTCCGTGGGGGCGGTCGCGGTGGCCCGGCACGCCCACGAGTTCGGCTTCGACCCGACCCCCGCACAGTGCGAGACGATCGCGCGTGCGGTGCTGGAGGCCGGCTCGCCCTATCTGCGCGAGGCCGGCCCGGACTCCGAGGGCTGGCCGCCGATGCCCGACCCGGAGAGCTAGGGCCCTAACGCCCCTCCAGGTCACCTTCCGTGCTCAGGTACGCCTCGCGCAGCCCGTCGAGCACGGCCGGGTCCGGGTACTCCCACATCTTGCGGTCGGCCGCTTCGAGCAGGCGTTCGGCGATCGCGTGCAGGGCCCACGGGTTGGAGCGTTCGAGGAAGGCGCGGTTCTCCTCGTCCAGCACGTAGGTCTCGCCCAGCTTGTCGTACATCCAGTCGGCGACCACGCCGGCCGTCGCGTCGTAGCCGAACAGGTAGTCCACTGTGGCCGCCAGCTCGAAGGCGCCCTTGTAGCCGTGCCGGCGCATCGCCGCCAGCCATCGCGGGTTGACCACGCGGGCGCGGAAGACCCGCGCGGTCTCCTCGTGGAGGCTGCGGGTCCGCACCGCCTCGGGCTGGGTGCTGTCGCCGATGTACGCGGCGGGCGCGGTGCCGGTCAGCGCGCGCACCGTGGCGATCATCCCGCCGTGGTACTGGAAGTAGTCGTCGGAGTCGGCGATGTCGTGCTCGCGGGTGTCCACGTTCTTGGCGGCGACGGCGATCCGGCGGTACGCGGTCTCCATGTCCGCGCGGGCCGGCACGCCGTCCAGGTCGCGCCCGTAGGCGAAACCGCCCCACGCCGCGTACACCTCGGCGAGGTCGCCGTCGTCGCGCCAGTTGCGGCTGTCGATGAGCGGGAGGAGGCCGGCGCCGTACGCGCCGGGCTTGGAGCCGAACACCCGCGCGGTCGCCCGCCGCTGGTCGCCGTGCGCGGCGAGGTCCTGCTCGACGTGGGCGCGCACATAGTTTTCCGACGGAGGCTCGTCCAGGCCGGCGACCAACCGCACGGCGTCGTCGAGCATCACGACCACATGCGGGAACGCGTCGCGGAAGAACCCGCTGATCCGCACGGTCACGTCGATCCGGGGCCGGCCGAGCTCGGCGAGGGGGACGGGCGCGAAGCCGTTCACCCGGCGGGACGCCTCGTCCCACTGTGGACGGACCCCGAGCAGCGCCAGCACCTCGGCCACGTCGTCGCCGGCGGTGCGCATCGCGCTGGTACCCCACACCGACAGCCCGACCGAGCGGGGCCACTCGCCGGTGTCCGCGCGGTACCGGGCGAGCAGCGAGTCGGCCATCGCCTGCCCGGTCTCCCAGGCCAGCCGGCTCGGCACCGCCTTCGGGTCGACGGAGTAGAAGTTGCGCCCGGTGGGGAGCACGTTGACCAGGCCGCGCAGGGGTGAGCCGCTCGGCCCGGCCGGGATGTACCGCCCGTCGAGCGCGCGGAGCACGTTGGTGAGCTCGTCGGTGGTGCGGGCCAGCCGGGGCACGATCTCGGTCGCCGCGAAGCGGAGGACCTCGGCGGCGGGCCCGTCCGGTACGGCGGCCGGATCCCAGCCCTCCTCCTCCATGCGGGTGACCAGCGCCCGGGCCTCCGCCTCGACGCGGTCGACCTCCTTCAAGGAGTCGCCCATGCCCAACGCCTCGCGCAGGCCCGGCAGCGCCGCCACCTGGCCGCCCCACATCTGCCGGGCGCGGAGCATCGCGAGCACCAGGTTGACCCGGGCCTCGCCCACCGGCGGTACGCCGAGCACGTGCAGGCCGTCGCGGATCTGCGCGTCCTTGACCTCGCAGAGCCAGCCGTCGACGTGCAGCAGGAAGTCGTCGAACTCGGCGTCGTGCGGCCGGTCGTCCACGCCCAGGTCGTGGTCGAGCCGGGCGGCCTGGACGAGCGTCCAGATCTGCGCCCGGATGGCGGGCAGCTTGGCCGGGTCGAGCGCGGCGATGGTGGCGTGCTCGTCGAGGAGCTGTTCGAGCCGGGCGATGTCGCCGTACGTCTCGGCGCGCGCCATCGGCGGTACCAGATGGTCGACCAGCGTGGCGTGCGCGCGCCGCTTGGCCTGCGTGCCCTCGCCGGGATCGTTGACCAGGAAGGGGTACACGAGCGGCAGGTCGCCCAGCGCGGCGTCCGGCCCGCACGCGGCCGACATGCCGACCGTCTTGCCGGGCAGCCACTCCAGGTTGCCGTGCTTTCCGACGTGGACGATCGCGTGCGCCCCGAAGCTGCCGGCCACCCACCGGTACGCGGCCAGGTAGTGGTGGCTCGGCGGCAGGTCCGGATCGTGGTAGATGGCGATCGGGTTGGCGCCGAAGCCGCGCGGCGGCTGCACCATCACGACGACGTTGCCGGCGCGGAGGGCGGCGAGCACGATGTCGCCGCCGGCGTCGACGTAGAGCTCGCCCGGCGGCGGCCCCCAGTGCCGCTCCATCGCCGCGCGCAGCTCGGCGGGGAGCGTTTCGTAGTACGCGATGTAGTCGGTGGCCGGGATGCGCACCGGGTTGCCCTCGAGCTGCTCCTCGGTGAGCCAGTCGGGGTCCTGCCCGCCGGCCGCGATGAGCGCGTGCATCAGCGCGTCACCGTCGTCCGGGAGGTCGCCGACGTCGTACCCGCGCTCGCGCAGCGCGCCCAGCAGCCGCACCGTGCTGGCGGGCGTGTCGAGGCCGACCGCGTTGCCGATGCGGGAGTGCTTGGTCGGGTACGCCGACAGCATCAGCGCCACCCGCTTTTCGGCCGGCGGCACATGGCGCAGGCGGGCGTGCGCGACCGCGATGCCGGCGACCCGGGCGGCGCGCTCGGGGTCCGCCACGTACACGGTCAGGCCGTCCGGGTCGATCTCCTTGAAGGAGAACGGGACCGTGATGATCCGCCCGTCGAACTCGGGGATCGCCACCTGCGTCGCCGCGTCCAATGGGGAGAGTCCGTCGTCGCCGGTGGCCCACGCCGCCCGGTCGCTGGTGAGGCAGAGCCCTTGCAGGATCGGCACGTCGAGCGCGGCGAGCGCGCCCACGTCCCACGCCTCGTCGTCGCCGCCCGCGCCCACCCGCGCGGGGCGGGTGCCGCCGGCCGCGAGCACGGTCACCACCAGCGCGTCGGCCCGCCCGAGCGTGGCCAGCAGCTCCGGATCGGGGGTGCGCAGCGACGCGCAGTACACGGGCAGTGGCCGCCCACCGGCGCTCGCGACGGCCGCGCAGAGCGCCTCGACGAACGCGGTGTTGCCGGCCACGTGGTGCGCCCGGTAGTAGAGCACGGCCACGACCGGCCCGCCGCCCTCGGGCAGGTCGCCGGCGCCCCAGACCGGTGTCGGCTCCGGCGGCGCGAAGCCGTGCCCGGTCAGCAGCACCGTGTCGGAGAGGAACCGGTGCAGCTGGGCGAGGTTGCCCGGCCCGCCGTGGGCGAGGTACGCGTGGGCCTCCGCGGCGACCCCGCTCGGCACCGTGGAGAGGCGCATGAGCTCGGCGTCGGGCGCCTGCTCGCCGCCGAGCACCACCACCGGGCGGGGGCCGGCCAGCAGCGCGTCGAGCCCCTCCTCCCAGGCGCGGCGCCCGCCGAGCAGGCGGACGACCACGAGGTCGGCGCCCTCCACCAGGTCGGGAACGTCGGCCACCGCGGTGCGCGCCGGGTTGGCCAGCCGGTACGGCGCGCCGCTCGCCCGCGCGCTCAACAGGTCGGTGTCGGACGTCGACAGCAGCACGAACACGGCCCACCGCCTCCCTCGGGATCCGCGTCCCGGGTCGAAGGTCGCGGCGACCGGAGTGTCTGGCTCCTGAGCTGACGCTCAGTGACAGTGGCGGGACCGCGCCGGACTCGCACCGGCTTCCTCCGCTTGTCGCCGCGGGTTGCGGAGACCAGCGTAGCTGGCCGTAGTATCCGGCCCGTGGTCGCCTCCTTACCAGCTCGTTCCGGCCCGGACGCCTGTCCCGGCGCCGTCCAGGTGCACCCTGCGCTCGACGGTGGCCTGGCCAGGGTCCGCGTGCCGGGCGGCGCGCTCACCGCCGACCAGTGGCGCGCGGTCGCCGAGGCGTCGGCCGCCCTCGGCGCCGGTGAGCTGGAGCTCACCTCGCGGGGCAACCTCCAGGTCCGCGGTCTGGCGGCCGGCGCGGAGGCGTCGCTCGCCGAGCGGCTGTCGGTGGCCGGCCTGCTGCCGTCGGTCACCCACGATCGGGTACGGAACATCGTCGCCTCGCCGCTCAGTGGGCGGGACGGCCGGGGCGTGCTCGACGTGCGCCCGCTCGTCGCCGCGCTCGACGCGGCCCTCCGCGCCGACCCGGTGCTGGCCGGCCTGCCCGGGCGCTTCCTCTTCGCGCTCGACGACGGGCGGGGCGACGTCGCCGGGCTCGGCGCCGACGTCGGGCTGCGCGGGCGGACCCTCCTGCTCGCCGGGCGGGACAGCGGGCTGCGGGTGGCGCCCGACGAGGCCGTACCGGCGCTGCTGGCGGCCGCGCACGCGTTCCTGGCCGAGCGGGACGGCCACTGGCGACTGTCCGAACTGGACGACGGCGTGAACCGGGTCGCGGCGCGGCTCGGCGCGACACCACCCGGGCTGCCGGCGGCGCGACCCGTCTCGTGGGGGCCGATCGGCGCGGTGTCCCAAGTGGACGGCCGGATCGCGGTCGCGGCGGCGGTGCCGCTGGGGCGGCTCTCTCCCGCGCAGGTCGAGGTCCTCTGCGGCGCGCCGGCCGTCGTGGTCACGCCGTGGCGGGGCGTCGTGGTGCCGGACCTTCCCGACGGGAGCTTCCTCGCCCGGCTGGCGGAGGCCGGCCTCGCCACGGATCCCGACTCGCCGTGGGTGGGGGTGACCGCCTGCGTCGGCTCGCCCGGATGCGCCCGGGCGTACGCCGACGTGCGGGCCGACGCGCTCGACCACCACAGTGGACACCCGTCGCACGGCCTGCCGGTGCACTGGGTCGGCTGCGAACGCGCCTGCGGCAGCCCGGCCGGCGAGCACCTGCGGATGGTGGCCACAGTGGACGGGTACGTGACGGCGTGACGGCTTACCTCAAGGACGGTGCGGAGATCTACCGGCGGTCGTTCGCGACGATCCGCGCGGAGGCCGACCTGTCGGGGCTCCCGGACGACGTGGCCCGGGTCGCGGTCCGGATGATCCACTCGTGCGGGATGGTCGACCTCGTCACCGACCTGGCCTGGTCGGCGGGGGCGGTCGCGGCCGGCCGGGCGGCCCTGCGCGCCGGCGCCCCGATCCTCTGCGACGCCGCGATGGTGGCCGCCGGGGTGACCCGCCGCCGGCTCCCCGCGGGCAACGAGGTGGTCTGCACGCTCGGCGACCCCCGCGTGCCGGCGCTCGCGGAGCGGCTCGGCACCACCCGCAGCGCCGCCGCGCTGGAGCTGTGGCGGGACCGGCTCGACGGCGCGCTCGTCGCGGTGGGCAACGCGCCGACCGCCCTCTTCCGCCTGCTGGAGCTGGTCGCCGAGGGCGCCGGCCGGCCGGCGGCGGTGCTGGGCATCCCGGTCGGCTTCATCGGCGCGGCCGAGTCGAAGCGCGCGCTCGCCGCCACCGACCTCGAACACCTTGTGGTACACGGCCGCCGCGGCGGCAGCGCGATGACGGCGGCGGCCATCAACGCCATCGCCAGCGAGGAGGAGTGATGGGTGCGGGGCGGCTGTACGGCGTGGGACTCGGGCCGGGCGACCCGGAGCTGGTGACCGTCAAGGCCGCCCGGCTGGTCGAACGAGCGGACGTGGTGGCGTACCACAGTGCCCGCCACGGCCGCAGCATCGCCCGCGCGATCGCCGAGCCGTACCTGCGGGAGGGGCAGATCGAGGAGGCGCTGGTCTATCCGGTGACGACCGAGACGACCGCGCACCCGGGCGGCTACCGGGGCGCGATCGACGAGTTCTACGCCGAGTGCGCCGCCCGCCTCGCCGCCCATCTCGACGCCGGGCGGGACGTGGTGGTGCTCTGCGAGGGAGACCCGTTCTTCTACGGCTCGTACCTGCACATCCACAAGAGACTGTCGCCCCGGTACGCCACCGAGGTGGTGCCCGGCGTCACCTCGGTCAGCGGCGGCTCGGCCGTGCTGGGACGCCCGCTCGTGGAAGGCGACGAGGTGCTCACCGTGCTCCCCGGCACGCTCGCCCCGGAGGAGCTGGCCCGGCGCCTGGACGGGTCCGGTCCGGCGGCGATCCTCAAGCTGGGCCGCACGTTCACGGCGGTCCGCGAGGCACTGGCGCGGGCCGGCCGGCTGGACGAGGCCTGGTACGTGGAGCGGGCCACCACCGCCGGCCAGCGCGTCGCGCCGCTGTCCGATGTCGACCCGTCGACGGTGCCGTACTTCTCGCTCGCGCTCCTGCCCAGCCGGGTCGCGGCGGTGCCGCCGCCGCTCGTGGACGCCGCCGCGCGCTCCGGCCCCGGAGAGGTCTCGGTCGTGGGGCTCGGCCCGGCCGGCCGGGAGTGGACGACACCGGAGGCGCAGGCGGTACTGGCCGCGGCGGACGACCTGGTGGGCTACGGGCCGTACCTCGACCGGGTGCCGCCCAACCCGCGCCAGCGGCGCCACCCCTCCGGCAACACCGAGGAGGCGGCGCGGGCGGCGTACGCGCTGGACCTGGCCGCCGCCGGCTCCCGGGTCGCCGTCGTCTCCTCGGGCGACCCGGGCGTCTTCGCGATGGCGAGCGCGGTGCTGGAGGTGGCCGCCCAGCCCCGGTACGCGGACGTGCCGGTGCGGGTCGTGCCCGGGCTCACCGCCGCGCAGGCCGTGGCGAGCCGGGCGGGCGCGCCACTCGGCCACGACTACTGCGTGCTCTCCCTCTCCGACCGGCTCAAGCCCTGGGACGTCATCGTGGAGCGGCTCACCGCCGCCGCCCGTACCGACCTGGTCATCGCCATCTACAACCCGGCCTCGCGCACCCGCACCTGGCAGGTGGAGAAGGCCCGCGACCTCCTGCTGGAGCACCGCGCGCCGGACACGCCCGTGGTCGTCGGGCGGGACGTGGGCGGGCCGGCGGAGCACGTGCGCGTGGTACGCCTCGCCGACCTCGACCCGTCTGGCGTGGACATGCGCTGCCTGCTGATCGTCGGCTCCTCCGCCACGCGGCAGGGGAGCGGCGGTGCGGTGTTCACGCCGCGCCGGTATCCCTGAGCCACTCGACCGCCTCGTCTACTGTGGACACCGACTGGACGCCGGGCTTCGCCGGCCGGTCCACCAGCACGACCGGGATGCCGCGGTCCCGGGCGGCGACCAGCTTCGCGGCCGTCATGGTGCCGCCGCTGTCCTTTGTGACCAGTACGTCGATCGCGTGCTTCCGCATGAGCCCCGCCTCACCCTCCACCGTGTACGGTCCACGGTCGAGCAGCAGGTGATGCCGCCGGGGCAGCGGCGCCTGCGGCGGGTCCACGGTGCGGACCAGGAAGAAGAGGTCCAGATCCGCGAAGGCGGCGAGGCTCTGGCGCCCGGTGGTGAGCATCACGCGCGTGCCCAGCGTGGCCAACGCCGCGGCGGCCGCCTCGACGCTGGGCACGCGCCGCCAGTCGTCGCCCGGCTCCTCGGTCCAGCCGGGGCGGTGCAGCGCCAGCAGCGGTACGCCGGTGGCCCGTGCGGCGGCCACGGCCGAGGCGCTGATCCGGCTCGCGAACGGGTGCGTGGCGTCCACCACCGCGCCCACGTCCTGCGCCACCAGCCAGGCGGCCAGCCCGTCCGGCCCGCCGAAGCCGCCGATCCGCACCTCGCCCTCGGGCAGGCGCGGGTCGCGCACCCGGCCGGCGAGCGACGTGACCACCCGCCAGCCGCCCGCGCGGGCCGCCAGCGCGCGCGCCTCGCCGGTGCCACCGAGGATGAGCAGCGTCCGCACGGACCCAGTCTGGCATGCTGTGGCGGTGACTCTGCGCTACGGCTGGACCACCGGGGCCTGCGCGACGGCGGCGACCACGGCCGCGTACACGGCGCTGCTCACCGGCTCCTTCCCGGACCCGGTGGAGATCGTGCTCCCCAAGGGCCAGCGCCCTTCGTTCGCGCTCGCGGTCGAGTCGCTCACCGGCGGCGCCGCGACGGCCGGCGTCGTGAAGGACGCGGGCGACGACCCGGACGTCACGCACGGTGCGCTCGTCCGCGCCACCGTCACCCCCGGCCCGGCCGGCGGCGGCGTGCTCTTCCGCGCCGGCAGCGGCGTCGGCACGGTCACCAAGCCCGGCCTGCCGATCGCGGTCGGCGAGCCGGCCATCAACCCGGTGCCCCGCCGCATGATGCGCGAGGCGGTCGCCGAGGTCGCCGCCCGGCACGGCGGCACCGGCGACGCGGTGGTGGAGATCTCCGTCGACGGCGGCGAGGAGCTGGCGAAGAAGACCTGGAACCCGCGCCTCGGCATCCTCGGTGGACTCTCCATATTGGGCACGACCGGCATCGTGGTGCCGTACTCCTGCTCCGCCTGGATCGACAGCGTCCGCCGGGGCATCGACGTGGCCCGCGCCGCCGGCCGCCAACACGTCGCCGGCTGCACCGGGAGCACCTCCGAGCGGGTCGCCGCCGAGCTGTACGGGCTGCCCGAGGACGCGCTGCTCGACATGGGCGACTTCGCCGGGGCGGTGCTCAAGTACCTGCGCCGCCACCCGGTGCCCCGCCTCACCATCGCCGGCGGCATCGGCAAGCTCTCCAAGCTGGCCGAGGGGCACCTCGACCTCCACTCCGGACGGTCCCAAGTGGACCTCGCCGCGATGGCCGGGACGGTGCGCGCGGCCGGCGGCGACGGCGAGCTGGTCGCCCGCGTCGCCGCCGCGAACACAGCGCTGGAAGCGCTCGGCCACTGCCAGGCCGCCGGGCTGCCGCTCGGCGACCTGATCGCGGAACGGGCCCGGCGGACCGCCGTCGAGGTGCTCCGCGAGGCGCCCGTCACGGTCGACGTCGTGGTGATCGACCGCGCCGGTACCGTCGTCGGCCGCGCCTAGGAGACCCTTCGGGGCCCGCCGGTGATCAAAGCTCCCTTCAAGTCGCTAGAACTACTTGAAGGGAGCTTTGATCACGGGCGCTATTCGCAGGCGGTTTATTCGCAGCCGATCCCGTCATTGTCGTTGCCGTCAAGATCGTAGATGTCATCCCCGATGATCTTCACTGGCCCCTCGACATAGGCAGGCCCGTTGCCGGTGCCGCCCGCGCAGTCCACGTCGCTGGCGATCGGCACGCAGCCGCTGTAGTTCGGGTCGCACTGCCGGGTCGGCGCCTTCTTCTTCGTACCGACGGCGGTGACCTCGGCGACCGGCTGCTTGGTGACGGCCTGGCGCAGCAGCTTGCGGGCCGTCTCCTTCCCGCCGGTGTACGTCACCTCGTAGGTCAGCGTCTTCACGCCGGTGACCCCCTTGGTCCGCACCTTGCGGGTGCCCTCGGTGAGGGTGGAGTCCTTGACCGTGGTCCGCTTGAACGGGATCTTCTCGGTCACCGTGACCGTCTTGACCTCGACGACCGGCGTCGGCGTGGGCTCGGCGGTGGGTGTCGGCTCGGCGGCGGGCGTCGGCTCCACTGTGGACTCCGCCGTCGTCGCGCTCTGCGGCTGCTCCGGCTCGGCCGGCCCGCAGGCGACCAGCACGCCCGCGACGCAGGCGGCCACTACCGCGCGGAACAGGACCTTTCGTGCCCCCATGTTCAGACCCTCCGTAGTTGTGAGGGCTTGTACGGTAATCCGGTCCGGCGTTGATCACCGTCGGTCGTTGATCCGGTCCCGGGCCGCCTTTGGATGCGCTCCCACGGCGAAAATCGCTCGCGTCCGGATTCCTCGCCATCCCGCCATCCGCCGATCAAGGCCTTGCCGGGCCGGACGGCCCCCCGATTCCGGCTCCCACCAGGGAATTCAGCGGGTGCGGGCGGCGGAGTAGAGGTGGCTGTCCGGAAACTCGGTCGCGCTCAGGGTGCGGCCGACGACGATGACCGCGGTGCGCTCGACGCCGGCGGCGGCCACCTGCGCGGCGATCGTCGCGAGCGGGCCGCGGAGGACGACCTCGTCCGGGCGGGAGGCGTAGGCGACCACGGCCGCCGGGCAGTCGCTGCCGTAGAACGGGGTGAGGGCGGCCACCACGTCCTCGATCCGGTGTACGGCCAGGTGGATCACCAGCAGCGCCCGGCTCGCGGCGAGCGTGGCCAGGTCTTCGGTGGGCGGCATGGGCGTGGCCTGGCCGGTGACGCGGGTGAGGATCACGGTCTGGCCGACGCCGGGGACGGTGAGCTCGCGGCGCAGCGTGGCGGCGGCCGCCGCGAAGGCGGGTACGCCCGGGGTGACGTCGTACGGGACGCCGGCCGCGTCGAGGCGGCGCATCTGCTCGGCCATCGCGCTGAAGACGGACGGGTCGCCGGAGTGCAGGCGGGCCACGTCCTGGCCGGCCCCGTGTGCCGCGATCATCTCGGCGACGATCTCGTCCAGCGTCAGCCGCGCCGTGTCCACCTTGCGGGCGCCGCGCGGGCAGGCGTCGAGCAGGGCCGCCGGGACGAGGCTTCCCGCGTAGAGGCAGACCGGGCTCGCGGCGATCAGGTCGCGGCCGCGGACGGTGATCAGGTCGGCGGCGCCCGGGCCGGCGCCGATGAAGTGGACCGTCACGACCGCACCGCCGCCCACTGGACCACCGGCAGCGCCGGCCGCCACGCGGTGAAGCCCCCCACCGCGCCGGCGCGGCTCACCTCGATCCGGGTCAGGTCGCCCCCCACCGTGGCGTGCCAGGCGGCCAGCACCGCCTCGGACTCCAGGGTCACCGCGTTGGCGACCAGGCGGCCGCCGGGGGAGAGGGCCGCCCAGCAGGCCTCCAGCAGGCCCGGCTCGGTCACCCCGCCACCGACGAAGACGGCGTCCGGCCCGGGGAGGGCGGCCAGCGCCGCCGGGGCCCTTCCCTCCACGATGGACAGATCGGGAACGCCGAGCGCCAGCGCGTTTTCGCGGATGCGGGCGGCGCGGGTGGGGTCGGACTCGACGGCGACGGCGCGGCACGAACGGTGGCCGCGCATCCACTCGACGGCGACGCTGCCGGCCCCGGCGCCGACGTCCCAGAGGAGCTGGCCGGGTACCGGCGCCAGGCGGGCCAGCGTGACGGCGCGCACCTCCCGCTTGGTCAGCTGTCCATCGTGGACGTACGCGTCGTCGGGGAGGCCCGGCACCGCCGGCAGCGCGGGGCCGCCGGCGCACTCCACGGCCACGATCGCGAGCTGGTCGCCGGCGGGCCAGGGGGAGGCGGCGGAGCCGTGCCGGATCCGCTCGCCCGGGCCACCCAACTGTTCGAGAACCGTCAACCGGCTGCCCTCGTACCCGCGGGTGGAAAGGATGCCCGCGACGGTGGCCGCGCCCGCCCCCAGGACCAGCAGGCGGCGGCCCGGGGTGAGGTATGGGTGAAGGTGCTGGACCGGGCGGCCGACCAGGCCGACCACCTCGACCTCCTCCATGGCCCAGCCGAGGCGGGCGCAGGCGAGCGACATCGAGGAGGCGTGCGGGAGGACGGCGACCCGCCCGGGGCCGAGGATGCGCAGGATCGCGGCGCCGATGCCGTGGTGCATCGGGTCGCCGCTGGCCAGCACGCAGACCCGGCGGCCGCGGTGGGCGTCGAGGAGGCCGGGGAGCGCGGGCATCAGCGGCGACGGCCACGGCAGCCGCTCGCCCCGCACGGCGCCGGGGAGGAGGGCGAGCTGGCGGCGGCTGCCGAAGAGGACGTCCGCTTCCACCAGCCGGGACTGGGCGGTCGCGGCGAGGCCGGGCCAGCCGTCGGCGCCGATACCGACCACGTGTACGTCAGGCATTGCCGAGCACCCGGGTCACGGTGATCTCGATGACGACCCGCTTGGGGTTGGCGCGGGGGGTGCGGTAGCGCTCGGCGTAGCGGCGTTCGGCGTCGGCGACCGCGGCCGGGTCGTCGCGGACCACCGCCCGCCCTTCGAGCGTGGACCAGCGCCGGCCGTCGACCTGGCAGAGCGCGACCAGGCCGGTGTCGGCGGCGTTGCGGACCTTGCGGGAGTCGCGCGAGGCGATGACCCGGGCCAGGCCGGCCTCCGGGTCGAGGGTCACGCCGACCGGGGTGACGTGCGGGGAGCCGTCCCGGCGCAGGGTGGTGAACGTGCAGAGGTGGCGCTCGCGCCAGAAGCTCAGGAAGGACTCACCCGCCAACATCAGCAGGAGACTACCCAGGGGGTACCGGGTCAGTCGTGGAAGGCCTTCGCGAGCGCGTCCCGGAAGCGCCGCTCCGGCTCGGTGACCAGGTGGCCGCCGATGCCCAGCATGCCGCCCGAGGGTGCCGCGCTGACCACCTGCTCGGCGATGCTGACCACCCAGTGGCCGTACGCGCCGGCCTCGCCCTCGTCGACCTTGGCGCGCAGCAGCGCGGCGGCGGCGCCGGCCCGGTCGAGCACGTCCCCGAGGTACGCCTCCGGGTCGCCCGGGTTGATCGGCGGCAGCTCCTCGCCGGTCTCCGGGTCGCCCGCCCGCGACACGACCTCCTGGGCGACCGCGGCGACGAGCGGGCTCCCGCCGTCGCGCCCCGCGGCCACCGCCTCCAGGCCGGCCGCGCCCTCGGCGAGCGTGCGGCGGGTGCCGTCCGGCTCGGCGGCGCTGGCGGCGGTGAGCACCGCGAGCGGCAGGCCGGTGAGCAGGCCCCACTCCTCGTCGGAGAAGCCGAGCGTCAGGTACACCGGTTGTTCGGTCACGGGACCGCCTTTCGATCGCGGCTGGGTCATCCGGCCTCCGCCACCAGCAACCCCTGGGCGCGGACGACCGGCACGGACAGGGTCTTGTACCCCACATCGTCGAACAGAACCGTCATCTTGTCCGACTCGTACGCCAGCACCATACCGACCCCCCACTCGGCGTGGCGCACCGTGCTGTGCAGGGGGAACGGGCCGCGTTCCGCCCTGCGCGCCGGCTGGGCCCGGCCCTCGGCGCAGTTGTCGCAGTGCCCGCACGGTCGGGCGAGGTGCTCGCCGAAGTAGGCGAGCAGCGCCCGCCCGCGGCAGGAGTCGCTCTCGGCGAAGGCGCGCATCATGTCGGTACGCGAGCGCTGTACCACCTGCTGCCGCTCCGCCTCGGCCAGGGCGGCGCGGGCGGCCTCGACCGGCTCGGGGGCGTACCGGGGCGCGGTCAGCTTCTGCCCCACGGTGGTGGCGGCGCCGACCTGCTCCAGCAGCCCGAGCAACTGGCCGAGCTTGCGGGCGCCGAGCCCGGTCCGCTCGCGCAGGGCGGTGCGGGTCAGCTTGCCGGTACGCAGCACCGCGGCCAGGTCGCGCAGCTCGGTCGCGTCGGGCGCCCCGCCGGTGAAGAAGCGCTGCAGGCCGATGTCCTCGGCCCGCCACAGCAGCAGCGCCCGGGCCGGTGCGCCGTCCCGCCCGGCGCGGCCGATCTCCTGCTGGTAGCTGTCCGGCGAGTCGGGCAGTGCCACGTGCGCCACCCACCGGATGTCCGGCTTGTCGATGCCCATGCCGAACGCGGAGGTCGCCACCATCACCGGTACCCGCCCGGCCAGGAAGTCCTCGTGCCGCCGCTCGCGTACGCCCGCGGCCATCCCGCCGTGGTACGCCGCCGCCGCGAACCCGGCCGTCGAGAGCCGCTCGCCCAGCTCCTCGGCGGCGCGGCGGGTCGGCACGTAGACGATGCCGGTGCCGCCGCCCTTGTCATCGCGCAGCAGTGCGACCAGGCGGCGCCAGCGGTACTCCTCGTCGGGGCAGTGCGCCACCTCCAGGAAGAGGTTGGGGCGGTCCAGCCCGGAGACGACAACGAGCGGGTCGCGCAGCCGGAGCCGCTCGACGATGTCGTCGCGTACCGGCGGGGAGGCGGTGGCGGTCAGCGCGACCACCGGGGGGCGGGCGGTGCCTGCGCCTTTGGCGCGGCCGCCTGTGCCTTTGGCGCGGGTGCTCTCGGCGCTTTCGCCGCTTTCGTCGCGGGTGCCTTCGGCGCTTTCGCGGTGGGTGCCTCCGTCGCCGGTGCCCTCGTCGCCGGTGCCCTCGTCGCCGGTGCCCTCGTCGCCGGTGCCCTCGACGAGGTGGCCGAGCGCGAGGTAGTCGGGGCGGAAGTCGTACCCCCAGGCGGAGATGCAGTGCGCCTCGTCCACCGCGACCAGCGCGGGGCGGAGCGCCCGCACCTCGGCGCGCCGCTCGGGGTCGGCGAGCTGCTCCGGGGTGATGAACAGGAACCGGGCCAGCCCCTTGCGCACCGCCTCCAGCGCGGCCGACCGCTGCGCGGGCGTCTCGGCGGAGCTGACCCGGACGGCGGCCATGCCCGGGCGGTCGTTGAGGGCGTTGATCTGGTCCTGCTGCAGGGCGAGCAGCGGCGAGATCACCACGGTCGGCCCGGCCAGCATCATCGCCGGGACCTGGTAGACAGCGGACTTCCCACCACCGGTGGGGAGCACGACCAGCGCGTCCCGGCCGCGCAGCACCGCGCGCATCGGGGCAAGCTGGCCGGGGCGCAGCCGGCGCCAGCCGAAGTGGGTGCGGGCGGCACGGCGCAGCCGCCGGGAGAGGGGAAGCGGAAGTCTCATGGCGGGCCCATCGTGCCCCCCGCGCACCGCCGGCAAACGGCCGGGGTCTATGCGGCGCCTTCCGGTCCCCGACCGGCGACCGCCTCCGTTCGCCTACGAGCGGATCTAGAACGTTTAGGGCTGAAATAGCGCCCTAAACGTTCTAGATCCGCGTGACGGCGCGGGGTCGCGAGGCGACACCTCGTGCGGTGGCCACTAACCTTTGCCGGCTTCGCCGGCGCCGGGTGACCAGCGGCCGAAGGCCGCCGGTCACCCGGTGAACGTTAGTGGCCACCGCACTGGCGGGGGCGAGGGCGCGACCGGCGCGCGGGGGACCGCCCTCCGGGCGGGGCGGTTTAGCCCTCGGGGCGGACCGGGCCCTCGCCGGGCTGGGCCTCCGGGCAGCGCAGCCGCAGGTACTGGTGGCCGAACGGCTTGTCGATCAGCCAGCAGTGGTGCGGCTCGTCGGTGCCCGGGTGGGCGTAGCCGTCGAAGAAGCGGCAGGTGACGCACATCTTCGTGACCGGGATCTGGCCCTCGCGCTGCATCCGCCGGATCTGGGCGGCCACCACGCCGAGCAGCTGGTGCTGCCCCTCCTGGTCGAGGTTGTGCAGCTCGGAGAGGAGGTCGGCGGCCCAGTTGAGCAGCTCGGGCGACTGCGCGCGGCCGGCCTCGGTCAGCGCGATCCGCACCGCGTGCGGCGCGTACGACGGGGAGGGGTCGACGGAGACCAGCCCCTCGCGGGCCAGCGTCGCGATCGCCGACATGGTCGCGTGGGTGGTCATGTTGAGGTCGGCGGAGAGCTCGGACAGCGGGTAGACCTCGCTGCGCCGGCTCAGCAGGAGCAGCACCTGCTGCTGGGCTATGGTCCGCTCCAGCTGGATCGGGCTCTCGGCGGCCTGCACGGCCACCGCCACACGGGTCAGGCCCGTAGCCAGCTGGCGGGTAGAGGTTTCCAGGTCCACGCCTATCTATCCCTGGGTCGGTGACGCCTCGGGTCACGTTACCCCGGCGCTACGCGGTGAGATGGTCACAGGTGGGCGGCGGCTTTCTCAGCGGATCCTTAACATCCGGCCCGCACGTGCATCCGCGAGAGTCACTTGCCCTTGCCGAACATCGACCGGATCGCGGCCAGCAGCAGGAGCGCCCCGAGGATCGACCCGACGACGCGGACGGCCGGAATGTCGAACCAGCTCCGGTCCTCGGCGGCGATGGTGGCGGCCGAGCACAACACGTCCATCTCCGCACTCTTTCACGGTGAGGCAAGAAGTCGCGCGGTCCGCAAAGCTCCCGACACCCGTTCGTGGGCATACCGGCACAAAGGCCAGCCCGCCTGGTGAGACTTAATAGAAAGGTTTATTGACTATTTCCGGGATCCGGTGTGACCATGGCATCTACCCGCCGGACCGGCGGAAACTGTCCACTATGGAGTACGGGGGCCACATGTCGGAGACCAGCCGGGATCTGCTACGCCTCGCCGGCGCCGTGTTGCAGCCGGGTTTCGAGGGGACGCTCCCGCCGACCTGGGTGCGCCGCTGGCTGGGTGAGGGACTGGGCGGCGTGGCCCTCTTCGGGCGCAACATCGCCAGCCCCGCCCAGGTCGCCGAGCTCGCCGCCGCGCTGCGCGCCGAGCGGCCGGACGTGATCGTCGCGCTCGACGAGGAGGCCGGTGACGTCACCCGCTTCGAGACCTGGCAGGGCAGCTCGCGGCCGGGCAACCTCGCCCTCGGCGCGGTCGACGACGTGACGCTGACCGAGGCGGTCGCCCGCGACCTGGGCCACGACCTGGCCGCCGCGGGCATCACGCTCGACTACGCGCCGGACGCGGACGTCAACAACAACCCGGACAACCCGGTCATCGGCGTGCGGGCCTTCGGCGCCGATCCGGACCTCGTCGCCCGCCACACCGCCGCCTGGATCACCGGCCTCCAGTCGGCCGGCGTCGCGGCCTGCGCCAAGCACTTTCCCGGGCACGGCGACACCAGCGTCGACTCGCACGTGGACGTGCCCCGGATCGGGTCGTCCCGCGCCGAGCTGGACGGCACGGAGCTGCCGCCGTTCCGGGCCGCGATCGCGGCGGGCGTGCAGGCCGTCATGACCGGCCACCTGCTGGTACCCGCCGTCGACCCGGAGCGCCCGGCGACGCTGAGCCGGCTCGTGCTGACCGACCTGCTCCGCGACGAGCTGGGCTTCGCCGGCACGGTGATCACCGACGGCATCGAGATGCGGGCGCTGCGGACCCGGTACGGCCTGGAGGGCGCCGCCGTGCAGGCGCTCGCCGCCGGCGTCGACGCGATCTGCGTGGGTGGCGACCACGCCGACGAGGCGACCGCCACCCGCCTGCGGGACGCGATCGTGGCCGCGGTCGCCGCCGGGGAGCTGCCCGAGGAGCGGCTCGCCGAGGCGGCCAAGCGGGTCGAGCAGCTGGCCGCGTGGACCGCGCAGGCCCGGGCGGCCGCGGTGCCGGACCCGGCGGGCGGCGTACCGGTCGGGCTCGCCGGCGCCCGCCGCGCGATCCGCGTCACCGGTGCCGCCGCCGCGCTGCCGCTGGCCGGCGCGCCGCACGTGGTGGAGTTCGAGCCGCCGCGCAACTTCGCGATCGGCCCCGAGACGCCGTGGGGCGTGGCGACGCCGCTGGCCGCGCTGCTGCCCGGCACGACCGCGGCCCGCCTGACGGCGGCCGACGCGACGGGTGGGTTCCTCACCGCGGCGCGGGGACGGCCGCTGGTGCTCGTCGTCCGCGACATCCACCGGTACGAGTGGATGGCGCGCGCCGTAGCGACCGCGCTCGCCGCCCGGCCGGACGCGATCGTCGTGGAGATGGGCGTTCCTGCGTCGGTCGTGGGGGCGACCCACGTGGCCACGTACGGCGCCACGCGCGCCAACGGCGAAGCGGCCGCGGAGGTGCTTTCCGGCCGTTCTGTCCACAGCGGATAGTGCCCCCACGGATACGCGCTGTGGCGCTATCGTCCATTCCGTGGCTGAGCGGTGGCAGCGCGCATTGATGGTGCCGTCGTGGATCCGCTGGCTGCCCTGCGCGTTCGCCTACCTCACGGTCGTGCCCGACCAGCGGCGCTTCTCCCGCGAGGCGTGGTCGATGCTGCCGTGGGACAAGGCGGTCTGGTGCGACCCGGGCTCGGTCGACGACTGGGTCGCGCAGGCGCAGCGCCACCACCCGCGGCGCGAGGCCGACCACGCCGAGCTGCACGCCCGCGAGCACTACGACCGGGTGGTGCGGGTGCGGGCCGCGCGGGTCGAGCTGTTCACCGAGATGTGCCGCCGCCGCGGGCTGCCGGTGCCGCACACGCTGGAGGAGCTGCTTTCCTGCCTTGTCGGGTTCGGACTGTTCGAGATGGACGGTGAGTGGCTGACGCCCCGGCTGGACCGCAACCCGATCGACGTGCTGCCGCTCGCCGGCGAGGAGATCCGCGACGAGGAGCGGGCCCAGCGGGACGACCGTACGGTGCTCGTCGCGATCACCGTGCGGGAGCTGGCCGAGCGCACCCGGCCGCGGTGGCGGCGCCGGCAGGTGACGACCGACCTGCGCGCGCTCGCGTCGGCGCTGCGGATGCCGGAGGCCGAGGTGCGGCGGGCGCTGGCCCAGCTCGGCGAGATCGCCGGCCTCCAGGCCGAGCCGGCGCCGGCCGTCGCGCGCGACCGGGTGCGGCTCACGGTCGCGTGGCCGTCGTTCGCCCGCCGGTTCCCCTTCGACGACCTGCCCGCGCCGGAGCACGCCCTCTGATCGCCGCGGCCGCGGTCCCGGCTCGCGTGCGCCGTGGGCCGGGCTCGCGTGCGCCGTGGGCCGGGCTCTCGCGCGCGACGGGCCCGGCTTTCCCGCGGCGCTGGATCGGCGCTGGATCGGCGCTACCGCGCCGCCGGCGCGGCTCCCCGGGTCGTGAACACAGCGGGGGCGGCGCGGGGCACGTACCCTAGGCGGCGTGACGAAGCGACTGACCGCCCGAGTGGCGATCGGCCTGGCCCTCGCCGCCGCCGTGCTTGCCGGGTGCAGCTCCGAAGGTGCCGATACCGACTGTGGCCTCGACCAGTGCACGGTGACATTCGACAGAGGCGTGGAAGCCCAGGCCAGCGTGCTGGGAGTGGACGCCAGACTGGTGAGTGCCGAGGGTGACAAGGTGACCGTCGAGGTGGCCGGTGAGCAGCTGACGCTGACCGTGGGCCAGGGCGGCACCGAGGTCGCCGGCCTCAACGTGACGGTGGAGAGCGTCACGGACAGCAACGTCGTGCTGAAGATCGCCCGGCCTTAGCGCCGGCCGCCGAGAGCCCTGGCGCCAGTCGCATCGGGGCCCTGGCGCCAGCCTCCAAGAGACGGGCCTTTTGCTCGGTTGGTCCCTGTTCGATCGGGCATAGTCGGTTACTGGCCTGGTTCGGAGGGGATGGAACGTGGACACCGTGCTGTGGTCGGTCACGGCGACGCTCGGCGGCGCGGTGGTCGCCCTCGTCGCGGTGGAGATCGTGCACCGGGTCGTGCGGCGGCTCGGCCGGCGCTCGGTACTGCTGCGCGAGCTCTCCGACCACGCGCACCGCCCGTTCCAGGTGGCGATGGTCGTCCTCGCGATCGAGGCCGGGGTCCGCTCCACCGGCGGCGACTTCACCGGCCGCACGCTCGTCGTCCACCTGCTCGTGCTCTGCACGATCACCGCGTTCGCCTGGCTGCTCGCCGCGCTGGCCCTGGTGGTCGAGGACGTGGCGCTGGCCCGGGTCCGCACCGACGTGCCGGACAACCTGCGCGCCCGCAAGGTGCGCACGCAGGTACGGCTGCTGCGCCGGGTGACGGTGGCGGCGGTCGTGGTGGTCACGTTCGGCGTGATGCTGATGACCTTCCCGCACGTCCGGGCGGTCGGCGCCAGCCTGCTCGCCTCGGCCGGCATCTTCGGCGTCGTGGCGGCCCTGGCCGCGCAGAGCACGCTGGGCAACATCTTCGCCGGGCTCCAGCTCACGTTCAGCGACGCGCTCCGGCTCGACGACGTGGTCGTGGTCGAGGATGAGTGGGGCCGGATCGAGGAGCTCACGCTGACCACGGTCGTCGTGCAGATCTGGGACGACCGGCGGCTGATCATGCCGACCACGTACTTCACCACGCGCCCGTTCCAGAACTGGACCCGTACCGGCTCGGCGGTCCTCGGCACCGCCGAGTTCGACCTGGACTGGGCGGTGCCGGTACAGGACATGCGGGAGGAGCTGCGCGCCCTGCTGGAGGGGAGCCAGCTGTGGGACGGCCGGGTCTGCGTACTCCAGGTGACCGACGCGGTCGGCGGCATGATCCGGGTACGCGCCCTGGTCAGCGCGAACGACGCACCCACACTGTGGGACCTGCGCTGCCTGGTCCGCGAGCACTTCGTCGGCTGGATCCGGGACCGCCAGCCCACCTCGCTGCCCCGGATCCGTACCGAGGTCGGCGACGGCGCCAACCGGCTGGCCTGGCAGTGGGTACGCCCCTCGGCCGCGCACGACGTCCGCCCCAGCCGCCGCGGCATCCCCATGGAGCCGGACGACGACGCCCGGGTCTTCGGCGGCGACCCGGAGGGCGAGGCCCGGGCGGCCGACTTCGAAGGCCCGCCCGAACGGCCCGAGGCGGACGACTCGCGAACCTGAGGCCTCGCGGTTGAAGCCCTCCTAAGCTGGGCATAGTCCCTGACAGAGGGTGAAGGAGGACGCCATGGCCGATGTTCTCGAACGCGGTCCCGCCCGCCCGTTGACCGAACAGTCCACCGCCGAGCTGGTGCAGCGCGCCAGCGAACAGATCTCCCTGCTGGTCCGCGACGAGCTCGCGCTGGCCAAGGCCGAACTGGCCGAGAAGGGCAAGCACGCCGGGCTCGGCCTCGGCCTCTTCGGCGGCGCCGGCGCGGTCGCCCTGTACGGCCTCGGCGCCCTGATCGCCACCGGCATCCTCCTGCTCGCGCTGGTCATGCCGGCGTGGCTCGCCGCACTTGTCGTTACCGTCTTCCTCTTCCTCTGCGCTGCCATAATGGCGCTCGTCGGCAGGCGGCAGGTCAAGCGCGCGGTGCCGCCCGTACCGCAGGCGGCCGCGTCCGGGCTGAAGGCCGACGTCGACACGGTCAAGGGGGCCGTGCGGGCGCGGGCCAACGGCCATGGCGAGGGGGCGTGATGGTTTCGACGAACGGCAAGGTCTCCACCAACGGCAAGGTGGACACCGAAGCGCTCCGGGCGGAGATCCGGCAGACGCGGGCTGAGCTGGGCGAGACCGTCCAGGCCCTGGCCGCCAAGGCCGACGTCAAAGCTCGGGTACGCCGCTCGGCCGCGCAGACCGCCGAGCGGGCCAAGGAAAACCGGGTGCAGCTGGCCGCCGCCGCGACCGCGGTCACCGGCGTGCTCGCCGCGATCGTCGTGTTGATGGTGATGCGAAAGCGTTCCCGTTGAGCATCTTTTCTGGAGCCGTGTGGGGGAGGGGCCTGGGTTGGCCAAGGTCGTGAGCAAGGTGGCGTACAAGCCGGTGGGCATGCTGCTGGGCATCGGGGCCGGCATCCTGGCCGGTGCCATCTTCAAGCAGGTCTGGAAGTTGGCGGCCGGTGACGACGATGCGCCCGACGCCACGGACGAAGAGCGTGGCTGGGGCGAGATCCTGGCCGCCGCGGCTCTGCAAGGGGCCATATTCGCCGTGGTCAAGGCCGCTGTCGACCGCGGTGGGGCGGCCGGGATGCGCCGGCTGACCGGGCGCTGGCCGGCCTGAAACCTACTCGCGTTTACCCTTGTTAACGGCGAATCAGGTCACATGTCGGAGAATTTCCTCCGGTAGACTGTGCGAAGTTTTTGCGTACGTGGTTTGCTGTTCCACGCTGTTCTAGAGATGGCGTGGTTGGGAAGACTCCTTCACCGGAGGCCGCCTCGGCGCCAGTGCTCGAAAACGGCCAACCGGCCGCCGCACGGTGTGCTCGGCCGCCAGTTTCAGAAGGAGATACAGCATGGCGCAGGGAACCGTGAAGTGGTTCAACGCAGACAAGGGCTTCGGCTTCATCACCGTTGACGGCGGGGGTTCCGACGTCTTCGTCCACTTCTCGGCGATCCAGACCAGCGGTTACCGGACGCTGGAGGAAAACCAGCGGGTGGAGTTCGAGATCGCCCAGGGCCAGAAGGGCCCGCAGGCCGAGCAGGTCCGCCCCATCTGATCGAGCCTCGACAGTGTCGAGCCCCCGCGACCGGTCACGGTCACGGGGGCTCGGTGCTATCGCTCTCCGGCCGATCCGGCGCTGTCGCCGCCCTGGCCCCGGCGGCGGGCCCGCAGACCCACCGCCACGAGCACCAGGCCGGCCACCGCCACGATCGGACCGATCACCGCCCACATGCGGTCGTCGGTCATGACGCTGCCGGACAGGTAGCCCAGCCCTTGCAGCGTCCAGACGGCGCCCGCCACGACGGCGAGCATCCCCAGCGCGAGTGGCAACCACGCCTTCACGGACGTGCCTCCCTTACCAGCGGTCGTGGACCAGGGGGCGGATGAGTTCGTCGTACACCTCGGCGACGGCGGCGTGCGCCTCCGGGGTCAAGGGTGCCAGGTCGGCGGCCGCCGCGTTGGCCCTTGCCTGCTCCGGGTCGCGGGCACCCGGGATCACCACGGTCACGGCGGGCTGGTCGGCGATCCACCGCAGCGCCCACTGCGCCATGGCGACGCCCGGCGGGACCAGCGGCTTCAGCCGGCGGACGGCTTCCAGCCCCACCTCGTACGGCACGCCGGAGAACGTCTCACCCACGTCGAACGACTCGCCGTGCCGGTTGAACGTGCGGTGGTCGTCCGCCCCGAACGTGGTGTGCTCGTCGTACCGCCCGGAGAGCAGCCCGCTGGCCAGCGGCACCCGGGCGACGATGCCCACGCCGGCGGCGGCCGCGGCGGGCAGCACCGCTTCGAGGGGCTTGCGGCGCAGGGCGTTCAGGATGATCTGCACGCTCGCCACGCCGGGCCGGGCGATCGCGGTGAGCGCCTCCTCGACCCGCTCGACGCTGACGCCGTACGCCGCGATCCGCTTCTCCCGCACGAGCGTGTCGAGCGCCTCGAACACCGCGTCGTCCGAGTACACCGGTGTGGGCGGGCAGTGCAGCTGGACCAGGTCGAGCGTGTCGACGCCGAGGTTGGCGCGGGAGCGGTCGGTCCAGGCGCGGAAGTTGTCGAGGTTGTACGCCGACGGCTCCTGCGGCACGCGCCGCCCCATCTTGGTCGCCACGGTCAGGCCGGGACTGGCGGGGTGCTGGCGCAGGAAGCGGCCGATGATCTGCTCGCTGCGGCCGTCGCCGTACACGTCGGCGGTGTCCAGGAACGTGACGCCGGCGTCGACGGCGGCGCCCAGCGTGGCGAACGCCGCGTCCTCGCTGACCTCGCCCCAGTCCGCGCCGAGCTGCCAGGCACCGAGTCCGATCACCGCCACGTCACGGCCCAACCGACCGAAGCTGCGCTTCTCCACGCGGACACCCTAGCGGTACGGTATTCAAGACGAACGTACGGTTTGGAGGACTGCCGTGTGGGATCCCGCCACCTACCTGCGCTTCGGCGACGAGCGGTCGCGGCCCTTCTTCGACCTGGTCGCCCGGATCGGGGCGCAGCGGCCGCGCGCCGTCGTCGACCTGGGCTGCGGCCCGGGCAACCTCACGGCCGCGCTCGCGTCGCGCTGGCCGGGCGCGCGTGTGCTCGGCGTCGACTCGTCGGCCGAGATGGTCGGCCAGGCACGCGCCGAGTCGTACCCGGTGGATTTCGAAGTGGGCGACCTGCGCGAGTGGACCCCGGCGGGCGACCACGACGTGGTCGTCTCCAACGCCGCCCTGCAGTGGGTGCCCGGCCACGAGAGCCTGCTGCCGCGCTGGGTGGCGGCACTGCCCGCCGGCGCCTGGCTGGCCGTGCAGGTGCCGGGGAACTTCGACGCGCCTTCGCACCGGGCGCTGCGGTCGCTCAGCGTCGCGGCCGGGCTCGGCGACCTGACCCGCGACGCGCCCGTGCTCGACCCGGCCGGCTACGCCGACCTGCTGGCGGGCGCCGGGTGCGCGGTGGACGCCTGGGAGACCACGTACCTGCACCGGCTGCCCGTGGCGCCCGGCGCGGACCACCCGGTGCTCACCTGGATGGAGGGGACCGCGCTGCGGCCGGTGAAGGCGGCACTGGACGGCTCCGCGTGGCGCGCGTTCCGGGAGGCGCTCGGAAAACGCCTCGCGGCGGCCTACCCCGCGCGGGGTACGGTCGTGTCCTTCCCGTTTAGACGGATCTTCTTCGTCGCGCGAACGCAGGGGGACTGATGCTGGAGTCGTTCATCGCCGGGCTGCCCAAGGTGGAGCTGCACGTCCACCACGTCGGCTCCGCGGCGCCCCGGATCGTGGCCGAGCTCGCCGCCCGCCACGAGGGGCACACGCCGGTGCCGGCCGACCCGGCGGCGGTGGCGAGATACTTCGAGTTCCGCGACTTCGCCCACTTCATCGAGATCTATCTGAGTGTGGTCGACCTCGTCCGCGACCCCGAGGACGTGCGCATCCTGACCTACGAGGTGGGTCGGGAGCTGGCCCGCCAGCAGGTGCGGTACGCCGAGCTGACCGTCACGCCGTACTCGCACACGTCGCGGGGCATCCCGGCGGCCGAGTTCTGCGCGGCGATCGAGGACGCGCGGGTACGGGCCGAGGCCGAGCTGGGCATCGTGCTGCGCTGGTGCTTCGACATCCCCGGCGAGGCGGGACTGGCCGCGGCCGAGGAGACGCTCGCGATCGCGCTCGACCACCGGCCGGACGGGCTGGTCAGCTTCGGGCTGGGCGGGCCCGAGGTCGGGGTGCCGCGGCCGCAGTTCAAGCCGTACTTCGACAAGGCCCGCGCGGCCGGGCTACGTTCGGTGCCGCACGCCGGTGAGACCACCGGCCCGGCGACGATCTGGGACGCGATCCACGAACTCGGCGCCGAGCGGATCGGCCACGGCATCTCCGCGGCCCAGGACGAGCGGCTGATGGCGTACCTGGCCGAGCACCGCATCCCGCTGGAGATCAGCCCGACGTCCAATGTGCGCACCCGGGCGGTCGCCTCGCTCGACGAGCACCCGCTCCCGGCACTGCGCGCGGCCGGCGTACCGGTCACCGTCAACTCCGACGACCCGCCGATGTTCGGCACGACGCTCAACGACGAGTACGCGGTGGCCGCCCGCCTCCTCGACCTGGACGAGGCGGGCCTGGGTGGGCTGGCCCGGGACGCGGTGGAGGCATCGTTCCTCCCGCCGGCCGAGAAGGCCCGCATCGGTGCGGAGATCGACACGTACGTCGCGGAGCACCGCGCCGCCCGCTAGCTCCCGGCACCCCGCCGGGGTGGGGTCGCCCAGGGACGGCCGGTCGCCCATCGACCAGGGCCCTGAGCCATTTCTGAGCTACCGCGACGCCCGTCGTGGTCCGGACCGTTGCTCCCGCGGCCTCACCCTCCGCGGTCGCACGGCCCACCCCACCGGCCTGACGGCCGGCCCCGCGGTGCCCGGTTTGCGGCGCCCGGCTTGCGGCGCCCGGGGCGCGGGGGTGGGGTCGAGGTTTCGCGGGGGCTCTCGAGCTGCCCCGTCTGCGCGCCCAGGCACGCTGCCCCGTTCGTGCGTGCAGCTCCAGAGCTCCGCGCACGCACGTATCCCGGTCGCGGCGCTGCCCGCGGCAAACGCATCCGCGGCGGTCGCGGACCCGGGGCCGATATCTAGAGGGCGTAGAGCGGGTCCTGCCAGCAGGCGAGCACGGCCAGGATGACGCCGGCGACGATGGCGACCCAGCGGATCAGGCGGCGGGAGCGCTTGCGTTTCCGCTCCTCCGGCTGCCCGTCGGGCGGTACCTCGGCGGCGGCGTCCGGGCCGACCTGGAAGGCACCGGCCGCGCCCTGCGGGGTGTTCGCTCGCGCGGCGGCGCCGACGGGCGGCAGGAACTCGGCGGCGGGCCGCGCCACCGCCGGGCCGGGCCGCCGCCACGGTGAGGGCGTCGCCGCGCGACTGCGCTCGGTCACGTGCCCTCCTTAGGTGGGCGCGCGGCGGGAGCAGGGTTGGGGGACCATTTCCCGCCGCGCGCGCAAAAGGTCCCACCGGACCGGGTGGGTGGACAAACTGCGGGTGGTGGTCCGGTGGAACCAGGATGGGATCGCGATCGATGTTGCCATCCGGCCGCCCCGCGAACGGCCCGGTTAACCCAGACCTAAGGCGGATTTGAGCCGCACCTGCTGGTCGCGCCCTCCCTCCGGGCGCCGGGTCTGCCGCTGTTGGAGCGCCGCCCCGGCCGGCGGCGCGGGCGCCGGGCTGGCGGCGTCAGTCGCTGTTGGAACGCTGCCTCGGCCAGCGGCGGGCACCGGGCTCGCGGGCCAGGCGGCCGACCAGGCCGAAGCGGCTCACCTGCTTGGGTACGGCCTCGGCGTCGGCGAGCAGCATCACCACGCTGGCGCCGCCGAGGCGGGCCCGGTCGATGCTCACCGAGCCGCGGGCCTGCTGGGCGGCGCGCCGGGCGATGTCGAGGCCCAGGCCGGTCGAGCCGCGGTCGCTGGCGCCGCGGCGCAGCGCGCGGTCCGGGTTGGCGATACCCGGCCCGGCGTCGTCCACACGCACCGCGACGTAGCCGTCACGCCGGGAGATCGCGACCTCGAACGCGGTGCCCTGCGGCGTGTACCGGAAGACGTTGCCCAGCACCGCGTCGAGCGCGGCGGCCAGCTCGGCGCGGGGCAGCGGCACCGGGATCCGGGTGTGCGCTCCGGTCACCTGGTTGGGACGCTGCTGGTCGCTGGCGAGCGCGGACCAGAAGACCATCCGGTCGCGGACCACCTCGGCGGCGTCGCAGATGCTCTCCTCGGGCTGCTCGGCCTGCTCGACCACCTTGCGGCTGGTCTTGATGAGAACGTCGACCTCGCCCTCCAGGGTCACGATCGCCTGGCGGATACGGCGGATCGTGCGCCGCCGGTCGAGCTCGGCCGCGCTGAACTGCCCCACGCTCGTGTCGTCCGAGTCGAGCGCGTCGGCGTCGAGGCGGAGCACGGTCAGCGGCGTACGCAGGCGGTGCGAGAGGTCGGCGACCAGCTCGCGTTCGGTGCTGCGGGCGGCGACGAGCTTGTCGGCCATGCGGTTGAACGCGTACCCCGCCTCGGCCAGCTCGCGCGGGCCGCTGGGCTGTACGCGGACGGCCAGGTCGCCGTCGCCGACCGCCAGTGCGTGGTTGACCAGGTTGCGGGCCGAGTTGACCGCGACGGCGGCGAGGCGGTCGACCACGACCACCGACGCCGCGACCAGGCCGAGGGTGAGGCCGATGAGCAGCCACCAGTTCGCCCCGCCGAACGCGCCGTCGGCCAGGAAGACCTCCACGACCGCGGTGGCACCCTCCATGGGTACCGGCTGGAGGTAGACCTTGCCCCCGTCCGCGTCCACGAGCAGCGGCTCGGTGCCGCGGGCCGCCCGGGACACGTCTTCGGGCTCGGCGCGCGTGCCGTCGGTGGGCGCCTTCAGGCCGTGTATCACGGCCGGGTCACCCTCGCCGGCGGCGAGCGCGGCGCGCCGTACCTGCTCGTCGTTGGTCGCGACGGTGAGCGCGCCGGCGACGGCGGCCGTGCGGCGCTGCGCCTGGGCCAGCGTCTCGTCGCGCGCGTCCGCGCGCTGCTCGAGGCCGAGCGGGATCATGAAGGCGAGCGCGGCGATGGTGGTGAGGGCGGCGGTGACGTAGGCGTGCGCCTGCCTCAGTCCGGTGCCACCAACCGGAATCCGACCCCCCGCACGGTGCGCAGGTAGCGGGGTTTCGCCGCGGACTCGCCCAGCTTGCGGCGCAGCCAGTACAGATGCACGTCGATGGTCTGGTCCTCGCCGACCGACGGTTGCCGCCATACCTCCTCCAACAGCTCCCGGCGGGACACCACGCGGCCGGGACGCGCCGCCAGGTATGCCAGCAGGTCGAACTCCTTGCGGGTCAGCGCCAGCGGCACCCCGTCGAGGTGCGCGCTGCGCTCGCCGACGTCGACCTTGAGGCCGCCGACCTCGTGCACCGCCGGCTGCACGGTGCGGCTCGCCCGCCCCGCGCGGCGCAGCACGCTGGTGATCCGCGCGTCGAGGTGGGCACCGGTGAACGGCTTGACCATGTAGTCGTCGGCGCCGGCGCGCAGCAGTCGCACGATCGCCTGCTCGTCGTCCCGGGCCGTGGCGATGATGATCGGGATGTCGGTGATGCCGCGCAGCATGCGCAGGGCGTCGGCACCGTCGAGGTCGGGCAGGCCGAGGTCGAGCACGACCAGATCGGGTGTCTCCGAGGCGACCCGGCGCAGCGCGTCGAGCGCGGTGCCGACGGCGTGGACGGCGTGGCCCCGATCAGCCAGCGAACGCAGCATCGCGCCGCGCACGACATGGTCGTCTTCGACCAGGAGGACGGTGGCCATGCGAAGACGGTACTGCCCTTGGCAAGCCGCGGACGATCCCGGTTTGCTGATCTCCGGCCGTGCGGGACGTTCTCGGTTTGCTGATCTCCGGCCGTACCGATAGTCGGGAAACCATCCGGATGGACCTGCGACACGAGCAGTGACCTGCCAATATGGGTCGAGTGAGCACCACGGAGACGCCCCTCGCGCCGGCCCCTGCGGCCGGCGCCGTCATGACCGAGGAAGAGCTGCGCCGCCAGGCCGTCGAGGTCCTGGACGCCAACTGGGAACGGGACCACACGGTGCCATCGCGCGCCCTGTACCCGCACCAGTGGAGCTGGGACTCGGCGTTCATCGCGGTCGGCCTCGCCCACCACCGCCCGGAGCGGGCCTGGCGCGATCTGCGCAGCCTCTTCGCGGCCCAGTGGTACGACGGGCGCGTCCCGCACATCGTCTTCGACCCGGACGTCTCCGAGCGCGACTACTTCCCGGGTCCCGCATTCTGGGACGCGCCGGCATCGCCCGGGCGGCTCGGCGGGCTCACGACGGGCATCGTGCAGCCACCGGTACATCCGGTCGCCGCCCGCGACATCTACCTGCGCTGCCTCGACCGCGACGCGGCCCGGCGCGAGCTGGAGTGGCTGTACCCGCGGTTGGTGAAACAGCAGACATACCTCTGCGAAGGGCGCAACGTGGGCGGTGACGGGCTGTGCAGCATCGTCCACCCATGGGAGTCCGGCCTGGACAACAGCCCGGCCTGGGACAGCGCACTCGCCGCCGTCCCGGTCGACCTTTCGCTGCTGCACAGCCACCGCCGCCAGGACACGCAGGTCTCCGTCCACTCGCACAGACCCACCGACACCGACTACGCGCGGTACATCGCGATCGCCGCCAGCTACCGCGACGGGGGCTACCTCGACGGGAGCCTGCTGGAGTATCACCCGTTTCTGGTGGAGTGCCCCTCGTTCAACGCGATCCTCGCCCTGGCCGAGATCGCCCTGGCTGACATCGCCGAGGTGATCGGCGTGGACGCCGCACCCCACCGCGACCGGGCCGAGCACATCACGAAGGTCCTCGCCGACCGGCTGTACAACCCCGCGACCGGGATGTTCCACGCCCGCGACGTGCGCACCGGCCAGCTGAGCACGGCCCGCTGCGTGGGCGGCCTGATCCCGCTGATCCTGCCCGGCCTGCCCGAGGAGCAGCGGGTGTCGCTGCTGGCGATGGCGCGCTCGGAGGCGTTCGGGCTGGGCGGCGAGATCCCACTCCCGTCGTACGACCGCACCGCCCCCGACTTCGACCGCCTCCGCTACTGGCGCGGTCCGGTGTGGATCAACGTCAACTGGCTGATCTGGCAGGGCCTGCGCGCCCACGGCCACGAACGCGAGGCCGCCGACCTGCGCGCCGCCATGCTCGGCGTGATCCGCCGCGGCGGCTGCCACGAGTACTTCGACCCGGTCGACGGCGCCGGCATCGGCGCGGCCGCGTTCAGCTGGACGGCCGCGCTCGCCCTCGACCTGATGGCCGCCACTCCGTAACTCACCCTCCGCGGGTGGCCCATTCCTTCTGTGATCGGCGCTGTGGGATCGGTCCAAGGTGCAGATCGTGGTACACAAGTGCCCCTCCAGGGGCAGTCGCGTACCACGATCTGCTCAGTGCCGGCGATGCCGGCGCCGATCAAGGAGCGGTCCGCCGCCAGGTGCTGGCAGGACGCCGATCCGCCAGCCCGGCGCGGGCCGCGCCGGGCCATCGAGCCGGTCGACGACCCGGCCCTCCGGGTTCGCGGATCCGTTAGGCGGGGCGGGCCGGGAGGTGGAGGACCCAGCGGTACGCCTGGACCAGCCCGGTGTCGAAGCCGGCGGCGGAGCCCCAGAGGAAGAGGCGGAAGCGGCGGTACAGCGGCTCGCCCCAGCGGGCCACCACCTCCTCGCGCGCGGCGTCCAGGCGGATGGCCCACTCGCGGCAGGTGAGGAAGTAGTTGTGCCGGTCGTCGGTGACGCTGAGCAGCTCGAACGGTGACTTCGCCACCTGCCGCAGGTACTGGTGCAGCAGCAGCGGGGCGGAGTTGCCGGGGTAGACGTACCGCTTCATGAACGTCGACACCATGTGCTTGCGGCGCATCGCGAGCGCGTCCAGGTAGACGCGGCCGCCGGGGCGGAGCAGCTCGGCGTACTTGCGCAGGGTCGTGCGGTAGTCGGGCAGGTGCTCGGTGACGCCCATGTTGACGATCGCGTCGAAGCGGTCCGGGCTTTTGTAGCCGAAGATGTGCTGGCGGACCACCTTGACCGGGAGCTTCTCCCGCTCGAAGAGGTCGACCAGGTAGCGCTCGGACTCCTTGGAGAGCGTCGTGGTGGTGACGTCGATGCCGCGGCGGGCGGCGTGCTCGCTGAACGCGCCCCAGCCGCCGCCCACCTCGAGCACCCGGTCGCCGGGCTTGATGCCGAGCGCGTCGATCGCGAGGTCCATCTTGCGGGTCATCGCGTCTTCGAGCGGCTCGTCGTCGGCGGCGAAGACGCCCTCGGTGTAGCAGCGGTGCCGCTCGTCGAGGAACGTCAGGAAGAACTCCGAGTCTTCGTCGTAGTGGTGCGAGATCGCCCGCCGGTCGTCCTCCTTGCGACCGCGCCAGAGGGCCGCGGGCGTGAAGCGGGACAGGAACGCGATCGGGTGGAAGTCTTTGAAGAACGCGCGCATCTTCAGCGCCTCGGCGAGGTCGCCGTCGACGTCGAGCCACCCTTTGAGGTAGGCCACGGCCACGCCGAACTGGTCGAGGCCGGCGAGCGCCCTGGCCCCGCGCTCGTCCCGGACGGTGATGGTGAAGACGGGATCGCCCCCGCCGAACCGGTGCGCCGGCCCGCCGGCGGTGGCCACCGCGAACGGCACGGCCGTCCGGGCGGCGAAAAACTCCTGGTACCTGCGCTGGAGCGCGTCGATCAGATGCGAGGCTGCCACACCGGCAATCTACCGCTGCGCGGGCCGGACGGCGCGGCTCTATAGCATGGCACCGGTTACTACCCGGCCCACCGTTGAGGAGATCACCGTGTCCGCACCCCGTACCCCCGCTGTGGCCGACCTCGTCGTCCCGGCCGGGACGACGGCGGCCGACGCGGTGTCCGCCGCCGGCCTTCCGGCCGCGGGACCAAAAGCAATTGTGGTGGTACGCGAACGTCTCGCTGATGGGTCACCCGGCCACCTCCGCGACCTCGACTGGGCGCCGGGGGAGGAGCAGACGGTGACGCCGGTGGCCCTGGACGAGCCGGACGGGCTCAACGTGCTGCGCCACTCGACCGCGCACGTGCTCGCCCAGGCGGTGCAGGACCTCTACCCGGAGGCGAAGCTCGGCATCGGGCCGCCGATCGACAACGGGTTCTACTACGACTTCGCGGTGCCCCGCCCGTTTCAGCCGGACGACCTCGACAAGCTCGAAAAGCGGATGCAGGAGATCGTCAAGTCGGGGCAGCGCTTCCGCCGGCGGCGCTTCGAGAGCCTCGACGAGGCGCGTGCCGAGCTGGCCGACGAGCCGTTCAAGCTGGAGCTGGTCGAGGCCTCCGGCGCGGGCGGCTTCGACGCCAGCGAGATCATGGAGCTCGGCGAGGGCGAGCTCACCATCTACGACAACGTGGACGCCGGCTCCGACAAGGTCTGCTGGTCTGACCTGTGCCGCGGCCCGCACCTGCCCAACACCCGGCTGATCGGGGCGTTCAAGCTGATGCGCAGCGCCGCGGCGTACTGGCGCGGCTCGGAGAAGAACCCGCAGCTCCAGCGGGTGTACGGGACGGCCTGGCCGACCCGCGACGCCCTCAAGGGGTACCTGCGGCTTTTGGAAGAGGCGGCCCGCCGCGACCACCGCAAGCTCGGCGCGGAGCTGGACCTCTTCTCCTTCCCCGACGAGATCGGCTCGGGCCTGGCGGTCTTCCACCCGAAGGGTGGGATCATCCGCCGCGAGATGGAGGCCTACTCGCGGCGCCGGCACGAGGAGGCCGGGTACGAGTTCGTCAACACGCCGCACATCACCAAGGCGCACCTCTTCGAGACCTCGGGCCACCTGCCGTACTACGCGGACACCATGTTCCCCCCGTTGGAGATCCAAGAAGGCGGAGCGGGCGCGCTTTATTACTTGAAGGCCATGAACTGCCCGATGCACAACCTGATCTTCCGGGCGCGCGGGCGGTCCTACCGGGAGCTGCCGCTGCGGCTGTTCGAGTTCGGCACGGTGTACCGGTACGAGAAGTCGGGCGTCGTGCACGGGCTCACCCGGGTGCGCGGGCTGACCATGGACGACTCGCACATCTACTGCACCCGCGAGCAGATGCCGGGTGAGCTGCGTGACCTGCTCGCGTTCGTGCTGGACCTGCTCAAGGACTACGGCCTGGAAGACTTCTACCTGGAGCTGTCGACCAGGGGCGACTCGGAGAAGTTCATCGGCTCCGATGAGGAGTGGGCCGAGGCGACCGAGATCCTCCGCCAGGCGGCCGAGGACTCCGGGCTGGAGCTGGTGCCGGACCCGGGCGGGGCGGCGTTCTACGGCCCGAAGATCTCGGTGCAGGCGCGTGACGCGATCGGCCGTACCTGGCAGATGTCGACCATCCAGCTCGACTTCAACCAGCCGAAGCGGTTCGGGCTGGAGTACCAGGCAGCCGACGGCACGCGCCAGCAGCCCATCATGATCCACCGGGCGCTCTTCGGGTCGATCGAGCGGTTCTTCGGCATCCTGACCGAGCACTACGCGGGCGCGTTCCCGGCCTGGCTGGCGCCGGTGCAGGTGGTCGGCATCCCGATCCGCGACGACCACGCCGCGTACCTGGCCGCCTTCGTGGATCTTCTCCGTAAAGAGGGCATTCGGGCCGAGGTGGACACGTCGGACGACCGGATGCAGAAGAAGATCCGCACCGCCCAGCAGCAGAAGATCCCGTTCATGGCCATCGCCGGCGACGCGGACGTCGAGGCGGGCACGGTCTCCTTCCGGTACCGGGACGGGTCGCAGCGCAACGGCGTACCGCTGGCCGAGGCGGTCGCGCACGTGGTCGACGTGGTCCGCTCGCGCACGAACGCGGGTCCCTCGGCCGCCTAAGGGTCACGGCTGTGATCGAAGCTCCCCTCAGGTCGTTAGAACGGCGTGAGGGGAGCTTCGATCACAGCCCATCTGGATACAGACCCTAGGATTCAGGCGTGGCTGATGGGTTGGAGCGGCTCTGGGCGCCGCACCGGATGACGTACATCGCGGGGAAGGACCAGCCCGCCGGCTGCCCCTTCTGCGTGGCGCCGGCGATGGAGGAGGGGAGCCTCGTCGTCGCCCGGGGCAAGCTCGTCTACGCCGTGCTCAACCTGTACCCGTACAACCCGGGGCACCTGCTCGTCTGCCCGTACCGCCACGTGGCCGACTACACCGAGATCGACGCGGAGGAGACGGCGGAGCTGGCCGCGTTCACCCGGACGGCGATGCGGGTGATCCGGCAGGTCAGCGGCGCGCACGGGTTCAACGTCGGGATGAACCAGGGCACGGTCGCCGGCGCCGGCATCGCCGCCCACCTGCACCAGCACGTGGTGCCGCGGTGGGGCGGCGACGGCAACTTCATGCCGGTGGTCGGGCAGACCAAGGTGCTCCCGCAGCTGCTCTCCGAGACGCGCGACCTGCTCGCCTCGGCCTGGCTTGACTTCTAGTAGTGCTTTGTTAGGTCGGCGTGTCGTGGGGTCGTCGGGGTGGTGCGGGTAGTTTCATGCTTCGGTGACTCCGGATGAGCTTTCGGTTGTGCGGCAACGCCTGGAGGCGTTCGCGGCGGACGTGTTCACGCCCTTGGCCCGGTCTGACCAGCGGGTCAAGGGCGAGACGTATCTGCGGGGGCTGTTGCTGGACGGGCGGCGTAAGTCGATGCAGCCGATGGCGGCCCGGCTCGGCGTGGATCATCAGGGGCTGCAGCAGTTCGTGACCACGTCGACGTGGGACACCATGGCGGTGCGGGCGCGGCTGGCCGAGCGGGCGGTAGAGTTGATCGACCCGGTCGCGTGGGTGTTCGATGACACCGGGTTCCCGAAGGACGGCACCGGCTCGCCCGGGGTGGCCCGGCAGTACTCCGGCACCCTGGGCAAGGTCGCCAACTGCCAGATCGGGGTCAGCGTCCACGCGGTCACCGATACGGCGTCGTGCCCGCTGGACTGGCGGCTGTTCCTGCCGGAGTCCTGGGACGCCGCCAAGGCCGGACCGGCCGCGGTCAAGGCGGCCAAGGCCAAGCAGCGTAAGACGTTGACGAATGCACCGCGGGCCACCGCGTCTGTCGAACCGGCCGAGGTCGATGTTGATGCGGTCGCCGCTGCCGCGACCGAGACCGCGCGGCGGCGGCGCCGCAAGGCCGCGATTCCGGAGGATGAGGGCCACCGTCCGAAGTGGATACTGGCAATCGAGATGATCGACGGGCTCGCTGCACACGGATTGCGACCACCCCTGGTCACCGCCGACTCCGGCTACGGCGACAGCGGCCCGTTCCGGGCCGCGCTCGACGAACGCGGCATCCTCTACAGCGTCCAGGTCAAAGGCGAAACCCTCGCCCACCGGTCCGACGCGGAACCCGCGCCACCCACGTGGTCCGGGCACGGCCGCCCACCGACCCGCCCGGACTACCCCGACGACGCGGCCAGCATTGCCCGGCACGTGCTCGACGCCGGCCGCGATGCCGCGACCACGGTCACCTGGCGCGAAGGCAGCAAAGGCATCCTCAGCTCACAGTTCGTGTTCCTACGGGTCCGTCCGGCTGGGCACCGCATCCCCCGCAACCCCGACGGCAGCCTGCCCGAGCGGTGGCTGATCGCGGAATGGCCCGACGACGAGGCCGAACCGGTCACCTACTGGCTATCCAGCCAACCCGCCGACACCGACCCCGTCGACCTGATCCGCACCGCGAAGATCCGCTGGCGGATCGAACACGACTACCGCGAACTGAAAACCGGCCTCGGCCTGGACCACTTCGAAGGCCGCTCCTTCACCGGCTGGCACCGCCACGTCACCCTGGTCACCGCCGCGCACCTGTTCATCACCCTGCTGCGACACGACCCAAAAGCGGCTGCGCCGGCCTGACCCTCTACAAGGTCATCCGCGAGCTGCAATACCTCCTCGCGACCTGGACCGGCGCCTGCCCCACATGCCACCAAACCGTGAAACCCTTACACCACAACCAATCTCGAGTTACCTAACAAAG
>NZ_JAVHUY010000046.1 GCF_031085175.1 Phytohabitans maris
CAGATCGCCGAGGTGCTGGCGAACTGGACGGGTATCCCGGTGTACAAGTTGACCGAGGAGGAGACGTCCCGGCTGTTGCGGATGGAGGACGAGCTGCACAAGCGGGTCGTCGGCCAGGAGGATGCGGTCAAGGCGGTGTCGAAGGCGATCCGGCGTACACGGGCTGGGTTGAAGGATCCGAAGCGGCCGTCGGGTTCGTTCATCTTCGCTGGTCCGTCGGGGGTGGGTAAGACCGAGTTGTCCAAGGCTCTGGCGGAGTTCTTGTTCGGCAGCGAGGATGCGTTGATCCAGTTGGACATGTCGGAGTTCCACGATCGGTACACGGTGTCGCGTCTGGTTGGTGCCCCGCCCGGGTATGTCGGCTATGACGAGGGTGGTCAGTTGACCGAGAAGGTGCGGCGGCGGCCGTTCTCGGTGGTGTTGTTCGACGAGATCGAGAAGGCGCACCCGGATGTGTTCAACACCCTGCTTCAGATCTTGGAGGATGGGCGGTTGACGGATGGTCAGGGGCGGATCGTCGACTTCAAGAACACGGTGATCATCTTGACGACGAACTTGGGTACTCGGGATGTAGCCAAGGCGGTCAGTTTGGGGTTCCAGGCGTCGGAGGACTCGGAGTCGAACTACGAGCGGATGAAGCAGAAGGTCAACGATGAGTTGAAGCAGCATTTCCGGCCGGAGTTCTTGAACCGGATCGATGACACGATCGTGTTCCATCAGTTGCAGCAGGCGGAGATCTTGGAGATCGTGGATATCATGATCGCTCGGATCGAGACGCAGTTGCGGAACAAGGACATGTCGATGGAGTTGACCGACAGTGCCAAGCGGTATCTGGCGGTGAAGGGGTTCGATCCGGTGTTGGGTGCGCGGCCGTTGCGTCGTACGATCCAGCGGGATATCGAGGACAACCTGTCCGAGCGGATCCTGTTCAACGAGCTCAAGCCGGGTCAGATCGTCGTGGTCGACTGCGAAGGCGACCCCGCCGACGGCCCGGGACTGGTCTTCCACGTCACGACCGCCACGGCTGGCTGACCACACCGGGTACGGCCGCGCGCTTGGCGGCGCCCGGCGCGGGTCCGGCGACGGCCGATGGCGGTATCTGGAAGACCTGCCCGCGCCAGCGCTGTTAACCAGGCCCGCCACCATCCCGATAATTCGGGGCCCGATCAGATTTGCTTACGTGCGTAAACTCGCTCCTGTGTCCGAAAGCGAGGATGTCGTCGCGGTGGTGTTGACCGCGTTGGACGAGGAGTATGACGCGGTCCGCGCGCACCTTATAGATCTGCGGGAGCAGCGCCATTCGATGGGGACAATCTTCGAGGTCGGTGTTCTGCCGGGCCGGCAGGTCCGAGTCGCGTTGGCGTTGACGGGGCAGGGCAACACCGTCGCGGCTGCCCTCGCGGAGCGGGCCTTGGCCATGTTCAAGCCGAAGGCATTACTCTTTGTGGGGATCGCGGGCGCGCTCCGCGACGGCTTGAGGCTTGGCGACGTGGTGGTCGCAACGCGCGTGTATGCCTATCACGGCGGGCGGTGGGAGCCAGAAGGGTTTCGTGCCCGTCCGCGCGTTTTCGAGGCGCCGCATGAGCTGGAGCAGATCGCCCGGAGCGTTGCGCGGACCTTTCGCCGAGAAGGGTGGGGACGCACTCTGGACGCGGGGGCGCCTCGCATCCTTTTCGCACCGATCGCGGCTGGCGAGGTAGTGCTGAATTCCCGCACGTCACCGTTGCGCGAGCAGATAAATCGACATTACAACGACGCTGCCGCAATCGAGATGGAAAGTGCTGGCGCCGCCCACGCCGCGCATCTCAACCAGGCGCTGGCGATGGTGGTTCGGGGTATCAGCGATCTCGCCGACGGCGACAAGGACTGGGCCGACGTCACTGCGTGGCGCAATATCGCATGCGAAAACGCGGCGCAGGTCGCCATGGCGTTGATCGGTGCGTTGCCTGAAGCACCGCCGGCGAGGCCGGGCCTGGTGGAGCGTCTTGGCCAGCGGCTGCTGGGCGCCTCCGTGGGGAGTATGGGCCGGAGGACCGCGGTGATCGGACCGATGCTGGCCATAGTGTTGCTCGCGGTCACTGTGCCGGTGGCGTGGCAGCTCACGCGTCCGGGCCATGGCGGCGCGGGCGTGCTTCGCGGACAGATCATCGTGAGCGGGTTGGTCGTCGCCCGCAGCGACCAGGGTGGACGCGACGATCGGCGGTCATACTCCGCTGTGGCCTACGCGCACGTCGTGGGCGTCGCCCCTGTCGCGTTGCCGGCCACCGGAGTGGAGCGGCTCGAGGATGCGTTCCTCGCGGGTAATGCAACCCGATCCGGTGGCCAGGTGGTGCTCAGCCTCCGTAGGGAAGTGCAGGAAACGGCATTCCGAGAACTGTCACAGAGCAGGAACCCGGCCGGCCGAGGTGCCGTGGTCGTGTTGGATCCAGCCACTGGCGCGGTCTTGGCGAGCGTGTCAACACCGGCCTTCGACCCGAACGAACTCGTCGCATCGGACCCGAGCTCGGCCCGGGCCGCATACGAAAAAGCTAGCAACGACTGGACACAACCGCTACTCAACCGCGCGATCTCGCAGGCCTATCCGCCTGGATCGATCTTTATGGTGGTCATGGCGGCCGCGGCGTTGCAGAACGGCGGGACGACTTCGGAGCAAATGATCCGCGGCGGCGACCACTACCAACCTCCAGGCGTCACCGTGGCCGTTAGAAACGCACCGAACGTCGTATGCCCGGATGCCATTACGCTCAAACAGGCGTTTACGGTCTCCTGCAACACCGCCTTCTCGCGGCTGGGGGTCGAAAGAACCGGCAGCGCCGGAATCGAGAGCACGGCGCGCGCCTTCGGTTTCGCGACCGTCCCTACATTCGACCGGGACGAGGCCAATGCCATGGCCGTTGGCGCCAGCGACACCGGAGCGATGACCACTGCTGCCGGACAGCCGGACGTCAACGCGGTCGCCAACGCCAGTATCGGGCTGGCCAACGTCAGGATGACCCCGCTGCAAGGTGCCCTGCTGGCCGCGACGATCGCCAACAAGGGACGTCAGATGCGTCCCTACTTGGTCGACAGGCTGGTGAACGCGGACGGCACAATCGCCTACAACGCCCATCCCAGCGTCCTTCGCGAGCCGCTCACACCGCAGACCGCGGACGTGTTGAGCGACATGATGTACAACGTCGTCGACAACGGGACCGGCCAGAACGCGCGGGTTGACGGGATCAGGGTTGCCGGAAAGACGGGTACCGCCCAAGCTGGCGCCGGTCGTAACACCCACGGATGGTTCATTGGGTTCGCCGTCAAGAACGGCAAACCGATCGCGGCGTTGGCCGTGTTCCTCGAACAAGCCGGCGCGGGCGGAGCCGGTGATGCCACCCGCATCGGCGGGGCAATCCTCGCTGCGGCCGCGGGTACGTGAGGTGATCTGCTGTTATTTGATCGACGCGGGTCCGCCGGGCGTCGGGGCGAGGAACGTACGCGCGCCGCGCAGCGATGTGGTCAGTCTCGCCTGGGTCCTGGCGCAGTCGAGGCGTACGTCGAGCGGGCCGGCGACACCGCTGCCGGCGCGCCGGCCGGCGGGTAAGGCGCTCGCGTCGAGGCCGTCCCGGCGCGCGATGAGCACGCCCAGTTCGTAGCGGCTGACCGCGTCGGCGCCGGCGACGTGGTGGATGCCGGAGTACGACGAGCCGGCCAGCTCCAGCAGTGCGGCGGCCAGGTCCGTGACGTGGACCGGGCAGCGCACGTCGTCGGTGAAGAGGGCACCGGCGGTGGCGCCCGAGGCGAGCGCGTGCACCAGCTTCTCGTGGGGCGAGCGGCCGCCGCCGCGGCGGCGACGTGCATGGCGCCGTCCGCGGTGGTCGTCCAGTCGCTCTGCCGGTACGCGGCGTTGACCACCACGGCGGGTCGGATCTGCTCTACCAGCGCGGCGACGCCTTGGCGGTTTCGGACGTCCAGCATCCGCCAGTCCACATCGGAGAGTGGCAGCGGGCGGCTGTGGAACGTCGCCACGACCCGCTGGCCCGCGACCCGCGCCTGGCGGGTGACCTCCTGGCCGAGAAGGCCGCTGCCGCCCACTACGAGAACAACCATCCGGCTACCGTAGGCGCCTGAGCCCCCTTGCCGTTCGACGCGGGCGGCACGGCACGGCGACTGTCGTGTCGAACCGATGCCCGATAGGTTGCCCACATGAAGCCCGCTACCGTCGTCCTTTCGTTGCCGGTCATGGATGTGGAGAGGTCGTTGCGCTTCTACCGCGACGGTCTGGAGCTGGCCACGCCCGGCATCGAGGAGGGCATGATCGCGTTCGAGCTGCCAAACCTGTCGCTGTTTCTGATCGAGCACTCGCAGTACGCGACGTACACGAGCCGTGCCGGCGTCGAGTCGAACGGCGTTCCCGCCCCGGGTGCGTGCACCATCTCGTGCGCGATGGGCAGCAAGGCAGAGGTGGACGACACGCTCGCGCGCGCGGCGGCGGCCGGAGGGTCGGCCTCCCGGCCCGCCGCCGACCACGACGGGTCGTACACGGGCTACTTCAGTGACCCGGACGGGCACCTCTGGGAACTGGTGTTCAACGCGCGCACCGAGGCGGCCGCGGCGGCATAACCGTCCTTCGCAGCCCTCCGTGGCGTCCCGCGTGCTGCTCAGCTGACGCGGACCTGAAAGGTACCGGCGCTCAGGCCGGTCCTGATCGGCCGCCGGCCATCCGGTCTCAATACTGTGGTGCCGGCGTCTGGGCAGGTAGGGTGATCCCCAGGTGTGCCGGGAAGTCTGGTCGGCGTCGTTGTGTTGTCCACCGGGCAGGAGGCACACCCCTTTGCGGGCACGATACTTGGCCGCGCCCTTCGCCGGCGCCGGCGCCGCCCGTGCCCGCGGCCCGATCGGGCCCGCGGCGAAGCGAGGGCGGGCGTGAGCGGGGGCGCCTGGGCCGCCGTCGCGGTCTTCGCCGTCGCCTACGTCCTGATCGCCACCGAGAAGGTCCACCGGGTCGCCGCCGCCCTCGGCGGCGCCGCGGTCATGCTCGTCATCGGCGCCACCGACGCCGAGCACGCCTTCTTCTCCGAAGAGGCCGGCATCGACTGGAACGTCATCTTCCTGCTCGTCGGGATGATGCTCATCGTCGCCGTCCTCAAACGCACCGGCGCCTTCGAATACCTCGCCATCTGGGCCACCAAACGCGCCGGCGGCCGCCCGTTTCGGGTCATGGTCCTGCTCGTGCTCGTCACCGCGGTCGCCTCCGCCTTCCTGGACAACGTCACCACCGTCCTCCTGATCGCACCGGTCACCTTCCTGGTCTGCGAACGCCTCGACGTCCCCGTCACCCCGTTCCTGATCGCCGAGGTCCTCGCCGCCAACATCGGCGGCACCGCCACACTGGTCGGCGACCCACCCAACATCGTGATCGCCAGCCGCGCCGGCCTGTCCTACAACGACTTCCTCATCCACCTCGCCCCGTTCGTCCTGCTGCTGCTCGTGGTGTTCGTGGGGCTGTGCCGGATCCTGTTCCGGTCCGCGTTCCGCTACGACCCCGAACGCGCCGCGCACATCGCCACCCTGCGCGAACGCGACGCCATCCGCGACGGCCGGCTCCTGATCGTCAGCATGGTGGTGCTGGCCCTGGTGACCGCCGCCTTCGTCCTGCACACCGTGCTGCACCTCGAACCGTCGGTCGTCGCCATCGTCGGCGGGCTCACCCTGCTGACCCTGTCCCGGCTGGACGCCGGCGAGGTCGCCAAAGACGTGGAATGGCCGACGCTGGTCTTCTTCGCCGGCCTGTTCGTGATGGTCGGCGCCCTGGTCAACACCGGCGTGATCGAGGAGATCTCCCGCGCCGCCACCGAGGCCACCGAGGGCCGGCTCTTCTTCGCCACGATGGTGCTGCTGTGGGGATCCGCCGTACTCTCCGCCGTCGTCGACAACATCCCCTACGTCGCGACGATGAGCCCGGTGGTCGCCGAGATGGTCCACAGCAGCGGCGGCACCAGCCAGTCCCAGGTGCTCTGGTGGGCCCTCGCGCTCGGCGCCGACCTGGGCGGCAACGCCACCGCCGTCGGCGCCTCCGCCAACGTCGTCGTACTCGGCATCGCCGAACGCGCCGGCAAACCCATCACCTTCTGGCAGTTCACCAAGTACGGCCTGGTCGTCACCGTGGTCACCGTCGCGCTCGCCGTGCCGTACCTGTGGCTGCGCTACTTCGCCCTCGCCTGAGCGCACGGCGGGGCGGCGAAGCCGGGCGCGCCGAGATTGGCGGGCTCTCCGATGTCGCCGGGACAGGCTGTTAGCGATAACATCGATTGGTACGGATGCTTTGGTGGCCTGGGCCGGCCCGCGGCACGGGCTCGCCGCGCCGCCCGACAGTCTCACCCGACTCTGGAGGAACCATGGTCAGTCGCCGGACGCTGCTCGCCTCCGCCGGCGCCGGTGTCGTGGGCAGCGCCCTCGTCGCCGGCCCGGCTCGCGCCGACGCCACCGTCACGATCAGTCCGAACGCCGACTACGGCGCCTGGGAAGGCTGGGGCACCTCGCTGGCCTGGTGGGCCAACGTGTTCGGCGACCGCGACGACTTCGCGGACATCTTCTTCACCACCAACTCCGTCTCCTACAACGGCGCCACCCTGCCCGGACTCGGCCTGAACATCGCCCGCTACAACCTCGGCGCCTGCGGCTGGAACAGCGTCGACGGCGAGACGATGGTGGCCTCCCCCAACATCCCGCGCTTCAAGCAGATAGAAGGCTTCTGGCAGGACTGGCGCAACGAGGACCCGACGTCGTCGGCGTGGAACTGGAACGTCGACGCCAAGCAACGCGCCGCACTGGGCAAGGCCGTACAGCGGGGGGCGATCGCCGAGCTGTTCGCCAACTCTCCAATGTGGTGGATGTGCCTCAACCACAACCCGTCCGGCGCCGCCGACGGCGGCCTCAACCTCCAGTCGTGGAACCACCGCCAGCACGCCCTGCACCTGGCGGTGACGGCCCGCTACGCCCGCGACCGTTGGGGCGTCACCTTCCGGACCGTCGATCCCTTCAACGAACCGTCGTCGAGCTGGTGGCAGGCGAACGGTACCCAGGAGGGTTGCCACATCGACGCCACCACGCAGCGCAGCGTCCTGGCCAACCTGCGCACCGAGCTGGACCGCCAGGGTCTCGGCGGGGTGGCCGTCTCGGCGTCCGACGAGACCAGCTACGACCTCGCCCGCACCACCTGGAACAGCTTCGACGCCGCGACCAAAGCGTTGGTACGGCAGGTCAACGTGCACGGGTACCAGGGTGCCAACGGTCGACGGGACCTGCTGTACAACGACGTGCGCGCCGCCGGAAAGACCCTGTGGAACTCCGAGAGCGGCGACAGCGACGGCACCGGCATCACGATGGCCCGCAACCTCTGCCTGGACTGGCGCTGGCTGCACCCGACCGCCTGGTGCTACTGGCAGGTGATGGACCCGAGCGCCGGATGGGCGACCATCCAGTACGACTTCGACACCCTCCGCGCCGGCGCGGTGCAGCCGAAGTACTACGTGCTGGCGCAGTTCACCCGGCACATCCGCCCCGGCATGCGGATCATCGACACGGGGGTGGGCTACGCCGCGGCCGCCTACGACCCCGCCGCTCGCCGGCTGGTCATCGTCGCGGTCAACACCGGCGCCGCCCAGACGCTCACCTTCGACCTGTCCGGCTTCGGCCAGGTGGCCGGTGGCACCGGCGGCGTGGTGCCGCGCTGGACCACCGTGCCGGCCGGCAGCGACCGGTACACCCAGCGCCAGGACATCCGGGTGAACGGCAAGCGGGTCAGCCTCGCCTTCCCCGCGGCATCGGTGCAGACGCTCCATGTCGACGGCGTCACCGTTTAGCACGGCGAAAGCAAAAGGACGGGCCCAAAAGACGAAGGGTAAGGAGATTCTCTCCTTACCCTTTTCAAGATATAGCGTGCTGGGGGGCTTGCGGCAAGACCCGGGTGGTACCGCAGAATCGTCGGCCGGAGCCACAACCTGCGGATATGGGGCGCGCGCTGGCGTCCCGGAGGAATCGCATGAGCGAGCGACATGTGCTGGATCTTCGAGAGATCGACGAGACGCGGGGCGCGTTGGTCGGTGGGAAGGGCGCGCACCTGGGGGCATTGTCGCGGATCGACGGCATCCGCGTGCCGGCCGGCTTCTGCGTGACGACGGACGCGTTCCGGCGGGTGACGGCGAAAGCGCCGGCGATCGACGTTCACCTGGATCGGCTGTCGGGGCTGGACCCGGACGACCGGGACGCTCTCCGCGCGCTCAGCGCGGAGATCCGCCGGACGCTCGAAGGGGTCGCGATCCCCGACGACCTGGCGGCGGCGGTCACCGGCGCGCTCGCGCAGCACGGTGAGCGAGCGGCGTACGCCGTGCGGTCCAGCGCGACGGCGGAGGACCTGCCGACGGCCTCGTTCGCGGGCCAGCAGGACACGTATCTGAACGTCGTGGGGCCGGCGGCGATCCTCCAGCACGTCAGCCGGTGCTGGGCCTCGCTCTTCACCGAGCGGGCCGTGACCTACCGCCAGCGCAACGGCATCGACCACCGCACGGTCCAGATGGCCGTGGTCGTGCAGCGAATGGTCTTTCCGCATGCGGCCGGCGTCCTGTTCACCGCCGACCCGGTCACGGGCAACCGGAAGGTCGCCTCGGTGGAGGCCAGCTTCGGCCTCGGCGAGGCCCTGGTCTCCGGCCTGGTCAACCCGGACGTCTACACGGTGCGCGACGGCGAGGTCGTCGCCAGGGCGATCGGCGCCAAGCGGGTCGCGATCCACGCCGCGCCGGACGGCGGTACGCGGGAGCAGGCGGTCGACCCGGCGCGGCAGGACCAGCCGGCGCTGACGGACCCGCAGGTCGTACGGCTCGTCGAGCTCGGGCGGCGGATCGAGGCGCACTTCGGCCACCCCCAGGACATCGAGTGGTGCCTGGTCGACGACGGCTTCCAGATCGTCCAGAGCCGGCCGATCACCACCCTGTTTCCCATCCCCGAGGCCGGCGACGAACAGAACCACGTCTACCTCTCCGTCGGCCACCAGCAGATGATGACCGACGCCATGAAGCCCCTCGGGCTCTCCTTCTGGCAGATGACGACCCCCGCGCCGATGGCCGAGGCCGGCGGCCGGCTGTTCGTCGACGTCACCCAGCGGCTGGCCACGCCGGCGAGCCGCACCGGCTTCCTGGAGCTCATGGAGCGATCCGATCCACTGACCGTGGACGCGGTGCGGACCGTCCTCGACCGTGACGGCTTCGTCCGGCCGCTCCCGGACGAGGGTCCCCCAGGGCCGCTGCCCGGCGGCGCACCGGTCGCGATCGAGACCGACCCGGCCATCGTCACCGAGCTGATCACGCAGAGCGAGGCGTCCGTCGCCGCCGCGGAACGTGACATCCGGACGAAGTCCGGAGCGGCGCTGCTCGACTTCATCCAGGCGGACATCCAGGAGCTGCGGCGGATCCTGTTCGATCGCCGGAGCCATCAGGTCTTCAAGTCGGCGATGGAGGCCACGTGGTGGCTCAACGAACGGCTGGAGGCGTGGCTGGGCGAGAAGAACGCGGCGGACACGCTCACGCAGTCCGTTCCGCACAACGTCACGTCGGAGATGGGGCTGGCGCTGCTCGACGTCGCCGACGTGATCCGCCCGCATCCGGAGGTGGTGGCGTTTCTGCGGCAGGTCGAGGACGAGGACTTCCTGGACGAGCTGCCCAAGCTCGCGGGCGGGCGGGAAGCGCGGGACGCCATCGAGGCCTGGCTCGATAGGTACGGCGTGCGCTGCGTCGGCGAGATCGACATCACCCGGCCGCGCTGGAGCGAACGCCCCTCCACGCTCATTCCCACGATCCTCGGCAACATCAAGAACTTCGCGCCGGGAGCCGGCGAGCGGCGCTTCGAGCAAGGCCGGCAGGAGGCCTGGGAGAAGGAGCGGGAGCTGCTGGAACGCCTGCGGGCCCGGCCGGACGGGGAGGGCAGGGCCGAGGAGACCAAGCGGATGATCGACCGGGTCCGGACCTTCATCGGGTACCGGGAGTATCCGAAGTACGGCATGGTCAGCCGCTACTTCGTGTACAAGCGGGCCCTGCTGGGCGAGGCCGAGCGCCTCGTGCGGGCCGGCGTGCTCGCCGACGAGGAGGACATCTTCTACCTCACGTTCCCGGAGCTCCACGACGTCGTACGCACCAACCAGGTGGACGGCCAGCTGATCCGCCGGCGCGCGGAGGCGTTCCGGTCGTACCAGGCGCTCACCCCGCCCCGGGTGCTCACCTCGGACGGCGAGGCCATCTCCGGGGCGTACCGGCGCGGCGACGTGCCGGCCGGAGCCCTGGCCGGCCTGCCGGTCTCCGCCGGCACCGTCGAGGGCCGGGCCCGCGTCGTCCTCGACATCGGGGAGGCCGACCTCGAACCGGGCGACATCCTGGTCACCGCCTACACGGACCCCAGCTGGACGCCCCTCTTCGTCGCCATCGCCGGCCTGGTGACGGAGGTCGGCGGGCTGATGACCCACGGCGCGGTCATCGCCCGGGAGTACGGCCTGCCGGCCGTCGTCGGCGTGGTGGACGCGACCCGGCTGATCGCCGACGGGCAACGGATCCGGGTACACGGAACCGGCGGATTCGTCGAAATCCTGCCCGACTGACCACACCGGGAAAGCCGTCCCCGCTGGAGCGAGACTGGCAGAATAGGCGCGTCTCGATCCATGGGGGGTGGATCCTTGGAGTTCGGTGTCCTCGGCCCGCTGCGGGTTCGCGACGGAGAGCACGTCCTGGCCTTCCGGCCACCCCGGGTGCGGGCGCTGCTCGGCGTGCTGCTGATCAACGCCGGTGGCCTGGTCGGCGTCGACACGCTGGTCGACGAGCTGTGGCCGGCCGACCCGCCGCCGGACGCGCGCGGGCTGGTCCACGGCTACGTCTCGCGGCTGCGCCGGGCGTTGCGGGGCGGCCCGAGCGGTGCCGCCGCGGCGGCCCGGCTGGTCACCCGCAAGCCGGGATACCTGCTGGTGGTGGCCGACGGCGAGCTCGACCTGCACCGGTTCGACGAGCTGCTGGCCCAGGCCCGGGCCGCGCGCCTCGCCGGTGACCTGGGCCGGGCGGTCGACGAGTACCGGCGGGCGCTCGGGCTGTGGCGCGGCGACCCGTTCGCGGACGCACCGCCGACCCCGGTCATCTCCGGCGCCGCGCTGCGCCTGGCCGAGCTGCGCCTGCAGAGCCAGGAGGAGCTGTACGACGCCGTGCTCGACGCCGGAGACAGCGCGGCGATCGTCGCCGAGCTGACCGGGCTGGCGGCCACCCATCCGGTACGCGAGCGGCTGGTCGGGCAGCTGATGCTCGCCCTGCACCGCTCCGGGCGTACCGCCGATGCCCTGGACCTCTACCAGCGGACGCGCACGCGGCTGCGCGAGGAGCTGGGGGTGGACCCGGGGCCGGCGCTGCGCGAGGTCGAGCTCGCCGTCCTGCGCGGCACCGACCCCGCTCCCCCGGCTCCCGCACCGGCCACGCGGCCGGTGCCGCAGCAGCTGCCGGCCGACATCCCGAGCTTCACCGGCCGGGCCGCCGAGGTGGGAGCGCTCCACGCCCTGCTCCGCGCGCCGGAGCCGGCCGGACCCGTGGTGGTCTCCGCGATCCAGGGCACGGGTGGGGTCGGCAAGTCGGCGCTGGCGGTGCACGTCGCCCACCAGCTCGCCGGCGAGTTCCCCGGCGGGCAGCTCTACGCCGACCTGCTCGGCTCGACCGCCGGGCTGACCGCCGCCGACTCCCTCGAAGTGCTGGGGCGCTTCCTGCGCGCGCTGGGCGTACCCGGTGCCGAGGTGCCGTCCCAGCTGGCGGAGGCGGCGGCCCGGTTTCGCACCGAGGCCGCCGGGCGCCGGCTGCTGGTGCTGCTCGACAACGCCGCCGACGAGGCCCAGGTTCGCCCGTTGCTCCCCGGTACGCCGGGCTGCGCCGTGGTGGTCACCAGCCGCCGGCCGCTCGCCGCGCTCAGCGGCGCCACACCGCTGCCACTCGACGTACTGGGGCCGGCGGAGGCGGTCGAGCTGCTGGCCCGCCTCGCCGGCCGGGCACGGGTCGCCGCCGACCCGGAGGCCGCCGCCCTGGTCGCGCGGCGGTGCGGATATCTGCCGCTGGCCCTGCGCATCGCCGGCGCCCGGCTCGCCGCGCGGCCGGCGTGGTCGATGGCGGTGCTGGCCGAACGCCTCGCCGGCGAAAACCACCGCCTCGACGAGCTGGAGGTCGCCGATATCGGCGTGCGGGCCAGCTTCGCGGTGTCCTATCAGGAGCTGGAGACCAGCGCGGACCCGGCGGACCGGGCGGCGGCCGGCGCGTTCGCCCGCCTGGGCTGGTGGATCTGCCCGGACTTCTCCGTGCCGGTCGCGGCCGCGCTGCTCGGCGACGGCGCCGTCGAGCCGTTGCTGGAGCGGCTGGTCGACGCGCGGCTGCTGGAGTCGCCGGCACCGGGCCGCTACCGGCTGCACGACCTGATGCGCCTCTACGCGGCCGAGCTCGCCGCCACCCTGCGGCCGGCCGACCAGATCGAGGCGGTCACCCGGGCCACCCGCTTCTACACCGCCACCGCGTGGCGGAGCCTGTCCCTGATCCGCCCCGGCGACAGCCGCCTGCGGCTGGCCGGCGAGCGGTGGACCGAGGGTGGCGCGCCGCTGGCCGACCGGGCGTCCGCGGTCGCCTGGATGGCCGCCGAACGGGAGAACGTGCTCGCCGTCGTCGCGCACGCGGCCGCCACGCCCGCGATCGGCGCCGCCGCGTCCCAGCTCGCCCACGCGCTGTTCGGGTTCTTCCTGGTCCGCGGGCTCTGGCGCGATCTGGTACGGGTCAACGAGACCGCCGTCGCCGCGGCCAGCGAGCGGGGTGAGGTCGCCAGCCACGCCCAGGCGCACGTCGACCTCGCCGGCGCGGCGGAGATGCGCGGCGCCTACACCACGGCCCTGCGCCACCTGGAGCAGGCGCTCGCCCTGCAGCGCTCGCTGGGCGACCGGCGCGGCGAGGGCGCGTCGCTGACCAACCTCATCGGCGTCAACGTGCGCATGCACCGGCTCACCGAGGCGCTCGAGTGCGGCGAGCGGGCGCTGGTGATCAACCGCGAGGTCGGTGAACGCAACGCGGAGGCGATCGCGCTGAGCAACCTCGGCCTGGTGTACAAGGAGCTCGACCGGCTCGACGAGGCCGCCGACGCATACCGGCTCAGTGTCCAGATCGGACGGTCGCTGGGCAACGACAACGCGACCGGCAACGGCCTGTCCAACCTCAGCACCATCCACCGGATGACCGGCCGCTACGCGGAGGCGATGGAGTGCGCCCGGGAGAGCCTGGCGATCCGGCGGGAGATGGGCGACTGGCGGGCCGAGGGCGACAGCCTGGTCAACATCGGGGCCATCCACCACGAGCTGGGCCGGTACGACGAGGCCGGGGAGTGCTTCGCGCGCGGCCTGGCCGTGCTGCGCGAGCTCGGCGCCGGCTACCTTGAGGCGGAGGCGCTGCGCCGCTACGGCACGACGCTGCACGCGCAGGGCCGGCCTGCCGACGCCCGCGACCGGTGGCAGGCGGCCCTGGAGATGTACGAGCGCCTCGGCTCCCCGCTCGCTGACGAGGTGCGGGCCCTGCTAGCCGGCACCCCCGCCGGCTCCGGCTGACGATATCGAAGCTCCCCTGAAGTCCCTCGTGTGGGTGCGCGGGTGGCAGGGGTTCAGTGGTTGACTCCCTGCCGTGCGCGCCCGCGCGCTCACGGACGACCTCGACCACCCGCTCAAGGCGAATCACTTCGAAACGGATGCCCCGCTATCATGACGCGGGTGACCGGCGGGGTCGCGATCGAGATGGGAGCCGACTTGCGCAGCGCCAACCGCGACTACCTAGCCTCGGTCGACCATCTCCGCGCTTTCGCCGCTCTGTTGATCGTCTTCTACCACGGCGTCCAGCTGTTCAGCTCCGCGATCAGGGACACTTCGTTCAACTCCCGAACCGGCTGGCTGTACTCGTCGAACCCGGTCCTCACCTTCGTCCTGGAAGGCCACACCGCCGTCGCGCTGTTCATGGTGCTGAGCGGGTTCATCTTCACCGTCGGCACCTTGGATCGGGAGGTGTCCTGGTCCCGCTTCATGGCCAACCGGCTGCTGCGGATATACCCCATGTTCGTGCTGCTTCTGGTCATCGGGATCGCGGCCAATCCCGACGCGTTCAGCCTGAGCGGCCTGGCGCAGGCGGTCCTGGGCCTGGGTAACCTACCCGGCGGGATGATGCTGGGTGACGTCTCAGGCATGTTCTGGGCCGTCGCGGTCGAGATGCAGTTCTACCTGGTGTTTCCCCTGCTCAACCGGCTGCTCACCAGGTTTGGCATCAGCATGCTCGTCCGGCTCTTCGCCGCGATCGTCGTCGTCCGGGGCCTGGTCTGGGCCGCCGCCACCACGCACGACGCCCACCGCATGCTCTACCTCAATATCGCCGGCCGCATCGACCAGTTCCTCCTCGGCATGATCGCCGCGTGGCTGTTCGTGCGCTACCGGGACCGCTTTCGGGGCTGGTGGAAGACAGGCATCGCCCTGGCTCTGGCCATCGTCACGCTGTGGGCGTTCAACCAGGCGCACGGCTTCCACTCCAACGAGGCGTGGCGGCTGGCCTGGGTCGACGTCGAAGGCGGCGTCTGGGCACTGGTCATCCTCACGTACGCCGCGACCTGCCGCGGCACCAGCCTGCCGTCCCGGGTCGTCGCCAAGGTCGGCGAGACCAGCTATTCGATCTACCTCCTACACTTCCTCGTCGTCAGCTACCTGGCCGACAACGGTTACCTGATCGAGCTGCGCTGGCTCAGCCCGATCGAGAACGCGTTGCTGACCACCGCCGTCATCGTCGTGCCAGTGGTCCTGGCCATCTCGGCGCTGACGTACCAAAGCGTGGAGCAACCGTTCCTTCGCATGAGAATCAAATACCTACTTCCGGTCCCGCCGCCTAGTCACCGTCTACCACCGGCGGACCGGTCGGATCGTGCGGTTCCGCAGACACCCCGCGGCCACCCGGAACCTGCTGCCCTGGCCACATCCCGGGCGGCGTCAATCCCGGAAGCTCGCTAACGGAGCGTAGTGCTTCGGGGGAAGCCGGCACCGCGGGATTTGCGGGCCCATCGCGCTCCGCGAGGATCTGGCGCAGTTGGTTCCGGCTAGGTCATGCACGCCCGAAACGCTCCAGCAACGGATTGCCGGCGTCGCCGGCAATGTCCCCCACCGCGCTGCCCGAACGAGCTGTGCCGACCGCCCGGGCCCGGAACGGGATGAGCACGCCGTCGATGTCAACGAAGATCAGCGGACGCGCGACTCCGGCAGGCACCCCGGGACGGTACCCCTTCCCATGCCGTTGCGGTGGGTGCGAAGCCCCAGCCCGCCGAAGGCTGAGCTCACGCGCCGGGCATCAGCTGACTCTATCGAAAGCGGCGCTGCCCCTTGTCCCATGAGCCATGACGTCCGTGCGGGCACGCCGCGCTTCGTCCGCGAACCCGGCCGGATACTGTGCGTCGGTGGCCCGTGCACAGCTCACCGCCGAGTTGGTGGTCGACGGTCGTGTTCCGCAGGCGTTGGCGCTGTCGCCGGACGGCAGGTGGGTCGCCTACGTGGTCGCCCCGGTCGGGCGGGCCGGCGTTCACCCGGTCGGTGAGCTCTGGGTCGCCGCCGTCGACGGGGCCGAGCCGCCGCGGCGGTTGACGCCGGGTGAGGCGTACGACTCGGCGCTGCGGTGGGCGGCGGACTCGCTGTCGATCTACTTCCTCTCCGACCGGGCCGAGCGTGGCACGGCGCAACTGCACCGGGTGGGGCTGGCCGGCGGTGCCGTGCGGGCGGTCACGTCCTGGGCCGGTGGGGTGTCCGGTCACCTCCCGCTCGCGGTCGGCGACCGTCCCCATGACCGGCAGCACGAAGACGGTGCCGATCCGGGCCTGGTCGTGGTGATCGCCGCCGATGAGCCGTCCACTGAGGACGAACGTCGGCGCGGGGAGCGCGACGACGCCTGGGTGTGGGGTGAGCGCGTACGCCCGGACCGGCTGCGGCTGCTCGACGTACACAGTGGTCGGATCCGGACGCCGGACGGGTTCGGCGAGCGCCATGTCGTGGAGGTGGCCCAGCGGCCCGGCGGCGGAACGCTGGCGGTGCTGACCTGGTCCACGCCCGACATCGATCCGGGCCTGGTGGAGCCGGCCCTGCACCTGTTCGACCCGGACAGCGGCGTCACGCGCGACCTCGGCCCGGCGGCGGCGGGCGCGTCGTCGCTCGTCTGGTGGCGCGCCGGCGACGGCTGGCACCTGGCGTACGTCGCGAAGACCCCGCCCGGTCTGGTCGGCGGGCGCGCGGTGCTCGACGTCGCCGTACCGGTGGACGGGCCGGTGGGCGAGCACCGCAACCTGACCGCCGGCATGACCGTCTGCCCGACCCACCTGGTCCAGGTCGACGCCGGCGTGCCGCTGGTGCTGGTGGCGGACGGGCTCGACACCGCGATCCACCGGCTCGATCCGGCCGGGCCGACGCTTGTCGAGGTGTCCCGGCTCGACGGCCTAGCGACGTCGCTGACCACGAACCGGCACGGTGACGCCGTCGCGGCGGTGGTGAGCACGTCCTACCGGCCCGGAAACGTCCACGCCGGTCCCCCGAGCGGGCCGCTGGCGAGGCTGACCGACCTGCGGCCCGAACTCCGCGACGTCCAGTGGGGTGTCCAGCGACGCCTGTCGTACGAGGCGTCGGACGGGCTGGCGCTCGACGGGCTGCTGATCCTGCCCGCCGGCCGGTCCCGCGAGGACGGCCCCTTCCCGCTGGTGACGCTGGTCCACGGCGGCCCGTACGACCGGTACGCCGACGGGCTCAAGCTCGGCTGGTACCCCTCCGGCCAGTGGCTGGCGACCGCCGGCTACGCGGTCTTCCTGCCCAACCCGCGCGGCGGCCAAGGCCACGGCCACGACTTCGCGGTGCGCGTCGCCGGCGCCGTCGGCCTGGACGAGTGGGGCGACATCAGTGCCGGCATCGACCTGCTCGTCGCCGGCGGCGTCGCCGATCCCGACCGGCTGGGCATCGGCGGCTGGAGCCACGGCGGATTCATGGCCGCCTGGGCGGTCGGGCAGACCGACCGGTTCAAGGCCGCCGTGATGGGTGCCGGCATCAGCGACTGGGGAATGCTCGCCGCGACCGGAGAAGAGGGACCGTTCGAGGCCGCCCTCGGCGGCAGCACCGGCTGGGAAGGGACCGGCCCGCACCCCCACGACCGGCTCAGCCCCATCTCGTACGCCGCGAAGGTCGGCACGCCGGTGCTGATCCTGCACGGCGAGAACGACACGAACGTGCCGCTGTCGCAGGCCCGGTTCTTCCACCGCGCGCTGCGCCGGTTCGGGGTCGAGCACGAGTACGTCGTCTACCCCCGCGAGAACCACTCGATCCGTGAACGCAACCACCAGCTCGACGTGCTCCGCCGCACCCGTGCCTGGTTCGACCGGTGGCTCGGGTGACCCGGCACGAGCCGTGACGTCCAGGTCAGCGCGCATCGCCCGGGGCCGTCGCCGCGGGTTTGCGGCCGGCCGGTAGGGTGCCCGCGTGGCGGTCCGCATTGATGTCGAGGCGTTTCGCGAGTCCATCCCACCCGGCGTCGAGAAAGCCGCCGACCGGCTGCGAGAAGACGACGGGATCGCCGAGCTCGAGCCCGCCGGCGGCGGCGCCCAGGCCCGAGTGGAGGCCTCGGACGGCGTCTTCCGGCCGTGGGTGGGCATCGTCGACGGAGCCCTCACCGGCCGATGCACCTGCCCGGGTACGGACGAAGACGAAGACCTCTGCGCCCACACGGCCGCGCTCGTGTTGGCGGCCGTCGCCGGCGGCATCAACTTCTCCGCCGCCGCGACCCCACCCGACGACGAACCCATCGACACCACGCGCGCCAGCTACGCCGAGGCCGCACGGCGGCTCACCCACGAGCAGCTAGCCGACCTGGTCGTGGCAGCCGCCCTGCGTGACGAGCCGCTCGGCGCCGACCTGCTCAGCCAGGCGGCCCGGCTCGACCCCTAGCCCGCCGCCCGGTCCACGGCGGCCGTCCGCGAGCGGGACCCCCGGTGGTCGCCGACGGCGCGCGAGGCGTCAGGTTTCTTCCGGCAACGGCGACGAGGTGGCGAACGCCCTGGCGTGATGGATCAGGGCCCCGTCGTCCGGTCCGTGAAAGACCTCGACCACGGAAGCGACGACGAGGGTCGCGTCGCCGACCGGTACGAGGTGCAGGGGCGTAGCGCGCAGCGCGGCGAGGGCGCTGGGCAGGATCGGTTCGCCCGAAGGGAGCGTGCGCCAGCCCTGTTCCGGGACGAAACGCGCCCCGCCGGTCTGGGCGAAGGCCCGGGCCAGGTCGACGTGCTTGCGCCCGAGAAGGTGCACGACGAAGCTCGGCGCTTCGAGTAGAAGCCGCGCCGAGCGGGTGCCCATGACCGAGAAGGACAGCGCCGGTGGCGCCAGTGACACCGACGCGACGCTGGACGCCGTCAGCCCGACCGGCCCCTCCGGGCCGGCCGCGCAGATGAGGGCGACACCCGTCGGGTACCGGCGAAAAGCCTCCCTGAACCGCTCGGTTACCGGCTCCGGCGCAGCTCCTCGATCCACGAACAGACGGTAAAACCTCAACCACAGTTCATGTCAACTCCGGGCCAACGACGCCCGGCTGGCGGGACTGAGTGCTGGGGGGTCTGTGCGTCCACGACATCTCGCCACCGCGCCGTCGGGCGGATGTGTGCGTGCGGGAAGCTCTCGAGCTGCCCCGTCTGTGCGTGCGACTCGACAGCTCCCACGCACATGCTGCGGGCGCCGCTCGTCCTGCCCCCCGGGTGGGCTTGCCCCGCGGAGCCGGCAGCGGAGGCCGGGGATCTCGGCGAGCGCCAGCTCGCCGCCGGCCGCAGCGGTGCCCGCGGGAGCATGCGGTCCACAGCTGAGGCGGACCGGGGCATACATCTGTCTGAAAAAGCTACGACGCTCCCGGCCCCCGAAAGCCGCTAAACGACGTCGTAGGTCAGGTGGGTCGCGGTCGTCGTCGGGATCACGCGGCGCCGCACCAGGGTGTGCGCCGCGCCGGTGAACAGCGGTGTCCCGGCGCCCAGCACGACGGGGGCCAGATGCAGCGTCAGCGCGTCGACCAGCCCGGCGTCGAGCGCCGAGCCGATGAGGGCGCCGCCGCCCATCAGTACGACGTCGAGGTCCTGCCCGCGGTCGGCGGAGGCCGCCAGCGCCCGCTCCCGCGCGGCGGCGACGGCATCGGGCAGACCGGTGGTGACGAACGTCCAGTCGAGGTTGGTGAGCCGCACCGACCGCGGCCGCGAGCTCGTCACGACGACGAACGGGCCCTTGCCGACCTCGCCGGCGCCGTAGCCGACCTCGTCGTTCCAGCCGTGCGCCCCGTCGACCAGGTCGAAGAGCCGGCGGCCCAGCACGACGGCGCCCGAACGGGCGGTCGCCTCGCGCAGCACCTCCCGGTCGTCGGGGTCGTCGGAGAACGCCCACGTGTGCAGGGCCTCGCCGCCGGCGCCCAGACCGCTGTCCGGGCCCGGGTCGGGCCCGGTGACGAAGCCGTCGAGCGATATCGAGATGTCCGCGATGATTCGGGTCATGTCAAGGTAGACCCGATCCGCGTGCCGAACTCATCGCTCCCGCACGGCCCGCCGGATGCGCCGCGGTCGACTCCCCGTCGAGGAGAACTCGTTGCCGTCGGGATCGGCCAGCACGACGTGCCCCCTCCTCGGGGCCGCTGCCCTGGCGCCGGCCGGTCAGCCCTGATCGACGTCCCACACCAGGCAGAAGGGCTTGCCGGCGGGATCGGCGTAGACCCGCCAGTTGTCCCCCTCGCCGGGCAGGCGGGTGGCGCCGAGCGCGAGCGTCGGCGGCTCGGCCACCGCCACGTCGTCGACCCGCACGTCGAGGTGGAACTGCTGCGGGTGGGCCGGGTCCGGCCAGCGCGGCGGCGAATACTCGGCCACCTGCTGAAACATCAGCGGCCGGGCACCCTCCTCGCCGATCATCGCCATGCCGTCGCCCTCGTAGGTCACCGGCTTGCCGAGCAGCTCCGCGTAGAACACGCTCAGCTCCTTGGCGTCGGGGCAGTCCAGCATCACGCCCATGAGCGTGGTGCGCGGGTCGTCGGCGTTGAGGCAGAGGTCGAACGGGTGCCCGGCCGGGTCGGCCATGGTGTGCCACGCCTCGTTGCGGCGCAGCAGCGTCGCGCCCAGCTCCTGTGCCCGGGCGGTGGCCGCCGCCAGGTCGGGCACCCGCAGGTCGAGGTGGGCCTGCTGGGGATAGGCGGGATCCGGCCACCGGGGTGGCACGTGGTCCGGTGCGAGCTGGACCGCCACCCGCCAGCCGTCGTCGGTGGTCATCGTGATCCACTCGTCGTCGGCGTGGATCTGCGTCCACCCGGCCAGCTCCTGGTAGAACCGGGCCAGGCCGGCGATGTCACGCGCGTCCAGGACGACGGTCCGCAGCGTGCCGATCATCGTTACTCCCCCTCCGTTGGGCGTCGACACATGATTACCCATAGGTACGACAATGTGCCCGCCGTTTCCGCCCGGGGCGAGACTCGGCCTCAGCGGTACACGCGGAAGCCTCAGCGGTACACGCGGAAGTAGTCGAACACCGCGGTCGCTGGCGGATCGTCGCCGCCGTGGGCGATCAGGCCGATCCGGGGCGCCGCACCCGCGCCGAACGTCCATGTGCCGCCCCAGGTCCAATGCCGCCCGTCGGTGCTGTAGCCGGCCCGGTACCGGTGCTCGCCGCGGGCGGCGGTGTGCGCCAGGCGCAGCCAGGTCGTGCCGGCGGGCGGGCCCTCGACCATGCCGCTGTCGGTCCACGGCCCGAGCGGTGTGGGCGCGGTCGCGACGCCGATCGCCGAGTCGTCGCCTGGGTTGAGCGCCGTGTCGGTGACGGTGTAGTAGAGGACGTAGCGCTCGCCGATCCGCCGGATGTCCGGCGCCCACAGGCCGGCGGTCGGCGTGGCCCAGGCCGGCCGGGTCACGGTGGAGAACGCGTCACCGGCGTACGTCCAGTGCACGAGGTCGTCCGAGCGGAGGATCGGGATGAGCCGGTGCGTGGTCTCGCCGGCCTTGAGCGGGTCGCTGGTGCCGAAGGCGTACCAGAGTCCGTCGCCGCCGCGGATCACGGCCGGATCGGCGAACGTGTCCGCCGCGGGCGCGGAGACCGGGTTCGTATAGGTGGCGTGCCTGGGTCGCGCGCTTGCCGGCGGTGCGGCGCCGACGCTGAGCACGGTGAGGATCGCGGCCGCCAGGACGAGCGGTTTCATCGACGTTTACCCCTTCAGCCCGCTGCGCGAGACGCCTTCGATGACGTAGCGCTGGGCCAGCACGAACAACAACAGCGCCGGAACGCTGGCCAGCACGGCACCGGCCATGATGACCGGGTAGTCGGCGATGTAGGCGCCCTGCAACAGGCCCAGCCCGGCCGGCAGCGTGAGCCGGTCGGCGCTGAACAACACGTAGATGGGCCACAGGAAGTCGTTCCAGTTGCTCAGGAACGACAGCACGGTGAGCGTGGCCAGGGCGGGCTTGGACAGCGGCAGCACGACTCTCCAGAACACCTGCCACTGGTTCGCCCCGTCCAGGATCGCGGCCTCCTCCAGTTCGCGCGGCAGCGTCAGGAAGAACTGCCGCAGGAAGAACACGCCGAACGCGCTGGCGGCACCGGGCACCACCACCACGGCCAGGGTGTCCAGCCAGTCGAGCGTGTCGGCGACGAGGAAGCCCGGGATGATGAGCGTGGCGGGCGGCACGAACAGCGTCGCGACGACGACGGCGAAGACCAGGCGCCGGCCGGCGAACCGCATGCGGGCCAAGGCGTAGGCGGCGGTCGACGCCGTCACCAGCACCAGCGCGGCGTGCAGGGTCGCGGCGAGCATGCTGTTGACGAACCACAGCAGCACCGGGTTTTGCGAGCCGGGCTGGAAGAGCCGGTCGTATCCGTAGGTGGAGACGGGGTCCGGCAGCCAGGTGGGCGGGCTCTGCTGCGCCGTCGAATAGCTCTTCAGCGAGGTGAGCACCATCCACACCAGAGGGACGACGAACACGGCCGCCAGTGCGATCAGGACGAGGTAGCGTGCCTTCCTCATCAGTCCTCCCGGTAGCGGAAGATGCGGAAGTTGGCGACGCTGACGAGCACCAGCATCAGCGTCAGCGTGATGCTCATCGCGGCCGCCCGGCCGGCGTCGTTCTGCGCCAGGCCCCGCTCGACGATGTACGACACGACGGTGCGGGTCTCGTTGCCCGGCGCGCCCTGGGTGATGAGGTAGGACTGGCCGAACATGTTGGCCGAGGCCAGGATCGTGGTGGTGACGACGAACAGCAGCACCGGCCGCAGCCCCGGCAGCGTCACGTGGCGAAACCTGTCCCAGGCGCCCGCACCGTCCATAGTGGCCGCCTCGTAGAGCTCGGCCGGGATGTCCTGCAGGCCGGCGAGGTAGATGACGGCGTTGAAGCCGCAGGTCCACCACACCGTCACGCCGACAAGGGACAGCCATGCCCACGGAGTCGCGGTCACCCACGGCGTGTCCGACGGCAGGCCGACCACGCCGAGGAGGTGGTTGACGAAGCCGAGGTTGGCGTCGAGCAGAAACCGCCACAGCAGACCGATGACCGCCACGCCGAGCACGTACGGCGCGAAGTAGAGCGCGCGGAAGAACGTCCGTCCCGGAAACGACCGGTTGAGCAGGAGCGCCATGCCGAGCGGCAGCACGACCAGCGGCGGCACCGACGCCACGGTGAAGATGGCGGTCGCCCGGACACTCTCCCACCAGTCCCCGTACACCAGGGAGCCGGAGGAGAACAGCTCCTTGTAGTTGGAAAGGCCCACGAAGGGTTTGTTCGGCAGCTGGAAGTCCCACTGGTGCAGGCTGAGCCACACCCCGAGCACGATCGGCAGCAGGCCGAAGACGCCGAAAATGAGCAGGTACGGCAGGAGGAACAGGTACGGGGTCGCCCGGCCGTGCATGACCCGGGCGGCCGGGGGCGGCGCGTCGACCGGCGCCGCCCCCGTCACGGTCGGTTCGGCCACGAGCGGAGCGGCCATCGCCGGTCAGCTCCCGTACTTCTTGCGGTTGTCCGCCAGGAGCTTGTCGGCCTTGGCGACGCCGTCGTCCAGCGCCTGCTTCGGTGACTTCTTGCCGAGCACGGCCTCGTTGAACGCGGTGTAGAACAGCAGCGTCACGTCGCCGATCCCCGGTGCGGCCGGCGGGAACGCGGCGTCCGGCAGCTCGGCGGCCAGCGTGTTGACCTCGGTCAGCGCCGCGAACTTGGGGTCGTCCAGGACCGAGCGGCGGGCGGGCACCTGGCCACCGGCGGCCCAGTCCAGCGAGTGCTGGCTGAGCCAGTTGATGAACACCTTGGCACCGGCGACCTTGTTGGCGTCGGCGCCGCGCGGCTGCTGGACGATCGTGAAGTTGTGCGAGTTGGCCCAGACCGACTTCCTCGACCCGATCTGCGGCATCGCCGCCACGCCCCACTGGACCTCCGGGCTCTTCTTCAGGTCGTTGACCTGCCAGATCCCGTTGACGTTGAAGGCGTTCCTGCCGCTCTTGAGCGCGAGGTAGTCGGCGTCCTGGCCGACGTTGGCCGGCGAGTGCCCACCGGAGACGAGCTGCGCGCACCAGGTGACCGCCTCCACGGCCTCCGGTGAGTTGAACGTCGCCTTGGTGGCGTCGTCGTTGTAGAGCGAGCCGCCGAACTGGTACACCAGCGAGTATCCGGTCATGCCGCCGGTGAACTGGAACGGGCTCATCCAGAAGCCCTGGATTCCGGCGCCTTTCAAGGCGGTCAGCGCCGCTTCCAGCTCCGACCGGTTCGCCGGCGGTTTGTTCGGGTCCAGGCCGGCCCGCCGCAGCAGGGTCTTGTTGTAGTAGAAGCCGACCGGGTGCATGTCCAGCGGGATGCCGTACCGCCGGTCCTGGTACAGGCCGCCCTTCCAGACCGTCGGGGCGAAGTCGGCCTCGGTCAGCCCGAGGGCCGAGGCGACGTCGTCGACGGGCTGGATCACCTTGCGGGCCGCGAAGGTGGCGAGCTGGTCCATGTGCATCACCGCGATGTCGGGGCCGTTGCCGCTGGTCACGGCGCCGGGCAGCTTGGCGTAGTAGTCCTCCCACCGGTAGGTGGCGACGGTGATCGCGATGTTGGCGTGCTCGCCGTTGAACTGGTCGACCAGCTTCTTGAAGATGTCGCCGTCGCCGCCGGTGAAGCCGTTCCACAGGTTCAGCGAGACTTTCGGTCCTTCGTAGGTCCGGCCGCCGTCGCCGGAGGCCGCGCCGCCCTCGCTGTCGTCGTCGCCGCAGCCGGCGAGGCCGAGGGTGGCGGCGGCCCCGACGCCGATGCCCAGACCGAGCAGCAGGCGACGGCTGAGCTCGGCACGCTGGATGGTCATATGGACCCTCCTTACGGGAGTTTATAGCGGATGAGGTTCCAGGACGCCGGTGCGAGCCGGACGGCGGACCGTCCACTGTCGACCTGCGGCCGCTCCCGCAGGCGTGGCACGACCCGTTCCGGGTCGTCGGCGGTGTTCACGGCGTCGGGTTCGGTGCCCGCGTCGATGGCGAGGTGCTCGGCACCGGCGAGGCCCGGCAGGCCGCGCAGGTCGATGTCGAGCCGGATGTCGGTACCGCCGCGGTTGACGGCGAAGACGGCGAGCCCTCCGGCCTCTTCGTCGTACACGGCAACGGTGTCCACTGAGGACACCCTGCCGTAGCGGGCGGTGTCGTGCGACGGGCCCACCGGTTCGGTGCGCAGCACCGTGCCGCGGGCGTACCGCGCGGCGAGCGCGAACGGATGGAAGATGCTCTGCCGCCACGCCGGCCCGCCGTTGAGGGTGCGGATCGGCGCGATCACGTTGACCAGCTGAGCCTGGCAGGCCACGCCGACCCGGTCGGCGTGGCGCAGGAGCGTGACCAGCAGGTCACCGACGACGACCGCATCGGTGGCGGTGAACGTGTCCTCGATCAGCGCCGGCGCCTCGACCCAGCCGCGCCGGCCCAGGTCGGCGTGCAGGCGCTCCTGGTACCAGACGTTCCACTCGTCGAACGAGACCATGAGGCGGCGCTTGCGGCGCTGTTTGGCCGCGACGTGGTCGGCGGTGGCGACGACCTCGCGGATGAAGGCGTCCAGGTCGACGGCGGACGCGAGGATGCTGGGCCGGTCGCCGTCCGACGGGTCGTAGTAGGTGTGCGCGGAGATGTAGTCGACGTGTTCGTAGGTGTGCTCCAGGACGGTGGCCTCCCACGCGGCGAACGTGGGCATCCCCCGGTTGGAGCTGCCGCAGGCGACCAGGCTCACGGACGGGTCGACCATCTTCATGGCCCGAGCCGTCTCGGCGGCCAGCCGGCCGTACTCGTCGGCGGTCTTGTGCCCGACCTGCCAGGGACCGTCGAGCTCGTTGCCCAGGCACCAGAGCCGGATCCCGTACGGCTCCTCGGCGCCGTACTTGCGGCGCAGGTCGGAGAAGTAGGTGCCGCCCGGGTGGTTCGCGTACTCGAGCAGGTCGCACGCCTCCTGCACACCCCGCGTGCCGAGGTTGACCGCCATCATCGGTTCCACGCCGGCGGCCCGCGCCCAGCGCATGAACTCGTCGAGCCCGAACGCGTTGGTCTCGATCGTCTTCCAGGCCAGGTCGAGCCGGCGCGGCCGGTCGCCGACCGGACCCACTCCGTCCTCCCACCGGTACCCGGAGACGAAGTTGCCGCCCGGGTAGCGCACCACCGACACGCCGAGCTCGCGGGTGAGCGCGAGGACGTCACGCCGCAGGCCGTGCCCGTCTGCGGTGGGGTGCCCCGGCTCGTAGACCCCGCCGTAGACGCATCGACCCATGTGCTCGACGAACGAGCCGAACAGGCGCCGGTGGACCGGCCCGATGCGGAACGCCGGATCGACGGTCAACTGTGCTGTGTCCACACCTGTAGATTTTTACAACGTTGTATGCAACGTTGTAAAGAGTCTGGTACGCGATAATGTGCGATCCGAAACGTTGGGGAGAGAGGGTACGGCCGTGCGGCACAGGCTGAAGGACGTCGCCGAGCGGGCCGGGGTCTCGGTGAAGACCGTGTCGAACGTCGTCAACGGGTACGTGCACGTGCGGCCCGACACCCGCGCCCGCGTCATGGAGGCCATCGCCGCACTCGACTACCGGCCCAACATCAACGCCCGCAACCTGCGCCGCGGCCGCACCGGCATCATCGCGCTGGCCGTTCCCGAGCTCGACATCCCGTACTTCGCCGAGCTCGCCAAGCACGTGGTCAGCGCCGCCGCGCAGCACGAGTGGACCGTACTGATCGACCAGACCAACGGTGACCCGGAGCAGGAGCGGCTGGTGGCGGCGGGCATCCGCGACCACATGATCGACGGGCTCATATTCAGCCCGCTGGCGCTGGGCGGCGCCGACCTCGACGCCGGCGCCAAGGCCACGCCCATGGTCCTGCTCGGCGAGCGGGTCGCCCACGGCCAGGCCGACCACGTCGCGATCGACAACGTCGCCGCCGCGCGGGACGTCACCGCGCACCTGCTGGGATCGGGTCGCCGGCGCATCGCCGCGATCGGCGCCCAGGACACGGCCGAAGGGGCCACCGCCCGGTTACGGCTGGCCGGCTACGGCGAGGCGTTGCGCGCCGCCGGGCTCGGCCGCGACGACACGCTGGTCGCCCCCGCACCGGCCTGGCACCGGGCCGAGGGCGCCGAGGCGATGCGCGCCCTGCTGGCCACGGGTGCCCGCCCCGACGCCGTGGTCTGCTTCAACGACACGCTCGCGCTGGGCGCGATGAGGGCCCTGCACGACGCCGGCCTGCGGGTGCCGGACGACGTCGCGGTGGCCGGGTTCGACGACATCGAAGACGGCCGCTTCTCCGTGCCGACGTTGACGACGGTGGCGCCGGACAAGGTCGAGCTCGCCCGGATCGCCGTCGACCTGCTCGCCGCCCGGCTGGCGTCCACCGAGGGCACCCCACCACGCGAACAGACGGTGCCGCACCGGCTGATCCCCCGCGAAAGCACCGCAACGGCGCCGGCGAGCTGAGCGCAGCGTGCGGGTCAGGGCTGGTCGACGAGGTGTTCGGCGATGAACCAGACCTGCAGCTCGTTCCTGCGCAGCACGTCGCTGACGAGGATGTCGTTGGTGCCGGCGTCGCCGCTGCGGTCGGTGGCCTCGATCGCGTCGCGGACCTTGGCGATGACGATCTCGTGCGCCTCCAGCAGGCGGGACAGCATCGCAAACACCTCCTCGGCGCCGTTGGGCGGCCGCGGGACGGTGGTGATCTCGGCGACGTGGCGGGGATCGCCGACCGCCACGCCGCCCAGGGTCTGCACCCGCTCGGCGATCATGTCGATCAGCTCGAGCTGTTCCTCGGCGTGCTTGTCCAGCAGCAGGTGGAGCTGGTAGAAGGTCAGACCGCGCATCAGCCAGTGGTGCTTCTTGTAGAGGCTGTACAGGATCTGGCTGTCCGCGAGGATCCGGTTGAGCGCTTGGCAGGACTCGGCGCGTACCTCGTTGCTCAACGCGATCGGCAGCAGCCGCATGGCGCCGAAGTCCTGGATCTCGATGCCCAGCTCGTGCAGCATCGGCTGGCTGCCGCCACCGTCACCCTCGAAAAGATGCTGGTACCGCTCCCGCACCTTCGTCGTATCCGCTGACCCGCGTGCCTGTCGCCGTTGACCGGCCATCGCCCATCCTCCTCGCCGCCCGCACCAACGCGCCGTTCGATCGGTCCTCCAGCGCTCCTCTCCGCTCACGGTGCCACCTGGCAACGCCGCGGGCGCGCGATTCACCGAAACCCCGGCGACCCGCGGCGTGATCAGGGCGTCCCGCACGCCGTGGCCACCGCGACGGCGTACGGGACAGGTCCTGATCACCTTTTGCTGACGGGTCAGCTCACCGCGAGCGTCTCCGCCACCGGGCGCGGCTCGTCGGGGGTGCAGTCGATGGTGATGTTGCCGAGCAGGACGACGTTGGCGTTGACCGTGACGTCACCGCCGCGGATCTCGTCGGTGCCGGCCGCCGTCGGGGTCCAGGTGCCGGCGAGGTCACCGCTGATCGGCTGGTTCGCCGGAACGCCGCCGCCGGAGCCGCTGACCTGGAACTGCGCCGTCTCCGCGCCGCTGACGTCGAGGTCCGCGGTGATCGTCCACGAGTTGATGGCGACCGGGGCGGTGAGGCTGACCTGCGAGATGTGCAGGTCGAAGTCGACCACGGTGCCGGCCGCGGCCGGGTTGGGCGTCGCGGTGAGCGACCCGTCGATCGTGACGTTCTGCGTGCCCAGTACCGGGGCGGTGCAGGTGTACGCCGCCGAGAAGTCGGACGCGCGTGCCGGCGACTGCACGGCGACGGCCCCCAGGCCACCGATCGCGACCGCGACAGACCCGGCCGCGACACGCCGGCCGTTGATGCCGAACATCAAATGTCTCCTTTCTTCGGTGGAAGTACGGATCTCCGATGAAAGTTACGATCTTTGGTGAAAGTGGGGACACGGCCGTGTTAACCACATTACCCATTGGTAACGAAACGGCCATCGATGTCAATGGCTGGACGTGAAAACTTCTCGTGAACCTCGCCGCGACCATCCGCCGCCGTGGTCGCGGCGCGACCACCGGCTGCCGGAGAAGGCCCCGCGCGCGCCGGCAACGGGAGAGGGCCTTGTGCCGACTCGGCGTCCTTGACGGCGGCGATACGCGCGTCGACCTGGGCGAGTCGGTCGCGCAGCGCCCGCGCGTACTGCTGCCGCGAAAGCAGACCGCGGAGCGACGCGTCTCGCGTCGGGGCGTGAAGCGCGGAGGGTGAGGCCGCGGGAACGCACCCCAAGAAGACGCTCCGCTGCGCTCCACGTTTCCCCGGGGACCCCGCGCAACGGTCTGGACCACCGCGGACGTCGCGGTAGCTCAAATCCTTTGGGTTCGCTACAGCGCTTCGATCACAGCCCATCGGTGCGGTCACTCGGGTGGCTTGGTCAGCCGTTCCAGCCGGGTCCAGCTGGCCCAGCCGCGCTCGCGCATCATGTCCAGCATCCGCTGCGCCCGCGGGTCGATCTCGACGGCGAGTGCGTCCAGGAGGTGGAACGGCAGGTCGTCGTGCACCTGTTCGCCGAAGCCCTCGCCGGCGGCGTATGCCTGCTCCTGCAGGTCGGCCATGATGTCGGCGGCTTCCTCCAGGAGCGGGTCGTCGTCGTCCGCGCCGCTTTCGAGGAGCTCCGACAGGAGCCGATAGAGCCGGACGAGTTGCGGGTTGTCGAGCTGCGCGTGCTTCGCGGATATGACCTCGCGCATGTGCTCGGGCCAGCGAGCCGCGATCAGGATCCAGCCGGACCGTTCACGCTCCACCATCCGCTCTGAAGCCCCGATCTGGCGGAGCCGTTCGAGATAGGAGATCACCTCCGGCGGGAGTGCCAGCGTGTCCCCGGCGGTGAGTTCAGCGATCTGCTTGCGGCTGGTCTCCAGCCGTTCGATCTCGTCGCGCAGGTGGCTGTCGATCCGTTGGATCGCTTCGGCGAACGTCGACGCGTCGGCTTCGAGCATCTGACCGATCCGCGACAGCGGTACGCCGGCGTTGGCGAGGGTGCGGATCTTGATGAGCGACACGACCGCCGTGGCGCCGTACCGCCGGTAACCCGAGGCGTCCCGTTCCGGCTCGGGCAGCAGTCCGACGTGGTGGTAGTGCCGCACCGCCCGCACCGTGACGCCGGCGTACGCCGCGAGTTGACCGATCGTGAGCATGCTCTGATCCTCGCCCAAGCCCGGCCGCCGGTGGCTCAGGAGATCCGGCGACGGTAGGAGACGTTGGCGAAGACGTAGGCGACGACGAGGATGCCGGCGCACCAGGCGAGGGCGGTCCAGACGTCGGTGCCGACCGGCTGCTGGGTGAGCAGGCCGCGGAGCGTGTTGACGATGGAGGTCACCGGCTGGTGTTCGGCGAAGGCGCGCACCGGGCCGGGCATGGTGCCGGTGGGCACGAAGGCCGAGCTGATGAACGGCAGGAAGACGAGCGGGTAGGAGAACGCGCTCGCGCCGTCCACGCTCTTCGCGGTGAGGCCGGGGATCACGGCGATCCAGGTCAGCGCCAGGGTGAACAGGATGAGGATGCCGGCGACCGCGAGCCAGGACAGCACCCCGGCACCCGAGCGGAAGCCCATGAGCAGGGCGACGCCGAAGACGAGCACGAGCGAGATCACGTTGGCGACCAGCGAGGTCAGCACGTGTGCCCACAGCACGCCCGACCGGGCGATCGGCATGGAATGGAATCGCTCGAAGATCCCGCCCTGCATGTCCCCGAAGAGCCGGAAAGCGGTGTAGGAGATGCCCGACGCGATGGTGATGAGCAGGATACCGGGAAGCATGTAGTTCACGTACGAGACCGATCCGGTGTCGATCGCGCCGCCGAACACGTAGACGAACATCAGCATGATGGCGATCGGCGTGATCGCGGTCGTGATGATGGTGTCCAGGCTGCGGGTGACGTGGCGCAGGGTCCGTCCAGTGAGGACGGCGGTGTCGCCGAGGAAGTGCGTGGCCATGTGTGTCCCCCACCTACTTGTTCGACGTCGTCGTGCGGTCTTGGGTGCCGTCGACGATGATCCGACCCTGGTGGAGGATCGCGATCCGGTCGGCGAGGTGTTCGGCCTCCTCCAGGTACTGGGTGGTGAGCAGCACGGTCGTGCCGCGCTCGGAGAGCTCCTCGACGGCCTGCCACACCTCGATGCGCGCCTGCGGGTCCAGACCGGCCGTCGGCTCGTCGAGGAAGATGACCGGTGGCGTGCCGATGAGACTCATCGCGATATCCAGCCGGCGGCGCATACCACCGGAGTACGTGGCGACCCTCCGCGCGCCCGCCTCGGTCAGCGAGAAGCGCCTCAGCAGCTCGTCCGCGATCGCGCCCGGTTGCCTGACGTGCCTCAGCCTGGCGACCAGGACGAGGTTTTCCCGCCCGGTGAGGATCTCGTCGACCGCCGCGAACTGCCCGGTCAGGCTGATGGACGCGCGCACGTCGGCGGCCTGCGTCGCGACGTCGAAGCCGTTGACCCGGACACTCCCCGCGTCGGCCTTGAGCAGCGTGGACAGGATCCTCACCACCGTGGTCTTGCCCGCCCCGTTCGAGCCGAGCAGGGCGAAGATGGTCCCCCGGGCCACCTCGAAGTCCACACCGCGCAGCACACGCAGCTGCTTGTACGACCTCTCCAGGCCCCGCACGTGGATCGCGGGCCCGGGGGCGCGGGCGCTTGCCGTCGGGATGCTCATGGCAGCCAGCATGGAGGGTTGACGCAGCGTCAAGGTCAAGCCCGCAGGGGCAGAGGCCGACGTCTGGAACGCGCATCGGCGTGGCCTCAAGGTTCGCTCAAGGTTTCCGCCAAGGTCGATTCCGCAGCATCGCTTTCGCGGCTACGTACCAGCCTCCACGACCGGGGGACCCGTATCCGCGGGAAGCGAGGAGTCCATGATCCAAGCTGTTGGCGCCCTCAGCGACCGGCTTCTGGGTCTGCTGGTGACCAGGGCCGACGCCGCCGCCGCATGCCCGACGGAGCGCTACGCCCAGTACTGCTTCTGCGACTGTCCCGCAGCGCTTGCCTACTACCGCTGGTGCACCGTGCAGAGCACCTGCTCGGTCATCTGCGGCGCGTGCTGGCCGTCGGACATCCGCTGCTGCGTGTGAGGCGGACGGCGGGGATGTCCGGTTTCGTCATCGGCTGCCGCTGCCTGATCGGCGTGGTGTTCGTGGCCGCGGCGGCGAGCAAGCTCCGGAGCCGCCCGGCGTTCTCCGCGTTCACCGGGTCGGTCCGGCAGTTGCGGCTGCTGCCGCCTCGCCTCGCCGCACCGGCCGCGGGAGCCGTTGTCGCCGCGGAGGCGGCGATCGTGGTGGCGATGGTGGTCGCTCCCGACATCGGCTTTCTGCTCGCGGCGGGACTGCTGCTCGCCGTCACGGTCGCGACCATCACGACGATCCACCGCGGCGTGCGAGCCCGCTGCCAGTGCTTCGGGACGTCCGGGACGAATCTTGGCCTCCGGCACGTCGTGCGCAACGCCGCGCTGCTCGCGGTCGCCGCCGGCGGCCTGGCCGGCCTCGCCACGGCGGGTGGACCGGCACAGCCAGCCGGTGCCGTGCTCGCGGCGGCCGCCGGGCTCGTCGGCGGCATGGTCCTCGTCCGGCTCGACGACGTCATCGACCTGTACACCACGAACCCGACCTGACCAGGAGGAATCGCAATGGACCTGCTCGCCAGATCCGTCAACGGGATGGCAGACCGCCTGCTCGCTCTGCTAGTCGACAAGGCCGACGCCGCGGCCGCATGCCCGCCGGAGTCGTGGAGCGAATTCTGCTACTGCGTCCGGTGCGGGACGACCAGCCCCCTTGCCTACCAGCGGACGTGCTACGTGACGACGGGCTGCACCGTCAAGTGCACGGCGTGCGCCCCGGCGACCCTCTGCCTCTGCTGAGCCGGCGTCTCGCCATCACGACACCGGGCCAGGAAGGAGCGAACACCCATGCCCTACGTCGTCAGCGCGACCGTCGTCATCGGCGCTGTCGCGATCTTGAACCTGATTCTGACCTTCGGAGTCATTCGCCGGCTCCGCGAGCACAGCGAGTTGCTCGCGGCCGGCGGGGCGGGCGAGCCCGAGGTCATGCTGAGCGCGGGGGCGGCTCCGGCCGAGTTCGCGGCGACGACGACCGACGGGACGCGCGTGACCCGCGACGACCTCGCCGGCGAGACGCTCATCGGGGTCTTCAGCCCGGGCTGCCAGCCGTGCAAGGAGCAGGCCCCGCGCTTCGTCGAGAGAGCGGGTGCCCTTCCCGGCGGGCGGTCGCAGGCGCTCGCGGTGGTCATCGGCGAGCAGCCCGCCGTCCAGGAACTGTTGCGGCAGCTCGAGCCGGTCGCGCGGGTCGTCATCGAGCGTGACATCAAAACCGAGGGGACCGTCAGCCATGCGTTCGGGGTCCGCGCGTTCCCGGCGTTCGCCACCCTCGATCGCGACGGTCTGGTCGCGTCGTCGGGCTGGCAGCTCCCCGAGCAGCCCACGGCGCACCTCACGTCGCTCGCGTCGTGATCGATCCATCGACGGTACGGAGTCCGGGCCGGCTCGGGCTCCGTACCGTCGCCGGGCTACTGTGGCGCGCCGGCGTGCTCGCCTGGCGCGCCCAGCCGGGCAGCGTGCTCGCGCAAGGAGCGCTCACGATCCTCCAGGGCCTGCTACCGGTCGCCGCCGCGTGGCTCACCAAACTCGTCATCGACGGGCTCTCCGGCGACGCCGGCTCCGGCGCAGTAGTCACTTTCGCACTGTCGCTGGCGGCCGTCGGAGTCCTCGCCGTGGTCGTCCCGCACGCACTGCGGTACGCCCAGAACGAGCTGGGCCGGTCCGTGACCCGCCTGGCCAACCGGCAGCTCTACGACGCGGTCAACCGGTTCGTCGGGCTGCGCCGGTTCGAGGACCCCGCGTTCCGCGGCCGCCTGCAGCTCGCGGAGACCGCTGGGCGGCAGGCTCCCGGACAGCTGCTGCGAACCGGCCTCGGCGTGGCTCAGGGCGCCATCACGATGGCCGGCTTCCTCGGCACGCTGCTCGCGACCAGCCACTGGATGGCGCTGGCGGTCGCCGCCGCGGCGCTGCCGACGCTCCGCGCTGAGCTGGCGCTCAGCCGCGGCCGGGCGGACATGCTGTGGCAGGTCAACCACAGCACGCGTCGCGAGTTCTTCTACGCCCAGCTGCTCACCAGCATCCAGGCCGTCAAGGAGGTACGCCTGTTCGGCCTCGGTGGGTTCCTGCGCGGGCGCATGCTGCGCGAGCTGGCGACGGTGCATGCCGCCAACCGCCGGATGGACCGCCGCGAGCTCGGTACGCAGGGCCTGCTCGGCCTGCTCGGCGCGCTGGTCGCCGGTACCGGCCTGGTCTGGGCGATCAGCGCAGCCCGCGGTGGAGCGCTGACCGTCGGCGACGTGTCCGTGTTCGTCGCCGCGGTCGCCGGTACCCAGGCGGCGCTCGGGACGATCGTCGGCGACACGGCGGACGCCCACCACTCGGTGCTGACCTTCGACCACTACCAGGCGGTTGTCCGGGCCGCGCCGGACCTGCCGCTGGCGGCGGTTCCCGCACCGGTCGCCCCGCTCCAGCGCGGTATCGAGCTGCGTGACGTCTGGTTCCGCTACGACGACGGGCACCCGTGGGTGCTGCGCGGGGTGAACCTGACGATCCCGCGCGGGGCGGCGGTTGCCCTGGTGGGCCTCAATGGCGCCGGCAAGAGCACCCTGGTCAAGCTGCTGTGCCGGTTTTACGATCCGGCGCGGGGATCGGTCCACTGGGACGACACCGACCTGCGGGTCCTCTCGGTCGAGGAGCTTCGCCGCCGGATCGGCGCGGTCTTCCAGGACTTCATGACCTACGAGCTGAGCGCGCGGGAGAACATCGGCTTCGGCGACCTCGCTTCCCTCGGCGACGAGGCCCGCGTCCGCGGCGCGGCACGCTGGGCCCGGATCGACGACGGCCTCGCCAGCTTGCCCAAGGGGTACGACACGCTGCTGACCAGGACGTTCTTCGACGAAGACGATCGCGCCGACCCGGACACGGGGGTGTTTCTGTCCGGCGGCCAGTGGCAGCGCGTCGCGCTCGCCCGGGCGTTTCTGCGCGACGACCCCGACCTGCTGATCCTCGACGAGCCCAGCTCAGGTCTGGACGCGGAGGCCGAGTACGACATTCACGAGCGGCTGCGACGGTACCGCGCTGGGCGGACCAGCGTGCTGATCTCGCACCGGCTGAGCACGGTCCGCGATGCCGACCTTATCGTCGTCCTCTCCGGCGGCGAGGTCGTCGAGCGGGGCACGCACCCGGAGCTGCTGGCGCTGCGCGGCCACTACGCCCGGTTGTTCGACCTCCAGGCGCGCGGGTACGCCGCGCAGCCTCCGGCGACGGTGGTCGGCCCGCGGTCGGCGGGCTGAGACTCGGGGCCGTCGGCTCCCGCCCGTCATGCCTCGATCGTCGTGCTGTGGCGAGCGCGTCGTGTTGTGGTCCCCAGCCGGCGCCGCACGACGCCGAGCACGCGCTCGGCGGGAATGTAGCCGAGGCGTTTGGAGTCGAGGCTGTGCGCGCCGTTGTCGCCGAGGACCACGAGGCAGCGCGGCGGCACCCGGTCCTCGGGCCGTCCGGCGAGTGCCGGCACGAGGCTGCGAGGCACCTGGTCACCGGGTACCGCGACGGCCCGCTTGACCAGCAGCTCCTGCCCCTTGCCGATGCGGGTCACCGGGGGGCGGGTCCAGTGCCGGTCGGTGTCGGGCCGCTCCAGCACGACGATGTCGCCCCGGTGTACCGCGGCGATGCCTGCGCGCCGGCAGACGAGCCGATCGCCGTCGGACAGGGTGGGCTCCATGCTGCCGCCGCGGACGGTTACCACGAAGACGCGCCGGCGCACCAGCCAGGCCAGCGCGCCGAGCGCCAAGGCGCCGACGGCGAGTGTGCCGAGTGTTCGGATCACGGTCGCCCTCACTGTCGTGCTGCGGGTCCAGCGGGACAGACATTGCCGCCACGACCTTGCAGGAGTCTTGAAGCAACCTTGAAGCCGGTCGCTGGTAGATCTGGAGCACCTGCGAAACCTTTGTCGGCCAGGGGTGTTGTGCTGTGGAGTTCCGTCTGCTCGGGCCGGTCGAGGCACGCCTGCGCGGAAGGCGGCTCGACGTTGGTCACTCCCGACGCCAGTGCGTACTGGTCGCCCTGCTGGTCGACGCCAATTCGCTGATCTCCGTCGACCAGCTCATCGATCGCGTCTGGGGAGAGCGGGCACCGGCGCGCGCCCGCGAGACGCTGTACGGCTACCTGTCGCGCCTGCGTCGTGCGCTGGCCGACGCCGGCGACGACGTCGGCCTCGGCCGGCGAGCCGGTGGTTACCTGCTCGCCGTCGATCCCCAGGCCGTGGATCTTCACAACTTCCGCGCTCTGCTGAACCGGGCGCGGACCGCCGGTGGCGACGACCGGGTCGCCTCGGCCGCGCTGACCCAGGCACTTGCGTTGTGGCGGGGTGAGGCGTTCGCCGGACTGGACACGACCTGGATCGACGCCGCACGGGACAGCGTCGAGGCGGAACGCTACTCCGCCGAGCTGGACCTGGCCGATCTCCGGCTCCGCGGTGGACGCGACGCCGAGGTGCTCGCCGCGTTGGCCGGCCGGGCCGAGACGCACCCACTCGACGAACGGCTGGCTCAGCAGCTGATGCTCGCGTGGCACCGAACCGGTCGCCAGGCCGACGCGCTGGTGTACTACGAGCGGCTGCGCCGGCGGCTCGCCGATGGGCTGGGCGCCGATCCCGGCCCGGAGTTGCAGGAGCTACACCAGCGGATCCTCGTCGGCGATCCGAGCCCCGCGCCGGCCCGGCCGGCCTCCGCGCCCGTACCCGGCCCGAGTCCGGTGCCGAGGCAACTGCCGATTCCGGCTCGCGAGTTCACCGGCCGGGCAGCAGAGCTGGCCGAACTCGACCGCACGGGCGACGGGGCGCCGACGGTCACGGCGATCGCCGGGATGCCCGGAGTCGGCAAGACCGCGTTGGCGATTCACTCCGCCCATCGACTCGCCGCGCGGTACCCGCACGGCCAGCTGTACATGGATCTGCACGGCGCCACCGCCGGGCTGACGCCCCTGGAGCCGCTGCCCGTACTCGGTTGGTTCCTACGCGCGCTGGGCACGGACCCGGCAGCCGTCCCCACGACACTGGCGGAAGCCGCCGCGGCCTTTCGCTCCCGGACGGCCGGCAGCCGCCTGCTCATCGTGTTGGACAACGCCGCGGACGCCGCACAGGTGGCCCCGCTGCTGCCCGCCGGTCCGGAATGCCGGGTCCTCGTCACCGGTCGCCGCCCGCTGTCCGCTCTCGATGGCGCCGCCCACATGCACCTGAGCACTCTGCCGGCGGCGGAGGCGATCGAGTTGCTCGCCCGCCTGGCCGGTCGAGACCGGGTGGCCGCGGAGCCCAAGGCGGCGGCCGAGCTGATCCGCTGGTGTGGCTCGCTGCCGCTGGCGCTGCGGATCGCCGGTGCCCGGTTGGCGGCGCGACCGGGATGGACGGTGGCCGCGCTGACCGAGCGGTTGGCGGACGCTCGGCGGCGCCTCGACGAGCTTCAGCTCGCCGAGGCAAGCGTACAGACCAGCTTCGATGTTTCGTACCAGCAGTTGGTCGCGAGCGGCGACGAGATGGACACCTGGGCCGCCATGGCGTTCCGGTTACTCGGCGTCCCGGACGGGCCGGACGTGGCCGTGCCGGTCGCGGCAGAGCTCCTCGGTCGGGCCGAGCACGTCACCGAACGGGTGCTGGAGCGGCTTGTCGACGCTCAACTGCTGGAGACGCCCACGCCCGGCCGGTACCGGATGCACGATCTCCTGCGCCAGTACGCCCGCGACCTCGCCGAGCGGGAACGCGGCGCCCCAGCGGTGGCGGCCGCGCTTGCCCATGCGCTGGGCTGGTACACCGCGACCGCGTGGCGGACGCTGGACCTGGAGCGGGCCAATCTGATCGCTGCCGTGCGGCAGGCGGCGGGCAGCCCGGGCGTTCCCGACGAGAACCCGTCAGCACGTCTGGCCTGTGATCGGGCCGCCGCCGCGTCCGGCCTCAGTGGACGATGACGAGGTTTGCCATGTCGACCACCGGCCGGTAGCCGAGGGCGGTATAGATTTTGTTCGAGGTCGGGTTGGCCTGGTCGGTAAACAGGCAGGCCCGGGCGCCCTCGGCCTGGATCCGGCGGGAGACCTCCGCGACGGTGTTGCTGGCCCAGCCGCGCCCGCGGTGGGCCGGCGGCGTGTAGACCGGGCCGACCCGCGCTACCCCGAACGACGGCGGGTTGGCCCCGGTGAGATGGACCCGCTGCCCGGTCGCGTCGACCCAAAACCACAACCGGCCGGACCGGACGCGGTGCAGCATCTCGCCGCGGTCGGGCATCTCGTGCGCGCTGGCGCCACGCGGGCGGCCCGCCTGTTCGTCGGCGTCGCCGACGAACGCGGCGAACCACTCCGTGACAAGGTCCAGGTCGTCTTCGGTCGCGGCCACCAACCCACCGGGTACCGGCGCCGGCGGCACCAGCTCACCGAGCTCGAACAGCCGCGTGTGTTGGCTGACCTCGACCCGGCCCCCGCCCAGCCGGGCCAGCTCACCGGCGCACAGCTCGACGGCGGGCAGCGCCCCGTTGACCGCGAACACCTCCTCGCCACGCTCGTGCAACGCGCGAGCCAGCGCCACGGCCGCCTCGTCCGGCATCGGCAGCAGGAATGGCGGGTAGGGCGTGAACGGCGCCGAGCGCATCCCGGCCCCGACCACCGCACCGGAACGGTCGCTGACCACCAGCCACCAGTTGCGGTCGGACTGTGCGATGCCCGCGCTCCGCTGCGACAGTACGCGATGGGTGGCCGTCGTCACGACGGTGCTGACCACCGGGTCGGCGGCCAGGTGGTCGCCCGCCACGGCGAGGAACTCGCCCGGATCGGTGAAGAAGCGCAGTCGTAGCCCGGCCATCGGGATGGTGCTCATCCACGTACGCTAGCCACCGCGGCTCCAGACCGGCACGGAATTTCCGTCCGCGGCGAGGGATCAGCGGCGGCCGATCACGGCGATGGGTGCGGTGCGCCGGCGTTGCATACTGGCGGCATGGCTGGCTCGCAGTACCGGCAAGGGGACGTGCTGGTGGTCGCGGTGGAGCGGCTGCCCGACGGGTTGACGCCGGTGGCGCGCGAAGACGGGGCGGTGGTGCTGGCGCACGGCGAGGCGACCGGGCACCGGCACGCGATCCGCGAGCCGCACGCGGAGTTGCTGGAGGGTCGCGGCGAGCGGTTCCTGCGGATCGCCGGCGGGCCGGCGCGGCTGGTGCACGAGGAGCACGACCCGATCGTGCTGCCCGCCGGCGCGTACCAGGTGATCCGCCAGCGGGAGTATCAGCCGGCCGCCTGGCCGCGGACCGTCGCGGACTGAGGTGGTGTTCCGCCGACGGCGTCAGCCGCCGGCCTCGTGGCGGGAGGAGGCGGCGGCGAACTGGCGGGCCGCGCTGCTGTCCACCGAGCCGGCCGACCGCGCGGCGGCCGAGGCGGCGGTCGGCGAGCTGTACCGCCTCCACCGCCTGCCACCGCCGGTGTTCGTCTGGACCGACTCGCCCCTGAGCGGCCTGCTGGTGAGCTTCTGGGCACAGTGGACATGGTCCGGCAGCCGCGAAAGCCTCGTCGAAGAGCTCCACTCCGCGCAGGGGTGGGCGAGGTTGCCGCAGCGGATCAGGGACTCCGTCGGCGCGTCGGTCGGCGCACTCCTCGACGCCCCACCGCCGTTCTGGAAGCGACCGCAGTACCTCGCGAAGGGCAGGCGGGTGGTGGAGACGACCGGCGAGGTCAGTGCGCGCCTGCACGGCGTTCCCGGCACGAGGGGCCTGCGCGGGCTGCGGATGCGGGCCGCCGTCGCGCGGGTCTTCGGCGCCTCGTCCGTCCATCCAGGACAGTTGGCGAAGCCGGTCTCCGCCCTGGAGGCGGGCTACACCTACACCCGCCGCTGGTTTCCGCACGGGTCCCCGTTGCTGGACACCCAACCGGTCGACGGAGTGATCCGGCGCGCGTGCGCCGAGGGGTTCGAGCCCTTCCGGTACGGTGGGCCGTACGCGACGGAGGCCGTGTACGGGATGATGCGCGGGCAGGCGCAGCTGGCGGCCGAGATGGCCGGTGAGTTGGACGCGTGCCGGCGGGCCGGGCTCGCCCGCTACCCCGGCCGGCTCGCCGCGGTCCTGGACCCGGTCATCGCCGCCGCCCGTTCCTGCTGGACCTGGTGGCCGTCGGCGCGGCACTGCACGATGGTGGAACGGCCGGTGCGGCTGGTGGTGGACTGGCCGGCTCCGCATCGCCCCCGTCCGCACTGCGCCGACGGGCCGGCGATCGCCTGGCGCGACGGCTGGGATCTGTACGCCTGGCGCGGCGTCCTGGTCCCGCGCGGCGTCATCGACGGCGCGTGGACCGCTGAGGAGTGGCTCGCCGAGCCCAATGCCGAGGTCCGCCGTGCGGTGGCCGAACGGCTGGGGTACGAGCGCCTCCTCGACGCCCGCGGCGCGCGGCGGGTCGCGACCGACGGCTACGGCACGCTCTGGCGGATCCCGGACCCGAACGCCGGCGAGGACATCACGCTGGTCGATGTGATGAACTCGACGCCGGAGCCGGACGGCTCCGTCAAGCGTTACGTGCTGCGGGTGCCGCCCGACCAGACCGTCCCCCGCGACGCGATCGGCTGGACCTTCGGGCTGCCACCCGGCGCGTACGACCCGGACGCGATGACCTGACCCCATCTCGGCGGAGGTGCACCGCGCCGCTCACCGCCGCGGGCGCGTGGCTACGCCGCCCGCGCGCCGCCGCCGACCGCTTCGATCGGAAAATCGAAATAGGTGTCCGGGTACGGCTCGTCTTTCAGCGTGTAGTGCCACCACTCGCGATCGTACCGCCGGAAGCCGCAGGCCTCCATGATGGAGCAGAGGTGTCGACGGTTTCGCGCTTCGGCTTCCGCGATCCCCCTCGCTCCGTGATGGGAGATCGAGTCCATCAGGTCGTGGTCACCGCCCATGGGCGCGAGCTCACCGGTGGCCAGGTGATAGAGCGTCAAGTCGACCGTGCTGCCCCGACTGTGGCCCGACTTGGCGGCCACATATCCTTTCTCGAACATCTCGGCTCGGTCGATATTCGGATAGTGCCGTCGCTTCGTCCGGCCGTCCTCCGGCTGTCTCGACCAGCGCAGAAAGCAGTCGACGGCACGTTGCGGGCGATAGCCGTCCCACACGAGCAGACCAAAGCCGAGGGACTCGGCCTTTTCGCACGCCTTTTCCAGGGCCGCGCACAAAGCCCTCGTGGCGACGATCCGGTTGGCCAGGTATCCGGTCACCGGCTTGCCGGTGAAGTTGTCCCAGGTGGCATACTTGGCATCCCAACGGATGCCGGGCACCACCTCGTCTACGAAGACAAAGCCGTCCTTCATAGAGGTTTTCCTGTCAGCGTCAACGACACCACCCGGTCGATCACGTCGGAGAGCGTCAAGCCCGCAGCCGCCATCATCCTCGGATAGCGGCTGTACGAGGTCATGCCGGGGAACGTGTTGACCTCGTTGAGGACCACCGTTCCGTCCTCCTTGAGAAACATGTCCACCCGCGACAGTCCCCGGCACCCCAGAGCCCGATATATGGCCTTGGCCGTATCCTGGACGAGCGAGCGTGACTCTGCCGAGATGTCCGCGGGAACGATCGGGGTCGAGTTTTCCGAACCGCTTTCGGGCTGGCTCTCCTGATGGATGCGGAAAAATCCGTGGGACAGCGCGATCCGGTCGACCTCGCCGGCGATCAGGTCCAGATCGTTGCCCAAGATGGCACATCCGACCTCGCTGCCGACGACAGCCTCCTCGATCAACACCTTCGAGTCGTACTGCCGGGCGGTTTCCACCGCGGCCGGCAGCTCCTCTCCGCGAGACACCTTGCTGACGCCGAAGGACGAACCCGAACGCGCCGGCTTCACGAAGACGGGATAGGTGAGCTGGGCGGGATCGATGTTTTCGTTCGCCGTGACGATCCAGAAGTTCGGTGTGGCGATTCCCGCGCTTCTGGCGACGACGTAGGCGAGAGACTTGTCCATGCACAGGGCGGAACTCTGGACGTCGCAGCCCGCGTACGGGATGCCGGAGAGCTCCAGCAAGCCCTGCATCGCGCCGTCTTCGCCGAGCTTGCCGTGCAGGACCGGCAGCACCAGGTCCAGACTGATCGTCTCGTACTTACCGTGGTCCAGGACCAGCAGTCCGCGTACGCCTCTGTCCGGCGACAGCACAGCCGGGCGGCCACCGCCGTCTTCCCAGTTCACGCCGGGGCCGTCGCAGAGCCTCCAGGCGCCGCCCTTGGTAATCCCGATGTAGAACGGCTCGTACCTTTCGACATCGAGATGCCTGGCGACCTCTTGCGCGGATTTGACGGAGACAGGATGTTCCTCGGAACAGCCCCCGAACAGAATCCCGATTTTCAACCTATCCATGCTGCTACCTACCTGCCTTCAAATCTCAGGCAATTGATGATGGAGTTTTCGACGGCGTCGCTCAGTGCGTGGTCCGTGTAGTAGGCGGTGTGCGGGCTGATGAGCACGTTCGGCAGGCTCTGCAACCGCAGCAGCGCCTCGCTCTCGACGGGCTTGTTTCTGCGGTCGGCGTAGAATATTCCTTCCTCCCCTTCGAGGACGTCCAGCGCCGCTCCGCCCAGCCTGCCGCTTTCCAAGGCCGAGATGAGGGCCTCGGTATCGATAAGTGAGCCGCGTCCGGTGTTGACGAGAAAGGCACCGTGCTTCATCCGTTCGATACGTCGACGGCTGAGGAGATGGTGCGTATCCGCGTTGAGTGGCGTATGGAGCGTCACGATGTCGCTACGCCGTAGCAGTTCGTCGAGCTGAACGTAGTCGGCCGAGGTCTTGGGACGGTTGTCACAGGCCAGTATTCGGCAGCCGAAACCCCGCAGCCGGTCCATGACGGCGGCACCGATGCGTCCCGTGCCGACGACCCCGACGGTCAGGTCGCGCAGTTCTTTCCCGCGTACCTCGTTCAGCCTGTAGTCATGGACTTCCACCCGGCGGATCATGTGCTTCGCGTTTCGCACCGCCATGAGCATCAGCATCAGCGTGTAGTCGGCCACGCTGTCGGGTGAATAGGCGACATTTTCGACGGAGATGCCGACGCTCTCGGCATACCGCAGGTCGATGTGGTTGTATCCGATGCTTCTCGTGGAGATGTACGCCACTCCGGCTCGGCTGAGCGCGAGAAGTGTGGACGTCGTGACCTGGGTTTTGTGACCGACGCTGATGCAGCGGTTTCCGGACACCAGTTCGACGTTTGCCTCAGATACCGCCGCCTCGGTGATGGTCGGGATTACCCCGAAGCGGGGCCCCATCTCTCGAAACAAGACGGCCTCGTCCTGCCCGCATCCATAAATCGTGATGCCCATGGTCGCGACGGTCGAGGAGGACGCGGACGCCAGCGATCGGCTGCGACGGGCCGCTGTACGCACTGGTTCCCTGTAGGACATTTCTCCAGTCAAGGGAATGGGATGTTGCCAGCACGTATCCGGTTTTCGATATGCCGACGATATGCTACCGGCCGGTAAGCTGTGGTTTGTTATGCCCACTCTCCCGGCAGCGGCCGGCGAGCGACAACGGCCCCGGGTAGATTCCACGGTCGGACGGAAGCGGAGACGGCATGGTCCGGGGTTGGCACGGCTTGCTCGGCACGTTCACCGGCGTGGTGCTCCTCACGGTGGCCGTGCTGCCGCTCGCGGCGCTGGCGGTGTGGGCTCTGGCACGGCGCCGGAGTGCCACCGGCACCACGCCGGCGCGGGCATGGCGGATGTCGCTGGCCGAGGTCGGCATCGCCTACGGGACGGTGCCGTGGGTATGGATGATCCTGTTGCCGGGCGAGCAGGCCGGCGCCGTCGCTGGTCGGCTGAGCCTCGTACCGCTGCGGGATCTGCTCACGATTGTCGCCGACCGGGAGCCGCTGACGCTGACCGGCCAGGTCGTCGGCAACCTGCTGGTGTTCGCGGCGCTGGGATTCTTCGCTCCGCCGCGGTTCGCGGCGCTGGCTTCATTGCCGCGAATCCTGGCGCTCGCGGCGGGCTGCTCGGTCCTGGTCGAGACCGCCCAGTACATCCTGCGGCTGGACCGGGTGTCCTCTGTGGACGACGTACTGCTCAACGCCGCCGGCGCCGGGCTGGCCGCACTGGCGTCGCGCCGCTGGTGGCGTGCTACGCCGGACGGGACCCGATGGGCGCGGCGCAACCGGCCGCCGGCGCCGTACCCCGCAGGAAGCAACCATCCGGAACCGGTCGCTCACCGGCCAGAGCCGCGGTAGCCGCAGGCTGTACGCGGCCGGGATGGGGCCGCCGCGCGCGATGGCGGAATAGCCGGAGCCGAAAAGGCGGTTGACCCTTCTGGACGCGCGCCCTTACCGTAAGAACACAAGGCACCAACGACCTGAGGAGTTACCGGCGATGTTGTGGCACACCTCATCGAAACCGCAGCGGCACACGCTGTTCGGTGTCGCTGGCGTGCCCTGTGCCGAGCGACTCACCGACGTGACCGCCAGCGACAAGGCGAGCCTGGGCCCACGGCGGACGTAAGCGCGACAGACAGCGCGAGCGCCGCCCACCCAGACAAGGGACCGGGCGGCGTTTTCGTTACTGCACAACCTTTTTCCTAGGGGCGTGGCGCAACTGGCAGCGCAGCGGCCTCCAAAACCGCCGGTTGCAGGTTCGAGTCCTGCCGCCCCTGCTTCGCCCTGGGCTCGCCCGGTATGGCGTCGATGGTTGAGAACTCCACAGTGGATGGCATACACACGATGCCCGGCCGGCCAGCGGAGGAATCCGTTGGCCGGCCGGGTGGTTCGGGAGCGACCGGACCCGGTTTGGGGTTTTCCGTTCGATCCGGGGGAAGGGCGCTCGGCGGCGGGATTCGATCCGGGGGAAGGGCGCTCGGCGGCGGGAGAGGACAAGCCATGCCGGTTCAGGACCGGGACCGCTGCCGTCATGGGCCGTTGGAGCAGCGGGTAGCTCACCTCGTTCTCAGCGAGGAGGTGGCCGGTTCGAGACCGGCACGGCCCACATGCGGATCTGGTGAGGCTGGTGCTCACGTCGCTCTTCCAAAGCGAAGACGCGGGTTCGATCCCCGCGGTCCGCTCCATTGAGGACTCAGCTTGGCACGACGAGGAAAGGAGGATCCGGTGGACGTCCTGGTCATCAACGCCGACCTCGGCCCGCTCCACCGGGTCAGTCTCCGGCACGCCGTACGCATGCTCGTGCGGCGTGTCGCCGAGGTCCACGAAGCCCAGCCCGACCGGCTGATCGGCGTCTACCCGGTCCCCACGGTCGTGCGGCTGGTCCGGTACGTGGTCACGAAGTGGCGGTACACCGCCGGCCCGGCCTGGTCTCGGCCGGGTGTGCTGGCCCGCGACGACCGCCGCTGCGGGTACTGCGACGGGCACGCCACGACCGTCGACCACATCCTGCCCCGCTCCCGCGGCGGCAGGAACACCTGGTCCAACACCATCGCCGCGTGCGATGGCTGCAACCAGCGCAAGGGCGACCGCACCCCCGCCGAGGCCGGGATGCGGTTGCGGTTCGAGCCGGCGACCCCGACGTGGGCGTCGCTCGCGGTGCGCTGATGACGCGGCCGGCGTACCTCTCTCCGCCGGCCGCCTTTGGGAGCTGGTGCAATCTGGCAGCACGTCCGGCTCTGAACCGGAAGGTTGGAGGTTCGAATCCTCCGCTCCCAGCAACATGTCCCTGTGGCGGAACGGTAGACGCGCTAGCTTGAGGTGCTAGTGCCCTTCGGGGCGTGCGGGTTCGACTCCCGCCTCGGACACAACTCGCCGACGAAGCACAACGGGTTGTGCCCCGGTCTTGTAAACCGGTGGACCCAGTTCGAGCCTGGGCGTCGGCTCCATGCCAGCGCAGCACGACGGGTGGTGCACCGCATTCGTAACGCGGCGGATCCGGTTCGAGCCCGGACGCTGGCTCTCACGGGCGACGCACAGGTGTGCAGCGCTGCCTTGCAAGCAGCGCCTGCTCGGTTCGATACCGAGGTTGTCCACCATGCCCGGGTAGCCCAACGGCAGGAGGCAGCCGGTTCAGAGCCGGCACAGTGCGCGTTCGAATCGCGCTCCGGGTACGCATGCCTCGTCGGTCCAGCGGAGTGGACGCCGCCCTGTCAAGGCGGAGATGCGCGGGTTCGAATCCCGTACGAGGCGCGTCAAGCGATCGCAACAGCCGACCACAGGAGGCGCCGACCATGGGATTCGACCCGCTGCCGGGCACGAGGGCGCCCGTGCGGGTCTGGACCGACCCGTACAGCATCGAGCCGCAGGCCGCCCAGCAGCTACGCAACATCGGCAGCCTGCCCTGGGTCGAGGGCGTCGCGGTCATGCCCGACGTCCATTTCGGCAAGGGCGCCACTGTCGGCTCGGTGATCGCCATGCGTCAGGCCATCTCGCCGGCCGCCGTCGGCGTCGACATCGGCTGCGGGATGTCCGCGGTCCGCACGTCGCTCACCGCGACCGAGCTGCCCGATGACCTCGGCCCGCTGCGTACCGCCGTCGAGGCCGCGATCCCGGTTGGTTTCGCCCAGCGCGACAGCGCCGTCGACCCACGCCGGATCCGTGGTCTCGAGCAGGCCGGCTGGGAAGCGTTCTGGCGGCAGTTCGGCACCCTCGACGATGGCGTGGCCAAGCTTGAGGGACGAGCCCACACCCAGATGGGCACCCTCGGCGGCGGCAACCATTTCATCGAGGTCTGCGTCGAGCAGGACAGCCCTGACGACCGGGTGTGGCTGATGCTGCACTCCGGTTCGCGAAACATCGGCAAGGAACTCGCCGAGCGGCACATGGCCGTCGCGCGAGGCCTGCCGCACAACGCGGATCTGCCGGACCGGGACCTGGCCGTGTTCCTGGCCGGCACGCCGCAGATGGCCGCGTACCAGCGGGACCTGTGGTGGGCCCAGGAGTACGCCCGCCGGAATAGGTCTCCGGGCGCCGCCCTCTGGAGAGTTCGCCATCGGCAAGGCAAGCGGGTTGCTAACCCGTCGCGGGTCACACCGTTCGGGGTTCGAGTCCCCGACTCTCCGCTCCTCCCGTCGTCGCCCAGGTGGAAAGGGCGTCGCTCTGGGGCGAAGAAGCCGTCGGTTCGCATCCGGCTACCCCGACTCAACGGGCTGTGGCGCAGTTTGGTAGCGCACCGCGTTCGGGACGCGGAGGTCATCGGTTCAAATCCGGTCAGCCCGACTGTGGAAGGTACCGGCCCGTGGGGGCCAGCCGGCCTCGAAAGCCGGAGGCGCCGGAAACGGCGGGCGTTCGACTCGTCTACCTTCCGCCAGCGATTGCCGGCCGGTTCTGGCTACCTCGGCCCAACGACGAGCGGTCGCCGTCGCTTCATCGACGCTCGCGCCAGGCCAGGTCCATTCATCGTTACGCAGCCGTCGCCGTGCATGATGCCGGCGACTCAGGCCCGGTCAAGCTCAGAGGGCATGCACAGAAGCATACCTTCCGCCATGCGCCGTTAGCTGAGTGGTTTAGCCGCCGACTCTTAATCGGCAGACGAAGGTTCGATTCCTTCACGGCGTACGATTCACGATCGCGGCATGTGCGCTGGCTGGATGCCGCACCATTTCCTCCCGCCAGCTCAATTTCCTCCCGCTAGCTCAATGGAGAGAGCACCCGCGTCCTAAGCGGTCGGTCAGGGTTCGACTCCTGGGCGGGAGACTTCCGGCCACCGCTACGTCCCGATGGTCCAGCTGGCAGGGCGCCGCCTCGACACGGCGGAGATCGGCGGTTCGATTCCGTCTCGGGGCACGCTTCGCGCGTTCGGCTATGGGTAGGCTCTCGTCCTTTCAAGTCGGGGAAACGGGTTCGAGTCCCGTACGCGCGACCATTCCGATGTCGCCCAACAGGCAGGGCCCGCGGCTGTTAACCGCGTGATCCCGGTTCGAATCCGGGCGTCGGAGCGATGGAGGGGCCGGCGCGCGCGCAGCCCATCTGGTTGGTGGGACCTGGCTTATATCCAGGCTGTGGTCGAGTTCGATTCGCACGCGGCGCACGCCGCGATGCCTGTGTAGCTCAGCGGGAGAGCGCCGCTCTTACAAAGCGGAGGCCGGGGGTTCGACACCCTCCTCAGGCACTGTGGCTGTAGCTCAGTGGTAGAGCGTCAGGTCGTGGCCCTGAAGGCGCCGGTTCGACTCCGGCCAGTCACCCCATGCGGGCGCGCCACCGATGGTGAGGTGGGGCCGGCTGTAACCCGGTTGCCTTCGTGCTCAGGGAGTTCGAGTCTCTCCGCCCGCACCCATGCCCTCGTAGCGCAGCGGAAGCGCGCGGCCCTCCGAAGGCCGAGGTCAGAGGTTCGAATCCTCTCGGGGGCGCGTAAAGCGCGGGCACGCGAAACGCGGGCACGCAATGCCATCCACTGTGGACGTGCCGCGGGCGGACGTCAGGATTGGGCGTGCAACCGCTGGTGGGACTCTGACAAGGTCTCGCCGGCGAGCCGGGCGGTGATGCCGGCGTTGAGGTTGGGGCATCGCGTGATGTCGTCGTGGGGGCAGTGCAGCCCGTGCAGGATGGCCTCGCGGGCGGCCTGCGCGGCGGCGATCTGCTTGTCGAGCTCCACAAGCTTGCGCCGCATGAGCTCTCTGCGGTCGCCGGGCGTGCTCGCTTGGTTGGCCAGGAGGGTCTTCTGCTCGGCGAGGGTAAAGCCCGCGTCGCTGTAGAGCAGGATGGCGGCGACGAGCCGGGCCGCCGACTCGGGGTAGCGGCGCTGGCCGGAGATCCTGGCCGGTGGGGCGAGCAGGCCGAGCTCCTCGTAGCAGCGCAGGGCCGAGGTGGTGACGCCGGCGCGGCGGGCCAGCTCGCCGATGGTGAGCAGGCCGCCGGGCGAGTTGACTTCAGGCGCACTTGAAGTCGTTGACTGCCGGCCATGGGAAGACGACATGAGGCAAGCCTGCCACCCGCGGTGCGGCGGATGGTGACCGCGGCCGCGGAGTACCTGATCGGGTGTGCCGGGATCGCGGCCGTGCGCGCCCTGGACCGCGACGTCGTCGGCCAGGCCCACCGACCTCGGGGCGCGGCCGGGCGCGTGACCGGCTGGGTGTTCGCCCACCGCCCGTCCAACCGGCGGCGTAACCGCTGGGTGGTCTCGCTGCTCAGTGTTCGCCCCGCCGACCAGATCCTCGAGGTCGGCTTCGGCCCCGGCATCGCGGTCGCGGAACTGGTCCGCGCCGGCGCGGGCCACGTGCACGGCGTCGACCATTCCGAAGTGATGCTCCGGCAGGCGTCCAGGCGCAACGCCGCCGCGATCCGGGCCGGCCGGGTCACCCTGGTCAATGCCCCGGCCGATCGGCTTCCGCCCGCGCTCGACGGCCCCTTCGACGCGATCCTCGCCGTCAACTCCCTCGGGTTTTGGCCCGCGCCGGCCGAACGCCTCGCCGAGCTGCGCCGGCGACTCGCGCCCGGCGGGCGCATTGCCATCGCGTCGCAGCCCCGCTGCCCGGGCGCCAGCGCCGGCACGTCCCGCGACGCCGCCGACGAGATCGAGAACCTGCTGCGCGGCGCCGGCTTCACCCAGATGAGTACCCAGACCCTCGCCCTCAGCCCGCCGGTCATCTGCGTCCTCGCCACCGTCCCTGGAATCGGCACGCCCGAGCGATGACTCGGACCTGCCCCGTCACGGGATTCCGGAGGGGGATGATGCGAAGGATGTCGAGAACGGGCTGGTGGCTCCGTCTCAGGAGCGGATGCCGGCCATGGTGGCCGCAGCACAGCGAGGAGACCCAGCATGACGATCCAGCGGATGGACAACGTCCTCATCGTTGTCGACGACCTCGACGCCGTTATCTCGTTCTTCGTCGAGCTTGGCATGGAGCTTGAGGGCAAGGGGCCGATCGAGGGACGCTGGGTGGAGCGCGTCATCGGGATCGACGACGTCCGCCAGGATGTCGCGATGCTGCGGACCCCGGACGGGCACGGCCGGATCGAGCTGGCGATGTTTCACACGCCGAAGGCGATCAGCCCCGAGCCGAAAGACGCGCCGGCAAACACGCTGGGCATCCGCCGTGTCATGTTCGCCGTGGACGACATCGACGACGTCGTTGCCCGCCTGCGCGCCCACGGCGCCGAGCTCGTCGGCGAGCTCGCGCGGTACGAAGACAGCTATCGGCTCTGCTACGTCCGCGGCCCGGAAGGCATCGTCGTCGGCTTGGCCCAACAGCTCAGCTGAAAGGACGCGATCGCGGCCGGAGCTCGTATAGTCACGCGGTGAACGCGGAGCGGGTCCGGCAGGCGTATGCGTCCGTGGCGGATCTCTACATCGAGCTGTTCGGCTCCAGCCAGCGGGTGCACGCCGACGACCTCGCCTTCATCGGGCGGCATCTGTCGATCCGGCCCGGTCGGGTGCTCGACCTGGGCTGCGGACCCGGACACATCACCGGTTACCTTCGCTCGCTGGGCGTCGACGCGGCGGGAATCGACATGGTCCCCGAGTTCATCGCCCAGCGACGGCACTCACCGGCCACACTCCGCGATCGCGGCAACCGCGACCGAAGCGTGAACTCGCACCGGACACCACGCACGCTCACTGGCCCAGGAACGGCCGTAGCTCGACCTTCCGATTGACCCTCCGCCACGAGCCGCTCGTTGAACGCGTCGATGGCCGCCATCTCGTCCGCGGTGGCCAGGTCGGGCTTGTCGCGGATTACCGAAACCAGGTAATGCATCGGGTATCGGATTCCTCCTTGAGCCGGGTGACGATGTCACCGCTCACGACGGTCGCGTCCGGCCAGTCGAGCGGGTCCGTGCGCTTTCCGGTGCTTCTTCGGACAGGATTTGCCCCGGTCCGCGCCAGCTGCGGACCGCATGCTCCCGCGGGCACCGCTACGGCCGGCGGCGAGCTGGCGCTCGCCGAGATCCCCGGCCTCCGCTGCCGGCTTCGCGGGGCAAGCCCCACCCGCCGCGAATGTCGGGTGACGACCGTCACGGCCACGGAGGTAGACCTTGACACTAGTGTCAATCTTTAGCTTTGGCTGAGTCAGTCTGAGTCAGCTGAAACTGTAGGGAGATCGCCGTGTCCAAGGCATTGACGGGACGGACTGCGCTGGTGACCGGAGGGTCCCGGGGTATCGGTGCTGGGATTGCCCGCGAACTGGCGCGTGAGGGTGCGAGTGTTGTCATCACCTATCGAAAGTCGCGCGAGCAGGCGGAAGAGGTTGTCGCCAAGCTGGCCGCTCTTGGGGCGAAGGCATTTGCTGTGCGGGCGGACCAGTCCGTTCCCCACGAGGCGTCCACCGCTGTCGAGCAGGCTGCCGAGTTCCTGGGTGGCCGAATCGACGTTCTGGTGAATTCTGCTGGAGTCGCCGTCATGGGCACAGTCGACCAGTTGGACCTGGAACTCCTCGACGGAGTCCAGCAGATGATGGCCACGAACGTGCTGGGGACTATCGTCACCACGCATTCCGCATCACGCTATCTGCCGGATGGCGGGCGTGTCATCCTGGTGGGAAGCATCGTTGCGCACCGCATTCCCACCCCTGGCGTCGCCGAGTACGCGGCGAGTAAGGCGGCGATTGACCAGCTCGGTCGCGGGTGGGCGCGCGACTTTGGTCCACGCGGTATCACCGTCAATGTCGTGCAGCCCGGCGCGGTCGACACGGACATGAACCCCGCGGATGGGCCGAACGGAGCCGCACAGGTGGCCCTGACGCCCCTCGGGCGGTTCGGCACCACCGACGACATCGCCAAGGCGGTCACCTTCTTCGCCAGCGACAAGGCCGCGTTCATCACGGGCGCGCTGTTGACCGTCGATGGCGGATTCGGCATTTGATGCTGGTGGACTGGTCGCGGGCCACGAAAGGGCAAGTGAGACATCGGTGAAGATTGGCGATCTGGCGGCGAGGACGGGAGTGGCACCCCGGCTGCTGCGCTACTACGAACAGGTCGGCATCCTGCACCCGTTCCGGTCGAGCAACGGGTACCGGAAGTACGGAGAACCGGCCATCGACCGCGTGCTGCAGATCCGCGAGCTTCTCGAAGCCGGCCTGACGACAGAAATGATCCGTGAGGTCCTGCCGTGCCTGGACGCTGAGACGGAACACCCCGGTACCCGCCACTGTCCGACCGTCAAGGACCTGGACGGACTGCGACGCCAGCTCGTCAGCATCGAACGACGCATCGACGCCCTGCAGCGCAACCGTCAAGCGATCAAAAACTACCTGAGCGCATGGGAGGAGGCCGAGGCCACGACGTGACGCCCCGGACAAAGGCTGTCATGCGCCAACGGCCGAAAGCCACCCCGACTCCGAAACCTCTCTAAGGGTCGCCGCGCAGGTACCGGGCCACCATGGCCACCAGCTCGTTTTCGAACGTCTCGACCGGGATGGTCCGCGGATCGGCCATGATCTTGTGCGTGTTCATCTCCACGGTGAACAGGATCAGCTCGGCCGCGGTGTCGACGTCGCGGACGCGGACATCCGGGTGCCGGGTGAGGAGATCGCGCAGCTGGGCGACGCGGGTCCGTCCGTGCCGGTCGATCGTGTCGAGCAGTTCCTGCGACAGCGGCGCCTCCTCGATCATGATGCGTAGCAGCTGCGGGTCGTCCCTGTGGTTGTCGATCGCGTCGCGGACCAGTGTCCGTACCGTCGCAGCCAGGCTCCCGGCGGAGAGGTCGAGCTGGTCGACCTGCGTCCAGGTGCCGCGGTCGATGTGCCGCACCAGCAGCTCGGCGAGGATGGCGTCCTTGTTCGGGAAGTACTGGTACAGCGAGCCGATGGAGATGCGGGCGCGTTCGGCGATGCGGTTGGTGGTGCCGGCGGCGTAGCCGTGCTCGGCGAAAACGTGAGCAGCGGCGGTGAGGATGCGCTCGCGGGATGCCGTGAGGCCAGACGGTGCGCCTACCCGGGTCGCACACGACGATCAGACCCGGCACCGGCTGACGACGGTGGACGAGGTCGAGACGACCGTCGGCCGCCCGGCGCCGATGGTCATGCTCAAGCAGATCAGCGCCCTCGACGAGGGGTGCCGCACCATCCTCGCCCGGTGCCCGATCGCGGCGTTCGGCTACCGGGACGCCGGCGGCACCAGCCGGACCACCTTCGTGGGCGGCCGGCCGGGGTTCGCGCGCGTCCACTCGCCCACGCGGATCTCGTTCTCGCTGCCCGGGTCCGGCGAGCCGCGGGGTCCGGTCTCGTTCTTCTTCCTCCTGCCCGGCGTCGGGGAGATCCTGCGCGTCAACGGCACGGTGGCCGCGCGGACGGGCGCGGAGACGGCCGTCGACATCGACGAGGCGTACGTGCACTGCGCGCAAGCCGTCCTCCGCTCCCGCCTGTGGCAGCCGCCCGCCGTGGCCGCGCCGGCCGCCGGGATCGCCGGTGACGGGCCGCTGGGCCGGCCGGGCGTCGCCGAGTTCCTCGCCGCGGCGCCGTTCCTCGCACTGTCTACATGGGACTCGTCCGGCGGGAGCGACACGAGCCCGCGCGGGGATCGGCAGGCGGTGGCCCGGATCCTGGACGGCCGCACGCTCGCCATCCCGGACCGAAAGGGCAACAAGCGCGCCGATACGCTGCACAACCTGTTACGGGACGACCGGCTGTCGTTCGCCGCGCTCGTCCCGGGACGCAGCGGCGTGCTGCACGTGCGCGGCCGTGGCGCGATCACCGACGATCCGGCGTTGCTGGAGACGATGGCGCTACGCGGCATGCCTCCGCACGCGGCGCTGCTCATCGACGTCGAGCACGCCGAGGTGACCGGCAACGACGCCGTGGCGCGCTCGCGGCTGTGGAGCCCGGAGGCGCACGTCTCCCCCGGCGAGGTGCCGGACCTGATGGCGCTGGCCGGCGAACACCTCGCCGCCAACTCGACGGACGCCGAGGGTGCCCCGCCCGCGTTCCTGTTGAAGGCGCTCGGGGCGATCCCGGGGGTGACCCGGCTGCTGCGGCTGGTGATGAACCGCGCCTACCGTTCGGGGCTGCGCAAGGAGGGCTACGAGGGCATCGAGCCCAGCGTGGGCAACCGGCGCCGCGGCCTCGCCCGCCGCCTGCGCCGGCGTCCTGCCGGCGAAAGCGGGCCGGAGAACCCCTTGCGGGACGTGCGGATCGCCGAGGTGCGCAGGGAGACGCCGAGCGCGGTCACGCTCGTGCTGGAGGACGCCGGCGACGGCCCGGGTACGTTCGACTTCCGGCCCGGGCAGTTCTTCACGCTCGTCGCCGACGTCGACGGCCGGCCGGTGCGACGGGCCTACTCCGCCTCGTCGGCGCCCGGGGCGTCCCGGCTGGAGGTCACCGTCAAGCGCGTCGAGGGCGGCCGCTTCTCCACCCACGTGCACCGAAACCTGCGCGCCGGTGACCGGCTCGCGGTGCGTGGCCCGTCGGGCTCGTTCCATGCCGGGCCGCGACAGCCGGAGGAGATCGTGCTGGTCGCGGCGGGCAGCGGGGTGACACCGATGATGAGCATCATCCGCACGCGGCTCGCCGGTCGGGCGGATGGCGGCCGGATCGCGCTGCTCTACAGCAGCCGCAGCGAGCAGGAGGTCATCTTCGCCGGCGAGCTGGCCCGGCTGGAGCGGGACAACCCCGACCGGCTGTCGGTCACCCACGTACTGACCCGCAGGGACGGTCGGCTCGGCGCGGAGGGTGTACGCCGCTGGGTCACCGGCCTGGCTCCGGCTCGGGACGCCCACTTCTACATCTGCGGCCCCGAACCGCTGATGGACGCCGTACACGGCGTGCTGGCCGGGCTCGGGGTCCCGGACGCGCTGGTGCACCAGGAGCGCTACACCAGCGGGGCGGAGACCGTGGCCGTGGCGACCGTCCCGCAGCAGATGACCGTCGAGGAGAACGGGCAGCCGGTCGGCACGGTGGTGGTCGAGCCCGGCCAGACGCTCCTCGACGCGGGACTCGCGGCGGGGCTGCCGATGCCGTACTCCTGCACGGTCGGCAACTGCGGCGAGTGCATGGTGAAGCTCCACACCGGACAGATCGCGCAGAGCGAGCCGAACTGCCTTACCCCACAGCAGAAAGCCGACGGCTACGTGCTGACCTGCGTGGGCTGTCCACTGTCGAAGGTCACCCTCGACATCGCCGACCCGTGAACGTTCGGCGGGTGACCGGCGGCGTTCGGCCGCTGGTCACCCGCCCCGGCGAAGGTTGGTGGACAGTGTCAGGGCAGCGCGGCCCGGAGTCTGGGCAGCGCGACGACCGCGACCGGGCGGCTGGTGTTTAGGGTGGCCTGGTTTTCGGCCGTCGTCCGGTTCGGCATGCAGTTGCGCCCGAAACAGGGCGATGACCTTCCGACGTCACCGTTGTAGGCCCAGCACGTCCACCACTTCTCGTAGAAGGCGCTCCCCTCGCTGGTCACGATCAACTGGCAGTTGGTCGGGGTCAGCTTGGTCACGACGGCTTCGTAGGCGCGGATCTGGCTTTGCAGGACGAGGTCGGTGCCGTTGACGAAGCCGGCCTGGGCGCGGGCCGCGAGAACGATGGCGAAGATCGGGCCGATGACGAAGCCGATCTTGTCGACCGCCTGCGGGCTCTGCACCGCGCCCGCGAACGCGCTGGCCTGGGTGGCGCAGTTGGTGGCGTTCTGGGCCCACGCCCGCAGCGTGAACTCGTCCATGAAGTCGATGTTGAGGAACTCGATGGTGTGTGCTTCGAGACAGGCCTCCACCTCGGCGGCGGCGATGGCGTCGATCTGCGCGATGATCTCGGTCTTGCTCTGCTCGATGGCCAGCTTGATCTCGTTGATCGCCGCTTCGAGATTGCCGCCGCCTCCGCTGCCGCTCAACAGGTAGCCGGCCACGGCGACGGTCAGGCTGACCCAGTCGAAAGCGAACAGCTGCGGGCTGGCCGTTTCGGTCGCGCGCTTGGTTTCGGCGGCCTGGGCCGGCACGCCGGTGCCCGCAACCGCGATCGACAGCGCCAGGCTGGCGGCGGCGAGGCCGGTCAACAGTCTTCTTCTCACTGCTCGTCTCCTATGGCTGCTTCAACGTGGGCAGGATGTTCTTGGCCACTTTCCAGCTGGAGTTGACGGCGGCCGCGAGCTTGAGATCCTCCACATTGACCGGTGGGTTGATCCATTGGCCGGTCAGCTTGTCGAGGGTCTCCGTGGCGGTCGCGTCCTCACCGTTGGCCGCCGTGCACTGCCAGGTCCGCGTGTACCGGTAGGCGTCGTTGTCGGTGAAGGTCACCTGGCACTCCGGTTCCAGCTTCTGCAGGATCGCCTCGTTGGCCTGGATGTACCGCTGGCGCAGCAGGCTCTTGGACTCCGGGGTGTACCCGGCGTCCGTGGCGGCCACCTCGGCCATCGCGTACTTGACGTTGAGGGCGTGCCCGATGGCGTCGGCGGCCTTGTCGTCCTGGGTGGCGTCCAGCTCTCTCTTGTCGACCGAGGCGGACGAGATGAGCCTGCTGGCCAGGTTTCTCACCCACCGCTGGTCGTGGCGAAACTGCTCGTAGTTGGTGAACTCGATGGTGAACGCGTCCATCTCGCCCAGCGCCCGGGCGGCGACGTGCCCGTCGATGTGGCTGATGACCTCGTTGCGGGCCTGCACGGTCAGGCCGACCACCTCGCGGACCAGCGTCTCGATCTCACCCGCGGACAGGCCGCCGCGGGAGATCCTCAGCGCGGTGAACGTCAGGGTGATGACCGAGTCGCTGACGTCGGCAGCCTGGGCCGGCTGAACGCTGGCGGGCACCGCGACCCCGACCGCCAACAGCGTCGCGATCAGGCCGCGTACCAGTCTTCGTCGCAAATCTGTTTCCTCCGTCCGGTTACCGATCCCAAAAGACAGGGCGGCCTCGATCGATCGGGGATCCGCGCAACGCCATTTCGGGCGGCTGGGGGACGCCTTCCTCCCGAGGCGAAGGACCCGCGCGAGCAAGCAAGGCCGCCAAGAGCATTTCGGCGTACGCGGGGCAGCAGGTCAAGTGGGCGGCTGGCGCTGCACGCGTCCAGGCCACGAGATTGCGTAATCACGCCGGCCGATACTGCGTGATTCCGCCGTGGGTCGTCCCGCGGTCAATGACGGGTCAGATGCGCCTGTGCGGATTGGCGGAACCGGCCGACGAGCGGGTTGGCGTCGTCGCGGCGGGTGGCGACGACGACGTGGCAGGGCTCGATCCCGTCGACCGCGACGGTGACGACGTCGTCCCGCGAGGTCAGGCGCGGGTCGTCCGCGGCCACGAGGGCGACAGCCTGGCCGTCGGCGACGGCTTCGAGCTTGTCTTCGACGGTGTCGGCGAGCAGCGGGGCCAGGGGAACCGTACGTTGGTCCGGACGGGGTTCGAGTCGCCAGAAACCGGTCCACGCCGAGGGCGCTCCGGCGCAGGCCACCATGGGCTCGTCGGCGAAGTCGTCCGGGGTGACGGTGTCCTTTCCGGCCAGGCGGTGAGACGCGGGCAGGACGAGCACCCGCGGCTCCTCGTAGAGGACGGTGATGTCGAGGTCGTCGCCGGGGATCGCGAGTGGCGTGCGGACGACCAGCGCGTCGACCCGGCGCTCGGGCAGGGCGCGGGCCTCGTGCCAGCCCAGGTGGCGGGTGCGCACATGCGCGTCGGGGTTACGGCGGCGCAGGTCACGGACCGCGGGGGTGACGACGAGGTCTTCGACGTAGCCGATGGTGATCGTGTGCGGCGGCGCGGCACCACGCGCGGCGCGCACCGCCTGGCTGGCGTTGTGCAGGAGCGTCTGTGCCCGCGGGAGGAAGGCTTCGCCGGCGGCGGTGAGCCGGCTGCCCTGGGTGGTGCGCTCGATGAGGCGTACGCCGAGGGTGTCTTCGAGTCGCTGGATCTGGCGGCTCAACGACGGCTGGGCGACGCGGAGCGCCTGCGCGGCACGGGCGAAGTTGAGGTGTTCGGCGACGGCCGTGAAGTAGCGGACCAGCCTCAGGTCCAGGTCGGGACCGGGCCGTGGGGCCGTGAGGTGTGGTTCGCCGTCGCCCATGTCCGCAGCGTACCCGTTATGTCATTTCTGCATGACGGGGTGCGGAACAGGTCTTGGACGACCACCCCGGCCGCCCTGTTGACTCGGTCTTGTCCAGCCGGGTCGACCAGTTGTCAATCCACAGTGGAAGGTGTGTGCATGAGCGTCGACTATCGCTCGCAGACCGTTCTCGTCACCGGGGCGAGCTCCGGGATCGGAGCCGCCTTCGCGGCGGCTCTGGCCGGGCGCGGCGCGAACCTCGTGCTCGTCGCACGTCGCGCCGAGCTGTTGACGTCGCTGGCGGACGAGCTGCGCCGCGCATACGGCGTCCGGGTCGAGGCGCTCCCCTTCGATCTCGCCCATCCGGCGGCCGGAAGCGAGCTTCGCAAGGCCGTCGCCGATCGCGGCGTGGAGGTCACCAGCTTGATCAACAATGCGGCGTTCGGCACGTTCGCCCGGTTTGCTGACGCGGATCCCGGACGCCTCGCCACGGAGATCGCCGTCAACGCGGCGGCGCCGGTTCAGCTGACCGCGGCGTTCATGCCACAGATGTCGAGCGCCGCCAACGGCTTCATCGTCAACGTCGCCGGTGTCTCCGCCTACCTTCCCTCCCCCAGGATGGCCGTCTACAGCGCCACGAAGGCGTTCGTGCTGAGCTTCAGCGAGTCGCTCTGGACGGAGCTGCGCGGCACCGGGCTCACCGCGTTCGCCGTCTGTCCCGGCGCCACCGACACGGAGTTCACCACCGGCATGGGACCGGGTGCCGGCGTGCTGACCTCCGGAAGGACGCGAAGGCCCGAAGACGTCGTCGCCACCGCTCTGGCCCACCTTGAACGCCGAGACCCGGGTCCGGTCGTCGTCGACGGGCGATCCAACCGGTTGGGCGTGCTGATGAGCCGGCTCGCGAGCCGGCGCAGAAGCGCCATGATGATGGAGCGTGTCTTCGACCCGGACCGTCGGTCAAAGCCCGCCGCGGCCTGAGCATCGCCTCACCATTGGGCACCGCGCGACGGCGAGCGTATCGTCCGCGGACAGCCGCGACCCCGGCACCGGGCAGGAGGCACGGCGCGGGGCGCGTCTGTCCGCGGTCAGGTGGAGACGGCCGAGCTAAAGCCCCCAGCCGTACCGGATCCGGTCGCGGCCGGAGGTGTTGCGGACGGTCAGGTTGAGGTTGGTGCCGCTGCCGCTGAAGGCGAACATCGAGTACCAGTCGTAGCCGATGTCGCCGGGCTTGCCGCCGAGCGCGGGCCAGTAGGTGCCGCCCATCCGGTTGTCCCGCATGACCTGCGTGACGGCGCGGATGTGGCGCACGAAGTTGTCGGTGCTGCTCGCGTTGGCGTAGTTGAGGCCGGTCGACATCGGCGCGCCGAACTCGGTCACGACCGCGCGGGAGGCGCAGTTGCCCAGGCGGGTCTGGACGTGGCTGCGGAAGGCGTCGTACGTCATCGGGCTGTAGAAGAAGGCGTAGTGGTGGAACGAGAACAACGTACCGCTGAAGCGGCTGTCGTTGCAGACGTCCCGCAGGTCCTGGCTGTAGCCGGTGCCGCCGATGAGCACCCGGCTGGGCACCGCCGAGTAGTGGTAGCTGAGCCAGTTCGCCGCGACGTTGCGCCAGTCCGCCGAACTGTAGCCGTGCGGCTCGTTCATCGGCTCGAAGTACACGTTGGTGTTGGAGCCGTAGGTGTTGGTCACGCGCGACCACATCGTGTTCCACGCGGCGATGTTCGTGATCCTGCCGCCGGAGGCGGCGCCGTCCTCCCAGTAGGCCAGGATGACCTTGAACCCGCGGGCGGTGGCGGCGTCGATGGCGCCGCGGTAGTTGTTCCACCACGTCGTGCCGACGGTGTGGGTGTTGATCGGCAGCCGGACGGTGTTGACGCCCATGGCCGCCATGTCGTCGTAGAGGGCATTGGCCTTGGCCCGCACGGTCGCGTTGCTGTCGGACTGGCTCAGGCCCTGGATGACGAGCGGGCCGGTGCTGAAGTTGTCACCCAGCACGGCCCAGTTCATGCCCCTGAACTGGTTGGTGGCCGCGACGGCCGGTGACGCGCCGCTGACGGCCGCGACCGGAATCAGCGCCACCGCGGCCAGGGCGCCGATGAGCGCGCGCCCCAGTGGTCGCCGGCGAACCCTCGGTACCTCAGTGCCCTCTTGGGTCGTCAATGCCTTGTCCTTCCTCGCGGGGATCCGGTTGCCGAGTACGGCGGTCCGTGCCGTATGCCCTGCACGGAGCCGCCCACCTGGTGTGCACCGGCGCACCGACCCGGGACTGGAGACGCCCGTGCCGGCGGCCGCAACACCCCAGCAACCTCTTCCTAATCCCGGCGTGAACGGCCGCGCGATCTATCGAACCGACTCGGTCAGAAACAGACATAGACGAACATGCGAGCGGCTGCGCGGCCTCGGCATCAGCGAGGATGCGCGCGGGGCGGTATGACGTCCGACGCCGATCCTGACCGGTCCGGCTGGCCGCCAACGCCCCGGCGCTGAGCACGATCGTGCCCACGGCGGCCGCCGCGCTGGCCCAGGCGCATCCGGGAATCGAGCTGAGCCTGATCGACCGTCACCCGGTCGAGGCGTTGCAGCTGCTGCGGCACGGCGAGATCGACGTCGCGCTCGTCTTCCGCTACCCCGACGCCCCGATCGAGGACGCGGGATTTCGCCTCGACCACATCGGAGACGACCCGATCTACCTCGTCAGCCAGCGCCCCGGCGACAGCCTCGCGAACCATCGCCACTCCATCTGGATCGGCGGTTGCGACCGGTGCCAGGCGGAGCTGACCACCCTGTGCCGATCCGATGGCTTCACCCCCCGCATCGGCTCGCTCAGCGACGACATGGTCGTCGTGCAGTCCCTCGTCGCCGCCGTACTGGCGGCGCTGACCGAGGCGACCACGGCACCGAACACCACTGACTAAAGATGCCTATGTGTGACATCCAGGATTGGCATTAGACGTCATATCGCGCCTGTTCGATGCTGAGCCAATGGCTGGGACAGCCGTGACACCACACACCGCCGACCGCCGTGGCCTGATGACCGGTATCGCGGCCTACGCCGGCTGGGGATTCTTCCCGCTGTACTTCAAGCTGCTCGCACCGGCCTCGGCCGGCGAGATCCTGGCGCACCGCATCGTCTGGTCGGCCGTGTTCATGGCGGTCCTGCTGGCGGTCCTGCGCCGCTACAGCCGCCTGCGCGAACTGGCCCGCGACCGCCGGCGTGGCCGTCCTGCGCGAGCGGCTGCGGCGAGCACAGTGGACGGCGGTGGGCATCGGCGCGGTGGCCGTGCTGGTGCTGGCCGCCGAGTACGGCGGGCCGCCTCTGGGCATCGGCGAACCGTGTACGTCGCCGGGGCGACGCGTCAGTAACCATGATTCTTTACTCCGATGTCGCCGATCCTCCATGTGAACGGCGTGCCGGAGTTGGCCCGCGGGAGTTGGCTGCACAGAGTCGCACCCGTCTTGAACAGGAGCTAAACCTCGTGCCCTCCTCTCGTCGCAACTTCCTTGCCGGCGGCGCGGCCGCCGGAGTCGGCCTCGCCGTCGCCGGGGGCGTCCCGTCCCTCGCGCAGGCCCACCCGAGCCGGCCACGGCCGACCGGCGGTGCCGGCAACAAGCCGTTCCCGCCGCTGGTTGACGACCCCGACGGAATCCTCGCCCTGCCCGAGGGCTTCAGCTACGCGATCGTCACGCGTACCGGCGTCACCCGGCTCGACCGGGGCCAGGGGGTGACCCCGGCCGACCACGACGGCATGGCGGTCTACGACGCCGGCCACGGCCGGTACACGCTGATCCAGAACCACGAGATCGACCCGGGCGCCGAGTTCGGCGTGCCGCACGTCCGGGGGACCGTGTACGACCCCGGCGCGGTCGACGCCGGCGGCTGCACCGTGATCAGGACGGACCGGGCCGGCCGCAACCTCGGTGAGTTCGTCGCGATCTCCGGCACCGTCAGCAACTGCGCCGGCGGGCCCACCCCGTGGGGCACGTGGCTGACCTGCGAGGAGACCGAGGACCGCGCCGGCGACGAGTGGGAGGAGGACGGCCGTTCCGGCGTCTTCCAGAAGGACCACGGCTACGTCTTCGAGGTCTGGGCCGACGGCAGCGCCGACCCGCGGCCGATCAAGTGCCTGGGCCGCTACGCCCACGAGGCCCTGGCGATCGACAAGGACCGCACGAAGATCTACCTCTCCGAGGACGCCGACGGGCCCAACGGCCTCTTCTACCGCTGGACCGCGCCGCGCGGCGTCAAGCTCGGCAACCGCGTGCTCACCCGCCTCGCCCCGGACGCCGGCACCCTCGCCGCGATGGCGATCGTCATGGACGACGGCTCGGTGCTGCCCGACGTGGCCTACCTGACCTCCGCCCAGCTGGGCCGCCCCTTCCCGGTGCGGTGGATCCCGGTCCCCGAGCGCGACGCGAAGACCAAGCCGGTGCGCGAGCAGTTCGCCGACGGCCAGGTCACCCGCGGGAGGAAGTTCGAGGGCGTGTGGGGCACCGACGAGGGCGTGTACGTCGTCAACTCGTACGCGTGGGAAGAGGGCGAGCTCCCCGCGGACGCCGCACCGCACGACGGCATGGTCTGGTTCTACGACTACCGCGCCCAGACCATCCAGCTGGTCACCTACTTCCCGCACCAGGCCACGGCCGAGGAGGGCGCGCCGGCCAAGTTCACCGACCTGACCTTCGACGGCCCGGACAACGTGACGGTCACCCCATGGGGAAGCCTCGTCCTCGCCGAGGACGGCGCCGGCGCCTCCCACGTGCTCAGCGCCATCCCCGGTGGCCCGACCTACGCCATCGCCCGCAACCAGCTCAACGACTCCGAGTTCTGCGGGCCGACCTTCACCGAGGACGGCAAGGTGCTCTTCGTCAACATGCAGGACCCTGGCCTCACCCTGGCCATCACCGGCCCGTGGGAGCGGTACCTGGGCTGACACCGGTGGGGGCCAGGCGGACTCGCCTGGCCCCCACGCGGCTTGGACCAGGCCCTAGCCGCTACAGGTGGCGCCGTTGAGCGTGAACCCGGTCGGCGCGGCGGTGTTGCCGGTGTGTGTGCCCTGGAAGCCGATGGTGGTCGAGCCGCCCGGCGGTATGGAGCCGTTGTAGCTGGCGTTGGTCGCCGTCACCTGGCCGCTGCTCGGCGTGTACGTGGCGTTCCAGCCGCTGGTGATGGTCTGCCCGGAGGCGAGGTTGAACCTCAGCGACCAGCCGTTGATCGCGGACGAGCCGGTGTTGGTGATCGTGATGTTGTCGGTGAAGCCGGTGTTCCAGGCGCTGACCGAGTTGGTCGCCCGGCAGGCGCCGCCGCCCTGGTTCGGAGGCGGCGTGGTGGTCGGCGGCGGCCCGGTCGCGGGCGGCGGGGTCGTCGGCTGGGTGGGCCCGCTGGTGGCCTCGCTCACCGTGATGTTGGAGCTGCCACTGCTCTGGTACCCCTCGGTGGCCATGATCTGGTAGTAGTGCGTGCCCAGGTTCAGGCCGGCGGCGGCCCACGCGTTGAAGTGGTTCGCGGTGGTGATGGTGCCGCTGCTCCGGTGCTGCTGCCGGACGCTCCAGTACTGGTAGAACGTCGCGGTGCCGTCGATCGACGGCTGGTTGACCCGTTGCGTGCGGTAGAGGTCGTAGGTGCTGCCGTCGGTGGTGATGGAGCCCAGCCGGGTGGCGCCCGAACTCGGGTTGTAGCTGCCGAAGTCCTCGACCACGTAGTACTCGATGAGCGGGTTGCGGGTCCATCCGTACAGCGCCAGGTAGCCGTTGCCGTTCGGGCTGAACGTGCCCGAGTACCGCACGCTGTGGCTGGAGCCGGGGTTCCAGCCCTTGCCGACGACCATGTTGTTCATGTTGCTCCACTGGACGCTGTACTGGCCGCCAGCTCCCAGCGTCATCGTGACGTTGCCGTTGTCCTTCCAGAACGAGTAGAAGTAGCCGTTGTGGGTGCCCTCGGCGTTCGCCGTGACGGTCCGGTCAGCCTCGGCATGGGCGACGGTGGCCAGGGTCGCCGAGGTCGCGGCGAGCACGACGGCGCTGGCACCGGCGACGAGCAATCTGGTGCGGGTGCGCCGGCGGCGTCTGGGGAGGGTGGGTGTGTCATTCACGCGCGTGCATCCTTCTCGTGAGGCAGCCCGAAGGCCGCTGCAAGACACGACTCGGCGCTGCCGTAGGTCGCCAGGGCTGACCACCGCCGCCAGCGCCGTACCACGCCGCGGATCTACCGCTCGTGGTCGGGGACGACCGAAGAACCGGTCGCTGCCGTGGCCCGGCACCGGCAGGCGTAGAGGCTCATCGATGTTCGAAGTCTCGATCAACCCCGTCATGTTTGTCAATAAGTTCCCGGAAGGATTGCGGAAACTCAACGTGCCAGATTGGCCGTGTCAGGCTGGTGGCTCCCGCCCGCATACCTGCCGATGTCTCGGTTCGTGTTTTCAGCCGTTGATCGAGACTTACGGATCTCGACCGAAAGTTTCAGCCGGTGCCCGTCACCCGGAAGGTGGCGTCCGCGCGGCCGGTCGCCGTGGCGATCGGATCCAGCCGCAGCGGGGAGTTGGAGTGCCGGATGTACCGGTCGGCGAAGTTGTAGGACTGTAGCCGGTTGACCGGAACGGTCGGGCCGGATGGCTCGCCGCACGGCGGCGCGAGCACCGTGCTGGTGGAGACGGGCACGCCGAGGTTGGGGGTGCCGCCGGCGTTCCAGCTGATCTTCTGGATCCGGGTGGTGCGGGTGGATCCGCAGCCCTGAGTCGGCGAGGAGTTGGCGTGGTAGACGATCCAGTCCTCGGTCCCACGTTGCCGCCGGTGTAGGTCAGCTGTCCGATCTTGTAGTCCGGGCCTTGGCAGGCGCTGGCGCAGTAGGTGATGAACGTGCGGCCGCCACGCTGGATCGCCCAAAAGGCCTTCGTTCATCGGGGTGCCCTGCCGCTCCCAGTCATAGGTGGGTGCGGAGATCGCGATGCCTGAGCCGGTGACCGTCCACGGGTTGCTCAGCGCCACGATGTAGCTGTGCGGATCGCTGTCGCTTCAGGCAGGCGAAACCGCGATGCTCTCCCGGGCACCGCTGCGGCCGGCGGCTCGCCGGGCTCGCCGAAATCCCCGGCCTCCGCTGCCGGCTCCGCGACCCAAGCCCCGCCCCAAGCGAGGCTCGCGCCGAAGCGCGGGCCTCAGCGCGGTGGTGAGCTGCCGTGAACGCGCAGACCAGACCCCTGGACGGCGGCCGGCTCCCCGCAGGGGCCGGGGTGAGAACGCGGGAACGCGGAGGGTGAGGCCGCGGGAACGCACCCCAAGAAAACGCTCCGCTGCGCTCCACGTTTCCCCGGGGACCCCGCGCAACGGTCCGGACCACAATGGACATCGCGGTAGCCCGAATCCGAAATCTCAATAGACCCCGGGGAGTGGACGGCAGGGGGATGTACCGCCCACTCCCCCGGGTTTGTGGGGTGCGGTGGCGGCTATGGGGTGATCCGGAAGGTCGCGTCCTGCCGGTCACTGGCGCTCGAACTCGCGCTGAGCGGGTCGATCCGCAGCAGGTAGTTGGCGTGTCGCAGGTATCGGTCCGGGAAGTTGTACGACCGGAACGAGGACCAGGACGCGTCCGCCAACCCGGCTACGCGGTAGAACGTGGCGTCCGCGCGGAACGTCGCGGTGTTGTCGTTGGGATCCAACCGGATCGCGTAGTCGCTGTGCCGCAGGTACCGGTCCGGGTAGTTGACCGACTGGAACGACACCCCGGCCGAGTCGGCCAGGCCGGGCACCATCCGCCACATCTGGTCCTGGAACGGCTCCATCGGGTACGTGTCCAGCCGCCCGGCGTTGTCGGCGTGCCGCACGAACCGGTCGGGGAAGTTCGACGACTTCAGCCGTACCCAGTTCGGCAGCCCCCAGCGCGAGACCAGCGCGTCGTACTCGGCGGAGCTGATCCCGACGATCGAGCCGTGCTTGGCGTTCAGCGGCGGCGTGAAGTCACGCTGGTTGAGCGCCGCCCACGAGTTGCCGCCGACGTTCGAGCTCGACCAGGCGTAGAAGTCGTTGTTGACCGGGCTGAACGAGTCACCCCACAGCCGCCAGCCGTTGCCCTCGTTGTTCTTGACCAGCAGCGGCGCCTCGATGGCGTTGCCCTGCCGCAGCCCACTGGTGTATGTGGTGTAGCTGTTGGCCGCGCCGCTGCTCGACCGGGCGCCGTAGAGCAGGCCGGTGGAGAGGTTCTTGTAGTACAGGTAGAAGGTGGAGCCGTCGACCACGACGTCGCCGTCCAGCACCGGAAAGCCGGGGCTGAAGTAGACCTGGTTGGTCGAGACCGTCCGGAAGTCCGATGTGTAGTTCACCATGAGCACGTCGCTGCCGTTGTTGGCGGAGTAGACGATGCCGTACTGGCCGCGGGCGGCGTCCCAGAAGGCGGTCGGTGCCCAGGTGTGCGTGTTCAGGCCGTGCATGCGCACCCGGCGGTACCCGGTGAAGCTGGTCAGGTTGGTGGAGTCCCAGACATGCAGGTACTGGTTGTTCTCCCCGAAGTTGGTGCCGTTGAGGTCGGTGGCCAGGACCACGAAGGTGCCGTCCTGCTTGCGCAGGATGAACGGGTCCCGCAGCCCGCGCGTGCCGGCGGTCGGTGTGACCACCGGGTTGTTCTGGTTCAACGGCGACCAGTTCAGCCCGTCCCGGCTGACCGCCAGATGCAGGCCGTAGTTCGCCCCGGACATGTTCGGCGTCTCGGTGAAGTACGCGAACACGTACGCCGTGTTCGCCGCTGACGCCGCCGTCGACCCGGTCACCACGACGGCGGCCGTGGCCACCGTCGACAGGGCAGCGAGCCGAGCGAGCGCCCTTCGGCTCAGATGCACGATGACGACCCTCCATTTCGTAGCGGGGACAGAGCCTTGTTAGCGTTAACAGGCTATGCCTGACAACATCGTCTGATGGATGGGAAAACCAATGGGGTACGAGTCCCCGGGGTCTCGCGACAAACCAAGGGGGCGACCCCTCGCGTGCGACACGCTAGTTAAGGCTGTGTTACATGTGAATGTTAGCGATAACAGAGACGCTGTCAAGCCCTCGCCGAAGCGGGATAGGGGGCACGCCCGGCGGACCGGTTCGTGGTCCGGGATCGGCCGGGGCGTGCCCTCGTCGTTCCTACCTGGCGGGGTAGGTGATGCTGGGCCGCCGCGGTGTGCTCATGCCGTTGCCGATGAAGTAGTCGACGTGGTGCGACTGCATGTATCCCTTGAGGGTCATGGCGTTGCGGTAGGCGAGGGTGTAGAGCCGGGCTGGTTCGTGGTGAAGACGATCAGCTCATTGAAGCTGGCGTTGGTGTAGACGACCTCTTCGCGCCAGTCGCCGAGGATGTCGCCGTGGAAGGCGGGCTGCACGCCCTGGCTGGCGTTGAGGTGGTCGGGCTGGTCGGGTTCCACTTTTCGATCTGGCGGTCGTTGAGCGGCTCCATCAGGACGTCGCCGTCCCAGAAAACCCGGTCTGCGGCCACGGCCGCAGCGTGGTGCTGGACTGGGCGAGCTGGTTGCCGGGCGCGTCGTAGAGGCCGGAGAAGGCCCAGATTTCCATGCCGGGAATGCGCGGGTCGACGTCGCCGGCCATGCCGCGCCCGACGTCGGCGGTGCCGGACTCGACGTGCTGCCAGATCATCGCACCGGTGGCCGCGTCGTGGTAGTAGTCGCGCAGGCCGCTAGGGCTGACCTGCTGCACGCCGTATCCCTGTAGGCCCGGCCGGTTGGGGTTCATCTTGGCGATGTGGAACGCGATCTCGTCTTTGCCGTCACCGCCAACGTCGATGATGCGGGTGTTGTGGCCGTCGGGGAGATGGGTCAGGGCGCTGCCGGTGAACCGCCAGGCGGTGAACATGAGGTTGAAGTCGCCGGGGGATCCGGTTCTTCATGAACGCCACGAGGCTGGGGGTGACGTCGTCGATGGCGACGGCTTGGCGGGTGTTGTCGCTCAGCCCGTTGTAGGTGACGGCTCTACTGATTAGGCGTATCGTCTCCGATAGCGTACGGCCAAACGCATCGCCGTGGTGTCTCATGTGATGGCGGCAGCGTCTCGCAGGCTGTCAAACAGGGCCGCGCGGCGCATGTAGGCGCGAGCGGTGTCGAGATTCTCAGCGGTGCGGCGCAATTCGTCGAGGTTATGTCGGCGTACCTCGGGGTCGCGTTCCTCCAACAGCCGTTTGTTGGCGATCGTTTGGGCCTGTATGTAGTTCACTGCGGCGTGGCGACGCTGGCGGCTGTAAAGGTCGAGCAGATCGTCGCCGGCCTCACGGCGGATTACCTGAGGGAGCTTCTCCGCGAGGTTGATGGCGTCATGGATGCCGCCGTTCATGCCCATGCCGCCGATCGGGTTGTTGACGTGTGCGCTGTCGCCGGCGAGCAGGATGCGACCCTTGCGGAAGGTTGCGGCAACGCGCTGATTGACTCCGTAGACGTTGACGTACTCGACGTGGTAAGCGCCCGTCTTTGGGAAGAACTTCTGCAGCCGCTCCTCGACGCGCGCCGCCGACAACGCAGTGGCGTCGTCCTCTTCATGGCTAATCGGCAGAATCACCCGCCAGAGCCCCTCGGGTGTCTCTCCGCGCACCTTGAACAGGTTGGCCCACTCGTGCGGGTCGGAGAAGTAGTTGCGCAGCGACAGGTTCGACTTGACGGTCTTGAAGTCGAAGCTGGTCGCGATCTTGATGAACCGCTCCGGATACGTGAATCCTTCGAACTCGATGCCGGCGAGCTTACGCACCGTCGATCGGCCACCGTCACAGCCGATGACGTAGGCTGCCGCCATACGTTCCGTGCCGACGGGTGAGGTGTACTCCACTTCGATTCCGCTGGCGGTCTCGGTCAGCCCAATCAGCGTATGGGAGAACCGCACGTCGAAGTCGGATGCGTTGGCGTATTCTTCGGCGATGGACGCGGTCAGCTTGTACTGCTCGTATTGCAGTACATAAGGGAACCGGATCTCGTCCTTGAGTCGACCGAGATCGAACTCCGCCACGAGGTCTCCGGTCGGTCGGTCGTGGAAGCGATAGGTGCTCGAGACCAGGCAGTGCTCCCGGATCTTCTCGACGATGCCCAGCTCGTCGAGCATCTCCAGCGTGCTCGGATGGATGGTCGCGGCACGCTGGTCCTTCACCGGTGCTGACTCTGACTCGAAAACGGTAACCGGGATGCCTCGCCGGCTGAGCGCCAATGCGCAAACCATTCCGACAGGACCTGCGCCCACGATGATGACACGTGTGGTGCTCTGCGGCGAAGTCATGACTTGATGTGGATGGCGCGGGCCTCAAACGTCACTCCGCTGGCTCCGTCAACCTTCAGTTCGACCCTCGGCGCTGTGCGCTGGAGGACTGTTACGAGAAGGTTCACCGCGCGCGCAAGAGAGCCGCTCACCGACTCGGCGACGAAAAGTAGTCCAGATCGTGTGGTCTCGCTTGACATGCGCTAGCTCTGCTCGCGCTGCAGGCGCTTGCTGACCTTGCCGACTGCGGTGTACGGGAATTCGTCGACGACCTCCACGATATCGGGGAGTTTGAACGTGGCCAGGCCCGCCTCGCGTAGGAACTGACGCACCTTGGCCAAGGTGAGATCGGCCGCGCTCTCCGGCGACCGCGGAATCAGGTAGACCTTGACGCGTTCGCCGAGAACCTCGTCATCGACGCCGATCACGGAGGCATTGTGTACGCCACGATGGGAGAGGATGGCGTTCTCCAGCTCCTCGGGCGCGATCTTCTCGCCGCCACGGTTGATCTGGTCTTTCGACCGACCCACGACCCTGATGAATCCACGCGCGTCCCGCTCGACGATGTCACCGGTGCGGTAGAAACCATCGGGGGTGAACGCCAGAGCATTCTGCTCGGGGTTGCGATAGTAGCCGCGAATCACCGACGGCCCTCGCGTCAACAGGTGGCCAGGTACACCGGGTGGCACGTCGTTTCCCTCGTCATCGACAACCTGGATTTCATCGGCCTCTGAGGCCGGTCGGCCCTGGTATCGCACGCTGGTCGCGCGATCGACGTCGGCAGGATTGCTGACGACCAGGCCCTCGCCCATCCCGAAGCTCTGAGATAGCTGCACGCCGAACTCTGGCTCGACCCGCCTCGCCACCTCCTCGCTCAACTTCGCCCCTCCGCACATGAGCACCTTCAAGCTGGAGAGGTCATACGAGCCGCGTAGCGAGGAGTTCAGCCAGGCCAGCAGGATCGGAGGCACCAGTGACGCGCGGGTCACCTGATGCTTCTCGATCAGCGGGAACGCCGCATCGGGGCTGCCGTTGGGTGCGATCACGATGGTGGCGCCCACGCTGAACGCGCCGAGAAAGCCGGGCGAACGCGTCGACATACTGTGGCAGATCGGTATGACCAGCAGATGCACTGTCCGATCGGTGATGCCCCGTTCTCCAACGCTTCTCCGCAGCGCATAGCCGTACGTGTTATGGGTGTGCGGCATCAGCTTCGGAACGCCTGTCGTGCCACCTGACATCTGCAACAGCGCAACGTCCTGCGGGCTGCACCGTCGCATGTGGTCGAGCGATCCTTTCGATAGCAACGCGTCATACTCTGCGCCGCCACCGCCAGGATCGAGTATCACAGTGTTCACCAGATGGGGCCAGCGGTGCTTCAGATCTGCCGCCATCGCAGCGAGATCGGCGCCGCTGTCCGAGGCGACCGTGATGTAAGCGCGCGCCTCCGCAATTTCGATGAAATGCTCAATCTCGGCTCGACGGTGCGCGATGGGAGCGACGACGGGAACAACGCCGAGTTCCCACAAGGCGAAAACGAACGTAATGTACTCATAGGTATTGGGTAGATGTATCACTACCCGGTCTCCACGATTCAGCCCCAGGTCCTGTAGGCCAGCCGCGAGGTGCAGGATCTCGTCCGTGAGCTGTGCGTAGGTCAGCTGGGTGTCGCGGTCGATGACCGCGACCTTGTCGGAATAGCGCTCTGCGGTGGCGAACAGCAGTTCGGGAAGCGTTTGATCGCGCCAGTATCCCTTAGCGAGGTAGCTAGCTACCGCCTCCGCCGGATACGGAACGACCCCGTCAAGGGCCAGCGGTTCGATGCTCATTGGTTTCCCTTCGAGGTGCGTCCCCTGCCCACATAGCTTAGGCTAGCCTAATTTGAGCTGTCGGGCCATCATGCCTCTGCTCACCTTGCATCTCGATGACGTCGGACATCGGTGGTCGGGCCAGTGTCCAGACTGCGTCGGGCAGGTCGCTCGTAGCCAGGGGGCCCGCGTGGATGTCCTCGTGGCGGGTGCGGCAGATGACGATGGTCTTGCGGCGCCGCTTGACCAAGAGGCGGACCCAGGCCGGCCGGTCATGGCGGTTGAGGTCAGCGAGCTTGCGGATGTGGTGCACTTCGATCTGGTGCTGGCCACGACCGGTGCCAGGTCGACAAGGACCGCGTTGCGTTGGCGTCGCAGCGGGATCCGGGCGACCAGTGGCTTCCTGGCATGATCGCGGGGGACGGTGACCTGGAAACAGGTCCGCTTCCCGGCCGGGATGTCGATGACCGTCTTGTACTTGGCGGCCATCGTGGTGACCGAAGAGCGGTGTTTGCCGGTGAGGGTCTTGAGCATGAAAGTCTCCATGCCCCAGTTGCGCCGGCCTGCCTTCGCGCGTGTAACTCGCACCCCTCTGCCTGATGACGTCCTCGGGCACGAACAACCCGACCACCCCGTGAACCGCTCGCGCAGGAACGCCCCGATCCACGTCTTGATCCGCTCGGCTTCGTGCCAGGGCCAGCGAACCCCAGCAGCCAGTCGTCGCATAGCGCACGCATCGAAGTCGCCGGTAGTCCGGATCGTTCGGGTCCTGGCTGGGCAGCCGGCGCCGATGCTGGACGAGCGTCCGCAGTGTCTGCCGGTAACCGCGGCGTCGGGCCTTGGCGATCTGGATATCGGCGACCTGATAGGCATGGTTACGTCGACGCCGGTCACCATGGTTGTACTCAGGCAGCAGACTCTGCTCGACGAAGGTGTCCAATGTGAATTCAGGCCGGCTGCAATGGTTCGCTCGGCTATGTGATCGGCACCTGTATCCCGGCAGCATCGGCGGCACCGATACTGTTCGGTTGGTCGGAGAACGAGATCACGCAAGTGTTCGGGCCGTCATCTGTCGTTGATTTGTGTCAATCCAGGCCCAACACGGCGTCGAGACCGACCGTCACCCCAGGAAGGCCCGTGACGGCACGTAGCGCGGTAAGCACTCCGGGCATGAGGGACTCGCGCGTTACGGAATCGTAACGCAGCGTCAGGATCTCGCCGTCAATTCCGAACAGCACCTCTTGCGACGACATAAACCCACGGACTCGGACTGAGTGGACACCGACTCCCTCGATCCGCCCCCCGCGCACTCCATGTGGGTCGAGGCGAGTGGCATCGGGCGATGGAGCGCAGCCCGCTTCAGAGCGAGCGCGAGCGATCAGTTCGGCCGTGTGCAGTGCTGTACCCGATGGCGCGTCCACCTTGCCCGGATGGTGCATCTCGATGATCTCGACAGATTCGAAGTGCGGGGCGGCCTGTGCGGCGAACCGGGTCATGAGCACCGCGCCTACCGAGAAGTTCGGAACGATGAAAACGTTGACGTTACTGGCCTTAACGAGCGCGGCGCGGATCTGCTCCACAGCGTCCTCATCGAAGCCGGACGTCCCCACCACGACGTGAATCCCCTGCTCGATGCACCACTGGACATGTTCGCGTGCAACGTCCGGGGGTGAGAACACGAGGACAATGTCGGCTTTCTTGTCGACAACGTCTTGCAGGTCATCATCAACGTCAATCTCGGCAACCACGCTCATATCGGAGCTGCCCACAATCGCACGGACCGACGCCACGCCCATTCGCCCACGGGCTCCCAGCACAGCAACTCGACTCATGTGGTTAGCCTAACCTAAGTACCAGACCGACGCTAGCCATGAAGTCGGTGCCCGGCGATGGCTCGCTGCCGCGAGCCTCGCCCCAGCCCGAGGCGTACGCGTACACCAGACCCGGGTTGGCGCCGGCGAAGTCACCACTGTCCAGTCCGAAGGTGGCCGCCTTGCCAAGTGCCCAGTTGTGCACGAAGACGTCCGCGACTGCGAGGAGGTCCCGCACCGCGGCCCGGGCCGGAGGGTGAACGCAAATCAACCTCGACGACACGCTGCCGCGGTTGAGGGCAAGAGGCCGGGCCGAGCAGTCACCGACCATCGGCGACATGCCGCGCGGTGGATCGCCGCCGGCCGGTTCCACCCCGCACCACCTCGGCGCCCAGCATCCGCAACACGTGACCGGCCAGCGGTCCCTGGATCCGGCGGTCCGCCTCCACCACCACCGTGCCAGCCAGTGGCCGGTCCGTCGGCGGCGCCGCTCCCCACCGGCTCGAAGCGGATCCGGTCGATGTCAGTGTCCACGGTGGCGTGTCGGGATCGGCCGCCCGCTCCGCGTGACCACGCAAAGGTTGCACCGCCACGCCCGCCTCGGTGGCGGCGTGGCACAGCCGGGCGTACGGCAGCGACGCTGCCATCGCGCGCAGCTCGTCCGGAAGTGGTGCGCCGGCGGTGGCGTAGCGGAGCGCGACCGCGCGACCACGTGCGGCGGGATGCCCAGGCCGGTCCACAGCCCGCCGCCGCGGCTCCGGGTCCAGCGTCTCCGGCTCGGCCCGCACGCCGTCCGCGCGGGTGAACGGTGGCGGAGCGCCGAGCGCCTCGGGCGCCTCGACATGGTCGGGATCGTGCGCGCTACACGCCGCCAGGTACTGGGACACGGTCAGCAGGGCCGCGGCCGGTACGCGTGCCTGCTCCACCGTATGACCGCCCGATGTGGACAGAGCCGCTGCCAGCGCTCCCCGCGCGGCGACCACCCCCACGACGGTTGACACGTAATCCACGCCGAACCGGGTCCGGTCGGCGGCCCGCCCGTGGACGGCCATCAGCCCGTACGCCGCCTGTGCGGCCACCTCGTCCACCCGGCCTCCCCGACCGTCGGACCAGTGCAGGACGACACTCACCGGCCGCGATCCCGGCACGGACACCGACGCAAGCCGGCCCGCACTCCAGCCTCCCAGCACGCCGACAGCGAGTTCATCGTCGGCAACATCTTCACCGACTCCGACATCGCGCAGCGTCTGGACGACTACCACTTCCACGACCGCTACCGGGTCGGCGTGAACGCCACCTGCTCGGCGCGCTCGGTGAACTCCGGCTGTGGCAAGGGCTGCCCGGCCGCCGTGGTCGCCGCCGGCGGCCGGATCGGCGATGTCGACACCGAGCAGTGCCCGGTCACCACGGACACGGTGCCCGCAGGACGCTGGCCGCTGCCGCTGATGCCCGCGTGACCGACATGGTCGAGGAGTCCTGACGCCTGGCCGGAAGGCTGATCACCCTGGACGGCCCCGGCGGGGTGGAGAAGTCCACCGCTACAGGCCTGGTCATCGACAGGCTGGCCGCAGCCGGGCTACTCGTGCACGCGACCAGCCAACCCTCCCGCGCTGCACTGGGCGAGTTGGCCCACCACGGCACCGACACCTACCGCGACATGGCACTGGCGTGCCTGTGCGCCGCCGACCGCCACCACCAACCGGCCCGCGAAATCCGTCCACGCTTGGGTCGTTGCGCTCACGCCAGTTCCCAGGCGTGTGCTCGGGCGTCGAGCCGCCCACAGAGCGCGTTGCCGTCCACATCGGACAGTAATCGCCAAGCGTCGGGCCCGAGGTAACCTACCCCAACCAGGCCCCTCTGCATAATGGGGCCAAGTCCGAGATTGCCCTACCACCGTCCGCGTCGCACTTACCATGATCTTCGGGCGCGCTCCGGCAGCGTTTACTCGTGCCGTGACAGGTGATCAGTGCCTTCGACAGGACAGATCATTCCAGATCGGAAGGCACTTCCCTCGTTCTCGATCATGAATCTCAGACGGCCTTACTGAACGGCCCGGGTTAGGGTGCCGTCAAAGATGCGTGTGCGCGACCGTAAACCCTTCATCACCCTTACCAGGTGGGAGAACCGCCGTACCCCGACGTTCCGGCTCTATTGGCGTCCCGCGCGGATAAGGTGAAGATATGTACGATGGCCGCTGCGAGCCGGCAACCGTCATGCGTCGCACTGAAATGGAAGGCGCCGGTGCAATCCCAAACCCAGCCGCACAGAGACGTCGGACTACCATTGAACCCAGCTCCTTCCCAGAGATGATGCGGACGTCGGGTCGCTTCGGCGGCGCAAGACGTCAATCTGTCGACCACTCTGATGGAACATTGGAGCACTCATGGACAGATCGCCTATTGTCGTCGGCTGCGACCCATCCGATCGCAGCGACGCCGCCCCATTGTGGGCAGCCGACGAAGGCGCCCGCACGGGCACTCCGGTCCACCTCGTATACCCGTTCGAGCAGTTCGTCACCGACCTCGACGGCGTAGGTCCGGTCGTCGTTCCGGAGTACGCCAGTCGAGCTGACGCTCAGGCATACGTCCAGGCAGCCATTGCGGTGATAGGCAAAACCCATCCCGATGTCGCGGTGAGCGGCTCGGTAGTCGACGGTTCCGCCACAGACATCCTGGTTGACCGGTCCCGACAGGCCAGCCTGATGGTCCTTGGTGGCCAAGAGGGCGACGTGGGCAGCCTACTCGTCAGATCACTCAGCGTGGATGTTGCCGCCAACGCGTACTGCTCCGTGGTCCTCGTCCTCGGCCAAGAACCTCTCGCCGACGCCCCGGTCGTCGTAGCCTTGACCGACTCGGACCGCGACGATCAAGCCCTCGGTTTCGGATTCGCCCAAGCGGCCGCGCACAGCACCAGCATCCGAGTGGTCCACGCCAGGAAAAAGCCGCTGTCGTGGCGGAAACGCCGAACCAGCGAGGCAGAGGAGCAGGTCAACGCCGAGAAGGCCCGCCTGAACGAGGCAATCGCTGCTTGGCGGGAAAAGTACCCCCAGGTGTCAACCAGCGTCGACCTCGTCATGGGAAAGCGCGTCGCCGACCTCGTCGAGGCAAGCCGTCCTGCACGGCTATTGGTGGTCGGGGCCAATACCGAGGTCGGCCTCCACGAGCTGCTGCAAGGCATCCAACTGCTGCGCCACGCACCCAGCCCCATCGCCGTGATCCGGTAACACCCACGACGATCCACCAAATTGTGGGTGAACCCTAAAATCCGGTCCGGCGGTTCAAGGCGGCCACCGGTCTGCCGCCGATGGCCTACCTCTCCCGGTTTCGGGTCGAGGTGGCGGCAGCCATGCTGCTACACACCGACCAGTCCGTCACACAGATCGGCGGGGCCGTGGGCCGGCCGGATGCCAACTATTTCGCCCGCCGGTTCAAGGCACACTACGGGTTGAGCGCGACGGCGTATCGGGCGCGCTTCCGGCACAGCGCGGCGCAGCTGCGCACCTGGGTACCGGACGAGCGCCTCCCAGTGGGGGCAACTTCGTCCTAGACGGTCTCGGGCACCAGCACCACCCGGTGGTCCCCGGCCGACAAACGCTCCGATGTGTCGGCGGCGCCTGGTCGTCAATTGCGCGAGCATCGGCCCCCATGCGCGTCCTGGGCCGCGGCGGCGTCCACGACCTCGACCTGTGCGCACGCGTCGTGCGGATCAGCCTCGTCGGTTCCTTCAACATCCTCGCGCTGGCCGCCGAGGCGATCGCCCGCACCGACCCGACCAATGACGGCCGGCGCGGCGTCCTCGTCAACACCGCCTCGGTCGCCGCCTACGAGGAACAGATCGGCCAGGCCGCGTGCTCGTCGTCCAAGGGCGGAATCGTCGGCCTGACCCTTCCCGCGGCACGCGACCTTGCCCAGTACGGCATCCGGGTCAACGCCATCGCACCGGGCATCGTCGAGACGCCGATGCTCGGCACCGTCTCCGCCGAGTACCGCGAGAGCCTCGCGGCCAGCGGAGAGGTCATCCGGACGGATGGCACCCCGCTGACCCCCGTCCAGCCGGGATCGACCCCGGCCATAATGCCCGGCTAACGCTTTGCCGTGGCCGCCCCGGTCAGCGCCGCACCAGCCACATCCAACCCCTACGCAAGCGGTGCCAGGACGCGGCGCCGTACCGGAAGGTATGCGCGAGGCAATCGCATCGTTCCCTGGCCTAGGGCTCGGCTGAACCCAGGCCCGGTCCGCAATGTTGGGTGTTACCTGGTCTCACGACCCGACTACTAGGGCAGCCGTACTTTGATGCCTTCGGCTCTCCGATCTCCCATGCCTGGCAGCCTCGGATCGGATCCGTAGGTTTGGTGCTATTGGGCGATCGGACCTTGCAGGCCATCGAGAATGACGGCTAGTGGCCGGTCGTCGGGAGCGTAGCGGTGGGCTTGAGAGGCGCCTGCGAGCAGGGCGATGACGGTCCTGACGTCTATGTCCCGGCGTACCGCCCCGGCGTGCTGCGCCCGCTGTAGTAGAGCGGCCACGGCTTCGGTCACTTCTTCGGCGACCGGTGCGACCGCCTCGTTTGGTTCGATGCCCAGTTCGGCCAGTGCGTCCACGAGTTCGAGTTTGGTTCCCGAGCCATGGACAACGGTGGCGAAGAAGTCGAAGAAGGCCGCTCCGGCGTCCGGCGATGTGGCGTGTTCGCGAGCGTCGGCGGCGACCCTGGCAAGGCGCTGCACGACAAGTGCCTGCAGCAACGCCTCCTTGTTGGGGAAATGCCGGAAGACGGTACCGACACCGACGCCGGCCGCGCGGGCGACCTCCTCGGTCGAGGCGGCGGTACCCCGCTCGGCGAAGACCCGCTCCGCCGCGGCCAGGACCCGCGCGCGGTTTCGCTGGGCGTCGGCGCGCAGCGGGCGCGCCGTGGTCATCGGCCGATCCTTGCAACCGGAGTGATCAGTCCGTATCCTCTAAGCGGAGTCACAAGTCCGATTCTAGAGGTTCTCCGGCAACGGGATGGAGACGGCATGTGGCAAGCGTTACTGCTCGCGTTCCTGGCCGGCGTGCTGGCCGCCAACGCATACCCCCACTTCGCCAAGGGCATCACGGCGCAGCGGTTCCCGACCGTGTTCGGGTCCTCCCCGGTGGTCAACGTGCTCGCCGGCTGGTCGGGCTTGGCGCTTGCCGCGCTATGCCTGTGGGGCGCGCACCCAGTGCGGCATCCCGGCGGGGCGTTGCTCGGCCTGGCCGTCGGTGCGCTGCCGATGAGTCTGTTCCACGCCACCGGCCGTACGATCGGCGCTCGCGACTGAACCCACCCCAGCCATTGGACCCGGCTCTCGAACGAACCCGTTGCTGGGTAAGCCGTCCGTGGTAGAGGCCGGCCACGTCGAGGAGAAGCTGGGCACGCTGATCGGCCGGATCGGGTCGTGCTTTTCCCGCGTGGAACCGGTGCGGCAGATCCGCACGTACATCCGCGGTTTGATGAGCGACCTGCCCCGCAAGAACTGCTGGACTCTGGCCGAGTACGCCTGTGACGCAACCCCCGGGGCGCGGGACGTCGTCGTGGAGCACTTGGCCGATCCGCACTCACCAGCGGTGAGCAAGCCAACCGACCTGGCCTACGAGCCACCACCGACCGACCTTGGCCTCACATGATCAAATCTCGAAGTACGGCTGCCCTACTACGACTGGGCACGCCTGCATTCCGCGGCTGATCAGCGTGGGCAGCCACGGCTGCTGCTCGCTTGCGGTCCGCACTTGTGGGTAGCGTCGAAGGAATGCGGTGATCGCTACGTTGCCCTCCATACGGGCGAGGAAGTTGCCGAGGCAGTGGTGGATGCCGAATCCGAAGGCGACGTGCCGGTTGTTGGTCCGCTGGATGTCGACGTTATCGGGATCGTCGAAGGCGTCAGGGTCTCGGTTGGCCGATCCTTGCACGAGATACACGTTCTGGCCGGCGTACATGGAGATGCCGCGCAACGTCACGTCTTCCTCCAACCGCCGCATGACCATTTTGGACGGACCGTCGTAGCGGAGCAACTCTTCGACGGCGCTGTCGACCAGGCCGCGGTCCCGCAGCAGTTTGTCGCGCTGGTCGGGGAAGCGCGACAATGCGCGGACGCCGTTGGCGATGAAGTTCGTTGTGGTCTCGTGTCCGCCGAAGATCAGCAGCGCGCAGGTGGAGACTAGTTCGTCGTCGGTCAGCGGTGCGTCATCGTCGCCGCCGGCCATCATCGCGCTGATGAGGTCCTGCTGGTCGGGGTTGCGCCGCAGCTCGGCGATGTGTGCGCGGATGTAGTCGCTGAGTTCGACCAAGGCCCGTTGTGCCCGTGAGCGGCGGTCATCCGTCGTGGCCGCCGGTGGCGGTTCGATCATCTGCACCAGCTCGACGGCGGGCATCAAGGGGCTACCGTTCCTGGCCCCGTACGTCGCGGCCAAGCACGGCGTCGTCGGCATCTCGCGGTCGCTCGCCAACGAGCTGGCCAAGCATCACATCCGGGTGAACACCGTGCACCCGGATGGCGTGGACACCCGATGGTGGAAGGGCTCGGCGGCCTGGACACGCTGATCAAACGCGATCCGAACCTCGGCGGCGTCTTCGTCAACACGTACCCGGTGGAGATGGTCGACGCGCGTGACATCAGCAACGCCGTGCTGTTCCTCGCCTCCGACGCGGCGGAATCCGCCGGGGCAGCGACGTGCTCAAGGCGCTCGCCCTCGGCGCCCGCGCGGTCATGATCGGTCGAGCCTACCTGTGGGGCCTGGCCGCCAACGGACAGAAGGGCGTGGAGAACGTCCTGGACATCATCCGCGGCGGCCTCGACGCGGGGCTGATGGGACTGGGCCGCTCGTCGATCGGCGAGCTACGCCCCGAAGACCTCGTCATCCCACCCGACTTCACCCGCACCCTCGGCGCGGAAAAGCCCTAGGGGGCCTGCCACGGGCCGAGCGGTTCGCCGCGCAGCATCGTCTCGATGTCGCCGACCGCGTACGGCAGCTTGGCCCGATTGCCGGCGGACGCGCTGTGGTTCCAGTGGTCGACGGCGTGAAACAGCCGGTACACCGCAACCCGCTCGGCCCAACCGGGCGGCAGCGGCCCGTACCCGCGCAGGAACGCATCACGCTTGGCCGCGCTGTCGCGGATCGAGAAGTAGTCGGTCCTCGCGATGTCGAGCAGTGGGTCGGCGGCGACCGCGTTCTCCACGTCGACGCAACCGGTGAGCACGGTGTCGGCCACGAGCACGTTGGCCTCGTGAAAGTCGTTGTGGCACAACACCGGTACCCGGCAGGCGGCGAACAGGTCCGCGTGCCCGCGCGCGTACACGGCGATCGCCTCCCGCAGCGCGGAGTCACCGCCCAGGTCGGCGAAGCGCTCCAGCTTCTCGGCGAACTCGGCTGCCATGTACGCCGAGTTCGTCGACCGAGGATCGTGGATCCCGGTCACGATGTAGCCCCAGGACGGGAAGCGGATCCGGTGCACAGTGGACAGCAGCCGCCCCATCTGCCCGTAGACGGGGTCGAGGTCGCCCGCGGGCAGCTCACCAACCACAGTGGACAGCGGGCCGCCCGGCAGGAGTGTCATCACCGCGAACGCGCGCTGCAACGCCGGCACACCCGCCGGCTCGACGTGCAGCACCCGAGGAACGCGGGTCACGCCACGACGCGCCAGCAGCCGGTAGACGTACACCTCCTTGGCGAGCCGCCAACGAACCCGATCCGGATACACCTTCACGATGACCGGGTCCACCGGACCGTCCGGCCGCACCTCGAAGACCCGCGTGACCTCCCCTCCTGCCCGTGGCACCACATCCAGGCGCGAAACAGCCGGCCAGAAGGCCTGGCGCATCGCCTCCGCCACGGCGGCCCGTAAGCCCGTATCCGGCGGCTCACCCTGCACCGATACCACCGGGAATCCGCACAAGTTTGAGCCTATCCTGTTGGCACGGGCGGGTCGTCGACTCAACGCCCCAGCCGCGCGGTGCTACTCCAGAAGGGTGCAGATGACGGCGCCGGCGCTCATCACGTCGCCGACCTGTGCGGTGAGTCCGGTCACAGTTCCTGCTTTGTGGGCGTTGAGGGGTTGTTCCATCTTCATGGCTTCCAGGACGACGATGGTGTCGCCTTCGGCTACGGTGTCTCCGTCGGTTACCGCGATCTTGACGATGGTGCCTTGCATGGGTGAGGTGAGGGCGTCGCCGCCGGCAGCCGTGGTAGCGGTCCCGGCCCGGGCCCGGCGCGCAGCGCCGCCCCTGGTGGGGGTGGCCGCATTGGCCGTACCCGTGGAGAAGGTGGCGGGGAGGCTGACCTCGAGCCGTTTGCCGTTGACCTCGACCACGACGGTCTCTCGTTCTTCGGCGGTGCCGGCGGTGGTGCCGCCGGCGAAGGGTGGCACGGTGTTGTCCCACTCGGTTTCGATCCAGCGGGTGTGGACGGTGAACGGTTCGGCGGTGAAGGCGGGGTCGCGGACGATCAGGCGGTGGAAGGGCAGCGCGGTGGCCATGCCTTCCACGACCATCTCGTCGAGGGCGCGGCGGGCGCGTTGCAGGGCTTCGGTGCGGGTTTCGCCGGTGATGATGACCTTGGCCAGCAGGGAGTCGAAGTTGCCGCCGATCACGCTGCCGCCGCTGATGCCGGTGTCGACCCGCACGCCGGGGCCTTCGGGCAGGCGCAGCCTGGTCACGGTGCCGGGGGCGGGCAGGAAGTTACGGCCGGGGTCTTCGCCGTTGATCCGGAACTCGATGCAGTGGCCGCGCGGGGCCGGGTCGGCCAGCAGTCGCAGCTTTTGGCCGTCGGCGATCCGGAACTGCTCACGGACCAGGTCGATGCCGGCGGTCTGTTCGGTGACCGGGTGCTCGACCTGCAGCCGGGTGTTGACCTCCAGGAACGAGATGGTGCCGTCCCGACCGACCAGGTACTCGACGGTGCCGGCGCCGTGGTAGCCGGCCTCGCGGCAGATCGCCTTGGCCGACTCGTGGATCTGCCTACGCTGCTCCTCGGTGAGGAACGGCGCGGGTGCCTCCTCGACGAGTTTTTGGTGGCGGCGCTGTAGCGAGCAGTCCCGGGTGCCCACCACGATCACGTTGCCGTGCTGGTCGGCCAGGACCTGGGCCTCGACGTGGCGGGGCTGGTCCAGGTAGCGCTCCACGAAACACTCACCCCGCCCGAACGCGGCGACCGCCTCACGCGTGGCCGACTCGAACAACGCCGGGATCTCGTCCAGGTCACGGGCGACCTTCAGGCCCCGCCCGCCACCGCCGAACGCCGCCTTGATCGCCACCGGCAGCCCGTACCGCTGCGCGAACGCCACCACCTCATCCGGCCCGGAAACCGGGTCAGCGGTGCCGGGCACCAGCGGCGCGCCGACCCGCTGCGCGATATGCCGCGCGGTGACCTTGTCACCCAAATCCCGGATCGCCCGCGGACCCGGGCCGATCCAGGTCAACCCAGCCGCCAGCACAGCCTCAGCGAAATCAGCGTTCTCAGCCAGGAAACCATAGCCGGGATGCACCGCGTCCGCCTCCGACCTGGCCGCCACATCCAGAAGCTTGTCGATCCGCAGATACGTCTCCGCCGCGCTGTCACCACCCAACGCGTACGCCTCGTCGGCGAGCGTGACATGCAAAGCGTCCCGGTCAGAATCCGCATACACCGCGACGCTACCCAGACCCGCATCACGACAGGCACGGATAACCCGTACAGCGATCTCGCCCCGATTAGCGATCAAAACCCTGCGCAT
>NZ_JAVHUY010000047.1 GCF_031085175.1 Phytohabitans maris
ATGTCCCGGCGGTTAACCGGAGAATCAACATCGACGTGGCGCACCACCCCAACAAATACGGACATTATCTGTCAGTTATAGATCAGATGCCCTCTCAGAAGCCAGGAACTCGACCAGCCGCACGCCGCCTGCACCCTCATCGGTGATCTTCACCCCACCCGACCGCGGCGGCCGCCTGCTCTGCCCGACCACCGCCGAGCTGGCACCAGCCGCACCCACCTCACCGGCCGCCACACCCAGATCGGCCAACGACAGCGTCTGCACCGGCTTCTTCTTAGCCGCCATGATCCCCTTGAACGACGGATACCGCGGCTCGTTGATCGTGTCCCACACCGACACCACCGCCGGCGCCTGCGCCGCGACCACCTCGACCCCTTCCTCGGTCTGCCGCTCGATCGTCAACAACCCGCCCTCGACGGTCAGCTTCCGCGCACCGGTCAACGCCGCCACCCCCAACCGCTCGGCCAGCATGTGCGCCATCACCTGCACCCGACCATCGGTCGACTCCGCACCACACAACACCAAATCCGGGCCAAGCCTGCCCAACACCGCCGCCAGCACCCTCGACGTGGCCAGCGCGCACGAACCATGCAACCCGTCATCGAGCACATGCACCGCCCGATCCGGACCCATCGACAACGCCTTACGAATCGACTCCGACGCACCCACCGGCCCCATCGTCAAGATCGTGACCTCACCACCATGCGCCTGCTGAACCCGCAACGCCTCCTCAATGGCATACTCATCCATCTCGTTGATGACACTGCTCACCGACCCACGGTCGACCGTATTATCGTCACTACGCAGTGAACGCTCCGCGCTGGAGTCGGGCACCTGCTTGACGAGTACGACGATGTTCATCGCGCTTCCAGGACCTCCTGCTTGGGCTAACGCACGTTAACTGAAAATTACCCACCGTCTAGGTTACTCGCGAGTAATAGTGGGATCCGACACGACTCCCACCGCGGTCTTGACCTTGGCCAGCGCATCTGCTTCCCGGGCGTTCACGCCGTGGATCGCCCTCGCGGCCTGCTCGACGGCGGTCACCACGGCGGCCTGGTAGTTGTCCACCTCGGACGGCGCCTTCTCGCGCAGGATCGCCACCGAGCGCGAGAGCGCCGGCAGCACCAGCGCCTCCACCTCCGCCGCCGAGGCGTGCGGGAGCTTGGGCAGCGGCCCGGTGGTCAGCACCTCCTTGACCAGCCCGGTCGCCCCGGCCAGCGCGCCCGATGCGGCGAAGCTCTCCTTGAGCATGGCGAAGAAGCCCGGGTCGGCGTCGGAGACCAGGTAGACCGCGCCGAACGCGGCCGTCTTCAGCGTGGACTTTTCCTCGGCGTTCAGCTCGGTCACGATCTCAGGTTACGGCCGGCGCCATCGGGATAATGGCAGGCGTGCTGGGCATGATCAGGCGTTGGTTCGACACCGAGGAGGTGCGCCGGGTCGGCACGACCCCCGACTACCGCTTCTCCCTGGCCAACGAGCGCACCTTCCTCGCCTGGATCCGCACCGGCCTCGCGCTCGTCGCGGGGGGTCTGGCCACGGCACAGTTCCTGCCGCCGCTACCGATCGCCCACCTGCGCGAGGTGATCTCGGTCGCGCTGCTGCTGCTCGGCGGGCTGGTGGCCGTCCGCGCGGTGGACCGCTGGGCGCGCACCGAGCGAGCCATGCGCCTCGGCCGCGACCTGCCGGCGTCCCGCTTCCCGGCGCTCCTCGCGATCCTGGTCGGGCTCGGCGCGGTGCTGCTGGTCGTGGCCGTACTCGTGCGGGCGTTCCAGTGAGCGAACCCGGCCTCGCTCGGGAGCGCACCTGGCTGGCCTGGCGGCGCACGCTCCTCGTCGCGGCCGGCGTGGCCGTACTCGCCGCCCGGATGGCCGCCGTCGAGGGTGAGCCGCTGCTCGTCGCGCTGGCGCTGGCCGGCTGGACCGCGCTCTCCGCCGTGGCCTTCCGGCGGTACTTTTCGCGACGCGCCGGCCCTGGCCCCGCCCTCCCCCTGTTCGCGCTGCTCACCGTCGGGTACACGGCCCTCGGCGCGCTGCTCGTGCTGAACCGTTAGCCAGGGTGGCCATATGGGGCCATCATTGCGAGATGGCCCGCCTGTACGTGCTCCTCTTCCTGGTGCAGATCGTCCTCGCCGTGCTCGCGCTGATCAGCTGCCTGTCGGCCGAAGAAGACGAGATCCGCGCGCTCCCGCGCCTCGTCTGGGTGCTGATCATCCTGTTCTTCCCGCTGGTCGGCTCGATCGCCTGGTTCCTGGCGGGCCGGCCGGCCCGGGAGCGAACGGCCGGCGGCGGATGGCGCGTCGGCGGCCACGAGACCAGGCGGCCGGTGGCGCCCGACGACGACCCGGAGTTCCTCAAGTCGCTGGACGCCGGCAAGTCGTCGCAGGACCGGGAGCTCTTCGAGCAGTGGGAGCAGGACCTGCGGCGCCGGGAGGACGAGATGCGCCGCCGCGAGACCGGCGACGAGAGCACTCCCTAGCCGCGCGCACTCGCGGGGGAGAATCGACCTTGTGAAGATCGCGCTGCTGGGTCCGCTCGAGGTGCGCGCCGGCTCCGGCGCGCCCGTCGAGGTGGGTGGCGCGCGCCTGCGTACGCTGCTGATCCGGCTCGCGCTCGACCCCGGCCGGGTGGTCACGACCAGCACGCTGATCGACGCGCTGTGGGACGACGAGCCGCCGGCTGGCGCCGCCAACGCGCTCCAGGCCCTGGTCTCCCGGCTGCGCCGGGCGCTGCCCGAGGGCACGGTCGAGTCGACTCCCGCCGGCTACCGGCTCGCCGTGCCGCCGGAGGCGGTCGACATGTGCCGGTTCGAGCGGGGCGTGACCGCGGGCCGGGCCCGCCTGGCCACCGACCCGGCCGGCGCCGCGGAGCTGCTGGCCGCCGCGCTGGCATTGTGGCGCGGGCCGGCCCTGGCCGACGTCCTGGAGGCCGACTTCGCGCAGGCGCCCGCGGCCCGCCTCAACGAGCTGCGGCTCGCCGCGATCGAAGACCGGGTGGACGCGGCGCTCGCGCTCGGCGACGGCGCCGGGCTCGTACCCGAGCTGGAGTCTCTGGCCCTCGCCCACCCGCTCCGCGAGCGCCTCGCCGGGCAGCTGATCCGGGTCCTGCGCCGCGCCGGGCGGCCGGCCGAGGCCCTCGCCGCGTACGACCGGCTGCGCACCGCGCTCGCCGACTCGCTCGGCACCGACCCCTCGCCCGAGCTGGCCGCCCTGCACCTGGCGCTGCTCAAGGACACCGCCGCCGCGCCGCACGAGCCGCTGCCCGCCACCAACCTGCCGGCGACCCTGACCAGCTTCGTGGGGCGCGACGACGACGTGACCAAGGTCACCAAGGTAGTGGCCGAGTCCCGCCTCACCACGCTTATCGGGCCGGGCGGCGCCGGCAAGACGCGGCTCGCGATGGAGTCCGCGCGGGCGATGGTCGACCAGGCGCCGGACGGGATCTGGCTGGTGGAGTTCGCGCCGGTGACCGATGCCGCCGAGCTGGCCTCGATCGTGCTGGCCACGCTCGGCCTCCGGGAGCACCCGCTGGTCACCACCGGCCGCGGCCGGGTGCCGCAGGAGACCGTCGACCCGCTCACCCGGCTGCACGGCGCGCTGGGCGGCCGCCGCGCGCTGCTCGTCCTGGACAACTGCGAGCACCTGGTCGGCGCCGCCGCCACGCTGGCCGAGAGCCTGCTGGTCCGCTGCCCCCACCTGCGCGTGCTCGCCACCAGCCGGGAGCCGCTGGGCATCACCGGCGAGGCGCTCTTCCCGGTCGAGCCGCTCGCCCTGCCCCCCGACGGCGCGGCCGCCGGCGACGCGCTCGCCTACCCGGCCGTACGCCTCTTCGCCGACCGGGCCGCGGCGGTGCGCCCCGGGTTCGCGGTCACCGACTCGGTGGTCCGCATCTGCCGCGCCCTCGACGGCATGCCACTCGCCATCGAGCTGGCGGCCGCCCGGCTGCGCGCGCTCACGCCCGACCAGGTGGCCGACCGCCTCACCGACCGCTTCCGGCTGCTCACCGCCGGCAGCCGCACCGCGCTCCCCCGCCACCAGACGCTCCGGGCGGTCATCGACTGGAGCTGGGAGCTGCTCGACGACGCCGAGCGCACGCTGTGGCGGCGGCTGGCGGTCTTCTCCGGCCCGGCGACCCTGGAGGCCGTCGAGGAGGTCTGCGGCGGCGAGGCGCTCGACGAGCTGGCCGCCCTGGTCGACAAGTCGCTCGTGGTCGCCGACCCGGACGGCCGGTACCGGATGCTGGAGACCATCAAGGCGTACGGGCTGGAGCGGCTCGACGAGTCCGGCACGACCCGCGCCACGCGTCAGGCGCACGCACGGTACTTCCTGCGCCTGGCCCGCCGCGCGGACCGCGAGCTGCGCGGCCGCGAGCAGCTGGAGTGGCTGGCCCGCCTCGACGCCGACCACGACAACCTGCACGCGGCGGCGCGGTGGGCGATCACCGCCGGCGAGGCGCGGCTCGCGGTGGGTTTCGCGTCGGCCCTCGGCTGGTACTGGTGGCTGAGCGGCCGCCGGGCCGAAGGCGCCGAGCTCGCCCTGGAGGCGCTGGCGCTGCCGGCCACCGCGATCCCGCGGCCGGCTCTCGCCCTGGCGAAGTCGGTCGCCGCGCTCAACGTCGTGGCCGGGCTCTTCCAGCTGGAACGGGGACAGGAGCTGCTCCGCGAGGCGGCCGAGCTGGCCCGCGGCTACGAAGACCGGCACCCCATCCTCGCCCTGATCAGGCCGATCTGCGACCTCATCGCCGGCCCGCCGGCGGACAAGCAGGCGCTGCCCGCCCTGGCCGGCCTCTTCACCCACACCGACCCCTGGATACGCGGTGTGGCCCGGCTCATGTACGGCCACTCCGAAGTCAACTCCGGCCACTCCGACCGCCACTCCGAGGAACACTTCACGGCGGCGCTGGCGGAGTTCCGCGCGCTGGGCGACCGGTGGGGCACCGCCACCACGCTCGGCGGCCTGGCCCACATGACCACCACCGAGGGCGACCACGCGCGGGCGGCGGCCTACTTCGAGCAGGCGCTGGAGGAGATGCTCCCGCTCGGCGCGGCCGAGGACGTACCGGAGATGCAGGCGCGGTACGCGTACGAGCTGTGGATGCTCGGCGAGACGGAGCGGGCGTTCGCGACGCTCGACGAGGCGCGGCGGGCCGCCGAGCGGGTCGGCACCGACGAGGGCCGCGCGGCGGTGGCGTACCACCACGGCGAGATCCTGCGGGCGATGGGCGAGTTCACCAGTGCCCGCGCGGAGCTGGCGCGGGCCGAGGCGGTGGCGAACGGGTTCGGCTCGGCGCAGCAGTGGGTCGCCCTCATCGGCGCCGCGATCGGGCAGATCGACGCCGCCGAGGGCGACCTGGCGGCGGCCCGGGCCCGCCACGACGCGGCGCTGGAGCTCGCCACCTCCTCGCGCGACATGCCGGTGGTCGGGCTGGTCGTGATGGCGTACGCCGACCTCGCCCTCCACAGTGGAGAGCCGGAGAAGGTGGCGGCGTTCCTCGGTGCCGCGCACGGGGTTCGCGGCGGGCCGGACCGGTCCACGATGGACACCCGCCGGCTCGAGGCGGCAGCGCGCGAACGCCTCGGCGAAGAGCGCTTCACCGAGGCGTTCGAGCGGGGCCGGACGACCGCGAAGGCCGTCGACGTGCGCGAGGCCGTCCGCGTCATACTCGCCGCTTGAACGTGCGGACCGCGATCGGGGCGAAGACCGCCGCGATCGCTACCGCCCACAGCAGCGACTGGCCCACCTGGGTCGCCGCGGCACCGCCGGAGAGCAGCCCGCGCACGGCGTCGGCCAGGATCGTCACCGGGTTGACGTCGACCCACGCCTGCAGCCAGCCCGGCATGGTGTCGGCCGGCACGAACGCGTTGCTGGTGAAGGTGAGCGGGAAGACCACCACGAAGGCGAAGATCTGCACCTTCTCCGGGTCGGCGGCGAGCAGCCCCACCAGCACCGCGATCCAGGACACGGCCAGGCTGAAGACGAGCAGCAGCACGAACGCGGCGAGCACGCCCTGCACGCCGCCGTGTACCCGGAAGCCCAGGATCACGCCGAGGCCGAGGATCAGCGCGATCGACCACGCCTGCTTGACGGTGTCGGCGATGATCCGGCCGGCCAGCGGCGCGGAACGGGCGATCGGCAGCGAGCGGAGCCGGTCGAAGACCCCCTTGGTGAGGTCGGTGTTGAGCCCGACGCCGGTCGTGACCGAGGCGAAGAGCGCGTTCTGCACGACGATGCCGGGCAGCGCGAACGTCAGGTAGTCGCCGGTGCTGCCGGAGATCGCGCCGCCGAAGACGTACGTGAAGAGCACCACGAACATGATCGGCTGGACGCTGAGGTCGAGCAGTTCCAGCGGGTTGTGCTTGAGCTGCACGAGGCTGCGCCAGGCGAGCGTGAACGTGTGTCGCAACCCCTCGACCGGGTTGACCCGGCGCGGCAGCGCTACTGCGGCGCCCGTTGCGGCGGTCGCGGCGGCTGTCATTTGGGGGCCCCGCGGAAATGTGGAGCGCAGCGGAGCATTTTCGTGGGGTTTCTCATGCGAGGATCCTCTCGGGCTGGTTCTGGTCTTCGGTCTCGTCCTCGGCCCGGTGGCCGGTGAGCGCCAGGAACACCTCGTCGAGGCTGGAGCCGCGGAGCGCGAGCTCGCCGATCGCCACCTCGGCCTCCTCCAGGCGGCGTACCACGGCCGGCAGCACCGCCGGGTCGGTCACCGGCACGGTGAGCAGCCCGCCCTGCGCCTCGGGCGCGCGGCCGGCCACCTGCGCCACGATCGACTCCACGATCGGGGTGTCGACGGGGTACCGGGCGCGCACCGCGAGGGTCTGCGCGCCGACCCGGCCCTTCAGCTCGTCCGGGGTACCGGTGGCGATGACCCGGCCGTGGTCGATCACCACGATCTCCTCGGCCAGCAGGTCGGCCTCTTCCAGGTACTGGGTGGTGAGCAGCACGGTCACGCCGCCCGAGACGAGGTCGCGGACGATGTCCCACATCTCGTTGCGGCTACGCGGGTCGAGGCCGGTGGTCGGCTCGTCCAGGTAGAGCACCTGCGGGCGGCCGACCAGGCTCGCGGCCAGGTCGAGGCGGCGGCGCATGCCACCGGAGTACGCCTTGGCGGCCTTGTTGGCCGCGTCCTCCAGCCGGAACTCGGCGAGCAGCTCGCGCCCCCGGCCGCGCGCTTCGGGGCGGGAGAGGCCGAGCAGGCGGCCGATGAGGATGAGGTTTTCCAGGCCGGTGAGGGTCTCGTCGACCGAGGCGTACTGCCCGGTGAGCCCGATCAGCCGGCGCACCTGGTGGGCGTCGTGGACGACGTCGTACCCGCCGACGGTGGCCCGCCCGCTGTCCGGCCGCAGCAGCGTGGCCAGGATGCGGACGGCGGTGGTCTTGCCCGCCCCGTTCGGGCCGAGCAGACCGAGCACGGTGCCACGGCGCACGGCGAGGTCGACCCCGTCCAGCGCGGTGGTGTCGCCGAAGCGCTTGACCAGCCCTTCGGCGAGTATCGCGTGGGTGGTCTGTTCGTCGCGGGGGCCCCGGGGAAACGTGGAGCGCAGCGGAGCGTTTTCTTGGGGTGCTTTCATGCCACCACCGTGCGGCACGGCGCTGACGCCCCCCTGACAGCAACGCGGGGCCACTGACAAACCGCTGACAGCTCCCCCGGCGCTGTGATCAAAGCTCCCGTCAAGTAGCTAGAACTACTTGACGGGAGCTTTGATCACGAACGCTGCTCAGGTGGTGGCGGTGCAGGTCGCGGCGGGTACGGCGTTGCTGCCGGTCGACGAGCCGATCAGCCCGAACGTGGTGCTCGCCCCGGCGCCGAGGCTGCCGTTGTAGGCGACGTTCGTGGCGGTCACGCTCGACCCGCTGGAGGTCACGGTGGCGCCCCACGACTGGGCGACGGTCTGCCCGTTCGCGTACGTCCACCGCACCGTCCAGCCGCGGATCGGCGCCGAGCCGGCGGTCACCCGTACGTCGGCCTGGAAGCCGCCGTTCCACTGACCCACGATCGAGTACGCCACGGAGCAGCTGCCGTTGCCCGGCGCCGGCGTGCTCGGCGGCGGGGTCGTGGGCGGCGCGGTGGTCGGCGGAGGCGTCGTGGGCGGCGCGGTGGTCGGCGGCGGCGTGGTCGGGTCCGGTACGCCGCCGAAGTTCACGTCGCTGCAGAAGTAGTAGTTCTGGTCGGCGTGGCTCGCCTTCCAGATCGCGTACACGATGTGCCGCCCGCTGCGGCCCGGCGCGGTGATGTTGGCGGAGATGGTGACGCCGTTGAGCACCGGGTCGGTCTCGCGGGTGCCGACGCCGGGCAGGATCTTGCCGGTGTCGTGCCGCAGTTCGAGGTCGGACCAGCGCAGGCGCTGGGTGAGCGGGTTGTAGCCCTGCCGGGTGACGTAGATCCGGATGTAGTCCGCCCCGTGCAGCGCCTGGTCGTGCATCCGCCACGTGAACGAGGTGCCCACGTTGGTGGCCCGCCAGTTGCCGGGGTTGTCCAGCGCGGCGTAGCGGGTGCCGCCGGTCTCCCCGGCGCTGCACAGCTGGCCGTCCGGCACGTGCCCCTGGTGGTCACCGGCGACGTTCTCGCGGTAGAGCGAGTTCCAGTTCCACATCGCGTTCGGATCGGCCTGCCAGGCCTGCCAGCACATCGGGTCCTGGGTGGCCATGGCCGGGTTCTGGAAGTCGTTGCCCCAACGCTTCCAGCAGCCGTAGTTGCGCGACTCGGGGCCGATCGCCGAGCCGTGGGCGGAGGCGGTGCCAGGGGCGCTCACGAGTGCGGTCGTGAGCAGGATGAGTGCGGCAAACACGACCGTCGCGGTGCGGCGCGCGTGCTTGACTGTCGACATGGGACCTCCACAGTAGAACGATGCGCGGGAAGTTGCCCTGCTCCCCACGATGACTACGCTTCGGCTCCCTTTGTCACGATAGTTTGACGTATCGACAAACTCAAGTACGTAACTACGCCAGGTTGGATGACCTCGGGTAGGCGTCGGCCGGGTCGGTGAGGACGTTGACCAGGTATGGCACGCCCGCGTCGAACGCACGGGCCAGCGCCGGCCCCAGGTCGCTCGCCTTCGCCACGGTCTCGCCCGCGCCGCCCAGTGCCTTCACCACGTCGTCGTACCGCAGCTCGGGCTGGAGGTCGGCGGCCACGTCGTAGCCGTACATCGCGCGCATCGGGTGCTTTTCCAGGCCCCAGATGCCGTTGTTGCCGACCACGACGACCACCGGCAGGCCCTGGCGGGCCAGCGACTCGGCGTCCATCAGCGAGAAGCCGGCGGCGCCGTCGCCCATCAGCACGCAGACCTGGCGCCCCGGGTACGTGATCCGGGCGCCCATCGCGTAGCCCATGCCGGTGCCGAGGCAGCCGTACGGGCCGGGGTCGAGCCAGGTGCCGGGCTCGGCGGGCTCCAGGTACTTGCCGGCGTACGACACGAAGTCACCGCCGTCGCCGATCGTCACCGCGTCGCGGGCGAGTACCTTGCGCAGCTCGCCGTAGACCCGGGCCGGGCGGATCGGGTCGGTCTCGGCGGCCATCTCCTCGGCGTCGCGGGCCTTGGCGGCGTCCTCGGCCACGCGGAGGCCGGCGATCCACTCGGCGTGGTCCTCGCGGACGCCCTCGTAGTCGGCGAGCGCGGAGAGGATCAGCCGCAGGTCGCCGGCGGGGGCGGCGGCCGGCGTGACGTGCGCGGCCCGCTGGGTGGGGGCGTCCACGATGTGCACGACCTGGGCGCCGCCGAAGTCGCCGAAGCTGAGCCGGAAGTCGAGCGGCGTGCCGATCACGACGATCACGTCGGCGCCCTTGAGCGCGGTGCGGCGCGACTTGGCGAAGGCGAGCTGGTGCTCGGGCGGCAGAGCGCCGCGCCCCATGCCGTTGGTGAAGACCGGCACGTGCAGGGTCTCCGCCGCCTCGCGGAGGGCGGCGACCGCGTCCCCGGCGTACACGTCGGAGCCGGCGATGATGACCGGACGCTCGGCGGAGGCGATCAGCTGCGCGGCCCGCGCGACCTCGTCGGGGTCGGGCTCCATCACGGGTACGTCCGGCGTGGCGGGAGCGTCCGCGTCGGCGGCCGAGAAGATCACTTCGAGCGGCAGGTCGAGGAAGGCCGGCCCCCGGTGCGCGGTGAGCGCGGCGGTCAGCGCGGCGGCGACGGCACCCGGGATCTCCTCGCCCGAGCCGACCGTGGCCGCGTACTTGGTGACCGGCGCGACCAGCGGCAGGTGGTCGATCTCCTGCAGGCTCCCCGCGCCCCAGCGGAACGCGGGTGCCCGGCCACCGATCACGAGCACCGGCGACCCGTTGAAGTACGCGCTGGTCAGCCCGGAGATGCCGTTGGTGACACCCGGCCCGGCGGTGAGCACGGCGAGCGCCGGCCGGCGCTGGAGCTTGGCGACCGCCTCGGCCGCGAAGACCGCCGACTGCTCGTGCCGCACGTCGAAGATGGGAAAGCCGCTCTTGTGGGCCGCGTCGTAGAGCGGGAAGACGTGGCCGCCGGAGAGGGTGAACATCTCCGCGACGCCGTACGCCCGCAGTGCCGCCAGCGCCAGCTCGCCGCCGTGTCCTTCGAGCCGCTCGGGTGAAGTCATGGGCGTAGGTTACCGCCCAGTCACCCCGTATCGACCGAGCCCTCGGCCGCGAACCGGATCCTGCCCGAGAGCTACGCCCCGGCCTGGTCCTGGATCCAGTCGACGATGTTTCCCACGACCTCGGCGGGAGCCTGGTCGCGGGCGGCGGCGAAGGCGAAGACGCCGGCGGCGACCGGCACGACGACGAGCAGCGCCGTGATCACCAGTGCCCGGATCGCCCGCACCACGAACCCGGGACGCCGGCGGACCCTCGCCTCCCATGCGGCCGGCTGCGGGCCGCGCGGCGCGGCCAGCGGCACCTGCGGCGGGGCGGGCTGGGTCCGGGGCGCGGTGGGCGGGGGCGAGTAGCGCGGCTGGCCGGCGGCCGGGTAGCGCGGTAGCTCCGATGGCGGCGGGTAGGGCGAGTGCGGCGCGTTCGGCGGCGGGTGGGCCTGGCCCGGCGCCGCGTAACCACCGGCAGTCGAGGCAGGCGGGTAGCCACCGGGCGCCGGATACCCACCGGCGGGCGAGGCGGGCGGCGAAGCGGGCGGCGCGTAACCGCCGGCGGGCGAGGTCGGCGGCGCGGGCGGCGGGTAGGCGCCGCCGGGTGCGGTGGGCGGCGCGGTCGGCTCCTCGAAGCGCGGCATCGGCTTGGTGGCGGACGGCGGCGGCACCTGGGCGCGCGGGCGCCCGGACGGCGGCTGCGCCCCCGGCACGATCACCCGCCCGACGGTCCGCGGCGGCGTGCCCGGCGCGCTACCGGGAGCCGGCGGCACCGCACCGCCGGCAGAGCCGGTCGAGTCGGCCGGGGCGGGGGGCGCGACGCCCGCGGTCCCGGACCCCGACCCGCCGGGCGTGGTGCCCGCGGATCCCGGGGCGAAGCCACCCGACGGCGTCGAACCGGACGAGCCCTGACCCCCGCGGGCGAGACCACCCCCGGGAGCGGAACCCGGTGCCAACGCCGACGGCACGGACCCGATGGGCGGCGCGTTGGACGGGATCTCCTCCGGCGGCAGCACGCGCGTCGACCCGGGTGGCACCCCGACAGCCGGCGGCGCCGAAGTGGGGGGCGGGATAGCCGGCGAAACCGGGCGTCCGGACAGGTCGCCGAGCCGCATCTGCGAGGTGGCCGGGCCGGGCGCGGGCGGCGCGCTCGCCAGCAGCGCCGCGCCGGCCAGGATGCTCCCCTCGGCCACCACGAGCTCGGGCTGCTCGATCACCTCGGGCGCCTCGCCCAGCGCGCGGTGCAGCAGCGTCGCCATCAGCGGCATCCGGCTGGAGCCGCCGACCAGGAACACCCCGGCGACCTGCCCCTCGGGCAGTTTCGCCCAGCGCATGACGCCCTGCGTCACCCGTACGGTCTGCTCCAGGATCGGCGTCGCCAACTGCTCCAGCTCGACCCGGGTGAGGTGCACCTCCAGGTCGAGCAGGGGCAGCATCAGATCGGCGGAGGGGCTGCGGGACAGGCGCTCCTTGGCCACCCGTACGTCGTCCCAGAGCTGCCGCTTGGCCCGCCGCTCCTCCGCGGTGGACGGGTTTTCCAGCCGCGCCCAGGCGGTCCGGTCGCGGTCCGCGTACGTCTTTTCGAGGTGCGCGATGATCGCCGCGTCGACGTCGAGCCCGCCGATGTCGTCGCGGCCGTCGACCGCCAGCACCTCGAAGCCGGTCGCCTTGCGCGCCACCACGCTCGCGTCGAACGTACCGGCCCCGAAGTCGTGCACCACCACGACCGACCCGATCGGCACCTCGCGCCCGAGCACCTTCGCGAAGTAGGTGGCGGCGGCGACCGGCTCGGCCACCAGCCGTACCCCCTCGAAGCCGGCCCGGGCGGCGGCGTCGGCCAGCAGCCGGCGGCGGGTGGCCCCCCACGTGGCCGGGCAGGTCAGCGTGACCTCCGGGCGGACCCGACCGACGGTGCGCTCCCACTCCTCGGCCACCCGCGCGAGCACGGCCGAGACCAGGTCGCCGACCGGCACCTCGCGGTCGCCGAGCAGCAGCGTGCCGTCGTCGATGCGGCGCTTGGGGTTGGGCTCGAAGCGGGCCGGGTCGAGGCGGGCGCTGTGCACCGCGTCGCGCCCCACGATCAGGGCGCCGCCGGGCTCGGCGTAGACGGCGGAGGGCAGCAGCGGCGAGCCGTCGAGCAGCAGCGGGCGCCCCCGCCCGTCCGGCCACCGCACGACCGCCACGGTGTGTGACGTCCCGAAGTCGATCCCCAGGGCATGCCCCGAGGTCGGCGTCCGGTCCGCTGGCATGGCGATCAGCCTACAAGCAGGCCACTACGCTCAGCGCCCGGTGAAACGCGGCTTTCGCTTCTCCACGAAAGCGGCCATACCCTCCCGCTTGTCCTCCGTGGCGAAGAGCGCCGCGAAGTGCTGGCTCTCCCAGGCCAGGCCCGAGGCGAGGTCCATGTCCAGGCCGCCGTCGACCGCCAGCTTTCCGGCGCGCAGGGCCTGGGCCGGACCCTCCGTGTACGGGCGGACGAGCGCGACGGCCGCGTCGTACACCTCGGCGGCCGGCACGACCCGGTCGGCGAGGCCGATGCGGAGCGCCTCCTCGGCGTCCACCATGCGGCCGGAGAGCACGAGGTCCTTGGCGCGGGCCGGGCCGACCAGGCGGGCCAGCCGCTGAGTGCCGCCGGCGCCGGGGATGACGCCGAGCTTGATCTCCGGCTGGCCGAGCTTGGCGTCGTCGGCGACCACCCGCCAGTCGCAGGCCAGGGCGAGCTCGCAGCCGCCGCCCAGCGCGTACCCGGTGATCGCGGCGACCACCGGCTTGGGGATGCGGGCGAACGCGTCGATCGCCGCGGAGATCTGGGGAGCGCGGGCGGCCATGTCGACGTACGACATGTCCGCCATTTCCTTGATGTCCGCGCCGGCCGCGAAGACCTTCTCCCCGCCGTACACGACGACCGCCCGGACCTCGGGGTCGGCGGCGGCCTCCGTGGCGGCGGCGCGCAGTTCCTCCTGCACCTGGATGTTCAACGCGTTCATCGGCGGGCGGTCCAGCCGGATGGTGCCGATGCCGTCCTTGATCTCCACGCGCACAAAATCAGCCATGGCAGCTAGGCTAGTTGGACCATGGTCACCTACTACAGCGACAAGTCGGTGCAGATCACCTCGGATGCCATCCGCATCGGTGGTCGCCGATACCCGCTGGGTGAGCTGGCCCGGGTGTGGCACTCCAAGGGCGCCCGCTCGTGGCGCGCGATCGCGGGGCGCGGGGCCATCGGCGCGGCGCTGCTCGGCCCGCTCGTGGCGGCGGCGCTCGGCATCGTCGTCGCGGTCACCGTGCACGCCTCGCTCAGCGTGACGATCGCCATCGTCGGCGTCTCCTGCCTCGTCGGGCTCGGCGTCGGCCCGCTCGCCGACTTCCTGCTGGAGCACATGGACCGGTCGTACGCGCGGGGCTCCCGTTCGCTGGAGATCTGGGCGACCTGGCGCGGGCAGCCGGTGCTGCTCCTGCAGACGGGTGACGCGCTCCGGTTCGGGCAGATCTACCGGGCACTCCAACGGGCGCTGGAAAGCACCGCCGTTCGCTGAGCCGCGTCACACTGGGCGAGTGGCCGTTTACTATCGCGACGACACGGTGCGCGTGACGTCGTCGTGGGTGCAGGCGTACGGGCTCACCTACCCGCTCTCCGAGCTTTCCTACGTCTGGCACCGGCGCACCCGGCGCGACCTGCGCGTGGGTGGCCGGATCGCCGGCCGGTGGGCGCTGGTCACGCTGCTCGCCCTGCCGGCCGCGGTGGGCCTGCTCTGGTTCCTCACCGGCTGGGGCAGTGAGATCGGCCTGGCGCTGGTCGGGCTCGCGGTCCTGCTCGGCCTGATCTTCACGCTCACGCCGCTGTCGGAGTTTCCGCTCATGGCGCTCGAACGGTCATACGACCGCGGCTCGGCGGTGCACGAGATCTGGGTACAGTGCCGCGGCATGGACGTGCTGCTCCTGCGCACCAATGACGCCCTGCGTTTCGGGCAGATTTACCGCGCGTTACAGCGCGCCCTGGAGCAGAGTGAGTAGTTCCACCCCTTGGGCGTGACATGATGTGGACCCCCATGATCCAGGAGGTCCCGCATCCGATGAGCCGTGGCATCGCGCTCGTGCGGCAGCCCAGCAGCCGCCTCGCCGAAGGGCTGGTTACCCACATCGAGCGGTCGACTGTGGACGTCGACCTCGCCCGGCGCCAGCACGACGCGTACTGCGCCGCCCTCGCCGACGCCGGCTGGAGCGTGCTCGACGTGGTACCCGCCGACCACTGCCCCGACTCCGTCTTCGTGGAGGACACCGTCGTGGTGAGCGGCACCCGGGCCATCCTCGCCCGCCCCGGCGCCTCCCAGCGCCGCCCCGAGGTGGCCGGCACCGAATCGGCCGTACGCGCGGTCGGGCTGGAGGTCGACAAGATCAGCTCGCCCGGCACGCTGGATGGCGGCGACATCCTCCAGATCGGCGACACCGTCTACGTTGGACAGGGCGGCCGCACCAACGGCGCCGCGATCCGCCAGCTACGCGGCCTGCTCGCCGACCGCCGCGTGGTGGCCGTGCCACTCGGCCGGGTCCTGCACCTCAAGTCGGCCGTGACCGCCCTACCGGACGGCACCGTGGTCGCCTCGCCCGGCCTGGTCGACGTCGGCATCTTCCCCGCCGTCCGCACGGTCGAGGAGGACGCCGGCTGCCACGTCGTCTGCCTCGGCGGCGACAAGGTGATGATCAGCGCATCCGCGCCCAAGACCACCTCGCTGCTGGAAGACCTCGGCTTCACGCCGGTGGTGGTCGACGTGAGCGAGTTCGAAAAGCTCGAAGGCTGCGTCACCTGCCTCAGCGTGCTCGTGCCCGGCGTCAGCGGCCCGCAACACTAGAAACCCCAACCCAGACAAAGACTTCGAGCTACCGCGATGCCCGTCGTGGTCCAGACCGTCGCGGGGCCCCCGGGGAAACGTGGAGTGCAGCGGAGCGTTTTCTTGGGGTGCATTTCCCGCGGCCTCACCCTCCGCGCCTCCGCGATCTCACCCCGGCCCGCCCGGCGCACGGACGGTGGGGACGCGGAAGCAACGTCACGGTCTTTCGGCGTAGCGGGCGGCTAGCTCGACCACGCGGCGGGCGGCGCCCAGCATGGCGCGGTCGGCGAAGCGGCCGTCCGGCAGGATCAGCGGGCCGTCGCCGGACGACGCGAGGCCGGCGAGCAGCGCCTCCGCGCGTGCCACCTCCTCGGGCTCCGGGCGAAAGGCGGCCACGATCACCGGGAGCTGGCGGGGGTGGATCGCCGCGCGGCCGAGGAAGCCGAGCCGGCGGCCGGCGCGGCAGGAGGCCGCTAGGCCGTCCACATCGGACACGCTCGGGTAGACGGACATCGCCGGCGGCGGGAGGCCCGCGGCGCGGGCGGCCACGACCAGCCGGCCGCGCGGCCAGGCCAGGGCGGCCTCGTCGGTCACGCCCAGGTCGGAGCGGAGGTCGGCCTCGCCGAGCCCGATGCCGGCCACCGCCGGGTGGGCGGTCGCGATCTGGTACGCGTTCTCCACGCCGAGCGCCGACTCGATGATCGGATGCAGCTCCGCGCCGGCCAGCGCGGCCACCGCCCGCACCTGCTCGGCGGACTCGACCTTGGGCAGGCGCAGTCCGGCCGCGCCCTGGGCGGCGGGCAGGTCGAGCACGGAGGCGATCCGGACGTACACCGGCACCTCGTGCGGGTCGGCGAGAAACTCGGCGACGGCCGCCCGCGCGTACGCCTTGCGGGGCGCGGCGACCGCGTCCTCCAGGTCGAGGATCACCGCGTCCGCGCCGGAGGCGACCGCCTTGGCGAAGCGGTCCGGCCGGTCGCCGGGCACGTACAGCCAGGTGAGCAGCATCAGATCACCCCGCCCTCGCGCAGCCCCTCGATCTCCTCGGCGGTGTAGCCGAGCGACCGGAGCACGTCCACCGTGTCGTGCCCGTGCGCCCGCCCGGCGTGCCGGATGGCACCGGGCGTGGCGGACATGCGGAAGGGGACGTTCTGCATCCGTACGGTGCCGAAGTCGCCGTCCGGCACCGGGACGGCGGTGCCGAGCGCGGTGTACTGCGGGTCGGCCAGGATGTCCCGCACGTCGTACACCGGGGCGACCGCGGCCTGTGCCGCCTCGAAGGCGGCCACCACCTCGTCCCGGTCCCGGGCGGCGACCCAGGCGGCCACGGCCGAGTCCAGCTCGTCGGCGTGCGCCGCCCGCCCCGACCCGGTGGCGAACCACGGCTGCTCGACCAGGTCCGGGCGCCCGACGAGGCGTACCACCCGCTCGGCGATGCTCAGCGCGCTCGTCGAGACGGCGACCCAGCGGCCGTCGGCGCACCGGTACGTGTTGCGGGGCGCGTTGTTGTCCGACCGGTTGCCGCGCCGGGGCTGGACGTAGCCGAGCTGGTCGTACCAGGTGATCTGCGGCCCCAGCATCGCCATGATCGGCTCGATGATGGCGAGGTCGATCACCTGCCCGGCGCCGGTGCGCTGGCGGGCGTGCAGGGCGAGCATCACCGCGTACGCGGTGGCGAGCGCGGTCACCGAGTCGGCCAGCCCGAACGGGGGCAGCGTCGGCGGCCCGTCCGGCTCGCCGGTGGCGGCGGCGAAGCCGCTCATCGCCTCGGCGAGCGTGCCGAAGCCGGGCCGCCGGGCGTACGGGCCGATCTGGCCGAAGCCGGAGATCCGCGCGACCACCAGGCCGGGGTTGGCTTCGTGCAGCACCTCCGGCCCGATCCCCCACCGCTCCAGCGTGCCCGGGCGGAAGTTTTCGACGAGCACGTCCGCTCCGGCGACCAGCCTCTTGAGCACGGCAGCGCCGAGCGGCGACGACAGGTCGAGTGTGACCGTGCGCTTGTTTCGGCCGAGCACCTTCCACCACAGCCCCTGGCCGTCCTTGGCCGGGCCGTGGCCGCGCGACGGGTCCGGCTTGGTGGGGTGCTCGACCTTCACCACATCGGCCCCGAAGTCACCGAGGAACGCCGCGGCAAGCGGGCCGGCGAAGAGTGTCGCCGTCTCGATCACGCGTACGCCGTTGAGCGCCGGGTTCACGGCGTGACCTCGGTCAGGAAGACGTCGCCGCTGGTCAGGCCGGTCACGAGGAGCCGGTCGCCGGAGCGGACCGCGTAGAGGTTCTCCTCGCCGAACTCGTCCACGCCGTCGTCGCGGGCGGTGCCGAGCTGGGCCGCGGACTGTTGCCGGCCCCGGCCGTCGAGGCGCAGCGCGAAGACGTCCGCGCCGCCGGCCGGTACGCCGAACGTGCTGCCGGTGAAGCCGACCACCGCGACCGCGCCGCCGGGCAGCGCGACCACCTCGGCGCCCGCGTCGTCGCCCCGGCCGCCGCTGACCGTGCGCCACCGCTGGGCGCCACCGCTCGTGTAGGCGGTGGTGAGCGCGTCGCCGCCGGCCGCGCCGGTCGCCACCACCACGCCCGCGGTGGTGACGGCCACGCCGCCGAAGAGGTCGCCGTCGGCCTTGACCCACCGCGGCGCACCGTCCACAGTGAACGCAGCCACGAACCCGTCGGTGCCGCCGAGGTAGGGCGCGCCGGGCAGCCCGGCCGACGTCACGCCCGCGACGTAGGCCCCGCCGGCGTCGGCTGCCACCGCGTAGCCCTTGTCCTCGCCGGCGCCGCCGAGCTGCCGGGTCCAGGCGACCGTGCCGTCCGGGCCGATCCGGGCCAGGATCACGTCCTTGTCGCCCGCGCTCGGGCCGGCCAGCGCGCCGCTGGTGTAGCCGGCGACGTACACGCCGCCGTCCGGCGCGGCGGTCAGGCCGTAGAAGCGATCCGCCTTGGTGGCGTCGCCGAGCTGGGTCAGCCAGGCCAGCTCGCCGGTCGCCGTGAAGCGGGCCACGAACCCGTCGTCGGCCGGGCTCCCCGGATGCTCGCCGTCCAGGTCGCCGCGCGTGTACCCGGCGACGATCACACCACCGTCCGCCGTGGACACCGCACCGTAGAGGCGGTCGTTGGACGGTGTGCCAAGCTGCTTCGTCCACTGTGGTGCCTGCACGACGGCGTCCAGCCCGCCCGCGTACGGCTGCCCGTCCACCGGGCCGGAGGCTGAGAAGGCGACGGTGCCGCCGGGCGTGACGCCACCCGCCCAGTCGGTGCCGGGCGTGCCTCTCAGCGGTCCGGGAATGCCGGTCGGCGGGGTGGCACTGAGCGTGGAGCTCAGCTCGGTCAGCCCGGCCACGAACGCGGGCCGCCACACGTCCCAGTCGTGCCCGCCGTCGAGCACCCGGAACTGCGCGGCGACCGCGTCCGAGCGGCGCACGTTGTTGTAGAGCGTCGCCGCCTCGTAGTCGAGGTCGTGCCTGGCGTCGGCCGGGTCGGGGTTGGCCCACTCGTCGTCGCCGACCGCGATGAACATCCTGACCGGCAGGTCAGCGTCCAAAGCGGGCAGCAGGGCCGGGTAGGTGAGCCGCTGGTACACCTCGTCGACGAAGCGCTCGCCGCCCTGGCCGAACCCGCCGTACTCGCGGGCGGAGGAGTCGGCCGGCGGCAGCGGGTTGTAGACGGCCGGGCTGAGCACGAGCGCGTTGGCGAAGAGGTCCTGGTGGGCGAGGGCGTAGCGGAGCGCGCCGTAGCCGCCCATCGAGTAGCCGCCGATCAGCCGGGCCCCGCGGTGCGCCGCCGTGCGGTACGTGGTGTCCACATGCGACACGAGGTCGCCGGTGAGCATCGTCTCGACCGCGCTGCCGCCCTCGTACGCCGAGTCGACGTACCAGCTTCCCCGCTCGCTCCACGGGGCGTCGGGCAGCACGGCGATGACCGGTGCGATCGTGCCGTCGTCGATGAGCTTGTCGAGGTCGGCCTTGATCTGGGTCCACGCCCGCATGGTGTCGCCGCGCCCGTGCAGCAGGTAGAGCGCCGGGTAGCGGAGCTTGGCGTTCTTGCGCGCACCGTACCCGTAGGGCAGGTAGACCGTGTAGTCGATCGGGCCGGCCTTCGCGGTGGTGAGCGTGCCGGCGCGGGTGCCGCCGGCCGACGCCGCGCTCGATACGCCGACGGTCAGCAGGATCAGCACGGCGACGAGTACCTTCCTCATTGGACCCCTCCGGTGAGGTCAGCGGCGCAGCGAAAGCCGACGCTCGGCGAGCGGCCCAGCCCAGCGCCGGCGGTCAGCAGCTTGACGGAGACCTCGGGTGGCTGCGGGCCGCCGTCGAGGTACCAGTCGGAACCCTCGGCGCGAAAGTCCGCGCCACCCTTGAGAATCACAAACCGCGTGCGGCCGTCGGTGTGCTCGCTCTCGGTCAGCTCCCACACCAGCGGCGCGGTGCGGCGCAGCAGTCCCGCCTCGGCGGCCACCTGCCACTCGTCTTCGGTCGGCAGCCGCAGGCGAGCCCAGGCCGCGTACGCCCGCGCATCGGCCAGGTCCACATTGGTCACCGGGTGATCGACCGGCCCCTGCCCGGCGGTGAAACGCTCCGGACGCACCGGCCGGTAGCCGGTGGCGGCCAGGAACGCCGCGTACTCGCCGTGCGTCACCTCGCGCTCCGCGATCGCGAACGGCCTCAGCGTCACCGCCCGGAGCAGCGTGCCGGCGCTGTGCAGCCGGGGCGGGAGCGGCTTCCACTCGTCCACATAGGGCGCCTCGCCGTAGAGCCCGGTCTCCCGGATCCGGTGCCGCACAAGCAGATCCCGTCGCCCTCCGTCGAGGGCCAGCATCCCTTCCGGTACGGCGTCTCGGGGCGCGACGGGCACCGGAGCGCGGACCGCGGCACGGGCCGGAAAGCCCGGGTCACCGCCGGGCGGCGCGTGCCGGCTTTCCGGTCCGCCCACGGCGACCGCGGCTATCCCGCCCGCCGCCAGCCGGCCACCCACGGCCACCTTGCCGCCCTCGACCGGCGTCACGGTGAGCGCCTCGCCGGTCAGCAGGTCGACGAAGCCCGGCGCCGGCTCGGTCACCAGCCACGGGCCGTCGACGTCGCCGCCCCGGTTGACTACCGTCCACAGTGGCGTGCCGGCGTGCACCCAGCGGGACGCGTACACCTGGCCACCGGCGTGGTCGGCGAGCGGGGTCCAGTCTTCCGACCGCAGCCAGTCGGCGTGGCCGCGGTGCACCCGCCGCATCGCGCGCAGCAGGGAGCGGTCCCGCTCGCTCCAGCCGACCCAGACGCCGAAGACGCTCTCCCACACCAGGATGCCGGTGCCGTTGAGCCAGGCGGAGTGCAGCTCGTCCAGGTGGCCGCGGTGCCAGCGGCGGGTGTGGTGCAGCACGTGCCGGCGCTCGAACCACTTGGCCCGCAGCACACCCGGTACGTCCGAGTCGGCGAACCACTGCGCCCACGACATCGCGTGGTCCTCGATGCGGGCGAGCGGTACCCGCGACTCGCCGGCCAGCACCACGTGCGGCGGGAGCGCGGCGCGCAGCTTGCCGGCACCCTCCTTGAGCGTGTCGAGGAAGACGCCGTCCGCGCCCAGCCAGGTGACGATCGCGGCCACGGCCTCCTCGTCGCCGGCCGCCTCACGCCGGGTGCCGGTGTCCCACGGGTTGTAGTCGACGAAGACGCGTACGCCCCGGGCGTGGAAGGCGCGGACCACGTCGGGCAGCTCCAGCACGTCGCGGTAGAAGTCGAACTGGTTGCGGTCGTCCAGCCCGATGACCGGGTACGCGTGCCAGAGCACCACCCCGTCGAAGCCGCCGAAGTCACGCTCCGCCCCGTCCAGGAACGCGTCCACGGTGAACTCCCCCCGCTCGTGGTCGTACAGCGTCTCGTCCCAGAGCCAGGCGAGGCAGACGCTGAGGCAGTCGCCGGGCACCTCGTCGTAGTGCCGGCCGTCGTAGCCGAGGCGCCGCCGCGCGTCCGCCCGCCACGCGGCGAGCCGTTCCCGCCAGGCCGGCCAGAACGCGGGGTCGGCGGGCGCCGCGAAGATCTTCGCCTCGTCCAGCTCGGCCAGGTCGGCGCCGCCGTCCAGTGACACCTCGGTCGGCAGGTCGATCGGGCGCGGCACGTACGGGTTGAAGCTCATAGGGCCGCCTCGATCTCCGCGCGGGTGGGCAGTGAGCTGGAGGCGCCCGGCCGGGTGGCGCAGACGGCACCGGCCGCGCAGGCCCAGCGGAGCGCCTCCCCGACCGGCCGCCCCTCGGCCCAGGCGACGGCGAGCGCCCCGGTGAACGCGTCGCCGGCGGCGGTCGTGTCCACCGCCTCCACCGCCGGCGCGGCCACGTCGAGCCGCAGCCCGTCGCGGTCGGCGTAGGCGGCGCCCCGGGCACCGAGGGTCATCACCACGCGGGGCACCAGGTCGAGCAGGTCGGCCGGCTGGGCGGGATGCCCGGCGAGCACCTCGGCCTCACCCTCGTTGACCACGAGCAGGTCCACCGTGGACAGCAGCTCCGCCGGGAGGCGGCGGGCAGGCGCCGCGTTGAGCACGGCGACGGTACCGGCCGCGCGGGCGGTCGCGGCCGCCTCGGCGACCGCTTCGAGGGGGATCTCCAGCTGGCAGAGCAGCACGTCGGCACCGGCGACCGCGGCCCGGTCCTCGGCCGAGAGGCCGGTGAGCGCCGCGTTGGCGCCGGGCGCGACCACGATGAGGTTTTCCGCGTGCCGGTCCACCGCGATCAGCGCCACGCCGGACGGGCCGGGCACGGTGCGCAGCCGGGTCACGTCGACGCCCGCCGCGGCGAGGTTGTCCCGCTGTGGGCGGGCGAAGTCGTCACCGCCGACCGCGCCGACGAACGCCACCTCGCCACCGGCCCGCGCGGCGGCGACGGCCTGGTTGGCGCCCTTGCCGCCCGGGACGGTGGTGAACTCGCCGCCGAGCACCGTCTCCCCCGGCCGGGGCAGGGCCGGCGCGGTCACCACGAGGTCGAGGTTGGCGCTGCCCACGACGACGACCCGGGCCGTCATAACGCCACCTGCGCCGTACGCCGGGCCAGTTCCTCGAACGTCACCCCGTCGAAGCCGCCGACGCTGCTGCGCAGCCGCCCCTTGAGCGGTGCGGTCCACTGTGGGCCGATCGCTGAGGCGCCACTCAGCGCGCCGAGGATCGAGCCGACCGTCGCGCCGTTGGAGTCGGTGTCCCAGCCGCCGCTCACCACCGCGCAGATCCCCCGGTCGAAGTCGCCGCCGCTGTACGCGAGCGCGGCGGCCACGAGCGCGGCGTTGTTGCGGGCGTGCACCCAGTGCAGGTGCCCGTGGCGCCTCTCGATCGCGTCGACGACCGGCTCCCAGTCGCCGTCCAGCGCCCGCGCCTGCTTGACGGCGGCGGCGAACGGGCCCTCCGGCAGCACCGACTCACCGGCGTCCAGCACCTCGTCCACCGTGGACGCCACGACGGCGGTGGCGGTCATCGCGGCCACCCACATCGCGCCCGCGACGCCGTCGCCGACGTGGCTGACCACCGCGTCCCGGTACGCCAATGCGGCCGCCGCCTTCGGCCGGCCCGGCGAGGCCCAGCCGTACGCGTCGGTGCGGATCTGGGCGCCGATCCACTCCCGGAACGGGTTGTGGTGCAGCGCGGTCTCCGGCGGGGTCAGGCCGAGCAGCAGGTTGCGGTACGCCACCCGTTCGGCGGTGAAGACCCGCCCGGCCGGCAGCCAGTCCAGCCACGCCTGGGCCACGTCGGCGCTGGTGAGCTCGGTCCCGTGCGCCTCCAGCAGGCGGAGCGCGAGGAGCGCGAAGTTGAGGTCGTCGTCCTCGGGGGTGCCGTCGATGTTCTCGGCGAGGCTGTCGACCGCGCTGCGGCGGTTCCACGGCCAGCGCTCGGCCACGCTGGGCGGGAGCCCTTCGGCGGTGAAGTACCCCGACAGGGGCCACCGCCCGGTCGCGCTGAGGATCTCCCGGATCCCCTCGCGCGGGATCTTCTCCACGGGCTTGCCGAGCACGCAGCCGACCGCCCGCCCGGTCCAGGCCCCGAGGAGCCGCTCCGCATCGGGGCGCGGCCCGGGACCCGGCTCCGGCGCGATGCCGAGCGGCGGGGTCCGCGGCACCGGTACCGCGTCGAGCAGCTCCAGCGCCAGCCCGCGCAGCGCCGGGTCGCCGGGCACGGAGGCACCGGCGATCGGTGCGGCCAGCGGACCGCCGGCGGCCGCCCAGCGGGCCTCCACATCGGACACGTCGGGGCCTTCGTCGCGGAGCGCCATCAGCTCGTACGGCAGCAGCTCCTCCGGCGCCGTCCAGGTAAACCTCACGCCAGCCCCTTGAAGCGGTCGGCGCGCGCGGCGAAGCGGGCGGCGTCGGCGGCGTACACCTCGGCGGCGACCGCGGCCAGCACCCGTGCCGGCTCGGCGAGGTCCACTCTGGACGCCTCGGCCACGGCGGAGGCCCATTGGGCGGGGACGGCCGGCGCGCCGCCCAGCGCGCCGGCGATCGCCCCCGCCATGGTGGCGGTCGAGTCGGCGTCCCGGCCGTAGTTGACCGCCCCCAACACCGCTTCCCGGTACCCCCCGTTGGCGATGACGAGCATGCCGAGCGCGATCGGCAGCTCCTCTATGGAGTGCAGCCGGCTCGGCCGCCTCGCCCCGAGCCCCGGGTTGCGGTAGTCCTCGCCCACGGTGTCGTACGGCGCCACCGCGGCACGCAGCGCCGGGATGGCGTTACGCGTCTCCTCGTACCCGCTGGCCCGCTGGACCACAGCGGCGATCGCGGCGCGCGTCCCGTCTCTGGCCAGGTCGAGCGCCGCGTCGACGACGTCGCGGCAGGTCGCGCCCGGCGCCATCGCGGCGGCGACCGAGGCGGCGAAGACCGCGGCCGCCTCGCGGCCGTAACTGTGCTGGTGGGCGCCGCCGATCTCGACGGCCTCGGCGTACGCGCCGGCGGGGTCGCCGGCGTTGACGATGCCGACCGGCGCCATGTACATCGCGGCGCCGCAGTTGACGATGTTGCCCACGCCCGCCTCGCGCGGGTCGGCGTGCGCGTGGTGCAGCCGGGTGACCAGCCACCGTTCGGCGGCCGCGAGGCGGTGGAAGGCCACCGCCTCGCGCTCCAGGTCCGGGATCCAGACCTCCCGCTCGATGAGGTCGGGCACGAGCAGCTCGGCGACGTCGTACGCGTCGAGGTGGTCGCGCTTCTTCGCGTAGGCCCGGACCAGCGCGTGGGTCATCAACGTGTCGTCGGTGATGTGCCCGTCGCCCTTGTGGTACGGGGCGAGCGGCCGGTTCGTGGCCCAGTTCTCGTGGAACGGGGGCACGATGCCGTCCACCCAGCCGCCGTACCGCGTCCGGATCTCCTCGGGAAGGGCGGTCTCGGTGGCACCGCCGAGGGCATCGCCCACCGCGGCGCCGACGAGGCAGCCGACCGACTTGTCGAGCAAGAGACTCCCAGGCAGCGCCTGCCACGCTCCGTCGCTCGGCGCTCGTCCGCCGTCGTGGTCAGGGCCCGTAGCCTCACGACTCCCGCTCATTCTAGCGAAGAACCTGCTTCCCACCGTCGACCAGCTGCGTGCCGAGCTGGTCCAGCGTTATCTTGTTGGCGAAGTACTGCTGCAGAGCCGGCGTGGCGTACTTGGTCTTCCACTCCGGATATCCACTGACCGTCTGAAATGGAGCGATCGTCAGGTCGGCCGCGCTCGCCACCGCCACGTCCCAGCCCTGCTTGCCGCCGGTCGCCTTGACCAGCTCCTCGCCCGCCTTCCTGCCGGTCGGCACGAGCCAGTCGCCCTGCGCGAGGCGGGCCTGGTTGGCCGGGTTGAGGAAGTACTCGACGAACTGCGCCGCCTGCTTCTTGCCCGCCGAATCCTCCGAAATGGAGAGTGTCTGCGGGTTGGCCGCCTGGTTGGCCGTGGTGCCCTTGACGGGCGGCAGCGTCACCCACTCGAAGCCGGCCGGCGCCTGCTCCACCATCTGCTGGCGGAGGAAGACCCCGCCGGGCAGCATCGCGTACTTGCCGGCGAAGAAGCCGGGCAGCGGGTCGGTGCCGCCCATGCCGACCGCGTCCGGGGAGGCCGTCTTGGAAACGTAGATCATGTCGTGGATGCGGCGCGGGATCTCCTTCTCCGCGTCGCCGACCTTCACCTCGGTCTTGCCGCCCTCGGTGTAGAAGAACTTGCCGTCGAAGTTGAGCGACAGGTTCATCACCCGGTTGGTCGGCGACTTGAGCGCCCAGGCGACGCCGTACGTGCCGCCCTTGGTGAGTTTCTGCGCGTTGGCCTGGAACTCGTCCCAGGTCCACGCCTGCCCGGCCGCCGGCACGGTCACGCCGGCCGCGTCGAGCAGCTTCTTGTTGGCGATGACGACCTGCGACTCCAGCAGGAACGGCGCGCCGGCCACCTTGCCGTCGACCGTGACCGTGTCCCAGATGCCCTGGCTGATCTCCGACTTGAAGTCGTCACTCAGCAGCCCGGAGAGGTCGGCGAGGTACCCCTGCTCGGCGAACTCGCCGATCGACGCGCTCTCGTACTGGAAGACGTCCGGCGCGTCCCCGCCCTCGAACGAGGTGAGCAACTGGTCGTGCACGGAGTTCCAGTCACCCTGGACGTACTCGACCTGGATGTCGGGGTGCTCGGCGTTCCACTTGTCGACCAGCTCACGGTTGGCGGCCAGCGACTCCTTCTGCCACGCGAGGCTGAGGAAGCGGAGCTTGACCGGGCCTTCGGAGGTTTCCTCGTCGCCTCCGCCACCGCAGCCGGACAGTCCAATGAGGAGCGCCGCGGACACGGCGACCAACTTTCTCAACATGGGGGTGTACTCCTTAACCCTTGGCGGCACCAGCGAGTTAGCCCTTGACGGCGCCAGCGAGCGACCCGGAGGTCAGCCGGCGCTGCAGGAATGCGAAGAAGAGAAGGCTCGGGACGGTCGCCAGCAGCGAGCCGGCGGCGAGGGGTCCGAGCCGCGCGATCCCCTCGACGCCCACGAACCTGGCCAGCGTCACCGGCAGGGTCGCGAGGTCGGGGCTCTTGAGCAGTACGAGCGCGAAGAAGAACTCGTTCCACGCGGAGATGAAGGCGAACAGGGACGTGGCCACCACACCGGGGGCGAGCAGCGGGGCGACCACCCGACGCAGCGTCTGCAACCGGGTGGCACCGTCGACGGCGGCGGCCTCCTCCAGCTCGCGCGGGATGTTGCGGACGAAGCCCTGCAGCATCCACAGCGCGAACGGCAGTGCCCACACGACGTAGACCAGGACGAGGCCGGCGTGGGTGTTGACCAGGTCGACCTGTCGGAGGATGAGAAACAGCGGAATCACCAGCAGCACGAACGGAAACAGCTGGGACAGCAGCACCCAGCCGAGCGCGACCGTGCCGAGCCGGGTCTTGAAGCGGGCCAGCGCGTACGCGGCGGGCAGCGCCACGAGCACGGTCAGCACCGCCGTCGCCAGCGAGACCTGGAGGCTGTTGAGCGCGGCCCGGCCGAGCTCCTGCTCCGTGAACGCCTCGACGTAGTTGTCGAACGTCGGGTTGTGCGGGACGAGCGTGGGATGTATCTCCACCATCTCCCGCGGCGGCTTGAAGCTCGTCGAGAGCATCCAGACGAGCGGGAAGCCGAGGAACACCATGTATCCCAGGAGCGCGACGTACTGGAGTGCCTTTGTGGTGCGACGCGCCTTCATGCGTTCGCCTCCCGCAGCCTTCTGCGTAGGTACACGGCGAGGAGCGCGACGATGATGACCACCATCACGTTGCCGAGCGCGGCGGCGTAGCCGTAGTTGCCGTACCGGAACGCCTCCTCGTACGCGAAGAGCATCGGCAGCATCGTGCGGCCGCCCGGCCCGCCCGCGGTGAGCACGTAGACGAGGCCGAACGAGTTGAAGTTCCAGATGAAGTCGAGGGACGTGATGGCGATGACGACCGGCATCAGGTTGGGGATGGTGACGCTGCGGAAGCGTTGCCACGCCGACGCTCCGTCCACCGCGGCCGCCTCGTGCAGCTCGCGCGGCACCCCTTGCAGGCCGGCGAGGAGCACGATGGTGGTCTGCGGCATGCCGGCCCAGATGCCGACCAGGATGACGGCGGGCAGCGCGGTGCTGAAGTCGCCGAGCCAGTTGTGCCGCAACCCTTCCGCGCCGCCCCGGTAGAGCATCTCGTTGAGCAGCCCGGCGTCCGGGTGGTAGACCAGCCGCCACATGATGCCGACGATCACCGGTGGCATCGCCCACGGCACCAGCGCCATCACCCGCGCGAAGCCGCGGAAGCGCAGCGGCTGGTCGAGCAGCAGCGCCAGCCCGAGCGCGAGCACGAACTGCAGGATCGTCACCCCGAACGCCCACACCAGCCCGATCCGGAACGCGCTCCAGAACAGGTCGTCGCTGAGCAGCTCGCGATAGTTGTCGATACCGGTGAAGCTGGTGTCGACGTCGCGGCCGGCGCGGGCGTCGGTGAAGCCGAGATAGATTCCGCGCAGCAGCGGCACCACCGACAGGACGAGCACCGGCAGGAGCGCGGGCAGCAGCAGGAGGTAGACCGTGGTCCGGTCCGACCGCGCTCGGGCCCGCGCGACTGTCGTCATTGGACGCCGCCGCTCGAGGTCCGGACCACCAGGCTGGGCGCGACGTGCTCGCGCCGGGGTACCAGCGTGCCGTCCGCGATACGGTCGAGCAGCAGGCGGGCGGCGAGCTTGCCACGCTCGGCCGAGCCGAGCGAAACCGAGGAGATCTGCGGAAACGACATCTGCGCGAGCTCGGTGTCGTCCATGCCCACCAGGGCCACGTCCTCGGGCACGCGCCGGCCGGTCACCAGGAGCGCGTGCAGGGCACCGACCGCGATGAGGTCGTTGGCGCAGACGATGGCGTCGGGCTCGGCCCGGGCGAGCAGCCGCTGGGCGGCGGCCCGCCCCGCGGCGTACTGGAAGTCGCCGACCTCCACCATCGCCGGCTCCACGGCCAGCCCGTGACGCGCCATCGCCGCGCGAAAGCCGGCATCGCGGGCGGCTCCCGGCACCGTGTCCAGCGGGCCGTTGACAAACCCGATCCGGGTACGCCCGGCGGCTACCAGATGGTCGACGGCGAGGGCGACGCCGGTGCGCGAGTCGGCCCGCACGTTGTCGACGGGCACGTCCTCGGGGAGCTGGCCGACCACGACCACCGGCACCGGGCTGGCCGTGAGCGCCGCCACGTGCGCCTCGGTGACGCGGATCGGGGAAATGATCATGCCATCGACGTAGCGGTGGGCCAGCCGCCGCAGTAACGCGGTCTCGCCGGCCACGTTCCCGCCCGTCGCGTGTACGAGCAGCTGATGTCCCGACTCGGCGACCACGGCCTCGATCGCCCGCATCATCGCCACGTACACCGGGTTGCCGATGTCCTCGACGGCGAGCGCGATGAGCCCGGTCCGCTGCGACTGGAGGGAGCGCGCGATCGCGTTCGGCACGTACCCGACCGCGGCGGCCGCCTCCCGCACCCGCCGGACGGTCTCGGCGCTGCCGCCGAGACCGTTGAGCACCCGCGAGGCAGACGCGATCGACACCCCCGCCCGGGCCGCGACGGTGTGCACCGTCGGCCGCCCGTCGACAGCATCCTGTAAACGTTTACGACCCACAGGCCGTACCTCCGGAACTCATCTGTAAACGTTTCCAAGGAGCCTGCCCCGTGATCGTCTCCGCGTCAACCCCTCGTTACGATCTCGTTTCCAACCCCGCTCCGGAGGACCTACTGGGTCGCTCCCGCCTGACCGCGCCCTCTCCGCGCCCCGCCCGCCGGACACGACGACGCGGGCCGCGCCTGGCGGCGCGGCCCGCGTTCACCCGATCGCTACCGAGCGTGCGCTGCCGTGGGCTGGCCGCGCACCGGCGCCTCTTGCCGCGCCCGGCGGCCGCGGCGGGCCCTGCGGGCGGTGGCGAGCAGTCGCTCACGGTCGGCCTCGGCGATCAGCTCACGCTGACGGTCGTTCGCCTGGGCCAGGACGAGGTCCGGGTGCATCAACATGGCTCTGTCTCCTTTGGTCGTTCCCGGTGAACCGCTGATGTGTCCATCCTCGGCCGGTAAGGGAACGACCACATCGGGAGCGCTTACCTATCTTGGCCGCCCACCCGCCTTACGCAGGGCCGCCAGTGCCTTAGCCAAGCCCCCGCCACGGCCTAGGTATACCTAGAGAGCCTTCGCACCCCGCCCCCCACGTATGTGATCGAAGCTCCCCTCAAGTCGCTCTAGCGACTTGAGGGGAGCTTCGATCACAGGCCATCACCCGACTCCGAAAGCTCCAGACGCCATCGCGCTCGGACGCGGCGGTCGCACGCCTCAAGATCCCGACAAGTCAGGGATTTTGCTGCTACCTCAGAGCGGGCCCCGGCCCTGGTCGGTCCGCGTGGGTTGCGAAACGCGGAGGGTGTGGCCGCAGGGAGCAAGGGTCCGGACCCAATGCCACTCACGCTAATCGATGTCGACGACCTCGCGGCCAAGCGGCCAGAAGGCGGCCGGGACCAGCTTGAAGTTGGCGATGCCGAACGGGATGCCGATGATGGTTACGCACTGGGCGATCCCGGCGGCGATGTGGGTCAGGGCCAGCCACCAGCCGGCGACGATGACCCAGATGACGTTCGCGATGCCCGAGGCGAGGCCGGCGCTGGGCTTGGTGACCAGCGTGCGACCGAAGGGCCACAGCGAGTAGTAGGCCAGCCGCAGCGAGGCTACGCCGAACGGGATGGTCACGATCAGAGCGAAGCAGATCAGTGCGGCCAGGCCGTATCCGATGGCCAGCACGATCCCGCTCCCGAAGATCAACCACAGCAGGTTGAGGATGAGGCGGAGCATGCCTCCAGGATGACCCAACAGATCAAGCTCGCCGAGCCGAACCCCCGACCAGAAGGCCGAGAGCCGAAACACGGACCCGATCAGGGAGCCGAGCCGAAAAGGGCGTCGATCTCGGCGCGCTGGGGCAGTGACACCGAGGCGCCCAGGCGCCGGGCGCAGGCGGCGCCGGCCGCGCAGGCCCAGCGGACCGCCTCGACCATGTCGCGGCCCTCGCCCCAGGCCACGGCCAGCGCGCCGGTGAACGCGTCACCGGCCGCCGTCGAGTCGACCGTCTCCACCTTGAACCCAGGCACGTGCACCGCCGTGCCGGCGCGGTCGCCGTACCAGGCGCCCTCGTCGCCCATCGTGACCACCGCACGTGGCACCACGGAGAGCAACGCACCCGGGTCTTCGCGCCCGCGGCCGCTGATGGTGCGCGCCTCGCCCTCGTTGACCACCAGCAGGTCGACCGCGTCGAGCAGTTCGGCGGGGATCGTGCGGGCCGGCGCGGCGTTGAGCAGCACCCGCACGCCGGCCGCCCGGGCCGCGAGTGCCGCCTCGGTCACCGTCTCGATCGGGATCTCCAGCTGGGCGACGAGCACGTCCGCCCCGCGTACCGCCGAAAGCTCCGCCTCGGTGAGCGAGGTGAACGCCGCGTTCGCGCCCGGCGTGACGACGACGCTGTTTTCGCCCTCGCGGTCGACCACGACCAGCGCGACGCCGGACGAGCCGTACACCACCCTCGCGTGTGCACTGTCCACTCCGGACGCCGCGAGGCGGGCCTTGAGCGTCACGCCGAACGAGTCCGAGCCGATCGCGCCGAGGAACGCGCACGAGGCGCCCGCGCGGGCCGCCGCGATCGCCTGGTTGGCGCCCTTGCCGCCGGGCACCATCGTGAAGTCGTTGCCGAGCACGGTCTCACCGGGCCGGGGCAGCACCGGCGCGGTGGCGACGAGGTCCATGTTCGCGCTGCCGGCCACGACCACCCGAGGCGCACGCATGGGCAAAGCTAAGCAGCCCGCGCCGCGAAGCGCGAGCCCGCGCGCTCCAGCGTCAGCGGCACGTCGAACGTCTTCGACAGGTTTTCCCCGGTCACCGTGTCGCCGATCAGCCCCTGCGCCACCACGGCGCCGTCGCGCAGCAGCAGGGCGTGCGTGAAGCCGGGCGGGATCTCCTCGACGTGGTGGGTGACGAGCACGAGCGCCGGGGCGTCCGGGTCGTACGCCAGCTCGGCCAGCCGCCCCACCAGATCCTCCCGGGCGCCGAGGTCGAGGCCGGCCGCCGGCTCGTCGAGCAGCAGCAGCTCGGGGTCGGTCATCAGCGCGCGGGCGATCTGCACCCGCTTGCGCTCGCCCTCGGAGAGCGTCCCGTACGCCCGGTCGGCCAGCCCGGCCACGCCGAACTGCTCGAGCAGCGCCCGCGCCCGTACCTCGTCCATCGCCTCGTACCGCTCGCGCCACCGGCCGACCACACCCCACGACGCGGTCATCACGACGTCGACGACCCGCTCCTCGCCGGGGATCCGCTCGGCCAGCGCGGCGCTGGCGATGCCGATGCGGGTGCGCAACTCGTTGACGTCGGTGCGACCGAGCCGCTCGCCGAGCACGTGTGCGGTGCCGGTGCTGGGGTAGAGGCGGGCGGCGGCGATGCTGAGGAGCGTGGTCTTGCCGGCGCCGTTCGGCCCGAGGACGACCCACCGTTCGTCCAGCTCGACCTTCCAGGTGAGATCGTGCAGCAGGTGCGAGCCGGTGCGGACGACACCGACGCTGTCGAGGTCGACCACGAGATCTTCGGACGAGGCCACGTGACCATCCAACCACGTCCGAACAGCCGCCCCCCACGGATGTGACCAGCACCGTATGGTCTGGCCCATGACGGCCGTCATCCAGATCGAGGGGCTGCGCAAGACGTTCCGCACATTGCGGGGCGGCGCCCGGGTCGCCCTCAACGGCTTCGACATGACGGTCGAGGCGGGCCAGATCCACGGGTTCCTCGGCCCCAATGGCTCCGGCAAGACCACCACGTTGCGCACGCTGCTCGGCCTGGTCCGCGCCGACGACGGTCGGATGTCGATCCTCGGCCGGACCGCGCCGGAGGCACTGCCGGAGGTCGCCCCGCAGGTGGGCGCGATCGTGGAGAGCCCGCAGTTCTTCGGCAACTTCTCCGGCCGCCGTACGCTGCGGCTGCTCGCCCGGGCCGGCGGCGTGCCCGCCGAGCGGGTCGAGGCGGTGCTGACCCAGGTGGGGCTCCGCGACCGGGGCGACGAGCGGGTCAAGGGGTACTCGCTGGGCATGAAGCAGCGCCTCGCGGTGGCCTCGGCGCTGCTCAAGCAGCCCGAGCTGCTGATCCTCGACGAGCCGGCCAACGGCCTCGACCCGGCCGGCATCCGGGAGATGCGCGACCTGATGCGGCAGCTCTCGTCGGCCGGCATCACGGTGCTCGTCTCCAGCCACATCCTGGCCGAGATCCAGCTGATCTGCGACCACGTGACGATCGTCTCGCGGGGGCAGCGGGTGGCGACCGGGCCGGTGGCGGCGGTGCTGTCCGGCTTCGACAAGGGCGAGTACCGGGTGCGGGTGGGCGACCTCGACCGCGCCGCCGACGTGCTCGGCACCGCCGGCCTGCCGGTGACGAAGAACGAGGACCACCTCGTGGTGGCCGACGTGGGCGACCCGGCGTGGATCACCGAGCAGCTCGGGCGGCGCGGCATGTGGGTCTCCGAGCTGACCCCGCTCACCCCGGACCTCGAGAGCGTCTTCCTCCAGCTGACCGCCACAACACCCGATCCGGGCGCGCCCAAGCAGGTGGACGAGGCGATCCAGCCCGGCACGATCGACCTGGGGGTCCAGTCGTGAACCTCGCCCTCGCCGAGCTGAGCCGGCTGGTGGCCCGCCGGTTCGTCCTGCTGATGACGGTGTTGCTGGTCGCGGCGTTCGGCGTGACGGTGGCGACCACCGTGGCCAGCTCGCACCGGCCCACCGCGGCGGAGGTGGCGGAGGCCGAGCGGGAGGTCCTGTTCGCACAGGCCCGGATCGAGCAGATCCGGGAGGACTGCGAGCGGCAGCGGGTGAGCCCCGAGTTCTGCGAGGTGTACACCGAGCGCGAGCCACGGATCGAGGACTACCTCTACGGCGTCTTCGTCTTCTCGCAGGAGATCACCGACCTGGTCTACTTCATGATCGCGTTCCTGGCCCTGTTCGCGTTCCTGGTCGCGGCCTCGTTCGTCGGGGCGGAGCTGACCTCGGGCGGCATGACCAACCTGCTGCTGTGGCGGCCGCAGCGGGTCACCGTGCTCGGCACCAAGCTCGCCACGGTACTGGCCGCGGTGGTCGCCCTGTCGGCCGTCGCGAGCGTCCTCTACATCGGCGCGTTCTACGCGATCGCCGAGGTGGGCGGCGTGCCGGGCGTCCTCGACGGGGAGTTCTGGCGCGACCTCGTGCTGACCGTCGGGCGCGACCTCGGGATGGTCGCCTTCGCCGCGGCGATCGGCTTCGGCGCGGCCACGCTCGGCCGGCACACCGCGGCGGCGCTGGGGCTGGTCGCCACGTACGCGATCGTGTGGGAGATCGGCGCCCGCATCGTCTTCGAGGTGATCGAGGCGGCCACCCCCGACCGCTACATGCTGTCCAGCTACATCGGCGCCTGGATGGCCGGCGAGGTGTCGTTCTGGGACCAGTACGGCGACCGCCAGTACGAGCTGACCTGGATGCACGCCGCCGCCGTCTTCGCGGTCGCGCTGGCGGCTATCGTCGGCGGCGCGTTCGCCACCTTCCGCCACCGCGACCTGGCCTGACGCGTGGCCCCGGGACAGATCCGAATTTCCCGGGACAGATCCGAGCTACCGCGACGTCCGCGGTGGTCCGGACCGTTGCTCCCGCAGCCTCACCCTCCGCGGTTTCACAACCGGCCCCGCCCTGCCCGTCGATCAGGGACTTGATGGAGTGGCGCGGCGAACGACACGCCCACGAAGTCCCTGATCAACGCGACGGAGGGGGCCGGGGTCACACGGTCGAGCCGAAGATCTCGTCGCGGACCGCGTTGAGGGCGGTGCGCAGCGCGCCGGTGAGCACCGGGTCGCCGCTCACCTCGGTGGCGACCACCCGGGGCGAGACCAGCGAGATCGCGGCGACCTCGTGCTGCACCCGCTCGGCCAGCGCGGTGCCGCCGGCCTGGCCGACCTCGCCGGCGAGCACCACGAGCGGCGGGTCGAGCACCACGCAGGTGCTGGCCACACCGAGCGCCAGCCGCCGGGCGATCTCGTCGAGCAGTGGCCCGCCCTGCGTACCGGCGGCGATCGCGGCCTTGACCGCGTCGGCGGCCTTGCCCCGGAAGCCGTGCTCGCGGGCCACGGCCCGGATCGCCTCGGCGCCCGCCACCTGCTGGAAGGCCCCCTCCAGCTTTAGCGTCCCCTTGGAGCGGCGGTGGGTGTCGCGCGGGATGGGCGCGCCGGGCACCGGCAGGTAGCCGATCTCGCCGGCGGCACCGGTGCTCCCCTCGTGCAGCCGCCCGCCGAGCATCACCGCGAGGCCCATGCCGCCGCCGGCCCAGATCAGCACGAAGTCGTCGACGCCCTTCGCCGCGCCCTCGTGCGCCTCGGCCACGGCCGCGAGGTTGACGTCGTTGCCGAAGACGACCGGGATGCTGAGGTCTTCGCGGAGCGCCGCGAGCAGGCCGCGGTGCCAGCGTGGCAGGTTCCACGCGAACGTCATGTCGCCCGTGTTCGGATCGACCACGCCGGGCGTGCCGAGCACCACCCGCCGTACCAGGGAGAGGTCGGCCGCCGCGCTTTCGGCGGCCTGCACGACCGCGCTGTGTACGACCTTGACCGGCTCGTCGTTGTCCTTGGTGGACAGTTCGGCGCTGCCGATGACGCTGCCGGTGATGTCGGCGCAGGAGGCGACGACGCGGTCGGCCTCGACCACCGCGCCGATCACGTAGGCGCTGCCCGGGGTGACGGCGTAGAGCTGCGCGTTGGGCCCCCGGCCACCGGCCTGCTCGCCCACGCGGGTGACGAGTCCGCGCTCCTCCAGCCGTTCCACCAGCTGGGACGCGGTCACCTTGCTGAGCCCGGTCAGCTCGCCAAGCTGGGCACGGGTGAGGGGCCCGCGCGAGAGCAGGAGCTCGAGCGCGGCGCGGTCGTTGAGCGCGCGCAGGAGCCGCGGCGTGCCGGGTAGGCGTGGAGACCCCATCTACCGTCCTCTAGTATTTAGGAGACTTAACAGTTAAACCTTACTCACTTAACCGGGTAGGCGTAGCGTAATCGTCTAGGGCCGCTCCAGCGGTCAGCCGGCTGGACAGAAGGGGTTCCCACCATGTCGCTCGATCCTGGGTTGCGCCGGCTTGCCCTGCGTACGCTGCTCGCCGCCTTCCCCGGCACCAGCGCACCGGACTGGGCAACGGATCTGGTCGGCGACGGGCTCGCCGGTTACACACTGTTCGGATACAACATCGCCGAGCCTACGCAGGTCGCCGCCATAGCCGCCGCCCTTCGCGCCACCCGCGGCGACGTGCTGATCGCGATCGATGAAGAGGGAGGCGACGTCACCCGGCTGGCGCACGCGACCGGCAGCCCGTACCCGGGGAACGCCGCCCTCGGCGCGGTGGGTGACGCCTCGCTGACCCAGCGCGTGTACGAGGCGATCGGCTGGGAGCTCGCCGCGCTCGGCGTCAACCTCAACCTGGCGCCCACGGTGGACGTCAACACCGCCGACGAAAACCCGATCATCGGTACCCGCTCGTTCGGCGCCGACCCCAGGCAGGTCGCCGCCCACGCCGCCGCGGCGGTCGCCGGCCTCCAGGACGCCGGGGTGGCCGCCTGCGCCAAGCACTTCCCCGGCCACGGCGCGACGGTCGCCGACTCGCACCTCGAACTCCCCACAGTGGACGCCCCGCTCGACCTGCTGCGCGCCCGCGACCTGCCGCCGTTCGCCGCGGTGGTCGAGGCCGGCGCCAAGGCGATCATGACGGCGCACATCCGGGTGCCCGAGCTCACCGGCGACGGGCCGGCCACGTTCAGCCGCGCCGCGCTGGTCGACCTGCTCCGCGGCGAGCTCGGCTTCACCGGCGCGGTCATCACCGACGCGCTGGAGATGAAGGGCGCCGCGCTGGCGGCGGGTGGCACCGCACGCGCCGCCGTCCCCGCGCTCGCCGCCGGCGCCGACCTGCTCTGCATCGGCGCCCGGGTGAACGCCGCGCTGGTCGAGGAGGTCGCCGCCGAGATCGTGGGGGCGATCTCCGGCGGGCGCCTCCCGCTCGCCCGGGTCGAGGAGGCCGCCGGCCGCGTCGACGCGCTCTCCGCGTGGACGGCACGCTCCGCGCCGGTCACGGTCTCCACCACCGACCTCGGGTACGCGGCCGCGCGGCGCGCCGTCCAGGTGGAGGGGAGCCTCGACGGGCTCGGTGTGCCGCTGGTCGTGCAGCTCGTCGCCACGTCGACGATCGCCGAGGGGCCGGTGCCGTGGGGCCTCGGCCCGCACATCAACGGCACCGAGCAGGTACGCGTGGCGGTTGCCGAGGCGGTCGCGGCCGACCTGCTCACCCGCGCCGGGGCCCGGCCGATCGTGGTGGTCGGCCGGCACGCCCATCGGATGCCCGAGGCGCGTGCCCTGATCGAGACGCTGGCCGCCAACCACCCGGTCACCGTGGTCGAGATGGGCTGGCCGTCCCGGTGGCGGCCGGTGGGCGCGCGGGCGTTCGTCACCACGTACGGGGCGAGCCACGCCAACGGCCGCGCCGCCGCCGAGGCACTCGGTCTCGCGTAACTCTCCGTAGTCGCGCGCTAGTCGGCCGAACGGACTATTTCCGCCCTTCTCCTCTTGAAAGCGCATTTACTCGTCCCATAGCGTTTCAGTCACAGCACAAGCCACGACCTGGGGAGTCAAAACGAACCGCGGGCCCGGGGATCCCCCGACCGGACCCGCGGTTCGTCTTTGCGCTGAAGTAGGGTGCCTCGCATGCGGCTGGGGAATCAGGGCGGACGGCTCGTCATCGTGACGGGTGACGAGGTCGTCGACGTGGCTACGGCGAGTGAGGGCCGGTTCGGGCCCGACCCGCAGTCGGCGTACGAGGCGTGGGACGGCTTCACGGCCTGGGCGGCGCAGGGGCCCACACCCACCGGCAAGCTCGACGAGGCCGCGCTCGGCCCGGTGTCGCCCCGCCCGCGGCAGATCTTCGCGGTCGGCCTCAACTACGCCGACCACGCCGCCGAGTCCGGTCACCCGCTGCCCCAGCACCCGATGATCTTCACGAAGTTCGTCACCTCGCTCACCGGACCGTTCGGCGACATCGTGCTGCCCAGCGCCACTGTGGACTGGGAGGTGGAGCTCGTCGCGGTGATCGGCCGGGCCGCCACCGGCGTACGCCAGGAGGACGCCTGGAGTCACGTGGCCGGGCTCACCATCGGGCAGGACATCTCCGAGCGCGAGGTGCAGCGGCGCGGCCAGCCACCGCAGTTCAGCCTCGCCAAGTCGTACCCCGGCTTCGGTCCCGTCGGTCCCTGGCTGGTCACGCTCGACGAGGCCGGCGACCCGGGCGACCTCGCGTTGGGCTGCACCGTCAACGGCGAGGTCGTGCAGGACGGCAACACCAGCTCGATGATCTTCTCGATCCCCGAGCTGATCGCGTACCTCTCCGGCGTCTGCACGCTCCTCCCCGGCGACCTCATCTTCACCGGCACCCCGCCGGGGGTGGGCATGGGCCGCAAGCCGCCGCGCTACCTGGCGCCGGGCGACGTGCTGGAGACCACGATCGAGGGTCTCGGCACGATGCGACACCGGTTGATCTCCCCGTCGCAGTGACCGCGGAACGCGTTGGGGTCGACTGCGGGACACCTTCGCGACACTGCTGTTGACAGCACTCCGTAACCATGGGATTCCGGAGTGCATGGCGGAACTGCAAACACGTCAACGTACGGTCCGCCGCTCCAAGCGGGTGGGCGGCTGGCGGGAGATCGTGCTGGCCCGGGCCGCGCTCATCCACGCCCAGCTCGACGCGACCCGGCAGGACACCGCCGCCTGGCGTTCCACCGAGGCGTCGGCGCACGCGCACCTGGAGGCCGCGATCACGGCGGCGAGCCAGCGCCGCGGCACCGGGCTGCGTGACTGGCTGACCGGTGCGCAGATCGACGCGGCCTGGACCAACCTGCACAACGCCGAGCTCGTGCTCGTCTCGGTGGTGTCCGAGGAGGATCTGACCGCGGGCCGGCAGGCGGTGGTCGGGCTGGTGGAGCAGACGCTGACCAAGGGCGACCCGCGCTGCGTCGAGGCGCGCGAGCAGCTGGTCGAAAAGTGGCCGGCCGAGGGGCCCGGCGCACTGCAGCGGGCCGCCTACCGGGCAGCGCTGCAATGGGGCTTCGTCGCGGCCGACGAGCAGTACGCCCGGGTGCGCAGCCTGCGTAACCTGATCCTCGGCTCAGCGCTCTTCATGCTGGTCCTCGCGGTCGGCATGGGCGTGCTCGGCACACTCCGCCCACACCTGGTGAGCCTCTGCTTCGACAACGTCGTGGCCGGCGGCGCCGAGCGGCGCAGCTGCCCCGCCGGCGCGAGCGGGCCCGGGCGCTGGGACATCCTCCTGGTCGAGCTGCTCGGCCTGCTCGGCGGCTCGCTCAGCGCGATGGTGGCGATCCGCGGGATGCGCGGCACCTCCACGCCGTACGGCGTGCCCGTGGCGCTCGCCCTGCTCAAGCTCCCGGCCGGCGCGCTGGTCTCGCTGAGCGCCCTGCTGCTGCTCGGCGGCGAGTTCTTTCCCGGTCTGTCCGGGCTGGACAGTCCACAGCAGATCGTCGCGTACGCGCTCGTGCTCGGCTACGCCCAGCAGCTCGTCACCCGCCTGGTCGACCGGCAGGCCAACACCGTGCTCGACAAGGTGCCCAGCTCCGAACCGGCCCAGCGCGAGCAGCCGAGCGCCGCCACATCCGCCCAGCGCACACAGACCGACTCCTTGGCCGCCGCGACCACCTGAGCCTCGTCGTGATCGAAGCTCCTCTCACGCCGTTCTAGCGACGTGGGGGAGCTTCGATCGCGAGCAGGCTAGACGCCGTAGACGGTCCAGCCGCGCTCGGGGAAACCGGCCGCCTCGGCCACCTTCGCCGACGCGGTGTTGTCGGGCGCGTGCAGGTATGTGGGAACGGCGCCCTCGTCGAGCACCCGCCGGGCGGCCTGCGCCACGAGCCGGCGGGCCAGGCCACGGCCGCGGGCCGCCTCCTCGGTGCCGACCGACAGCTCGTTGCCGTACGCGTCGTGGCGTTTGATACCAACGCCGGCCAGATACGCCCCGGTGTCCGGGTCGCGGGCGACGAGCACGTCACCGCCGAACGGCCACAGCCACTCCGGCACCGTCGGATCGTCGTGTGGCAACCACTCGCCGGCCTCCGGCATGGGCACGGGGGCGAGCGAGTAGCGGAACACACCCCGGTAGGCCCGTCGCCCGGCGTCGAGACCGAGCGCGGTGGGCAGCTTGGCGAGCACGTCGTCGAGGGGCTGGTCGGCGAGCACCCGCGCGGCGGCGGCCCGGGGCGGGGGCACCGAAATCACCGTGCCGCTCGGGGCACCGACACCCACCATCGGGTAGACCCGGCCATCCCATGCCGGCTGGGTGCGCCGGTCGGAACCGACCACAGCCAGCGGCTGACCCGCGGGCCACTGGCCCAGCCAGGTCACCAGATGGTGGTACAGCCGCTTGTCGAGCATCGCCATGACCTTACCTCTATGCCGCGCTGAGCATCCGTCTGGTCGGCCGCCACCAGATCACCGACCGAAGCACTTGGCAGCCAATGTGCAAGTGCCCAACAAGGACTGAAAGCGACGGTCGGACCCTGGCGGCGGTCGATGGGCCGTACACCATCACCTCGGCTTGCGCGCGGTCAAGGCCGCCGGCCCGTCACCCCGCAACCCGTCAGCAGCGTCGGGAGAGGCCTATCCAGCTCGGAGCCGTACGCAAGGCCCCAGAAAGGAGCCGCACGAAGAATTGGAGACAACCAGCAAGGGAGGCTGCAGATGGACCTCAACGACATCATCGACGGCAACGTGCTGGCCGCCGCCGTCGCCCTCATCACCCTGGGCCGCTACGCCGTTCGCTCGTGGCAGCGTCACCCGCCACGCCGATCCGCCCGGAGCGACGCCACCCGCGGCAAGCCGGAGCCAGTGACTGGCCAGGCTTCCCTGGTCGTCGTGATCGTCATTCGGGAACCTCTCCAGCAACCTCCCGAGCCGCCGCCGCCCCCGGACTTCTGGCTCCCGGAAGACGACGCCGCGTAAGTGGGTCACGCCGCGGGCGCGGACCGGTGCAGGTACATCCGGAAATGTGCGCCGCCGAGCTTGGACTGCTCCTCCAACAGTTCCACCGCCCCACCGAGCATGCCGACCAGACCCCGCGTGTGATAGAGCCCGTGGCCGTGACCCTCGCCGCGGGTGCTGAACCCGGAGTCCCACACGCGCTGCCGGTGGTCCTGGGGAATGCCCGGCCCGGAGTCCTCGACGTCCAGCATGACGATGTGCCGGCGCCGGCCGTTCCAGTCCCGCTCGACGCTGGTGGCCGACAGCCGAAGCTCGCCCCCGCCGTCCGCGTCGAGCATCGCCTGCACGGCGTTTCGCACCAGGTTTCCCACCGCCTCGCGCAGCAGGTACTCGCTGGCCTCCACGAACAGGGCTGGGTCGATGTCGTGCCAGATCACGACCCGGTCGTAGTAGTCCCGCTCCACGGTACGGGTGACGATGCGAACGACCTCCCCGAGCCGCAGCCGGGCCTGCTCGCTGACGTTGACGCTCAGGCGCATGACCTCGCCCATGATCTGGCCTAGACGGTCGACCGAGGACCTGATCTGGTCGAGGTCACGGCGTGCCCGGGCCGGCAGCGCGGCGCCCTGCCCATCCAGATCCTCCGCCAGGGAATCCGCGGCGAGCTTGGCCAGCCCGGCCTCGTTACCGACGGTGTGCAGCACGGACTCGATGATGACGTGCCGGATCCGCTCGGTCTCCTCGTACCGCTGGCGCTTCTGCTCACGCGCGAGCCCGGCCATCACGATGGCGACCGCGGCATAGCTGCTGAAGGGTTGGATCAGCTCTCTGTCGTCGTCGCTGAGCGGCTCGGCCCCCCGGAAGAACATGATGAGCACGCCGCGCGGCTCGGTGCCGATGTGCAGCGGCGCGGTGACCACGGAGTGATAGCCGCCGTCGCCGTCATCGACGATCGGGCGGCCGTCCGTCAGCACTTCCACCGTGTTGGACGAGATCGTCTTCTGGATCAGGTCGGTCTCCGCTACGCGTGGCGGCTGGGGCAGCTCGTCGGAGCCCGTCGCCAGCCAGGGCTCCTCCACCTCCTCCAGCATCCATACCCGGCACAGCGCGTCGCTGAGCAGCAGCATGTCCCGCAAGCCGTCGCCGACCGCCTGCACGACCCGGTCCAGCCCTCGTTCGTCGGGGCGGCTGAGCGATGCGATCGCCTCGTTGAGCACTTGCAAGGCGCGGACGATCTTGAGCTGATGCCGCGCGTCGCCGCCGTGCAGGAGGGCCAGCTGCCGGGAGCGGTCGAGCTGGTGACTGAGCTGCTCCAGGTAGGAGATGTCGATGCCTACCTCGGCGTGGAGGTATCGCCCTCGGGTCTCGTCCCATACCCGGAACGAGTTGCCGAGAACGGTCAGCGTCCGGCCGTCCTTCGCCACGTCGTCGGCGGCATAGTTCCAGCCGTACGCCTCACCCGACTCGACGATTCGCCGGTGCGAGTCGATCGCCTGCTGCCGCTCGTTCGGGTTGACGAAGAGGGAGAGGTAGTTTCGTCCCAGTGCCTCGGAGCGTTTGAACCCGTAGATGCGCTCTGCGCCCTGGTTCCAGAGTCGGATCGCGTAGTCGGCGTCGGAGTTGTCCGCTACCCACACCGCGAGCTTCGCCTGCCGTAGCACGTCTATCAGCAGATTGGCATCGGCGTCGTCCACATCCGCCTGTGGCCTGCTGCGCGCCAAACCGCTACCAGCCGCCCCGCTGTCGGCCTTTCCGCTCATTTCCTCCTCCCTCCTTTCGCGCACCTTGTCGGGTAGACATCAGGCTTCCTTCCGCACGAGCAGCTCGATGGTGTGCGCCCGATCGGGAAAGCGCTCCGCCCCCCACCGCCCCGGGCGCCAGAGCCACGGCCACTCGACAACCCCCGAGAAGAGATTCATCCCGGTCATCCACTCGACCTTCAGGTGGGCCGCCGCGCACAACTGGCGCACGCCCTCGACCGTGTGCAGTCGGACGGGAACGTTTTCCGGCCTGTCGTCGCCTCGGGTCCGATAGAAATCGCGACGGTCCCGACTCCGCGCGCGACTCAACGCACGCTCGCTGAGCACCGAAAGGTACGCGTACCCCTCTGGCGCCAAGAGCCGCGAGACCTCGCGGAATACGCCGGCCGTGTCGCAGGCGTACGATATCGAGGAGAAGAGCGAAAGGACAACGTTAAAAGACTTGTCGTCCAGAAAGTGGAGATCGTCCATGGACGCCTCGTAAAGCTCGTCCGCTCCGTCGACGTCGAGGGTGGCGAGCATTTGCGGCGAGACGTCGACGCCCACGTAGCGAGCGTACGGGTTGAGATTCTGGACCATTTTCAGGCCGAGGCCCGTGCCGCATCCGAGGTCCAGGACGCTGGGCGCGGGCACGACGCCGAGGAAGGCCGACAACCTCTCCTCTACCCAGCTGTTTTCTCGCCTGCTCCATCTGCCGGCGTAGAACTGGTCGTAGCGGTCGGAGATGCCGTCCCAATAGCGCTGCTGCTTGTCTCTCCAGCTGGCAGCCGTATCGGTGTCGCAGCCGACGACAGGGGTCATCAGGCGGCCCCCGCGGACTCGGAGCCGATCGGCCATCGGGCCACGAACTCAGAAATCAGACGATCGAGATCCGTTATAGTCGCAGCAGAAAGGTTCTGTCGCATTTCCTCACTGTCCCGTTCGAAAGCTACCAGTCGTGCCATGCACCGGTCCAGCTCAGTGTATGATGTGCGCTCGGAACGAATGCCACGGCGCGCCGCTATCGTGCGCTGCATGAGGTCGCGTTGTATTTGCACGGCATGCGACTCGAATTTGGACTTCGCTCGGCGGCGAGAGGCTTCCTCGGATTCGTTGAACATGAACCCGACGACATCCCGGACTCCGGCGGCGCTGTATCCGTCGGCCCCTTTGATGAGCGCATCCATAATGCCGTAGGTGCGCCGAAGCTGCTCGAGTGAGCCTGACGGCGGGCTCGCGGTGATCAGGAGCCGGGGAAGGTCCGGACGCCGATCGCGGATATAGGAAAGGACCTCGAGCCCGGCGGAGTCCATCCGCCGCTCCGTGAGGTGCAGATCTATCAGGGCGCCGTCGAACTCCGCCAACTGCTCGGTGAGCACCTGCATGGCCTCCTCGAGGCTGACCGCGATTGTCGTGTGGTAGTCGTACAAGATCGACGCCAGCATCTTCGCCACGTTGATCTCGTCTTCGACGATCAACAGCCGACGCTGGCGCCGCAGCGTAGAAATGGCCGGAGGAAGTGCTGCGTCCGCTATCTCCGGAAGGACGTCGCTGATCGTCTCCAGGCTCGTGCCCAGCTCTCGCCGATCGGCTGCCGACAGCCGCCGCAGGTGCTCGGAAAACCGGCCGATCGCCCGGGACAGGCCGTCCCACTCCGCCACGGGCAGCTCGCCGAAAATCACCCGGGGGTCTCCCCGCCACATGCGGAGCAGGCGCTGTATCTCGCGCAGGTCGAGACGGTCTCCGCGGACCACGTCGACGAATTCGAGCGCGTCGACCTGGTGCCGAGCCAGATCCAGCCGGTAAAAACTGTTTCCCCGCCTCGGCGGAATAGGCATCCCCAATTTTCCCCGAAGCCTGCTCACCGGTGTCTCGAGGCTCTTCGCGTCGCGGTTGATGGAATTGTTTCCCGGCCAGACGGCCGCAATGAGCTCGTCGGTACGGCGAGGCTTTCCGGCTCGAAGCGCCATTACTACGAGGAGTCGCTGCATCACGTGGTCGACCGGCAACGTCATCGCCTCGCCCGCCGCAGAAAAGACCTGCAGCTCGCCTAGAAGCTTGACCCGGTGTGGGCTGGCCGCATGATCCATGGCGTCCTCCGCGTTCGTGCCCGACCCGGCAGCGATGGGCGGCACTAACGTTACAGTTCTACTGTGCTCAACGGGCGAGGCACTTGCACCGCACTTGCACTAGGCGATCAAAGTGCGGCCCTCCAGCACGCCACGGCGGACTGCCGGCGAGGGCGCCGTGGCTCCGCGTCCGTACCGCTTGCAGGACGCTGGATCGGCTACCGCGCGGCAAGCTCCGCGGCCCGAAGCCCGGTGGTCACCACAAACTTGAAGCCATGTCCCGAACACGCGCTGAGCAGGACCGTGCCGGGCAGTCCGGGGCAGTGCGTCACCACGAAGTCACCGTCAGCGGTGCTCGTGTAGTGGCAGATACGGCTGGACACGGGCTCGACGCGCACGGCGCCGAGGCGGCGCTGAAATGCCAGCGCCTGGACGTGAGCAGCATCGTGATCTGCCGCGTGGCCGGTGATTTCCGCAGGATTCACCGCTGGTCCGGGCGCGTGGCTGCCGACGACATGCAGTCCACTCGCGGTATTGACGATCCCGTAGCCGTCGTCGTTTACCAGGTCTGTCCAGATCAACTGCCGGCCGTCGCCGATCGGCTTATCGGTGGCGAAGATGACCTGTTGTTGTCGGGTGACGCTAAGTGGAATGGGTGGCTCGGGAACGAGGTCGTGCACCCAAGGGCCTGCCGCGACTATGACCCGGTCCGCCAGAAAGGTCCGATCCCCGGTCTCGACCCGCAGTCCGGCCGCGCTTTCGACAATCGAGCGTGCCTGGACACCTTCGAATATCCGTACGCCACTCGCCCGGGCGGCCAGCGACAGTGCGGCGAGTGCGGCCTTGGGTTCGATTACCGCGGCTCCGATTTCCAGCACAGCCCGCTCGTCCGGCGCCAGATTTATGCCGAGCCGGTCCAGGTGTGAGTCACCCTGCCGAAGGACCTCATAGTCACGACCCGTGGCCTCCAGAGAGGCGACGATCGACGCCATCCGCTTCGATCCCGACCGGCCGATGTTGAGCCCGTCGCAGCGACGGAGGAGGGAAACGCCCGTCCCCTCCTCCAGCATTCGCCATAGCTCTTCGGCCTCGACGAGCAGGCGGGAGAACTTCTCGTCCTCGTACGCATACCGCAGGATCTTGACCAGCCCATTGGAACTGGCGGCCGGATGCCCGATCCTGCGCGCCTCTAAGCAGACAACCGAGAATCCCATTAAGGAAGCGGCCCACGCCGCGGATAACCCGGCCGCCCCAGCCCCGACCACGATCAGGTCGCCCATCGATCTTTGCGATCCGCCCATCGTGGGTCCTCCCACGACGAGTATACGGGCGTCCGTGCGCCGCATATCAAGAGCGCAAACGGCTCACGGCCCGCAGATTCGATGACCGAAATGTGGCTGATGTCAGGGGCGCACAAGCCATTCTGTCATCGACACATCCCCTCAGGATGAAGGCCGAACACAAAGATCACCAATCGACAGTCGAGATACCGACTTTTCTCGCCCGCGTCATTGTGCCGAGCGGCACGGACCACGCCCTGTCACGCCGCGGCGGTGCGGACGAGGGTGCGGATCTGGCGTAGCAGCACCGAGAGCGCCGCCAGGTCGGCCGCCGAATCGGCGAACTCCCCGATCGCGTTGCGGGTACGGGCGATCGACGAGGTATTCGCCTCCTCCCAGGCCCGTACCCGTTGCGGCGCCGCCAGGTCGGTGGGCGTGGAGTTGAGCACCTCGGCGGTGAGCGCGGCCAGCGCGGCGTACAGGTCGTAGCGGAGCGCCATCCGGGCCAGCGTCTGCCACCGGTCTTCGCGCGGCAGCAGCGAGATCTTCGACAGCAGCTCGTCCACCCGAAACTGTTCGGACAGGACGAAGTAGACCTCCGCCACCTGATCCAGCTGGTGGCCGGTCTTGTTGGCGACCTCCACGACGTCGAGCAGCCCGAAGCCGTACACCAGGCGGGTGGCCCGCCCGGCGAGCTCCTCGGGCAGGCCGTGCGAGGCGAGTCCGGCCGCGTGGGCGCGCACGGTTTCCCGTTCGCTGCCGCGGAAGAGCGTCTCCAGCTTGGGCATGAGGTGGGCGATGCCGGGGCGGAGCCGCTCGATCTCGCCGGGTACGTCCAATGGGGACCGTCGAGATGAGACCAACCAGCGGACCGCCCGATCGAGCAGGCGCCGGGTCTCCAGGTAGATCATCGTCTGCGCGGACGTCGGCACCTTGTTGTCGAGCGCCTCCACGGCGGCCCAGACGTCGCGCAGGCCGAAGACGTCGCGCACCACCACGTACGCCCGGATGATGTCGGCGGCCGACGCGCCGGACTCCTCGATGGCGCGAAACACAAAGGACGTACCGCCGCGGTTGACGACCTCGTTGGCGAGCTGGGTGACCACGATCTCGCGGCGCAGCCGGTGCTCGCCCATCCGCTCGGAGCAGCGTTCGCGCAGCGGTGTCGGGAAATACTCGGCGAGCACCTCGGCCGCCCACTGCTCGTCGGCGAGCGGGTCGGCCAGCAGCTCCTTCTCCAGCACGATCTTCACGTACGCCAGCAGCACCGCGAACTCGGGCGTGGTCAGCCCGGCCGCCCGCGCGTCCAGCTCCTCGTCGCTGGGGAGGGCCTCGATCTCGCGCTTGAGCGCGCCGGAGCGCTCCAGGTCGGTCAGCATCCGCCGGTGCACGGGCAGCAGCGAGTCGGCCTGCGCCCGCGCGTTGCCGAGCGCGCACGCCTGGTCGTAGTTGTCGCGGAGCACGAGCTTGCCGACCTCGCCGGTCATCTCGGCGAGCAGCGCGTCCCGTTCCGGGATGGTCATCTCGCCGTCGGCGACCGCGCCGCCGAGCAGGATCTTGATGTTGACCTCGTGGTCGGAGCAGTCGACGCCGGCCGAGTTGTCGATGGAGTCGGTGTAGATGCGGCCGCCCCTGTGCGCGAACTCCACCCGCCCCCGCTGGGTCAGGCCGAGGTTTCCGCCCTCGCCGACCACCCTGGCGCGGAGCTGCCCGCCGTTGACCCGGATCGCGTCGTTCGCCTTGTCGCCGACGTCCACGTTGGACTCACTGGCCGCCTTGACATAGGTGCCGATCCCGCCGTTCCACAGTAGATCGACGGGCGCCAGCAGGATCGCGCGCATCAGCTCCAGGGGCGAAAGGGCTTGCACATCCTCGTCGAGGCCGAGCGCCGCGCGCATCTGCGGCGTGATCGGGATGGATTTGAGGGTACGCGGGAAGACGCCCCCGCCAGCGGAGATGAGCTTTTCGTCGTAGTCGGCCCACGACGAGCGGGGCAGCTCGAAGAGTCGCTGCCGCTCCACATAGGAGGTTTCCGGGTCGGGTGTCGGGTCGACGAAGATGTGCCGGTGGTCGAAGGCGGCCACCAGCTTGATGTGGCGGGACAGCAGCATCCCGTTGCCGAAGACGTCGCCGGACATGTCGCCGACCCCGACGGTGGTGAAGTCTTCGGTCTGCGTGTCGACCCCGAGGTCACGGAAGTGGCGTTTCACCGACTCCCAGGCGCCCCGGGCGGTGATGCCCATCTTCTTGTGGTCGTAGCCGGCCGAGCCGCCGGAGGCGAACGCGTCACCGAGCCAGAAGCCGCGCCGCACCGAGATCTCGTTGGCGATGTCGGAGAACGTCGCGGTGCCCTTGTCGGCGGCCACCACCAGGTAGGTGTCGTCCGGGTCGTGGCGCACCACGTCGCGGGGCGGGGTCACCTTGCCGCCGACGATATTGTCGGTGACGTCGAGCAGCGCGCCGATGAAGCGTTTGTAGCACTCCACCGCCTCGTCCCGATCGCCTGGCTTCTTCTTCAGCACGAAGCCGCCCTTGGCCCCCACCGGCACGATCACCGCGTTCTTCACGGTCTGCGCCTTGACCAGGCCGAGCACCTCGGTGCGGAAGTCTTCGCGCCGGTCGGACCAGCGCAGCCCGCCGCGCGCGACCGGGCCGAAGCGCAGGTGTACGCCCTCGAAGCGGGGCGAGTACACGAAGATCTCGAACTTGGGTCGGGGCGCCGGCAGGTCCGGGATCGCCTGCGGGTCGAGCTTGAAGGCGACGTACGACTTGGGCCGCCCGTCGCCGCCGCGCTGGAAGAACGAGGTGCGGAGGGTGGCCTGGATGAGCGTCAGGTACGAGCGCAGGATCCGGTCCTGGTCGAGGCTCTCCACGGCGTCGAGCTGCCTGTGGATCTCCTCGATCAGCTCGGCGCCGCGCTCCTCCCGCTGCTGCGCGGTCAGCGCCGGGCGGGGCGCGAAGCGGGTCTCGAACAGGCGCACCAGCAGCCCCGCGATCACCGGGTTTTCGGTGAACGTGGTCTCCATGTACCGCTGCGAGAAGAACGTGCCCGCCTGGCGCAGGTACTTCGCGTAAGCCCGGAGCACCACCACCTGCCGCCAGGTGAGCCCGGCCCGCAGCACCAGCTCGTTGAGGCCGTCGACCTCCGCCTCACCCCGCCAGGCGGCGGCGAACGCGTTCTCCACGTGCGCCCGCACCTCGGCCAGGTCGCGGTGCGCCTCGGGCAGCTGGAGGCCGAAGTCGTACAGGTAGACGGCGGCTTCGGGGCGGCGCAGCTCGTACGGCCGCTCGTCCATCGCCTTCACACCGAGGGAGTGGAGCACCGGCAGGACGGCGGAGAGGACCATCGGCTCGCCGTACCGGTAGATCTTGAACCGGACGTTGGTAGGGTCCTGGTCCTTGCGAAACAGGTGCATCTCCAGCTGGCCCGGCTCGTCGAGCAGCTCCAGCTTGGCGAGGTCTTTGACCGCCTCGAACGGGGCGTGCTCGTCCTTGTACCCCTCCGGGAACGCCTCCGCGTACCGGTGGTAGAGGCGCTTGGCCTGCTCGTCGCCGAGCTTGCGTTCCAGCACCAGCCGGAAGTCGTCCTCCCAGAGCCGGGTGGCGTCGGCCAGCTCCTCGGCGAGGCCGTCCGGGTCGATCTCGCCCGGCGGGTTGCCCGGCTCGGTGCGCACGATGAAGTGGACGCGGGCCAGCGTCGACTCGGTCACCCGGGTGGTGTAGTCGACGCCGATGCCGTTGAGCTCACGGAGCAGGATCTCCTGCATCTTGAGCCGGTTTTGCGTGGTGAAGCGGTCGCGGGGCAGGTAGATGAGGCAGGAGATGAACCGCCCGTACCCGTCCCGGCGCAGGAACAGGCGCAGCTGGCGGCGGCCCGCCATGCGCAGCACCCCGATGACCGCCTGGTACAGGTCGTCGGTCTTGATCTGAAAGAGCTCGTCCCGCGGGTACGTCTCCAGGATCTGCAGCAGGTCCTTGCCGGAGTGGCTGCGCGGCGAGAGGCCGGAGCGGTCGAGCACCTCGGCGACCTTGCGGCGCACCACGGGCAGGTCGCGCACGCTCGTGCGGTACGCGGCGGTGGAGAAAAGCCCCAGGAAGCGCCGCTCGCCGACCACGTCACCGGCCGCGTCGAACATCTTGATGCCGATGTAGTCCAGGTACGCCGAACGGTGGACGGTGGCCCGCGAGTTGGCCTTCGTGATGATCAGGAGGCGCTTTTCCAGCACCTTCTCGTAGGCCTCCGGCGTCATCGAGGAGATCACCCGGGGCGCCGTCTGGTCCTGGCGCAGGATGCCGAGGCCGGTGCCGAGCACCGCCTCCAGCAGCCGCTCCCCGCCTTCGCCCTCGACGAGCTTGTACTCCCGGTACCCGAGGAATGTGAAATGGTCGTCGGCCAACCACCGCAACAGTTCGACGGAGTCCGTGATGTCCTTTTCTGGCACCGGCGGGCGGTCCGGGGTGTTACGCCCGGCGGCGAGCTGGTCGGCGATGGCCGTCGCCCGGCGGCGCATCTTGGGCCAGTCTTCGACGGCCTCGCGCACGTCGGTGAGGACCCGCTGCAGCTCGCGGCGGAGCTGGTCGCGGGCGACCGCGTCGCGGACCGGGTCGACCTCGACGTGCATCCAGCTCTCGACGATGTCGCCGTCGATCGCGTCGTCCGCCTCGACCTCGGCGGCGACCTCGGTGAGCTTTCCGAGCGGCTCGCGGCGCACCACGATCAGCGGGTGCACCAGCACGTGTACGTCGAGGTGGTGGGCGGTGAGCAGGGCGGTCACCGAGTCGACCAGGAACGGCATGTCGTCGGTGACGATCTCGATCGCCGTGTGGTCGTCGGCCGTACCCGGCTCGCTGATCCGCAGCTTGAGCTGGCCCGGCACCCGCTGCTCGGCGAGCTCGCGGTGGCTGCGGGCGGCGGCGAGCATCTCCTCCGCCGTGTAGCCGATCAGCTCCTCGTCCGGCGCGAACCGCCAGAACCGGTCGACCAGCGCCGCCGCGTCGAGGTCGTCACCGGCCAGCGCCACAGCCTGCGCGACCAGGCGCTCGGTGCTCGGGACGGGCTCGTCGATCTCGGCGTCCTCCACCTCGTCGACGCTCGGCAGATCAGGAAGCGTGCCGTCCGCGATGGTGTCGACGCTGGCGCCGGCGCCCATCCGGTCCTCCGACGCTGAGCCTCGGCCACGCCCACCGGGCACGATGTCCGCACGCCGGACCATGGGTGCACACTCCCCCCTCGCCCACCACGCTGTGGGCGGTCTCCGTAAAGACTAGGCCCTTCCCGAGTACCCGGGCCCAGCCGGGATAGGCACGGTGCGGGGCGTCGATGAGCAGGGCGGGCGTACTACCGTCACGGCATGCGTGTGACTTACGGGGTGGCGGCGATTGTGCTGGCCGCGGGCGTTTTGACCGCCTGCGGCAGCGATGACGGGCCGGAAAAGAGCGTCGACGCGTTCCTGTCCGGGTGGCGTTCGGGCAATCTCGACGCGGTGGGCTTCATCGACCCGGGCGGGCAGAAGATCCCGGCCGCCGACGTGGTGACCGAGATCAAGGCTCTCTCCGGCGAGCTGGCGGCGACACCCCCAGCACTCGCCGTCGAGGGTGAGCCGTCGATCACCGAAAACATCGCCACCAGCACGGTCAAGGTGGACTGGACACTGCCCGGCGGGGCGCACTGGACGTACCCGACCACGGTCCGGCTCAACAAGGGCTCCGACGACAAGTGGCAGGTGATCTGGGAGCCGAAGATCGTTCAGGAGAAGCTCACGGCGGGTGACGAGTTCGCGATCGAGCGGGAGACCGCCGACCGGGCGCCGATCCTCGACGCCGCCGGCAAGCCGATCGTGGAGTCCCGCCCGGTGGTCGTGGTCGGCGTCGAGCCCGGCAAGGTCGCCGGCATGCAACAGCTGGTCAAGGACCTGGACGCGGCGTTCAAGTCGGTCGGCGTCGAGGTGGGTCTCGCCGACCTGCCGGCCCGGGCGGCCGCCGCCGACCCGACCCACTTCGTCGAGGTGGTCACGCTCCGCAAGGAGGTGTACCTGAAGATCCGCCAGCGGCTGCAGGACCTCCCGGGCACCCACTACCGCGAGGAGACCCGGTACCTGGCGCCGACCCGCGAATTCGCCCGCGCGCTGCTCGGCACCGTCGACCCGGTACAGAAAGAGGACATCGACAACAACCCGGGCAAGTACGTCGTGGGTGACGTTGTCGGGCACGGCGGGCTCCAGGAGCGGTACGACGACCAGCTGCGCGGCGGTGTCGGGCAGATCGTGAAGATCGTGCGCAAGACCGGCGAGGGCACCGAAAAGACCACGGAAGAGGTGGCGGAGGTGTTTCGGGCCGAGCCCAAGCCGGGCGCCCCGCTGAAGACCACGCTCGACACCAAGATCCAGCAGGCGGCCGACGGCGCGCTGCGCGGTGTGGGCGGCGGCACGCCCCGGACGGCCGCACTGGTGGCGGTGCGCGTGCACGACGGTACGGTGGCCGCCGTCGCCAACACCGGCGACGTCAACCTCGCCTTCAACGCGTCGGTACCGCCCGGCTCGACGTTCAAGATGGTCTCCGCACTGGCCCTGCTCGACAAGGGCGCGGTCACGCTCGACACGAAGGTGAACTGCCCGAAGAACGCCACGGTCGACGGCCGCTCGTACAAGAACTCGCACGACATGGCCCTCGGCAGCGTCCCGTTCCGGGTCGACTTCGCCCGCTCGTGCAACACCGCGTTCATCGGCCTCGCCCCGAAGCTCGGCGACGACGGGCTGGCCACGGCCGGACGCTCGCTGGGGCTGGAGGGCACGTGGAACCTGGGCGTGGACGCGTTCAGCGGCAAGGTCTCCACGGGCGGCTCGGCCACCGAGCGCGCGTCCGCGTCGTTCGGCCAGGGCACGACGGTGGTCAGCCCGCTGGCCATGGCCGCCGCGACGGCCGCGGTGGCGCGCGGCCAGTGGCAGCAGCCGACGATCCTGACCGAACCCGCGCCGGCGCAGAAGGCGGCGCCCGGCCCCGAGCTCAACGCCGGCTCCGCGGAGGCCGTCCGCACGATGATGCGCGAGGTGGTCACGAGCGGTACCGGGTCCGCGCTGAAGGACGTGCCGGGCCAGCCGGTGTACGGCAAGACCGGCACCGCCGAGTTCGACAACAACCCCGCCAACACACACGCCTGGTGGGTGGGGTGGCAGGGCGACATCGCGTTCGCCGTCTTCGTCGAGAAGGGCGGCGACAGCGGTACGAGTTCGGTCCCGGTCGCGGAGAAGTTCCTGCGCGGCTTGCGCTGATCCCGGCCCCGGCCTCATCGGGCCGGGCCGGCGTCTTGACCGGCGCTCGGAGATCGCCTTCCTGGAGCGGCTTCGCGGCTCAGCCGATCCCGCCGGGTGGGGCCTTCCTGGAGCGGCTTCCGGGTTAGGCGATCTCGCCGGGTGGGGTCTTCTTGGGGCGGCGCAAGCGGCCGGGTCCGGCTTTGGCGGGCGGCCCGAACGGCTCGAACGCCGGCACCGGCAGCGACCCACGCCTTCCCCGGCCGCCGTCCGGTCCTTCACCGCTGCCGCGCGAATCGGACGGTTCCGCGCCGTTCTCGTGCGGGGCCGGCTCGGCCTCGTCTGCCTCGTCGCCGTCGCGGGCAGGCGGCTTCGGCTCGTCTTCCTTCCACGCCGCCTCGGCCTCGCCGCCACGGCGGAGCTTGGCCGGCCCAGAGTCGGCGACCCGCCGGATGCCAGCCTGCCCCGACGCGGCCCGACGCGCGGCCCGCTCCGCCGGCGTCCCGCGCCGCGCGGCCAGGTCGGCGGCGACGTCCATCCAGGCCGACTCGGCCTTGCGGCGTAGGGCCGATTCCGGCTCGCCCTTGGCCCGCCGGGACGCGGCCGTCTCCCCCTTGCGATCCGCGCCGCGCCCGGCCTCCCCCGTGCCCCGCTCGGACGCGGGCTGGCCGCTCTCGCCTGCGGCCCCGGCACGCTCGGCCTCCGCCCCGCCAAGCTCCGATCCAAGCTCGCCACGCCCGGCTTCGGCTCCACCACGCTCGGCCCCGCCGCGCCCGGCTTCGTCCTTGCCCTGCTCAGAGCCGCTCCGCCCGGCTTCGGCCCCGTTTCGCTCGGGCCTTGACCCGCCGCGCCCGGCTTCGTCCTTGCCCTGCTCAGAGCCACTCCGCCCGGCTTCGGCCCCGTTTCGCCCGGGCCCCGACCCGCCGCGCCCGGCTTCGCCTTTGCCACGCTTGAGCTCGGGCCCGCCGCGCTCGGCCTCGACCCTGCCTTGCTCCAGTCCGGCCGCCGCGCGGCCCGAGGCCGGCGCGGCCGGATCCGGGTCTGGCTTCGCGCGTTCCAGCGTCCCTCGTCCGGCGCCCTTGGGATCCAGCTTCCGGGTCTCGTCCCGACTCCGCTTGGTGGGGTCGGCCTTCCCGCGCCCGTCCCGGGCAAGCCCGGCCGCGCCAGCCATCCCGCGCTCGCCGCCGGCGCCCGCCTTCTTGGTGGCGTCGCCCCTTCCACGCTCGTCCCCGGCAAGCTCGGCAGCGCCAGCCGTCCCGCGCTCGTCGCCGGCGAGTCCGGTGGCGTCCACCCTCCAGCGATCGTCACCAGCAAGCCCGGTGGCGTCCGCCTTCCCACGCCCATCCCGGGCGAGCTCGCCGGCATCCGGCTTCCCGCGCTCGTCGCGCGCGGGTTTGGTGACGGCAGCGGACCGTGGCCGTGGGGCGTCGTCCGGGGCCTTGCGCGCGCTCGGCGGCTTCCGGATGCCGGCAGCTGCCGCGGCAGCGGCCAAAACCTCGGCCGCCGCGCTGTCGCCCAGGAGCGGTGGCGGCGCGGCACCGTCCCTTGTGGATCCAGCCGGGACACCAGGCCGGCCGGAGGTCGTGCTGGTCGCGGACCCCGACGCCGCGCGGGCTCCCGACGCCGCGCTGGTCGCCATGCCCGCGCCGGACTCCGCGTCGAGCGGCTTGCGCGCCGCCGGTGCGACCGGGCCCGGCCTCCCCTCCGCCGGCTCCGGCGCGGACTCGCCGACCTCCAGCGCGGACTCGCCAGACGCCGCCCCCGAGCCAACGCCAAAAGGCGCGGACTCGCCAGACGCCGCCCCCGAGCCAACGCCAAAGGGCGCGGACCCGCCGACCTCCAGCACGGACTCACCAGACCCCGACACCGAGCCAACGCCAAAAGGCGCGGACCCGCCGACCTCCAGCACAGACTCACCAGACGCCGCCCCCGAGCCAATGCCACCGGCCTCCGGCGCAGGCTCACCAGCCCCTGAGACCGGGCCGACGCCCGAAGCCGACCCAGAGCCGACGCCCGAGGCGGACCCAGGCCCCGACCCAGAGGCGGCATCCAAAGCGCCCCCAGATCCAGAGCTGGCCTCCAAAGCAGGCAGGGACTCCGCCCCAGAGCCACCATCCAAGACAGGCAGAGGCTCCGGCACGGAGCCACCACCCACGGCGGACACGGCGCCGTCGCCCGAAGAAGACGCGGGCCCTGACAAAGACCCGCCACCCACAGTGGACACCGGACCCGACCCGGGGCCGAGGTCCAAAGCGGACACAGCGCCCGGCACGGCACCACCGCCAGAGGCCGGCGGCGGCGAAACGTCGCGGTCCGATGCCGGTGTCACGTCCGAGGTCGACCCGCGCTCGCCCATGTCCTCGGCAGCCGGCAGCGGCGGCGGCACGCTATCCGGGGTCTCGTCCGCCCAACCCTCCGATCCCGCCGAAGGCCCCACCACGTCCGCAGAAGGGTCCGGTCCGAGGCGGGAGGATGAGGATAAGGCCGCAGCCCCCGGCGAGGAGTCCGGGTCCGCGCGTTCAGCCACCCACGGGACAGCGTCCGGCGGGCCGGAGTCATGCGCGCCCGTGGCAGAGGGTGCGGGGGGCGAAGCGGCCATGCGGACCGGGGCCAGGCCGGCCACCACGGTCTCGACGATCTCGGCGGCGTACGAGCCGTCCGGGTCGTAGTCGGGGTCGAAGACCGTGATCTCCACGCCCATGCAGCGCGGGTTGTCGACCAGGCCGGACAGCAGCAGCTCCAGCTCCCCGAACGCGATGCCGCCCGGGTCCGGGGCGTCCACCGCGGGCATCACGGCCGGGTCCAGGACGTCCACGTCGACGTGTACCCAGTAGCCGGCGCAGTCGCTGAGCTGGTCGCGGGCCCACTGCGCGGTGCGGGCCGCACCCTCCACGCGCAGGGCGGGCACCGGGCGGGTGATGATGCCGGCGGCCTGGAGGTCGAGCCGGTACTCGTCCTGGGCGCGGATGCCCAGCACCACCACGTCGACGTCGCGGAAGTACGGCCGGCGGCCCTCGATGCCGGCCAGGTCGGCTTGACCGCGCCCGGTGGCCAGGGCCAGGTCCTCGCCGGCGGCGGCACCCACGTACGAGGCGTTGCCGGGGTGGCGGAAGTCGGAGTGGCCATCGACGAACACCAGCCCGATCCGGCCGCCCACCACCTCGCCCTGCCGGTGCATGGCCAGGGCGGAGCCGAGCAGGATGGAGCAGTCGCCACCGAGTACGACCGGGAACTCGCCGGCGTCGATGATCGAGCCGATGCGGTCGGCCAGGGCGAGCGAGTACGCCGCGATCTGCTCGGCGTGGCACACCCCGTCGCCGGGCCGCCAGTCGCCCGGGTCGTACCGCGGTGGGGTCAGGCAGCCCGCGTCGCGGGCGGCGAGGCGGGCTACCAGGTCGTGGTCGCGCAGCGCGCCGGGCGCCTTCGCACAGCCTGGCACCGACGTCTCGGTCGGCGGGCGCAGGCCGAGGTTGGACGGTGCGTCGAGGATGGCGATGCGGCGCATGGGCGGCCGCTAGAAGAGCGCGCTCGCGAGGGCCCGCCGTGCGCTGGAGACCGCCGGGTCGTCGGGTCCGGCGATGGTGAACAGCGACAGCAGATGCTTGCGGATCTCCTCGCGCTCGTCGCCGAAGGTGCGGCGGACCAGGTCGACCAGCCGCTTGTACGCCTCGTCGGCGAGCCCACTGAGCACCTCGACGTCGGCCGCGAGCAGCTGGGCGGGCACGTCGTCGGGCTTGGCCTCGGCGGCGGCGAGCGCGGACCGCGGGTCGACGCCCACCACGCGGCGGGCCAGGGCGACGTGCGCCAGCCCGGCCTCGGCGGCCATGTCGGCCGGCGACTCGGCGAGGATCTTCTTGTACGCCCGCTCGGCCGTGTCGAGGTCACCGGTCATCAGCGCGTCGTCGGCCTCGACCAGCCGCGGGTCCTCGGGCGCGGCCGGGGCCTGCACGCCGCCCGCCTTGAGCACCGCGTCGATCCACTGGCGCAGCTGCGCCTCGGGCACCACGCCGGTGAACGCGTCGACCGGCTGGCCACCGACCACCGCGTACACCATCGGGATGCCCTGGACCCGAAACATCTGCGCGAGCCGCGGGTTGGAGTCGACGTCGACCTTGGCGAGCACCCAGGAGCCGCCACCCTCGACGGCGAGCTTTTCCAGGATCGGCGAGAGCTGCTTGCACGGCTGGCACCACTCGGCCCAGAAGTCGATGACGACGGGTGTGGTGAGCGACCGCTCCAGCACCTCGCTCTGGAACGTAGCCTCGGTGACGTCGATCACAGTGACACCGCCGCCGCCGGGCGGCCCCCCGGGTGCACCGGGCTGGGCCGATGCCTCGCCGCTGGTGGGTGCGGGTGCGGGAGTGCGCAGCGCGCTGAGGTCGACCGCGCCGCGGGTGAAAATCGACGGAGTGGTCCGTGGGTCGCTCATGGTTCCCTAGTCTCGCACGCGCGACGCGCACAGGAACCCACCCAGCGCGGTGGTCACCTCACCGAAACGGTGCCACCCCGACCCGACCCCGGCCAGCACAAGCCTCACCCGCCGGAGCCGCGCGAGCCCGAAGCCCCAGAGCCGCGCGGAGCCGAAGCCCCAGAGCCGCGCGAACCCGAAGCCCCAGAGCCGCGCGGGGCCGGAACCGCGGAGCGGCGTAGAGCCGAAGCCGCTGACCCGCGCGGGGCCGAAGCCGCGGAGCGGCGCAGCGCCATCGACGCGCCCACCGCAGCGGCGGTGAAGCCGAGCGCGGCGAGCGCCGCGGGCAGCGCCGCGGCCGAGGGCGACGGCCAGCGTGGCAGTGCGAGCACGAGCGAGTCGTCCACGAAGACGGGCAGGTAGCCGCCGGCCAGCCACCAGGCCACGACGGCCGCCACCGCGCCGGTGACCAGCGCGGCCACGACCACCGGCAGGTAGGTCCAGAGCGCGGCCCGGCCGACCACCCGCGCCGGCAGCCCCTGGAGGCGGAGCGCGCGCATGTCCTCGGTGGTACGCCGCCGGTCGACAGCCGCCATGAGGGCGAGCCCGCCGAGCCCGAGCAGCACGGCGAACCCGGCCGCCAGCAGGTGAAACCAGATCGCCAGCGCCGGCGCCCGCTCGTCGAGCAGCGCCCGCGCCCCGGCGACCGTGTCGTCGCCCGCGACCACCAGCCCCTGCTCGGCGAGGCGGTCGGTGACGCCGGCCGGCGCGTCCGGGCGGAGCCACACCTGTGGCTGGGCGAGCCGGGCCGAGCCGCGGGTCTGGCGTTCGAGGTACTCGAGGTCGGTCAGCGCGCCGTGCCCGCCGAGCCGGGGCAGCGCGGTCACCTGCCCGACCACCTGGTGTACGGGCTGGTCGGCGTCGAGGCCGGGAAGCGCCGCCGAGGTGGGGAGGGGGCCGGCCGGCACCACGGGCAGCGGGCTGGGTACGTCCGGGGCGAGTGCCCAGGTCTCCTGCCGGGCCCCGGTGGCGGTCGCGGTCACCGTGAGCCCGTCCGGCCCGGGGGTGACGTCGCCCGGGACGGTCCCCTTCCATCCGCCGGCGGCCAGGTCGGCGGTGGGTACCAGGCCGGGCACCGCGCGGATCACCACGGAGGTGGTCTCCGAGCCGGTGCGCGCGTAGATCGCGTCGAAGCCGAGCAGGCGGCAGCCGGTGGCGCAGGCCGCCACCTCCGCCGTGTACGTGTGCACACCCGGGTCGAGCACCCCGAGCGTCATCCGCACCGCCGCGCTCCCGTCGAGTGGCCGCAGCGACACCGCGACCCGGAGCTGCCCCTCGGGAGTGCCGGGGCTGTCGAGCGTGGCGGTGACCCGGGTGCCGCGCAGCACGTACGGCTCGGGGGTCGCCGGCCGCAGCAGCCGGCTGACCTCGCCCGGGCCCGGCCCGAACTCCGGCCGCCACACCGCGACCCGCTCCAGCCGGGTGCTGTCCACCGCCAGCAGCGGTACGCCGTCCTGGGTGAGCGCGGGGACCACGGCGGCGGCCATCGCGTACCGGCCGTCGGGGTCGACCTCGCGCACGGCGGCCAGCAGCCTGCCCGCGTTGACCGGCAGGAACGTGAGCACCCGGTCGGCGCCGGTCTCGACGCTGGCCCGTTCGGCGCGGGAGCGGGCCGCGACGTCGACCGCCATCGCGGCGAAGCCGAGCAGCGAGGCCGCCACCGCCAGCAGTACGAAGAGGCGGTGGCTGCCCGGGCGGCGGGCCACGTGCAGCGCGCCGAGCGCGGGACCGAGCCGGCCGCGGCGCAGGGCCCGGGCGCCGAGCCGGCCGGCCAGCGGCATGAGCAGGCGGGCCGCGACGAGCGCGATGGCGACCGCGACCAGCGACGGTACGAGCAGCGAGAGCCCCACCAGCTCGCCCTCGAAGCCGCGCAGCTGGAGCACCGCCACCGCGGCGAGCACCACGACGATCGCCTCGATCGCGGTGCCGCGCCAGGTGCCGGAGCGGGCCGGCACCCGGCGGAGCAGGTCGGCGACCGGGCTGGCGAGCTGCTGCCGCTGGGCGAGCAGGGCGGCCAGCAGGGCACCGCCGGTGGCGAGGGCGGCGTACGGCAGGGCGCCGGCGGAGAAGTCCGGCCCGCCGCCGAGGCCGGCGAAGCGGGCCCGGGCCACCAGCCACACCGCGAGCGTGCCGGCGAGGTATCCGAGCGGGGCGCCGGCCAGGATCGCGAGCGTGCTCTCGCCCGCACCCAGCCACCAGCGCACCGGCCGGCGGGCACCGCGGAGGGCGACCAGCCCCAGCTCGTGGCGGCGGCCGGCGGTCCCGTACGCCACCGCGAGGAAGATGACGAACCAGCAGAGCCCGACCAGCGGCACCGCCGCCACCGGCACCACCCGCCGGGCCAGCGCCTGGGCCCGGTCGATGCGGTCGAGCAGCTCGTCGAGCTCGGTCGTGAGCTTGGCGACGAACGCCGACGAGGCGCCGCTGCCATCGACGAGATCCTCGCGCAGCTCGGCGAGGTCGGCGCGGACCACGCCGAGGTGGTCGGCGTCGAGCGCGCCCGCCCCGGGTACGCCCTCGACCGTGCGCATGTCCTGCCGGTGGTCGACACCGTCGGAGGTCTGCCGGTCGACGAAGAGCGGCTCGCGCTCGCTGTCCGGGCTGCCGACGGCGAAGTACCCGGTCCGTCCCCAGTAGACGTTCGTGACGTCGAGCGGCTGGTAGACCCCGGCGACGGCCAGCGTGGCCGGCGCACCGGCGGGGACGTAGCGGCCGGCCGCCTCGCTGTAGGTAGCTGAGGTGATCGTGACGGTGTCGCCCGGCCCGAGGCCCAGCCGGCGCGCGCTGCTCTCGCCGATCACCGTCTCGCCGCCCGCCATCAGGCACCGGCCGGCGACGATCCGCAGGTGGGGGCAGATGTCGGAGCGGAAGACCAGCCAGGAGACGTCCGGGTCGGGCTCCACGCCGAGCACCGCGTACGTCGTGGAGTAGATCGCCTCGAACCCGTCGACGTCGAGCATCCGCGGCACCACCGAGTCGAAGCCCACGGCGGTGACCGTCTCCTGCTCGCCGGCGAACGCGGAGAGGCTGACCGTCTGCTCCATCCGGTCGGACTCGCCGACCTCGGTGCGCACCACCGCGCGGTCGACGGCGCGCAGGTAGGTCGGTCCGGCGGCGGCCGCGCCGGTGGCGAAGAGGCTGAGCAGCAGCACCGCGACCGCCTGCGCCCGGCGCGCGGCGATCATCGCGAACACCAGCCCGATCACCGGCGGCCACCCGCCCCGACCAGGACCTTGGCGCCGGCGCTCCGCGGGGTGGACGCCGCCGGACCGAGCCCGCTCGCCCGGACCAGCTGGGCGGCGGCCAGCGCGCCGGTCACGCCGAGCACGACCAGGCCGCCGAGGCCGGCCGCGAGCAGCGCGGGCATCTGCGGGCCGGTGGAGACCGGGAGCACCGCCCACTCGTCGACGAACACCGGCATCGCCGCCTCCACCAGCGCCCCGCCCAGCGCCGCCGCCGCGGTCCCGATCGCCACGGCGGCGAGCACCAGCACCGTGTACCCGCCGTGGCCGATCAGCCGCACCGCCCGCCGCGACAGCCCTTGCGCCCGCAGCGCGGAGAGCTCGGTCGACCGGTCCGGCCGTTCCACCGCCGCCGCCACGGCCAGCGCCAGCGCGGCCAGCAGCACGCCGAGCGCGCCGGCGAGGAGCTGGAAGCGCAGGGCGAGTGGCGGACCCTGCTCGGCGTACCGCCCCTGGGCCGAGCCGATCGAGTCGTCGGCGAGCACGCCCAGCCCCTGCTCGCGTAGCCGGTCGGCGATCGCGTCCGGCGCGCCGGGAGCCAGCCACACCTGCGCCTCGTCGCCCAGGCCGGGGTCGGCGGCGAGGCGGTCCGCGTACTCCAGGTCGACCAGGAAACCCCGCCCCGGCACCCGCGGCAGCGCGGTCACCGCCCTGGAGAACCGCACCGGCACCTCGTCACCGCCAAACAGGGAGAGCCGCGGGTCACCCGGCGCCCCACCCGCCGACGCGAAGCGGGTGTGCGCGACCGGCAGCGGCACCGGCGAGTCGACCAGGTGGACCAGCCCGGTGCGGGCGGTCCCGCGTGCGCTGGCCGCCGGCGGCGTGGTCAGCTCCAGCACCCCGCCGGCCGCCGCCACCGTGGGACCGCGCGCGTCGAACCGCGCCGGCCCGCGCCACCGGCTCGCGTCGAGCAGCCCGGCCACCGGAGCGCCGCCGCTGGTCAGGGCATGGATCCGGACCTCACGCGCCGCCGGGGGCTCCCCGCCCGCCGCCAGGGACGCCAGCTCCAGGGCGGCCAGCCGGCACCGACCGCCACAACCGGAAAGATCCATCTGGTACGCCGAGCGCCCCACCGCCAACTGTCCAAAGTTGACGGTCAGCGGTGCGCCGCCGGCCGTGACGAGGTGCAGCAGCGCGCGCACCGGCTCGCCCGGGCCGACCAGCTCGGCGTCCAGCACGAGCGCCCCGTCGCCGAGGCGCACCTCGGGCGGCGCCCCGGGCCGCAGCCGGAGCAGGAGATCGGGGAGTGGTGGCCCGTACCCCTCCTGCCAGCTGGCGACCCGCGCGAACCGCTCGGTGTCGACGGCGAGCACCACCTGCCCGGCCTCGCCTGTGCCGTTACGCACCACGGCGGCGGCCTGCGTGCCGGCGGGGTCGGCGGCCCGGACGGCGGCCAGCAGGTGGGCGCGGCTGCGCGCCTGGACGGTGAGTACCCGGTCGGCGCCGATGTCGTGGGTGGCCCGTTTCTCCCGGGCGGTGGCGGCGGCCGACCACCCGCTGGCGGCGGCGCCGAGCAGCGCGACCGAGACGGCGAGCAGCGCGAAGACCCGGTGCGTGCCCGGCCGCCGGGCCAGGTGGGTGGCGGCGAGCGCGAGCGGGAGCCGCCCGGCCCGCAGCGCGCGGTGGCCGACCCGCACGGCCAGCGGCCCGATCGCGCGGGCGGCGGCCAGCGCGACGGCGAGCGCGACCAGCGCGGGCGCGACGAGGACCAGGCCGGTGGACTCGCCGGGCTCGCGGTCGGTCGCGTACGCCTGGTAGACCCCGGCCACCGCGACGACCACCACGACCAGGTCGATCACGTCGGCCCGCCAGCCGCGCCGCCGCGCCGGCACGTGGCGGAGCAGGTCGATGACGCCGGCGCGCATCCCGCCCCGGTCGGCGACGGCGGCTGCGGCCAGCGCGCCGAGCACCGCCGCTGCCCCGGCGGCCAGCGAGAGCGAGGCGGCCTGGCCGGCCCGGTCGGGGTCGACGCCGCCGAGGAGGCGGGCGAGGCCGAGGCCAGCCGCGGCACCGGCGACCGCGCCGGCCAGCATCGGCAGCACGCTCTGCTGGAAGACCAGCGCCCACACCCGCCACGACGCGCCGCCGCGGAGCTTGAGCCAGCCCACGTCGGGGCGGCGCTGCTCGGCGCTGTGCCGTACGGCGAAGAAGAGCGCGAACCAGCAGAGCAGCAGCAGCTGCGCCGCCGCGACGCTCACCCCGAGGTTGACCAGCCACTGCTCCCGCTCGACCCGGTCGACCAGCGCGGGCGCGCGGCTCTCCACCCGCCACTGGGAGCCGGCGCCGCCCTGCTGGCGGTCGATCTCGGCGGCCAGGTCGTAGCCGTCGATGCCGAGGTATGCCTCCACCGGCACCACCACGTGGTACTCGGCGAACAGCTCCGCGGCGCCGGCCCGCCCCACCGTCTCGGCGGTCGTGAAGACCGGGTCGCCGGCGCCGGCGGCCGTGTCGGTGCCGCTGGCGCGGCCGAGGACGCTCCCCGCCCAGTACGGGCCGAGCGGGTCGCGCAGCCGGTAGGTGCCGGTGACGCGCAGCTCGACCGGGCGCTTGCCGAGCACGGTGAACGCGACCCGGTCGCCGGCGGCCAGCCCGAGCTGGGTGGCGGTGCGGTCGCTGACCAGCGCCTCGCCGGCCGCGGCGGGGCAACTGCCGGCGAGCGTGAGGTGCCCGCACATCTCGTCGCGGAAGGCGACCGTGGCTCCCTGCTTGACGCCCTCGTGGGCCAGTTCGCCGGAGACCCGCACCGACGCGGTGCCGCTCGCGCCCCGGATGCCGACCAGGCGGCCGGCCTCGGCCCGCACCCTGGCGTCCGCGTCCGGGGCGCTCTCCACCCGCGCGGTGGCCAGCACGACCCGCTGGACGGCCGGGGCGCCGGTGACGTCGGCGATCGCCACCGAGCGGGCGGCGGAGACCACGTACCACGGGGCGGCGGTCGCGGCGGCGACGGCGAGCGCGGTGAGCAGGAACAGGGTGGCGGCCTGCGCCCGGCGCGCCCGGATCGCGCCCAGCACCACCGCGAGCATGCCGTCTCCTCCCGCTGTCGCGTGATCGAAGCTCCCTTGATGTCGTTCTAGCGACTTGACGGGAGCTTCGATCACAGGTCGGCTTGGCTGCCGCCCACCACCAGGGTCACCGAGCCGTCGACGCGGTCGACGGTGAAGAGCGTGCCGGGTGGAAACTCGCCGAGCACCTCGGGCGGGAGCTGGATCGTGCCGTCGCCGGCCACCACCGCGAAGTCCTGGCCGTCGCGCCCCTCGGCGCCCACCCGCCCGTCGCGGATCGTCACCGCCCGCCCGAGCCGCGCGCCCACCTCGGCGTCGTGGGTGACCACCACGATCGTGGTACCCCGCTCGGCGTTGACCGTCTCCAGCGCACCGAGCACCTCGTCGCGGCCGTGGGTGTCGAGCTGGCTGGTCGGCTCGTCCACGAGCAGCAGCCCGGGCGAGGCCGCGATGCCCACGGCGAGGGCGGCCCGCTGCCGCGCGCCGGGTGGCAGGTCACCGATCTTCGCGCCCGCCCTGCCCCGCAGGCCGACCAGGTCGAGGATCCGCTCCGGGTCGTCGAGCTCGATGCCGGCGGTACGGGCCGCGCGGCGCTGGGCCAGCCAGACGTTGCGGTGCAGCGTCGCGTACGGCAGCAGGTTGCGCGCGGCGCCCTGCAGCACCACCCCGATCTCGGTGCCGCGCAGCCGGGAGATCTCCGCGTCGGTGAGCTTGCCCAGGTCGTACGTGCCGACGCTGACCCGCCCCGCGGACGGCCGCATCAGCCCGCCGAGCAGCGCCACCAGCGTGGACTTGCCGGACCCGGACGGCCCGACGAGCGCCACCATCTCACCCGGGTTGATGGACAGGTCGACGCCGGAGAGCGCCACCACGTCGCCGCCCTCGGCCCGGTAGATGTGCACCACCCGCCGGCACGCCACCGCCAGTCCCGCCACGCGCCCATGCTCGCACGCTTTCCGGGCCCGGGGTGTCCCCAGATCTCGCGGTCAGAAGCGGGCGGGTTCGCGGTAGACGCCCCACTCGGCGCGGAGTACGTCGCAGATCTCGCCGAGCGTGGCCTCCACCCGCACCGCGTCGAGCATGGCGGGCACGATGTTGTCGCCGGTGCGGGCCACCTCGACCATGCGGGACAGGGCCGCGTCGACGGCCGCCTTGTCCCGTTCACCGCGCCGGTCGGCGAGCAGCTTGCGCTGCTCCAGCTCGACCTCGTGCGAGATGCGCAGGATCTCCAACGGCTCGCTCACCGTACCGGTGTGCTCGGTGACGCCGACGACGTGCTTGTCGCCCTTCTCCAGCGCCTGCTGGTAGACGAAGGCGGCCTCGGCGATCTGCCCGGTGAACCACCCGTCCTCGATGCCGCGCAGGATGCCGGAGGTGATCGTGCCGTCCGAGCCCATCGCCTTGATCTTCGCGAAGATCTCCTCGGCCTCGGCCTCGATGCGGTCGGTGAGCACCTCCACGTACCAGGCGCCGCCCAGCGGGTCGGCCACGTTCGTCACGCCGGTCTCGTCCATCAGCACCTGCTGGGTGCGGAGCGCGATCTCGGCGGACTCGTCGGTGGGCAGGGCGAGCGTCTCGTCGAGCGCGTTGGTGTGCAGCGAGTTGGTGCCGCCGAGCACGGCCGCGAGCGCCTCCACGGCGGTACGCACGACGTTGTTGACCGGCTGCTGCGCGGTCAGCGACACCCCGGCGGTCTGGGTGTGGAAGCGCAGCCACAGGGCCCGCTCGTCGGTGGCGCCGTACACGTCGCGCAGCCACCGGGCCCAGATCCGCCGGGCCGCGCGAAACTTCGCGATCTCCTCGAAGAAGTCGACGTGCGCGTCGAAGAAGAACGACAGCCCGGGCGCGAAGACGTTGACGTCGAGCCCTCGGGACAGGCCCAGCTCGACGTAGCCGAAGCCGTCGGCGAGCGTGTACGCGAGCTCCTGCGCGGCCGTCGAGCCGGCCTCGCGGATGTGGTAGCCGGAGACCGAGAGCGGCTTGTAGCGCGGGATGTGGTGCGCGCAGTACTCCATCAGGTCGCCGATCAGGCGCAGGTGCGGCTCGGGCTCGAAGAGCCACTCCTTCTGCGCGATGTACTCCTTGAAGATGTCCGTCTGCAACGTGCCGTCCAGTGTGGACAGATCGGCGCCCTGGCGCTCGGCGGCCACCAGGTACATGCAGAAGACCGGCACGGCCGGGCCGGAGATGGTCATGCTCGTGGTGGTGCCGGCGAGGTCGATGCCGTCGAAGAGCACGTCCATGTCGGCGGCGGAGTCGATCGCCACGCCGCAGTGCCCCACCTCGCCGACCGACTGCGGGTCGTCGGAGTCGCGCCCCATCAGCGTCGGCATGTCGAAGGCGACGGAGAGGCCGCCGCCGCCCGCGCCGAGGATCATCTTGTACCGCTCGTTGGTCTGCCGCGCGTTGCCGAAGCCGGCGAACTGGCGGATCGTCCACGTGCGACCGCGGTAGCCGGTGGGATAGAGCCCGCGGGTGTACGGGTACTCCCCCGGCCACCCGATCCGCTCGAAGCCGGGGACGTCGGCACCGGGCGGTGGGCCGTAGACGGGGTCCACCGCCATCCCCGAGAGGGTGGTGAAGTCGGCGTCGCGCTTGCGGGCCGCGTCGAACCGGGCCTGCCAGCGCGCCCGGCCCGCCGCGATGTCCTCGGCGTTCATGGCACCGAGTCTAGAGGCTTCCCTGAACGATCGCTAAGGTACCGCGTGTCCCGTTGACTACGGCTGGTAGCCTACCGCTCGCGCTTCGTCGCCCCCGACCGGGCCGGCGTCGTCGATGTGTACATCGTCGACCCGGATGTTGACCTCGGTGACCTCGAGCCCGAGGAGGTTTTCCACCGAGCTGATCACCTTGGCCCGCACCTTTTCGGTCACGGAGTGCACCACGAAACCGTACTCGATCACGAGCGTGATGTTGATGACCGCGGTGCGCCCCTCCAGCCGCACCGACATGCCCCGGTCGGCGTCCTCGTCGGCGTCGCCGAGGCCGATCCGCTCCTTGACGTTGGCGAAGAAGCGGGCGACGTCGCCGCCCAGGTCGTACACGCCGGGCACCTCGCGGGTGGCGATGCCGGCGATCTTTTCGACCACCTCGTCGGCGATCGAGGTCATGCCCCGCTCGGCGGCCAGCTCGGCGTTGTTGCGCAGGCGGTCGACCACCTGCGAGGCGACCCGCCCGGAGGCCGCGGCGGCCCGCTCGACCGCGTCACCGGCCCGCTCGACCGCGTCGCTGACCTGCTCGCTGATCTGGGCGGCGGTGCCGTTGGCCGCCGCCGGCGCGGGCTCGGGCTCGGCGGCCGGCTCTGCCGCTGGGGTGACCTCCGCCGCGGCAGGCGAGGCAGCCGCGGGTGTCTCGACGATCGTCTCGTCGCCTGTGCTCTCCTGGCGCTGGGTGGGCACCTGAGCCGCTACATCGGTCATGACATCTCCCCCTGTGTCGCTGGCAGGCCACTGGGTCCGGAGCGTACCCGCCGCGAGCGAACGGAGGGAGTGCTGTGACGGCTGTTAACCAGAGAGCTTGCCCCCAACCTGTGCCCGGCGCGTCCCGGCCTGTGATCAAAGCTCCCTTGAAGTCGTTAGAACGACTTGAGGGGAGCTTTGATCACAGGGGTAGCTAGCCGCGCACGAGCTCGGCGCGGCCGTCGACCAGGTGCAGCTCGGCGTCGCAGGCGGCGGCCGCCTCGGGGTCGTGGGTGGCCAGGACCACCGCCACGCCCCGCCCGGCCTCGTCGTGCAGCAGGTCGATCACCCGCTGCCGGTTTGCCGCGTCCAGCTCGCTGGTCACCTCGTCGGCCAGCAGCACTCCACCGGCCAGCGCCAGCCCGCGGGCGATCGCGGCGCGCTGCTGCTGGCCGCCGGAGAGCTCCTCGACGAGCTGGTCGGTCTGCCCGGCCAGCCCCAGCCGCTCCAGCGCGGCCGCCGTCAGCCGCCGCGCCTCGGCCGGCGAGGCCCCGGCGGCGATGAGCGCGACCTGGAGGTTTTCCCCGGCGGTGAGGATCGCGGCGAGCCCGTTGTCCTGCGGCACGAGCACGATCCCCCGGGCCACCGCGTGGTCCCGGTCGCGCACCGCCTCACCGCCGACGGTCACGCTGCCCGCGGCGGACGGGAGCAGGCCGGCCATCGCGGACAGCAGGGTGGTCTTGCCCGCGCCGGAGGGACCGGTGACGGCCAGCACCCGGCCCGGCTCGGCCGTCACCGAGACGTCGCGCAGGACCGGCTCGCCCCGCCCGTACGCGACCGAGAGCCCATCGACCACCACCGTCGTCGTCACGGGGAGAGACTAACCAGTCGCTACCGTCGAGGGATGAGCTACTCGCACCGGTTCGAGTCCCTCATCGAGGCACGCATCCGGGAGGCCCGGGAAAACGGGGAGTTCGACGACCTGCCCGGCGCCGGCAAACCCATCCCCGGCAAGGGCGAGCCGTACGACGAGAACTGGTGGATCAAGCAGATGATGCGCCGCGAGGACCTGGGCGACGTCGCGCTGCCGGCCTCGCTGCGGCTGGCCCGCGACCTCGACCGGCTGCCCGAACAGGTCCGCCAGCTCCGGTCCGAGCAGCGCGTCCGGGAGACGGTGGCCGACCTCAACGCGCGGGTCGCCGCCTACCGGGACCGCCCCACCGAGCCCTACGTCAAGGTGCGGCCGCTCGACGCCGACGAGGTGGTCCGCGCCTGGCGCCGCCGCCCCTAGTCAGGCCGTTGGCGGTCTCGATCGGATCCAGACCCGAAAGAGATGGGCTACCGCGACGTCCGCGGTGGTCCAGACCGTTGCGCGGGCCCCCCGGGGAAACGTGGAGCGCAGCGGTGCGTTTTCTTGGGGTGCGTTCCCGCGGCCTCACCCTCCGCGGTCGCAAGGCCGAAACCCGCGGAACACCGGGCCCGCGGCCCGCGATCGATCAAGGACACCGGGCGGCCGTCGAGATCGTGGTACGCATGTGCCCTCAGGTGGGCGGATCCGTACCACGATCTGCTGGGACGGTCCCGCTCTCCAGCCGTGTACTTGAGGTCGAGGTCGGTGCGCCCCTTGATCCGCGTCGGGGGTCGGCTGGCGCGATCTCCGCCTTTGGCTGATCTCGCAGCGCCGATCATGGGACCGTCCCGGTCGTCCGGCGGGCGGTAAGCGCGACCCCGCCCCCGGGTGGGCTTGTCCCGCGGAGCCGACGGCGGAGGCCGGGGATCCCGGCGAGCGCCAACTCGCCGCCGGCCGCAGCGGTGCCCGCGGGAAAGCACCCAGGGGAAACCCCACGCATGCGGTCCACAGCTGGCACGGACCGGGGCAAATCGCTGTCTGAAGAAACGCCCGTAAAGCTCTCTAGCGGATCAGGTCGCCGCGCAGTGTGGCGGTGCCGGGCACGGGGGCGGCCGGGTCGCTGCCCAGGTCGACGATCGCGTTCTGCTCGTCGACGAAGACGACCCGCGGGGTGAGGTCGGCGAGCTCGGCCTCGGTGTACATGCCGTACGCGATGATGATCACCAGGTCGCCGGGCTTTACCAGGTGGGCGGCGGCGCCGTTGATGCCGACCACGCCGGAGTCGGCCGGCCCCTCGATGACGTACGTGGAGAGCCGGTTGCCGTTGGTCACGTCGACCACGTCGACCCGCTCGCCGGGCAGCAGGTCGGCGGCCTCCATCAGCGAGCGGCACAGCGTCAGCGAGCCGACGTAGTGCAGGTCGGCCTGCGTCACCGTGGCCCGATGAATCTTCGACTTCATCATCGTGCGCAACATCGGTCTCCTCGTAGGTCGGACGCAGGTCCACTATGTCCGCGCGGCGGCTCGCACGGGGTGTGATCTCCTCCACTCACCAGCGAGAAGGCGCCGGCAAAGCTCACCGGCGGAAGGCTCATCAGCACAAGCTCACCGGCGAAAGCGCCGGTCCTCAGGGCAACGAGGCGACGAGCGCGGCGGCGGCCGTGTAGGGGTCCGTCTCGCCGGACGCCACCCGCACGGCGGCATCGCGCAACGCCGTACCCGCGCGGATCGAGCCCAACCGCTCGCGGAGCGTGCCCAGCGCGATCGCCTCGACCTCGGCGGCGGCCCGGCTCTCCCGGCGGCGGCGCAGCTCGCCGTGCTCGACCAGCCAGGCGCGGTGCTTCTGCACCGCGGTGAGGATGTCGTCGATGCCCTGCCCCCGGGCCGCGACCGCGCGCACCACCTGTGGCCGCCACTGCCCGGGCGCCCGCTCACCGAGGCCGATCATGCCCTGGATGTCGTGGTAGGTGGCGTCGGCGCCGTCGCGGTCGGCCTTGTTGACCACGAACACGTCGGCGATCTCCAGGATGCCGGCCTTGACCGCCTGGATCGCGTCGCCCATGCCCGGGGCGAGCAGCACGATCGTGGTGTCGGCGAGCGAGGCCACCTCGACCTCGGCCTGCCCGACGCCGACGGTCTCGACCAGCACCACGTCGCAGCCCGCGCCCTCCAGCACGCGTACCGCCTGGGGGGTCGCCGCCGCCAGCCCGCCGAGGTGGCCGCGGCTGGACATCGAGCGGATGTAGACGCCCGGGTCGGTGGCGTGGTCCTGCATGCGCACCCGGTCGCCGAGGATCGCTCCGCCGGTGAACGGGCTGGACGGGTCGACCGCCAGCACCCCCACCCGGTGGCCCTCGGCGCGCAGCGCCCGCACCAGCTCGTTGGTGGTGGTGGACTTGCCCACGCCGGGCGAGCCGGTGAGGCCGATGACCTGTGCCTTGCCGGTGTACGGCGCGAGCGCGGCGGCCACCTCGGGGAGCAGGTCGTCGCCGGACTCGACCAGGGTGATCAGCCGGGCCACCGCGCGGGGGTCACCCTTGCGCGCGGCGGCCACCAGCGCGGGTACGTCACGGCTGCGTCTGTGCGATGCGCTCACGGGACCTTGATGATAAGGGCGTCGCCCTGACCACCGCCGCCGCAGAGGGCCGCGGCGCCGGTGCCACCTCCGCGCCGCTTGAGCTCCAGAGCCAGCGTGAGTACCAGGCGGGCGCCGGACATGCCGATCGGGTGGCCGAGCGCGATCGCGCCACCGTTGACGTTGACGATCTCGGGGCTGACCCCGAGCTGGCCGGTGGAGGCGACGCCCACCTGCGCGAACGCCTCGTTGATCTCGATGAGGTCGAGGTCGGCCACGCTCATGCCGGCCTTGCCGAGCGCCTGCTCGATCGCGTTGGCCGGCTGGAGGTGCAGCGAGTTGTCCGGGCCGGCCACGTTGCCGTGCGCGCCGATCTCGGCCAGCCAGGTCAGCCCCAGCTCCTGCGCCTTGGCCTTGCTCATCACCACCACCGCGGCCGCGCCGTCGGAGATCGGCGACGAGCTGCCCGCGGTGATCGTGCCGTCCTTGGTGAACGCGGGCCGCAGCTTGCCCAGCGTCTCGACCGTGGTGTCCGGGCGGATGCCCTCGTCCTCGGCGATCACGATCGGCTCGCCCTTTCGCTGCGGCACCTCGACCGGCGTGATCTCGTCGGCGAACGCGCCGTTCTTCTGCGCCGCCGCCGCCCGCTGGTGGCTGGCCGCCGCGAAGGCGTCCTGCTCCTCGCGGGTGATGCCGAACCGCGCGTTGTACCGCTCGGTGGACTCGCCCATCGCCATCTGGTCCCACGTGTCGGTGAGCCCGTCCAGCGCCATGTGGTCCTTGATCACCACGTCGCCGTACTTGTATCCCTGGCGCTGCCCGACGAGCAGGTGCGGCGCGTTGGTCATCGACTCCATGCCGCCGGCCACCACGATGTCGAACTCGCCGGCGCGGATCAGCTGGTCGGCGAGGGCGATCGCGTCGAGGCCGGAGAGGCAGACCTTGTTTACCGTCAGCGCGGGCACGGACATCGGGATGCCGGCCTTGACCGCGGCCTGGCGAGCGGGGATCTGGCCGGCGCCGGCCTGGAGCACCTGCCCCATGATCACGTACTGCACCTGCTCAGGGGCGACCCCGGCCCGCTCCAGCGCCGCCCGGATGGCGAAGCCGCCGAGTGCCGTGGCTGGAAAGTCCTTGAGGTTGCCGAGCAGGCGGCCCATCGGCGTACGCGCGCCACTCACGATCACGGAGCCGGTCATATTGGTCACCCTCCCGCACTACTTAACGGTAGTTCGGTCAGACTAACGCTATGAGTGAGCACGACCACGGTGAGCCCGCTGCCGACTATGTCACAGGTATCGGCCTGCTCCGGATCGACCACGTCGGGGTGGCGGTGTCCGACCTCGACGAGGCGATCGGCTTCTACGCACGGGTCTTCGGCATGCGCTGCGTGCACCGGGAGACCAACGCGGAGCAGGGCGTCGAGGAGGCCATGCTCGCGGTCGGCCCGGACCCGTCGGGTGGGCAGGTGCAGCTGCTGGCGCCGCTCTCCCCGTCGTCCACGATCGCGAAGTTCCTGGAGCGGAACGGGCCGGGCGTGCAGCAGGTGGCGTACACGGTAAAGGACGTCGAGGTGGCCAGCGCGCGGCTGCGCGAGCGGGGCATGCGCCTGCTGTACGACGAGCCGCGGCGGGGTACGGCCGGCTCGCGGATCAACTTCGTGCACCCGAAGGACGCCGGCGGGGTCCTGGTCGAGCTCGTGGAGCCGGCCGATGCGGTTCTTCACAAAACGGTTCCCACCTAAGCTACCGTTCAGTAACATCCTGGGCCTGATCCTCCAGGAGGTGCGCTGTGCGGAAGATCCTCGAGACGATCATGGCGGCGGAGGGAGCGGCCGACCCGGGCAAGGAGCTGGCCGGCGTCGCGACCCTCCCGGTGCCGGAGAGCTACCGGGGCGTGGTGGTCCGGGCCGACGAGACGTCCATGTTCGACGGTGTGCCCACCCGGGAGAAGGACCCCCGCCAGTCACTGCGCGTGCAGGAGGTGCCCACCCCCGAACTCGGACCGGGTGAGGCGCTCGTCGCGGTGATGGCCAGCGCGATCAACTACAACACGGTGTGGACGAGCATCTTCGAGCCACTGTCCACTTTCACGTTCCTGAAGCGGTACGGCCGCCTCTCCGCGCTCGCCAAGCGCCACGACCTGCCGTACCACGTGGTCGGTTCGGATGCCGCCGGCATCGTCCTTCGGGTCGGACCCGGCGTGACACGGTGGACGGCCGGCGACGAGGTGGTCGCACACTGCCTCTCCGTCGAGCTGGAGGACGCCGCCGGCCACGACGACACCATGCTCGACCCGCAGCAGCGGATCTGGGGCTTCGAGACCAACTTCGGCGGCCTCGCCGAGCTCGCGGTCGTGAAGGCCAACCAGCTCATGCCCAAGCCGCGCCACCTCACCTGGGAGGAGGCGGCCAGCCCGGGGCTGGTCAACTCCACCGCGTACCGGCAGCTGGTCTCGCACCACGGCGCGCGGATGAAGCAGGGCGACGTGGTGCTGATCTGGGGCGCGTCCGGCGGCCTCGGCGGGTACGCCACCCAGCTCGCGCTCAACGGCGGCGCGATACCCGTCTGCGTGGTCTCCTCCCCGGACAAGGCCGAGCTGTGCCGGCGGATGGGCGCCGAACTGGTGATCGACCGCAGCGATTTCACCTTCTGGAAGGACGAGCGGACGCAGGACACCGCGCAGTGGCGCCGCTTCGGCGAGCGGGTACGGGAGCTGACCGGCGGCGAGGACCCGGACATCGTCTTCGAGCACCCGGGGCGGGAGACGTTCGGCGTGAGCGTCTACGTCGCCAAGCGCGGCGGGACGATCGTGACCTGCGCATCGACGAGCGGTTTCCTGCACCAGTACGACAACCGCTACCTCTGGATGAATCTCAAGAGGATCGTCGGGAGCCACTTCGCCAACTACCGCGAGGCGTGGGAGGCCAACCGGCTCGTCGCCCTCGGCCGTATCCATCCGACCGTGTCCCGCACCTATCCCCTTGAGCGGACCGGCCAGGCGGCGTACGAGGTGCACCGCAACGCGCACCAAGGCAAGGTGGGCGTCCGGTGCCTCGCTCCGGCCGACGGTCTGGGCGTGCGCGACCCGGAACTGCGGGCCCGCCACGAGGCCGAGATCAACCGCTTCCGCGGGCGGTGATCACATCTCCATTCACCCGAAAAGATGACCTTATAAGTGGGGGCGACTTGGGGCCGTACGGCCTTGCGAAGCCCCCCGGTGGGTCTGCCAGTATGTCCCAATGCCCCAGCAGCAGCAGTCCTCCCTCGCGTTCTTCGAAAACGCGAACTCGCAACATGACTTCACCGTCGTCCTTCGGGGGTACGACCGTGGGCAGGTCGACGACTTCGTCGGCCGGCTCAGTGCCGCGCTGACCCAGTCCGAGCAGGCCCGCGGCGAGGCCGAGCAGCGCATGAACGACGCGCAGCGCCGGCTCCGCCAGGCCGAGCAGCGCCTCGGCTCGCTCGAGCAGAAGCTCACCGACACCAACAAGCAGCTCGAGGAAAACAGCCGGCCGACGCTCTCCGGGCTGGGCACGCGGGTCGAGCAGATCCTGCGGCTGGCCGAGGAGCAGGCCAACGACCACCGCGGTGAGGCCAAGCGCGAGTCGGAGGGCATCCTGTCCGCCGCGCGCCTGGAGGCCCGCGAGATCACCGACAAGGCGCGTGCCGAGGCCGCCGCGATGAAGGCGACCGCCGAGCGCGAGGCCGGCCAGGTGCGCACCGCCTCCGAGCGCGAGGCCGCCGAGGTGCGCGTGCAGGCCCGCCGCGAGGCCGACACCCTCCGCGCCGACGCCGACCGCGAGACCAAGCAGCTGCGTACGGTCACCGCGCACGAGGTGGCCGAGCTGAAGTCCACCGTGGAGCGTGAGGTCGCCACCCTGCGCGCCACCGCCGAGCGGGAGATCACCCAGCTCCGGGCAAAGGCGGCCCGCGAGGCCGAGGAAAAGCGCGCCGAGGCGACCAAGCTGCTGACCGACGCCCGCGACAAGCGCGACAAGGATCTCCAAGCCCTGGCGCTGGAGCTGGCCGAGCGCCGGGAAAAGGCCGAGCGCGAGGAGTCGGAGCGGCACGCCGCCCAGGTGGCCCAGACGCAAAAGCTGGTCGCCGAGGCCGAGGAGCGCGCCCGCGCCGCCGAAGACCGGGCCAAGGAGATCGAGCAGCGCGCCGAGGCCCGCCGGGTCGAGTCCGAGCGCAACGCGAGCGAGACGATCGACAAGGCCAAGGCCCTGGCGGAAAAGACGCTCAACGAGGCCCGCGCCGAGTCGCACCGCCTCGTGAGCGAGGCCCGCACCGAGGCCGAGCTCACCACCCAGGCCGCCCGGCGCGAGGTCGAAGACCTCACCCGCCAGAAGGACGCGGTCACCGCTCAGCTCGGCCAGATGCTCTCCGGCCTCGCGGGCATCGTGCCCACGGCGCCGCAGCAGGCGAAGGCCGAGGACGACAAGTCGAGCAAGGGCGACGGCGAGCGGGTCAACGCGGGCGCCGCCAGCTGAGGCCCGGCATCGCGGGGCAGATGCGACCGAACGCAGGCCGCGCCGGTTCACCGGGGCGGCCTGCTTTGGCGTCCTCGCTCCGGATGACAGTGGCGCTCATCCCTCCGCCGAATGGTGTGTATCCAGGCGCCGTTCAGCCGAGCGTGTGAGGATGGATGGCATGTCGCACGGCGGAGAGCTCTTTGGTCTAAGTGATGGTGTGTCGACGGAGCCGACCTTCGAGTCGGCCATGCGGGGCTACGACAAACGCCAGGTAGACCGCTACGTCGCCCGCGCCGAGGGGGAGATAGCCACCCTAACTACCGAGCGTGAGCAGGCGTACGCGCAGATCCAGAGCCTCGCCGCGCAGGTGGAGCAGCTGCGGGCCGAGGTGGTCAACGTCCGGCGCCAGGCGGCAAATATCGACAAGATCTCCTTCCGCCACCTCGGTCCGCGCGTAGAGCAGATCCTCGCGCTGGCCGAGGAGCAGGCCGACGCGATCCGCGGCAGCGCCACCCAGGAGCTCGCCGAGCAGCGGGCCGAGGCGGAGCGGGCGCTGGCCGAGGCCCGGGCGCGCGCGGCCGACGCGGTGCGCGACTTCGAGATCGCGCTGGCCGCCCGCCGCTCCGATGAGGAAAAAGCGGCCGCCGAGCGCCGTGCCGCGGCCGAGGCGGCGGTGGCCCAGGCGCAGGAGCAGGCCGAGGCGATCCTGGCGGGCGCCCGCGAGCAGGCCGGCAAGATACGCGCCGAGGGTGAGGCCGCACTCGTCCAGGCCCGGCAAAAGGCACACCGGCTGAGTGAAGAGGCGACCCACTTCGCGGAGCGGTCTCGGGCGGAGACCGAGTCGTTCGTCCAGTCCGCGCGCGCCCAGGCCCAGCAGGAGCTCGCGCAGTGGCGCGGGAGCGTGGAGCAGGAGATCAACCAGCGCCAGGCCGACTTCGACCGCGAGTTCGGCCAGCGGCGGGTGGCGGCCGAGCACGAGTTCGCGCAGTGGCGGGCGAACGCCGAGCAGCAGGCCGCCGCGCGGACCGCCGAGGCCGAGCGCTACGTGGCGGAGATCCGGCGCCAGGTCGAAGAGCAGGCCGCCGCGGTGCGGCGCGAGGCCGAGGAGCACGCCGCGGCCGTCCGGCGCCAGACCGAGGAGCAGGCCGCCACGGCACAGGGCCACCTCGCCGCGACGCAGTCACACCTGGCCTCGACGCAAAAGGAGACCGCCGCCGCCGGGCAGCTCCTGGCCGACGTACAGCACCAGGTGGCGCAGGCCCAGCAGGCCCTCGCCGACGTAAAGCAGCAGACCGTGGCCACCCGCCAGGAGGGCGACCAGTTCCGGCGCGCGCTCAACGAGGTGCAAAACCAGCTCGCCGCCGAGCGGCAGCGGCTCGCCGAGGCGCAGCGCACGGCTGAGCAGGCCGAGCGCAAGGTGGTCGAGGCCAAGACGACCGCGCAGAAGGCCAGCGACGCCGCCGCCGAGGTGTCCGAGGTGGCTGACGCCGGCTCCGCCGCCGAGGAGACCCAGGTGGTGAGCACCGGCGAGGCCGAGGGCGAGCCCGCCGCCAAAGACGAGGAGAAGCCCGCCGAGGAGCGGGCGGAGGCGCCGCAGAAGGTCGGCTGATTCCACTACCTGCGGGTCGCGGCGCCGGCGGGCGGCCGTTACCCTGCTGCGGGATCGCTATCCGCGGGAGGGCAAGTGGCAGCTGACGGATCCGGCGAGGAGCCCGTCGAGCGGCGGGCGGCCGGCGCCGAGCCGGAGCGCCCGGCGTCGCCCGCGGACGAGGCTTCGGCCGACGCTCCGGTACCCCCACCCAGCGGCAAGTTCGGCCCGCTCGGGCGGCCGCTGGGGCGCAACGCGTTCGTCACCGGGTTCGTCGGCGGGCTGGGCGTGCTGCTGGCGTACGCGGCGTACGTCGCCGTCCGCAACGCCGCCGGCGTACTCCTGCTGATCTTCATAGCGCTCTTCCTCGCCGTGGGGCTCAACCCGGCGGTGGTGCGGCTGCGCAAGTGGGGCGTCCCGCGCGGCCTCGCGGTCGCCGCCGTCGCGCTCGGCATCATCCTGCTGCTCTGCGGCGGCCTCTTCGCGCTCGTACCGCCGGTGGTCAACGAGTCCAGCGAGGTGATCGACAACCTGCCGGGCTACATCGACCAGCTCAACGACAACCCGACGATCCGCGACCTCAACGAGCGGTACGACATCATCCAGCGGGCGTCGTCGGCGGTCACGCCGGAAAACATCACCCGCGCGCTCGGCGGGGTGCTCGGCGGGGCGTCGCTGGTGTTCGGCACGGTCTTCCGGGTGCTGACCGTGCTGGTGCTGACGATCTACTTCATGGCCGCCTTCGACCGCATCAAGGAAGCCGCTTACCAGATCGTGCCGGCCTCCCGGCGGCACCGGGTGCGGCTGATCACCGACGAGATCCTGACCAAGGTCGGGGCGTACATGGTGGGTGCGCTCGCCATCGCGATCGTGGCCGGCACCAGCACCTTCGTCTTCTTGATGATCACCGGGGTGGCGTACCCGTTCGCGCTGGCCGTCGTCATCGCGGTCTGTGACCTGATCCCCCAGATCGGGGCCACGCTCGGCGCGGTGATCGTCAGCCTGGTCGGCTTTGCCAACTCGCTCACGGTCGGCATCGCCTGCCTGGTCTTCTTCATCATCTACCAGCAGGTGGAAAACTACCTGATCTACCCGAAGGTGATGCGCCGTTCGGTGAAGGTCAGCGACGTGGCCGCGATCGTGGCCGCCCTGCTCGGCGTCGCCCTCTTCGGCGTCATCGGCGCGCTGGTCGCCATCCCGGCGGTCGCCGCGATCCAGCTCATCCTGCGTGAGGTCGTGGTTCCCCGCCAGCAGGAGCGCTGAGTCCAGCCGGTCGGCCGGTACCCCTGTCACGTTCCAGACAGTGGAATCCGACGGGCAAGCGGGCCTCAATAGCATCTAGCAGTTCGCTGGACCCGTCTGGCGGTCTTCGGTTTTCGGCTTCGGCACGCTCAGCGGGAGGGGCGCCTGTGCGGGCACATCAGTTTTCTCGGGACGCGGTGATCGTCGGCGGTTGCGGGCGGGTGGGCCTGCCACTCGGCATCGCGCTCGCCTCGCGCGGGCTCTCCGTGACGCTGTACGACATCAACGCGGCCGCGGTGGCGACGGTCAACGGCGGCGTCATGCCGTTCGACGAGGAGGGGGCCGCGCCACTGCTCACCGAGGTCGTCGGGGCGGGCCGGCTGGTCGCCACGACCGATCCCGCCAGCGTCGGCACCGCCGAGCACGTCGTGGTCGTGGTGGGCACCCCGGTCGACGAGCACCTCAACCCCGACCTCGGCGCGGTGCCCCGGGCGCTGCAACGGTGCGCCGACCACCTGGTCGCCGGCCAGCTCGTGATCCTGCGCTCGACCGTCTACCCGGGTGTGACCGCGCTGACCGAAAAGCTGCTCGCCGGCCTCGGCAGCGGCGTCGACGTGGCCTTCTGCCCGGAGCGGATCGCCGAGGGCAAGGCGCTCACCGAGCTCTTCGACCTGCCGCAGATCGTCTCCGCCCGTACGCCCGAGGTGGTCGGGCGCGCCGAGAAGTTCTTCCGCAACCTGACCGACCAGATCGTGCCGCTGGAGCCGGAGGAGGCGGAGCTGGCGAAGCTGTTTACGAATACGTGGCGGTATATCAAGTTCGCGACGGCTAACCAGTTTTGGATGATGGCGAACGATTTCGGGTTGGATTTCGCGCGGATCCGGCATGCGATCACGTTTGATTATCCGCGGGCGGCGGATCTGCCGATGCCGGGGTTTGCGGCGGGGCCGTGTTTGTTCAAGGACACGATGCAGTTGGCGGCGTTCAACCGGAACAACTTCGTGTTGGGTCACTCGGCGATGTTGATCAATGAGGGTTTGCCGTTGTATCTGGTGTCCCGTCTGGAGGACAGTTTTGACCTGTCGTCGATGACGGTGGGGATTTTGGGGATGGCGTTCAAGGGTGGTAGTGACGACCCGCGGGAGTCGTTGGCGTACAAGTTGCGCAAGATCTTGTCGTTGAAGGCGCGGGAGACGCTCTGCACGGATCCGCATATCAGGGACGAGCGGTTCCTGCCGTTGGGCGAGGTGTTGTCGAGGGCGGATCTGTTGGTGATCGCGTGTCCGCATCAGGAGTACGCGGCGTTGGAGACGGCGACGCCGGTGGTGGACATGTGGGGACTGACCGGGCAGGGCGTGCGGATATGAAGCACCCCCAGAAGACGCTCCGCTTCGCTCCACGTTTCCCCGGGGGCCCCGCATGACCGTCACGCCCCGGATCTCCGTCGTCATCCCGGTCTACAACGAGGGCGAAGCGATCATCCGGTGCATGGAGCGCATCCTGCGCGAGGTCATGCTCCCCAGCGAGATCCTGCTCGTGCACGACATGCCCGAAGACACCACCGTGCCGTACGCACGGCAGATCGCCGAGTCGCACCCGCAGGTACGGCCGGTGCTCAACACGTACGGGCGCGGCCCGGCCAACGCGATCCGGTTCGGCATCGACGCGGCCCGCGCCCCGGTGACCGTGGTAACGATGGCGGACGGCTGCGACGACCCGCGCCAGATCGACGACCTCGCCCGCCTGGTCGAGCGGGGAGTCGTGGTGGCCGCGGCGTCCCGGTACATGCCGGGCGGGCAGCAGGTCGGCGGCCCGCGGCTCAAGCGGATGATGTCCCGCTGGGCGGGGCGCACGCTGTACGCGTTCACCCGCGTGGGCACCCGCGACGCCACCAACAGCTTCAAGGCGTACGACACCGGGTTCGTGCGCGCGGTGGGGATCGAGTCGCGCACCGGTTTCGAGATCGGGCTGGAGCTGACCGCCAAGGCCGGGCGCCTGCGCCTGCCGGTCGCCGAGATCCCGACCATCTGGCTCGACCGCCAGCTCGGCGAGTCCCATTTCGACCTGGGCCGGTTTCTGCCGTCGTACCTGCGCTGGTACCGGTTCGCGTACGGCCGGCGGCTCACGATGGAGCAGATCGCCAAGCGCCGCCCGGCGCAGCCGGAGCCCGAAGCCGTTTCCGCCTCGTCAGTCCCCGCGTCACTCAGCTAGGAGCACATTCTCGTGTCAAAGGTCTTGGTTACCGGTTCGGCCGGGTTCATCGGCGGTTATGTGGTCGAGGAGCTGCTCGGGCGTGGCCACGAGGTGGTCGGGTTGGACAACTACTCGAAGTACGGGCCGGTCACGCACAGCTACGATGATCATCCTGGGTATCGGTTTGTGGAGGGTGATGCCCGGGACACCGCTCTGGTCACCGAGCTGGCCGCGGATTGTGATCATTTCATCGCGGGGGCGGCGATGATCGGTGGGATCTCCTATTTCCACGCCTACGCCTACGACCTGCTCGCGACGAACGAGCGGATCATGGCGGCGTCGTGTGACGCGGCGATCGCGGCGCACCGCGACGGCCGGCTGCGGAAGGTGACCTATATGTCGTCGTCGATGGTGTTCGAGTCGACCGAGCGTTGGCCGTCCAGGGAGGGTGATGAGCGTCGGGTCCCGCCGCCGTTGTCGTCGTACGGGTTTCAGAAGTTGGCGGTGGAGTATTACGCGCGGGCGGCGTGGGAGCAGTACCGGTTGCCGTACACGATCGTGCGGCCGTTCAACTGTGTCGGGGTGGGTGAGGGCCGGGCGTTGGGTGAGGCCGAGGTGTTGTCCGGGAATGTGAAGCTGGCCATGTCGCATGTGGTGCCGGACCTGGTGCAGAAGATCGTGAAGGGTCAGGACCCGTTGCACATCCTGGGTGAGGGAAACCAGGTGCGGCATTACACCTACGGTGGTGACCTGGCGGCTGGGATCGTGACCGCGATGGAGCACCCGGCGGCGGTGAACGAGGATTTCAACCTGTCCACCGCGGAGTCGACCACGGTGCTGGAGCTGGCGCAGGTGATCTGGGGCAAGATCAAGGGCCCGGAGGTGCCGTTCCGGTACGTGTCGGATGATCCGTTCGAGTACGACGTGCAAAAGCGGGTCCCGGACGTGACCAAGGCCAAGCAGGTCCTCGGCTTCGAAGCCACGACCAGTCTGGACACCATGCTCGACGAGGTCGTCCCCTGGGTGACCCAAGCCGTACACGACGGCCGGTTGTGAC
>NZ_JAVHUY010000048.1 GCF_031085175.1 Phytohabitans maris
GACGAGGGGCCGCAGCCCGTGCGGCCGCCGCCGGGTGGCTTGCCGGCGCCGCGCGGCGCGGCCGGCCGGCTCCGCCGCGCCCGGCCGGGATGCCCGGCCGGCTTCCACGAAGGCGGCGACCGCCCGCGGCAGCCCGGCCAGCTCCTCGGGGCGTGGTGGCGCGGTGGCCGCGGCGAGCAGGCGGCTCAACCCCGGGTGCGCGGGGTCGCGGCCCGCGTCGAGCAGCCGCTCGGCCTCGGCCGGTTCGATCCGTGACGTACTCATGGCGCTTGAAGATGCGTCCCGGCGGCGCACGGCGTTACACCCCCTCCGGGTGGTCGGGTTCGGGGCGGCGCGCCCGTACCTCGGCGTGCTGGGCGAGCCGGCGCAGCCCGCGCATCGCGGCGACCCGTACCGCGCCCGGGCGTTTGCCCAGCACGTCGGCGGTCTGCGCCACGTCGAGGCCGACCACGACGCGCAGCGTCACCGCCTCGGCCTGGTCCTTGGGCAGGGAGGCGATCACGCCCAGCGCCCAGTCGGTCTCCGAGCGCTGGACGACCTCCTCGGCCACGTCCGGCCGGGTGCCCGGCAGGTCCCGCTCGTGGATCTCGCGCGGCTCCTCCGGCCGGCGCCGGGCCCGGCGCCGCTCGTCGATCGCGCGGTTGCGGGCGATCGTGAACAGCCACACCCGGAACCCCGCCGGCGAACCGGTGAATCCGCGCAGGTCACGGGCGGCCTGCAGCCAGGTCTCGGAGGCGACGTCCTCGGCGCTGTCGCCTACGATCACGCGCAGGTAGCGCAGCATCGGCGGCTGGTGCGCGCGCCACAGGACGGCGAAGGCGGCGGCGTCACCACGTACCGCCGCGGCCAGCGCCCGCGCGAGTTCCTCGTCCTGCAAAGCCCGATCCCGTCGCCTTCCCGGATGTGCCCGAAGGTGCCGAGGGTGCAGGCTACAACGGCCCTGACCTGGGGCGGAGCGCGCGTACTTGAGCCGGTCGGGCGCAATAACCGCGGGTTCGCGTTACCGCGAACCGGCCCTTCCCGCGAAGTCCGTACGGACGTCGCCGGCATGCGCCCCTTCGCCCTTCGGGCCGGCCTGAACGACCGGTCGTGCGGCCGGCTCCCATCTGTTGCGATCGGGCGTCGAAGCGCCGGGTGGGCGCGCCTTCTCGAGAGGGATACGCGATGCGGGCACAGTGGATGGGGCGTCTGGCGGCCGTGGCCGGGACGGTGGCGGTCGTCGGGCTGGTGACCGCGGCGCCGGCCCGGGCGGAGACGACGGTCGGCATCAACCCCGGCAACGTGCCCACGACCGCGGACGGCCACGGCACCCACGAGTGCGACCTGGGCGGCGGGCCGTACGCGGACCAGGACGTGTGGGTCTTCGTCCTGCCCGGCAACGGCGACACCGCGGGAGACTTCGTCTCGGTGACGGCGGTCTTCGGCGAGCACGGCTCGCTGACCATCCCGACCGACGGGGGCGCCGTCGTGACCGGCAACGGCACGAGCAAGGCGTGGATCGCCACGCCGGCCGGGTGGACGCTCACCGGGGCGACGGCCGTGATCACCGGTACGGCGCAGAAGTTCAACCTCACCCACACCTGCCCGGCCGGCGGCGGTGGCGGCGAGAGCCCCACGCCCGTACCGTCCGGCTCGCCGGCGCCCTCCACCGAGTCGACGCCCGGCGCCGCCACGTCCGCGTCGGTGTCCGGGGCGGCCGGTGGCGGTTCGAGCGGCGGAAGTCTTCCGATCACGGGCGCGGCCACCTTGACGACGGCGGTTGTGGGCGCCGCCCTGGTGGCCGGCGGTGTCGCCCTCCTCGCGGTACGCCGGCGCAAAGAGGCCCACGCCTTCGCCGCCGACGAGACCGGGGCAGACGGCGACCGGGGGTGACCGGCGGCGGGGTGTAACAGAGGGGCCGCTGCCGGCGCCCTTCCCGCAAAGGCCGGATCATCCCGGCGGATCATGCGGGACGGTGGCGATGACCGAGTTCAGCTTCACCTTCAGCTACGACCAGGGTCGCCGCGTCGCCTGGCTCGCCCTCGACGGACACCTGGACGGGCCCGCCGCCCGTCGCCTGCGCCATGCCATGCGGGCGGCGATCGGCGGGCTCGCTCCCCGCAAGCTGCTCGTCGACGCCCGCGACCTGAGCCGCCTCGACAGCGCCTCGGTCCACCGCCTCTTCCAGGCCGGCACCGTCACCGAACGACCGGACTGCGACATCGTGCTGGTGACCGGCGGCGTGGTACGCGTACTGCCCCGCAGCGGCTGCGAAGCGGTCGCCTGACCCGCCCGCGGCGCCCGGTGCCATATCCGTGTACCGGTCGGTCAGCGTTCCCCGCGCGGCCGGCGAGGCGGATCACGTCAGGTGGTTCAATCCCAACATGATCCCGAACGAGATCCGCAGCTTGGTGGCGCGGCACGCCCGGGCGGACATGCGGACGGCTATCGACGGTGTCCTGATCGTCAGGGCGGACCGCCCTTATCCACCGACCCCGACGACCTACGGAAAGGTCTTCGCGCTCATCGCCCAGGGAACGAAGCGATGTGCGGTCGGCGACCGCGTCTTCGACTACGGGCCCGGCCAGTACCTGCTCACCTCGGTGGAGCTGCCGGTGACGAGCTACTTCACCAAGGCGAGCCCGGAGGCGCCAGGCCTGGGCGTCGGGATGGCCATGGACCCCGCGCTGGTCGCCGAGATGCTCCTGGTCGGAAAGCACGGCGGTCAAACCGATACGGGTCCGCAGCCGGGAATCGCCGTGAGCGAGGCATCCACGGATCTGCTGGACGCGGTCCTCCGGTTGCTGCGGCTGCTCGACCGGCCCGCTGACATCGACGCTCTCGCACCCCTGGTCAAACGGGAGATCGTCTGGCATCTGATCACCGGGCCGCAAGGAGAGGTCCTGCGCCAGCTCGGCCTCCCGGACAGCAGCTTCAGCCAGATCGCCATGGCTGTCCGGTGGATCCGCGATCACTATTCGGAACGTTTCCACGTGAAGGACCTTGCCCGGCGGGCGGGCATGAGCGTCTCGGCTTTTCATCGAAACTTCCTGGCGGTGACGGCGCTGAGCCCAATCCAGTTTCAGAAGCAGATCCGACTGCAACAAGCCCGGCTGCAGCTCGCCGTCGACCCAAATGACGTCACCGGCGTCAGCCAGCGGGTTGGCTATGAAAGCCCGTCGCAGTTCAGCAGAGAATACCGCCGGCAATTCGGAACCTCGCCGAGTCAGGACGGCCAACGTCTCGTCTCGGCAAATCGCGCGCCGGTCGGCGACGCGTCCGCCACGCACGACGCCGGGTGACGTCGTGCGTGGCGACAGCGGCGAGCCGCCGGATCAGGACTGCGGCGGCAGGACGCCCAACTGCTGCATGACGGTCATCGTGTCCGGCCAGATCCACACCTCGGCGACCTTGCCGTCGGCGATCCGCAGCATACCCATGCCGGTCGCCGAAAGCTGGCCGCTCGTCTGTGCCGCGCCGAGGTACGAGCCGGTCTGCGTACCCTCGTAACGGCCCCGGTAGCAGACCTTGTCTCCTTCGGCCACGAGCTCGACGATGGGGTGACTGAGATCGGGCACGGCGGCGACGAGATCCTTCGTGAAGGTCTTCGCGGTCGCCATGTCCATGTCCGGATTGCCGGCGATGTGGAGCACGAAGTCGGGTGTGCAGATCGAGGCGGGCGGTGACTTCTCGGCGTCCAGTGCCTCGAAATAGGCGCGGGCGATCCGCTTGTTTTCCTCCAACATGAAAGCCTCCCTGCTCAGGGTCGGCGTCGCCGACCTCGGTAAAAGTGGAGACGGTAGGGAATTGGGGCGGGCGACCTCTACCGCCTGCGGCACCGACACTCGAATATAGCCGTTGCCTCGAGTGCGTCTATTGCACGATCATGTCGATTGCTTGCCCATCTATCGCAAAGATTGCCGCCGGAACCAGTCATTGCACAATCGTTGCGCCCGCCTGCCCGATCCTCCTCGGATCGGTCGTTGCAGAGGTTGATAACGGCCCGTAGACTGCGATCCGCGCCTTTGAGTCGGTGAAGCACCGGCCTCGAAATAGCGGATTCAGGCCACCACTTGAAGAAATGTCCAACCCATCTGGACACCGGCCCATTTGGGCATCAGTCGAAAGGAACTCGCCATGACGGATCGACGTAGCGTGCTCCGCGTCGGCGGTGCGGCCGCCATCGGAGCGGTCACACTTGGCGCCGTGGCACCGGGAGCCTCCCAAGCCGCGACCGTGTCCGATCCCGACGGCCGCCGGTGGCACCGTGGCGGCGCCAAGAAGACCGTCGGGTACGGATTCCAGGCCATCATGACCGCGCGTCCCGGAAAGCGCGATCGCGTGATCGCCCTGCTCCTGGCCGCGCCGTCGCTGCCCCATCCGGACTGCGTCGTCTTTCTGGTCGGACGCTCGACCGAGGACAGCGACACGGTCTACGTCACCGAGGGCTGGACCGGCCGCGACGCGCACGCCCGGTTCTTCGCCAGCCGGGAAGCCCAGAGGTTTGTCGCCCGACTGCAGCGACTGCTGACCGGCGAATCGCAGTACCTCGATCAGTTGCCGGTCGGCGGGAAGCCCGCCTTCTGAGCGGCCGACCCGCCACGTCGCCGCGAGCCGCGGTGTGGAGCACGCCGACCACAGCGATCTGCCCCGGCGCCCGCTCAGATGGCGGCCTTGCCACCGATCGGCACCTCGTCGATGTACTCCGGCTTCTGGGCGAGCAGCGCCTGGAGTCGCGCCATGGTGTCCTGCGCCTCCGCGGTGCCGACGATCCTTTCGTGTGCCTCCCGGCTGGTCCAGCCCTCGGTGACGTAGACGGTGTCCGGGTCGCTCGCCGAACGGCCGACCAGGAACACGACGCAGTCGTCCGGCGGCGACGGCGCCTTGAGCAGGAAGTCGACCAGTTCGTCGCCCCTGCCGTCCTGGGCGGTGAGCGTGGCGTGAAAGCCGTGGTTGATGGTCGTCATGCGGGATCTCCTCCCTCGTCGCCGATCACCGGCGGCGATCGGTTCGCTTTTCGCAGCTCCACCCTCGGTGCCCGCCGGACTTCCGTCATGAGTCATCTGACTGCCGGGATCAGAACACCGCAGCGGCGATGACCTAATCGCTCACCGCGGTGGCGGTCGTGGTGAAGCTTGGCGCCCACCCCGCGTCGTATCGGATGACGAGCCGACATCACCCGAGGCCGGAGCAGAGTCAGGCGGACGCGCTGTGCGGGCGGGGGAGGCATCGATGAGCAGTTATCGCCGGCGCTCGTGCCGATTGCCGAGGGAGGTCATCGACGGGAAACGCACGTTTGATCAGCTCCGCCTTAGAATGAGAACACCGTCGATGGCTGTTTCCGGGCCGAGGGGATCGGGCAAGGAATCGCTTCTATTGTGCTACCCGGCCGAGGCTTGTCCCGGTGGCCGGAGACGGCGCCGCGTCGAGGAGCCTGACGGCGCGGCGAGAGGCTGCGTCAGCGGCGGCCAGTGAGCCATCGCAATGCTGGCATCGAGGAAATTGTGCAGGATCGTGCAGAGGTTCAGGACTTACGAGCAAGGTGAATTCGTCCGACTGGCATATGTTGACGACTGTCGAACAACTCGTTGTCCAGTTCGCGCTGCTCCGGACCAAGCGGATGGTCGGTGCGGCCGCGCGTGGACGGTTCTCATCAAGTAGTAGCGCTCGCTGGCGCAGTCGAATGACTGATGTGGCGCCGGCCGCTACCGGAAAGGATGGCGTGGCTCGCGTGAATGCGGATACGGCCGGATCGCCCTCCCGCGGGCTTGGACGGATTGGTGAGAGGACCCGCGATGACCGATGACACGCGTAGTGATATCTCACTGCGAGTCAACGATGCGACATACCAATTGGCGGTGGACAACCGCAGGACACTCCTCGACGCTCTGCGGGACGACCTGAGCCTCACCGGCACGAAGAAGGGTTGTGACCACGGGCAGTGCGGCGCCTGCACCGTCCTGCTCGACGGCGACCGAGTCGTCTCCTGCCTGACCCTCGCCGTCGTCGCCGACGGCGCCGACGTCACGACCATCGAAGGCCTGGCCGGCGGCGGCGAGCTGCGCCCGATCCAGGAGGCCTTCATCCGCCTCGACGGATTCCAGTGCGGGTTCTGCACGCCGGGGCAGATCTGCTCCGCGGTCGGGATGCTCGCCGAGCACGCCGCGGGCTGGCCCAGCGCGGTCACCCGGGACGACTCGCCGGAGCGGACCCCGGAACTGTCCGAAGAGGAGGTCCGCGAGCGGATGAGCGGCAACCTCTGCCGCTGCGGCGCGTACCCGTCGATCGTGCGCGCGATCCTCGAGACCTCCGTGCGGGAGGCGGTGTCCAAATGAGAGAGTTCGCCTACCAGCGCACGACGCAGATCCGCGACGCGCTGAGCTCCGTGGCCCGGCACGACGGGGCCCGGTTCCTCGCCGGCGGCACCAACCTCGTCGACCTCATGAAGGCCGGAGTCGAGTCACCCGCCCGGCTGGTGGACATCCGGAGCCTCGCGCTGGGCGGGATCAGCGAGTCGCCGGACGGTGGGCTGGTGCTCGGTGCGACGGCCACCAACAGCGCCGTCGCCGCCGACCCGCTCGTGCGACGCCGGTACCCGGCGTTGAGCCAGGCGATCCTGGCCGGGGCCTCGGGCCAACTGCGCAACATGGCGACCGTCGGGGGCAACCTGCTGCAGCGCACCCGCTGCGCCTACTTCGCCGATCCGTCGGAGCCGTGCAACAAGCGGGCCCCCGGCAGCGGATGCTCGGCCCTCGGCGGGGCGCACCACAACCACGCGATCCTCGGCTGGACGGAGCATTGCGTGGCCACCCACCCCTCCGACATGGCGGTGCCGCTGACCGCCTTCGACGCGGTGGTGCGGTACGAGACCCTGGACGGCCCGGGCGAGGTGCCGCTGTCGGAGTTCTACCTGCCGGTGGGTGACCGCCCCGACCGGGAGACCGCCCTTCCCGACCGGGCCCTGATCACGGCAGTGGTGGTTCCGGCGGCCGAGGTCGCCGGAAAGTCGCGGTACCGCAAAGTCCGTGAGCGCGCGTCGTACGCGTTCGCCACGGTGTCCGTGGCCGCGGCGCTCGACGTCCAGGACGGCGTCGTGCGGGACGTACGGCTGGCGCTCGGGGGCGTGGCGTCGCGGCCGTGGCGGGCGCGGCTGGCCGAGTCCGCGCTGCGCGGCGGTCCGGTCACGGCCGAGCGGATCAGCGCCGCCGCCGACCTGGAGGTGGCCGCCGCCGAGCCGTTGCGGGACAACGGATACAAGGTGACCCTTGCCCGCAATCTGATCGAAGCCGTCCTGACCGACCTGGCCGCCAGCAGTGGAGCCGCCAGCGGTGGAGCCGCGGGCAATGGAGCCGCCGGCGCTGGAGAGGAGAGCGACGGATGAACGCCAACGGGATCACCGCTGCCGTAGGCGAACCGCGGCCGCGGGTCGAAGGCCGGCTCAAGGTCACCGGCTCCGCCGCCTATGTCGCGGACGTGCCGATGCCCGACCTCGCGCACGGCTGGATGGTCACGGCCACCGTGTCCCGCGGCCGGATCCGGGACATCGACGCCACCGATGCCCTCGCGATGCCGGGAGTCCTGGGAGTACTGGACCACCGCAACGCGCGCCGCCTCAACCCCGACGCCGCCCACCACTTCGGCCCCGACCGCGGCCTGCCGATGCTGCAGGACGACGCCGTCCCGTACGCCGGCCGCCCCATCGCGCTCGTGGTGGCGCGGACGCCCGAGCAGGCACGTGCGGCGGCGTCCGCCTTGCGGGTGACCTACGACGCGGAACCCCATGACACCGAGTTCTCCATGAACCACCCCGCCGCACGCCCCGCGTCCACCCTGTTCGGTCCGGAGGCCGACACCGGTGACCTGGAAGCGGAGCTCGCGGTGTCCACAGTGGTGGTCGACGAGGTATACCGCACGCCGGAAGAGAACCACAGCGCCATGGAACCGCACGTCGCGACCGCCTGGTGGGAGGACGGCCATCTCTACGCCCTCGACTCCAACCAGGGGCCGTTCAGCATCTCCCAGGTGATGGCCATGCTGTTTTTCATCGATCGGGACCGGGTGCACATCCGTGCCGAGCACGTCGGCGGCGGCTTCGGCGCCAAGACCATCTGTGGGGCGCAGATAATCCTCGCCGCGATGGCCGCCGAGCATTTCCGGCGGCCGGTACGGGTCGCTCTCACCCGCAGGCAGGTCTTCCTGGCGATCGGGTCGCGGCCGCCGACCGAGCAGCGCGTCCGGATCGGCGCCGGCGCCGACGGGCGGCTGCGAGCCGTCCACCACCACGCGGCGTTCGCGCTTTCGCCGCTGGCCGAGTACATCGAATGGTGCACCGAGCAGGCCCGGACACTCTACGCGGCGCCGGCGATCCGCACGGAGCTCAGCGCGGTACCCCTCGACCGCCTACCGCCGTGCACCATGCGCGGGCCGGGCGCGACACCCGGTTCGTTCGCCTTCGAGTCGGCCGTCGACGAGGTGGCCGAGCGGCTGCGGATCGACCCGCTGCGGCTGCGGCTGCTCAACCAGCCCGCGGCCAGCCCGGTGTCCGGCCGCCCGTGGAGCACCCGGCGCCTGATCACGTGCCTCGAGGAAGGCGCGCGCCGGTTCGGCTGGGCCCAGCGCGACCCCCGTCCCCGGCTGCGCCGCGAGGGCAACCTGCTCGTCGGCACCGGCGTCGCCGCCGCCGCGTTCGTCGCGGGGGTCTTCCCCGCCTCGGCGACGATCGCCGCGGAGACGGACGGGACGTTCTCCGTCCGGGTCGGCGCCTCCGACATCGGCACCGGGGCACGCACGGCGCTGATCGCGGTGGCCGCGGACGCCCTCGGCGTCAGCACCGAGCGGATCCGCCTGCACATCGGCGACAGCGACCTCGGCCCGAACCCGGGAGCCGGCGGGTCGCGCGGGACGACGTCGTGCGCGTTCGCCGTCACCGAGGCCGCGAAGGCTCTCCGCGAAAAGCTCGACGACCCCGCCAGGCCGGTCACCGTCACGGTCGACACCACGCCGCTGATCAACTGGCGGCCGGCCGAGGAGCGAAACACCTACAGCGCCGTGTTCGCCGAGGTCACCGTCGACCCGGCAACCGGGGAAGTGCGGGTACGCCGGTTGCTCGGCATGTTCGCGGTGGGGCGTGTGATCAATCCGCTGCTGGCCCGCAGCCAGCTGATCGGCGGTATGATCGGCGGCCTGTCGATGGCGCTGCACGAAGAGTCCGTTCGCGACCCGATCACCGGCCGCCTCGTCACCGCGGACTTCGCCGGCTACCACATCTCCGCCCACGCCGACGTGCCCAACGTCGAGGCCGACTTCGTGGCGGACTACGAGCCCCAGGACCCGTCCGGGTTCAACGGACTCGGCGAGATCGGCAACGCCGGCGTCGCCGCGGCGATCGCCAACGCGGTGTGGCATGCCACCGGCACCCGCCACCGGACGTTGCCGATCAGCCTCGGCCGCGTCGTCGAGACCGCGGCACCCCGGGACCGGCAGGAAGCCATCAGCGCCGTGTGACGCTGTGCAGCGGGTCAGCGCCCGGACGGGTGAACGGCACGACCGCCGCGCGTGCCGGCACCCGCGACCGGGACCGGCGCCGGACGCCGGCAGTGGTAGACGAGCGCCGGCGGCAGGTTGCCCCACACCGTGCGACCGACGACGACCTCGTCGAACCGGGACTCCAGTGCCCGCTGGAGCCGCCGCGCCGGCGGCGCCCAGCGGGCGTGGACGTACGCGAAGGTGGTGAACACGCCGCCCGGGCTCAACGCGTCGACCGCCGCGGAGAGCACGTCCCGCTGCTGGCCTTCGGCGAAGGCCGCCCACGGAAGGCCGCTGACGATGACGTCCGCGTGCGGTAGACCTCGGCTGGCCAGTACCGCATCGAGGTCCCTGGCGTCGGCCAGCGCGACGTCCACGGTGGGGTATCGGGTGGCCAGCCGGATCGCCAACCGCTCGTTGATCTCGACGGCGACGTGGTGGCCGTTGCCGGCGAGGCGCTGCTGGATGTGGCCGGTGAAGGCGCCGGTGCCGGCGCCGAGCTCGACCACGACGGTGCCCGCGGTCCGCGGGACCGGCGCGGTGGCGACGCGGGCCAGGGCCGCGCTGCTCGGCGCCACCGCGCCGACCGTCCAGGGACTGCGGATGAACTCGGTCAGGAACGACATGAGTGGGTCTCCTTGCCGGTTGGCTGTCGCCGGAAGCGGCGGCGACCTCCACCGGTCGCACGGTCTACTTTCTGGGCGCCCCCCGCCGCCGCACATCCGTCATCCGACTTCGAGGAGCGACGCTCGCCGCTTCCCGGGGTGGTTAGGTCGTTTGACTGATGTGCGGGTGCGGTGGCCGGCCGACGATCGATGGCGTGACGAGTCGACCTGAGCTGCGCCGGCGCGAGGTGCGCGACCGCGCCCTGTTCGACCTGGACGACGGTCCGGTCACGCCGTCCAACCGCGCGGAGCTGCCCGCCGTGGCGCGCCTGCTCAACGTGCTCCTGGCGAGCATGGTCGTGTCGTCGTTGCAGTACGAGCAGCACGCCCTCCTGGTCCGCGCGCCGTCCCATCGGCCGGTTGCGGAGCTCCTCCACGCCTGGGCCGACCGAGACCGCGGCAGCGCGCGGCTGCTCGCGGTGCGCGTGCGGCAGCTCGGCTTCACCGCGGAGTACGACCCGCAGCACCTGGCCGCGCGGTCCCGCGTGAGCTTCCGGAGCTTCGGCGACGGCGACCTGGCCGGCGTCGTGGCGCAGGACCTGCTCGGTACCCGGATCCTCGTCCAGACGCTGCAGGAGGCGGTGCGCTGGGTGGCGGATGACGATCCCACCACTCGGCGGCTGCTCGAGCGGTTGCTCGAAGACAAGGAGGACCAGGCGGAGGAGCTCAGCGCTCAGTGCGCGGTGGCGACGACAGCGCGTCCCGTAGACCCGCTCTCGACGTGACGCCGAGCTTGGGGAAGATCCGGTAGAGGTGGGCGCCGACCGTCCGGTGCGACAGGTACAGGCGTTCGGCGATCTGTTTGTTGCTCAGGCCGCTCGCGGCCAGCTGCGCGATCTGCAGCTCCTGCGCCGTCAACGCGTCCGGGCCGCCGGGCCGCGCGTCGGGCTGGCGGTGGCCGGAGGCCCGCAGTTCGGTCTGCGTACGTGCCCGCCACGGCTCCGCGCCCATCGCGGCGAACCCGTCGCGGGCGGCGAGCAGATGGCGGCGGGCCTCGGTCGGCGAGCCGGTGCGCCGCAGCCGCTCACCGAGCGCGAGCCGCACCCGGGAGACGTCGAACACCCACCGCTCCACCCCCGGCTCGGCCAGGAGCGCCGCCAAGCGGGGCACCGCGTCCGCGCCGTCGGAGACGAGCACCTCCGCGCCCGCCTGGATCAACGCCATCCGGCTCGACAGCGCGGCCACGCCGGCGTCCCGCATCGCGGCCACGTGCGCCCGCGCCTCGACCGTCCGCCCGACCCGTACGGCCGCCTCGACGAGATCGAACATGACCCAGGTGCAATGGGGTACGTGCGAGGCGAGGACACCGGGCGGGCTCATCGCGGCCGCGTGGGAGAAGGCGGAGACGTAGTCGCCCTGGCCCATCGCCGCGAGCGCGCGCGGGTGATGGGCGAACAGCGCCGCGGCCGTGACACCCCGCAGCAGCGCCCAGTGGGTCATCTCGTCGGCCAGCGCGTACGCCTCGTCGAAGCGGCCCCGGCCGGCGGCGACGATCGCCCGGTTGTAGTGGAAGTACCAGGCGAAGAACGGGAAGCCGCTGGTGTCGCAGATCCGCTGCCCTTCGAGCGCGAGCTCCTCGGCCTCGTCCCACCGGCCGATCAGGAAGTCGTCGAGGCACAGGTGCATCAGGGCACCGAGGTGCCGGCGCGGCGGGCCCCCGTCCCGGCCCTGCCGGACCAGCCGCCACGAGGGCTCGCGGCAGTCCGCGAGGCGGTCCAGGTAGACCGAGGCGGTCCCGACCCGCACGATCCGGGTGGAGTCGGCCTCGTCCGGCAGCGTCCGCAGGACCTCCTCGGCGAGCGGAAGGGCCGACGCCGCCGTGCGTACCGGATCCGGAAAGGTCTTGGCCAGCATGGTGAGCACCTGCGGCGGCCGTGGCCGCAGCCGGGCGAGGGCCCGGTAGAACGGCTCCCAGAACGCCGGATCGCTGCTGTACCAGCACAACAGCAGCAGCGTGTGCACCGCCTCGATCAGCGCGGGATCGTCGGCGCGGTAGCCGTGGTCGCCGGTCTCGATGGCGCCGACGAGCAGGCGGTGTGCGGTGTTCACGTCCCCTTCGCCGTTGAGCATGAGAAAGGCCGCCGCGTTGGCGGCGTGCAGCGAACCGGCCGCGTCCGGCGCCGCCGCGCGCGCGTCGAGCAGCAGCGAACGCGCGTCGTCGATGGCACCGCTGGCCTCGGCCCCGATGTACGCGGCTTCCGCCAGCCGCCGGCCCCTGCTGGCACCCGTCTCGCTCAGCTCGGCGGCCCGCACCAGGGCGGCGATCGCGGCGAACGCGTCACCGCGCAGCATCACCCGGTGGGCCGCCTCCTCCAGCAGTTCGGCCACCGACTCGTCCGGCCCGACGGCGGCCGCGGCCAGGTGCCAGGCCCGCCGCTGGGGGTCGCTCTGGAGGGCGCCGGCGAGGGACAGGTGCGCGCGCCGGCGCTCCTCGTGCGTGGACATCGCGACGATCGCGGACCGGATCAGCGGATGCCGGAAGGCGATCCGCGCGGTGGCGTCGTCCACCCGGACCAGCTGAAGGCGCTCCGCCGGCGCGAGGTCGGCCAACCCCACCCCATCCCCGAGTACCGCCCTGAGCACCCCCACATCGCCGCTGCCCTCGAACGTGGCCAGCAACAACAGCCGGCGGGTCGGCTCCGGCAGGTCGGCGACCCGGGAGGCGAACATCGCCTGGAGCCGCTCGCTGAGCGGGACCACCTCCGACGGCCCCACCGTCGAATGCCCGGCACCCAGCAATGTGGACGGCAGCTCCATCAACGCCAGCGGGTTGCCCTGCGCCAGGTCCAGCAGCCGCTGCCGGATCCGCTGCGGCATCTCCGGAAACCGGGCATCGACCAGCTGCCCGGCCGCGTCGCCGTCGAGCGGCTGGACGACCATCTCCTCCAGCCCGCGCCGATCCAGGTAACTGGTCGCTCCGGTCCGGGCGGAGACCAGCAAGCCGGCGTGGCTCCCGTCCAAGCGGCGCGCGACGAAACCGAGCACCGTGGCGCTGGCCCGGTCGATCCACTGGACATCGTCGACCAGCAGCACCACCGGTACGTCGTCGGCGACCGCCCGCACGAGCATGAGCGTGGCGTTGCAGACGAGCAGCGCGTCCGGCGGCGCGCCGACCCCGAAGCCGAGCGCGACCGCCAGCGCCTCGCCCGGGCCCGGCGGCAGGCGGTCGAGGTCGGGGATGAGTGGCAGGAGCAACTGGTTGAGGCAGGAGTAGCTGACACCCGCTTCGAACTCCGAGCCGGACGCGCGCAGCACCCGCATGCCCGACGTGACAGCGGACTCCGCGGCGGCGGCCAGGAGGCTGGACTTACCCACACCGGGCTCGCCCCAGATCAGCCGGACATCGCCGCGCTCGCGGGCGCTGTCCAAGAAGTCGGCGACCTGCCCGAGCTCGGCACCGCGTCCGAATAGTCCAACGTTGGCCACAGCCACCCCACGGCGCCGGTCGCCGCACAAATGCCGAGTCATGGTCGCCCGAGCCGCATCGGCGTGACTCCGGCTGCTCACGCCGACCATGGCCGGTGTTAGCGGACGCTATAGCCAAGAATCCCCGCACGCAACGAATCAGCGGCCCGCGACCTCGTACGGACGCCAAGAAGGCAGGATCGGGCAAGGGATCGCGACGATCGACCAAGCGCTCGATCTGAGGAACGCCGGGACGGCGGGGTGCTGGGGGTCGCTTCCGGGGGTCAGCCGGTGGCGGGCAGGGGGTCGGTGGGCCAGTTGAGGGCTTTGGCGCCGAGGACGGCGGCTTGGAGGGTGAAGCGGTGTTCCGGGTCGGTGGGGTCGTAGCCGGTCAGGGTCTTGATGCGTTCCAGGCGGTAGGTGACGGTCCGGACGGAAACGTGCAGTAGGTGGGCGGTCTTCGTGGCGACGGCGCCGGTGCGGAAGTAGGCGTCCAGCGTGTCCAGCAGCGGCTGCGCTCCGCCCCGGGTCGGTGTCAGCGGGCCGAGCGCGGCGGCGACGAGGTCGGCGATGGCGGGTTGGTCCCGTAGCAGCATCCGGTAGACCAGCAGGTCGTGCGCGTTGACGACGGGGTTGTCCACGGACAGTCGGGTGGCCAGGCTGAGCGCCTCGCGGGCCTCTTCGTAGGAGCGGGCGATGCCGTACAGGCCCGGGTGTGCGCGGCCGACCGCGACGCGCCATGGGTTGCCGTGCCGGAGCCGGCGCAGTTCCCGGTGCATCAGCTGCCCGAGGTCGGCTTCGGGGGCGGCCGGCGTGGTCCGGCCGGCCGCGGCGGACTCGGCCGGGGCGAGCACCACCAGGAGCCCTTCCTTGGTCGCGACCAGGACGTCGCGGTCGCCGAGCCGGTCGAAGATGACCGATTCGAGGGCGTTGATCGCGGTACCGGTGTCGGGCAGCCGGCGATCGGGCGCGGCCAGCGCCACCTGGTGCACCCGGGCGAGGTCCAGTCCGAACGGCTCGGCCCGCTCCACCAGGGTGCCGAGGTCGGAGTCGCCGCGTAGCAGGTCGTCGACCAGCTCGCGGCGCATCGCCTCCTCCCGCCGGACGAGGTCGCGCCGGGCCAGTGCGTACCCTTCGGCGAGGGTGGCGACGGCGTCGTCGATGACCTGCAGCACGGCGGCCGTCGCGGCGCGCACCGCCTCCTGGTCGCGGGCACGGACCACCGTGGGCAGGTCCTGCCACAGCCGCCGCGCCGCCGACAGGTACAGCTGGACGACGCGGCCGGCGGAGATGCCCTGCTCGGCGGCCTGCCTGCCCAACTGGCCCACGGCGTCCAGCTCGGTCCGCTTGGGACGCCGGCCGGTCACCGCCGCGTCGGCCAGCAGCGGCAGGTAGTTGCCGAGCAGCGCGACCGGAACCCCGCCGGCGTCGCGGCTGGCCGCCTCGCCGACCTCCGCCAGCCACGCCTGGCTGGCGGTCGCGTCCTGCCGCCGGCTGGTGCCACGGACCACGCCCGGTCCACCTCCCACCTCGACCCGTCGCGGATGCCCCCCTTGAGGCTCTCATATTGCCGGGCGCCGGCAGGTTCGTGCGCCCGGGATGGGATCGGTGACGGCGCGGACGCGACGTGCTCGCGCGGTCGGGCGGTGCGTCCGGGGGCGCTGGCGGGTCGAGCGTCCAGCTCGGGCGGAGCGGGGTGGTTGCCGAGGGCCGGCAATGACCGCCGGCAAACCCTGCCGGTCGTGGGCGATGCGGTCGCCCGGACCGCGGCGGAAGCTGGAGCTTCCACCTCGGCATCCGGATCTGGGAGGGCGGTGATGACGGTGCGCGCGGGTAGCTGCCGCTGGCCGGCGGTCCGGACCGTCGCTTCGTCCTTCCGGCCTGCTCGGCGTCGGGTGCGATGCCAGTCCCGGCCGAAGGCCGCTCCGCCGGGTATGGCCACGCGAGGTCGCTGAGCGACCCGGCCTCGCCCGCGCTCGCCGCGCTACGCCGCGTGGCGTCCGCTACCTGACCGACCGGTCACGGCCCGTCCCGGCCAAACATTCCACGACACCGCATGGAGCCCGTCATGACAACCGGCACGAACGCCCGTATGAACACCCTGCGCCTGGCCCTGGAGGAGCAATACCAGCAGCACACCAGCGAGCTGACCACATTGCACACCTACGGCACCGTTCCAGAACACCAAGGCCTGGACCGGCAGACCACCCTGGCCCGCATCGAGGCCACCCGCCAGGCCCTGGCCGACACCGCCCACGCCCTCAAACGGATCGCCGACGGCACCTACGGAAACTGCGAGCGCTGCCACCAGGACATCCCGCTGGAACGGCTGCAGATCCGGCCGCACGCCCGGTTCTGCGTGCCCTGCCAACAGGCCACCGGCCGCTGAACCCGTGCCGTGACGGCGCGGGATTTATGCACCGTTCGGATTGGGGCGGTCCCAGCTTGGCCGGCGTGCTCGTCGTCCACTTTCAGTGGCTGGCCTTCAGGCCGGCTACGCCGCCGATGATGAGGGCGAGGAAAAGGAGTCTCGTCGCCGAGACCGCTTCCGCGCCGGTCGCCATCGCGTGGGTGACCGTGAGGATCGCGCCGATGCCCACCCACACCACGTAGGCGGTGCCGACCGGCAGGCCGCGCATCGCGTACGCCAGGCCGCCCATGCTCAGGGCGAGCGCGACCAGGAAGACAACCGTGGGAACCGGTCTGGTGAAGCCTTGGGTTTTGCCCAGAGCGGTGGCCCACACCGCTTCGCATACGCCGGAAAGCGCGAGAACGACCCAGGACATCGAGGCCTCCGCGTGCCGTCTTGTCGCTGACCGGGTACGGCACCCTCGTCCGGGAAACCCATCAGGGGTTCTGCCTCCCAAGGTGGCACATCGAGGCGTGATCCACAAATTCGGTGCGAACCGGCGCGGCGCGGAAGCCGGCGAGGTGGGTGAGGCGCCTCGGCGATCGGCTACCTCGCGGCCCGGTCGCGGTCGCGGCGGCTCGGATCGGTGATGCGTCCCATCAGGCTGACCGTCGCGCGGCGGGTGAGCACGCGGACGGCGTTCGCGCCGAGGCGGTTGCCTCGGCCGTCGATGGCGCTGGGACCCGGGTCGCGCCGGTCGAGGTGGGCCAGTGCGGTGGCCACGACGGCCTCGGGTGTGCGCATCCGTGCCCCGGCGGTCGCGTCGTCGGTGCCGACGACCTGGTTGAACTCGGTGCTCGTCGCGCCGGGGGAGAGGGCGAACGCGGTGATCCCGGTGCCGCGGAGCTCCGCCCAGAGCGCCTCGCTGAAGCTGAGCACGAACGCCTTCGAGGCGCCGTAGACGGCCATCCGTGGCGACGGAGCGTAGGCGGCCATGCTGGCGACATTGATGACGAAGCCGCCTCCCGCCGCGCGGATCTGCGGCAGGAACGCCGCCGTGAGCTGGACCGGCGCGGAGACGTTGACGGCGATCTCCCGGGCCAGCAGCTCCGGGTCCTCCCCGGCGAACGGGCCGAAGGAGCCGAAGCCGGCGTTGTTGACGAGGCTGGTGACGCGGACGCCGCGCTGAGCTACCGCGGCGCGCAGGTCCGCGCCGGGCGACGGGACCGACAGGTCGAACGGGATCGTGTGCACGGTGACGCCGTGGCGGTCGCGCAGCTCGGTCGCGAGCCTTTCGAGCCGGTCGGCGCGGCGGGCGACGAGGACGAGGTCTGCCCCGCGGGCGGCGAGGGCGATCGCGAAGCCGCGGCCGATGCCGGAGCTCGCGCCGGTGACCAGGACCGTCTGGGCGTCGTAGGCGATTGCCATGTCGACACCATACGCCAGCCTGGCACCCAGTGCCAGGATGACATTTCGTGTACGGTCGGCTCATGGCGAAGATGACCGCATGGGAGCGCCAGCGCACGGCGCTCCGCGCGGAGATCTCCGCCGCGGCGTGCGCGCTCTTCGTCCAGCGGGGCTTCGAGGCGACGACCGTCGACCAGATCGTCGAGACGGTCGGGATATCGCGGCGGTCGTTCTTCCGCTACTTCGGCAGCAAGGAGGATGTGCTGCTGGGCGACCTGGCCGCCCGTGGCGACGCCGTCGCGCGGGCGCTCGCCGAGCGCCCCGACGCCGAAGACCCCTGGGCCGCGTTACGCGCGGCGATGATCGCCGCGCAGCCCGAGACCTTCAACGACCCCGTGGCCGACCTCGCCATCGCCCGCATGATGCACGAGACCCCGTCGTTGCGCGCCCGCCTCTTCGAGAAACGCCAGCACTGGCGCGACGCGCTCGTGCCACTCGTCGCCCAGCGCGTCGACGGCCCCGACGCCGAGTTCACCGCTTCGGCGATCGTCTCCGCGGTGCTGTGCTGCGTCGACACCGCGTCCGACGCCTGGGTCGCCGCCGACGGCGAGGCTGACATGCTCGCCCTCTACGACAGGGCGGTCGCCGCGATCAGGGCCGGCTGAGACCGTGGCGGGGACGCCGGGACGGGCAGGCCCGCGTGCGCGCAGTTCGGCGGCGAGAGCGGTGGCGGCATCGCCTCGCGGAGTGGCGCCGGCGGCCCGAAGTTCCACATCGGACAGCTGGACCGAACCGCCCCCGGGACCGGTCAGGGCGGGCGATGACCGCGCCCGCGCGGCCTATCGGGCGTCCCGGCCGGCCGACCCGACGGCGCGGTGGAAGAGCTGCCGCGCCGCGCTGGTCAGCCGGGCGGCGTCGTCCATGCCGTCGCGGTGCCAGACGCGGTCGAAGGCGCGGTGCAGCGCGCTGCACAACAAGGCGGCGGTGAGCTCCGGATCGTCGACGTGGTAGGCCCCGGCGGCGATGCCACCGGTGATCAGATCGGTGAGGCTGGCGACCATGTCGCGGTGTCGTCCTCGACCACGGCCGCGTGGCCGAGGTCGGCACGCACGAGCAGTTGCTCGCCCGCGACGACCGCTACGCCCGCCTGATGGCCGGTCAGCTGAGCGCACCGCCATCTCGTTGACGCGAGGCGCGGCTCGCCGGCCATGCGCCGGAGCGGAGCAGGCGTAACCCGTTGAGCGCCACGATGACCGTGGAGCCCTCGTGACCGGCCACGCCGAGGGGGAGTGGCAGGTGGCCGGCGATGTCCCAGGTGGCGAGTACGGCGATGACGGTGGCGGCGACGGCCAGGTTGGCCTTGACGTAGCGGCGGGCGCGGCGGGACAGCGCGACCAGTGCGGGGATGGCGGCGAGATCGTCCCTTACCAGGACCGCGTCGGCCGTCCGCAACGCCAGGTCCGATCCGGCCCCGCCCATGGCGATCCCGGCGTGCGCGGCCGCGAGGGCGGGTGCGTCGTTGACGCCGTCGCCGACCGCGAGGAGCCGTACGCCACGTTCCCGCAGCTGGCGTACGACGGCGAGTTTGTCCTGGGGGAGCAGGTCGGCGCGCACGTCGCGGATGCCCACCTCGGCGGCGACGCGCGCGGCGGCCGCCGGGTTGTCGCCGGTGAGCAGGAGCGGTGGCTGTCCGATGAGGACGGTGAGCCGTCCCACCGCCTCGGCCGCCTCCGGCCGGAGGGTGTCGGTGAGGCCGAGTACACCGGCCGGCGTGCCGTCGACCGCCACGACGACGGTGGTGTGTCCGCTGGCTCGCAGCTCCGCGACCTCGGCGCAGGCGCCGGTCGGGCGGCCGACGGTCACCGTGTGTCCGTCCACCCGCGCCGAGACGCCGTGCCCAGGAGTCGAGGTGAAGTTCGTCGCGGCGGGGATGGGCCGGCTGGTGCGGCGGGCCGCGGCCACGACGGCGGCGGCGAGTGGGTGTTCGCTGGAGTGCTCGGCGGCCGCCGCCAGGGCGAGCAGCCGGTCGGGTTCGCGCACCGGACCGTCCGGGAAGAGCCGGACGGTGGCCATTCGCGGTGCGCCCACGGTGAGGGTCCCGGTCTTGTCCAGCGCGACCAGGCCGGTCTCGGCGAGCCGCTCCATCGCCACGGCGGACTTGACCAGTACACCGTTGCGGCCGGCGGTGGCGATCGCGGCCAGCAGCGGCGGCATCGTGGCCAGTACCACGGCGCACGGCGATGCGACGATCATGAAGGTCATCGCGCGCAGCAGCGCGTCGGTGAGCCCGTCGCCGAAGGCGAGCGGCACACCGAACAGGGCGAGGGTGGCGACCACGACGCCGACCGAGTAGCGCTGCTCGACCTTCTCGATGAACAGTTGCGTCGGTGCCTTCGTCGCCGAGGCCTCTTCGACCATCGCCACGATGCGGGCGACCACGCTTTCGCCGGCCGGCTTGTCCACCCGGACGCGCAGCGCGCCGGTGCCGTTGAGGGTGCCGGCGTACACCTCGTCGCCCGCCCCTTTCGGCACGGGCAGCGGCTCGCCGGTGATGGTCGCCTGGTCGACGTCGCCGGCCCCGTCGACCACCGTGCCGTCGGCGCCGATCCGCTCGCCCGGACGTACCAGGAGCGTGTCGCCGACGGCCAGCGTGGCGGTGTCGACCCGCTCCTCGCCGGTCGGGGTCAGGCGGGTGGCGTGCGGTGGGGCGAGGTCCAGCAGGCTGTGCACCGAGTCGGCGGTACGCCGGGTGGCGTACGCCTCCAGGGCGCCGGAGGTGGCGAAGATGACGATCAGCAACGCCCCGTCGAAGACCTGCCCGACGCCGGCCGCCCCGATCGCCGCGGCCACCATCAGCAGGTCCACGTCGAGCGTCCGCGCCCGCAGCGCGCGCAGTCCGGCCAGGCCGGGCGCCCAGCCGCCGGCGACGTAGCAGGCCAGGTACAGCGCCCACCACGCCCATGCCGGACCGCCGGCCAGATGGAACACCGCGCCGGCGGCGAACAGCGCCGTGGCCAGCGTCGCCCACCGCACCTCGACCAGGGACCACAGCGGGGTACGGCGTGCCGGCGAGGCGGCTGGCCGGGTGACGGTTGGTTCCTGGGTAGCGACCACCACGAGGGCACAATACCTGCGCAGTCATGCAGATACGCAAGTAGCTGAGTGGTGAGATAGGCTGCGGGCGTGCACACCTCGTTACCGGACTTCCGCATGCCCAACGAGGAGCAGGTCCACCTCGCCGCCGAGAGCTTCCGGCTGCTCGCCGACCCGACCCGGATCAAGATTCTCTGGGCGCTGCTGCAGGGCGAGTCGTCGGTCGCCTGCCTGGCCGAGCTGGTCGGCGCCGCCCCGACCGCGGTCAGCCAGCATCTGGCCAAGCTGCGCCTCGCCGGCCTGGTGCGCGGCCGGCGGGAGGGCACGTTCGTCTACTACTCCGCGGCCGATGTCCACGTGCGACACCTGCTCGACGAGGCGCTCTTCCACGCCGACCACGCCGACCGCGACCTGCCCGACCACCCCAGCGGTGACCTGTCCGCTCACGCGACGGCCGGCTCACGGCCGTCCTGAAGACGAATAGCCGTATCGCGTCGAACCCGGTGCCGTTCGCGGTGGCTGGGCGGCATTGCCTAGGATCGCTGTCTGACGGCCGCCTCATCGAGGGGATTCTCCGATGATCGATCCCAAAATCGACGAAACCCGGCCGAGTAGTGCGCGGGTGTGGAACTACCTGCTGGAGGGCAAGGACAACTTCGCCGTCGACCGGGAGCTGGGCGAGGCGCTCCGCTCGGCGCACCCGGGGATCGTGGCGGTCGCCCAGGCGCAGCGGAGGTTTCTCATCCAGGCGGTCACGCTGCTCGCCGGTGAGGTGGGCATCCGGCAGTTCCTCGACATCGGCACCGGCCTCCCGACGGCCGACAACACCCACGAGGTCGCGCAGCGGGTGGCGCCCGAGTCGCGGATCGTGTATGTCGACAACGATCCGCTCGTACTGGCGCACGCCCGCGCGCTGCTGACGAGTTCGCCCGAGGGGGCGACCGCGTATGTCGACTCCAACGTGGAGGATCCCGAGCGGATCCTGAGCGAGGCCGCCCGGACGCTCGACTTCGGCAAGCCCGTGGCCCTGACCATGATCGGCATCCTGGGCAACGTCGCCGACTACGCCGAGGCCCGCTCGATCGTCGAGCGGCTGCTCGCCGCCGTGCCGTCGGGTAGCTACCTGGCGGTCAGCGACGGAACGAGCACCAGCGCGCAGAGCGTGGAGAGCCAGCGGATCGCCAACCAGAGCGGCCACCCGTACAACCTGCGCACGCCCGAGGAGATCGGCGCCTACTTCGAGGGCCTGGAGCTGCTCGAGCCGGGCGTGGTGTCGACCTCGCTGTGGCGGCCGCAGCCGGGCACGGAACCGGCTCACCTCGACGTGTACTGCGCGGTGGGCCGCAAGCCCTGACGCCGGCGTCGTCCGCGTTGGCGCACCCGGGGAACCGCTCTTGAGTCACGGCATGACTATGGTTAGGCTGCCCTAAAGAAGACAGCCTGTCATAAAGGCATGCGTGACGCGTGCCGAGCCGGTTGGGGGCGCGCGCCCTGCCCGCCGGGCAGGCGTGCCGTACCCCCGAACCGGAGAGGCCGCGATGCAGGGTCAGGGAATGCCCGTGGCGGTGGAGCTTTCACCCGCGTCGGTAACGGCGCGGCGGCGCTGGACCGTGGCCGTCGCCTCGCTGTCGGCGGCGTTGATGACGCTCGACGTCACCATCGTGAACGTCGCGCTGCCCCAGATCGAAGGAGGTCTGGGCGCCGGCCTCGACGGTCTACAGTGGATCGTGAACGCCTACACGTTGGCTTTCGCGGCGCTGCTGCTCTCGGTCGGTTCGCTGTCCGACCGCGTGGGCCGGCGGCGCATCTTCGCCCTCGGCGTCGCCGTCTTCACCGGCGCCTCCCTGGGCTGTGCCCTGGCCCCGGGCACCGCCACCCTCGTGGTTGCCCGCACCGTGCAGGGCGTCGGCGGCGCGCTCGTGATGGGTACCGGCCTGGCACTGATCGCCGCGGCCTACGCGGGCACCGAAGCGCGCGCCCGCAACACCGCGATCGGGCTCTTCGCCGCCGGCGGAGCGGCGGCCGCCGCACTCGGCCCGCTCGTCGGCGGGCTCGTCGTCGACGCGTGGGGCTGGCGCTACATCTTCGTGCTCAACCTGCCGCTCGGTCTGGCCATCCTGCTCGCCACGTGGCTGCGGCTGACCGAGTCGAAGGCCGAGAACGGCCGGCACCGGCTGGATCTGGCCGGCCTCGTCCTCGCCGCCGCGATGCTGTTCGGCCTCAACTACGCGCTGCTCACCGGCCCGCTCGACGGCTGGTCCAGTACACCGGTGGTGGCCGCGCTGGTGGCGGCCGGTGCCCTCACTGCCGCGTTCCTGTTCGTACAGTGGCGCCGTGGCGAGGCGGCCATGCTCGACCTGAGACTGTTCCGGATCCGGTCGTTCACCGGCGCCATCCTCGTCACGTACGCGGCCCGGCTGGTCAGCTTCGGCCTGCTGCCGTTCCTGGTCCTGTGGCTCAGCGGCATGCTGGGCTACGGCCCGTTCCAGATCGGCCTGCGGTTGCTGCTGCTGTCGATCACGATGATCGTCGTGGCCCCGTTGAGCGGCGCGCTGACCCGGCGCGTCCCCGTGCACGTGCTGATGGCGCTCGGCATGGCGCTCACCGGCGCCGGCGCGCTGGCGATGACCACCATCGAACCCGGCGACGGCTGGACCGCGGCCGCCCCCGGCCTGCTGCTGCTCGGCGCCGGAGCGGGCCTGGCCGCCCCCCACCTGCTCGGCGTGGCGGTCGGTGTCGTCCCGCCCGAACGCGCCGGCATGGCCTCCGGCGCCGCGAACACGTTCTTCCCCCTCGGCACCGCCTCCGGCGTCGCGCTCTACGGCGCGGTACTGGCCCACCAGGTCGACCGCCACCTGACCGACGCCGGATCGGCCCTGGAGCCGGCTGCCGCCGAACGGGTGCGGGCGCTGGTCACCTCCGGACGCTTCGACGCGCTCGCCGCCCTGCCCGGACCGGTCCGGCAGGCCGCGGAGGCCGGCTTCACCAGCGGGCTCTCCGCCATGCTGACGATCGCCGGCGTCGCCGCCCTCCTGGCCGCCCTGGCGAGCCTGCTGCTGATCCGCGGCGCCGACCAGCATCAGGCCTCCGGGTGAGGCCGGGCGTGCTACGTATGCTGCGGTGGTGGGTGAGCCGAGCAGGATCGGCAGGCGCACGGGCCGGCCACGGACCCTGGACGCCGAGCAGATCGTCGCCGCCGCGCGGGCGGTCGGCGTGGCCGACTTCACCATGCCCGCGGTCGCGAGCCGGCTCGGCGTGAGCCACTCGACCCTGTACCGCTACTTCGCCGACCGGGACGGACTCGCCCTCGCCGCCATCAACCAGATCGTCGCCGAGTGCCGGTGGCCGGCGCCGGCGGGCGACTGGCGTGCGGCGGTCACCGAGTTCGCCGACGCGCTGTGGTCCGCGTTCGAGCGCAACCCGGGCCTGGCCCGGGCGTCCTGGGAAGCCAGCACGATCCCGGACGCGGTGGTCCCCGTCCTCCACGCCCTGGGCGCGCACGTCGTCGCGCACGGATTCACCCCGCGGGACGCGGTCCTGCTGTTGGACTTCGTCTCGGATCTGGCGCTGAGCACCTTCGTCCTGATGGGCCACCTGGACCGCCCGGCCGCATCGACGCCAGGTTCGCCGTCGGTACGCGAGAGCTACCAGTCCGGGCTGGGCCGGATCCCGCTCCTCGGATCGGCGATCCCGGCGGAGATCTGGCACGGCCGCGGCTGGTTCGACGAAAAGCTGACCATCTTCCTCGACGGGTTCGCCGTCCGCCAGGAGGCGCGAAACCGGGACGCCTAGGGCCTGTATCAAAGAGTTTGCCGGCGCAGCCCGGCAAGGAACCTGATACAGGCCCTAAGCTAAGGCGTCGCCGATCCGGTGGGGCCGGGGCGGTCCTCGGCGCCGCCGTGCTGGCAGCGGTGGAACAGGATCGGGTGGAGGAAGTGCGCCAGGCGGTGCCGGCTTCGCATCGCCACGGGGAAGTCCAGCCGGAGACACCGGGGCCGGGCCGCGGCGGGGTCCAGGGCCACGACGAAGCCGTACTGGTCCAGTCGTACCGGTAGGGGCAGAGCGGGAACCCGGATGCCCGCCGCGGCGAGCGAGTCGGCGAGGAAGCCGCCGATCTCGGCGGCGTGGTGTTTGGCCAGATCGACGAGCAGATCCTTCTCCTCGTCGTGCAACGGGTCGGGACCCGAGCCCCGATAGTCGTCGACGTCGATGCGATGGAGGGTGCCGTCGAGCCCGAGGCGGACCTGGCGGACGTCGAGCCGGTAGAGACAGACGCCCTGGCCGACGTCGAACAGGCCGGCGGCGGGGTTTCCGTCGGCGAAGTCGAGGACGGCCTGCCGGATGGCGCCGGGCGCCACGGGGCGGACCGGGCCGAGGACCGTGGCGCGGCCGAGGCTCGGCGCGTTGTCGAAGGGCGGTGCGTCGTCCACCGTGAGGGCGCCGAGGGGTCCGTCCGGGCCATGGTTTCCGCGCAGCTGGGCGCCGAGCGGGCTGCCGTCCGGGACCAGCAGGAGCGGGTCGCCATGAGGGTCGGTGGCATGGACGGTCTCGTGGTCGTCGGCCCGCCCGCTGATCCGCAAGGTGGCGGGCAGCCGGCCGTGCAGCAGCGTGCGAGCGATCTCCTCGACCTTCGGACCCACGGTGACCTCCCGACCAGAGGGCGGCGATGCAAGGTTAGGCTACCCTAACTGGCCCGGTTGTGGGGTACACCGGAACGTCCGTGGTCGGGCGCGGCGCGCCTGGTGTCCGGGGGGGGCGAGCGTGCCGGTGGGACGCCACCGGATGGCGCGTCCCACCGACCGCTTGATCATTTCGTGGCGCGGTCGCCGGCCGCGAACGGCCGGTCCGCTACCGGCGGTAGGCGCGGAAGTAGTCGACGACGAACTCCTTCGGCCGGGTGTCCGACGGGTCCACGGTCCCGGTCCAGCCGGCGTTTTCGTAGATGCTCAGCAGGAACACCATGCCGTAGGCGGGCGAGGAGTTGATGGTCTTCTTGAGCGCGTTGTCGACGTACAGCTTGAGCTGGGTCGGGGTCCACTCGAGGGCGTAGATGTGCATCTCGGTGTTGATGTTGAACCCGGTGGAGATGGTGTTGCTGGACTCGGCGACGTTCGGGTCGGACCACCTGTGCAGGTTGTACAGGAAGCTGCCCGAGTTCGGTCCGGGGTCCTCGATGATGTCGATCTCGCTGTTCTGGTTGGCCGAGTCCTGCCGGCCCACCGTCCAGAAGGCGGCGTGCAGGCCGCTCCGGGCGGAGGTCTTGGCGCGGATCTCGAAGTAGCCGTACTTCGGCGTGTACTTCATGACCGTCGGGATCGTGTGGTCCTGCGGTGAGGTCTTGTGCAGGCCGGTCCGCTGCCCGGTCTGGATACTGGAGACCTTCATCGGGTTGTCGGCGTAGTACGTCGGCTGGCTGCCGTCGATCCGCAGCACGAGGGCGTTGTTGCGGAAGCCGTACCAGGCGCGGGACCGGGTCTCGGTCGTCCTCGACTCCAGATACCTGGTGATCCAGAGGTTGGTGTCGAGGCCGCCGTTGAACTCGTCGTGCCGGTCGAGGATCCAGCCGGCCTTCTCCAGCGGGTTGGGCGGCACCTCGGCGGCGTCGGCTGGTTGGGCGGTGCGCCCGGACACCAGCGCCACCGAGGCCAAGAGTACACATAGGACGGCCAGCCTTCGCAGGCGCCTGGCGTCCGAGATCGCGATCTTCATGACTGCTGGTCCTCCGTTCGGGTGCGGGTGGAAGTCGTGGTGCGCGGCGCTACCGCGTGAGGTGTGACGTGCTGATCGCCGTCGCGGTGGGGGTCGGGACATGGTCGTACGCTCCCAACGGTCCTGGGGGTGGAAGCGTCCGCACGGTGGCGGAGCCGCTCGTGGATTCGGCACGACCGTCTCGTCGACTGGTCCATCCGGTGCCATCGGGTCGGGGCTGAATGGCGGGACCGTCGGAGGCCTGTGGCTCCCGCCGTGGGGTGTCCCGTGTTACGCCCTGGAAAACGTATTCCAACACGTTTGTTTCGTACGGTCAAGCCGCTCGATCGGTGCCGGCGGTGTTCCTGTGCCGGACCTGGCGGGTGGCACAATTCCCGGCATGGACGGGGCGGCGGGCCGGCGGGGCAGGCGTACGAGCGGGCCGACGTTGCACGATGTCGCCCGCGAGGCGGGCGTGTCGGTGGCGACGGCGTCGCGGGCCTTCAACGGCAGCAGCACCCGCAACGTCAAGCCGGAGTACATCTCCCGGGTGCTGGCCGCGGCCGAGCGGATCGGTTATCAGCCGCACCTGTCCGCGCAGGCGATCGCGCTGGGCTCGACTCGTACGGCGGCGTTGGTGGTCAGCGATATCGACGACCCGTACTTCTCGTCGATCGCCGCCGGAGTGATCACGGCGGCGCAGGCGCAGCGGCTCATCCCGACGGTGGCGATAGCGGACCGTTCCCCGGACCGCGAGCTGCAGATCGTACGGACCCTGCGCGGCCAGCGTCCCAGGGTGATCATCATCGCGGGCAGCCGGATCGACGGTTCGGGCACGGACGGTGCGCTCAGCGAGGAGCTGGAGGCCTACCAGGCGGCCGGGGGGCGGGTGGTCCTGGTCAGCCAGGAAGGGCTGCCCTTTTCGACCGTCGCGATCGACAACGGCGGCGGCGCGCGAGCCTTGGCCGAGGCGTTGGTCGGGCGGGGCTACCGGCGGTTCGGCGTGTTGTGCGCCGCGCCCGCGATCCGCACCTCACACGACCGGTGTGGCGGGTTCCTGGCCGGGCTGGCCGCGGCCGGCGTGCCGGATCCGACCGTGGTGGAGACCGCGTTCACCCGCGCCGGCGGCTACGACGCCACGCACGAGCTGCTGCGTGGCGGGCGGCCGACGGTCGACGCGGTCGTGGCGGTGAACGACGTGATGGCCATCGGGGCCATGACGGCGATCCGCGACGCCGGGCTCGTCCCCGGCCGCGACGTCGGGGTCGCCGGGTTCGATGACATCAGCTGGTGCGCCGACCTGGATCCGGCGCTCAGCACGGTGGCCGTCCCGCTGCACGAGGTCGGCGTCACGGCGATGCGGTTGGCGCTCGGCGACGACCGAGGCGTGCGCGTGGTGCCGGTCGCGACCAGCGTGGTCCTGCGCGACAGCACCCCGCCGCGTTGATCCCGGCCGCTGGCCGGCGGTCGGGTATCGTCTGCGCACCGGCATCGGCGGCCGACGGATCGGTTGTCCCGGGAGGAACGCGTGCCCCATCCAGCCAGGCCCACCGTCACGCTGCACGACGTGGCGGCGGCCGCCGGCGTGTCGTTGTCGACCGCGTCCCGGGTGCTCGGCGGCAGCTCCCGCACGGTCGCCCCCGAGTACGCCGAGAAGGTCCTCGCCGCGGCCGCCGCGCTGCGGTACACGGCTGACGCATCCGCCCGCGCGATGCGCCGGGCCAGCGACTCGATCGCCCTGGTCGCCGACGACCTGACCACCGCCTCCATCGGCCTGGTCCTGGCCGCGATGGAGCGGGAAGCCCGCACCGTCGACGCGTTCGTCACGGTCACGTCGACCGGCGGTACGCCGCCACGGCAGCTGGAGACGGTGCGGTTGATGTGCGCGCTGCGCCCCCGCGCGCTGGTGCTGACCTCCAGCCGGCTCGACGCGGACCTGATGGAGGGCCGGCTCCTGCGCGAACTTCTGGACTACCGGCGCGACGGCGGGCGGGTGGTCATCTTCGGCGACACCGACATGCCGTTCGACGCGATCAGCATCGACAACCGGGCCAGCGCCGCGCTGGTCGGCGCCTACCTGGCGCGGGCCGGCCACCGGCGGGTGACGATCCTGGCCGGCGCGGCCGAACGGGCCAACGTCAGCGCCCGCGCCGCCGGCTTCGTGGACGGCTTGAGCGCGGGCGGCGTCCACGGTGACGACATCCGGGTGGTGCACTGCGACGTCAGCCGGCAGGGTGGCTTCGCCGCGGTCACCCGGCTGCTGGCCGCCGGGCCCCTGGACACCGAGGCGCTGGTCTGCGCCAACGACGTGATCGCCATCGGCGCGATGTCCGCGCTGCGGGCGGCCGGCGTCCGGGTGCCGGACGAGGTGTCGGTCACCGGGTTCGACGACATCCCGCTGGCCACCGACGTGACCCCCCGACTGACCACCGTGACCGTCCCGCTCGCCCGCATCGGCCGGGACGCCATCCGCCTCGCACTGGGCGACCACGACGAGCCTCACCGGACGACGGAGCACGGCGAACTCGTCCCGCGCGACAGCACCCGCCCCCGCGCCTGACCGGGGCCCGGGTGCCGATCCGGGCATTCGCCGGCATCCATCCTCCCTGGTGGTCGTGCGCGCAAAGCCGTTCCGAGGCCGGAAACCTCGCTGTGATCGGTCGGAAACGCTTGACGGGCAGAGGGCGGCGGTGCATTGTGTGGAATACGTTTTCCCCGGCCGGTCAGAGGGCTTCCCGCCGGGCCAGTCAGCCATGTACGGAGGGGCGGATGAGCGCGCTCGGCGAACTGCGGAGCATCCGGGGGAGCACCCGCGGCTCACCTCGCAAACGGGACAACCGGGCCGCGTTGGTGTTCCTGCTGCCGTGGTTCGGTGGCCTCTTTTTGATCACGCTGGGGCCGGTCGCGGCGTCGCTGGTGCTCGGCTTCACCGACTACAACCTGATCCAGCCGCCGGAGTTCAACGGCGTGGACAACTTCACCCGGATGCTGTCGGACGAGCGGCTGCACAACGCGCTGCGGGTCACGTTCGTGTACGTGGTGGTGTCGGTGCCGGTGCAGCTGGCCTGCGCGTTGGGGCTGGCGATGCTGCTGGACCGGGGTCTGCGCGGGATGGCGTTCTACCGGTCGGCGTTCTACCTGCCGTCGCTGCTGGGCTCGAGCGTGGCGATCGCGGTGCTGTGGCGGCAGGTCTTCGGCGCCGACGGCCTGGTCAACCAGTTGCTCGACCTGGTCGGTGTGCAGGGGCGGGGCTGGATCTCCGACCCGAGCACCGCGCTGTCGACGCTGATCGTGCTGAACGTGTGGACGTTCGGCGCCCCGATGATCATTTTCCTGGCCGGGCTGCGGCAGATCCCGGTGATGTACTACGAGGCGGCCGCGATCGACGGTGCCGGCCGGTGGAAGCAGTTCTGGCGAGTCACGCTGCCGTTGCTGTCGCCGATCATCTTCTTCAACCTGGTCCTGCAGATCATCCACGCGTTCCAGTCGTTCACCCAGGCGTTCGTGGTCTCCGGCGGCAGCGGGGGACCGTCCGACTCCACGCTGTTCTACACGCTCTACCTGTACCAGCGCGGGTTCAACAACTTCGACATGGGCTACGCGTCGGCGCTGGCCTGGCTCCTGCTGGTGATCATCGCCGCCTTCACCGCGGTCAACTTCTGGGCCGCCAAGTATTGGGTCTTCTACGATGACTGATCTCAAGCAACGCCCGCTTCCAGTGGTCGCCGTCGCCGGCCCTCCGGTGCGCCGGTCCGGCGTGGGCCGGCCGTTGCGGGGCGCCGTCAAGCACGTCGGGCTGATCCTGCTCGCGCTGGTGATGCTCTACCCGGTGCTGTGGATGGTGGTCAGCTCGCTGCGCCCCAACGACGAGATCTTCCGCAGCCCCGGCCTGGTGCTGGACGGGCTGCACACGCGGAACTACGGCGAGGGCTGGGACGCGCTCGCCTCGCCGTTCGGGCACTACCTGCTCAACTCGGCGATCGTGGTGCTGGGCTGCATCATCGGCAACCTGGTGTCCTGCTCGATGGCGGCGTACGCGTTCGCCCGGCTGGAATTCACCGGCAAGCGGCTGTGGTTCGCCGTCATGCTCGGCACGATCATGCTGCCGATCCACGTGATCATCGTGCCGCAGTACATCATGTTCTCCCAGCTGGGTTGGATCAACACGTTCCTGCCGCTGATCGTGCCGAAGCTGCTGGCCACCGACGCGTTCTTCGTCTTCCTGATGGTGCAGTTCATCCGTGGACTGCCGCGGGAGCTGGACGAGGCGGCGCGTATCGACGGCTGCGGCCACGGGCGGATCTTCTGGCAGATCATCCTGCCGCTGATGAAGCCGGCCCTGGCCACGACGGTGATCTTCACCTTCATCTGGACCTGGAACGACTTCTTCAGCCAGCTCATCTACCTGACCGATCCGCAGATGTACACGGTGCCGGTGGCGCTGCGGTCGTTCGTCGACGCCACCGTCAACACGTCCTGGGGCTCCATGTTCGCGATGAGCGTCGTGTCGCTCGTGCCGGTCTTCCTGGCCTTCCTGCTCGGCCAGCGCTACCTGGTCAAAGGCATCGCCACGACCGGTGGCAAATGAACCCCCGAAAGGAATCACCATGCGCAAACTGGGCGCCATATTTCTCGCCACCGCTCTGACACTGGGACTTGCCGCCTGCGGCGGCGACTCCGGCGGCGGACAGGAGCTCTCCGACGGGCCGGTGACGCTGCGGTTCACCTGGTGGGGCTCGGACGCCCGCCACCAGCGCACCCAGCAGGTGATCGACCTGTTCCAGAAGGAACACCCGAACATCACCGTGAAGGGCGAGTTCAAGGACTGGAACGGCTACTGGGAAAGCCTGGCCACCACCGTCGCGGCCAACGACGCCCCGGACGTCATCCAGGTGGACGAGCTCTACCTCGCCTCCTACGCCGAACGGGGCGCGCTGCTCGACCTCGGCACCGCCACCAAGCACCTCAAGACCGCCGACTTCGACGCCGAGGCCCTCGCCACCGGGCAGGTCGACGGCAAGCAGTACGCGCTGCCGGTCGGGCTGGCCGCGTACTCGATGGTGGTCAACACCGACCTGCTCGCCCGGTACAAGGTGACCCCGCCCGACGACGGCAGCTGGACCTGGGACGACCTCAAGCGCATCGGCGAGCAGATCTCGACGGCCAGCGGCGGTAAGGTCACCGGCGTGCAGGCGTTCGGTTTCGACGCCGGCAGCCTCAACGTCTGGGCCCGGCAGAACGGCACCTCCCTCTACGACGACAAGGGCAACGTCGCGATCCCACCGGCGGTGCTCGCCGGCTTCTGGTCGTACCTGCTGGACCTGACCAAGTCCGGCGCCGCGCCGGAGGCCTCGGTGACGATCGAGCGGGCCAGCGCCAGCCTGGACCAGTCCGGCACCGCGACCAACGCATCCGCGTTCGGCACCTGGTGGAACACCCAGCTCACCTCGCTCTCCGCCGCCAGCGGCGCGAAGCTGCGACTGCTGAAGATGCCGGGCGAGGCGGGCGCGCGGTCTCCCGGCGCCTACTACAAGCCGTCCATGTTCTGGTCCGTCTCGTCGCGGTCCAAGCACCAGGCCGAGGCCGCCCTGTTCGTCGACTTCCTGGCCAACGACGAAGCCGCCGCCAACGTGCTGCTGACCGACCGCGGTGTGCCGGCCAACACCAAAATCCGTGCGGCGATCACCCCGCGGCTGGCCGACACGGACAAGGCGGCCGTCGCCTACCTGGACACCCTCGAGGTGGGCCAGGCGCCCCGGGTGACGCCGAACGGCGCCAGCGGCATCGAGGCGATCCTCAAGCGGCACACCGAAGAGGTGCTGTTCGGACGGGCCACCCCGGACCAGGCCGCGGCCGCGTTCATCAAGGAACTACAGGCCGAGATCGACGGCGCATGACCCCCTGGGGTGGGCCGGAAGCCCAAGCCGGCCCACCCCAGGGCAGAACGTGAAGGGACACCCATGTCAGGACGCAGGTACCGGACCGCGATCGTCGGCACCGGCGGGATCGCCGTCGCCCACGCGCAAGCCCTCCAAGGGCTGGCACACCGGGCTGACCTGGTCGCCGTCGCCGACGTCGACGTCAGCCGGGCCAAGACATTCGCGGAACGGTGGAACGTGCCCCACGCCCACGACGGTGTGACCGAGCTGCTCGACGCGCAGCAGCTCGACCTGGTCCACCTGTGCACGCCGCCGGAGCAGCACGCCCCGCTCGCGCTGCGCTGCCTGCGCGCCGGAGCGAGCGTACTGGTGGAGAAACCACCGACCCTGTCCCTGGCCGAGTTCGACGCCCTCGCCGCGGCCGAACACGATTCCACCGGCCACGTCGCCACGGTGTTCCAGCACCGCTTCGGCTCCGCCGCGACACGGCTGCGGCGGATGGCAGCGGCCGGCGAGCTCGGCCGGCCGCTGCTGGCCACCTGCGCCACCCAGTGGTACCGCGACGACGACTACTTCGCGGCTCCCTGGCGGGGCACCTGGGAGTCCGAAGGCGGCGGCCCGACCATGGGGCACGGCATCCACCAGTTCGACCTGCTGTTGTCGATCCTCGGACCCTGGCGGGAAGTCACCGCCCTGGCCGCCCGGCAGGCCCGCCCCACGGACACCGAAGACGTGTCGATGGCACTGGTCAGCTTCGACAACGGCGCCGTCGCCTCCGTGGTCAACTCGGTCGTGTCCCCCCGGCAGACCTCGACGCTGCGGTTCGACTACGAACATGCCACCGTCGAGGTGGAACACCTCTACGGCTACGACGACAAGGACTGGACCCTCACCCCGGCACCCGGCCACGACGCCGTCCTGGCCGGCTGGACCGCCGAGGGCGACAACATTCCCAGCGGCCACGCGGCCCAGCTCGGTGCCGTGTTCGACGCCCTCGACCGGGGCGAGCCGCCACCGGTGACCCTCACCGACGCCCGCCGCACCATGGATTTCGTCGCTGCCCTTTACGCGTCCGCGTTCACCGGCGAACGCGTCCGCAGTGGACAGATCGGCCCGGACAGCCCGTTCGCGACCCGGATGGACGGCACCGGCGCGCCCTGGAAGGAAACCAGCACCCCGTGAGAGTCACCCATGTCGTCGACGAGTCGATCACCGTCGCCGCGCGCGGCGTCGATCTGTTCACCTACGTCTACCGCCCGGACACCCCGGTGCTGGAGTCACCCAAGCCGTACCTACACCCCATCCGCACCCTCGCCGGCGACGAGGTCAGCCTGTTTCGCCCGCACGACCACGTCTGGCACAAGGGCATCGCCTGGTCACTGCCGCACGTCGGCCAGCACAACTTCTGGGGCGGACCCACCTACGTGCACGGCAGCTTCTACGTCCAGCAGGACAACAACGGCAGCGCCACGCACCGTGAACTGACCGAACTGTCCACTCACGACGGCCAGGTTCGCATCGCGCATCAGCTCGACTGGACGTCCCAGAGCGGCGCTCCCGTCATCGACGAGCGACGGGTCCTGGCCGCCCGCCTGGTCGACGACGGCTGCTGGGCGCTGGTCTTCGAAACGGCGATGACGAACGTCTCCGGCGCCACCCTCCACATCGGATCGCCGACCACCAAGGGCCGCGAGAACGCCGGCTACGGCGGGCTGTTCTGGCGCGGACCGCGCTCGTTCACCGGCGGCACCGTCCAGGCACCCACCGGCAGCGGATCCGGTGACGACCTGCGCGGGGTGCGGGCCGAATGGTTCGCCTTCCGCGGCCGGCACGACGTCACCGGCCGCCAGTCCACCATCGTCGTGGTCGACGACACCGCCAACCCGCAACACCCGCCGCAGTGGTTCGTCCGCAGCGCCGAGTTCGCCTGCCTGTGCCCGGCCCCGTTCTTCAGCGAAGAGCTGCCGCTGCCCGACCAGGACACGGTCCGCTTCCGGTACGCCGTCGTCGTCGCCGGCGGCGACCACGGCGACGACGGCACCGCCCACCTCGCGGACCTCGGCCGCTCCGTCCTGCGCCCGAGCGCCGCCCAACGGCAGGAGGTGTCGCCGTGATCCGCGCTTTCCCCGGCGGCACCTCCGTCACCCACCTGAGCGTCTACAGTGGCCTCTGTCCGGACGGACTCGCCGGCGGCACCCCGCACCTGCACACCGCCTCCACCGAGGCGTACGTCGTCGTCGGTGGCAGCGGCGCGCTGCGGACCCTCGACCCGTCCGGGCTCCGCGAGACACCCCTTCAGCCGGGCAGTGTCGTGTGGTTCACGCCGGGCACCATCCACCGCGCCGTCAACCGCGGCGGCCTGACGGTGGTGGTCGTCATGGCCAACGCCGGCCTGCCCGAGGCCGGCGACGCGGTCATGACCTTCCCGCCGGAGATCGTCGCCGACCCGGACCGCTACGCGCGGGCCGCCACGCTACCCTCGGGCGAGCCGGAGGCGGTCCTCGACAACGCCGCCCGGCGCCGCCGCGACCTCGCCGTCGAAGGGTTCGAACGGCTGGTCGAGGCGACCGAATCGGGCGACCCGGCCCCGCTGGAACGCTTCTACGACGACGCGGCCAGCCTGGTGCGACCGCGGATCGCGCAGTGGCGTCGCATCTGGCAGCGGAACGTCGCCGCTCAAACCGCTCACACCGCGGACATCCTGGACGCCCTCGAACGCGGCGACGGACGGCACCTACGCGCTGCCGCGCTGCTGCAGGCACCGCCGAGCGCCACGGCCGGGTTCGGCATGTGCGGCCGCCTGCGCACCTACGACGTACGAAACCCCCTCGGCGGCGAGGACCCTCCCTGACGGACGTGGCGGTCTTGAGAGGGTGCAAACCCGGAATGAGCATTTGGGCTACCGCGATGACCGTCGTGGTCCGGACCGTCGCGCGGGGTCCCCGGGGAAACGTGGAGCGCAGCGGAGCGTTTCTTGGGGTGCATTCCCGCGGCCTCACCCTCCGCGGTCGGCGATGTCTGAACCGACGACCTGGGCGGGCCTGGTTCTTTGGCTCAGGTATGACCGGTGGAGGGATGGTTGCCCCGTGTCTACGGGCGTCAGACTCTGCCTGCGAAAGGCTGTGCCGGCAGAGGGGAACCGTGGGTGAGCGGGACTGTGGAGTTCGTCCTGAGTGATGGGTCGACGGTGCTGTTCGAGTCGGAGGGGGTGTTGGACGGCGGCCTGGTGACGGAGCACAGCGGCGTGTCGGACGGAAGCCGTAACGGCGGGCGGCTGCGCGAGCGGTTCGAGCGGATCGCCGCCACCGCACAGGAGATCAGTACGACGCTGCGCCAGAACCTGGCTCCGGACGAGGTAGAGGTCGAGCTTGCGGTAAAGGTGAATGGCGAGGCTGGCGCGTTTATGTTCGCCAAGAGCACGGCGGAGGCGGCGGTGACCATCCGTCTCAGGTGGACCGGGTCCGGGGCGTGACCTGGCAGGAGCGGGTCCGCGCGGCGACCGCTCCCGTCGTCGCCTGTGCCCACGGGCAGCCCGCCGCCGCGGCGCCGGTGCTGGGCTCGGCGGTGCTGCTGGCCGAGCGGTCGTTTCTGACCTGCCTGCATGTGGTCCGGGGACGGGCATCGGTCGATCTGCTCGTGGACGGGGAGCGGATACACGCGTCCGTGCGGGGGCCCGCCGACGACACCGTCGACATCGCCGCTCTCGACCTCGACGCGGCGCTCCCGGGCGTCGTACCGTTGCGGGTCTCGCCCCGGCGGCGGCCCCCGGCCGCTGTCGCGATCTTCGGCTATCCGGCGGCGGACGGTACCAACGCCGGTGTGTGGCTGCGGTTCCGGCACGCCGGGCCGACGAACGACAACGATGTACAGGTGTCCACGCTGGACCGGCGCGGCTCGTGGAAAGGGCACAGCGGGGCGCCGGTGATCGATGTGCGGGACGGGCACGTGGTCGGGCTGCTGCGGTCCGGGGAGCGGGAGGGGACGTTCGACCGGTACGTGCCGCTGGACCTCGCGGGCGGCGCCGGGTTCGTGCTGAAACAGGGCTGGATGTACATGGGTGTCGCGGACGGCTGGGCTGGGCGCGACCCGGCCGACACCGTTCTCGCGGCCCAGGCGGCCCCGCACAGCCGGCTGGGGCTGCTCGACCGGATCGCGGCGTTCCTGACCGAGGGTGCCGCGGCCGCTCCGTTGCTGGTCACCGGACCACCGGGAGCCGGCAAGTCCTGGCTGCTGCGACAGTCCGCCGCCCGGCTGTCCGATGTGGAGGCGCTGCTCTTCTTCGACGCCCGGCAGGCGACGTACGCGCACTTCGCCGAGGCGGCCGCCGAGCTCCTGGGATCCGGCGCCGAACAGCTCCCGGCCAGCCTGCCGCCGGGGACGCGGCGGTCGGCGCTGTTGGTGGACTCGCTCGACGAGGCGGCTACGCCGGCGCACGCGCGAAACATCGCGTACGGGCTGCGGCGGCTCGCGGAGGTTCCCGGGCTCGCGGTCGTGGCCGGTGCCCGGCGGCAGCCCCCGACGGGCGTCGTCCAGCTGCCCCAGCTGCTCGGCGTGGCGGAGCGCGAGGCGGACCTGGTCGTCGACCTGGGTTCGGCCGCGCACTCGGCGGCCGGCGACATGGTGCCGCCCGTCGCGGACCTGCTCGCGGCCGGCGGCGACGGCACGGTGGGTGCCCTGCTCGCCCCGCGGCGCGAGGTGCGCACCCGGCTCGCCGCGGTGGTCGCCCGGCGGTCCGGTGGCAACTACCTTATCGCGACCACGGCCGCGCGGCTGCTGGCCGGCCGGCCAGCGGATGATCTGGCCACGCTCGACCCGGCCGGTGACGGCTTCGACCCGGCACTGATCCCGGCGAGCCTGGGCGACACCATCGACCTGGCGATCGAAGGGCACTGCGCGCGGTCGGGGGCCGACGAGTTCGCGGTGCGCGGCTGGCTGGCGGCGCTCGCGTACGGGCAGGGCTCCGGCCTGGACTGGGACCGCTGGGTGCGGTTTCGCCCATGCGCTCGGCTACCCGATGACCCGGGCGGACGTGGACCGCCTGCGGGGATGGGCGATCTCCGCGCTGCTCACGGTCGGTCCGGACGGTCAGAGCGCGCTCTTCCACAGCACGATGGCCCGGCAGCTGCTCGAGGCGCGGCCGGTGCGCGAGGACCAGAGCCGGATCGCCGCGGAGCTGACGCGGGCCGTCGCGGCGAGCGGTGGTTGGAGCCGGGCCGGGGAGTACGAGCGCCGGTTCGCCGCCGTGCACGCGCGGGCCGGCGGGGCACTGGAGGACCTGCTCCGCACGCCGGGCTACGCGGAGGTGGCCGAGGTGGAGCGGCTGCTCTCCGCCGCCGAGGGTTTCGCCTGCGGCGAGCGGGCGAACGCGGTGCTGGAGGTGCTGCGGCAGATAACCGGACGGGGCGAGGACCCGGGGCGCGGGGCGCTGCTGGAGTTGGCGGCATTGCATGTCGGCGCCGACCTGGAGTTCGGCGGGGCCGAGGCCTGCGGGGTACGGGCGCGCTGGGCGAGCACGGTGGTGCGGCGGCGCCGGTCGCTGCCCCCACACCCCGCGGGCGTGGTCTCGATCGACGGGCGTACTGTCCGGCACCAGGACGGGCACCGGTACGAACTGATCGCGACGGCCTGCGAGGACGGGCGGGTACGGGTCTGGGACGCGGGGGAGATGACCCCGGTCGGTGAGTTCGACCTGTCGCCGGCCCGGCCCGTCGGGGTCCGGCTGACCGGCTCCGCACCCCGGTTCGACCCCGTGCTGGTCATCCTGGACGACGCCTACCGGATCTGGCTGGCGAAGCCGTGGGTCGAGGGGTCGCAGAGCCTGATGACCGAGGTGTTTCCGACGCCCCGGGCGGGCTCCCGGACCTGGGTGGCTCGGGTCGCGCCCGGCCACGGCCCGGGTGCGATGACCGTCGTCTGGGGACAGGCCGAGAGCGAGTACGAGACCCGGTTCACCAGGTTCGACCTCACCGCGTCCGACCTCTCCATCGCCGCCGGCGTCATCGGCGCGAGCCCGATCCTGATGGACGGCAAGGAACCCGGTCTCTGGCCCTACGGCGGCGGCCGGCTCGGCGACCGGTCGGTGGCGGCCGTGTCGAACCCGTTCCTGTCCGACTTCCTGCTCCTCGACCTGGCCGACGCGTCCACGGTCGGCCGGATACCGATGGGCGAGACGGGTGACCACCGGGCGGTACGCGAGAGCCGGACGGTCCTGTGCGGCCGGACGGGCGGCGTCGAGGTGGCCGCCATCGGCAACAAGCGCGGCGAGATCGAGATCCGGACCGCCGAGCCGGGCGAGGAGGGCATCACGTTTCCCGGCCCGCCGGCGGTCTGCTTCACCGGCCACTTCGGACCCGTCAAGGATCTCGCACTGGCGACCTCCGGCGGCCGCCCGGCGCTCCTGTCGGCCGGCGCGGACGGCGCGGTACACGTGTGGGACCTCGACGACCGGCTCACCGGCCGGCGGCCGACCCGATTCTCCGGCGCGATCACCAGCGTGCGTCTCACCCGCGGACCTGGCGACGCGCTGACGGTGCTCGCCGGGGACACGTCCGGAAACGTCGGCACGGCTGATGCCGAACTCGGCACCTACCGGCACTTCCTCGGCGGGCGGCACGAGGGCGAGGTGACCGGCGTGACGGTCGCCGACCTGCCGGTCGCGGGCGCCACGCGTACCCTGGCGGTCACCTGCTCCACGGACAAGCTGATCCGGCTCTTCGACCTGGCGACCGGCGAGGACGTGGGCCGGCCGTTCGGCGGGATCGTCCAGTATGGTCAGTCCAGCTGCCAGATGACGGCGGTGGCGGCGGGAAGCCTCGCCGGCCGGAGCGTCGTCGTCGGCGCGGCGACCGGGTTCTTCCTGCGCCACACCTACAACTCGCTTTACGTCTTCACCACGCGGGACTGGACCGACACCGGCGGGCGCGACCTGCTCACGGAGCCGCTGTTCGGAAATGTCAGCGGGCACCGGAAGGCGATCCCCTGCCTCACGCTCGGCGTCGTCGGCGGGCGCGACGTGATCGTCACCGGGAGCCTCGACGGATACGTGCGGGTGTGGGACGGGGAGTCGTTCGACCGGATCGGGGAGCCGCTGGCGGCCGGCAGCGCGGTGTACGACGTGTGGGCTGGCGAGCTGCTCGGCCGCGGCGTCCTACTGGCCGCCTGTGGCGACGAACGGCTGCGGATGTGGGACACGCAGACCCTCACGCCGCTCGCGGAGCCGGTGGCAGCACACGACCGTGCGGTGCGCGGCGTCGGGGTGGCCGAGGTCGCGGATGGTCCGGTCGTGGTGACGACCGGGCTGGACGCAAAGGTACGGACCTGGCGCCCGGACGGGTGGAGCCCGCGTGGCGCGGCACATCCACTGCTCTTCCCGGGCACGGCAGTGGACTGCGCGGGATCGGCGGTGGTCGTCTCGTCCGGGGCGACGCTGGTCCGCTTCGACCTGAGGGAGCTGATTCCGCAGCCCGGATCGTGCTAGGCCCTGTTTCGAAAATCCTTGCCGGGCTGCGCCGGGCCCAGACGACGACCGGCGGCGCCGGGCGCAGCGCGATCCGGGCGTCGCCGCGGCGACGGTTTCGGCGCCCTTCGGCTGGGGTTGGCGGCGAGGGCGGGCTCGCTACGCTGGCCGTTCTCCGGTGTGGTCGCCGGCAACGGACTCGGCGGCCCGATCGACGTGGAAAGAGCCGGTGAGCCGTCGTCACGATGCGACCGGGTGGGGGAGTGGCGCTCTTTTCGGGTGCGGCCGAAACGTTTTTCGAGTACGCCGGCGGCGCGCCACGATCGGAGGCGATTTCGTCGTTCGAGGAGTGTCGCGATGGTCGCCGATGTCGTGATCGCGGGTGCCGGCCCGAACGGGTTGATGCTCGCCTGCGAGCTGAGCCTGGCCGGTGTACGTCCCCTCGTGCTGGAGCGGCTGCCCGAGCCGAGGCGGGAAAACCGGGCCAACGGCCTGGTCGGCCAGGTGGTCCGGATGCTCGATCGCCGCGGCCTGTACCAGCCGCTGGCCGGCAGGTCCGAGCCACCGCGACCGATCCCGGCGTTCTTCTTCGGCGCGGTGCCCATGGAGCTTGGCGTGCTCGACGACAACCCGTTCTATCTGCTGCCCGTGCCGCAGACCCGGATCGAGCGGGTGCTGGCCGAGCGCGCCGCGGAGCTGGGCGTCGAGGTGCGCCGGGGCCACGAGCTGACCGGCCTGTCCCAGCACGCCGGCGCGGTCACCGTCGAGGTCACCGGCCCGAACGGGCGTTACGAGATCAGCGGCCGCTACGTGGTCGGCGCGGACGGTGCGCACAGCACGACCCGCAAGCTCGCCGGCATCGGATTTCCCGGGGCCGTACACGATGAGATCGTCTCCCGCCTCGCGGAGGTGGCCGTACCCGACGAGTTCGTCGACCCGGCCACCGGCGGGCTGAACGTGCCCGGCTACGGCTCCATCCCACCGATGTACCACCGCACCGAGCGGGGACTCTTCGCCTACGCCCGGCCGGCGTCCGGACCGGACATGGTGTTCACCGTCGAGTGGGGCGCGGAAGGGTTCGATGTGGACACACCGTTGACGCTTGACGAGGTTCACGACAGCATCTCCCGGGTCATGGGCGTGGACCTGCCGCTGCGCGCGCCCGAAGGCCGCGGACCGCATCGGGTGGATCGGTTGATCGGCGTCAACACCCGTCTGGCCGACCGGTACCGCGACGGCCGGGTGCTGCTGGTCGGCGACGCCGCCCACGTGCACTTCGTGATCGGCGGGCCGGGACTCAACCTCGGCCTGCAGGACGCGGTCAACCTGGGCTGGAAGCTGGCGGCCGTGATCCGTGGCTGGGCGCCGGCCGGGCTGCTGGACAGCTACGAGGCCGAGCGGAGGCCGGCCGGCGAGCGGGTGGCCATGCACAGCCAGGCCCAGCTCGCGCTGCTGGCTCCCGGCGCCGAGGTCACGGCACTGCGTGAACTGTTCGCCGAGCTCCTGCGTGACCGGCAGACCGTGGCGCGCATCGCGAACATGATGGCGGGTGCGGACATCCGCTACGAGATGGGAGTCCGCGAGACCCACCGTCTGGTCGGCCGGTGGGCTCCGGACCTGCTCCTCAAGACCGACGGCGGCCCGGTCCGGCTCGCCGAGCTGACCACGACCGCCCGGCCGCTGCTGCTCGACCTCACCGAGGACGCGTCGCTCGGGACGGCGGCGGACGGGTGGCGCGACCGCGTCGACACCGTCACCGCCCGCACCGGGGAGGTCTCGATCACCGGGCTGCTGCTGCGTCCGGACTGCTACGTCGCCTGGGCCACCGACTCGCCTCGCCCGGATCACCAGGAGCGGGAGTCTCTGCGTACCGCGCTGGCCACGTGGTTCGGCCCGTGCTGAACGCCGCCGGGGCTCGGCGCCGGGGTGTTGAGCCGGACGAGGTCCAGGCCGAGGGGGGTCGCGCGGTGGATCACCGCCTTGCCGTCGCGGCGGCTGGAGACCATGCGGGCCGCCCGTAGCGCCGCGCTGTGCTCGGACGCCGACGCGGCGCTGATCCCGAGCTGCCGGGCGATGTCACCGGTGGTGTGCTCGGTGGAGAGCAGGCGCAGCACCGCCGCCCGCCGCACCCCGAGGACGGCCGCGAGGGAGTCGGGCTCGGCGCCGACCCGGATGCTCAGCACGGCCGGGGCGGGATAGGCCAGCAGCACCGGTTGGTCTGGCAGCTCGCCGACCAGCGGCGGTCCGGTCCAGAACGCGGTCGGCGTGATCAGCAGTCCGCGCCCGTCCAGCCGGACCGTGCGGTCCTGCGGGCTCTCGATCAGCAGGCGGTCTCCGCGCCACCTCGCCCCGGGTATCACGGCGCTCAGCGCGGCACTCACCCCGCGGCACGCCAGCATCCGCCCGTGCTGCGCCAGCTCGCTGTGGTGGTTGGCCCGGACATCGGCCCAGTACGGCTGCACCGCCGCCGTGAACACGGTTTTCGTCCCGTGCACCAGCACCCGTCCGGCGTCGCGGTCTCCCTCGAGCGCGTACCGGGGCAGCAGCGGAATGCCTGAGTTGGGGGCGCTGAAGTACAGCGCCATCTCCTGGCGTACCCGCTCCGGGCTGAAGCCCAGGGTGGTTTCCATCCCCTCGTCGAGATCGGCGCTGGCGGCGAAGGTGGGTGACAACGCCCAGGAGAAGTGCCCGCCGATCTGGCGCACCGCCGGCCGCGCCGGCATCGGGATCGCCGCCAGCGCGTGGCCGCGCCACCGCGCACCCCACGGCGCGCGAATCCCGCGGCGCAGCCCCACGGCCGCGAACTTCAGCTCCAGTATCGGAGCGGGCTCGGCCAGGAACCGCGTCGACGCGAGGTCGTCCGGGCTGAACAGGATCTGCAGCATGCCGCCCCCTGCCAGTCACACCGTAACGTGCGTACCCCATGAATCCTGCCCGCTGGCGGGCGCCGCGACACCTGGAATGTGAAGACGTACGTTCGGGCAAGTTTTTCCTGCTCACTTGACTTGTATCCTGCATGCAGCATACGGTCTTCGGCATCTCGAAGGGAGATCATGACGTGCTGATTGACCGGGTCTCGGCGGTCCGGGTGCGGATTCCGTACCGCCGTAGCCACACGCAGAGCTTCGGTCCGGTGCCGTACTCCGAGGCGGTGTTCGTCCGGGTCAGCACGGACAGCGGTGTCGAGGGCTTCGGCGAGGCGTGCGTGCCGGCCGGGCCGTACTGGAACGAGGAGTCGGCGGAGTCGATGCTCGCGGCCTGCGAGGTGTACCTCGGGCCGCGGCTGGTCGGCGCCGACCCGCGCGCCCTCGGCGCGGTGCAGGACCGGATGCGGGTCGTCTCCGGCAACCACTTCGCCAAGAACGCCCTGGAGATGGCGTGCCTGGACATCGCCGGCAGGGCCGCTGGGGTGCCGGCGCACGACCTGCTCGGTGGGGTGCGGCGGCGGGACGTGCCGATCATCTGGTCGCTCGGTATCGGCGACGCCGCCGCGGAGCTGGACGAGATGGCCGAGATGCACGAGCGGTACGGCATCGAGATCTTCAAGGTGAAGGTGGGGCACGAGCCGCTCGCGCACGACCTGGAGCGGCTGAGCCGGCTCGCCGGCGGGCTGGACGGCCGGGTGCGGCTGCGCCCGGACGCCAACCAGGGCTGGGACGAGGCGACCGCGCTGCGGGCGCTGCCGGTGCTGGAGCAGCTCGGGATCGAGGCGCTGGAGCAGCCGCTGCCGCGCTGGAACCTCACCGGCCTGGCCCGCCTGCGCAACGCCTCGCGGGTCCCGCTGATGGCGGACGAGTCGGTGCTGAGCCCGCAGGACGCGTTGACCCTGGCCCGGGAGGGCGCGGTCGACCTGTTCGCGCTCAAGCTCGCCAAGTCGGGCGGCACGCTGCCGACGATGGCGATCGCGGCGATCGCCGAAGCGGCCGGGATCGGCTGCTACATGGGCTGCATGGTGGAAAGCGGTCTGGGTACGGCCGGCTACCTGCACGCCTGCGCGGCGGTGCCGGACCTGCGGTGGGGCTGCGCGCTGCTCGGGCCGCTGCTGCTCGCCGAGGAGGTCCTCACCGAACCGATCCGGTTCGCGAACGGCCGGATCTTCGTACCGGACGGACCAGGGCTCGGTGTGCTGCCGGACTGGGACGCGGTACACGCACTCGCGGTCGGCTGACCGCGCTCATCACCCCCGTACAGAACTGGAGCCGGTTCATGTCATATAGACGCCATTTCGGGGTGCCGCTCGCCGCGGCGCTCGCCGGGATCCTCGCCCTCTCCGCCTGCGCGGAGGATGCCGGCGGTGGCTCCGGCGCGGACTACCCGTCCAAGCCGATCGACATCATCGTGCCCGCCTCCGCGGGCGGCGGCGCCGACCTGATCACCCGCGCGCTGGCGGACGCCCTCTCCAAGCACTTCGGGCAGACCATCAACGTGGTCAACAAGCCGGGCGGCAACAACATCCCGGGTACGCAGGAGGCGCTGTCGGCGAAGCCGGACGGCTACACGCTGCTGGCCGACGGCAGTTCGACCAGCTCGCTGATGAAGCTGGTGGACAACCTCCCGTTCAAGATCGAGGATCGGACCTTCGTGGCGAAGGCGACCGAGGCGCCGATGGCGTACGTGGCCTCGGCCAAGAGCGGCTGGGCCACGCTGGACGACGTCGCGGCGGCGGCCAAGGCCGACCCGTCCTCGTTCGAGTGGGCGGCGCTGGGCGGCACCACGATCGCCGACCTCTCGCTGGTGCAGTTCTTCGACAGCATCGGTGTCGAGCGGTCCAAGACCCGGATGACCCGTTTCCCGGGTACTGCGGACGCCGTCACCGCGATCGCCGGTAACCACGTGAGCTTCGGCGGCGGTGGTGCGAACGCCATGGTCTCCCAGGCCAGCGCGGGCACGGTCAAGGTGCTCGCGGTGACCGGCGCCCAGCGGTTCGCGGCCCTGTCCGGCGTGCCGACGACGGCGGAGGCCGGGCATCCGGAGCTGAACGCCACCTTCTGGGCCGGGTTCTCCGGGCCCGCTGGCCTGCCGGACAGTGTGGTGAACGCGTGGGGCGAGGCGCTGAAGGTGGTCCTCGCCGATCCGGCGGTGCGGCAGAAGCTCGCCGCGCAGGGTGCTGTCCCGGCCCTGGTGACCGGTCCGGAGTTCAAGTCGTTCGTGCTCGCCGAGGCGGACTCGGTCAGCAAGGTGATGGGCTGAGACGGCGATGCGGGTAACCGTGACCAGGACGCTCAACCGGCCCAGCCGGGCTGGTTGGGCGGTGCTGGCGGCGGCCTGGCTGGTCGGCGTCGTGGTGGTCACCGACAGCGTCCGGGCGGCCCGCGCCACCGACGACCCGTCCGCCGTCGACGGGCACATCTACCTCGTCGTGGTCGCCGCCGCCCTGGTGGTGATGCTGACGCTGAGCGTGCTGCTGGAAGGGGCGGGGCGGGGCCCGGTCGAAGGTGACCGGACCGGGCCCGCTCCGGTGCTGACCGGCGCCGCGCTGGTCGGGCTCGTCGCCGGGTACGCCATCTGCTTTTCGACCATCGGGTTTCTGCTCCCGACGGCGGTCTTCGTCGCGGTCGCGGCCCGGCTGATCGGTCCCATGCCGTGGTGGCTCTGCGCCGTCTTCGGCGTGGTCGCCGCGGTGGCCACGCGGCTGGTCTTCGTCGACGGCGCCGGCATGGTGCTCCCGCGGGGGGTGCTGGGCTGGTGACGCGGCGACCGGCCGGCCACGGCGCCGGAGGCGGCTGATGGCGCAGTTTCTGGACATGCTGGGCGGCATCGCGGCCGCGGCCAAACCGGAGTACCTGCTCTACGCCCTCATCGGGGCGCTGCTGGGCACGCTGGTCGGCGTCCTGCCCGGCCTGGGGCCGGCCTCGGCGGTGGCGATCCTGTTTCCGCTCACCGCCGTGCTGCCGCCGACCGGGGCGATCATCGCGCTGGCCGGCATCTGGTACGGCGCCATGTACGGCGGCTCGACCACGGCGATCCTGCTCAACATCCCGGGCGAGGTGTCGTCGGTGACCACCGCGATCGACGGCTACCAGATGACCCGGCAGGGGCGGGCCGGGCCGGCGCTGGCGATGGCGGCGATCACCTCGTTCCTCGCCGGCACGGTCGGGGTGGTGCTGCTCTCCTTCGCCGGCCCCGCGATCGCCACGGCCGCGCTGCGGTTCGGGCCGCCGGAGTACCTGGCCCTGACCGTCCTGAGCCTCACCGCCGTGATCAGCCTGGCCGGCCCGAAGCTCGGCCGGGGGATCGTGATGGCGCTGGCCGGGCTGCTGTTGGCCGGCGTCGGCTTCGACCCGATCAGTTCGGCGCAGCGGCTCGTCTTCGACGTACCCCAACTGCTCGGCGGCTTCGACGCGGTCGCGATCATGATCGGGCTCTTCGGTATCAGCGAGGTGCTCTCCTCGGTCGGCGCCGGCCTGGCGAAGATCTACTCCGGCCGGCTCGGGCGGCTCTGGCCCCGCCGGGACGACTTCGTCCGCGGCGGCAAGGCCGGCATTCGAGGTACGGCCGTCGGTTTCGCCCTCGGGCTGCTGCCCGGCATGCAGGCGTCGGTGGCCTCCTTCCTCAGCTACGACGTCGAGAAGCGGGTGGCCAAGCGCCCCGAACGGTTCGGGAAGGGGGCGATCGAAGGCGTGGCCGGGCCGGAGGCGGCCAACAACGCCGCGGCGATGGCCGGGTTCATCCCGATGCTCTCGCTGGGCATCCCCACCTCCGCCACCACCGCGCTGCTGCTGGCGGCCCTGGTGGTGTACGGCTTCCAGGCCGGCCCGCTGCTGTTCACCCAGCACGCCGACTTCACCTGGACGGTCATCGGCAGCATGTACATCGGCAACCTGATGCTGCTCGTGCTCAACCTCCCGCTGGTCGGGCTCTGGGCGCGGGTGGCCCGGATCCCGTACCGGGTGATGGGGCCGGTCATCCTGGTCATCTGCGTCATCGGCGCGTACGCCATCCGCGGTCAGATGTTCGACGTCTGGGTGGCCCTGGCCTTCGGCGTGTTCGGCGTGGCACTGAAGCACTTCGGCTGGCCGACCATCCCGTTCGTGCTCGGCCTGGTGCTCGGTCCGCTGCTGGAGCGGGGGCTGCGGCAGTCGTTGTCGATCTCTGCCGGAGACTGGAGCATCTTCGTCACCCGGCCGATCAGCGCCACCGTGCTCGCCCTGGCGGCCGCCACCACGGCCGTCACCGTCCTATGGCGACGCCGGCTCAGCAGGAAGGGAATCACCGCTCTTGAGGAATGACAGCGCAGCGAAGCCCGCGACCGGTCAGCCGGGACTCGGGAGGACGCGGTGAAGGCCGAACGACCGCTGGACCGCGGCGCCTTCATGCACGAACGCGTCTACGAGCGGATCCGGGACATGATCGTGGACGGCCGCCTCGCTCCCGGCGACCGGCTGATCGAGACCACGCTCGCGGCCACGCTCGGGGTCAGCCGCACCCCGGTCCGGGAGAGCATCCGCCGGCTGTTGCAGGAGAAGTGGGTGGTCCTGCAGGAGACCGGTGGTGTCACCGTGCGCCGGATGTCCGCCAAGGACCTGGTCGACGCGTACACCACGCGGGCGGCCCTGGAGGCCGTCGGCGGCCGGCTCGCCGCGCAGAACGCCACCCGCGCGGACGTCGACCGGCTCCGCAAGCTCACCCTCGCCGAACGGGCCGCGATGGAGGCGGGCCAGTTGGAGAAGCTGTCGCGGCTCAACACCCGGTTCCACGACGGGGTCGCCGTCCTAAGTGGAAACCAGCCACTGCTGGACGCGCTCAACGGGCTCGCCATCCACACCGTCTACTACAAGCGGGCGATCGCCACCGCCGCCCAGGACCCGGCCTGGCACGCCCAGTACCTCACCTACGTGGCACACCGGCTCAGCGACCACGAGCGCGTCGTCGAACTGCTGGACGCGCACGCCGCCGACGAGGTCGAGGACTGGATGCGGCGGCACGTCGTGGAGAACGCCGACAACCTGGTCAAGCTGCTCCGGCTCGAACCCGACGCCGGCTCGGACGTCGAGCTGTCCCGGATACAGCTCTCCACCCGACCGCATCCCTGACGCCGCTGTCCACTCACGAATCACCTTGGAGGAAGAAGCCCTCATGCCCACCCCACGCCTGGTCGACCGGATCGACCTGCCGTCACTGGCCACCGGTACGACCACCTGGTTCGAGCTCGCCCTGCCCGGCGTACCACCGCAGACCGCCCGCGGCCCGCTCGTGGCGGCCGTCCGCGGCAGCGCCGACGGCCCGACCGTGTACGTCGGCTCCGGCATGCACGGCGACGAGCTGAACAGCATCGAGGCGGTCCGGCGGCTGGCCGTCTCGCTCGACCCGGCCCGGGTGCGCGGCACGGTCTTCTTCGTCGTCGCGCAGAACCAGAGCGCGGTCCTGGCCGGCACCCGGCTCAGCCCCGCCGACGCAAAGAACCTCGACCACTGCTTCCCCGGCGACCCGGGCGGCACACCCTCGCAGGTCCTCGCCCACGTGCTCTTCGAGCAGCTGGTCAGCCGCTGCGACGCGGTACTGGACCTGCACTGCGCGTCCCAGGGCGGCTGGAACCTGCTGTACTCGATCGTGCACGCCGAGGACGAGGCGACCCTGGCGGCGTCCGCGGCGCTGGCCCACGCGTTCGGCTGCGCGCTGGTGCTCCCGGTGCGCAAGCAGCCGGGCCGCCCGCTCGGCGACGAGTTCGGTTCCGCGCTGGACGGCAATCTCTTCGTCCGCGCCGCTCTCGGCGGCCGGCCGGCGGCGATCGTCGAGTTCGGCGGGGCCGGCTCGATCGACGAGGCACAGGTCTCGCTCGGCGTCGCCGGTGTCCTGAACGTGCTGCGCCACCTCGATGTCCTCGACGGTCGGCAGCCTCGGCAGGAGGGGGAGAGCGCGCGGACGGCGGTGGCGCTGCGTTGTACGACGTCGGGGCTGCTGCGCCTGTTCGCCCCCTCGGGCAGCCGCGTCGAGGCCGGCCAGCTCGTCGGCGTCGTGCAGGGGTTGGCCGGCGCCGCCGAGGCGATCACGGCCCCGCACGCCGGCACGATCGTCCGGATGACCACCAGCGGTTCGGTTTCGGCCGGTGACCGCATCGTGACCATGGCCAGCCGATGACCGCCGACCGTCGCCTTTCAGATCGCCGTTCAGATCGCCTTTCGGACTCGGAGAAGACAGGAACAGCTGTGGATCCCATCACCGTCACCCTGGTCGCCAAGGACTACGGACACCTCGCCCCGCTCGCGGTCGGCGACGTACGGGCCGAGGGCCTGGATCTGCGGGTGGACCGGGACACCCGGCGAGCGATCGACCGGACCCTGCGCGATCCGGAGGTGATGCTGGGCGAGTCGTCGATCAGCCGTCACGTCGCCCGGCTGGCCGCTGGTGACCGGACCTGGGTCGGCATTCCGGTGTTCCTGATGCGCGGCTTCCGTCACCGCTGCTTCTTCGTCCGCGCCGACAGCCCACTGGCCGGCTTCCACGACCTGGTCGGCAAACGGATCGGCACGGACAACTGGATGGCCTCGGGCAACACGTGGAGCCGGGCCGCGATGCGCGAACAAGGCGTCGAGCCCAGCCAGATGCGATGGGTCTGCGGCCCGGTCGACGGCCCGCCGCAGGACCGCCCCCAGGGCAACCTGCCCGGCAACGCCAGCATGGCCCCCGCCGACCGCAACCTGCTCGACATGCTGCTCTCCGGCGACCTGGACGCGCTCATGTGCCCCGATCCGCCGCGCGGCTTCTACACCGCCGGCAGCCCGGTCAGGCGGCTGTTCCCGGACTTCCGGGCGGTGGAAGAGGCGTACTTCCAGCGGACCCGGCTCTGGCCCGGCATCCACATCACCGTCATCCGGCGCACCCTGTTCGAACAGCACCCGCAGGTCGCCCCGGCGATCCACGACGCCCTCGAAGCGTCCCGGCAAGCCTGGCTCGGCTCCCGGCTCGCCCTGCACGAAACACCGTGGCTGCTGGACGACCTCGAGGCCAGCCGCGCGCAGATGGGCGCCGAGTGGGGCGCCAACGGCATCGACGCCAACGCCGCCATGGTCGCCGCGTTCTGCCAGGAGTCCTACGCCCAGGGTCTCATCCCCGAACCCGTCGAGCCGGACGCGCTGTTCGCCGAGTACGCCGAAGCGGCGAAACAGTGACCGCTGCCGCCGACCCGGCCGCGCGGGCCCTGCTCGACGAGATCCAGGAGTGGGTCGAACTGGAGTCGCCCACCGACCAGCCGGCCGCGGTCAACCGGCTCGTCAGCCTGATCGAGGACCAACTGCGCGGGCTGGACCTGGCCGTACGCCGAGATCCCGTCCCCGGGTTCGGTGACCGCCTCGTCGCCCGCCTCGGACCGGACGAGCCCGGCATCCTCGTGCTCAACCACCTCGACACCGTCTGGCCGATCGGCACCAGAGGGTTCGAAGTGGACGGTGACCGTGCCCACGGCCCCGGCGTCTACGACATGAAAGCCGGCGCCGTCATCGCCCTGGCCGCCCTGCGCCACGTCGTGGAGAGCGGATCGGCGCTGCCGATCACCATGGTCTACACGCCGGACGAGGAGGTCGGCTCACCCCGCTGCGGCCCCTTCGTCACCGAACTGGCCCGCGCCAACCGGTGCGTGCTGGTCTTCGAACCGAGCGGACCGCACGGCGCGGTGAAGACCTCGCGCAGCGGCACCGGACGGTTCCGGCTCACCGTCCACGGCCGCGCCGCCCACTCCGGCGCCGACCACGCCGCCGGGCGCAGCGCCATCGCGGAGCTCGCCCGGCACATCCTCGAACTGGAGTCGCTCACCGACCACGCCGAAGGCACGACCCTCAACGTCGGCGTCGTCAGCGGAGGCACCCGGGCCAACGTGGTACCCGCCCAGGCGCAGGCATCGATCGACATCCGGGCGCGTACCGCGGCCGCGATGGCACGGCTGGTCGCCGCCCTCGACGCGAGGGCCCCCGGACGCGACGGCCTCCGCCTCGACCTCGACGGCGCGGTCACCAGACCACCGTTCGAGGCGGCCACCTCGGCCGGCCTCTTCGCCGAAGCCGCCACCGTGGCCGCGACGGCCGGCATCACCCTCCAAGCCACGCACAGCGACGGCGCCTCGGACGGCAACCTCACCGCCGCCGCCGGCGTGCCCACCCTCGACGGGCTCGGCGCCGTCGGCGGCGGCGCCCACGCCGACCACGAACACATCCTCGTCTCCCAGCTACCCGCCCGGGTCCGCCTCGCCACCGCCCTGCTGGCCGGACTCACCACCACCAACCACGGCACCGAAGGACACCCGCGATGACCAACCCGCTGCGCCCGATCGGCGCCACCGGCGCCAGCCCGCTGTCCCCAGCCATCGAAGCCGGAAGCCTGGTCTTCATCTCCGGCCAGGTCGGCACCGACCCCGCCACCGGGACCGCCCCACCCGGCGTCGAAGACCAGACCAGGATCGCGCTCGACCGGATCACCGCACTGCTCACCACCGCCGGCCTCAGCCGGGACCGGATCGTCAAGACCACCGTGTACCTCGCCGACATCCGGGAGATCGGCACCGTCAACGCCATCTACCGCGAGTACTTCGCCGAGCCGTTCCCCGCCCGCACCACCATCGCCGCGACCCTGCCCAAACCCGAACTCCGCGTCGAGATCGAAGCCATCGCACTGCGCTGACCGGCCGGCCCAGCACCCCGACTCCGGCCGCCGACTCCTCCTGACCGCCGGGTAAGCGCCGGGCCCGACCGCCCGCTATCGACGGCGTGTCTATCCACCGGCGCGGGTCGGGACACGCTGGCCATTCACCTTCGCGTGCCACCCGGCACACACTACGGACATCGGCTACCGGCCGGGTCCTGAGCGGCCGGGCCACCGCGAAGGATGGATGGCTCTTGACACCCACGAAGACCAGGGCGGCGATCGCCGGCGCGTACGAGCACCCGACCCGGTTCGCGCCGGACAAGAGTGAGTGGCTCCTGATGGCCGAGGCGTGCCAGGGCGCGATCCGGGACGCCGGGCTCCGGCCGGAGCAGATCGACGCGTTCTTCACCTCGGCCACCGCGCCGGAAGGGGGCTGGCTCGGCGCCTGCGCCTCGGTGATGGCCGCCGACTACCTCAACATCCACCCGAGGTTCATCGACGAGACCGACGTGGGCGGGGCGTCCTTCGGGTACTACGTCAACCGGGCCGTCATGGGCATCGAGGCCGGCCTGTTCAAATGCGCCCTGATCGCGTACGGCGCGACCACCAGGTCGTTGGGCGTGAACGTCGGGACGGTACGTTACGACGACCTGACCGGCCAGCGGATCTCGCCGATGCCCGACGCCTTCGAGCAGGTGTACGGGACGACGGTCACCTCGTTCATGGGCCTGCTCACCCAGCGCTACATGCACGACTACGGCCTGACCTCGGAACAGTTGGCGCACGTCGCGGTGACCATGCGCGAGCACGCCGCGCTCAACCCGGACGCCGCCCACCGCAAGCCGCTGACGGTCGAGGACGTGCTCTCCTCACCGGTGATCGCCTCGCCGCTGCACAAGTTCGACTGCTGCATCATCTCCGACGGCGCGGCCGCCCTTCTCGTCGTACACCGGGATCTGCTGCCGGAGTGTGCGAAGCCACCGGTCTGGCTGGCCGGCTTCGGAGAGTCGATCATGCACCACGAGGGCGGGCTCGGCGACTGGGCCGCGGAGAGCCGCGAGATGGTGCGGCGCGCGTGCCGGCAGGCCTTCGACATGGCCGGCGTCGGTCCGGCCGACATCGACACCGCCATGATCTACGACGCGTTCACCGTGAACGTGGTCATCGACCTGGAAGGCGCCGGCTTCTGCGGCGTGGGCGAAGGCGGCGCGTTCGTGGCCGACGGCGGGCTGAAGCTCGACGGCGGGAGCCTGCCGACCAACCCCGACGGCGGCGGCCTGTCCTCCAACCATCCCGGCCGGCGCGGCATCTTCCTGTTCGTCGAGGCGACCCGGCAGCTGCGCGGCGAGGCGGACGGCCGCCAGGTCCCCGGCGCCGAGACCGCCATGTGCACCGCCACCGGCGCCGCCTTCCTGGCCCGCCGCGGGTCCGCCGCGCACATCCTGACCCGATGAGGAGCGACGCGTTGACTGCCAACCCCATCTACTGGCCGCAACCGGAGGTCAGCGGCGAGACCAAGCCGTTCTGGGACGCGTGCGGCCGGGGCGAGTTCCTCCTGCAGCGGTGCGACGACTGCGGCAGGTTCCAGTACCCGTACCGGGGTTTCTGCTGCCATTGCTGGGCCGGCCGGCCGCGGGACGTGCCGAGCACCGGCCGGGGGACCGTCTGGTCCTACTCCGTGGTGCGGCGCAACCGGTCCCGGGGACACGGTACCGAGCCGTACATCGTCGCCGTGGTCGAGCTGGAGGAGGGCGTCCGGGTCATCTCCAACCTGATGGACTGCCCGCTCGACGACGTGGCGATCGGGCAGCCGGTCGAGGTGTACTTCCAGCCGCTCGACGACCTGTCGCTGCCGCTGTTCCGCCCGGTACCGGCGGTAAGTGACCAGGGATGATCATCGACTGCCACACGCACGTGCTCGACGCGGGGTTCTGGCCGCGGGAGTGGTTCGACCACGTCGCCGCAGACTGGGCCGGGCGCGCGCCGGGCCGGCGGCCCGAGATGGTCCGGGACAAGGTGGAGCCGGGCCTGCTCGATCCCGACGGCGACCGGATGGTGGCGGCGATGGACCGCGCCGGGGTCGCCGCGGCCGTGGTCCTGCCGTGGGACTGGGGTCCGGACTTCCACGCCCGCGCCTCGGTCCAGCGGGTCAACGAGCACGCCCTCGCGGTCGCCGCCCGCCACCGGGGGCGGATCATCCCGTTCGCCGGCGTCGACCCGCGCCGCCCGGGAGCCGCCGAGCTGGTCGAGCGGTTCCTGCGCGACGGCCCGGCGTACGGCGTCAAGCTCTACCCCGCGTGTGGCTGGGACCCGGCCGGGCCGGCGGCGCAGGCGGTCTACGACGTCTGCCAGTCCTTCGACGTACCGGTGCTGTTCCACACCGGGCACCCGTTGCCGCTGCTGGACGACCCGGGCGACCCGCTGCGCCTGCTGCCGGTGGTCCGGCGCAACCCGGCGCTGCGGGTGTGGCTCGGCCATGCCGGCGCGCCGGACGGGTTCGACGCCTGCCTGGCCGTTGCCGCGGCGTCGGAGCAGGTGAGCCTGGAGCTGTCGGTGTGGCTCTGGTCGGACAGCACGGGCGCCGACGTCGAGCGGCTCGCGTCGCGGGTGGTCGCCGCCCGCGACGCGGTCGGCATCGGCCGGCTGCTGTTCGGCTCCGACCACGTCTCCGGCCCGCGTACCCGGGGAGAGAGCTTCCTGCCCACGGTGGTCGACCTGTTCACGTCCCTGCCCGAGGCCGCGCGGCGGATCGGGCACCGGGTCACCGGCGAGGAGATGAACGCGATGCTGGGGCGCAACGCCGCGCGCCAGCTGCACTGGCGGGCCCCGACGAACTCGGTGGGAAGGCAATGACGGGTTATGACGCGGACGTGGTCGTCGTCGGGTTCGGCGGTGCGGGCGCCGCGGCCGCGCTCTCGGCGGCCGAACACGGCGCCGAGGTGCTCGTCGTCGACCGGGACACCCGCGGCGGCAACACGGCGCTCTCCGGCGGATCGCTGCGGCTGCGGCCGGACGTCGAACGGGCCGCGCGGTACCTGTCGACGCTCAGCCTCGACCGCAAGGCGGCGGCGGTGCACCGGTCGATGCTCGACGGGTGCCTGGACCTCGGGCGGTGGCTCGTCCGGCTGGGCGCGGAGATCGAGGAGATGAACGACGCGTTCGTCACGAACACGCTGCCCCGGGTGCTCGCCTCGCCGTACCCGACGATCGCCGGCTCCGAGGCCCTGGGTCCGCGCTTCCGGGTCCGCGGGCGCGCCGGCCAGAGCGGCGGCGACGCGGTCTGGGAGCTGCTGCGCGACGCGGTCCTGCGCCATCCCCGGATCACCGTCCGGACCCCGGCCGTCGCCGTCGAGCTGGTCCGCGCCGGGGAGCTGGGACGCGTGGACGGCGTACGCCTGCGGGAGACCGACGGCGTGCGCGCCGTGCGGGCCCGCCACGGCGTCGTGCTGGCCTGCGGCGGCTTCGAGTACGACCGGCGGCTCCAGCAGAACTACCTCGGGTTCTCGCTCCCGGCGTTCGGCTGGCCCGGCGGCAACGACGGCTCGGGCGTGCGGCTCGCCCAAGGGGTCGGCGCCGCCCTGTGGCACATGACCTCGATCGCGTCGGTCCTCGGCTACCAGCTGCCCGGCCTGGAAGCCGCGGTGCGGCACTCGATGCCCGACCTCGGGTACATCTACGTCGACCAGGAGTGCGCGCGCTTCGTCGACGAGACCGGTGTCGACTTCCACGCCATCCCGATGGACCTGCTGCGGATGAACCCGCGTACGTTCCGGCGCGACCGGATGCCGTCCTTCCTGGTCTTCGACGAGACGACGCGGGCGGCCGGTCCGATCGCCGACACCTACCTCACCCCGTACCGCGACGAGTTCCGCTGGAGCCGCGACAACCGCGCCGAGATCGAGCACGGGTGGATCGCGGCCGCCGAGACACCACGGGAGCTCGCCGCCGCGCTCGGCCTGGACCCGGAGGCGCTGGCCGCGACCGTCGAGCGGTACAACGCCGGTGCCGCCGCCGGCACCGACCCGCTCGGCCGCGCCGCCGGGGACCTGCGCCCGCTGCGCGGCCCGTTCTACGGCGTCGCCCTGTGGCCGTGCCTCATCAACACCCAGGGCGGCCCGCGCCGCGACGCCACCTGCCGGATCCTCGACCCGGGCGGCGAGCCGATCCCCGGCCTGTTCGGCGCCGGCGAGCTCGGTTCGATGTGGACACAGCTGTATCCGGGCGCCGGCAACCTCACCGAGGCCATCGTCACCGGCCGGACGGCGGGCGCGGCGGCGGCCGAGGCGCTCGCCCCAGCCAACGGCAAGACGCCGGCGACCGACACCGGCGCACCCGCGGTGACCGACGCGCTGGCCGCGTTCGTCGCGGGCCTGCGCGCCGGCGACCTGCCGGACACGGCGCTGCGGGCCGCCCGCCGGTGCGTGCTGGACCAGCTCGGCTGCGCGGTCTTCGGCTCCACCCTCCCGTGGTCGGCGCTGGTCCGCGACTACGTGCGCGACGAAGGGTCCGCGCCCCGGGCGCTGGTCTGGGGCAGCGGCCTGCGCGCGTCGGCCACCCTCGCGGCCCTGGCGAACGCCACCGCCGGCCACGCCTTCGAGATCGACGACCTGCACGCCGGCGCCTGCTTCCACCCGGGGGCGGTGACACTGCCGGTGGCGACCGCGGTCGCGCAGGCCTGCGGACCGCTGTCCGGCGCCGACTGGCTCGCCGCGGTCGTCGCCGGCTACGAGGTGGGCGCCCGGGTCGGCCTGGCGCTGGGCATCGACCACTTCCTCGCCGGCCACCACCCGCAGGGCACGGTCGGGGTCTTCGCCGCCGCCGCCACGGCCGCCCGCGCGCTCGGCCTCGACGCCGCCGCGACCGCGGACGCCTTCGGCATCGCCGCGAGCATGTCCGCCGGCCTCATGGCGGCGCAGGAGGGCGGCATGGTCAAGCGACTGCACTCCGGGCACGCGGCGGCCAGCGGGGTACAGGCCGCCCTGCTGGCCCGGCGCGGGTTCACCGGCATCAAGTCGGTCCTCGAGGTGCCGTTCGGCGGCTTCCTGTCGACGATGGGCGGCGACCAGGCCAAGCTCCGCGCGTCGGTCGCCGGGCTCGGCACCACCTGGGAGATCGAACAGGTCGGGTTCAAGGCGTACGCCAGCTGCGCGACCAACCACACCTCGATCGAGGCGGTCGAGCTGCTGCTGGCCCGGCACCGGCTGACGGCGGCGGACGTCGCCCGCGTCGAGGTGCACGTCACCAGCGACGCGGCGATCCACGGCGGCTACGAGTACCTGGGGCGCGAGGTGATCGAGGCCCAGATGAGCCTCAAGTACGCGGTCGCGCTGCTGCTGACGTTCGGCACCGTGGAGGCGGCGCACTTCCGCGACGGCGTCATCGCCCGCGAGGACCTGGTCGCGCTGGCCAAGTCCGTCGACGTCGTCGGCGACCCGGGGATAGACGCGCTCGGGGAGGCACGCCGGTTCACCGCCTGGGCCCGGATCGAGACGGTGGACGGCCGCGAGTTCCGGCAGGAGGTCGACGACCGCAAGGGCGACCCGAGCCGTCCACTCTCCGACGACGACCTGGAACGGAAGTTCCGCGACCTGCTGGCGGCCGCCGGCTCCCCGCACGCCGACCGGATCCTGCGCCTGGTCGGCGACCTCCCGCGGCTCGGCGACGTCGCCGAGCTCGCCGTCCTGCTCGGTGGTGAGGGCGCATGACCTCGGCCAAGCGCGGCGCCGAGTTCGACGTCGTGGTCATCGGGTTCGGCGCGGCCGGCGCGGCCGCCGCCATCGTGGCGCACGACGCCGGCGCCCGGGTCGCGGTGATCGAACGCGGTGACGTCGGCGGCGGCCACACCCGCGAGTCCGGCGGCTCGCTGCGCAAGATAGACGACGCGGTCGCCGCCACCGCCTACTTCGAGGCCCTCGCCGGCGCCGGTGAGCTGCTGCCGCTGTACCGCTCGTTCGCCGAAGAGGCCAATGGCTGCCTGGCGTGGCTGGCCGATCTGGGCGCGCAGCTGGTCGAGGTGCACGGCGAGTGGATCGCCGGCTACCCGCGCGCCCTGCGGCGCCTCTACCCGGGCGCGCCACTTCCCGCCGGCATCGGCCCGCGCGTGCAGGTCGCGCCCGCGTCCGGCCAGACCGCCGCCGAGGCACTGTGGACGGTGCTGGAGTCGGCCGTCCGCTCCCGCGACATCACGGTGCGGTACCGGACACCGGCGCGGCGGCTGCTCGTCGACCCCGGCAGCGGACGGGTCGACGGCGTACGGGTGGCCAACCGCGCCGGCCGCACGTCGGTGCTCCGCGCCCGGTACGGCGTCGTGCTGGCCTGCGGCGGCTGGGCCGGCGACCCCGGGCTCCTGCAGGACTACATCGGCACGACCCTGCCGATGCTCTCGTCGGTCTCCTCGAACGTCGGCGACGGCATCCGGATGGGGGAGTCGGTCGGTGCCGCGTTCCGGCACATGTCGGCCCTCGCCGTCGTGCTCGGCTACCGCCTGGAGGACGGGCAGCACGCGCTGCAGCACGTGATGCGCGCGCCCGGCTTCGTGTACGTCGACCGGACCGGCGAGCGGTTCGTCGACGAGACCGGCATCGACTTCCATCTGCTGCCGCTGGCGTTCATGCAGTTCGACCACGCCCGGGCGACCTATCCGCACCTGCCGGCGTACGTCGTGTTCGACGACGTGACCCGCCGGGCCGGGCCGATCGTCAACCTGGCCCTGCGCGCCACCCAGCGGTGCGGGTGGAGCGAAGACAACTCCTCGGAGGTACGCAGCGGCGTGATCTCCAGCGCGCCGACCGTACCGGATCTCGCCGCCGCGCTCGGGCTGCCCGGGCAGCGGCTGGCCGAGACGGTCGAGGCGTACAACGCGGCCGTGCGGTCGGGCAGCGACCCGTTCGGGCGCAGCGCCGAGCACATGGCGCCGATCGAGACGCCGCCCTACTACGGCATCCGGGTCGAGCCCGCGCTCGTCAACACGCAGGGCGGACCGGTCCGCGACGAGCTCGGCCGGGTCCTGCGGCCCTCCGGCGAACCGGTGCCCGGCCTGTTCAGCGCCGGTGAGCTCGGCTCGATGTGGGCCACGCTCTATCCGGGCGCCGGCAACCTCACCGAGGCCCTGACCACCGGTCGTATCGCCGGCCGAAGCGCGACCACCGGGGTACCGGTCGCGGCGTCCGGCTCCACGAAGGGAGCACCATGACCCAGGCGACGGCGGCACAGCTGTACGGCGTCTTCTTCGACGTCGTGCCGGACTTCGTGGAGGAGTTCGAGCCCTGGTTCGCCCGGCGGCACGCACCCGACCTCGACCGGTCGGGCATCCAGGCGCTGCGCGCGTACCGCTGCGACGAAGGCGACCACGGGTTCGTGAACATCTACGAGGTGCCGGGCCCGGAGGTCTTCGACAAGCCGGCGTACCGGCGGGCCCGCGACGACGACGACCGCCTCGACCGCGCCGAGTCGAAGCTGCGCGGCCTGCGCAAGGCGACCTACGTGCAGCGGCCGGTCGTACCGGGCGACGGGGCGGCCGCGCCGCCGCCCTGGATGTGCGCGCTCAGCTTCTCCGGGGACGTGACCGACGCCGAGGTCGACGCCTGGACGGCCGAGCGGTTCGCCGGGTCGGCGGCCGCCCGCGTCCGGGTCGGCCGGCTCGCCGGCCTGCACCCGCTCTTCCGCGACGCGCCCGCCCAGGACCTGCTGGTGCTCGGCGAGTGGCCCGAGCGTCCGGCCGGCGCCGCGGCCCTGCCGGAGGCGCTGCGGGCCCGCTTCGGCGACCGCGTCGACGACGTCCAGTACGCCGTCGGCCGGCTCTACCTCGCCCTCTGACCGGGCGGCGTCCCAGGGGCCTGCCCGCTCACGTCCCTTGTCCCAAGGAGAGCCATGAACCTGACCGCGGCGCTTCTCGAGCGCAGCCGCGACCGCTGGTCCCGTCCCGCGCTCACCACCGAGGGCGGGGCGCGGCTGACGTACGGCGAGCTGTTCGACGCCGTGTCGCGCGCCGCCGGCCGGCTGGCCGCCGCGGGGGTACGGCGGGACTCGAAGGTCGTCGTCTTCGCCGAGAACTGCGCCGCGTACGCCGTCGTCTACCTCGCCTGTGCCCGGCTGGGCGCGGCGCTGGCGACCGCGCATCCCGGGTTCCGTCGCGTCGAGCTGGCCGGCATCGTGGCCGACTGCGACCCGGCCGTGATCGTCGTCGACCGCCCGCTGCGCCCGGTCGTCGACGAGGTGCTCGCCCAGCGTCCCAGCCGGGCGACCCTGCTGGAGATCGACTCGCGGGACGAGGCGGCCGACGGCTGGGGATCCGAAGCCGTCACCGCCGACCTGGACCTGCCCGGTACCCATCCGGTGCTGATCGCCTACACCTCCGGTTCGACCGACCGGCCCAAGGCCGTCGTGCACGGCCACGCCGGTCAGGTCTTCGTCGCCTCCGCCCACGAACGGGTCTGGCATCTCGGACCGGACGACCGGCTGCTGCTCTCGCTGTCGATGTCGTGGTTGTACGGCCTGGTGACCTCCTGCCTCGCCACGCTGTTCGCCGGCGGCGAGGTGCTGATGCTGCGGCACTTCAACCCGGTCCGGGCGCTGGCCCTGGTCGAGGAGCGCGGCGCGACGGTGATGACCGGCGTCACCACGATGTACGTCAAGCTGGTCGAGGTGGCCGGGCGGGGCCCGGTCGCGTCGAGGCTGCGCCTGTGCGTCGCCGGCGGCGAGCCCCGCAACGACGCCGCCTTCGCCCGGTTCGCCGACCGGTTCGGCGTACCGGTGCTCGACTGCTACGCCTCGTCGGAGTGCCTGCCGGTCGTCGCGCACGACACCGCGCGGCTGGCGGGCATCCACGACAGGGCGGTCGGCCGGGCGGTCCCCGGGGTGCAGGTCCGGATCGTCGACCCGGACGGCCGGGACGTGCCGGCCGGCGAGGTGGGCGAGCTGGTCGTGCGCAGCCCCGGGCAGATGCTCGGGTACCTCGACAACCCGGAGCTGACCGCGTCGGTGCTGCGCGACGGGTGGTACCACACCCGCGACCTGTGCCGGATGGACGGCGACGGCTGCCTGTCCATCCTCGGCCGGGCCACCGACATGATCATCCGAGGCGGTGCCAACGTCTCCCCGGTCGAGGTCGAACGGGTCCTGGCCGAGCACCGCCTCGTCGAGGAGTGCGCGGTCGTGGGGATACCCGACGACACGTACGGGCAGACGCCGCACGCGTTCGTGGTGCTGGCCGAGGACGCCGAGGCCGACGGCGACGCGCTGCGCGAGTTCTGCCGGAGCCACCTGGCCGAGTACAAGGTGCCGTCCGGCTTCAGCTTCGTGGCGGAGCTGCCCCACGGGCCGAACGGCAAGGTCGCCCGGGCCCGGCTGCGACCGCACGCACCTACGACAGGAGGAGAACGTCCGTGACCCGCAAAGACGAGCTCGCCCAGCGAAACCTCTACCAGGAGCTGGTCGCGCTCCGCGACGAGCAGCGGGCGCGCCGGGACGACCAGATCCGGGTCGTCAAGTTCGGCGACCTGCCGTGGGAGACCAACCCGCAGGGCGTCGTCCGGTGGTACCTGCACCCGGCGCTGGACGACGTCGCGATCAACTCGCTGATGTTCTTCGTACAGGAGGTGCCGCCCGGGTCCCGCACAGGCAGGCAACGGCTGCAGGGCGGCCAGCTCGTCTACATCTGGCGGGGGCGCGGCCACAGCGAGATCGACGGCGCGGTCCACCACTGGGAGACCGGTGACCTGATCAACCTGCCGCTGGTCGCCGAGGGCGTCGTCGTGCAGCACTTCAACGACGACCCGAAGGAGGCGGCGCGGCTGGTCTGCGCCGAACCGAACTACGTGCACTCCCTCGGCGTCGACATGGGCAGCGGGTTCGTGCAGATCGAGGACGCGCCGGAGTATCCGGCGGCAAAGCCGTGACCGTCTTCGCCGGCGACCTCGACATCGTCCGGGCGGAAGCGTCCGGCGACGGGCCGTTGTGGTGCTCGCTGCCTGAAGCGGCGCTGCCGGACCTCACGGCCAGGCCCGGTCTCGTCCGGGTTTCGGTGCCCTCCGGCGCCACCGCCCTGGCCCGGCTGACCACGCACGCCGCCGGCGACCGGATCCGGGTCGACCGGTCGCTGCGCGTCACACTGCGCTGCAAGGTCGGCGACCGGCTGACCGTCGCGCCGGCCATCGGCCCCGACGGCGCCCCGATCGGGGAGAGCGTCGCCGAGGTCACCGTCGCCGCCGCCGGCGACCTCGCCGCGCTGCTGGAGGCGGGACTGGAGGAGCGGCTGGGCAAGCACCTGCACTCCACCGGCGTGCCGCTGACCGCCGGAGCGGTGTTGCACGTCGACCTGCTGCCCGGTCTCGGCACGACGATCTGCCGGGTCACCGAGCTGGCCGGCGCCGAGGGCCTGGCCGGGCCGAACACCGCGGTGCGGGTCCGCTTCGGCACCGACCTGCGGTTTACCGACGTCTCGCAGCGGGTCACGTTCGCCGACGTCGGCGGGCTCCCGACCGTGCTCGCGGCGGCGCGCGAGATCGTCGAACTGCCGATCGCCTCGCCGTGGGCCTACCGCCAGCTCGGCGTCAACCCCATCCGCGGCGTCATCTTCCACGGCGCGCCGGGCACCGGCAAGACGTTCGTCGCCCGCGCCGTCGCGAACGAGCTGAACGCCCGCACGTTCCAGATCAACGGTGCGGACGTCGCCGGGCGGATGGCGTCCGAGGCCCAGGACGCGCTGCGCCGCATCTTCCACGAGGCGCAGCACCACACACCGTCGATCGTGATCATCGACGAGGTGGACGCGCTGGCGCCGGCCCGCGAGCACCTCGGCTCGCAGAAGGACTCCAAGCTCGTCTCGCAGCTGCTCACGATGATGGACGGGATGCACGGCTCCGAGGGCATGGTCGTCATCGGCACCACCAACCGGATCGAGGCGATCGACCCGGCCCTTCGGCGACCCGGCCGGTTCGAGCGCGAGCTGCGCTTCACGCTGCCCGACGCGCGCGGGCGCCTGGAGATCCTCGACGTGCAGAGCCGCGACATGCCCCTGACCCCGGCGGCCGCCGCGGCGCTGCCCGTGGTCGCCGACCGTACCGGCGGCTTCGCCGGCGCCGACCTGGTCGCGGTCTGCCGCGAGGCGGCGTTGCGGACCCTCCGGGTCGCGGGTGTCTGCGGCGGCCCGCCTCCGGTCGACGCGGAGCACCTGTTCGCCGCGCTGGAGCAGGTCGAGCCGGCGGCACTGCGCGGGGTCGCCCGATTCGCCGCACGGCCCCGGTGGTCGGGTCTGGCCGGCATGACGGCGCTCAAGGACGAGCTGCGCCGCGGCGTCGAGCTGGCCCGCGCCCATCCCCACCTGCTCGAGCTGATGGAGCTGCCGGCCAGCACGGCGCTGCTGCTGCACGGCCCCAGCGGCAACGGCAAGTCGACGCTGGCCGCCGGGCTCGCCGCCGAGGTCGGCGTACACCTGGTGCACGTACGCGGGCCGGAGCTGTTCAGCAAGTGGCTCGGCGAGTCGGAGAGCGCGCTGCGGCACGCGTTCACGGTGGCGCACCAGGTGGCGCCCAGCGTCATCGTGCTCGACCAGCTCGAGGTGATCGCCCCGCGGACGGTGGCGGAGAACGACCCCGCCGCCGCCCGGATGCGCGAGCAGCTCTTCGCCGAGCTCGACGCCATCGCGTCGGACGGCGACGTCTGGGTGGTGGCCACCGCGGACGACCTGGACGCGGTCGACCCCGCGGTGCTGCGCGGCGGCCGCTTCGACCGGCGGATCGAGGTGGGGCCCCCGGACGCCGCCGACCGGGAAGCCATCGCGCGCCGGCTCCTGGGCGGCACCGCGCGGTACCTGGACGCCGACCTCGACCAGGCGGTCGCCGCGGTCGTCGCGGCGACCGAGGGCGCCTCCCGGGCCGCGGTCCGCGGCCGCTGCGAGCGCGCCAAGCTCGCCGCGCTCGGGCGCCACCTCGACGCCGGGGCCCGGGGCCGGATCGAGATCCGCGTCGACGACATCAGCAAGTCAGGGGTCATGGAACCGCCGAAGGCGAAGTGAGGGAGGCCGGCATGGGCCAGCAACGACAGATGGAGAAGCAACGCGAGCTGGAGGAGGCGGGGTACAGCGAGCCGTACGCCCGCGCGATGGCGGTGCTGGCCGAGCGGGACGAGCGGGCCCGTACCGGCAAGGTGGTCATCCGGCAGTCCGACCGCGAATGGCTCACCGACCGGATGGCCGCCCGGTGCCTCTACTACCTCGACCACCACTACGAGGACTCGGCGAACGTCGACTGGCGGGTCTTCTGCCACGACATCGTCACGCAGTCCGGCGGCCACCGGCACCAGGGCGGGCTGGCGCTGTTCGTGCTGGAGGGGCGGGGCGCGACCATCATGGACGGTGTCCGGTACGACTGGGAGGCCGGCGACCTGGTGCTGCTTCCGGTCAAGCCCGACCAGGTGGACCACCAGCACATCAACCTCGGCGGAAACGCCAAGTGGCTGGCGTTCATCTACTCGCCGATGTGGCAGGCCGTGGCCAGCACGATGGTGCCGACGAAGGACCGCCCGGGATGGGACTCGTGAACCGGTGGGGACTGTCGCTGGGCGTCAGCCCGCGCGAGCCGCTCACGAACGTGCCGGTGCTGGCCGCGCTGGGCGAGACGCTGGGCTTCGAGACACTGTGGTACATCGACTTCCAGCTCGGCATGAAGGACGTGTACGCGGCGATGTACCTCGCCGCCCAGGCAACCTCCCGGATGGAGATCGGCTCGGCGGTGACCAACCTGCAGACCCGGCACCCCACGGTGACCGCCAACGCCACCGCCGCGCTGGACGAGATCAGCGGCGGGCGTGCCCTGCTCGGCCTGGGTGCCGGCTGGTCGGCGGTGCTCGGCGCCGGGTACCAGCCGGCCCGGATGCCGCAGATCCGCGCGGGCATCGCCGAGTTCCGCCGCCTGTTCACCGGCGAGGAGCAGGAGCTGTACGGCACGACGGTGAAGCTGGCCACGGCCCGCCGGCAGATCCCGATCTACCTGGCCGCGTCGCAGCCGGGCATGCTGCGCCTGGCCGGTGAGGTCTGCGACGGGCTGATCCTGCTCGGCGCGGCCGACCCGGACTTCTGCCGGTGGCAGCTCGACCACGTCTACCAGGGACTGGAACGCGCCGGCCGGGACCGGGGCGACCTGACGATCGACCTGTTCGTCACCATGAGCGTCGACCCGGACGAGGCGAAGGCCCGCGCCGACGTCGCGGCGTGGGCGACCGCGCAGGCGGCGACGTTCGAGTCGTGGAAGACGATGCCGCCGAGCTGGGAACGCTTCCGGCCGCAGTTCGCGGCGGCGCGCGGCGGCTACGAGCTGGTGGAGCACCTGTCGCTGCACGCCGGGCACAAGGCGGTGGTGACCGACGAGTTCATCTCGGCGATCGCGGTGCCCGGCCCGGTGGAGCTGTGCGCCGAGCGGCTGCGCGTGCTGGCCGGGCTCGACGTGGACCGGCTCACGTTTCCGATCCTCTCCGGCGGGCGGGAGCGGCGGATGCGCGAGATCGCCGAGACGATCATCCCGCTCGTGGGCGAGCCGGCGGCGACAGCCCGCGGGTGAGCTGCGGCGACCGGTCGTGCGTGACCCGGCGACTACGGTACGTGGCTGAGGCAAAAAGAATCTTGGCTGCCCGGCGTACTTGGCGTGTACTCCCAGATGGAGGTGCGCGATCATGCCATTGACCCTGAGGCAGGTCATCGAGAGTCCAGGCCTGCGGCTGGTGCCGCTGCACGTCCCGTCGCAGGCGCTCTCCGCCGAGCTGATCTGGGTGCACTCGACCGAGATCGACGAGCCGAAGCCGTACATGAACGGCGGCGAGCTGGTCCTGACGGCCGGGCTGCGCGACGTCAACGGCCGGCACGCCAACGACTACATCGCGCACCTGAGCGCCTCCGGCGTGGTCGGTCTCGGGTTCGGCACCGGCCGGATCCACGAGTCGGTCCCGCCGCCGCTGGTCGAGGCCGCCCGCGAGCACTCGTTCGCCCTGATGGAGGTGCCGAGGGAGACCCCGTTCAGCGCGATCAGCCGGCTGGTCGCGCGGGCGGTGGCCTCCGACGAGTACGCGACCCTCGTCCGGCTGAGCGAGGCACAGTCCGCGCTCACCAAGCTCGCCCTCGTACCGGACGGCTTCGGCCGGTTCATGAAGCGGCTCAGCAGCGAACTGGGCACGCCGGCGCTGTTGCTGGACCCCAGCGGCAAGGTCCTGGCCGGCTCGTACGACCGGGACGTGCGCGGCCTCGTCGACGGGATCCACGCCGTGCAGGCCCAGCGCCGGCAGATCGTCCTGTCGCCGGTGAAGTTCGACTTCGACGGCCGCACCGTGAGCCTGCTGCCGGTGCTGAGCAACGGGCACGTCCTGCGGGTGATCGTCATCGTCGCCGACCGGCCGCCCTCCGCCGTGGAACGCCAGATCATCACCGTGGCGACGTCGCTGGTGCAGCTGAGCCTGGAACAGTGGAAGGTCGTCGACGGCGTCGAGCGCCACCTGCGCAGCATCCTGCTGCGCACCCTCGCGACCGGCGACGTCGAGTCGGTACGCCGGCGGGCGGTGTCCATGTGGGGTCCGTTCCCGGACGTCCCGCTGCGGGTGCTCGCCCTCGCCGGGCGCGGGGCCGCCCTCGATCGCGCCATCGACGCCGTCAACGCGAATGCCACCCATTTACGCGGTGTGTTTCACGGCTATTTCCGGGACACTCTCGTCGTATTACTGCCGCAGACTCCGGACGTATTTCCGTTCATCGACAACCTTTCCGCCAGTATCCGCGAGCTCACCGTCGGTTCCTCGGAAACGGTGGAGAACTGGGCCGACCTCTCGCTGTCGATCCGGCAGGCCGTGCAGAGCCTGCGCACCGCACAGCGCCGGCGCGTACCCAGCCTCTGCTTCGCCGACATCGGCGCCCTCGGTCTGGCCCGGGTCTTCAGCAACGAGGAGGCGTTCGCGTTCTCGACGTCGCTGCTCACGCCGGTGCTGCGCCACCAGGAAGCGGGCGCGGCGTCCGAACTGCTCTCGTCGCTGCGGGCCTGGCTGGAGCACAACGGGCAGTGGAACACCGCGGCGGAGGAGCTGAACATCCACCGGCACACCCTCCGCAACCGTATCGACAAGGTCGCCGAGTTGCTGGGCAAGGACCTCCAGTCCGGTCGGGTCCGCGCCGAACTGCTGCTGGCGCTCGAGATCCTCGACCGGTGAACCGCCCGACACGATGGCCATCGGGCCAGGCAGAGGCAGTACTCCGTGTCCCTGGTACCTCATTTCGGCCGAAGTTATTCTTCCCGAAATCGCCGAGAGGCTCGGAGTCAAGATGGGTTTCGCATATAGCCGGGGGATACGTTTGGTAAGCGTTCTCGCGGCGGCCACCCTGGCCGTCGCGGCCTGTTCCACGGGCGACGACGCGGAAGTCGCCGCCGACTCGCCGTCGTGCACCTTGCCCAAAGGCGAAGTGACGGCCGACAACCAATGCAAGTTCGCCGGGCGCACCATCACCGTCGCGGCGAGCCCCGGTTCGCTGACCGACCTGTACAAGCAGGGCCTCGGCCAGCTCTTCGAACAGACCACCGGCGGGCGGATCAACTGGGTCGGCCAGGCGCCCGACGCGGTCCTCACCCAGCTCATCGCCGGGCAGGGCCAGTCGCCCACGGTCGACGTCGACCTCGACATGTACGTGCCGGCGGTCTACCAGGGCGAGGAGGCCGGCGTCTGGGAGAGCTTCGACCGCGCGCGCGTGCCCAACGCCCAGGACCTGCCGCCGCAGGCGTTCGCCGGCGCCGGCCGCGGTCCCGCCACCTGGTTCAACCTCACCGGCGTCTGCTACAACACCGACCGGTTCACCTCGGCCGGGCTGGCCGCCCCGACCTGGGAAAGCCTCTTCGACCCGAAGGTCCGCTCCATCGGCTTCCCGCAGCCCGCCAGCACGCGCTGGAACCTCACCATGGTCTCGCTGGCGGCCTACTACGGGACCGGCGTGGACAACCCCCAGCCCGTCATCGACAAGCTCAAACAGCTCGGCGACCGGCTGACCTTCTACTCCGCCACCTCCGAGGCCGACCAGCTCGTGCAGAGCGGCGACGCATGGGCGGTCATCCACGCCGACGGCCGGTGCAACGGCCTGACCAAGTCCGGCGCGCCGGTGAAGCTGGCACCGATGAACCTGGACATCGACGGCAGGACGTACGCGCTGATGCTCTCGCCGACCTCCCCGGAGATCGCCAAAGGCACCAAGAACCTCGACATGGCGTACGCCCTCGTCAACACGCTACTGACCGAGAGCGCCCTGACGCCGCTGATCACCACGCTGGTGTACACGCCGACCGTGCCGGCCGTGCTGGAGTCGCTGAAGGACGACACCACCGTCGGGCCGTTCCTGCAGACCGACGTCAGCGCGCTCTACTCGCCCGACACCGCGACGTTCCGCGAGTTCATGAAGAAACGGCAGACCTGGGTGGACGCGTGGAACCGGGCGTTCCAGTAGCCCGCCGGCGGTGGCACGGCGCCGGGCCGGGCCCGGACGACAGCGGGAGATCCGATGACTGACCTGGAACTGCGCGGCATCACGCACCGGTACGGGACGAACGTCGCCGTACGCAACGTCGACCTCGCGGTGCGCAGCGGCGAGTTCGTGACGATACTCGGCACGTCCGGGTCGGGCAAGACGACCCTGCTGCGGATGATCGGCGGCTACCTGTTTCCGTCCGAGGGGCGCGTCGTGGTCGGCGGCCGGGACGTCACGCGCCTGCCGCCGCAGCAGCGCAACATCGGCACCGTCTTCCAGAACTACGCCCTCTTCCCGCACATGTCCGTCTTCGACAACGTCGCCTACGGCCTGCGGGTACGCCGGATGTCCCGAGCGGCCGTGCGGGAGCGGGTCGGCGAGACCCTCGCCACCGTGGGGCTGACCGGCTTCGAGAAGCGCCTCCCGCACGAGCTGAGCGGGGGGCAGCAGCAACGGGTCGCGCTGGCGCGCGCGATCAGCATCCAGCCGTCGATCCTGCTGATGGACGAGCCGCTCGGCGCGCTCGACGCCCGGCTGCGCGAGTCGATCCAGCTGGAGATCAAACGCGTCCAGCGTACGCTCAAGATCACCACGATCTACGTCACGCACGACCAGAACGAAGCGTTCGCGATGTCGGACCGGATCGTGCTGATGAGCCACGGTGACATCGTGTCGGTCGACACCCCGGAGGCGCTGTTCATGTCACCGCCGACGCCGTTCGCCGCGGAGTTCGTCGGACACTGCGCGGTACCGGTGCGGGTCGTGCGCTGGAACGGCCGGGCCGGGCAGGTGCTGGTGCCGGGCCACGAGGTCGAGGTCACCGCCGTCGGCCCGACGCCCGAGGCGGACAAGCCGTGCTACCTCGTCATCGCGCCGGACAAGGTCCGGGTGACCGAGGCACCCGGGACCACCGGCGGCGTGGCGGCCCAGCTGCGCGGCCGGGTCGTCGGCCGCCGCTTCACCGGCCTGAACGTCGTGCTCACCATCGACCTCGGGGACGGTGGCCGGTTGACCGCCCTGGACCCCGAGCGCCGCTTCCGTGACGACGACGTCGTCCACGTCGGCTGGAACGGCGACGACGCGAAGGTGCTCCAGCCATGAACACCCGTCGCTGGTATCCGGTACTCCTCCCCGCCGCGCTGTTCCTCATCGTGTTCTTCGTCTGGCCGGAGGTCCAGTTCCTGCGGCTCAGCTTCGAGGAGTACCAGGGACAGGCCCGCAGCGGCGGCGGACCGACCCTGCGCAACTACACCGACGTGCTCAGCGACCCGTTCCTGCGTAAGGGGATCCTCACCACCCTCAGGCTCAGCGCCATCGTCGCCGTCATCACCGCCCTCGTCTCCTACCCGCTCGCGATCGCCATCGTCCGCGCCGGGCCGCGGCTGGCCCGCGCGATGTTCGTCATCGTGGTCTCGTCGATGTTCATGAGCGGCGTGGTCCGGGCGCTGGGCTGGCGGGTGCTGCTCGGAGACTCCGGCATGGTCAACGACGTCCTGCTGGCCCTGCACGTCGTCGACACCCCGGTGACGCTCTACGGCAGCTTCACCGGCGTGACGATCGGCATGGTGCACCTGCTGATCCCGTACGCGGTGCTCGGCATCATCCCGATCGTCGAGAGCGTCTCGCCGCAGCTGCTGCAGGCCTCGTACGGCATGGGCGCGTCCCGCCCGTACACGTTCTTCCGCGTGACGCTCCCGATCACCGCGCGCGGACTGATCGCGCCGCTGCTGCTCGTCTTCGCGCTGACCGCGGGCGCGTTCACCACGCCGACGCTGCTGGGCGGCGGCCGGGTCGGCGTGCTGTCGATCTACATCCGGGAGCAGACGCTGATGCTGCTGAACTACCCGCGCGGCGCCGTGTATGCCGCGATCCTGCTCGTACTCGTGTTCGCGGTCTTCCTGGCCGGCTTCCTGGCGTCGGGCCGGCGCGCCCGGCGGGCCAAACGGCGCGGCCCGGCCGCGACGGAGGTGACGCCATGACCACCGTCATGCAGGCACCGCCAGCGACCGGTGACACCGCCGTCGTCGTACCACCCAGCCGCAGCTCGGCCCGCCTGGACCGGATCTGGCGCATCGGCTTCGGCGTCATCGTGGCCGCGCTGCTGCTGTTCCTGCTGGCCCCGCTGGTGGTGGTCATCCTCACCGCGTTCAACGACCGGCTGGTCGCCTTCCCGCCCCAGGGTTGGTCGCTGGAGTCCTTCCGGAACGTCCCCGGGTACATGTTCGAGGCGCTCTGGCTCAGCGTGCGGGTGGCCGCGCTCGCCACCGTCATCGCGATGCTGCTCGCCTTCCCCGCCACGATCGCGCTGGTCCGGGGCGAGATGCGCGGCAAGGCCGCACTGCTGGCCTTCTTCCAGAGCCCGCTGCAGGTACCCGCGATCGTCCAGGGCCTGGCCCTCTACCAGCTCTACATCGCGCTGAACCCGTGGGGCGTGGCATTGCGCGGCTCGTTCACCGGCCTGCTCATCGGGCACGTGATCCTGGTGTTCCCGTTCATCCTCAACGCCATGCTCGGCCGGGTCGCCGCGATCGACACCAACCTCGAGCTCGCCTCGTACGGGCTCGGCGCCGGGTTCCTGCGCACGACCTGGCTGGTCACCCTGCCCCTGATGCGGCCGGCGCTGATCGCGGCCGGTTTCCTGGCCTTCCTGGTGTCGTTCGACGACACCTCGATCTCGCTGTTTCTGACCCAGGTCGGCGGAGCGACCCTCCCGCTGACCCTGCTGTACACCTCGGAGCAGGCGCTCTCGCCGATGCTGTACGCCATGTCGGCGATCGTCGTGGTCTTCTCGCTCGTCCTCGCGCTGGTCGTCGACCGGGTCTTCGGCCTGCGCACCGTGATGAGCCGGGACTGAGGTCCCCCGGATCCTGCCCGGCCGCCACCCACCGCCGGGGCGATGCCCGCTGCCCGAAACCCGGTCGCAACCGGTCGTTGGAGAGGAGAACTGATGAGGCGCACCAGATCCGGGACGTCCGCCCGGCTCGGCACGGCCCTGCTCGCCGCGGCCGTGCTGGCGTCGGCCTGCGGGGGAGGTGGCGACGACCCGGCCGGCGACGGCGGGGCGGGCGCCCCCTGCGCGCTGCCGAGCGGCCCGGTCACCGAGGCCAACAACTGCAAGTACCCCGGGCAGGAGATCACCGTGTCGGCGACGCCGGGTGGGCTGCTCGACGGGTACAAGGCCGCCTTCGGGCCGCTGTTCGAGAAGACCACCGGCGCCCGGATCAACTGGGTGGCGCAGGGGCCGGACGTCTCGGTGACCAAGATCCTCGCGGCCGCCGGCGGCACCCCACCGGTCGACGTCGTGCTCGACTCGTTTCCGCCGGTGCTCACCAGCGCGGTCGAGAACGGCGCCTTCCAGAAGATCGACCCGGCCAGCGTCCCGAACTACGCCGAGGTGCCGCCGAACGCGTTCGCGATCGAGGGGTACGGCGCCGCGACCTGGTTCTACCGCATCGGGCAGTGCTACGACGCGAAGAAGGCCGCGGCCCTGCCCGGCGGGGCGCCGAAGACGCTCGACCCGTGGTTCGACAGCGACCTCGGCGTCGGCTTCCCGACCCCGGAGAACACCCGCTGGGACCTCACGGTGGGGACGCTGGCGAAGAACTTCGGCGTCGGGTTCGACGAGCCGCAGAAGGCCGTCGACCGGATCCGGCAGATCCGCGGGCTCAAGCTCTACGCGGCGTCGTCCGAGTCGGACCAGATGCTGCTCAACGGCGATGTCGGCACCGTGGTGACCTCGGACGGCCGCTGCGCCGCGATGAAGGAGAACGGCGCCGACGTGGCGTTCGGCTCGCTCGGCCTGAGCATCGACGGCAAGAGCTACGACTACATCCAGTCGCTGACCGGACCGCAGATCGCGACCGGGTCGAAGAAGGTCGAGCTCGCCAAGGCCCTGATCAACACGTTGTTCACCGCCGAGGCGCTCAAACCCCTGATCACCTCGCTGATCTACGACCCGACCCAGCCCAGCGTCCAGCAGATCGTCAAGAACGACCCGAAGCTGGCACCCTACGCGTGGACCGACTTCGACGTGCTGTACGCCAACACGTTCGTCGACCTGGAACGCAACCGGGCGGCCTGGGTGGACGCGTGGCGAAGGACGTTCCAGTGAGCGCCGGCACCGCCCCGGACATCGTCACGGACGTGCTCGTGGTCGGCTTCGGCGGGGCCGGTGCCGCCGCGGCCGTCGAGGCACACGACCGGGGCGCCGACGTGCTGATCGTGGAGAAGATGCCCGAAGGTGGCGGCAGCACCCGCGAGTCGGCCGGATCGATCGGCTCCGTCGCCCGGCGCGACGCGGCGATCGAGCACTACCTGGCGCTGACCAAGGGCCGTACGCCCCGCGCGCTCGTCGAGACGTTCGTCGACGGCCTCGGCGAACTCGACGGCTGGTTTCGGGCCAACGGCTCGGAGCTGGTCTCGTTCGCCATGTGGGAGCCGATCTTCCCGCACCGCAAGCAGGGCAGCGCGTACCCCAACCTGCCCGGATCGGACGGCATCGGGCTGCGCCTGCGCGTCCCGGCGGAGGCGGGCGAGCAGGGCGGCGAGTCGCTGTGGGCGTTCCTGTCCCGCAACGTGGACCGGCGGGGCATCCCCGTGCTGACCGGCGCCCCGGCACACCGCCTGCTCATCGACGCCGACGGCACCGTGTACGGGGTCGAGGTGCGACACGAGGGCCGGGCGCGGCGCGTCATCGCCCGGCGCGGCGTCTGCCTCACCTGCGGCGGCTACAACTACGGCGGCGAACTGCTGCGCGACGCGGTCGGCGTACACCTGCCGGCGCTCTCGCCACCGGGCCGCAACACCGGCGACGGCATCCGGATGGCACAGGCCGCCGGCGCCGACCTGTGGCACATGAACTGCGTCGTCTCCACGTTCGGGTACAAGTTCGACGGCGAGGACGCCGCCTTCCTGGCGCTCATGCCGGCGTACGGCTTCTTCGTCGTCGACCAGGCCGGCCGGCGCTTCGTCGACGAGACCGCCGTGGAAAACCACGCGGCGGCGCAGGTCCTGCTCGTGCCGGACACCCGTACCGGCGACCTGCCGCGCCTGCCGAGCGTGATCGTGTTCGACGAGCGGACCCGGCTGGCCGGACGGGTGGCGCTGCTGGAGATCGGCGAGAACCGCCGGTACCCGTGGAGCGCCGACAACAGCGCGGAGATCGCCAAGGGCTGGATCCGGCGCGCCGGCACGATCGAGGAGCTGGCCGGGCAGGCGGGGCTTCCGGCCGACACTCTCGTGGAGACCGCGCGCCGGTACAACGCGGCGGCGGCCTGCGGCGGCGACGACCACGCCCGGCCGGTGTCCCGGATGGCGGCGCTGGAAACGCCCCCGTACTACGCGATCCCGGTCTGGCCGGCCCTGTTCAACACCCAGGGCGGACCGCGCCGCGACGAGCGGGCGCGGATCCTGCGGCCGGACGGATCGCCGATCCCGCGGCTGTTCAGCGCCGGCGAGCTCGGCTCCATGTGGGCGACGCTGTACCCGGGCGCGGGCAACGTCAGCGAGGGCATCGTCTACGGCCGGATCGCGGGCCGGAACGCCGCCGCGCAGCCCCCGTACCCAAGGCCGGCGTGACCGGGCCGGCCGTCACCGCGTCGGCGCGGCTGGTCGCCTGGGCCAGCCGGCTCCGGCTCGCCGACGTGCCCGCGCCCGTGCGCCGCTCGACCGCGCTGCACATCCTGGACACCATCGGCTGCGGGCTGGCCGCGTCCGCCCGCGGGGTGGCGACCGCGGCCCGCGACCTCGTACGGGACCGGGCCGCAGCGGGAGACTGCTCCCTGATCGGCGGGCACCGCCGGGTCGAGGCCGCCCCCGCCGCGTTCGCGAACGCCATGCTCTGCCACGGCCTCGACTACGACGACACGCACAGCGGTGCCTCCGCCCACATCAGCGCCGTCGTCGTCCCGGCCGCGGTGGCCGCCGCCGAGGCGCACGCCCGCTCCGGGGCGGACCTGCTCCGCGCGGTCGTCGCGGCGACCGAGGCCACGGCGCGGATCGGGCTGTCGGCGCCCGGCCGGTTCCAGGCGCGCGGCTTCCACCCCACCTCCGTGTGCGGTGTGTTCGGCGCCGCCCTCGCCGCGGCCGGCCTCGAGGCCCTGCCGCCGGGCCGGACGGTCCACGCGCTGGGCGTGGCCGGCAGCATGGCCGCCGGCATCCTCGAATGCCTCGACGACGGCAGCGAGGCCAAGCCGGTCAACGCGGCCGTGGCGGCCCGCAACGGCATCGAGGCCGTCGAGCTGGCCCGGTACGGCGTCACCGGCCCGCGGCGTGTCCTCGAAGGACGGTTCGGCGTGGTCGCGGCCTTCGCCGGCGGGTCCGGCACGGCGCTCGCGGCGGCCGTGGACACCCTCGGGACCGTGTGGGAGAGCGCGCGCATCGCCCCGAAGCCGTACCCGGTCTGCCATCTCATGCACGCCGCCGTCGACGCCGCCGCGGCCGCCCTGGACGCCTGCGGGGCGGCACCGGACCGGGTCGCGGAGATCGTCGTCGGCGTGCCGTCCGCGGCCGTGCCGATCGTGCTCGAACCGCTCGCCGACAAGCGCGCCGCGCGCACCGCGTACCACGTGAAGTTCAGCCTCCCGGTGGCGCTCGCGATCCGGCTGCTGCGCGGGCGCCTCGACCACGCGACGATCGAGGAGGCCCTCGGTGACCCGGCCGTGCGCGCCCTCGCCCGCCGCGTGCGGTACGAGGTCGCCGAGTTTCCCGCCGCCCGCGACGCCTTCCCCGGCTGGGCCGAGGTGGTGCTGGCCGACGGCCGGAGCTTCCGGGCGGAGGTACCCGTCCAGCGCGGCGCTCCGGAGCACCCGATGACCGACCGGCAGGTGCTGGAGAAGTTCCGCGTCAACGCGTGCGACGCGCTGCCGGCGCCCCGTTCGCGCGAGCTGGCGGAGCGGATCCTCGCCATCGAGCGGGAGCCCGACGTCCGCGACGTCTTCGCCCTGTTGTCGCCCGGAAAGTAGGGAGGACCGCGTGTTCAAGACCGGAAGCTTCGACCGGACCGTCGAGGTCGTCGTGGTGGGATTCGGCAACGCCGGCGCGGTGGCCGCGCTCACCGCGGCCGACCACGGCCGCGAGGTCCTGGTGCTGGAGAAGCAGCCCGCCGACCGGCGGCGACCCAACAGCCGCTTCTCCGGCGGCCTGTTCCTGTGCCCCAGCGACGTCGACGCCGCCACCCACTACATGAACCAGCTGGTCCGGCTCAACGGCGAGGTCGCCGAGACCGACCCGGCGGTGGTGCGGGCCTGGGCGGGTGCCACCGCCGACAACGTGCGCTGGCTGACCGGCAACGGCGGGACGGTCGTCCAGGTCGCCGACCACGGCGAGCACGAGTTCATCGAGGGCTTCGAGAGCATCAGCATCTACAAGCCGGACATGGGCGAGCACCCCGGCACCGGCGCCCGGGGATGGGGATACGGCCTTTACGAGTTCCTGCAGGGGCTGGCCCACGAACGGCCGATCGACGTCATGTACGGCGCCTGCGCCCAGTGGCTGCTGGAGGACGCGGCCGGACGGGTCACCGGGGTCCGGGTGCGGGACGCCGCGGGGCGCACCACCGACCTCGGCGCCTCCCGCGGCGTCGTGCTGGCCTGCGGCGGCTTCGAGTTCGACCCGTCGATGAAGCTCACCTACCTCAAGGCCTTCCCCACGCACTTCTACGGAAACCCGGAGAACACCGGCGACGGGGTGCGGATGGCGATGGAGGTCGGCGCGGACCTGTGGCACATGAACGCCTGCGCCGCCCGCCTCGTCGGGCACTTCCCGGACTCCGGCTATCCCGGCGGAGTGCCGCTCGACCTGTGGGGGATCGAGGGCATGAGCGGGATCAAGATCCTGTACGGCGACTTCGGTACCGGCGCCGGGACCGGCCGCCGCGCGGCGGGTCCCCTGCGGGTGGCTGACGACGTCGCGGTCGACGTCGCCGGCGAGCGGGTGTCCGGCGGCATCTTCGTCGACCGCTACGGCCGCCGGTTCACCAACGAGCTGTACCGCACCCACACGCTCTACTACGAGGTGACCGACTTCGACAGCCACCGGCTGCTCTACCCGAAGATCCCGAGCTGGTGGGTGTTCGACGAGGCGCGGTTCGCCCGCGGCCGCCTCGTGCCCGACTTCTACGGCCCGGGCGGGCCGCTGGGTGAGATCCGGTGGTCCGACGACAACCACGCCGAGGTGGAACGCGGCTGGATCCGGCGGGCCGGCACGCTCGACGGGCTCGCCGACCAGTGCGGCATGGACCGGGAGGCGTTGCGCGGCACCGTCGACAGCTACAACGCCGGCTGCCGCGACGGCAACGACGAGTTCGGCCGGCTGCCACGCACGCTCGTACCGCTGAGCGACGGCCCGTTCTACGCGGTGCGGATGTGGCCGGGCGGACCCAACACCCAGGGCGGCGCGCGCCGCAACGCCGACGCCCAGGTCATGCGGGTCACCGGCGAGCCGATCCCCGGGCTGTACTCGGCCGGCGAGTTCGGCTCCGTGTACGGGATGCTCTACCCCTCCGGCGGCGGAAACATCGCCGAGTGCATCGCGTTCGGCCGCATCGCCGGTGACAGCGTCGCCACGCGGCCGCACTGACACCCTGTCCAGCGGCGGCGGCACATCGCGACCGCGTGTCCATGGTCCAGACCGGCCGGTCCTCGTACCGTTCTGCCATCCCCGCGGCTCACCACCTGGTTCGCCGGCGACATCGGTACGCCGGCGCGCATCCGCCCGAGGAGGCCTCGCTCATGACAACACCGACCACGGCGCGCAGGCGCCGCCACCATACCGTCAACACGGTCGGCACCGCCGCCCTCCTGCTGGCGCTCGCCGCCTGCGGAGGCGACGGCGACGCCGGCGCGGACCAGGCATCGTCCTGCGCCCTGCCGTCCGGCGCCGTGACCGCCGAAAACAACTGCAAGTTCGACGCAGAGACCATCACCGTGTCGGTGACGCCGGGTGGGCTCGCCGACGGCGCCCGCGCCGGCCTGGGCCAGCTCTTCGAGTCGACCACCGGCGCGAAGATCGAGTGGGTCGAGCAGGGACCGGACGAGGTCCTCACCCAGCTCTTGGCCGCCCGCGGCGGCACACCGCCGGTGGACGTCGTGCTCGACATGTACGTCCCCACGCTCTACAACGCCGCCCGGGACGAGGTCTTCGCGAAGGTCGACCGGTCCCGCATCCCCAACGTCGCCGACGTCACGCCCAGCGCGTACGCGGTACCCGACCTGGGCCCGGCGGGCTACGTCTGGGTCGTCGGCGCCTGCGTGAACCAGTCGCGGCTGGGCAAGCTCGGCGTCACCGAGCTGAACCGCTTCGAGGACTGGTTCGACCCGCGGCTCGGCGCGGTCGCCTTCCCGCAGCCGACCAACTCCCGCTGGAACCTGACCATGTCGGCGCTGGCCGCCCACTACGGTGCCCCGCTGGACAACCCGTCGGTCGTCATCGACCAGCTCAAGAAGCTCCCCGGCCTGAAGCTGTACGGCGCCACCTCCGAGGCGGACGACATGGTCCAAAGTGGAGAGGTCAGCGCGGTCATCTCGTCCGACGGGCGCTGCAACGGCCTGGCGAAGTCCGGCGCGCCGGTCCGGTTCGCGCCGCTCAACCTCAGCGTCGGCTCCGCGACCTACACCTACATCCAGGCCGCGACCGGCCCGCAGATCGTCGCCGGTACGAAGAAGACCGCGATGGCCGAAGCGCTGATCAACACCCTGTTCTCGGCGGACGGCAAGGCGATGCTGCCGCTCACCACCAAGCTCATCTACAGCCCCACCAAGCCGAGCATCGGCACCGCGATGAAGCAGGACCCGGCGGTGGCGCAGTACGTGCTGACCGACTTCACCGCGCTGTACTCCGATCCCGACTTCGTCGCGCGGTTCATGCAACAGCGGCAGGTCTGGGTCGACGCCTGGAACCGGGCCTTCCACTAGATCTCGGCTCGTCGAAGGGATCCCCGATGACGCTCGACCCGCTCGACCCGGCCGGGGTCGACGACCTGCTGACCGCCGACGAGAAGGCGGTGCGGGAGTCGGTACGGCGGCTCGGCGCCGCACGGATCGCGCCGTACATCGCCGACTGGTACGAGGCGGGGGAGGTGCCCGACATCCGGGTCCTGGCGAAGAGCCTCGGCGAGCTCGGGGTCCTCGGCATGCACCTCGCCGGCTACGGCTGCGCCGGGATGAGCGCCACCGAGTACGGCATCGCCTGCCTGGAGCTGGAGGCCCTCGACTCCGGCATCCGCTCGCTCGTCTCGGTGCAGGGCTCGCTGGCGATGTATGCGATCCACCGCTGGGGCTCGGAGGAACAGCGGCGGTGCTGGCTGCCCCCGATGGCCGCCGGCGACGCGATCGGCTGCTTCGGCCTGACCGAACCGGACGCCGGCTCGGACCCCGCCAGCATGCGGACCAGGGCCCGGCGCGACGGTGGCGACTGGATCCTCGACGGCCGGAAGATGTGGATAACCAACGCCAGCGTCGCCGACGTCGCCGTGGTCTGGGCCCACGCCGAGGACGGCATCCGGGGCTTCGTCGTGCCGGCCGGCACCCCCGGCTTCACGGCAACCGAGATCAAACGCAAGATGTCGCTGCGCGCCTCGGTCACCGGCGAGCTCATCCTGGACTCCGTGCGGCTCCCGGCCGGCGCCGTGCTGCCCGGGGCGCACGGCCTGCGCGGACCACTGTCCTGTTTGAACGAAGCCCGCTACGGGATCGTCTGGGGCGCGATGGGCGCCGCCCGTTCGGCGTACGAGGCGGCGCTGCGCTACGCCGGCGAGCGGGAGCAGTTCGGGCGGCCGATCGGCGCGTTCCAGCTGACCCAGAGCAAGCTCAGCGACATGGCGTTGCGGTACACCACCGGAGTGCTGCTGGCCCTGCACCTCGGCCGGCGCAAGGACGCGGGCGTCCTGCGGCCGGAGCAGGTGAGCCTCGGCAAGCTCAACAACGTGGGGGCGGCGCTGGAGATCTGCCGGTCCGCCCGCACCGTGCTGGGCGCCAACGGGATCTCGCTGGAGTACCCGGTCATCCGGCACATGAACAACCTGGAGTCGGTGCTCACCTACGAGGGCACCGCCGAGATGCACACGCTCGTCGTCGGCCAGGCGCTCACCGGCCACGCCGCCTTCCGGTAGCGCGGCAGGGGATGGCGACGCGAACGGGATCGCCGGTGACCGCGCCGCTCGCTCCTGGGCGGCCTCGCCGCGCTTCGAACGGGAGTACGCACGTGCTCCGTCCCCGCCGGCGTGGGTAGAGGCCGTATCGTCGTGGGTATACAGCATTGCGCGCTGCGGTGAGCGCGGCGGCGACCGTTGGCGCAGTTGGCGCAGTTGGCGTTTCTCTGCCGTCGGATGCTGATCATCCGCCGGCGTGAGGCCGAGGGTGACCGTTTGGGGCATGGATGAGTACTCATCGGATCGAGCTGGATCTGTCTCGTTCGCTTTTCGAGGATCATCGGCGGGGTCATAACCGGTGGCATCCGGGGATTGAGCCGACGTTGCGGGTCGTGCCCGGTGACGTCGTGGATGTGGATATGCGGGACGGTTTGGATTTCCAGATTTGGCCGCATAGTGGGGTTGAGGATGTGGTCGCGTTGGATGTGACGCGGGGGCATCCGTTGACGGGTCCGATTTATGTCGAGGGTGCCGAGCCGGGTGATTTGTTGGATGTGGAGATCTTGGAGGTGCGGGCCAGTGATTTCGGGTTCACTTTGCTGTTTCCCGGCCTCGGGCTGCTGGCGGATCGGTTTACCGGGCATTTTTTGGCGAAGTGGGAGTTGGCCGGTGGTGTGGCGCGGTCGGCGCAGTTGCCGGGCATCGCGGTTGCTGGTGATCCGTTTCTGGGTGTGATCGGGGTGGCGCCCTCGGTGGAGCGGATGGCGGGGTTCGCGCGGCGGGAGGCGGCGTTGGCGGCGACGGGTGCTTTCGTGATGTTGCCGGAGTCGCGGGGTGCGGTGCCGTCGGATCCGGTGTTGTCGGCGGTGGCTGTTCGGACGGTGCCGCCGCGGGAGAACGGCGGGAACATGGATATCCGCCGGCTGACTGGTGGGTCGAGTGTGCAGTTGCCGGTCGAGGTTCCGGGTGCGTTGCTGTCTGTTGGTGATCCGCATTTCGCGCAGGGTGATGGGGAGAGTTGCGGGGTGGCGATCGAGATGGCTGCTCGGGCGGTGTTGCGGATCGGGTTGCGTAAGCGGGGGGAGTTGCCGGGGTTGCCGGGTGCGCCGATGTATCGGTTCCGGGAGCGGTCGACGCGGGAGTATGTGGCTACGACGGGGGTGCCGGTGACGGCGGGTGGGGAGAACCGGTTCATGGACGTCGGGCTCGCGGCGGCGAATGCGCTTGGTGAGTTGGTCGATCATCTGGTGGCGTATCGGGGGCTGAGTCGGGAGCAGGCGTACGTGCTGGTGAGTGTGGCGGCGGATCTGCATATTTCGTCGGTCGTCAACATTCCGAACGTTCTGGTGTCCGCGGCGCTGCCGCTGGACGTCTTCGAGTGA
>NZ_JAVHUY010000049.1 GCF_031085175.1 Phytohabitans maris
AAGTCGCTAGGAGTCCACTGAATAATGGTGGGCATGTCTTCCGTCCTGGTCTGTATTGATATGTGAAGATGTTTGGGTGCAGGGTGTAGAGCGTGCTGACCGGCGGCTGTTGGACGCGGCCGCTCTGGTCGGTCATCTGGTTCCGGCCGGGAGCATGTACGCGTTTCTGGCGGACTGTCGGGGTCGGGTGTTCCCGGACGAGTTGTTCGCGGATCTGTTCCCATCGGCCAAGGGGCGGCGGTCGATCCCGGGGTCGGTGGCGGCGTCGATTTTGACGTTGCAGACGTTGTTGGACTACTCCGACGCGGAGGCTGCCGAGGCGGCCCGGTGTGACCTGCGGTGGAAGGTCGCCTGCGGGCTGGCGTTGGACGACAAGGGGTTCCACCCGTCGACGTTGACGTACTGGCGGCGCCGGTTGGCGAACTCGGATCGCCCGTACCGGGTCAACGACGCGGTCCGGCAGGTGGTCGAGGCGACCGGGATTCTGCGCGGACGGCGGCGGCGGGCGGTCGATTCCACGATCCTGGACGACGCGGTCGCCACCCAGGACACCATCACCCAACTGATCGCCCAGATCCGCCGGGTGGCCCGGGTGGTGCCCGGCGCTGCGGAGCAGATCGCGGCCGTGTGTGGCGGGCACGACTACAGCCGGCCGGGAAAGCCGGACATCGACTGGGACGACCCGGATGCCAAACAGGCCCTGGTTTCGACGCTGGTCAACGACGCCAACAACCTGGTCGCGGCGCTGGCCGAGGCGAAGCTCGACGAGCCCGCGCAGCAGGCGGTCGCGCTGTTGGCGTTGGTGGCCGGGCAGGACGTGGAACCGGCCGACGGCTCCGATGGCACTGACGGGCGGTGGCGGATCGCCCGCAAGGTCGCCGAAGACCGGGTCATCTCCACCGTTGACCCACAGGCCCGACACACCCGCAAGTCGCCGCAGGCCCGCCGGGACGGCTACCGCGCCCACATCGCCGCCGAGCCGGACACCGGCATCATCACCGACGAACAACTCACCAAAGCCTGCGGACCTGACAACGCCGACGCCGCCGTCGCGCAACAATTCCTCGCCAACGGCCCCACCAACACCAACAGCGAACCCAACAGCGACAGCGACAGCGAACCCAACACCACAGCCGGCGTCGGCGACGACGACACCGGGCCCGAGCAGCCCACCGGCCGCCCAGACCAGACCGCTCAGGAATGGTACGGCGACTGCGCCTACGGCACCGGCGACCTACGCAACGCCCTCGACCAGGCCGGACACACCGCGATCATCAAACCCAAACCATCGCAATCCCCGATCCGGGGCGGCTTCACCATCGACGACTTCACCGTCAACACCGACCAGCAGACCGTCACCTGCCCAGCCGCACACACCCGACCGATCAGCCCGGCCACCCGCACCGCCGACTTCGGCACACGGTGCCGCACCTGCCCACTACAGACCCGGTGCACCAAATCCAAGACCGGCCGCAAGATCGTACTCAACGAACACGACGCCCTACTACGCCAAGCCCGAGCCGACTGGCGAACCGACCCCACCCTCCGCGACCGCTACCGCCGACACCGACCCAACATCGAACGCGTCATCGCCCAAGTAGCCAGCCGCGGCCGACGCCGACTCAAACTGCGCTACCACGGCATCCACGCCAACCACACCTGGCTCAAACAACGCACCGCCGCACTCAACCTCCGCAACCTGATCAACCGCGGCCTGCACTGGACCAACGGATGGACCCTCGCCACCAGCTGACCAGCCACCACCGGGCCCGAAGACACCACCACAGAGCCCACCAAGCGACCCCCGCAGCGCCCACACCCGCACCACCACCCCCCCCCGACCCAACCAACCCACCGGCAGCCAAACCCAGGCACCCACCCCACCGCCAACCTCAAGAACGCCGATATTCAGCGCCTTCCTAGAACGACTTGAGGGGAGCTTCGATCACAGCCCATCATGACGGCGTGTGCCAGGCTCTCGATGAGCGACATCGATGGTCACCTCCGCCTCGGCGGGCCGGAGCCGTGGGTCTGCCACGGCGTCGCGGCGGAGGCCGACGGCGTTCCCCGGGTTCGGCCCGGTCGGACCGTCGCTGGTCACCGCCCCGGGCGACGCCTGGAGAGCACCGTCGGCGGCATCGGCACGATGCGCGACCGGCTGCGCTGACCCCGAGGCAGGCCGCCACGCTGCCATCCCTGGACCGGCTCCCCCTCGCCACGCTCGCCATCGTGACCGCACTATGCGGCGCCGTCGAAGCGTTCTCCCGCCCCGCACTACGCGCCCTCGTCCCCACACCGCTACCCGCGAACCCGCTAGCCCACGGCAACGCGCTCATCTCCGCCGCGCACCGCAGCCGCCATGCTCGGGGCCCTCACCGCCACAGTGAGCACCACCGACCTACTCGTTCCCGGCGTCGCCCAGCTAAGCCAGCCCACGTCACCGATCCAAGAGAGCAGAAGGGCGCCCCAACCCGAGGCCGCACGTGAAGCGCCAAGCTGAATGTGTCAGCGGTGCTCGCCGCGCGTCGCACAGCCGCTTCGCCGCTTCGCGGCGCGTACCGCCATCATGGACACGGCGACATTCTTCGATGGGGAGGCATTGCATGAGAAACGCCCGACGGATACTGCTGTCGATCATGCTTCTGCTGGGAACGTTCGGTGTGTCCAGCGTGGCGAGTCCGGCGATGGCCGCCGAGCCCGACATCCTCGACCAGCTCAAAGCGGTGCCCGGGCTGACCGTGACCGCGGAACAGCCGGTCGCGGCACCGTACCGGTTCTTCCTGCTGAGCATCACGCAGCCGGTGGACCACACCCGCCCGGCGGCCGGGACGTTCCAGCAGCGCTTCACGCTCCTGCACCGGGACACCGGCCGGCCCATGGTGCTACACACCACCGGCTACAACGTGCCGGCAACCGCGTTCCGCGCCGAGCCGACCCGCCTGGTCGACGGCAACCAGATCTCCGTCGAGCAGCGCTACTTCACACCGTCACGGCCGGCACCAGCCGACTGGTCGAAGCTGACGATCTGGCAGGCCGCCACTGACCATCACCGTATCGTCTCCGCACTCAAGCCCATCTACGCACGGAAATGGCTCTCGACCGGGGCCAGTAAGGGCGGCATGACCTCGGTGTACCACCGCCGCTTCTACCCCGCCGACGTCGACGGCACGGTCGCTTACGTCGCGCCGCAGGACGTCGTCAACAGCGAGGACACCGCCTACGACCGGTTCTTCACCACGGTCGGCACCGCGCGGTGCCGCACGGCCCTCGACGCGATCCAGGTCGAGGCGCTGCGCCGCCGCGCCGAGCTGGTCGCCCGCTATCAGGCATGGGCCACCCAGAATGCCCGCACCTTCCACGTCGTGGGCGGCGCCGACCGCGCCTTCGAGTTCATGGTGAACGGCACGACGTGGGCCTTCTGGCAGTACAGCGGCGAGAGCGAGTGCCAGGACGTGCCGGCCCGGACCGCGTCCAGCGACGACATCTGGGCATGGCTGGACCTCGTCTACGGCGTCAACTCCAACACCGACCAAGGCGTGGAGCCGTACATCCCCTACTACTTCCAAGCCTCGTACCAGCTGGGCTACCCGGAGATCAAACTGTCCCACCTCGCCCGCCTGCAGCACTACCGCGGCCAGGACCGCGCCCAGTCATACATCCCCGACGACATCGTGCCCCGCTTCCAGCCACTGGCGATGTTCGACATCGACGCATGGGTCAAGCTCGCCGGCCGGCAACTGCTGTTCGTCTACGGCCAGAACGACCCGTGGGGCGCCGAACCATTCCGCCTCGGAGCCGGCACCCGCGACTCGTACCGCTACGTCGCCGCGGGCGCCAACCACGGCGCGAACATCGCCCAGCTCACGCCGGCACAAACCGCCGCGGCGACGGCAACCGTTCAGCGCTGGGCGGCCGCCACCCAACCGGCTTCGGCCGCTCGATCGGCGACCTACATCCCCTCACTCGACGACCACAACCTAGCCCTCGACCGGCGCTTCAGCCGCTGACCGGACAGACCCGCGCCTCGTCACCGCCCCGGTCCGCGCCAGGCATCTGCCTATGGTGAGCTTGCGGATGAACCAGTCGATCGGTTCCGCCACGCTCGCGGCCCGCGTCGCGGCGCCGATCTGCTGGTTGGGAGCCGGTGGCGGGCAGGTCGGGTCAGAACGAGCCGGCTCAGGGCCGGGCTGCCTCCAGCCTCCAGCCGCGGGTGCTGGAACGCTCGTGCCAGAAGGCCGCGTAGCGTCCACCGCGGGCGAGTAGATCGTCGTGGGTGCCGCGCTCGGCGATGCGGCCGTGTTCGTCGAGGACGATGATCTGGTCGGCGTTGACGACGGTGCTGAGTTTGTGCGCGATGACCACGAGGGTGGCGTGCTCGCGGAGCGTCTGGAGGGAGCGCTGCACGAAGCGTTCGTTCTCCGGGTCGAGGGCCGCGGTCGCCTCGTCGAGCAGCACGATCGGTGCCCGTTTGAGGATCGCGCGGGCGACCGAGACGCGTTGACGCTCGCCCCCGGACAGGGCTGTGCCTGCCTCGCCGACCCGGGTGTCCCAGCCGTTCGGCAGGCGGTCGGCGATCTCGGTGACGCCGGCCAGGCGTGCGGCCTCGTCGACCTCCGCCTCGGCGGCGTCGGGGCGGCCGAGGCGAATGTTTCCCCGCAGCGTGTCGTCGAACAGGTAGACGTCCTGGAAGACCAGGGCGAGCTGGGCCATGAGGTCTTCGGTCGTCTGGTCGCGCACGTCGATGCCACCGACCCGGACGGTGCCGGCGTCGACGTCGTAGAACCGGGCGATCAGCCGGGTGATCGTCGTCTTGCCGGAGCCGGACGGTCCGACCAGTGCGGTCATGGTGTGTGGCGGCACGGTGAAGGTGAGGTCGTCGAGCACGGGGGTGCCGGGTTCGTAGCCGAAGCCGACGTGGTCGAACTCGACCTGCCCGGGTGCGGTCACCGTCGCCGGTCGCGTCGGCTCGGGCAGCGGCCGGGTGTCCATGATGTTCTGGATACGGGTCAGCTCGCCGCGGATCTGGCGCAGCGCGCCGCCGAACTCGCCGATCTCCGACACCGGCTGGACGAACCGGGTGGCGACGCCGAGGAGGGCGAGCAGGTCGATGCCGGTCAGGTCGCCGCCCAGCGCGAGGGCGGCGGCGAGGACGACGAGCGCGGTGAAGACGAGTTGGATGGCCACACCGTTCAACGCGAGTCCCAGGACGGACTCGACCATCGTGCGCCGCGCCACCTTCTGCTGGGTGGCGATCGCCTCGGTCAGCGGCGGGTACCCGGCGTCGGAGGTGCGGCCGAAAGCGCGCAGTACCGGCTGGCAGCGGGCGAACTCGATGACCCGCTCGCTGGACTCGGCGGCAGCCTCGTGCGCGGCGTGCTCGCTGCGGGCGATCAGCCCGGCCGCGGCGCGCGCCGCCAGCGCGATCAGCGGGGCGGCGACGAGCAGCGCCAAGCCGATCCGCCAGTCGAAAAAGAACATCGAGACGGTCACCGAAGCCGGAGCGGCGATGCCGATCACGACCGGAGTCATCAGGTGAGCGGCGGCGCCACCGGCGGCCATCGTGCCTTTGGAGGCGATCTGGGCGACGCTGCCGGTCTTCCCGGCGAACCAGCCGATCGGCAACGTGACGAGGTGGTCCCCGATGTTCAGGTGCATCGTGCGCAGCACGACCAGCGCGACGTTGAAAGCGCGCATCGCCTGGATGTAATGCGCGATGCCGCAACAGACCACCGCGATCGCGAGGACGCCGATCCACCGCCAGGCACCGGACCAGTCGCCCTCGGCGAGGCTGCGGGCGATCGGCACGAGCAAGCTCACCGCGAGCCCCTGCAGGACGCCGTAGACGGTCGCCCACACCAGGAACCGGGTGTACCGGCCCTGGTGCTCGGGGCCGAGCACGCGACGCAGCTGGCGGATCATCGGGTCTCTCCTTCTCCTGCCACGGCCGAGTCCGCTTGTCCTTGATGGGCACGCCACATCCGCGCGTACACCCCGTCGGCGGTGACCAGTTCCTCGTGTGTACCGGTCTCGGCGATACGGCCGCGGTCGAGGACGACGATCTGGTCGGCGGAGACGATCGAGGCGAGCCGGTGGGCGATCACCAGCAGCGTGCGGCCGCCGACCAGCTGCGCGAGTGCGGTCTGGATGCGGGATTCGGACTCCGGGTCGGCGAAGGCGGTTGCCTCGTCGAGCACCAGAACCGGCGGGTCGGCCAGGATCGCCCGGGCGATCGACACCCGCTGCGCCTCACCGCCGGACAGCAACGCGTCGTCGCCGACGACGGAGTCGTAGCCGCGGGGCAGGGCCAGGACACGATCGTCGATCTGCGCCAGTCGCGCCGCGTCCCGCACCTGGTCGAGGGTCGCGTCGGGGCGCGCCAGCCGGATGTTGTCGGCGATCGTCGCGTGCAACAGCTGCACGTCCTGCAGGACGAAACCGACCTGCCGATAGAGCTGGTCGGTGGCGATGTTCCGCACGTCCACGCCGCCGAGGGACACACTGCCCTCGTCGACGTCGTGGAACCGCGCCACCAGCGTCGCCAGGGTCGACTTCCCGGATCCGGACGGGCCGACCAGCGCGGTGACCGTCCCGACCGGCAGGGTCAAACTGACATCCCGCAGTACCTTGTGCTGCCCGTCGTAGCTGAACCCGACCCCGTCGAACCGCACCTGGGCCGATGTCGGCACGCGTGGATCGGCAGGCTCGGGCAACACGGGTGTGGCGAGCAGGTCGGTGATGCGCTTGGCCGCGGCGGCCGCCTCCCGGCGGGCCTGCATCCCGAAGCTCACCGTCATGATCGCTGCCGGCAGCGACATCGCCACCAGCGCGGCCGTCACCACGTCGACGACGCTCACCCACCCCTCGCGGACGAACCAGGTGCCGAACCCCAGATTCACCAGCAGCACGGCCGGTGCGGAGATCGGGATCGTCGCGAGTGCGTCGGTGCGCAGCATGGGCCGCACCCACGCGCCGTAGGCGTCTCCGAATCGCGTCGCTGCCGTCCGGTAGGCGGCGTGCGCGCGTCCGGCCTGCCCAAAAGTCTTCACCACCGAGATGCCGGAGACGAACTCGACGATCGTGGCGCTGATCCGCGCGATCCCCTGGTTCATCTCCAGCATCTTGGCGGTCATCCCGCGCGCCATCACCGCGTAGGCGACCAGGTAGAACGGAATGGTCGCGATGCCGACCAGCGCCAGCCGCCAGTCCAGGACGAACAGGTACGCCAGCCCGGCCAGCGGCACCGTGATCGCCGCAGTGGTCTCCACCGCACCGTGCGCGACGAGGTAGTGGATGTCGTTGATGTCGTTCTGCGTGGCCTTACGCACCAGCCCCGACGAGTTCTGGGTGAACCAGCCCAGCGGCACCCGGCCCAGCCGCTCCACGATGCGCGTGCGGATGATGCCCTGAAGGCGGGCGTCGGCGAAGTGCGTCACCGACAGCGCCGCGCCGCTCAGCAGCGTGCGGGCCAGCAGCGCGACGACGACGGCGGCGCAAATCCACCAGACCCGGGCCCGGTCGACCTCTCCGCCGGCGAGGAAGGTCTTTCCCAACTCGGCGATGGCGACGTAGGGAGCGATCGTCGCGATCGAGCCGAAGACCTGCAGAATCACACCAGCGGTGATCGACGGCCGCGCCGGCGCGAGCAGATCGGACAGCGCCTGCGACGACGCGCGGGCCTCCGCCTTGGCGGCTTCCTCCGCCGGTGGCGGCTCCTCCTCCCGCACCGTCGGCGCCACCTCGGGCTCAGTACTCACCGTCGCGGTCATCACACCCCCTAGGCCGAAGTTAGGCTAGCCTAACTTGATTCCGGATGCCTACCCCCATTGATGCGGGAGGTACCGTTGAACGAAATGATTTTCATTAACGTGGTTGAGGCTACCCTCTCACGGCCCAGGAGAAGATCCGACGGCGAGACCGGCCCTGTAGCCCTCGCCGAGGGCCAGCGCCGGGCTTCCGGGCATCGGATCCCCGCGTGGGGGCGAGACCCGGCGGGCGAAGAAACGACAGGCAGACCGGCAGCTCGACCGCACGGCGGCCAGCAGCAGCGCCTGGTCATCGCGGCCGTCCGGGTATCCGAACGACCCATCGTGATCTTCGACGAGCCCAGCTCCGGCGTCGACCGCCGCCACCTCCACCCGATCCGCGACCAAGTCCGCCAGCTCGCCACGGATGGCGCCGTCGTGCTCTGATCAGCCACGATGACGACCTGGTCGCCCTGGCCGCCCACCGGCAGCTCACGCTCATCCCCCGCTCACTTCGAGCGCCGGTTTGGATGCGTCCGGCGACGGTGCTCAGGCTGGCGTGGCCGCCAAGACGTCCATGTCGATCACCGCAGCCGTGTACCCGGCGGCGCCCAGCTCGTCGAGCAGCTCTCGGACGGACAACACGTACCAGTGATAGTCGACGACCAGGTCACGCTCCACGGCGCCGTCCTCGGCCAGCACGCGGTAGCGCATCGTCCAGATGACCGACTCCGGGCCGGCCGGGCGGGCCGCGCCACTGCCCTGGTACGTACGGCGGCCGACCGGTACCGAGGTGAACGGGGTTTCCGGGACCGTGACCGGCGTCGGCGGCGGCTGCACGTTGACGATCAGCGGGGCGTCCGGCGCGAGCCGGGGGCGCAGGTCGGCCCAGAACGCGCGGCGCTGGTCGGGCGCGAGGTGACCGATCATGTTGACGGCCAGCACGCCGCCCAGCCGGTCGGGCAGGACCATCCCGGCGATATCAGCGGCCTGCACGGTCACTCGCCGTGCCAGGTCGTCTCCCGCCAACCGGGTCAGCAGGGCGGCCCGCAGGATGGGCGACGGCTCAACCGCGACCACCTCGGCCGTGGGCAGCGTCGCGGCGACCACCATCGTGCCCAGGCCGGTGCCCGCTCCGATGTCCGCGATCGGGCCCCGCTCGGGCCTGGCCCGACTCAGTGCCGTCACCACCGGTGGACGCAGCGCCAGCCACGCCTCCCGGCTGAGCACGTCGACGAACTCACCGGATTGCGCGTACGGATCAGCCAACACCGGAACAGTATTGCAGATGACTTTCGTTTTCATAGCGAGCGATCCAATGATCAGGCTCCGGGCACATGGTGTGGACGGCAAGAAGCGGACGGGGCCGACCGGTGGTCGACCCCCGCCTCATGCCCGCAGCCGTCGGCGTGGCTGTGCTCGTGCGCCTCGGCCCCGACGTGCAGACCCTCCACAGTGCACTCGTCGTAGTGGTCGCCGTGGCCATGGTGGGCGTGCCCGTCGTGCAGGTAGTCGACATGGTGCAAGCGCCCCATGGAGACGATGTGTGTCGCCCTAACGTCGGGCCCGCTGTCGGCGCTCATGCGGTCGTAGTGCGCCCGGTCCACTGCCCGTACGGGCCGGCCTGCGACCACAAGGCCATCGTGCCGGGGCGGGTGGCCAGCCACAGAAAGCCCTTGGAACGCAGTACGCCGTACTCGTCGATCGCGGTCTCCAGCAGGCTCCACAGCCGCTGCGGGTGAAACGGTTCGGCCGCGCGAAACAGCAGGCTGCCGATGCCGTACTCGATGGTCTCGGGAATGTGCTCACCGTTGAGCTCGGCGACCCAGCCGGGTGCGGTCTCGGCGACGGCCATATCGAAGCAGGTCGGCGACCGTGCGCTCATCGCCGTCGTACGCGGACAGGCCGCGCTGCTCCAGACGGTCGCGGCGTTGATCTGCGTGATGAGATGGGGCGCGTCGACGTTGATCTCGCTCATGTCGTTGACGATGACGGCGACGCGCAGCCCAGCGCGGTTGGCCAGAACATGGTTGAGCAGCGTGGTCTTGCCAGCGCCGAGGAAACCGGACAGCACGGTGACCGGCAGTTTCGCCGTCGTGGCGCTCATCGGGGCTCGACGACCTGTCGACCGCGGTAGAGACCACAGTGGACGCACGCCCGGTGCGGGATCACCTTCTCCTGGCGAGGGCAGGGGCAGGTGACAAGGGTTGGTGCGCTCGCCTTCCAGCGGGCGCGGCGGTGGCGGGTGTTGGCGCGGGACTTGCGCCGCTTGGGAACTGCCATGAGTCGTCCTCGTCATGAAGGGCCGCGACGGCCCTGGCGGTGGTCGGTGGTCACCATGACGCTTTGCGGATGCCGGGCAGCTCGCCTCGCAGCGCCATCTCGCGGAAGCGGACCCGGGACAGGCCGAAACGGCTCAGCACGCCTCGGGGGCGGCCGTCGACCAGATCGCGGCTACGGCGGCGGACCGGCGAAGAGTCGCGGGGAAGCGCGGCGAGCTGGCGCACGGCGTCGGCCCGGGTGTCCGGATCCGTGCCGGGTGCGCTGATCAGCCGTTTGAGGTCGGCGCGGCGATCGGCGTAGCGCTCGACCAGGACCGCGCGGCGCTTGTCGCGTTCGGACAGGCTGCGGCGGGCCATCAGCGTTCCTCCCGGAACTCGACGTGCCGGCGCACGACCGGGTCGTACTTGCGCAGCACGAGCCGGTCGGGATTGTTGCGGCGGTTCTTGCGGGTGACGTACGTGTAACCGGTCCCGGCGGTGCTGCGCAGCTTGACGACCGGGCGGATCTCGTTGCTCCTGGCCATCAGAGCTTCACTCCCCGGGCGCGCAGCCGGGCGACCACCGCGTCGATGCCATCACGGTCGATGATCTTGATGCCGGTGGTACTCACCCGCAGCCGGATCGTCCGGCCGTCGGCCAGCCGGTAGCGCCGGCGCTGGATGTTCGGATCCCACCGCCGGCGGGTCCGGCGCTGGGAGTGGGACACGGCGTTGCCGAAGCTGGGCCTGGCGCCGGTCACGTCACAGATGTTCGACATGCCCGCCACTTTACAATGGTTTTCGTTTCCAACAAGCTGGAGGTCGTGCGTGCGAACCCGTCGACCGCGATCCCGCGTGCCCTCGCCGACCACCGACCTACACCGACCAGGAGCAAGCATCATGAAACCCGGCATCCACCCGGACTACCACCCTGTCGTCTACCGCGACCGCAGCGCAGACTTCGCATTCCTCACCCGGTCCACCGCGACCAGCGACAAGACGATCGAATGGACCGACGGCAACACCTACCCGGTCATCGACGTCGACATCTCCGCGGCCAGCCACCCCTTCTGGACCGGCCGCCAGCGCCTGCTCGACACCGCCGGCCGGGTCGAGAAGTTCCGCGCCAAATACGCCCGGCGGAGGCCGGCCGACTGATCGACCGGCCTCCCTGTCAATCGACCCCTGGCCGGGCCGGCTCCGCTCCGAGCCCGGCCAGGATCAGGTCGAGGCCGTCCTCGTCGTCGCGGCCCGCCTGACCGCGGTCGGATCCGCCGGCGCCGAACTCGCCGCCGGGTTGCGCCCGCAGCGCGCGACACTCGCCCGGATCGTCGAGGTCCTCGACCGGGGGCCGTCTGGTCCAGCACGGCACCCACACCGCACTGAACCGCGTACCCGGGCTTTACCGCGACCTGGCCGCCAGCCGCGCCGGTCGATTCATGTCGCGCGCTGACCAGTAAGACGTTGAGCGGGTCGACGGCGGTGACGGTGAGGGGTGGCGACGTCGGTAGGTTCCAGGTACACGTGGGTCAGCGCACCCTTGGTCGCGTCGGTCAGCGGACGACCCTGATCGTGGTGGCGGTCTCGCCCTTGGCGACGTACCGGTCGCCCAGGTAGGACACCGTGACCGCCTTCGCGCCGATCGGTGTGCGGGGTGGCAGTGTGATCCTCACGGTGGCCTGGCCGTGCTGGTTCAGCACGGCGGCCTTGGTCTTGCCGGCGACTGTGACGGTGACCACGCCGGTCGGTGTCACGCCGGCGGCGTTCACCGTCACCGTGAACGTCGCTGTCTGGCCGGGCTGGACCTTGGCCGGGTCGGCGGTCACCTTCACCTTCGGGGTGGCCTTGACCACCGTCACCACGGCCGTCCCGGTAGATGGCTGGTACTCGCCGGCGACGCCCGGGTAACTGATCGACAGGGTGCGCTTCCCCGGTTTGAGCAGCTTGGCGGGCAGCGTGATCGTCGCCTGCCCGTCTACCAGGGTTCCGGTGAGTTTCCTGCTCGTGCCCGGCAGCGTGAGCTCGACCGACCCGGTGGCGCCCGGCGACACCGCCACGGTCAGCGCGGCCTTCTTGCCGTAGACCTGCGTCACCGCCCCAGCGGTCACCGTCGTCGCAACCGGGTCTGCCGGCTCGCCCGATCCTTGCTCGACCTGGAGCTCGACCGCCGGGGAGGGGCCGTAGGCCACCCCGCCGCCGGGCTTGAGGATCGAGACGCGGTACTGGGCGCCGTCGTCGGCGAGCGCCGCCGGGAACGTCAGCTGCGTGCCGGTCGCGCCGTCGACGACCGACCAGTCCTCGGTGCCGGCCGCCTTCTTCTCCCACCGGTGGTCGGTCAGGACCGTGGGACCGTTCTCGGGCAGCTGGCGGGTGAGCGTGACGGTGTCGCCCTCGGTGTACGCGGTGGCCCCACCGACCGCCGGCTGCTGCCGGGCGGCGGCGCCGTGGTCGTCGACGTGGATCGTCACCGGATCGGCGACCAGGGTGTCGCCGGAGTCCGAGAAGGTCAGCGTGGCGCGTACCTGAACCCCGTCCAAAGCCTGCTCGGCGGTGAGCGTGTGGGACAGGCCGGCGGCGCCCGGCAGCGGTGCCCACTCGGTGCCGGGCCATTGCCACTGCCACGCGATCGTGTCGCTGTCGGCCAGCGGCGGGTCGGCCACGAGGTTCAGGTCGATCTGGTTGCCCTGGTGGTAGTGGTCGCTGAGGTTTTCGAAGAACAGCAGCTGCTGCGACGGGTCGGAGTCGGAGACCTTCAGGATCGTGCTCCACGAGCCGGCCCAGATCTCCGAAGGGGTCCCGCCGCTGGCGGCGTAGAAGGCCACCGCGTGGAAGTACAGCCGCCGGTCGTGCAGCTCCATCGTCATCGGCAGCTCGAGCGTTAGGGCGTCCGGCGTGGTGCCCTCCTTCAGCGTCGTACGCGAGTTGTCCGCGTTCTGGACGCTCCACCGATAGGTGAGTTCCGCGCTCGGCGGATACACCGTCGTGGTCGCGCTCAGGGTCTGCCCCACCCGGTAGACGCCCTGAACGCCCTGAACGAGAACCTCACGCGCGGAGACGCTTCCCGCCACCGGATCCGACTGGGCCAGCACCACACCGTCACGGACGACCTGGACGGCAAACTGCGCCTCCGCGATCGCGTACGGCGGCCTCGCCACGATCGTGTCGCCCACCCGCGAGCTGTTCCGCACGTCGAACCAGGGACTGCTGAAGCGATAGACCAACGTCACCGTATCGCCTTCGGCGAGGGCGCCGCCCTGGATCGGGAAGACCAACTCGTCACCGAGATAGTGCGGCCCGGCCGGGAACGTGGTGGAGACCGGCTCGACCGCATCGGCGACCGACAGCGCCACCCACGGAGTCTCGGACACCACAGTGGACCCCTGCCGCAGTCGCGCCTGGATCTCGTACCCGTCGTGGCGGGCGTCGAGCAGTTGCTCGACCCGCCCCTGGGCGGCCTCGCCGCCGGTGCCGGTGAACAGGTAGGCGGTGTCCGTGCCGACCGGCCGGATCGACCACTGGTAGCTCTCGCCCTCGGCCAGCGTGTGCCCGGCCACCCGGGCACGCAGGACATCGCCGACCTCGTAAGACCGCTCCACACCGGCGATGCCGAACGGCACGCCGGACCCGTCGGTGACGGTGATCGTCACCGGAGCCGAGGTCGAGGTGTTGGCGAGGTTCTCCACAGCCGGCACGAAGACGGCCGTGACGTCGTGGGCGCCGACGGCGAGGCCCGGCACCGCCATCTCGGCGCGGCCTGCGTCGACCGCGGTGTGGCCGAGGACGTGAGTGCCGTCGCGGAACTCGACGAAGCCGGCGACACCGGCCGGTGACACCCCCGCGGTCAGGGTGACCGCGTCTCCGGCCACCAGGCTGGTGTCGGAGGCTTCGAGGCCGGTCGTGGTGTCGACGTCCGCGGGCAGGCCACCGACGACGAACGTGTAGACAGCGGTGTCACTGACCGCGGCGCCGCCGACCGCGGCATCAGCCCGGACGGTGAGGTGATAGGTGCCCGCGGCGGTGAAGGCCCAGTTGGCGTGCATGTGGACCCGCTCGCGCGTGAAACTGCTGTACCCGGCCTCGTCACTGGACCACAGTCGCGTGTACGCGCCGAAGGAGCCGCTCTGCCACAGTTCGACCTCGCCGGGCCCGTCGACGCCTACCAGGGTCAACGTGGTGTCGTCGCCGTCCAGGGTGCCGGCAGGGACAGACTCGGTAGAGAACCCCGGCCAGATCTGGCTGGACTGCTGGACCTCGGGCGCCAGCCACACCGTCGAGCCGGCCGGTGCCACGAAGTCGTACCCGGCTGGAAAGCTCTCGATCCTGGAGTCGTCGTCGACGTGAAACCACACATCGTCGGCCTCGTAACGGGTCTGCGGCTGCGGGATGTCCGCCTTGGTGGCCAGCGTCAGCTGCCCATCGTCCCAGAAGGTGGCGATGGCGTCGGTGTGGACATCGGCGATCACACTCAACGATCGCGGCGGCGGCGCCGGACCGTCGGCCGCGGCCGCCGGGCCCGTAGGGACAACGGTGAACGCGGCAAGCGCACCGAGCAGGGCTGCCACGAGGAAGAAGACGAGGCGGCGACGTGACGCCACGATACCGAGCTGAGCGGGCACTGAAAGATCCTTCGAGATCGACGTGGTGAACGGGAAGAGGCAAGACCGTCACGGTGTCCGGCGTTCCGGCAACGCGACGCCGGCAGGTGTCTCACGCCGGGTCGCGACGAACCCGCCGGATGGCGGCAGCGGCGCCGGCCGTGCTGACCGCACCCGCCGCGACCGCCAGCAGGCTGCTCGTCACAAGGCCGGCGGTGAGCAGCACCCCGCCGAACAGGTAGACGCCCAGAATGGCCACGGCCGGCGTTCGTGGCGGCCGGTCGAGGGTGTGGTGCCGCAACCGCCACGCGAGCGCGGGATCGGTGCGGGCGAGGTCGCGTGCGATCCGTTCCAACTGGGACGCCGGCCGGGACGGCCGTAGCGGCCATGACGCAGTGGGAGCGGTCCACCCGCCGGCCACGAGGACACCCCGCGCAGGCCCGGCAGGTCGCCGCACGCAGCCATCAGATCTCTCCCCGGAGGCCATCTCCCACTCCGTTCCCTCGAACCACCCCGAACCTACAACGTACTGATAATCACTTTCAATAGTGAGATCGTCCGCCACGACAGGCCGGGACCCGCCGGAGCCACGGACCGCGCCGAGCGTGACCACGAGCGGCGACAAGCCTGGCTCCCGGATGCCTCACCCGCCGACGGGGGCGACAGCGAGTCGATGTCCACAAAGGGGCGATGCCGCGGTCAGGCGTCGCGGTCCGGGTGATCCGGGGCCGTTGCCACGACCGCGCGGATGGTCGTGGTCATCGACAGCTCACCACCCCGGCCCCCGCCACCCCACATCGCGGCCGACGCGTCGGCGGTGGCGGCGGGCAACTGGTCCACCGGTATCCGGCGCAGCAGCGCCCGCGCGCCGTGCGACCAGCACCAGGCCAGCCAGTGTTCCGCGTCTCTGAACCGGCTCACCGCGCTGAATTCCGTGCTGGTGACCTCACCGAACCCGGCGTCGGCGACCGCCGCGAGGGTCGCCTCCGCCGAAGCGAACATCGGATCGGGCGTCGGTGGCGGTTCAGCGCCCGCGGGCAGATGCCCGGCCAGCGCGCGCATGGCCCGACCGAAGGCGGGATCCTGGCTGGCGAAGCAACTCAGAGCCAGCCGGCCACCAGGACGCAGGACCCGTGCGTACGCACGAAGCGCCGCATGTGGGTCAGGGAGCATGAACACCACCAAGCCCGCGGTGACCACGTCGAAGCTCCCGGCGGGAAAGGCCGGCTCCTGCGCGTCACCGACAGCGACCGCGACATGCCGCAGCCCGCGCCGCGCGGCCTCGGCCCCGGTGAGGTCGACCATGGTCGTCGCCGCGTCGGTGCCGGTCACGTGCCCTTCCGGGCCGACCGCCCGCGCCGCGGGAAACAACACGGCGCCACGGCCGCAGCCGACGTCGAGCACCCGCTCCGCCTGTTTCACGCCGGCCCGGCGGACGAGCTCGGCACCGAACGGGCCAAAGAAGGAGACACCCACCTGGTCGTAGGTGTGGGCCGCCTCGTCGAACGCTTCGACGATGCTATCGGTTAACATGAGCAGTACTTTACAACGAAAACCGTTTCCAACAAGATGAGGGGGTGAGTGACAGTCGTCGACGCGGGACGCGCCCTGGCCGACCTGTGCGGCTTCCACCTCGCGCGGCTCGGCGTACTGTCGCACCGGCCCGCGCCGCGGGCCGCCCACCTGACCGTGGACCTCACACCCGGCGTCCTGGACCGGGATCCCTACTACGGCGACCGGCGCACCGCACTGGCCACTGCCCACGATGGAGCCAAACCTTGGGGCGGCAAGGATGACAGAGAACAGTAGAGCCAAGGTCCAGCTGGGGCCTGTGCAGCAGACGTTGATGATTCCCCTGTACGGACGGGCCGTGGAGACCGGCAAACGCACGCCGCTGTTGAGCGACCCACGGGCGGTCGAGATCATCGAGTCGATCGACTACGACTTCACCCGGATGAAGGCGTTCAAGGGTGGCGCCCGGGGAGCTGTGCTGCGCACCGCCATGTTCGACGTGTGGGTGAAGCAATTCCTGGCCGAACACCCCGGCGGCACCGTCGTGGAGATCGGCACTGGACTCAACACCCGGTTCGAACGCCTGGACAACAGCACAGTCACCTGGATCGACCTCGACCTGCCAGACGTGATCGAGCTACGCCGCCGGTTCTTCACCGACACCGACCGGCGACGCATGCTGCCCGGCTCGGTGCTCGACCCGTCCTGGGTGCCCCCCGTCCAGGCCAGCCCCGGACCATACCTGTTCGTGGCCGAGGCGGTCCTGCTCTACTTCACGCCCGACCAAGTGAACGAAGTGTTTCGGCTCCTCGCCGCCAACTTCCCCGGCGCGCTGCTTGCGCTGGACACCGGCGGCCAGGTGATGGCGAACGGGGTAAACCGCAACGACGTCATGCGCGACATGGGCACCCGGATGACCTGGATATGCGAGGACCCGAGCGAACTGGAGCACCTCGGTGCCCGGCTGCTGGAATCGCGCACCTTCGCCGAGCCACAGCCGGAGCTGCGCGCCCGGATGCCGTTGCGATTTCGCGCGCTGTCGGTGGTGATGCGGGCGCTGTTCCGCCGGGTCGTACGCACCTACCGCCTCAACCTGTTTCGGCTAACGGACGGTGCGTAGGTCGAGGGCGTGCCAGGCGGTGCGCGGACCCGTGCCGGTGGACCACCACAGCACACCGCCCCGGTAGAAGACCCCGACGGCGGCATCCGCCACCCTGACCAACCGGTCAGCCACGAGGTCGTAGACGAGCAGCCGGCGCCCGCCGATCGCGGCGGCGAGAGCACTCGTGCCGCTACACAGCACTTCGAAGCGGTCGAGCACCGCCACGTCGACGATCGGGGTGGTCGTGGCGTCGTCGGCCACCCGCTGCCGGTCCGAGCCATCGGGCCGCATCAGCTCACTGCGTACCCCGCCCCCGGTGAGCACGAACACCCGGCACCAGGTCGGCCCACACCGATCCAGCATGTCCCCGCCGGCGTCCACAGTGACCACCCTTGACGTGGCCAGGCTCCGCAACCGCGCGCGCCCGCTACTGCCGGCGCTGGCCAGCCACGGCCATCGCGACAGCACCCACGCGCCCGGCTCGGTGCGTACCTCGACCCGGCCGCCACCGAGCGGCACCGACCGCACCTGCGTGGCGTCGCGTCCGCCGGGCGCGACCGAAGTCCAGTACACCCGGCCGGAGGCGACGACCACGTCGTGCTCGGAGCCGAAGAACCGCACCCGGCCGGTGTCGGCGGTGATCCTCCGCGGCGCCCCGCCGGCCAGCTCGGCCCGCCACAGTTCGGTCCGCGTCGAACCGTCCGGGCCGGCGACCGACTCCGCCCACACCAGTTGCCCGCCGGCGCGGACGAAGCCGGCGTACTGCGGCGCGGCCGTCGCCGGAAGCCGGCGCAGCACGCGGACCGTGCCGCCGGCCGCCCGCAGCACCAGGCGCACCTCACCGGCGTCCGGATCGGAGGCGGCGCCGACCGACGCCCGCTCGTCCAGGAAGAAGGTCGGCCGGAAGGTCCCGCCGCCGGACAGCACGCCCGGCACATCCGCGCGCCGGGCATGCGGCCAGACCGCCTCCGCGGTGGGCGGGAGCGGCCGAACCCGCCGCGACGGGTCGGGCGCCTGCGCCAGCAGCACCCAGGCCGCCACCAGCGCGGCCGCCAGCGCGAGCACGCCGTGGACCGAAAGCCCGGACCGGCCCCGAAACAGCCCGGACACCGGTGCCCGCCGCCCGTCCGCCACACAGGCAACGGTAGCCGCCGTGGCCTCGACCGACGCCCGGCGGGACCGCGCCCCTTGCCAGGCCGCGATCCACTTCGACTATAATGACAACCGTTTCCAATAAGGAAGGCTGAGACGATGGCGACAGCTGCGCCGGTCGTGACGGTGCTGTCCGGGTTGTGGCCAGGCGCCACATACGCGGTCGCGCGAGCGCTGCTGGCCGCCGACCCGTCCCTGCTGCTGGTCCGCTACGACCTGACCGGCACCGGCGACGGATACACGTGTCGGGTCATGTGTTCCGGCACCGGCGCGACAGCCGAGCGGCGCGGTGCTCTGCTCCACGGCGACATGTCCCGCACCCTGCGGGACGAGATCCTGCCCACGGTGGCGCGGCTGGCCCGCACGCGTCCGTACCGGCAGGTCGTGCTCCTGCCGCCCGCCGTCGTCGAGCCCGAATCGGTCGCCGCCGCCTGCACCGGTTGCGTCGTCGACGGTGTCCCGCTCAGCGACCTGGTCCGCGTGGATTCGTACGTCACGGTGGTCCACGGCGATTTCCTGCTCGACGCGCTGAACACCGGCGATGACCTGGTCAGGCTCGGCATCCCGGCCGGCCGCGACGACCACCGGGCACTTGCCGAGGTCGCCGTGCGGCAGATCGAGTATGCCGACACGCTCGTGCTCTGGGGCTCGTGCGCCGGCGGTCCGTTCGACACCGCGCAGGTACACGCCCTGCTACACCACCTGGCGCCGTGGGCGGCACATCTGCGCCTGGCCGACGACCTGATCGACGCCACCGGCCTCGCCACGCGACTGCTCGACTCCGGCCGGCACCGCCCGGATACCCCTGGCACGCTCGCCCGCGGCGTCGAAGGGTTCGCACTCGGTGTGCACGACCCCACCCCCTCGTACGACGTCGTCTCCGCGGTCTTCCGGGCATGCCGCCCGTTTCACCCCCAGCGGCTCCACGAAACGCTCGACGCGATCAACACCGGCGTGCTCCGTTCTCGCGGCCACCTTTGGCTCGCCAGCCAACCCCACATCGTGGTCACCTGGGAGTTCGCCGGCGGCAGGCTCACTCTCGGCGCCCTCGGACGGTGGCAGGCGGCCACGCCCGAGGAGCAACGGCACCACTTCTCCGACCGTCGCCGGCTGGCCGCTTCGGTCGAGTGGCACCCGTACTACGACGACCGGCACCACTACCTGGTCTTCATCGGCGTCGACCTGGACCCCGCCGCGCTGCACCGCGCGCTGACCCGTTGCCTGCTCACCGACGCCGAGCTCGCGGACGGCCCGGCCGCCTGGCGCACCTACACCGATCCCTTCGCCGGCCGCTTCACCCTCGCCGACGCCCTTCCCATGCCAGCGGGCGGAGCCCTGTGACGCCCGCGGCCCGCGTGGGCCTCTGACCTTCAGGAACGGGCGTTGCGGGAGCAGTCCGCGCAGGTGCCGAAGATCTCCAGCGTGTGTGCCACGTCGGTAAAGCCGTGCTCGCTGGCCATCTTGTCGGCCCAGCGCTCGACCGCCGGTCCGCGCACTTCGACCGTCGTCCCGCACTGACGGCAGACAAGGTGATGGTGGTGACCACGGCCGCACCGCCGAAACAACTGCTCTCCGCCGGCGGAGCGCGTCGTGTCGACCTCATCGGCGTCGACCAGCAACTGCAGGGCGCGGTAGACGGTCGTGAGCCCCACCTTGGCGCCCCGCTGCCGCAGGGTCTGGTGGAGGTCCTGGGCGGTCTGGAAGCTGTCGGTCTCCTGCAGCAGAGCGAGGAGCTCGGCCCGCTGGCGGGTGTGGCGGGTCACGTTGGGGATGGATTGGGTCACCACGTCTTCAACTCCATCGACTCGTCGACCGCATCACGAGTATGCATGCTATCGCATATGAGCTGGGCTCCATGGCCGCTTACAGCCGGCACCCCGTTCAGGTCCTCCCCTGGGCGGCGCAGTCGGCGCAGGTGCCGAAGAGCTCGAGGGTTTGGGCGACGTCGACGTATCCATGCTGTCGGGCGATCCGCCGCGCCCACTGCTCCACGCCAGGGCCGGGAATCTCCACTGTACGGGCGCAGTGGCGGCAGACCAGGTGGTGGTGGCGTCCGGCGCCACAGCGCCGGTAGAGGTGCTCGCCGCTGGGTAGCCGAATGACGTCGACCTCGCCGGCGTCGCTCAGGATCTGTAGTGTGCGGTACACCGTGGTGAGCCCGACCGGGACGCCGCGCGCCCGCAGCATCTCGTGCAGACGCTGGGCGCTGCGAAACTCGTCGGTCTCTTCCAGCAGCGCCGTGACCTGCAGCCGCTGCCGGGTATGGCGACCCAGACCGTGCGCCTCCTCAGCCACCGCGGACCCTCCCACCAACCGCCAAGTTTCGGAAACGGTTGTCATTATAGTCTGCGCCAACGCGAGGGTCCCCGCCGCGAACGGGAGGGCGGCGGGGACCCGTTTCGGGAGGAGCCGGTTCAGGCGTTGAGGACCTCGAAGGTGAACTGCTTGGAGCCGGAACTGACAGTGCCGCCGCCAACCTTGTTGCCCGTGACGTTGAAGGTCACGGTGTAGGTACCGGCGGCGTCGAAGCCCCAGTTGACGTGGGTATGTTCGAGCGGCACCGTCTGCGCGTCGGGCAGCCCGTTGCCGCTGTCGAACAGCACGGTGGGCGTGCCACCACTCGCGGTGTAGATGCTGAAGCCGGCCGGACCGCTCACCGCGGTCAGGTTGATGGTCATCTCGTCGTTGACGAAGACGCCGTCAGCCACCTCGTCGGCGTTCCAGCCCGCCCACAACAGGCCGGAGACGTTGTCCTGCGGCAGGATCCAGGCGGTGCCGCCGGTGCCGAGGAACGCCCACTCCGACCCCCCGGGGACACTGGTGGTCTTGGCGGCCAGCGGCACCCGGAAGATGACGTCGGCCGGGTTGCGCTCGACGTTGGTGCCGCCGGTGCCGTCCAGGACGCGCAGCACGAGGGCGCCGCTGTTGTAGTCGAGGTCGAGGACGTCGACGTGGCCGCTGGTGAGCGTGATCGGGACCGCCTGGGCCGGCGCCGCGACGGCGACGCTGGCCAGGGTGCCGGCCACGACCAGCGGGGCGAGGATCTTGGTTCTGATCCGCATGGTGGCGCCTCCTAGCTGAGGACCTGGAAGTGGTACAGACCCGCGTCGACCACGGTCTGGCCGCTGCCGGCGAGCTTGCCGGTGGCGGTGACCACCAGCCAGTAGTGGCCCGGGGCGTCGAACGCCCAGTTGGCGTGCGTGTGGTCGCCGGCGGACAGGGTCACGGTGTCGGGCAGGCCGTCACCGGTATCGACGAGGATGCTGGACGGGAGACCAAAGGAGTTCTCGGTGTAGATGGCCAGGTCGCCAGGGCCGGCGGCGACCCAGAAGGTGACCTTCACCTGGTCGTTCTGGAACACGCCGAGCTCGATCTCCTCGGTGCCGAAACCGGCCCAGACCAGGTCCGGGTTCTGCACCTGCGGCAGGATCCACACCGGGTCGCCGGCGTTGCCGAGGAAGCTGTAGGCCGGGTTGGCCGGCACGGTGGTCTCGGCCTCGGGCTTGACCTGGAACTTGACCTCGCCGGGCTCGCGCTCCACGCCGGGCTCGACGCTTTCGTCGTGGATGTGCAGGTTGAGCTCGCCGTCCTCGTAGGCGACGCCGATCACGTCGACGTGCCCTTCGTCGATCACGACCTGACCGGACGCCTGGGCCGGTGCGGCCGTCGCGACCAGGGCACCGACAAGTGCCCCGGACGCGACCAGCAGACGCAATGGGGTACGCACGAAACTGACTCCTCCCCGACGGTCCCCTGTGGACCGCACTATCGATAATGGTAACCGTTGTCGATAGTGAAGTGATGGCCCCGCGGTTAAGAAAATGCCGCCCGCGTCAGGCGGACCGGATGCGGCGGCGCGTGGCCACGACGAGTACGGCGCCGACGATCAGAAGCAGCAGGCCCCCTGCCGCAGCGGGGATCACCCACCCGACTCCGGTGCGGGGCAGGTTGCCGCCGTTGGAACCGCCGCCGTTCGAGCCCCCTCCGTTGGACCCATTGCCGTTGGAGCCGCCCCCGCTGGGGAACGCGGTGTTGGGGTCGACGGGGCCGACGGCGATGTTGAGGGTGCGGGAGTCGGTGACGGTCGCGCCGGCCTTGGTGGTGCCGGTCATCTGTACGCCGAGGTGGTAGACGCCGGGTTTGGTGAAGGCCCAGTTGCCGTGGGCGTGCGTGTTCGGCGGGATGCTCATCTGCTGGGGCAGGCTCTTGGCGGTGTCGAAGAGCACGTCCGGTTTGCCGAACGAGCCGGTCAGGAAGAGCTTGAACTCGCCCGGCCCGTCCACATCGGTCAGTCGCCAGGTGACGTTGCCCTGGGTGCCGTTGACCACCGAGGGGTCCTGGGTGTTCCAGCCGGGCCAGACGATGCCGGACTGCTGGGCCTGGGGCAGCAGCCACACGTCGGAGCCGGCCGGGCCGAGGAAGGCGTAGTCGCTGCCGGACGGCACTTTGATTTTGGCCTTGTCGACGGCGTGGACGACCACATCGGACAGCTCCCGCCAGACCGGTGGACTGCCACTGTCGTCGCGGATCCGGATCCGCCAGGTGCTTCCGTCCAGCTGCGGGCCCATGTCGATGTGACCGTCGGCGATGACCTTGCGTCCGGTGGCCGGTGCGGCGGCGGCCTGGGCGGCGATCTTCGGCACGGCGGGTACCTTCGGCGCTTCGAGCCGCTCCGATGGCACTGACGTGGCCGGGGCCTGAGGCACGGGCCGCGCCGGCGCCGCGAGCGCCGGTGCCGGTTCCGGCGAAATCTGCGGTACCTCGATCTGGTACGTCGCCTCGGTGGTGAGCGGGCCGGCGGCGGCTTCGAGCGTGACCCGGTAGCTGCCCGGGGTGTCGAACGCCCACAGCGCGGCGCCGGTGCGGGCACCGACCGGCAGCGTCATCGCGCGCGGGCCGCCGTCGCCGCTGCCGAGCAGCGGTGTGGGTGCGCCGAAGGAGGAGACGGTGTACGCGTGGAACCGCCCCGGACCCTCCACATCGCTCAGTCGAAGCGTGACGGCGTCGCCGGCGAGCTTGCCGCGCGGGATCGCGGTGGTGTCCCAGAACGGGAAACCGCCGCCCGCACCGGCCAGTACCCATAGGGGTGTGCCGGCCTTGCCGAGGAACTCGAACCCAGCCCGGCCGGGGATGGCACCGGCCGCTCCACCGTCGGGGCCGAGGGCGACCTCCGCCGGGTCGTGGCCCGCCTCACCACGGCGGGCTTGCGCGGCGTCCCGGACCCGCAGCGACAACGCGTCGCCGTCGAGGCGGATCGAGACCAGGTCGGCGCCGGCCACCGGCAGTGTCCGTGGCTCGGCGTGTGCCGCGGCCGGCGCGGCGGTGATCGCCAGCGCGACGGCGGCCAGCAGGCTCGCGGTGCGTTTCATTCCGGTCAGGTCCCTCGTGGTTGGGTGGTGTTGGCTTCGGACAGTTCCAGGTCCGCCTCCGAGGCGGTTGCCGCCGCTTCGGCGCGGCCCTGCTCACGAGCGGCGGCCAGCGCGCGGGCGCGGGCGCGTCGCCGGTAGCGCACCAGCCACACCGCGGCGGCCAGCGCAAGCAGCAGCACGGCCTGCGGCCATGGCCACGCCCACACGGACGTCCGGCCGGTGATGTCGGAGACCGGAGCGCTGGCGTTCACGGGTACCGGGGTCAGGTGAAGGTCCACGCCGAGGCGAAACAGCGGGGGGACGCGCCGGACGGTGGTGGTCACGGTCTGCTCGCCGCCGGGCAGGATCTCGGGCAGGGCGGCCGCATCGACTCCACGGCGGCCGAGGCCGAACGGGCCGGCGACCTCCACGCGGGGCGTGCCGGTGAGCCGGACGTTGCCGGTGTTGCGCACCCGGTAGGTGGCCGTCACGGTGCCGCCGGCGAACGGGTTGAGGGTGCCGTCGTAGCCGGTGTCGAGCCGCTCCACGGTGAACGCGGGCGCGAGCTCGCCGGTCACTCGCAGGTAGATCCGGGAGCCGACCCGCCGGTCGACCCGCACCCGGTTGCCGCCCGCGTCGGTGCCGGGCTCGGCGATCGACGCGACGATCCCACCGGCGTGGTCGCCGGGTGTGGCGTTGCGCGGCACGGTCACCTGGAACGGTACGTCCACTCTGGACTTGGACGGGATCACCAGCCGCCGGTACCGCGGCTCGAACGCCACCCACGTGCCGACATCGGTCGGCTTCCGCGCGGCCGGCAGCAGGTCGAAGCCCCCACTCGCCGTGGTGAACGCGTCGCTGGCGTACAGGTCGACGGTGATCGGCGAACCGGAGTAGTTGGAGACGCCGGCGTAGTCGGTCAGCTCGGCGCCCGGGTCCAGCTTGTACGTGAAGGCCGCCCGCCCATCCGGCCCCTTTCGGCTGGAGGGTGCCACGCCCCAGGTGAGCGCCTCGGCCCCGGCCGCCGGCGCCGGGGTCGAGGGTGCCGGGGTGGGTGCGGGAGCGGCGGCGGCCGCCCCGGCCGGCAGTACGCCAGCCAGGACGGCCACCATCGTGATCAGTACGCGCACGGCTAGATCGCGGTCAGCGTCAACGTCGCCGTGTACGTGCCGGCCCCGGTCTCGGTCGGCAGCTCCAGCCGCAGCTCCGCACCGAGCTGGGCGGTGCCGCGACCACTGCCGGCCGGAGCCGAGCCGAGCACCGCACCACCGGCGATACCGTTACCGGAGGTAAACCCCGAAGGCGCGACCGGACCGGCCACCACGCCCTGCCCGGCGGCCTGGTTGACGACTTGCGGCGTCCAGCCCAGGTACTTGCCGCCGAAGCTGCCGCCGCCCTCGGCGGTGAAGGCGGAGACCTGCCCGGAGGCGTTCCAGCCCGGCTTGGCGGCGCGGGTGTCGGTGACGGTCACCGGGCGCAGCGCCCCGGCCGCCTCCAACCGGTCACCCGCGGCGCCGAGGGTCGTGGCCGGCAGCGCGACGGTGCGGTCGTCCGGGTCGACGCTGAGCACCAGCGCGCCGTCCGCCTCCCGGACCGTCGCGACGATCGACTGGCTGCCAGCCGGGTCACCCGGCTCGCCGCCGCCCTCCACGACGAGGGTGACCGGCGCGGCCTCGGCGACCGGGTTGTGGTCCTCGTCGTAGAGCACCGCCTTGTACTGGCAGCCGTCCAATGCCTCGGTCGCGGTGAACGAGTACGCGAAGGTGGCCTCCCCCGGGACCACCGCGAAGTCGGCCGCGCCCGGGCACTTGCTGAACCAGTGGTAGTGGTCCAGTTCCGTCTCCGGGGTCTGCAACGCCACCAGGTTGACCTGCTGGCCGGGCGTGTAGCTGTCCTCGAGCCCGTAGATGTCCAGCGCCACCTCCGGGTCCGGGTCCGGCTCGGTGAGCTCGCCGACCACGAACGTGTAGTCGGTCACCGGGCTGGACACCGGCGTGCCGTCGGTCAGCGTCGCGGTCGCCTGAAACTTCAGCGTGTACCGGCCGGTCGCGCTGAAAGCCCAGTTGGCGTGGGCGTGCACGTGGTCACCGACCACGGTCACGTCCGGCAGGCCGTCGTCGCTGCGGAAGACCACCCGCGCCTGGCCGAAGGCGTCGTTGACGAACACCGAGACCCGGCCCGGCCCGTCGACACCGACCAGGCTCAGGTTGATGTTCCCGCCGGCGAAGGTGCCGGTCGGCAGGTTCAGCGTCTCCCAGCCCGGCCACAGCAGGTCCGGGTCCTGGATCTGCGGCAGGATCCACACCGGTGTGCCCGGCGTGCCGAGGAACGCGTAGCTGGGCACGTCCGGCACCGTCGTCTGCGATCCCGGCAGCGCGTGGAATGTGACGTCCGCCGGGTCTCGGGTCACCGACGGCGACACCGTGTCGTCGTGCACCTTCAACACCAGCGCGCCGCTCTCGTAGTGCACGTCGATCGCGTCCGTGTGCCCCTTGGAGAGCACCACCTGCTCCGCCGCCAGCGCCGCGGACGGCGCGATCAGGGACGCCGCCACGACCGTCGCGGCCGCCACCGCCACCGCCAGCGGCCGGTGTATCGGTCTTGTTCGGGTTCTCAAATCCTCCCCCAAGCCAGTTATTGGAAATGAATTCCAATCTCGTTAGACGTGTGGGAACGTAACACGGGCTCAGATGGGCTGTCGAGGTCAGGTTTCACGAATCACGATCGCGACCGTTTCGTCGTGCAGCCGATAGCCGACCCGGTACACCGTCGCGACGACCGGCTGACCCGTCTTGACCCGCAACCGTCTGATATGGACATCGACGGTGCGTTGGCTCGCGTACTCATGCCCCCAGACAAAGGACAGCAACTGGGCGCGGGTGAAGACGCGTCGCGGATGCTCGACGAAGAACAGCAACAGGTCGAACTCACGCCGGGTCAGGCCAAGAGCCTCCTCGCCCCGCTTCACCACCCGCGACCCGGGAAAGAGCCGCAGGGCGTCGCCGGCGACGGCACCGGTATGAGCCGTCGACAGCGAGCGCAGCGCTTGCATCAGCCGAGGAACACTGGCCGGGCCGGCCAGTCCGGCGAGCGTGACGTGGATGCCACCACCGCGGACGCCGCGGCGCACGACGACCCGGACACGGTCGGCGCGGGTGGTGGCGCCGGCGACACGGCCGCGACGATCCACGTTCAGCCGAACCATCGCCGCCCACCCGGTTTGGTCAGTCTTCGCATCGTGCCTCCTTCGAGCGAGGTGCGTGATCGGCTAGAAGACGTAGCGGGCGAGCAGTCCGTGCCGCGGTGCCGCGAGCCAGGCGGCGAGGAAGGCGGCGGTGAGCACGAGCACGATGGTGCCGCCGACCGGCAGGTCCCAGGACCAGGAGACGTAGAGGCCGACCAGCGCGCCGAGGCCGCCGATCGCCGGGGCGAGGACCATCATCACGGCGAGCCGGTCGGTCAGCAGCCGGGCCGTGGCGGCCGGCGTGACCAGCAGGGCCAGCACCAGCACGTTGCCGATGGTCCGCACCGAGATGACGACGGCGAGCGTGACCAGCACGTACAGCACCAGGTCGAGCCGGAACACCGCAAGCCCCATCGCCCGGGCCGACTCCCGGTCCAGCGACACCGCCACGAACTCCTTGTGCAGCAACAGGATCGCCAGCAGGATCACCAGGCCGGTCCCACCGACCACGTACACGTCCTCGTCCGGGATACCGGTGATCGAGCCGAACAGGAACTGCTGCAACGAGCCGGCGTACCCGGGCGCCCGGGAGATGACCACGATGCCGAGGGCGAACGCGGCCACGAAGAACACGCCGATGACCGAGTCCTCCTTCAGCCGCCGCTGCTGCGCGAAGACCGCCACCAGCACGGCGGTCAGCACGCCGGCGACCGTACCGCCGAGCACCAGGTTGCCGGAGACGACGAACGCGACCGCCAGGCCGGGAAAGACCGCGTGGGCGACCGCGTCCCCGATGAACGCCATGCCGCGCAGCACCACGTAGCAGCCGACCACACCGCACACGGTCGCCGACATCACCGCGATCAGCAGCGCCTTGCCCAGGAACGCCAGGTCCGGGTTGAACAGGTCGGCGACGAAGTCCGCGGGCGACATCAGGCACCCACCGTCTCCGGCTCGCCGGCCGCGGCCGACTCCGCACTCAGCCCCAGCGCGGTGAACAGATGGCTGCGCTCACCCACCTCGAACGTCTCCATCCACACCCGACGGTCCCGCAGCTCGCCGGGCGGGCCGTCGGCGATGACGGTGCGGTTGAGCAGGATCAGCCGGTCGCAGTCGTGCACCGCCGCCGCGAGGTCGTGGGTGGCCATCAGCACCGCCCGCTCCCGGGCGAGGGTCGCGAACAGGTCGCCGAGCAGCTCCTGGGTCGGCATGTCCAGCCCGGCGTACGGCTCGTCCAGCAGCAGCACCTCCGGGCGCAGCGCCAAGGCCCGGGCGACCAGGACCCGTTGGCGCTGCCCGCCGGAGAGCTCGCCGACCGGGCGGCGGCGCAGGTCGGCCAGGCGTACCCGCTCCAGTGCCTCCCCGACCGCCCGCCAGTCGGCCACACCGGGCCGGCGCAGCAGCCCGATCCGGCCGGTACGTCCACTGAGGACGGCCTGCTCCACGCTGATCGGGAAGTCCCAGGTGAACTCGTGCCGCTGCGGCACGTACCCGACCGTGGCGGTGCCGCCGACCGAGATCGTGCCAACCTTGGCCCGGACCAGGCCGAGCACGCACCGCAGCAGGGTGGTCTTGCCGGCACCGTTCGGGCCGAGCAGCCCCACCAGTTGCCCAACCTCGACGCTCATCCGCACGTCGCGCAGCACCGGCCGCCCGCCGAGGTCGACGTGCAGGTCCGCCACCGACAGCACACTCACGCGCTCTCCTCCTGATCCAGAGCACGGCGCCGGATCCGCGCGCCGCGCACCAGGACCCAGATCAGCGCCACCACGAGCACAGCACCGGCACCCACCAGCACACCGACGAGAAGAGGCGAGCCGCCGTCGTCGGGCTCGGCCACCGCGGCCGGGCTCGGCGTCGCGCCGGTGCCGGGCAGGCTTCCGGTGTACACGGCGGTGAACGCGTCATCGACCGGCGTGCTGTCGCCGACCGCGATCCGCAGCGTCTCCCGCCCGGTCACCTGCTTGCCGTCCAGCAGTTCGGCGGTGAACTCGACGGCGACCAGGTACACACCCGGCTTGGCGAAAATCCAGTTGGCGTGGGTGTGCGTGTTCGTCTCCACCCACAACGGCTGCGGGAACGGCTTCGTCGAGTCCCACAGCACCTGCGGCGCGCCGAGGTTGCCCGACTGCAGGTAGACGACCACACCGCCCGGACCCTGCACGCCGAGCAGGTTCATCGTCACGCCCCGGGAGATGGCCGCCATGACGCCCGGATCCTGGGTGTTCCAGCCGACCCACACCACGTCCTGGTTCTGCGTCTGCGGCACCACATGTACCGGCGTACCCGGCGGCTGGCCGACGAACGCGTACGCCGGATCGTCCGGCACCCGCTCGACCGCCGCGTCCCGCACCCGAAGCACCACATCGGACAGCTTGCGCCACACCGGCGGTACCGCCGTGTCGTCGTGGATCTGGATGGTCCAGTCGCCGTCGCGGTAGCGCGGGCCGAGGTCCACGTGTCCCTTCTCCAGCACGGCCCGGCCGGAGGCCACCGACTGATTGGGGTCGAGGGTCTGGGTCAGCCCGTCCGGCGCCGGGGTCGGCGCGACAGCCAGCGTCGCCGCGGTCAGGACGGCCACTATCGAGTTCGTCAACTGAGACATTCCTTAAGCGAGTCGGCGTTGAAGCGCATCATCCGTACGTAGGTGTCGACGTCCTGGTCGAACGCGTCGCCGTAGATCGGGCAGACCCGCACGCCCTGCTCCTTGGCCACCTCGACCAACGTGGACGATCGAGCGCGCAGGTTGGGTTCGAGGAAGACGGCCCGTACCCGCAGGTTGCGGATCGTCTCGGTGAGCTTGACCCGGTCGGCCAGGCTCGGCTCGACGGCCGGGTTGGGCGTGACGAAGCCGGCTACCGGGATGCCGTACGCGTGCGCCAGGTAGCCGAACGCGTCGTGCGTGGTCACCAGGTACCGGCTCGCCGGCGGGATCGACGCGATCGTCTCCGCCACATAGGTGTCCAATGTGGTCAGCTCAGCCAGGTAGGCGTCCGCGTTGCGCCGGTACTCCATCGCCCCGGCCGGATCCACCCCGATCAGCGTGTCCCGGATCAGCTCCACATAGGACTGCGCGTTGCCGACGTCCTGCCACAGGTGCGGGTCGATCTCGCCGTGCACGTGCCGGCCGAGCACCGCCTGCGGCAGCTGGTACACCTTGTCACCCGGCCGCCCCAGAAACCGGTACCCCCGGCCGGACGGCACCTGCTTGAGCGCCTTGGTCGGCACCTCGATCACCGTGCTGGCCGGGTCGTACACCTCCTGATGGACCTCGCCGCCGCCGTGCGGGTCGGCGTACAGGTACAGCCGCCGCTGGTCCACGTCGACCGCGATGTCCGCGTGACCGGCGCTCAGCACCGCCCCGCCGACCGAGTGCGGGTCGACCCCGACCGCGAACGTGAACGTCTGCCGCCCCAACTCCACCGGCTTCTCTCCCTGTGCGACGGCGAGCCGGGCCTCCATCGTCAGCCGGTAGACCCCAGGCTCGGTGAACGCCCAGCTCATGTGCGTGTGCGCGTCCGGCGGCAGGACGGCCGTGTCGTCCTTGTACCCATCGGCGGGGTCGAACCCGTCCGTCGAGTTGACGTAGAAGTCGGGGTCGCCGAACGACTCCGTCAGGTACGCCACCAGATGGCCCGGCCCGGACACGTCCGTGGCGGACAGCAGCACGTCGGACGAACGGTTGGCTCCGTACTGGCGGCCGGTGCCCCGCACCCGCATGCCCAGCCAGACCGTGTCGAGCGAGGCGTCCTCCACCAAGGGAATGACCTCGGCGGCGTACTTGGTGGCGCCCTCGGCGAGCGAGATGTTCGGCACGCCGCCGCGCAGGTTGGCGTCCAGGGCCTTGATGACGTTCTGCGCCTCCAGCAGCAGGTAGTTGCTGAACGCCACGTCCGCGTAGACCACGTTGCGCACATCTCGCAGCGTCGGCTCGTAGGCGTGCGCGTCGGCGTTGTCCGGCACGATCGAGTCGACCACCACCCGATTGCCGCCGACGTTGCGCACCAGGTCGGCCAGGATCCCCGTGGTGGTCACCACCTGCACCCGCCCGTCCGAGTCACTCAACGCCACCGGCGCCGTACACCCGGACAGGGCAACCACCGCCACGACGGCCATGGCCGACCACGGCGCCCTCATCCGCTGATCTCCTCCCCACAGCCCGCCGCAACCACGCCAGGCACTATCAGCAATGAAAACGGTTTTCGAGAGCATAACCAGTTGTCCGGCGACAGCAAAGACCCGCACATGAATCTGTGACGCAGGCAGCGAAAAGCGGGACGGGGTCACCGGTCACGGCGCACACCGCTACCGGCGGATCAAGGCGCGTCGCCGCGACCCGGCGCCCGCCGGGCGGTGGTCGTCATTGCCCGACCAGGGGATTGCCAAGCAAGATGGAAACGATTACCGTTGCGAGGTTCGCGGGATGCCATACCTCCGGTGACGTGGACCCGACCGGCGCTACCGGGCACCCCACCGATATGGTGCTCGGAGCGTCGGCTCGGACCGCATCAGGCGTTTCCCGCGACGGGGGTGCACAGCCGTTCGCGCGGCCAGCAGCTCAGTGACGCGGACGGGTTTGGCGGATCGGTTGGACGCCGCACCGTCCTAATCGGACCTTCCGCGCCCGGCCCTGGCCGGTCAACGTCCGGTGAGACGGTCCAGTTCCTGGCGCACGACGGTGATCGCGTTCACGAGTTGGGCGTCGGGTGCGGTGAGGGCGAGCCGGACGAAGCCGTCGGTGGGGGTGTAGACCTGACCGCTCGATGCGACGACGCCGCGGGCGCGAAGCGCGGCGCATACCTCGGCGCTGGTCCGGCCGGTCGGCCGGGCGTCCAGCCAGAGGTAGAAGCCGCCGAGTGCGGCGGCGGGGACCGGTGGTGCCCACGGCCCGAGGATCCGCAGCGCCGCGCCGAACCGCGCGCGGTAGATCACGGAGAGCTCGGCGCCGCGGTCCGGCAGCGACCGCAGCGCCTCGATGGCGGTCAGTTGGGCGGTGATCGGCGCGCAGCCGGCGGTGGTGCCGTGCAGCGCGGCGACCGCGACGCGAAACGAGGGGGGCGAGATCAGCGCGCCGACCCGCAGGCCGGTCATCGAGTACGTCTTGGAGAAGGTGCGCGCGGTGAAGGTGAGGTCGGCACCGCCCGCCGCCCGGGGTGTCGGGGCGCGGCCGCCGGCGAAGACGATCGACTCGTACGCCTCGTCGGAGAGGATGAACGCGTCGTGGGCGCGGACCAGGTCGACCAGGCGGCGCAGGACGGCGGCCGACGCCACCGCGCCGGTCGGGTTCGACGGTGAGTTGACCACCACGAGCCGGGCGCCGGCGCGCAGGCCGGCCTCGATCGTCTCCAGGTCGAGAAAGGCGTCCCCGGACTCTCCCTGCGGGTAGCTGAGGACCGCGACGCCGAGCCGCTCGGCCAGCACCCGGTAGTTCGGCCAGGCCGGGTCCGGAACCAAGACGGCTCCGCCGGGCACGCAGACGGCGGCGAGCGCCACGGCGACCGCTCCGGTGCCGCCGACGGTGACGACCACGTCGTCGCTGGGCGGCCGCCGCCCGTCGAGGTCAGCGGCCACCAGGTCGCGCAGGTCGGGCAGGCCCAGCTTCGGCGTGTACCCGGTGCGGCCGTCCCGGAGGCTGCGTACCGCGGTCTCGACCAGCACGGCGGGCAGCGGCTGATCCGGCTCGCCGACGCTCAGGTCCACCTCGCCGGCCCTTACCGGGCCCGCCATCATCCGGGTGACCGCGGCCGTCGCCGTATCCGTCTCGGTTCCGCTCTGCACTGTCTCCCTTTCGGCTATGTGTCGCCTGTGTGTCGGTGAGCCCGGTGCTTCAGGCGTCGGGTTTGAGTTTAGGGAGCGGAACCTGTCGGCAGTATGTCATTTCACAGCCGATGAAACGTGCGGCCCACGCCGCCGTAATGAGTTGGCAAAGAAACGAACGTCTGCTGTTCGCCGGACGCCCTCCTCCTGGCTCTGAGACGGAGTTCCCATATGCGCGCACGTCGCTTGCCCGGCCCGCTGGCCGGTGTCGTCATAGCCGTGGCCGTGGCGGCGGTCACCTCATGCTCCGCTGGTTCGCAAGAGCCCGCCGCGTCCAGCAGTTCCGGCGCTGACGCGCTGGTCGCGGCCGCCGATCCCACATTGCTGCCGTACAACTTCCTGGACGACGACGGCAAGACGTGGAAAGGGCTGAACGTCGATCTGGCGGCTGCTCTGTCCGCGAAGCTGGGCCGCGAGGTCGTTTTCCAGAGTGCCGGATTCGACACCATCATCCCCGGGCTCACCTCTGGGCGATTCGACCTCGCCCTGACCGGAATGTTCGATACGAAAGAGCGGCAGAAGACCGTCGATTTCGTCGACTACCTGGCCGCGAAGAATGACTTCCTCACCCGCGTCGGATACGCGGACATCGCTTCGATGGACGATCTGTGCGGCGTCAAGGTCGGCATTCCGAGCGGTGCCCTCGAAGCGGATCTGCTCGCCGAGGCATCGACGAAGTGCAAGACGGCGGGCAAGCCCGCGGTCGACGTCAAGGAGTTCGCCGACCTGGACGCCACCGTACTGGCGTTGATGTCCAGCCGGATCGACGTCGCGCCGAACGACTCGGCGGCGAACGCGTACATCCTGTCCCGCAACGAGGGCAAGGTGAAGACGTCGGGCGCGTACCTCAACGAGGGCTACTTCGCCGCCGCGTTTCCGAAGTCCAGCGAGCTGACCAGCCAGTTCGAGACCGCGTTCAAGGAGGTCATCGCCGACGGCGGCTACGCCAAGATACTGGCCGACTGGGGCATCCCGGACCGTGGCCTGCAAGCCCCGATCGTCAACGGGTCGCCCTTCTGATGACGAGCGTCCTCCCGAAGACCCGGCAGGACGACGAACACAGCATGGTGATCGTCCGCCGCCGGCACCCGTGGCGCTGGGCCGGCTGGGTAGCCGCCGCCGTCATCGTGGTGTCGGTAGCGGTCTCGTTTCTGACCAACCCGAACTACCAGTGGGGCATCGTCGCGGGATACCTCTTCGACCGGCGGATCCTCGACGGCCTGCTCACCACGCTCAAGCTGACCGCGGTGAGCATGGCCATCGCCACGGTGCTCGGCCTGGTCCTGGCCACGATGCGGCTGTCCGACAGCAGGCTGCTTCGGGGCATGGCCGGGGCGTACGTGTGGCTGTTCCGCGGGACGCCGATCCTGGTGCAGCTGATCCTCTGGTACAACCTGGCGATCCTGGTCCCGCAGGTACGGCTCGGCGTCCCGTCCGGACCCACGCTGTGGTCGGCGGAGACCAACGACCTGATCACCCCGTGGACCGCCGCGATCCTCGGGCTGGCGCTCAACGAGGCCGCCTACCTCGGTGAGATCATCCGTTCCGGCATCATCTCGGTCGACAAGGGACAGACCGAGGCGGCGAACGCGCTGGGCATGAGCCGCCTCGTCACGTTTCGCCGGATCGTGCTGCCGCAGGCGCTGCGGGTCATCGTCCCGCCCGCCTCCAACGAGGCGATCGGCCTGCTCAAGTACTCGTCCGTGGTGTCGGTCATCGCCCTGCCGGAGCTGCTCTACTCCGGCCAGCTCATCTACGGCCGCACGTACGAGACCATCCCGATCCTGCTCGTGGTCTGCATCTGGTACCTCGTCGTCGTCACCGCGCTGACGATGCTCGAGTCCCGGCTGGAGCGCCGGCTCGGAGTCGGCTTCCGGCCCACCGGCCACGGCCTGAGTCGCGACAGGAGGTGGGCGCGATGGCTGACCGGCAACCGCTAGTGCGACTGCGGGGCATCCGCAAGCGCTTCGGTTCCCACGAGGTGCTGCGCGGCGTCGACCTGGACGTCCAGCCGGGTGAGGTGATGTGCCTGATCGGTGCCTCCGGCAGCGGCAAGTCCACGCTGCTGCGCTGCGTCAACCACCTGGAGACACCGGACAGCGGCCGGGTCGTCGTCGACGGAGACCTCGTCGGCTACACCGAGCGTGACGGGAAGCTGTACGAGCTGCCGGAGCGCCAGATCCGCGCACAGCGCGCCCGGATCGGCATGGTGTTCCAGCATTTCCACCTGTTTCCGCACCTGACCGCCCTGGAGAACGTGCGAGAGGCGCCGATGCGCGTGCACCGGCACTCCAAGGCCACCGCCACCGCCACCGCGCTCGACCTGCTCGACCGGGTCGGCCTGGCCGCGAAGGCGGACGCCTATCCCCGGCACCTGTCCGGCGGGCAGCAGCAACGCGTGGCCATCGCCCGCGGGCTGGCCATGCGCCCACAGCTCATGCTGTTCGACGAGCCGACGTCCGCGCTCGACCCGGAACTGGTCGGGGAGGTCCTCGACGTGATGCGGGACCTCGCGGCGCAGGGCATGACGATGATCGTGGTGACCCACGAGATGGGATTCGCCCGGGAGGTGGCCTCGCAGGTCGCGTTCATGTCCGACGGCCAGATCGTGGAGCGGGGCACGCCGGCCGACGTCCTGGGACGGCCGGCGCACGAGCGCACCCGGTCGTTCCTGTCGAAGGTGCTGTGACCCGTGCTCGACGCCGTCCTCAAACCTCGCGACCTCGCGGTCCTGACGCCGGCCGTACTCTGCGCCGAACCGGGCTCCGCCGCGGCCACGCTGACCGCCCGCGCCGGCCGCGACCGCTGGCCGACCGTGGTCTGCCACCAGGTCACCAGCGCCGTTCACGCGGCATCGGTCCGCGACACCCGGCTCGTGCTGGTCGGCGGCAACACGTTCACCTGGGTCCACCAGGCGGTCCGGGAGCTGCGGCTGGCCGGCTCGTTCCCGATCGCCCTGGTCGCCACCGACCTGAGCTACGACGAGGGACTGGCCCTGCTCGACCGCGGCGCCAGCCTGGTGATCGAGCGGCAGGCCACCGCCCGCGAGATGGCCGCCCGGCTGACCGCACTGTGCCGCGGCTCCGGCGCGGACGACGAGGTGAGCGTGCGCTGGCTGCACAGCGGCCGGATGCGGCTGGACCTGCGCGCCCGGCGCTGCCTGCTGGACGACGAGCCGGTGGCGCTCAGCCAGAACGAGTTCGACCTGCTCGCCTTCCTGATGAGCCACGCGCTGCAGGTGATGCCACAGCAGGACATCGTGCAGCGGGTCTGGGGATGGCGGCACGGCGACGGCGCCAACACGCTGCGCATCCACGTGGGCAGGCTGCGCCGCAAGCTCGGCGACACCCCGACCGAGCCGACCTGGATCGGGTCGGTGCGCGGGACCGGGTACCAGTTCCTGCAGCCGGTGGCCGAGCTCGGCGACGACCGCAGCGACGAACGCCTGCGCCAGTCGGTCAGCCTGCTCAACGCGCACGCCGACGCGCTCGGCGCGCTGGTCGACACACTGCTGGCCGCGCCGGATGTGACGAGCGTGGCGGAGAGCGTCGTGCAGTGGGCGGTGGCCCGCGGCTTCAGCGACGCGGCCACCGTCTTCCGGCTCGACGCCGCCGCCGCCGTGTCCAGGCTGGTCGCCTCCGCCGGGATGTCGGCCCGCTGGCGCCAGTCGATCGCGACCGGGCACCCGGTGAGCGCCGGCTTCATGGGCTCGCAGGTCTATCGCAGCGGCGAGTCCGTACAACTGCACGACATGAGCCGTCTCGCCCGGCGGTTTCCGGTGACCGCCCGGATGGCCTCGACCGAAGACCTGCACGCCTGCCTGCTGTTTCCCATCACGGTCGCCGGGCGGGTCTGGGGCGACCTGGCGTTCGTGAGCCGGACCGCACGGGCGTTCAACCCCGCCCGGGCCGCCTACCTGCGTACCGTCGCCGGTGTTGTCTCGCTGGCCCTGGCCGGACGGCCGGACGGCGATGCGTGAGTTCACCGACCACGACGTGTCCGCGCTCGTCGACGGGACCGACCTGCTCGACGAGGTGGCCCGCTGCCTGGCCGATCTGGGCCGCGGCGACGCCAGCCAGACGGCCAAGCAGACGCTGCCGCTGGCCGGCCCCGGATTCCTGCTCTCCCTGTCCGGGATCGTGCCACGGCTCGGCCTGGCCGCCACGAAGTGGGCGTCCTACGTGCCCGGCGGCGCCGGCCGGCCGGGCCGCTCCACCGCGACGGTCGTCGGCAGCGACGCCCGCACCGGTGAGCCGGTAGCGCTGATGTCCGGGATGGCGGCGACCCGGCTGCGCACCGCGGCCACCGCCGTGGCGGTGGCGCGCGCGGCCAGGCCCGGCGGCGGCCCGCGCCGGGTCACCCTGATCGGCTTCGGCCCGACCAACCGGGCCGTGCTGCGGGCCGCCCGAACCGCGTTCGCGCTCGGCGACGTCCGCGTCCTGGTGCGCTCCACGGACTCGACGAGGGCATTGGCGGCGGAAGGGATCGACGCCACGACCGACCCGGCCACGGTGGCCGGCTCGGACCTGGTCTTCTCCGCCACCGGAGCGACCGCGCCGGTGGCCGACCTGAACGATCTGGCCGCCGGCGGGATCGCGGTGAGCCTCGACGGCGACGCGACGTGGCGGCGCGATCCGGAGGTGCCGGTGTTACGCGACCACGGCCGCGCACCCGCCGTGCCGAGGCTCCTGGCCGGGCTCGAACCCGTGCCCGCCGGCCGGCTCCTGCTGGACGTCGCCGGGTGCGCGGTCACCGACGTGGCGCTGCTCGCCGTGCTGCTGGAAGCCACCCGATGAACCGGGCCGGCGGTCTGGCGCTCACGGTGGCGTCCGCGTTCTCCAGCTTTCCCAGCCCCTACTATCACCGGGTCGCGGAGGCCAGCGGGTCGCGGTGGACCACGGTCGGCCTGTTCGTGGCGCACTCCGCCGCGTCCGTCACCGCGATCGGCGCGCTCACCCGCCCGAGGCTGGCCCGGTACACCTCGGCCCGCTGGCTGCTGCCGGCGCTGCTGCTGGCCGACGCCGCCGGTGGGCTGCTGCTCGTCGTGGCCCCGACGCCGGGCGGTGCCGGCTGGCTGCTGGTAGGGCGGGTGGTGACCGGTGCCGCGCTGGGCGTCCTGACCGCGGTCGTGACCAGCCGGCTCGCCGCGCGTCGACGCGGCCCGGCCCGGGCCACAGCCGCGATCTTCGGCGGGGTCGGGTGCGGGGCGGTACTGGCCGGCACGCTGGCCGCGGTCGGCCTGCCCCGGCCCGCGGTCTTCGGCCTCGGCGCCGCCGCCCTGCTCGCCGCGGCGATCGCCGCGCCGCGTGAGGCCGGGACCGTGGTGTCCTCCCGGCCCGCGCGCGCCCGCATCGCCGCCGCGCCGGCGCTGCTGGCCTTCTCGGCCAACGGTGTGCTCGGCCTGTTCACCTCGACCCTGCCGGGGCTGGTCGCGCAGCGGGCCGGCGGCGCCGAGCTGGTCGCCGGGCTCACCGCCGGGGCGGTGATGCTCTCCGCCGGCCTGGCCCGGCTGGTGCTGACCCGGATGCCGGTGGCCGTCCCGGCGGTCGCCGGAGCCCTGACCTTCGGCCTCGGCCTGCCCTCCGGCTCGGCCGGCCCGCTGCTCGCCGGTGGCGTGCTGCTGGGCCTCGCGGCCGGGCTCGCCTACGACCGCGCGCTGCTGCTGGTCCGGCGCTCCGGCGCCGGTCTGGCCCCGGTCGCCCGGGCGCAGTGGTGGGGCCAGGTCGGCCTGATCCTGCCGGTCGTGGCCTATCCCTTGGTGGTGCCGCCGTGAGACCGCCGCTCCGCCCCTGACCGTCCGCCCCTACGAACGCAGAGGAACCCCTGACGCATGCGAGTGAGCTTCGACATCGGCGGTACCTTCACCGATCTGGTGCTGCTCGACGAGCGGTCCGGCCGGGCCTGGCTGGGCAAGTGCCTGACCACCTACGACGACTTCAGCCGCGCCGTCGAGCAAGGTGTCCGGCAGGTACTCGACGCCGCCGGGGCGGCCCCCGCCGACATCGACGGCGCGGTCGCCGGCGCGACCACGCTGGTCACCAACGCGTTGATCGAACGGCGTGGGGCGGCGACCGCGCTGATCACCACCCGCGGCTTCGCGGACACCGTCGACATTGGACGGGAGTGGCGGTACGACCTGTACGACCAGCGGTTGCGGATGCCCGACCCGCTCGTGCCGCCGCGGAGCCGCTTCGAGGTCACCGAACGGCTGCTGGCCGACGGCACCGTGCACATCCCACTCGACACCGCCGAGGTCGCCCAGGTCGCGGCCCACCTGGCTGAACAAGGTATCGAGTCGGTGGCGGTCTGCCTGCTCCACTCGTACGCCAACCCGGTCCACGAGGAGATGGTCGCCAAGGTGCTCGCCGAGCACCTGCCGGGCGTGCCGGTGACGCTCTCCGGCCACCTGGTACCGGTGATCCGCGAGTACGAGCGGACGGTGACCACCCTCGCGAACGCGTACGTCCGCCCGGTCGCCGGCGAGCACTTCGCCCAGATAGAGCAGGCCATCACCCGCGCCGGCATCGACCAGCCGCTCACCCTGATGCAGTCCAACGGTGGTGTCATCGCCACCGCCGGCGCCCGCGAGTACCCGCTGCGGCTGCTGGAGTCCGGCCCGGCCGCCGGCGCGATCGGCGCCGCGCACCTCGGACGCCGCCTCGGCCTCGACCGGCTCATCGCCTTCGACATGGGCGGGACCACCGCGAAGATCTGCATCGTCGAAGGCGGCGAGCCGACCATCCACAATGGATTCGAAGTCGGCCGGGTGCACCGGCTCAAGCCGGGAAGCGGCCTGCCGGTCACCATGCCCGTCGTCGACATGCTGGAGATCGGCGCCGGCGGCGGCTCGATCGCCGCACTCGACCCGCTCGGACTGCTCAAGGTCGGCCCGCACAGCGCCGGCTCCCGCCCCGGACCGGCCGGCTACGGGCTCGGCGGTGAGCTGCCCACGGTCACCGACGCCGACATCGTGCTGGGCTACCTCGACCCGGACTACTTCCTCGGCGGCCGGATGCCCCTGGACGTCGAGGCCGCCCGCCGGGCCATGGTCGAACACCTGGGCCGCGCGTTCGGCGACGACCCGCTCGCCGCCGCGGCCGGCGTGGCACGCGTCGTCGACGAGCACATGGCGCTCGCGATGCGCGTGCACGCGACCGAACGGGGACACGACCCGCGGGCGTTCACCATGCTCGCCTTCGGCGGTGCAGCACCCGTGCACGCCGCCCGGGTGGCCCGCACGCTCGGCCTGCGCCGGGTCGTCATCCCCAGCGCCGCCGGGGTGCTGTCGGCCACCGGCCTGCTCGTGGCCGCGCCGATGGTGGAGACCTCCCGCACCCTGCTCGCCGGGCTGGCCCACTGGTCCGCCGAAGCGGCGCGGGCGACGTTCGACGCGCTGGTGGCGCAAGCCGTCGGCGAGCTCGCCGAACCGGTCGAGCGGGTGGAACGGTTCGTCGACATGCGCTACGTCGGCCAGGGATTCGAGATCGAGGTGCCGATCGAGGAGGCGGACGGCCCCGAGCGGTATCGCGAGCGGTTCGCGGCCGAGTACGAGCGGATCTACGCCGTACGCCCGCAGGAGAGCACCCCGGCCGAGGTCGTCACATGGCGCGTACGGGTCTACGGCCGGTTCGCCCGGCCGGACCTGATCCGCACCGCCGCCGAGCCGGACACCGCGCCCGGCGAAGCGCGCACCCGCGAGGTGTGGTTCCCGGAGACCGGCGTGACCACCGCGCCGGTGCTGCGCATGCGCTCGCTGCGGCCGGGTGTCCCGGTCGACGGCCCAGCCATCTTCCAACTGCCGGAGAGCACGGCCGTGATCGGTCCCGGCGACCGCGCCGAACTCGACGAGGACGGCAACCTGCACGTGGAGATCGACCTCGGGGAGGCGTCGTGACGCTCGACCGTGCCCGGCAATGGCTGACCCGGGTCGGCCTCCCCGGCGCCGACCCGGGCGACCCGGTGGCGAGCACCGCCCGGTTCGCCGACGGCGGGATGTACAAGTGGGAGGTCGCCGGCGCCCTGGACGCCGCCTCGGTGGCAGCGCTCGCCGACCGCCTCGGCGGCTTCGGCCTCCGCCTCCACCAGGCGACCAACACCGTCGGCACCATGCGCTACCTGGACGCACAGCTCACCGATCTGGTACAGACCTGCGCCGGCCTCGGCGTGCAACTGCGGATGGCGGTCGGCCCGCGCGGACTGTTCGACATCGGCGGGCAGAAGCTCGCCAGCGGCGTGGTCGCCGCGGCCAGCGCCTACCGGCTGCGCGGCACCGACCAGCTCGCCCAGGCCGTCGACGACGTCGCACACGCCAGCGACCTCGGGATCCGCGGCTTCCTCGTCTTCGACGAAGGGCTGCTCACCGTCCTCGCCCGGCTACGCGCCAGCGGGCTGCTGCCGGCCGGTACGCGACTCAAGGCGTCGTCCAACATGGGCGCGGCGAACCCGGCCCACGTGCGGCTGCTGGCCGAGGCCGGGGCCGACTCGGTCAACGTGCAGCGGGACCTGGACGTGCGGATGCTGGCCGCGATCCGGGCCGCCACCCCGGCCGCCCTCGACGTACACACCGACAACCCGCGCAGCACCGGCGGGTTCGTGCGCGGCTACGACGTGCCCGAGATCGTCCGGGTCGCCGCTCCCGTCTACCTGAAGTCCGGCAACGCCGCGCAGGACTTCTCCGACGAGGCACCCTCCGCCCGGCAGATCGACGCGATCGCCCACCAGATCCTGCTCGACGACCAGCTGCTGCGACGGATGTTTCCGGCGGCCGTCGCGTCCGACCGAGCCGAGTTCTAGGAGCAATGATGACCACCTGGGATGCCGCCACCCTGCAGATCGTGTGGCAACGCCTGATCTCGGTCGCCGACGAGATGGCCGCGGTCCTGCTGCGCACCGCGTTCAGCTCGGTGGTGCGCGAGTCCAACGACCTGGCCTGCGCGGTGCTGACCGCGGATGGCCAACTGTTGGTCGAGTACGGCCGGTCCGTGCCGGTCTTCACCGGCACGGTCGCCGACACCGCCACGGCCATGGTCGCCCACATCGGAGTCGAAAACCTGCGCCCCGGGGACGTACTCGCCACCAACGACCCATGGTTCGGCAACACGCACCTGCCCGATCTCACCGCGGTGACACCGGTCTTCCGGGACGGCAGGATCATCGCGTACGTCGCCAGCATCTGCCACCTGTCCGACATCGGCGGCGCCTCCGAGGGCGCCTTCGCCCAGGACCTCTACGAGGAAGGCTTCTGCCTGCCACCGGTGAAGCTGGTCGAGCGGGGCGTACCGAACCAGCCGATCCGCACGATCCTGGCCCGTAACGTCCGGGTTCCGATCCAGGTCCTCGGCGACGTGGACGCGCTCGTCGCGGCGAACGCCCTCGGCGTCCGGCGGCTCACGCAGATGCTCGACGACGACCCCGCCCTGGACCTGGCCGAGGCGGCGGAGCACATCTGCGCGGCCACCGAGCGGGCCGTACGCGAGTCGATCAGCCGCATCCCCGACGGCCGGTACCCGGCCGAGATCGACCTGGACGGCTTCGAGGAACCCAAGACGATCATGGTGACCGTCGAGGTGACCGGCGACGAGATCGTGGTCGACTACACCGGCACCTCGCCGCAGAGCCGCTTCGGGATCAACTCGGCCTCACCCACCCTCGGCTACACCCGGTATGGGCTCGCCTGCCTGCTCGCCCCGGACGTACCCAACAACGAAGGCGCCCGCCGCCCGATCACCATCCGGGTGCCGCACGGCTCCCTGCTCAACCCCACCAGGGCGGCGGCGGTGAGCGCGAACTTCCCGGCGCACGCCATCCCGGCGGTACTGTCCCGCGCGCTGCTCGGGCCGCTGCCGGAGCGGGTGGCCGCGGCCGCCGGAACCCCGTTCTGGGTGATCGGCCTGCGCGGGGAGGGCGCGAACGGTCCGTTCGCCTCCCTGCTCTGCTTCAACGGCGGGCAGGGCGCCTCCCGGGGCCAGGCCGGCTACCCCACGCTCAGCACCCCCAGCAACGTGTCCAACACACCGGTCGAGGTCATCGAGAGCCAGACACCGGTACTGGTGGAAAGCAAACGGATCGTGCGCGGTTCGGGCGGTGCCGGTCGGTGGGCCGGCGGCGAAGGCCAGGAAGTGGTGATCCGCTCCCGGCACGACGACCCGCTGGACGTCATCTTCCTGACCGAGCGCATCGACCATCCCGCACCCGGCCTCGCCGGCGGGGCCGACGGCGCCCCGGGACGGCTCCTCATCGACGGCGTCGACGTGGCCGACCCGAAAGGCCGTACCGCCCTGCGGCCCGGCTCCCGCATCCTGCTCCGCACCCCCGGCGGCGGTGGCTACGGCACCAGCTCTGAGGAGACCACGCGATGACCGACCTGACGACCGACTGGGCCGCCCCGGGCACCACGGTCCTCGACCCGAAGGGCCGCCTGGCACTGAAGATGCGAGCCGGCCAGCGGCTGACGATCGTCGACATCAAGGGACAGCAGGTGATGGACTTCATCGCGGCCATGGTCGAGGATCCGGACGAGCGGCTCTCCGCCATGTTCACCCGGGTCAGCTCCGGCAAGTGGGACCTCAAAGAGGGATACACCATCTACAGTGACCGGTGCAGGCCGATGATGCGGGTCGTCCACGACGACAACGGCATCCACAACATGACCGGCGGATACTGCACCCAATACTCCAACGCGATCCGCTACGGCGTACTGGAGACCTGGGGCTGCCTGGACAACCTCGAAGGCGACTGGCGCGAGCTGGGCCTGGACGTCACGAAGATCAATCCCGACCAGTGCATCTCGCTGTTCATGAACATCCTGCATCACCCGGACGGCCGCATGGAAATCGTCGAACCGACCACCAGGCCGGGCGACAAAATCACCCTCGAAATCCTGGCCGACCTGTACGTCGGACTCTCCAACTGCCCCGAGGAACACAACCCCTGCAACGCGTTCCACGTCACCGAGATGGCCGTCATCGTGGAGTGAGGCACCGGCCGGCCGGCGGCCCGCAGAGCGGGTGCGGACGCGCGGATGCCCAAGGCGACACCGCAGACGACCGCGCCAGCGCGGAAACCCGCAACGCCATCCCGCCGACCCCCTGGCCAGAGCTGCCGCCCGCGAACGGGACGTGGAGGTCTGGTGGAGATGTCGTGTGCACGGCGATGCCGCGGTACCGGCGCCGATACGGTCGGCGCATGGAGACCGTGGACGTGCTCGTCGTCGGCGCGGGTCTCGCCGGCCTCCACACCGCGTACCTGCTCGCCCGGCAGGGGTTCGACGTCGTTGTCTGCGAGCGGCGCGGCAGCCTGGCGACCGGCATCCGCACGACCGGCATCTTCGTCCGCCGTACCCTGGACGACTTCGCGCTGCTGGAGCCGCACCTCGGCCCGCCGGTGCGCCGCGTCCTGCTCCACCCGCCGTCGCTGCGCTCCCCGGTCGAGCTGGTCAGCTCCCGCGACGAGTTCCGGGTCGCCGACATGCCGGGCGTTTACGCCGAGGCGCTGTCCCGCGCCCGGCGGGCCGGCGCCCGGATCCGGCTCGGCGTGCCCTACCCGGTGACCGGTCTCGCCGCCCGCTTCACCGTCGGCGCCGACGGCGCGCGGTCGACGGTCGCCCGGCGCCTCGGGCTCGACGTCAACCGCGCCTTCATCGTCGGCATCGAAGACGTGTACCCGGTAGCGGGCTCCGGCGCACCGCCGACGTTCCACTGTGTACTGGACCCGCGCCTGGCGCCCGGATACCTCGCCTGGGTCGTCGACGACGGCCGCCACGCCCACGTCGGCCTCGCCGGAGACCCGGAGCACCTCGCCGGCCCGCTCCCCCGGCTGCTGCGCGCGTTCGCCGCCCGGTTTCCGGACCTGCCGGTGCCGGCGGGTCCGGTGCGCCGCCGCGGCGGGGTGATCCCGGTCGGCGGCGTGCTCCGCCGGCTGGCCTGCCCGCAGGGGCTCCTCGTCGGCGACGCGGCCGGCGCGGTGTCGCCGCTGACGGCCGGCGGGCTCGACCCGAGCCTGCGCATGTCAGAGCTGGCCGCCGCGGTCACCGGCGACTACCTCCGCACCGGCGACCCCGCGACGCTCGGCCGGTACGACGGCGCCGCGCTCCGGGCCCGCTTCCGCGGCCGGCTCCTGCTGCGCCGCGCGTACTCCCTGGTGCGGGTGCCCGCCGCGGCCAGCGTCGCCTGCGGCCTGCTCCGCACACCGCCGGGCCGGGCCGCCGCGTCCCGCGTACTCTTCGGCGACGGCTCCTTCCCCGACCCGGCCGGCCGCCACCAGCGCCTCCCCGCCCACCCCTGAACGCGCCCGGCGGGGACGATCGGGCCGGCATCCCCGACCCGCGTTCCCCGGGATCGGCCGGCGCTCGGGCGGTCGACCTCATGCCGCGCGGCCGGGTCGCGCCGCCGCCGGAGCCCGAGCCGGTCGTGGTGCCGGCTCGACTGACTCCGCCCGTGTCGGTTGTTCACCCGACAGCCTCGCTACAAATCGGACCGTACGCTGATCATTCGCCGCACGTACACATGAGACAGAAGGAGTCAGCGCGAATGCCCACACGCAAGGCACTTGGCAGGATGGCGGTCGTCACCGGCACGGCGGTGGCGGCCCTGGTGGCCGGGGCCGGCCCGGCACACGCCGCCACCCGCTCCTTCGACACCGGCTACGTGGGCAGCGCGACGAGTGTCGGCCTCGGCTCCGGCTGGGGGCAGATCACCTGGCTCAACCGATCGGTGCAGGTCAACGGCACCGTCGACGACCACCTCAACGCCAACTACTACAGCCAGGTCATCTTCGAGGCGTGGGGCGGTACGAAGCGCGTCGACCGCCAGACCCGCAGCGTCAACAACGGCCGCCGGGGGTACGGCTTCACCCTCGACGGCAGCGCCTACCGGGGCGGCATCACCCGCGTCAAGATCGACGCCTGCGTCTTCCGGGCGGGCAGCAACACGCTCTGGGGTTGCGCGCCGACCGCGCCGGTCAACCTGTACCGCCCCCGGTAGCGTCCTACCAGCCGAGGCCGGCGTCGTCGTAGATCCGGTCGACCTCGTCGAGAACGCCTCCCTCCCCCGCCTCGCCGCCGGCGTGCCGGTGCGGGAGGTGGCCCGCGAGGTCGGCTACATCGACGCCTTCCACGCGACCGCGCCGCCCAGCGCATCCGCGAGCCGCTGACGCAGGTCGGGCCGCCGCAGACGTTTCCGCGCCGGCGCCCGGCCGAGCTGTCCCGCGGCCGGCGGTCAGGGAAATAGGATGGTCTTGCCCGGAAGCTCTCCGGCGACGGCCCGGTCATGGACGGCCGCCAGGTCGGCCAGCGGCCGCCGCTCGGCCACATCGATCGTCAGGTCGCCGGCGTCGACCCGGGCGACGAGCTCGGCGAGCTGGGCGGCATCGTTGCGCACGAGGACGTGCCGCGTTCGCACACCCCGCCCGGCGTCGTCCGGGCCCGGTGTGGTGGTGCTGACCAGGACGCCGCCGTCAGCGACCAGGTCCACCAGCCGCGCGGCCTGCTCCGGGCTGTCGCGGACCAGGTGGAGTACCACGTCGAACCGCTGCCCGGCCAGCGCCTCCGGCAGCGGCGTGCTGGTGTAGTCGACGATCCGGTCCGCGCCGCGGAAACGGACGCGGTCGCGGCTGCGCGGGCTGACGGTCGCGGTGACGTCGGCGCCAGCACGCTTGGCGAGCTGAGTGGCGTACCCGCCGACCCCGCCACCCGCGCCGTTGATCAGGATGCGCTGGCCCGACTTCAGGTCGGCGTGCTCGAACAGCGCCTGCCACGCGGTCAGCCCTACCAGCGGCAGTGCCGCCGCGTCAGCCAGCCCGACCGTGCGGGGAGCGACAGCCAGCACGTCTGCGGGTGCGGCTACGTACTCGGCGGCAGCACCGTCCGCGGCCGCCGGCAGGAACCCCACCACCGCGTCTCCGACGGCCCACCCGATCGGGCCGTCGCCGACCTCGGTGACGACGCCGGCCACGTCGCAGTTGGGTATGTGCGGAAAGGTCAGCGAGAGCGTCTGCCGCAGGATGCCCGCGCGGATCGCGACGTCCAACATATTGAACGACGTGCCAGCCACCCGCAGCACCACCTGCCCGGCACCGGCCGCCGGCCGGTCCACCTCCTCGGACACCAGGACGTCACTGCCGCCGTACGAGTGGTAGCGCACTGCTTTCACTATGCCCCCTCACCTCTGTTGCTTCGAAGTCGAAGCACTACCGAGACGGTAACTGCTTCGATTTCGAAGCACACCCCCGGCCCCGGGTGAGCATCACCACAATGCTTCGGATTCGAAGCGGATACGATGCGTGAGGTGACTGGTCCCCTGCTCGATATCGGTGACGAAGCGCCCAATCCTCAGCAGCTCGGCGCCTACTTCACGCTCATGGAAGCCGTCAGCCTGCTCCAGCACCAGGTGGAACAGCAGCTGCGCGCCGAAGGTGACCTCAGCTCCGTGCAGTTTCAGATCCTCACCAGCCTCGCTGCCGCGAACGGCCGGCTGACCATGACGCAGCTCGCCGATGGCGTCGTCTACAGCCGCAGCGGCCTGACCTACCAGGCCGGCCTACTGGAAAGGGCCGGCCTCATCACCCGCGGCCCGAACCCCGAGGACGAACGCGCCACCCTCGTCACCATCAGCGAGAAGGGCCTGGCCCTCGTCAACCGCATCCTGCCCGGGCACATCAAAGTGGTACGCCGCCTCCTACTCGAACCCATGTCCGACGACGACCTGCACCATCTCGGCGACATCATGACCCGCGTCCGCGACCATATGCGGGCCCAGCCGCCACGCTCGGCGGCCCCTCGCAAACGCAGCCCCAGGTCCGATTCACCGCCGCGAGCCACGGCCACAACCGATACGGCAGGCGGCGGTGAGGCGTCCGAGTAAGGTCAGCGCGGTTCGCAGGGTGGTCGGGACGTAGCCGGTGAAGGCGGCAGGCAGTACATCCTTGGTGGCCCCCGAGTCGCCTTGACGCGTGCTCGGCCATCGCCGCGCGTACGCCCACGCTGTCCAGAGTGGACTGTTGCGGGGTCCGGCGATCCTCCCCTCCCGCTCGGTCATCTCGCAGACCGGCGGCCACGGCGACCTGCGCGCAGCGCACGAGGCGGTGCACCGCGGCGTGAGCATCCCCGGGTTGGTCGCCCGCCCCGAGGTGGTCGACGGCGTCGACGCGGTCCGCAGGGCCTCGTGAGCACCGGCCAGCGGCGGGTGATCGCCACGGCCGGCGCTTGGTGCCCCGCGGTCCCGGCTCAGGCTGGTTCCAGCACCCCTCGGGTGACCCGCTTGGCGATCGCGGTGACCAGACGGCGCGGGCGGCGCGGCGTGAGGTGGGCGCTGGCCGCGTTGCCCAGGCCGGGCACGACATAGGCCTTGTCCCGGTCGAAGGCGCGCAACGCCTTGCGCACGACCACGTCCGCCGGCATCATCCGCCCGCCGATCGCGGCCCGCTCCCCCGCCGTGTCGAAGAACGCCGTCCGGGTCGGCCCGGGACACAGGGCCAGCACCCGCAGGCCACGACCACGGTACTCGCCGCGCAGCGCGAGGCTGAAGTTGAGCACGAACGTCTTGCCCGCCGCGTAGGTGGCGAAGTACGGCGACGGCTGGAACCCGGCCGTCGATCCTACGTTGATCACCCCGCCGCCGCCCCGGGCCAGCATGGCCGGCACCAACGCGCGGGTGAGTCCGACCAGCGACACCACGTTGACCATGAGCTGGGCGGTGTCCCGCCCGGCGGGGATCTCCTCGAAGCGCCCGGCGGTGCCGAAGCCGGCGCTATTGACCAGCAGGTCGATCGCGATCCCGATACCGGCCAGGTCGGCCACGATCCGGTCCGGGGCCCGCGGCTCGGAAAGGTCCCGGGCGAACACGTCGACCCGGACGCCGTGGGCTTGGCGCAGCTGGGCGGCGAGGGCGTCAAGGCGGTCGGCGGAGCGGGCGACCAGGACGAGGTCGTCTCCACGCGCGGCGAGCTGGCGGGCGAACTCGGCGCCGAGGCCGCTCGACGCTCCGGTGATGAGGGCGGTCATGAGGGGCTCCCCTTTTCCGATGTATCACGATACGTTTGCGCTACACGATCGTAGCCTTTCCAGATGAAACTGCAACAGTGGTGTAGCGGATACCTTGGTGTGCGCCACAGCGGCGTACCGTTTGGTCGTGATCGGAGAATCGAGAGCGGACGCCGCGCCGCAGGCGGGGCGGCCGCTGCGCGCGGATGCCGAGCGGAGCATGCGCGCCATCCTGGAAGCGGCCGAACGGGTGCTCTCCACCAACCCCGCAGCCTCGATGGAGCAGGTCGCCGAGGCGGCCGGGGTCGCCCGCACGACGATCCACCGGCGGTTCGCCAGCCGGCAGGCACTCATCGACGCGCTGGCCGACGCCGCCGTAGCCCACCTGCGCGCCGCCATCGACCAGGGACGGCCGGAGACCGCGCCCCCACTGGTCGCGCTCCACGAGATCACCGCCCGGGTACTGCGCACCAAGATCAGCTGGCGGTTCGCGCTCGACCTGCCCGCCAAGGCCGGCTCGGCGGCCGCCGAGGGCCAGCAGGACATCGCGCGCCGCTGCCTCGAACTGTTCGCCCGCGCCCGCGACCTCGGCCTGCTGGCGGCCGGCGCCGATTTGGAATGGACCCGACGGGTGTACTACGCCCTGATCGGCGAGGCACTGCACGGCGACGGCGAACAGACCGACCCCGACATCCTCGCCGGCCGCGTTGTCGAGACCCTCCTACACGGCGTGAGCCCCCGCGACCGATAGCCAGGGGCCGACACCGTGCACGATATGTCGGCCCGCGATCAGTTGCGGCTCAGAAACCGAACCGCTGTGCCGCGCGGCCTCGCCGAAGAGCCGAGCTGGAGCAGCACCGGACGCAGCCCGGCAGCCGCTTGGTCACCTGCACGCCCATTGGCCCCTGGATGCCTTCTTCTCCATGCCGCTGACGACCCGGTCGACGATCACGCCGCGTTCGAACTCGGCGAACACGCCCAGCATGTGCACGAGCATCCGCCCGACGAGCGTGGCAGTGTCGAGCGGCTCGGTGCTCGGCGCGCACGGTCTGCGGCCCGCCGCTCCGGCCCGCTGGAGGCCTAGCGGCACAAACCGAGCAGCCACGGATGGACCACTGTTCGGATACGAATGAAACGGTCAGCGGCTGGCCGACCATCCCGGACCCTACGGCGGACCCACGCCGTACAGCAGGCGGTCGCTCAGCCAATCGAAGACTTCCCGCGTGTCGGCGCTCAGGTAATTCGGTACTGGTCAGCTCACCGTGGACCGGGCCGTCGCGCCAGCCACGGGTTAGCGACGTCCACCTATCAACGCACCATCACCGCACTCGCTCTCGACTTGCGGCGGAGCAGTGAGGCTGAACCGGCCTTGGTGGATACGCTCGCGGCGTGGCCGGAACTGTCCATGCCGTATCGCGCCGCAGAGGAGACGGCTACCGGCAGAGCCAGACGCCATCTCCCTGGTAGGAGATCACCTTTCCGTCCGGCTGCCGGACGCGCACCACCGCGCCCTCGACCCAGACGCACTCGCCACCGTGCAGGACGAGAGGCTGCGGAAGCTCCACCGCCCAGTCGCCGGCCTCAACCATCGTCACGATCGTCGATCGAGAAACCAGCACAGGTTCGGTACGGATGACCCCGGTAGAGTCATCGCCCTGGCCGAGCTGCATCTGCACGGGCCGAGACTACCGAGTCCCGCCACCTGGCGGGCGCAGAGCGATGGCCGGTTCGGTGGCCGATCTCCCACCTGCTGCCCTCTCAGATCCTGCCCGATTCGTCTCCAGGCCGAGCGTCCAAGCGGAGGCTGGTGGCCATGCGGAAACACAGCGCTAGCCGTGGTCGGTGGGCGTCAGGCCTGGCCTCGGTCGTCGGTCGGGGCCATGGCGCGCACCACGCGGGAAGGACTCGGCCGTCCCAGGTGGTTTGCCATCCAGACGCTGGCCTGGACGAGTTGCTCAAGGTTGACGCCGGTGTGGTATCCCAGGCCGGTGAGCATCCAGACCAGGTCTTCGGTGGCGAGGTTACCGGTGGCGCTCTTCGCGTAGGGGCAGCCGCCGATGCCGCCGGCCGAGGCGTCGAACTCCGTTATCCCCGCGGTCAGCGCGGCGTGCACGTTGGCCAACGCCTGGCCGTAGGTGTCGTGGAAGTGCATGGCTAGGACGCCACGCGGGATGCCCGCCGTTTCCAGGTGTTCGACGAGCGCGAGCACGTGGCCGGGAGTGCCGACGCCGATCGTGTCGCCGAGGGACAGGCTCGTCGCGCCCATGTCGATGAGCCGTTCGGCGACGTGGACGACCTCGGCCGGCGCGACCGGTCCCTCCCAGGGGTCGCCGAAGCACATCGAGATGTAGGCCCGGACCGCGAGGCCCGCGTCGCGGGCGCGGCGCACGACCGGCTCGAACATGGTTAGCGCTTCGTCGACCGAGCGGTTGAGGTTGTTTCTGGCGAAGGATTCGGTGGCGCTGGCGAAGACGCCGATCTCTCGGACATTGCTGGCCAGGGCACGGTCGAGCCCTCGCTCGTTGGGCACGAGGACCGGGTGCCGGGCCGCGTCCAGGTCGACGCCGGCGACGACATCCGCGGCGTCGGCCAGCTGCGGTACCCATCGCGGTGAGACGAAGCTGGTCAGCTCGATGGTCCGCAGGCCCGCCGCCAGCAGGCGCCGGATGAACTCGGTCTTCACATCGGTGGCGACGAGGCGCTTCTCGGCCTGCAGCCCGTCGCGCGGGCCGACCTCGTAGATGCGGACGGCATCGGGCATGCCGGGCTCCGCGACCACGCTGGGCAGGTTCATGACGAGCCTGGACCCGCAGGTGTACGGGACGGAAAGTTCGGGCGGCGGCCGGCGTAGAAGGCCGCCATGCCTTCGCGCGCGTCGGCGGAGGTGAACGCCTTCTGCCCCAGCAGGGCCTCGTATCGGAACGCCTGGTCGCTGGGGAGGTCGGACAGGTACTGGACGGCTTCCTTGACGACGGCCATCGCCGTGCCGCTGTTTCGCGCCAGCCGCGCCGCCCATGTCATCGCCGTGTCGAGCAGCGCGTCCGGGGCGACGACGTCGTTGAGCAGGCCGAACCGCAGGGCCGTCTCCGCGCCGACGCGGTCGCCGCCGAGCATCAGCTGCATCGCCCAGGCGTACGGGATCTGGCGGGTCAACCGGACCAGCGTGCCGCCGGCAGGAACGACCCCGATGCCGACCTCGGGCAGCCCGAACTCGGCGGTCGCGCTGGCAATGCGGATGTCGGTCGAGAGCATGATCTCGAACCCGCCGCCGAGGCAGAGGCCGTTGACCGCGGCGATGACCGGTTTGCGCTGCCGCACATGCTTCTGGTGGGCGTCGTCCCACTCCGAGATGTCGAAGCGTCCCTCGGCCAGTGCCGGGATCGACTCGGTCAGGTCGGCGCCGACGCAGAACGCCCGTTCGCCGCGCCCGGTCAGCACCGCGACGGCGATCGCGGGGTCGGCGTGGACCTCGATCAGGGCCTCGCCCAGCTGCCGGTACATCGCCAGGGTGAGGGAGTTGAGCTTCTCCGGCCGGTCGATGGTGACGACCGCGACCGCATCCTGACGTTCGAGGGTGATGGTCATTCAGACGACTCCGGCCACGCGGAGTTCGGCGATGGACTCGTCGGTCAGGTCGGCCAGCGCCCGGAGCAGCACGTCGGTGTGCTCGCCGACGCGCGGTGCGAGGCCCCGGGGCTGGGTGGGGGTGAGGCCCAGCTTGATCGGTTGCCCGAACATCCGCAGCGGACCGAAGTCGGGGTACTCGACGTCGACGATCATGTCGCGAGCGGCGATCTGCGGGTCGTTTACGACCTCGTCCATGGTCTTGATCGCCGACAGCGGGACCTGGTCGCCGGCGAGCGCCTCCAGCTCGGCCTTGGTCCGGTCTGCGAACCAGGCCAGCAGCTGGGGCTTGATCTTCCGTTCGTAGACGTCGGGCTTGAACCGCTTCGCCATGGTGTCGGCCTCGGGATCGTCGGCCACCTCCGGCTGCCCGAACATTTCGCAGGTCAGGCGCCAGAACTTGTCGGTGTAGCCGCCGAAGAAGACGAAGCCGTCCTTGCACGCGTACAGCTCGTAGGGCTTGACGAACGGGTGCTCGTTGCCCAGCGGCGCCGGCACCCTGCCCTCCACGGTGTACGAGACGACGGCGTTCTCGGTGAGGCTCAGCACGGAGTCCTGCTGCGAGACATCGACGAGCTGCCCTTGCCCGGTCGCCTCCGCGTGGCGGAGCGCCGCGAGCGTACCGATGACGCCGTACATGGTCGCGGCGAGATCGCCGATGATGGTCCCGACCCGGATCGGTGGCCGGTCGGGGTAGCCGTTCATGGACCACAGGCCGCCGGTGGCCTGCGCGGAGTTGTCGTAGGCCGGCCTGCGCCGGTACGGCCCGGTCTGCCCGAACCCGGACAGCGCCGTGTAGACGAGCGCCGGGTTGATCTTGTGTAGTGCCGCCGCGCCAACGCCGAGCTTGTCCATCGTGCCGGGGCGGAAGTTCTCGACCAGGACGTGCGCCCGCGTGACCAGCTTGCGCAGCACCTCCTTGCCCGACTCCTGGGACAGGTCGAGCGTGAGCCCGAGCTTGTTGCGGTTGAACTGGGCGAAGAACGCGCTGAAGCCGCTGTGCTCGTCGCCGCCGAAGAACGGGGGGAAGCCGCGGGCGTAGTCCGGGTCCTTGGGGTGTTCGATCTTGACGACGGTGGCGCCGAGGTCGGCCAGGATCTGGGAGCAGAAGGGGCCGGCGACCACGCGGGAGATGTCGAGGACGACGACGCCCGCGAGCGCGCCCGGCGCGTTCCGTCCGGCCAGCAGGCTGTCCAGGCCGGCGAGCGGGGATGTCATGCGAGTACTCCTTCTGCGGACGGCGGTGGCTGCTCGGCGGCGACGCGGATCCGCGTCTCGAGCAAGGTTCCGCAGGTGGGGCCATAGTATTCGTCGATCAGGACGGCGGGAGCGGCGCGCCGGTCGCGGACCCGGACGCCGAGCTCGGCCAGCCGCGCGGCTGCGCCGGTCGTCCGCTTGACCGCGTCGGTACGCCAGTCTTCCGCCTCGCTGATGCGCGATCCGCTGGCCGGGCAGTACCACCACCCATCGGTGTCACGGCGCGGCGCCGACGCCGAGGTGCCGATCGCTTCCGGGCGGATGGGCACGCTCGGCTGGACGCCGCCGAGCCGGTCCGCTCGCAGTTCGGCCCGGCGGGCGGCGGTGTGCTCCTGGTCGACCTCGCCGTCGACGATGACCACCCCGTAGACGTCCCGGGCCACCGCGGCGGTGATGTAGGCGTCGTCGAGGTCGGCGGCGACGCGGGCGGGGTCGCGCAGGAGTGGATCGCCGTATCCGCCGCCGCCGGCGATCCACTGGACGAAGACGTCGCCGGCCCGGACCGTCACGCCCGACTGGTTGATCGCCAGCAGTTCCTGGCTTGCCGACCTGATGTCCCCGGGGCTTGGCACGACGGCCTGGTCCAGCAGTTGGGCGACGTTGGTCTCCCGCCAGATCTCGTGCCCGGAGCCGCCGGCGGGCAGCCCGCCGCCGAATCCGTCCGGCGGCACCTGGGCGCTCGGGGCGAAGACCGTCTGGGTGACGGTTTCGGCGCCGTGCAAGGTCCAGGCGAAGTCGAGACCCAACCCGCCCCGGAACGCGCCGTGTCCGGGGCTGGCCAGGTTGAGGCGCTTCCAGAGGTAGAGCACCGGGTAGAGCATCTCGTTCATCTCGACGTCCGGCAGGGCGTTGTTGACCTGGGTCATCATGCCGGCGCAGTCGAGGCCGTCCCGCTCCGGCTGGGCACCGGCGCCGATGCCGCCACCGTCCATGTTGAACAGCACGAAGAAGTCGCCGGAGTCGGTGTTGCCGGCCGAGATGCCGCCGGTCCAGCTGTCGGCCCAGACGCCCTGGCCGCGCTGGCGCATCCGCGGGTCGCCGCTGTGCTGGCACGCCTGGTTGAACAGCTTGGTCACCAGGCGGCTGACCCGCGCTCCGGTCGTGAGGTGGCCGTTGCTGATCGGGGCCGGCGGGGACGGGTTGACGATCGAGTCGTCGTCGACCAAGACCTCGAAGGCGGTCATCACGCCTTCGTTGAAGGGGACGTCCCAGGCGATGATCGGCACGACGGCGGTGGCGATGCTGCCGACCAGCGCGCCGTAGCTGCAGTTGACGAAGCCGCCGGTCTGCGGGCTGGAGCCGCGGAAGTCGAGGGTGATGTGGTCGTCCCGCTTCGTCATCGTGCAGTGGACGCGGAACAGGTCGTCGTCGTGCCCGTTGTGTTCGGTCCACTCGTCGTCGGTGTAGACGCCGTCGGGCAGCCGCCGGATGCGTTCGCGCACCACCTGCTCGGCCAGCTCGAAGCTCAGCCGGGTGTACTCCCGGAACCGGTCGAGGCCGAACTCCTCCACCGTGGCCAGCAGCCGCTTGATCCCGGTGTTGTTGCTGGCGACCAGGCTGCGCACGTCGTTCCAGTACAGGACCGGCACGCGCACGTTGTTGAGCAGCAGCCGGCGCACCGACTCCACGGGCTGGCCCCGGTCGAAGATCTTCACACCGGGGGGCAGGCGCAGCGCCTCGGCGTAGCAGTCCAGTGCCGACGGCGCGAACCCGCCGGGCGTCATGCCGCCGACGTCGACGAGGTGGGCCTGGGACTGGGCCCAGCCGATCAGCTCGTCGCCGTAGAAGATCGGGGAGATGACGTTGGTGTCCGGTGGGTGGCTGGCACCGGCGGTGTGCGGGTCGTTGCTGATGAAGGCGTCGCCGGGGTGCAGCGGCTCCCCCGCGACGGCTTTGATCAGGTTCTGGACGGCCACGCTGCCGGAACCGATGTGGAACTGGACGTAGTCGGAGTACGACCAGATCCGGCCCTCGGCGTCGAAGAGGGCGGTGTTGAGGTCTCCGGCCTCGGTGATGACCGGTGATCCGGAGGACCGGATCATGGCGATCCCCATCTCCTCGACGATGGAGTCGAGGCGCATGCGCACGACCTCGAGGGTCACCGGGTCGTATCCGGTGGGAATGCTGGTCGATGCCATGATCTCTCCTTCGGGCGGTCAGGCGTTGTCGAGGCGGATGAGGAAGTGACCGCCGTCGACCACCTCGACGGTCGCTCGGGCGGGAACGAAGACGGTCGTGTCGGGCTCTTCGAGCAGGCAGGGACCCTTCGCCTTGCCGACCGCGCGGAATCCACGGTGTACCTCCACGGTCAGCGGCTCCGCGGTGGCCGGGTCCACGATCCGCCTGGTGTCGACACGGTGTTCCTCGACGTCGGCGTCATCCAGGATGTGCTGCGAGTCGGTCCGGCCGATGCCGCGAACCCGGCTGTTGACCAGGAGGATCTCCGCCTCGGTCCAGGCTGTGCCGGAACCGAACTCCGCCTCGTAGTCGGCGATGAAGCGGCGCCGAAGGTCGTCCTTGTCGTCCTCGCCGAAGCTGTCACCGGAGAGCCGGGTGGTGACCTCGAAGATCTGGCCGGCGAACTTCATGTCCGCCTCCCGGTAGAGCTCGCGCCGCTCGTGCGGGATGCCCTCGGACTCGAACCACGACCGGGTGCGTTCCTCCAATGCCTGGAACGACTCTTCCAGCCGTTCGGCCGGTTGGTCGAAGGTCCACGGCGAGGTCTGGACGGCGGAGAAGACCGAGTCGGCGTGCATCAGCCCGAAGGCGGAGAAGACCGCCGCGTTGCGCGGCAGCACGATCTCGCTCACCCCCGTCTCGGCCGCGATGGCCGCCGCGAACAGGCCGCAGGCGCCGCCGAACCCGACGAGCGTGAACTCTCGCGGGTCGTGACCGCGGTTGACCGTGACCTTGCGCAGGGCGTTGGCCATCTGCGACGCGGTCAGCCGGTAGATGCCCGCGGCCGCCTCCTCCTCGGTCAGGCCGAGCGGTCCGGCGACCTCGGCGCGCAGGGCCTCCCGGGCCTTCTCCGGGTAGAGCGGCACCGACCCGCCGAGGTAGTAGCCGGCGTTGATCAGGCCCAGGACGAGCGCCGCGTCGGTGACGGCCGGGCGGTCGCCGCCCTTCCCGTAGCAGGCCGGCCCGGGTGTGCTGCCGGCAGAGTGCGGGCCCACGCGCATGACCCCGCGGCCGTCGACCCAGGCAACGCTGCCGCCGCCGGCGCCGATCGTCTCGATGTCCACGGCGGTGAGGCTGGTCTGCAGCCCGCCGATCTGCGCGCGCGGAAGGACCCGCAGCTGGCCGTCGATGATGGCTGCCGCGTCGAGGCTGGTGCCGCCCATGTCGGCGGTGAGGACGCTGCGCCGGCCCAGCTGCTGGCCGAGCAACCGCGCGCCGGTGACGCCGCCGACCGGCCCGGAGTTGAACATGGCGATCGGCGCCTTGCCGGTCTCCTCGACGGACAGGAAACCGCCGTGGACCTGCATGATCTGTATCCGCTGCCGCAGGCCACGCGCGGCCAGCTCCTTGGCGAGGTGGTCGAAGTGTTCGGCGACCAGCGGCTTCACGGCGGCATCCAGCGCGGTGGTGACCATGCGCTCGTACTCGCGGTAGACCGGTGTCAGCTCGCTGGACAGCGTGTAGGGCACGCCGGGGTGGTGGGCATCAAGGTATCGGGCGATCGCCCGCTCGTGGGCCGGGTTGCGGAAGGACCACAGCAGGCAGACGGCGAGCGACTCGGCGCCCGCGGCGAACACCGCGTCCACGGCCGCGGCAATGCCCGCCTCGGCCAGCGGCACCAGGACGTTCCCGCGTGCGTCGACCCGTTCGGGCACCTCGACGATCCGGCGGCGGGCGACGATCTCGGGCGCCGGCGCCATAGCGTGCGGATCGCGCTCGTCGGTACGCGCCGAGCGGGCGATCCGCAGGGTGTCGCGGAAGCCCTGCGTGGTCAGCAGCCCCACGGGTGCGTACTTCTGCTCGTCGACGGCGTTGGTGACGATCGTGTTGCCCAGCACCAGCCGGTCGACGGCGGTGAAGAAGGCCCGCTCCGGCATGCCGAGGCGCTCCTGGAGAACGCCCAGGGCGGCGAGGATCCCGCTGGTGACGTCCTTGGTCGAGAAGGCCTTGCCACGCACGGCACGGCCGTCGATGACGGCGACAGCGTCCGTGAAGGTCCCGCCGACGTCGATACCCACGTACAGAGTCATGTCTCTCCTTCGGGAACGGTGCTTGGCGGAGCCGGCGGCCGGGTCACCGAGCCCCGCGCAGCTCGGCGAGGACCCTCTCGGCGTGCTCGCTGCGAATGGCGCGGTCGCTGATCAGCCGCGCGACGACCTTGTCGACCTCGTCGCCGCTCGCACCGGCGGTCACCGCGATGTTGCGGGCGTGCAGCGACATGTGGCCGCGCTGGATGCCCTCGGTGGCGAGGGCCCGCATCGCGGCGAGGTTCTGCGCCAGCCCGGTGGCGACGACGACGTCGGCCAGCTGCTGGGCGGTGGTGACGCCGAGGATGGCCAGGACGGCCCGCGCCACCGGGTGGGCCTTGGTGGCGCCGCCGACGAGACCGACCGGCATCGGCAGTTCGAGGACGCCGACGAGGTTGCCGTCGGCGTCCTTCTCGTAGTGCGACAGCGAGGTGTACCGGCCGTCCGGGCCGACGGCGTGCGAGTGCGCGCCGGCCTCCACCGCGCGGGTGTCGTTGCCGGTGGCGAGCACGACCGCGGTGACGCCGTTCATGATGCCCTTGTTGTGCGTGGCGGCCCGGTAGGGGTCGGCCTCGGCCAGCGCGGCGGCGTGTACGAGGTTGTCGACGACCTCGGCGCCGCCGAGGCTCTTGGCGTCGAAGACGGCACGGGCCCGGGTGACGCGAAGGTCGGCCTTGTTGGTGAGGATGCGCAGCAGCGGTCGTCCGCCGGCGACCTCACCGACGCGGGCGGCGACGGCCTCCGCCATCGTGTTCACCGCGTTCGCCCCCATCGCGTCCCGGACGTCGACCACCAGGTGCGCGACCACGTACGTCTGCACCGGGGAGCGGACCAGTCGGACCAGCAGCTCACGCGCGCCGCCGCCGAGCCCGGTCAGCACCGGGTCCTGGTCGTTGGCCAGCCGGAGGATCTCGTCCGCGGCCTCCAGCAGCCGGGCGCGAGCGGCCTCCGGGTCGACGACGTCGAGCACCTGCACCTGGGCCTGCATCAGCGGTGCGGTGCTCGAGGTGGTGAAGCCTCCGCGCACGCGGGCGATACGGGCGGCGTTGCTGGCCGCCGCGACCACCGACGCCTCCTCGGTGGCCATCGGCACGAGTACGTCGCGGCCGTTGACCGTGAAGTTGGTGGCCACACCGACCGGCAGGCCCATCACGCCGATGACGTTCTCGATGAGGTGATCGGCCTGCTCCACCCGCAGACCGGACACGGGCTCCAGCACGTCGAGGTACGCCAGCTCGACGCCGGCGTTCTCCGCGACGAGCTGGCGCCGCTCCTCGACCGTACGGTCCCGCAACCCGGCCAGCCTGCTGGTGGTCATCGCTCCTCCTCGCGCTGGTTCCCGCATGTCAGCCAACGCTAGGAGCAGGTGATCTGCACCACCATGGATCAGAGATCCAGTGTCAAGCCGCCTTACCTAGATGTTTCGTCCAGGTTACGGCGTTCAGGTGGTCGCCAAGCGGTGCAGCCGCACCGCGATGGCCAGGCGGAACCGCCGCTCCGGCGTGCGCCAATCCGCGCCCAGCAGCTCGTCGAGCCGCTCCAGCCGCTGCAACACCGTGTTCACGTGGACGCCAAGCGCGCGGGCCGTCCGGGCCGGACTGCCCTGCTGATCGAGGTACACGGCCAGCGTCTCCAGCAGGTCGGTATGCCGCTCGCTGTCCCAGGTGAGCACCGGGCCGATCAGCTCGCGGGTGAACGCCTTGACGTCCACGGCGCTGTCACCGAACAGCGCGAGGTACGGCGCGTAGGCGTCGACACTGGTGACGCCGGACGCCACACCGAGACGATCCAGCAGCCGTACGCAGTCGGCCGCCTGGGACCACCGGTGGGCGAGATCGTTCAACGCTCCGGGACGGCCGACGACGACGAGCGCCTCACGGCCGGTCGCCGCACGCACCCGCCGGGCCACGGCCGCGCCGGCCCGCTCGCCGCTCTCGTCGGCGGAGAGCACGGCGACCAGCGAGCCCCGCTCACCGGCGAGCAGCGCGACAGCCCGGTCCTGCAGGGCCCGCACGGCCGCCGACCGGTCGTCGTCGCGGACCCACACGGCGATGGGCATGCGCGCGGCCTGCAGATCGACGTGGCGGGCCCGGGCCCGCTCGCGCAGCCGCGCGTCGTGCGGCCGCGACGGATCCAGCAGGTCGGCGAGCAGCTCACCACGGACCTGCTCCTCGGCGCGTACGACGGCGTCCTGCTGCAGCGTCTGCAGCGCCAGGATGAGCCCGGCACGCTCGACAGTGCGCTTGTCGACCGCGCCGAAGGCCTCCGCACCCGGGCCGACGATGATGGCGCCCAGCGTCGACCGCCCCGCCACCGCCGCCGCCACGCCGTACACCTCGGCCGAGGGCACCTCGACGAGCTGACCCGACCGGCTGCTCTCGTCGACCGCCGCGGCGATCGCGGTGGTGGACCTGAAGGACAGCGGGACCGGGCTGCCGCTCGCGTCGGTCGCGGCCACCGCCGTCAGTGAACGGTCGGTGATCACCACGGCGCGGTGCAAAGCACGGCTGAGGGTGACGGCGATGCCCCCGGCGTCCCCGCCGCCAAGCACCACAGCGGTGAGCTCCTCGTGCACCTGCGCGGCCCGCTCCACCGCGGCCGCGTGCCGCGCCGCCTCGGCCGATGCCTGCTCGGCCTCGCGGGCGGAGCGATGGGCGATCTCCAACAGCTCGACGGTCTGGAGCACAACCGCCGCGTGATCGGCGAAGGCGGACAGCAGCGCCACCTCGTCGGCGGTGAAGCGGTGGTCGCTGCGGTAGGCGGCGAACAGCACGCCGAGCACCTCGCTTCCGGCCAGCAACGGCACCCCGAGCAGCGAGACCAGGCCTTCGCCCGCCACCGCGGCGTCGATCTGCGGGTCGTGGCGGACCTGTGCGGTCTGGTAGCCACTGATCCAGCGCGGCGCCCGGGTCTGCACCACCTCGCTGGCCAGGCCCGCGCCCGGCGGGACACGCAGCCGTCGAAACGCGTCGGTGATCGCCCCCAGCGTCGAGCTGACCCGCAGCTCACCGGTTCCCTCGTCGAACTCCGACAGGTACATCACGTCGCTGCCCACCAGATCGTGAGCGCGTTGCACCAGCCGATCCAGCAGCGGGCCGACACTGCGCAGCTCGGCCAGCTCCCGGGCGCTGGAAAACAACGCCGACAACTGCTGGTCGCGGCGCCGCCATCGGCTGACCGCGGCGTGCGCCTCGCCGACCCGGCGCCGCAACTCGGCGCCCTGCGCCGCCGTGCCACCCTCGGTCAACCGGTCCAGCACATCGGCTGGGATCTCCTGACCTGCCGTCAACCCGTCGAGCAGTGCCAGCACGACATCAACACCGCCGGTCTTCGGCCGCCGGCCCCGCACCGCCGCCAGCTTGCTGGACGGATCGACCATCAACCGCCCCTCCGGAGTAGATGACTCATACATGATCGCATACGTCACGTCGTTCCTTCCGAAATCCACCACGGCGCCGGCCGTAGCAGCCGCTGTCCAGCCAGCGGCGGCGTGGTCCCCTGCCGCTGGCGGCGGCGCGGTGGAGTTGGCTGCGGATCGTCGGATCGGTGATCTTGCGGTCGTCGGCGAGGAGGAATGCCTTGCTCAGCGTGCGGTTCCATCAGGATGTAGCCGGAGCCCAGGTGGATCTTGTATGTGCACAGGTCGCCGCGGACCCTCAGGAACCGGCCGGCGATCTCGCACCGGGTGGCGATGGCGAGCCTGGGCAGCAGCCGGGTGAGCAGGTCCCGGCGGGTCCGGGCGGTCTGGGAAAGCTCGCCGAAGCTGTAGCCGGTCCAGTACTCGCGGAACCGACCCTCCGGGCCGCCGTCGGACCAGGTCGGGTCGTTGCCGACGCTGGCGACGCCGATGAACGGGGCGATGTCCGTGCGGCCGGGCCCTAGACAGCGGGAAGGCCGCCGTGACCCGGACGACGACCTCGTCCCCGCAGCGCCGGCCGCCCACGGCGCGGCGATCGGAGCCCCCGCCGGCCAGCACACGGCACGCCGTCCGCGACATGACCGGACGGCCGCCGAACTGAGCTACATCGTCACCTTCGGTAGCGAGCGGATCGCGACAGAAGAGTGAGCCTGCTGTCAGGCCGGACACGCCGCATCGGTCTGCTTGTGCCGCCTCCTTGAGACGCTTCGGGCATGTCTTTGCCAATATCGTGATGCCTAATGATCAACCGATCAACCCGCGGCGTCAGTCCGGATGTTCGACCAATTTAATTCCATAGTCTCACCCTCAGAACAGGAAGTTGTTGGATACCAGTCGCCGGATCAACCCTGACGATGCCGCTGACATGTGGATTTCGCCGGAGTGTCGGTAGTTCGATTTGGGTCCGTACGGTGTCGATCCGAGCATTGTCCGGCAGAATCACTCGGACGAGACCCTTGGCGTGGGCTGCGAAGCGTGCGGAGACCATCATCCACGCCTCGGCGACCTCGGGGTTGTTGGGATCCCAGGAAGGCATCGTGATGCCGCGAGACCTGGTCAGGCCCTCCAGAGTGGTCCCGCCCATACTCTCAGCGATGACGTCCGCCTCCGATTCAGCCTGGCGATGTGGCCGGCCGGGAACAGGGTCTCGACCTCACCTGCCGAGTTGACGGCAAACCGCGGCCGGACGGTGCCGCCACAATTGTGGACAAGGACGGGGTGCCTAGGACGGCGCGGTCGATCGATCGGCCCAACGCCCGCAGCATGACTACTCCTACCTCCGCAAGGTTGAGGGTCTCCAACCAACCCGGGGCGGCTCGGTATCTCGCGGCTTGCGCGATGAGCAGAAGAAGTAGCGGGTAGACCGGAGAACGGGGCTGCGGACTCTTGCCGAAGTCGAAGCGTTCGCCGGTCTCCTGGTCGGTATGTTTCCACAGCGGTCGATGGAAACGGCCAGGAAACCTTAACGGGTCTAGACATGTCATCAAGGCCCGGATGGGGGCGCTTCGCGCCCGATACGGGGACGGATGTTCGGCATTTCTCAACGGGCGAGAAGGGTTACCTCGTGAGTCGTAGGAAACTGGCCGGCCTGGCTGGGCTAGCGTGCGCGATGCTGACGTTGGGCGTAGCGACGCAGGCCGTCGCGGACGACACGGACAAGGTTCGGCTTGGGGACGTCGATCGGGCTCTGGCGGAGTTGGTCAAGGGCGACAAGGTGGTCGGTGCCATTGGCGCTGCCTATGTCGACGACAGGAAGGTCGACAAGGGTTCAGCCGGATCCCGCCTGATCGGCGGCAAGGGGGGCAGGATCCCGACCAACGCCCTGTTCCGGATCGGGTCCCAGACCAAGCTCATGACCCAAGTGGCGATCATGAAGCTGGTCTCGGAGGGCAAGATTTCCTTGGATGACAGGCTCAGTGACCTGCTGCCGGTCGTGGTCGAACAGGAGCTGGTGGACTATGCCGACCAGATCACCGTGCAGCAGATGATCCACCACACCTCCGGCATCCCTAACTGGTATGACCCGAAACTGGTCGACATCTTCGACTTCACCACCTATCAGTCACCGATTGAACTGGTGGCGCTGACGAAGGATGTGGAACCCACCGGGTTGCCGGGCGAGAGCTACTCCTACTCCAACAGCAACTACATGCTCCTTGGCTTGATCATCGAGAAGTTCAAGCGCAGCGTGGCGGCCGCGTTCGAGGAGTACATCTTCGAGCCGCTCGACATGGACCGCACCTACCTGCCGGTCGAGTTCCCCGGTGGTATCAAGGGTCCGCACGGCCACGGCTACCACCCGGACGAGAACGGCGAGATGGTCGACGTCGACCAGCTCAACATGAGCTACGGCTACGCCGCCGGCGGCGTCATCTCCAACACCGACGATCTGAGTGCCTTCCACCAAGGGATGGCCGGGGACCTCCTGACGAAAGAGGAGAAGGACGCCCTGAACGCCGGCCGGCCGCGTCCCGGGCCACCGCCGTCTGGTGCGCCCGAGCCGTCCGCGCCCCCCGCCGGGCCCGGTGTAGGCGTGTGCGGCGGACAGTACCAACTGGTGAAGGGTGGCTCGCCCGGTTTCAGCGCCGTCAGCTTCAACAACCAGGACGGCAGTGTTCAGTTCGTCGTGTCCGTCACGCGTGCCGCCGACCAGGACGAACCCGAGATCGACGAGGCGATCACCAAGGCAGCCGAAGCGGTCCTCTGCCCCAAGAGGTAGCGCACCGTCCGACCGCCGTGCTCGCCCTGCCATCCGGGCGTTGGGGTCCACCGAGATGGGGCTTCGTGCTGCATCAGGAACAGAACGTCAGAGGCCAGGCCATCGTGCGGATGGCCGGTGGCCTGGCCTCTCGATCATTCGTCGCTCGTTCGACCGCGACGTGTGGCACCCGTACCCGACTTGGTACGGCCCCACCGGCCTCCGCCAGCCCCGGACGGCCGTACGTATCGCCCTGCTCCGGTGGAGGTGGACCGCCCTGGCTGTGGCGGCGGCCAGCTTCATCCAGGTCCGAGACCCGGGTCGCGTCGTTGCGTCACGTTCGGGTCAACCCCGCCCGCTTCGTGTCGACGATGGACCTTTCCCCACCCTGTGCCGCGCCACTGGTGCCACCACTGCCGGCGGATTAGGAGAAGCAAGGCGACTACCGCGCACGGCCCCAGCAAGATAGTTGAATGGCCTGATCTGGGCGGCTGGGGCAAGGTGCATCGGGGTGTGGTGATCGAGAGGGCGGGACGGGCTCGGTTTCTGTGATCTTTTGGGTGTCGAAGCCGATAACCCCGCTGGAAGATCGTGCCTACTGCCGCAGTTCACCCGGATGCCGGCTTGGTGAACTCTGGTTGGTCAAGCACTCGTAGCCAGGATCCGTCCGGTTGGCGGCGGACCACCTGCGCGCGAGCGCCGGCGCCGTCTTTTGGTGGTGTCGAGGTAAGGGCGAGATCGCCGGAAACGAGGGTCGGCAGTGGCTGCTCCGGCTCGAAGTGTGGCCGGTTCGCGAGCACCTTCTCCCACAGAGCCTGAATCGCCGCACGCCCGACCGTCTGGCCGCCGGGCGGGTAGGCCATGACGGCGTCCTCCTCGTACAGCGCGGCAACGCCCTCGGCGTCGCCAGCGTTGGAGCGTTCGACGAACAGGCGGGTGATGTCTTCGGGCTTCATAGCCTTTGCGTGGTCTGACACGGAGATCCTCTCGACGGTCTTGTCTACGGATCAAGCGTGCCCATCACGCTCCCAGAAGTCCAACAGATGATTTTTCTGAGGGCTAGAATCCCTGGTTATGGAGCTGAGGCAGTTGGAGTACTTCGTTGCGGTCGCTGAGGAAGCGAATTTCACCCGCGCCGCTGAACGGGTACGGATCAGCCAGTCGGGAGTTAGCGCGCAGATCCGTGAGCTCGAACGCGAGCTCGGCGCGACTCTCATCGACCGCTCCACCCGAACCGCAACCCTCACCGACGCCGGCCGGGTCGCGCTCGAACACGCGCGCGCCGCACTCGCCTGCGCCGGCGCGGTGCGACAGGCCGTCGGCGAGGTGACCGGACTCATCCGCGGTCGCCTCACCGTCGGCATGGTCACCGGATGCACGATCACCCTGTTCTTCGACGCTTTGGCCGCGTTCCACCGCGCCCACCCAGGGGTGGAGATCACCCTGCTCGAAGGCAACTCGGTCCGGCTCCTCGACGACGTCCGGTCCGGGGCCGTGGACCTCGCGCTTGTCGGCACCGCCGACCCCACTCCGGCTGGGCTGAACACCCTCACGATCATCAGCGAACGACTCGTCGCCCTTGTCCCACCAGAGCATCCACTCGCCAAACAGGCGACAGTGAGCATCGCTGACATCGCCGACCACCGGCTCGTGTGTATGCCGGAAGGCACCGGCATCCGCACCGTCCTCGACCGCGCCTGCGCCCTCCGTCGAGTTCAGCCGGCCATCGCCGTCCAAGCCAGCGCCGCGGATGCCATCGCCGACCTCGCCGCCCGCGGGCTGGGCGTCGCGATCCTCAGCGAGTCGATGTCGAGTCACTACAAGAGTCGCCTGCGGGCCCTGCGGATCATCGACGTCGGAGATCCAGCCCTGTTGGCCCTGGTCTGGACCGCTACGAAAAGCCCCGCCCTGGATCGGCTGGTCCGACACTGCCATGACACCTTCACCACCCGCCCCGTTCAGGTTGGGTGACGCGCCGAGGATCCTGAGGGGCCGGTAGGCATCGCGGACGCCTAGCAGCATGTCCCACTCGCCGCCGAACTGCACGCCAAGCAGAGCCGCCGCGCTGGAGTGCTCGGTGACGGACCTGACCGGCCAGCCGCACGTCCCGTCCGACCCGACGTCGGAGGTGGCGCACGCCCGCGCAGTGCCAATGTGGCTGGCGCTGCTAAAGGTGGCCCCGGACGCCCGTACGGCGCCAACCACGGTGAAGCTGGCCGAGCGGATGGACCTTCTCGACGCGCACCGCACCCGCTCGGACTGTGCCGCGATCGGGCAACGCCTGCCGGACCTGCACGCCGCAGCAGCAGGGCCGGACAGCCACCAGGTCCGGCAGGCGTTGCGGTGACTGGTCGACGCCACGCATTTTCCATGAGCTCGTTGCCGCGGCGCCGGGGTCCACGTTCCGCCGTTACGGTAGGCATTTGTGAGCGTGTGGAGGCGGCGCGTTGGTGGGCTGGTATTGGTCTGCGGTGTGCTGGGCGCGTGCGCTGACCAGAGTGCGGACTCGGCCGGACCGTCCGCCGTGACCGGGGACGCGCACACTGTCCGGCCGGGCGCCGTCGCGTCTTCGGTCGCCCAGGCAACGACGCAAGGTTGGCGGCTGCCACCGGCCAACGCGGTCCTCGATTACCAGATCGGTGGCCAGTACCCGCCGGCCGACGTGGTCGGTGTGCTCGTCCGAGACCGCGCCGCGGCGCCGGTATCCGGCCGATACACCATCTGCTACGTGAACGCGTTCCAGACTCAGCCCAGCGACAACCCGTGGTGGCAGACGGACCGCGACACCCTGTTGTTGAAGGATCGGGACGGCCAGTACGTCGAGGACCCCGACTGGCCCAGCGAACGGCTGCTGGACATCTCCACGCCAGCTCGGCGAGCCGAGCTGGCCGCCATCGTCGGCAGCTGGTTCGCCGACTGCGCCGCACGCGGCTTCGCCGCCGTCGAGCCGGACAACCTCGACTCCTGGACCCGCTCCCGTGGTCTGCTTTCCCAAGCCGACGCGGTCGCCTTCGCCCGTCTACTCGTTCAAGCCGCGCACTCGCGAGGGCTGGCCGTCGGGCAGAAGAACGCCCCGACCCTGAGTCGGATTGGCCGTAGCGACATCGGCTTCGACTTCGCCCTCGCCGAGGAGTGCGCGGTCTATCGTGAATGCGACCTCTACCAGACCGCGTACGGCAACCAGGTGTACGAAATCGAATACACCGACAACGGCGCCGAAGCCTACCGTCGCGCCTGCACCGACCACGGCGCACACATCTCGGTCATCCTCCGCGACCGGGACGTCGTGCCCAAAGGAACCATCGGCTATCACCACGAGTACTGCTGACCGTGCCAGACCGCCGGCGACGACGTCCATACCCTCCGCGACGTGATGACTGCCGCACCGACGTCAGCCCTCCCGGCCACGAATGTCACGACACCGTCCACCTCGCAGGCATCTATCCCATCCACCAGGTAACCAACCACGGGCTCAAGGCCTTCTCGAACCTTGACTGAGATCCCTACGACGTCACGCCACCTCCAGCCGCCTGAGACCGCGCCGGCCGCATAGCCGATCCCTCGCCCGACCGCGTCAAGCGGCAGGTAAGTGGGCTCCTCGCCCGCTGGAACCGTGACGACCTCGACGCCGTCGCCGCCACACTCAACAACCGTCCACGTAAGACACGCGACTGGAAGACACCAGCCGAAGCAATGAACGAACTGCTACTCTCACTTCAAAACACCGGTGTTGCAACCACCGGTTGAATTCGGTCTCGGCGCCAACTCAGTGATCAAAATCTGCAGCGGCCTGGTCGCGCCAGCGTTCCGCTGGGCGACGCTGCCCGGCGACGACGGGCAGCCACCGTTGCGGGTCGACGCCGTCACCGTTTCTCGGTCTGGAATTGCCCGAGCCAACCCGATTCCAGCCGGCCACGCTGGAGTCGACCGAACAGATCCACCTCTTCGTCAACCTGGCCTACCAGGTGGACGCCGACTGGGCGGACCTGGTCGTCGCAGCGCTGTGCACAGGCTTCCGCTTCGGTGAGATGACCGCGGTCGGGCCGGGAGCGCTGCGAACCCACACGTCGGAAGTGGCCGCTGTCCGCCGATTCAGCGGCGGTCGACTGCTGCCGGGGACCAAGAGCGGCCCGGGTGAGTTCCGCACGGTCCCGTCCCGGAACCAGTCATGGCGATGTTGACCAGGCGGGCCGCCGGCAAGCCGACCGATGCCCTTCTGTTCACCACGAAATCCGGGGGCCGCTGACCCTTCTCCAGCTACTGGAAACGATGGGATCGCCTACGAGCCAAACTCCGCCACCACGGCATCGACCTACACCTGACGGGCCACGGCCTGCGGCACAGCCTGATCAGTGCCCTATACGACGGCAGCGTATGGTCAGATAACCAGCGAAGTCCCCGCCGACCATGCGAACACGGGTCGTGGCTAGGGTGGCCGTCGTGGCGGGTTTGGAGCAGTTGATGCTTGTGCCGGAAAGCGACGCGGTCGCGTGTGTGGGTGCGTCGGCGCGGGTGTTGACCGATCGGGGTGTGACGTACGCGGTCGGGCCGAGTGGCAGCGTGGTCGTTCTGGCCGCTCATGATGATCCGACCCGCAGCGGGGTGTGGAACGCTGAGCGGTGGCGGCTGCTGGGGCCGGTGCCCGACGTGGTCGAGGCGATACTGAACCAGGGCGCGGAGACGTCGAGGCATTTGTTTGTCCGGCTCGGCCAGGACTGCCTTTACCTCGGCACTACCGCGCGGTGCAGGACGGAGTACGCGGACGGTCGTTTGACTGTTGCTGAGCTGTCGATTAGTCCTGCGCTGTCCTATGAGGTGTTGGACCGGGTACGGCCACCGGCGCCCGTCCGGGGGCTGCCTGGCGTCGAGTGGCTTGACCAGTTGCCCGGTGACCGTGTGGCAGCGTTGCGTACGTTTCTGACCGGCTGGTTTCCTGCCCTGCGCACCGTTGCGGGGCTGCCGGTGGGGGCCCGTACCCGGGTGCCTGCGGCCCTGGCTGCCTTCTACTGGCTTGCCCACCACCATCCGGCGCTGCTGGGATCACAGAATCGGATCCTGCCGGCGCATGAGCTGCATGTTGACCAGCACGATGGGCGGCTGGTCTTCGGCGCGGAGAACCAGGGCGTCTTTCAGTGGACGCTCGACCAGGGCCCGGACGACCCTGTGGTGTGGATGGTCGACGGCCATGACGGGCCGGTGGCGATGGCAGAGCCGTTGAGTGGCTTCCTGGTCCAGTTTTCGCTGTTCGAGACCGCGATCGGTGCGACATACCGGGCTGCCGCGTGGGAGGTACCCGAGCCGGTGGTGAGCCGGCTTACCAGCTCACTGGCGCCGGTGCCGCTGCTGCCGTGGCGCTGCTTCGGCCTCACCTCGTTCCATGTCGCCCCCGGGCTGATCGCCTGCGTCACCGACACCGGCAACGGCTTGTACGAGGTGACCGTCGGAGCCTGGCACCGTGCCCTTCTGCGCCCGCTCGCCGAACTCGGCGACGGCTGGCAGCGCTTCGACGGCTGAGCATCGATGGTGGCCGTCCGGCGACGCGGGCCCCACTGCCACAACCGTTCAAGACCAGCAGTAATGGTTGGGGCTGCTGTCTGTCGCGGCATGTCGCGGTGTGGTCACACCCGGCGTGTCGCCGAGGAGGAAGGACGAAGCCCCGGTAGGACACAAGGCCATCTCACGGAGCTCGCTGCTGCTGGAGCCTCGTCTTGGGCCACTGTGTCACTGCCGTCGCCGATAAGGTGGCGGCGGTACCGGTTGTCGCCGTTCCGGCTACGAATGCGTGTCGCGACCTGCCGCAGCTGTCGTACGGTGTGTCGGATGGTCGCTCTGGTCGGGGGGCGGGATCATCCCATCGCGGTTCCAGCACTGCCGCATTGGATCCTGCCGCAGGTGCGCTGGTCTGCCGGCCCGCACCTCCTGCTCCACGACGAGGCCCAAACCTGGCTGTGGGTATGAGCCCGTACGTCGCGCTCGAATCGCGGCATGACAGTGTGCGCAGGGCGAGCGTCGCATACCCGAGGTACGCTTCAACCTTCGCCCACAAACCGAGATGGGAATTGCCGAGTACCATATAGACCGGCGAGTACCCTATAGACCGGGTAGCCAAGAATCATCAACGCGATGCCACCGTACGCTATCTCAGCGTCCCCGTCTATTAGCACGGACGGCGAGCAGCAGGAGGGCAACCAACCCGACCACGCCGGCCACGGCCAGCCCACCGCCAAGCCAGGCCTGGCGCGCGCCCCACAAGCCCGACCTGCGGTCCGGCCGCTCGGCGGCCGGCACCGTGGCCAAGATCTGATCCACCCGGTCCTGGATCTGGCGTTGCTCAGCGCTCGACAGCCCGTCACCGCCCAGCCCTTCGGCCAGGGCCAGCACCTGCTCGTTCTGCGCGTCCGCGAAGCCGGGCAGGTCGTTCCTGGCGTATCCCCCGACGACTCCCGCATACCCTGGTCGGCAGCTCAGCGGCCTTCCATCGGTCACGTCGAGGTGCAGCTGCCGCGCGCCGCCGCATTCGTCGCCGGGGCGTTGGAACTGGACCACATACACCCGATCGGCCGCCCGCTGGTCCAGGAACCCAGCAAGCGCACTCACGCCACCGAACGCGACGAGGCCGACCGAAACGATGGCCACGAGGCAAGCCAGCAACAGACGCAAGGAACCCCCAAGATCCAAGCATCCCGGCGGTGACCCGCCAGTCATGCGCCGCCACGAACCCGACGAGATCTACCACATCCTCGACGGTGAATTCACCCTCTACACCGACGAGGGCGGCAGGCACACGCCGCGTGAGCACCACCGCCGGCCCACCCGATATCACCACAGTGCCGCAAATCGCCGCCCGCGCCGGCATCGAACTCCTCGGCCCGGTTTCCCACCGGGCCCGACTCCGGCTCTACCGACCGCGCCGGCCATCCTGCCGGTCGACACGACCCACATCCTCGCTAAACAGAACGTCCGCACATCGGCAGATCCGGAGGTCGGCGCAGCGACGTGAGGTGTGTTCATCGGCAAGGCGCCGGCGGGCAGCGTCTGGGGGGAGGTCAGCGGCTGGCGGCGTCGAGGGCCGCGGTCTCGTCCGGGTCGAGCGCTAGTAGTGCTTTGTTAGGTCGGCGTGTCGTGGGGTCGTCGGGGTGGTGCGGGTAGTTTCATGCTTCGGTGACTCCGGATGAGCTTTCGGTTGTGCGGCAACGCCTGGAGGCGTTCGCGGCGGACGTGTTCACGCCCTTGGCCCGGTCTGACCAGCGGGTCAAGGGCGAGACGTATCTGCGGGGGCTGTTGCTGGACGGGCGGCGTAAGTCGATGCAGCCGATGGCGGCCCGGCTCGGCGTGGATCATCAGGGGCTGCAGCAGTTCGTGACCACGTCGACGTGGGACACCATGGCGGTGCGGGCGCGGCTGGCCGAGCGGGCGGTAGAGTTGATCGACCCGGTCGCGTGGGTGTTCGATGACACCGGGTTCCCGAAGGACGGCACCGGCTCGCCCGGGGTGGCCCGGCAGTACTCCGGCACCCTGGGCAAGGTCGCCAACTGCCAGATCGGGGTCAGCGTCCACGCGGTCACCGATACGGCGTCGTGCCCGCTGGACTGGCGGCTGTTCCTGCCGGAGTCCTGGGACGCCGCCAAGGCCGGACCGGCCGCGGTCAAGGCGGCCAAGGCCAAGCAGCGTAAGACGTTGACGAATGCACCGCGGGCCACCGCGTCTGTCGAACCGGCCGAGGTCGATGTTGATGCGGTCGCCGCTGCCGCGACCGAGACCGCGCGGCGGCGGCGCCGCAAGGCCGCGATTCCGGAGGATGAGGGCCACCGTCCGAAGTGGATACTGGCAATCGAGATGATCGACGGGCTCGCTGCACACGGATTGCGACCACCCCTGGTCACCGCCGACTCCGGCTACGGCGACAGCGGCCCGTTCCGGGCCGCGCTCGACGAACGCGGCATCCTCTACAGCGTCCAGGTCAAAGGCGAAACCCTCGCCCACCGGTCCGACGCGGAACCCGCGCCACCCACGTGGTCCGGGCACGGCCGCCCACCGACCCGCCCGGACTACCCCGACGACGCGGCCAGCATTGCCCGGCACGTGCTCGACGCCGGCCGCGATGCCGCGACCACGGTCACCTGGCGCGAAGGCAGCAAAGGCATCCTCAGCTCACAGTTCGTGTTCCTACGGGTCCGTCCGGCTGGGCACCGCATCCCCCGCAACCCCGACGGCAGCCTGCCCGAGCGGTGGCTGATCGCGGAATGGCCCGACGACGAGGCCGAACCGGTCACCTACTGGCTATCCAGCCAACCCGCCGACACCGACCCCGTCGACCTGATCCGCACCGCGAAGATCCGCTGGCGGATCGAACACGACTACCGCGAACTGAAAACCGGCCTCGGCCTGGACCACTTCGAAGGCCGCTCCTTCACCGGCTGGCACCGCCACGTCACCCTGGTCACCGCCGCGCACCTGTTCATCACCCTGCTGCGACACGACCCAAAAGCGGCTGCGCCGGCCTGACCCTCTACAAGGTCATCCGCGAGCTGCAATACCTCCTCGCGACCTGGACCGGCGCCTGCCCCACATGCCACCAAACCGTGAAACCCTTACACCACAACCAATCTCGAGTTACCTAACAAAG
>NZ_JAVHUY010000005.1 GCF_031085175.1 Phytohabitans maris
AGAGGGCATCTGATCTCAATACGGGATAATTTGGTATAGGCGCGACGATGTATTCGAAAACAACATCCCACACGTAGTCCATCTGGTCTGGTACAGCACGTGGGTGACCGCTTCCCGACGCCCGTACCGAACCGACCTGTCCGACGCGCGCTGGGCGTTGATCGAGCCGATCCTGACGCGGTGGCGGGCGGACCGGGTCGGGTTGGGGATAGCGCCGATACAACATGACCTACGCGAGATCGTGAACGCGGTCCTGTACATCAACCGGACCGGGATTCCATGGGAGTACCTGCCGCACGACTTCCCTCCACATAAGACGGTTTACCACTACTATGCGTTGTGGGAAAAGGACGGCACGACTGAAGCGATCCACGAGGCGCTGCGCCGCAGGGTGCGGCGGGCCGCCGGGCGGGCCGAGGAGCCCAGCGCGGCGATCATCGACGCGCAGACGGTCAAGACCTCCAACAATGTTCCAGAGTCATCGCAAGGAATCGACGCCGGCAAGCGGATCAAGGGCCGGAAACGGCACATCGCCACAGACGTGCTCGGCCTGCTGCTGGTCGTGTTGGTCACTGCGGCGAGTGTGCACGACACGGCCGGCGGCCGATACGTGGTCGACGAGCTCGCCGCCCACCGACCAGATGTGGTCAGGGTGTGGGTGGATGCCGGCTACAAGCAGAGCGTCATCGACCAGGGCGCGGCACACGGCATCGATGTCGTGGTGGTGACCAAGGATCCCGACCAGCGCGGGTTCAAACCGCAACCCAAGCGGTGGGCGATCGAGCGGACCTTGGGCTGGCTGATGCTTCATCGCCGGCTGGTCCGGGACTACGAGGCCGACCCGGCCCGATCCCGGACGATGATTCTCTGGGCAATGATCGACAACATGTCCCGGCGGTTAACCGGAGAATCAACATCGACGTGGCGCACCACCCCAACAAATACGGACATTATCTGTCAGTTATAGATCAGATGCCCTCTTATGTGGAGACCGGCGGCCCAAGCCCGGATTACCGAAATCAACGGACGATGATTCTCTGGGCAATGATCGACAACATGTCCCGGCGGTTAACCGGAGAATCAACATCGACGTGGCGCACCACCCCAACAAATACGGACATTATCTGTCAGTTATAGATCAGATGCCCTCTTATGTGGAGACCGGCGGCCCAAGCCCGGATTACCGAAATCAACCCGGATTCTTGTACGACGGCGCGTGCTGCGCGGCCGGCCGCTGACGGTGCGTGAGCAGCGGCAGCGTGCGGTGCGCGACCACCGTCGAGAGGACCACCACACTTGTGGAACGGCGGATGCCGGTCGACCGGTTGAGTTCGAGCAGGATTTGCTGGAGGTCGTCGTTGGAGCGGGCGGCGAGCCGGCAGAGCACGTCGCCGGTGCCGGTCGTCGCGTACGCCTCCAGCACGCCGGGGAGCGCGACCAGGTGCTCGGTCACCTCGTCGAGCCGCCCCTGCGCGATCTCCAGCGTCACGAACGCCTGCACCGGGTAGCCGGCGGCGGCGAGGTCGACCTGCGGCCCGTATCCGGTGACGACGCCGGCGGCGCGCAGCCGCTCCAGCCGGGCGGTGACGGTGGCGCGGGCGACCCCGGCGAGGCGGGACAGCTCCAGCACGCCGACCCGCGGGTGCTCGGTCAGCAGCCGGAGCAGGGCCACGTCGAGTGTGTCGAGCTCCATCGTCTTACCAATCTGCCTAGCTGTTTCGGTGTATCGCTGCGCTAATTGCTCATCCTGACTAGCTCACGATACGCCAGTTGCACAGGCTGCCGATGCGCGTTCAGATGGTCTGCATGACCGTCGAACACGTTCTGACCGATGACGAGCGGCTCGCCGATCTGAGCCTCGAGCAGCTCAAGCAACTCGTGGGGCTGGTGGAGTACGACGAGCAGGCCGACCCGTTCCCGGTGATCGGCTGGGACGCGATCGTGTGGGTGGTCGGCAACGCGACCCAGGCCGCCCGCTTCTACCAGCTGGCCTTCGGGATGGACCTGGTCGCCTACTCCGGCCCCGAGACGGGCAACCGCGACCACTGCGCGTACGTGCTGCGCAGCGGTGCCGTGCGGTTCGTGCTCAAGGGCGCGGTCGACCCGGAGAGCCCGCTGGTCGCGATCCACGACCGGCACGGCGACGGGGTGAGCGACATCGCGCTGGAGGTGCCCGACGTGGACGCCTGCGTGGCGCACGCCCGCTCGCAGGGCGCGACGATCCTCGACGAGCCGTACGAGCTGACCGACGAGCACGGCACGGTGCGGCTGGCGGCGATCGCGGCGTACGGCGACACCCGCCACACGCTCGTCGACCGCTCCCGCTACCACGGCCCGTACCTGCCCGGGTACGCCGCCCGCACCTCGACGCTCCCCGGGCGCCGCCGGCTCTTCCAGGCCCTCGACCACGTGGTCGGCAACGTGGAGCTGGGCCACATGGACGAGTGGGTCGCCTTCTACAACCGCGTCATGGGCTTCACCAACATGGCCGAGTTCATCGGCGACGACATCGCCACCGACTACTCGGCGCTGATGTCCAAAGTGGTCGCCAACGGCAACCACCGGGTGAAGTTCCCGCTCAACGAGCCGGCCGTGGGCAAGCGCAAGAGCCAGATCGACGAGTTCCTGGAGTTCTACCGGGGGCCGGGCGCGCAGCACCTAGCGCTCGCCACCAACGACATCCTGGCCACAGTGGACGCACTGCGGGAGGCGGGCGTCGAGTTCCTCGACACGCCGGACTCCTACTACGAGGACCCCGAGCTGCGCGCGCGGATCGGCAAGGTGCGGGTGCCGGTCGAGGAGTTGCAGGAGCGGAAGATCCTGGTCGACCGGGACGAGGACGGCTACCTGCTGCAGATCTTCACGAAGCCGATCGGGGACCGGCCGACGGTGTTCTTCGAGTTCATCGAGCGGCACGGGTCGCTCGGCTTCGGCAAGGGCAACTTCAAGGCGCTCTTCGAGGCGATCGAACGCGAGCAGCAGCGCCGCGGCAACCTCTAACCCCTGTGATCGAAGCTCCCTTCACGTCGTTAGAACGACTTGAAGGGAGCTTCGATCACGAATCCAGCGGGAGGCTCTGTGAGTTGGGTGACTGGGGTGGACTCCGGGCATCCGTACGGTGTGCACAACCTGCCGTACGGCGCGGTCTCCGAGGGCGGCGGCGACCCGCGGCTCGTGGTGCGCGTCGGCGACCTCGGGTTGGACCTCGCGGCGGCGTGCGAGCGGCTGCTGCCCGACCTGGCGCCGCTGGTCGCCGGGCCGGTGCTCAATCCGCTGCTCGCCGCGCCGGCTCCGACCTGGCGCCGGCTGCGCGCCGCGCTCGTGGAGTGGCTCACTGACGAGTCAGTCAGGCCGGTCGTCGAGCCGCTGCTGACGCCGCTCGCGGAGGCGCGGACCCACCTGCCGTTCGCGGTCGGGGACTACGTCGACTTCTACGCCTCCGAGCACCACGCGTCGGCGGTCGGCCGCATCTTCCGCCCCGACTCGCCGCCGCTGCCGGAAAACTGGAAGCACCTGCCGATCGGGTACCACGGGCGCTCCGGCACGGTGGTCGTCTCGGGCACCCCGGTGGCCCGGCCGTCCGGACAGCGCCGCCTCTCCGGTGGCGCGATCGAGGTCGGGCCGAGCCGCCGGCTGGACATCGAGGCCGAGGTGGGCTTCGTGCTCGGCGCCGGCACCCGCCTTGGCGAGCCGGTCGCGCTGGCCGACGCGGCCGAGCACGTCTTCGGCGTCTGCCTGGTCAACGACTGGTCCGCGCGCGACCTGCAGGCGTGGGAGTACGTGCCGCTCGGCCCGTTCCTCGGCAAGTCGTTCGCGACGTCGGTCTCGCCCTGGGTCGTACCCCTGGATGCCTTTGACGGCGCGCGGACCGCGCCGCCGCCGCGCGACGTCGCGCTGGCGTCCTATCTGGACGATGCGGCGCAGCCGCCGTGGGGTCTCGACATCGCGCTGGAGGTCGAGCTCAACGGCACGGTGGTGTCCCGCCCGCCGTTCCCGGCGATGTACTGGACCGCCGCGCAGATGCTCGCCCACATGACCGTCAACGGCGCCTCGATCCGCCCCGGCGACCTCTTCGCCTCCGGCACGGTCAGCGGCCCGGAGCCGGACCAGGCGGGTTCGCTGCTGGAGCTGAGCCGGGGCGGCCGGTCGCCGATCGAGCTGGCGGGCGGCGTGACCCGGTCGTTCCTGGAGGACGGCGACCGGGTGGTGATCCGCGGCCGGGTGCCCGCCGCGCCGGGTCGCCCCGAGCTAGCCCTCGGCGAGGTCGCCGGCGTGGTCGTGGCCGCGCTCCAGTAGGTCGAACGCCCGGCCGGCGGCCGCCGCCGCGTCCGGGTACGCCCGCTCGGCGGAACGCCCGGAGATGAGCTGGCGCCCGCTCCCCGCGGCGGTCCGCTAGCGGCCGCATCCGGACGCTCCGGGCCGTCGGGTGGCGCGGGCGGCGGGGTGGGCGCGCCGCGTCCCGCGACGGTGCCGTCTTCGACGAGCTCTCGAGCTGCCCCGTCTGTGCGTGCAGGCTGCCCCGTTCGTGCGTGCAGCTCGAGAGCTTCCCACCACATTGGTACCGACCCGCCCGCTCCTCGACGAGATCGGCGGCAGCCCGGCCAAGCGGCGGCAGGTGGACGCGTTCCTGCGCGCTCGCCGCCTCCTCTACGCGCGCATGCGGTCGATGCTGCGCATCTTGTTCATGGCGTCGAGGGCGGCCACCTTGTAGGACTCGGCGAGCGTCGGGTAGTTGAAGACCGTGTCGACCAGGTAGTCGACCGTGCCCTGGCAGCCCATCACCGCCTGGCCGATGTGGATGATCTCGGTGGCGCCGGTGCCGAAGACGTGCACGCCGAGCAGGGTGCGGTCGTCGGGGGAGACGAGGAGCTTGAGCATGCCGTACGAGTCGCCGATGATCTGGCCGCGGGCCAGCTCGCGGTAGCGGGAGACGCCGGTCTCGAACGGGACCCGGGCTTCGGTCAGCTCGTCTTCCGTGCGGCCGACGAAGCTGATCTCGGGGATCGTGTAGATGCCGATCGGCTGGAGCTGGTGCATCGCGCGCACCGGCTCGTCGCAGGCGTGGTGGGCGGCCAGCCGGCCCTGCTCCATCGACGTGGAGGCGAGCGCCGGAAAGCCGATCACGTCGCCGACCGCGTAGATGTGTGGCACCGCCGTGCGGAAGTGCTCGTCGACCTTGATGCGGCCGCGGCCGTCGGCGCTCAGCCCGGCGGCCTCCAGGTTGAGCTGGTCGGCCATGCCCTGGCGGCCCGCCGAGTACATGACGACGTCGGCCGCGATCCGCTTGCCGCTCTCCAGCACCGCGAGCGCCCCGTTGGCGCGGCGCTCGACCGAGGCGACCGACTCGCTGAACCGGAACGTCACCGCCAGGTCGCGCAGGTGGTACTTGAGCGCCTCGATGATCTCCAGGTCGCAGAACTCCAGCATCCGGTCGCGCCGCTCGACCACGGTCACCTTGGAGCCGAGCGCGGCGAACATCGACGCGTACTCGATGCCGATCACGCCGGCGCCGACCACGACCAGCGACTGCGGGACGTGCTCGAGGTTGAGGATGCCGTCGGAGTCGATGACCGTGCGGTCGTCGAACTCGACCGAGGTCGGGCGGGCCGGGCGGGTGCCGGCGGCCACCACGATCTTCTCCGCGGTCACCTTGGACTCGCGGCCGGAGCCGTCGCTCACCGTGAGCGTGTGCGGGTCGGCGAACGTGCCGGTGCCGGTCAGCAGCCGGATCCGGTTGCGGGCGAGCTGGCTGCGGATGACGTCGATCTCCCGCCCGATCACGTGCTGGGTGCGCGCCGTGAGGTCGTCGACGGTGATGTCGTCCTTGAGCCGGTAGCTCTGCCCGTACATCTCCCGCTGGTTGAGGCCGGTCAGGTAGAGCACGGCCTCACGCAGCGTCTTGGAGGGGATGGTGCCGGTGTTGATGCACACCCCGCCCATCATGTGACGTCGCTCGATCACGGCGACCCGGCGGCCGAGCTTGGCGGCGGCGATCGCGGCCTTCTGCCCGCCGGGGCCGGAGCCCAGCACGAGCACGTCGAAGTCATACACGTGGACCATTCTCGCAGGCCCGGGTTACCAGGGCCTTACGAAGAACCGGTCGGGGTCGTCGTACGGTTGGGCGATGAGGTTCGGTCCAGCTGTGTTCGGGGGGCGCCCCGACGCCGCCACGGTCGGCGCCTCCCCGCAGTACCGGGACGGGCGCTTCCACAACACCGTGGCCGCCACGCTGCTGCCGCGCGGCGCGATGCGGGCGGCCATGCGCGAGATGATCTTCGGCAAGCAGGTGCGCCGGCCCACCGGACCGGTCCCGCTGGTCGCGCCGGGCACCGTGCCCGCCGAGGGCCTGCACCTGACCTGGTACGGGCACGCGAGCACCCTCGTCGAGATCGACGGCTGGCGGGTGCTCTTCGATCCGGTGTGGAGCAAGCGGTGCTCGCCGTTCCCGTTCGCCGGGCCGCGCCGGCTGCACCCGCCACCGGTGCCGCTCGCCGCGCTGCCCCAGGTCGACGCGATCGTGATCTCGCACGACCACTACGACCACCTCGACCTGCCCACCGTGCGCGAGCTGGTCCGCACCCAGGAGGCGCCGTTCCTGGTACCCCTCGGGGTGGGCGCCCACCTCGACCGCTGGCGGGTGCCGCGGCAGCGGATCGTCGAGCTCGACTGGGACGACGGCGTCGACATCGCCCCGGGGCGCGCCACCAGCGGAGCCGGCCTGCGCCTCACCGCGACCGCCGCGCGCCACTTCTCCGGGCGGCTCTTCGCCCGCGACCGTACGCTGTGGGGCTCCTGGGTGGTCGAGGCCGGCGGGCGCAAGGTCTTCTACACCGGCGACTCCGGCTACTTCGACGGCTACGCGGCGATCGGCGAGAAGTACGGCCCGTTCGAGGCGAGCCTCATCCAGATCGGCGCGTACAGCACGGCCTGGCCGGACATCCACATGACACCGGAGGACGCGGTCAAGGCGCACGTCGACCTGCGCGCCGGGCTGCTGCTGCCGGTGCACTGGGCGACGTTCGTGCTCTCGTACCACTCGTGGAGCGAGCCGGTCGACCGGCTGTGGCGGGAGGCGAAGGCGTTCGACGTGTCGGTGGCGATCCCGCGGCCGGGCGAACGGGTCGACGTGGAGGCGCCGCCGGTGGTGGATGCCTGGTGGCAGCCGCTGAGTGGGTGATACTTGATCAACGCGTGCAATCTCGCGGCAACGTGACCGAAACGAGTGGCCCCGACGATCTGCGGCATGCCGAAGAGATCGTTTTCGCGCCTCGGCGCCGTACTCCTCCCCGTCGTGTCGGCCGCGGTCACCGCGGCCCTCGTCGTCTCCGCGCTGGGCCAGCCGTCCGCGGCCCCCGCTCCTGAAAGCGACTCCACGTCCGTCAAGGTCGACGGCGTAGAAACCCTGACCAACATCGAGAGCGTCGCGTACACGCAGGCCGTCGCCGCGGCGAAGGCGAAGAAGCCCAAGGTCACCGTCATCGGCACCGGCGGCACCATCTCCGGCGTCGCGACCTCGCGCAGCAGCTTCCAGGACTACCGCTCCGGCCAGATCGCCATCGGTGACATGGTCGGCTACCTCCAGCCGGAGATCGGTGCCGTCGCCGACGTCAGCACCGTCCAGTTCGGCAACAAGGGCTCCGGCGGGTACACGATCCCCGAGTTCCACGCGCTCACCCTCGCGGTGGAGACGGCGCTCAAGTCCTCCGACGGCGTCGTGGTGACCAGCGGCACCGACACGATGGAGGAGTTCGCGTACTGGCTCGACCTCTCGGTGCGCAGCCAGAAGCCGGTGGTGCTCACCGGCGCCATGCGCCCGTGGGCGGCGGGGTCGCCGGACGGCCCGAAGGTGATCGGCGCCGACGGCCCGGCCAACCTCTACAACGCGATCGTGCTGGCCGCCAGCCAGGCCACGTACTGCTACGGCACTGTGCTGATGCTCGGCGACGAGTTCCACGCCGCGCGGGACGTGACGAAGACCAGCTCGTACCGGATGGACACGTTCCAGACCCGCGAGTTCGGCGTGCTCGGCTGGATCGACGGCCCGAACATCAAGGTCGGCCGCGCACCCGCCCGGATCCAGGAGTGCGACGACAAGAGCAAGTGGTACACGCCGTTCAACCTCAACAAGATCGGCCCCGAGACGCTGCCCCGCGTCGAGGTGGTGGCCGGCTACCAGCAGGCGGGTGGCGAGGCGATCACGGCGTTCGCGGACGCCGGCGTCAAGGGCATCGTCACCGCCGGCACGGGCGCGGGCGGCATATCGTCCGCGCAGAGTGCGGCCCGCACCGCCGCCGCGGCCAAGGGCGTGGTCTTCGTCAGCACGACGCGCACCGGCTCCGGCTCGGTGTACGGCGGCAGCACGACCCAGCCCATCATCGCCGGCGACGACCTGCTGCCGCAGAAGGCACGGCTGCTGCTGATGCTCAGCCTGGCGTTCGCCGGTGGCGACGTGGAGAAGGTCCGCAAGTGGGTGACCGGTCTCGGTAACCCGGAGTTCGATCTGTCGTAGTCCGGGACCTCCTTTTACCGTGGTGTGATGGCCTCCTCCGCTGAGCTGCGTCGACGGTTCGTCGACGAGTTGTGGCGCGAGGGGGCCATCACCCGTCCGGAGGTGGCGGAGGCGTTCGCGGCGGTGCCGCGGGAGGCGTTCGTCGGCGCGGGCTTCCACGGCCGGGACGGCACGTGGTTCGCCCCGGACGCCGAGGGCTTCCTGGACGCCGTGTACACCAACGACGTCCTCGTCACGAAGATCGAGGCCGGCCGCGCGACCAGTTCGTCCAGCCAGCCCTCGCTCATGGCCACGATGATCGAGGCGCTCGACCTGACGCCCGGCGCGCGGGTGCTGGAGATCGGCGCGGGGACCGGCTACAACGCCGCGCTGATGTCCGCCGCCGGCGCGCAGGTGACCACAGTGGACGTACAGCCGGACGTGGTGGCCCGGGCCGCGACCGCGCTCGCGACGCTTTCCTCCACAGTGGACCTCAAGCTCGGTGACGGCTACGCGGGCTGGCCGGCCGGCGCCCCGTACGACCGGGTGATCGTGACCGTCGGCGTGGCCGGCGCCGCACCGCCCTGGCTCGACCAGCTCGCACCCGGCGGTTTCGTGGTCGCGCCGACCCGGCACGCCGGCCACCACCCGGTGCTCCGCGTGGCGCGCGCCCCGGACGGCACCGTGCGCGCGACGGGCGTCTGCCCCGCCGGCTTCATGTCCGCGGCCGGCCCGCTCTCGGCCATGTTTCCGGGCGCCCACCCGCTCGGCGACGGCCCGCTGCCGCCGGCGACGGTGCGCCGCCCGGCCCGCTTCGACCCGCCGCTGGACGTCTTCCGCTACCACGACATGTGGTTCGCGCTGGGCGCCTGGGATCCCCGCACCACGTACGCCCAACCCCCGGACAGCAGCGGAAACGGCGGCTGCGCCCTGCTCGACGAGGCCGCGGAGGGCGGCGCCACGGTCTGGCCGGACGGTTCGATCGACGGCAGCGGCCCCAGCGCCGGGGCGTACGCGGAGCGCGCGACGGCCCTGATCGACCGCTGGGTGGCCAGCGGCCGCCCGGCCGTACCCGCCTGGCAGGCGAGCATGGCCCTCGACGGCGACCCCGCGTACCCGATCTGGGTCCCCCGCGACTGGCACCGCGCCCCGGCGCGGTGAGGGACCAGTCCGCCGGCGGCACGAATCCGTGATTACCCGGATAGGGGTGCCGCCATAACGTCAACGTGACCCGAGCGAGACCCCAGGAGGCCACAGTGACCACCGAGTCCATCACCACCGAAAAGGCTCAGGCGCCCGTCGAGGCCGGCCGCGGCCTGCTGCTGACCATGCTGCTGATGGTCGTGCTCGGCGTCGCCGGCATGTACCTCGTGTCCCTCTGACCCGCCGAGCGACCCCTACGAGACCGGCGGCGTCTCGCCGCCCGAGTGCGGGACCCGCTCGGCCGGGATGACCCCGAGCCGGCCCGCCTGGTAGTCCTCGAACGCCCGCACCAGCTCCTCGCGGGTGTTCATCACGAACGGGCCGTAGTGGGCCACCGGCTCGCGGATCGGCTCACCACCCATGATGTACAGGTCCAGCGCCGGCGTGTGCGAGTCCTGCTTCTCGTCCGCCGTGACGCGCAGCGCCTCGCCCGGGCCGTGGACCGCCATCTGTCCGGTGTGGACCGGACGCCGGTCGGTGCCGACCGTGCCCCGGCCGCCCAGCACGTACACCAGCGCGTTGTAGTCGCTGCGCCAGGGCAGGTCGAGCGCGGCGCCGGGCTGGAGCGTGACGTGCGCGATCGCGATCGGGGTGTGCGTGACGCCCGGGCCCTGGTGGCCGTCGATCTCACCGGCGATCACGCGGATCAGCGCGCCCCCGTCGGGCGTCGTCAGCAGGCTCGCCTCCCGGCCGCGGATGTCCTGGTAGCGCGGCGGGCTCATCTTCTTGACCCGGGGCAGGTTGACCCACAGTTGCAGGCCGTGAAAGAGGCCGCCGCTGACGACCAGGTGCTCCGGCGGCGCCTCGATGTGCAGGATCCCGCTGCCGGCGGTCATCCACTGGGTGTCGCCGTCGGTGATGGTGCCACCGCCGCCGTTGGAGTCCTGGTGGTCGAAGATGCCGTCGATGATGTACGTGACGGTCTCGAAGCCGCGGTGCGGGTGCCACGGCGTGCCCTTCGGCTCGCCCGGCGCGTAGTCGACCTCACCCATCTGATCGAGGTGGATGAACGGGTCGAGCTCGGTCAGCGGCACCCCGGCGAAGGCCCGGCGGACCGGAAAGCCCTCGCCCTCGAAGCCGCTCGGCGCGGTGACCAGGCGGCGCACCGCGCGGTACTCGGTGGTCGCGGGGTCGAGCCTGGGGAGTCGGGGAAGGACGAGCACGTCGTCCACGGTGATGGCGGGCATGGTCTGTGCTCCTTTTTACTGGGTGACGCCGGACCGGGAAGCGCGCAGGCGCTCGCCGAGCCGGGTGAAGACGCGGGTGAGGACGGCGATCTCGGCCTCGTCGAGGTCGTCCACGAAGTGGGCGCGCACCGAGCGGAGGTGGTGCGGCGCGGCCTCGCGCAGCGTGCGCAGCCCCTCGGCGGTCAGCACGGCCTCGCTGCCCCGGCGGTCCTCCGGGCAGCTCTCGCGGGCCACCAGCCCGCGCTTTTCCATCGAACCGATCTGGTACGTCAAGCGGCTGGGCGAAAACACCAGGCGGCTGGCGAGCTCGCCCATCCGCAGGCGCCGGCCGGGTGCCTCGGAGAGCAGCACCAGCACGTGGTAGTCGGCGAAGGTCAGCCCGCTGTCGGCGCGCAGGTCGTCTTCGAGCTGGGTCATCAGCCGCTGGCTGGACTCGATGTACGCCCGCCAGCCGGCCATCTCCGTGGAAGTGAGCGGCTCGGCCATGCCCCCACGGTAGCTCTATTTCAGATTTGAACCAACCGCCGCGATCCGCCCCCGTGATCAAAGCTCCCCCCACGTCGCTAGAACGACATGAGGGGAGCTTTGATCACGGGCGGGCGGCTACCAGGCGCGGTCGACCTCGGTCGAGCCGGTCAGGCGGAGCTTGCGCTGGGCGCGCTGGTAGAACGTCGTGTGCCCGAGCCGCACCACGCTCGCCGCCCCCGGCACCGCGCAGACCTCGACCGTGTCGCCGGGGCAGAGGCGGCCGACCACCGAGCCGTCCGACTCGACCTCCAGGTCGCCGCTGGCCGGCAGCACCCGCAGGGCGACCTTTTCGCTCTCCGAGAGCACGAGCGCCCGGTTGTACGCCGAGTGCGGCGCCACCGGCGTCACCACCAGCCCCTGGGTCCGCGGCGAGACGATCGGGCCGCCGGCCGAGAAGCTGTAGGCCGTCGAGCCGGTCGGGGTCGCCACGATCAGCGCGTCGGCCACGTAGTGGATGAACGGGTGCCCCTCGACGAAAAGCTCGACCGCGGCCATCGGCCCGCCCGGGCGGCGCACCAGCGCCACCTCGTTGAAGGCGAGCACCTCCTGGTCGTGGAAGCGGGACCGCACCGCGGACCGGGCCTCCACCGTGAACCGCTTGTCGTCGATCGCGGAGAGCGCCTCGGGGAGCTGGGGGACGTCGATCTCGGCCAGGAAGCCGAGCCGCCCCAGGTTGACCCCGAGCACCGGCGCGCGCCCGCCGCAGGACAGGCGCATCGAGCGGAGCATGGTGCCGTCGCCGCCGAGGCTCACCACGAGGTCGGACTCCTCGGCCAGCTTTTCCGCCGGCACCGCGGTGGCGCCCTCGGTGCGGTCGACCTCCTCCGGCAACCCCAGGAGGGTGGCCTGGTGGCCGCGCACCCAGGCACTGATGGTCGACATGGCCGCCCGGCTGTCACGCTCTGGGTGCAGCACCAGCCCGACCGTGTGGATCATCGGGGTGTCCGGGAAGTCACGGACAAACGGTATCAGCGTCGGCCGCTGAGTCGTGGGCGCAAAATAGTGCCTCATCCGCCGTGAATACGTTCGATGGACGGTTAGGGTTCGAGAGCGTGGAGATTCTGGATCTGGCGGATTGGCGCGAGCGCGTCGCCCGCCTGTACCTCTCCGGGCTCGACCTGGGCGGATTCCGCTCGGCCCGGGATCGGTTGCTCGCCACACACGCACAGTCACCGATCCCGCCGGCCGAGCGCGCCGCCTTCGCGGGGCTCCGGTACTTTCCGGAAAACCCGACCGCCGTGGTCGAGGCGCCCCTCGAACCGGCGGGCGGCACGATCGAGATCGACACCGGCGGCCCGGACGGCGTGGTCCGGTACCGGCGGGTGGCGCGCGCGGTCACGCCGTGGGGCCCGCTGACGCTCTTCTGGATCGAGGCGTACGGGGGCGGGCTCTTCCTGCCGTTCCGCGACGGCACGTACGGGTCGATGACGTACGGCGCCGGGCGGTACCTGACGGACACCGTGAAGGGCACTTTCGGGCGGGGCGTGGTGGCGCTGGCGGGCAGCCGGCTGCGGCTCGACTTCAACTACGCGTACAACCCGAGCTGCGCGTACGACGACCGGTGGGCCTGCCCGCTGGCTCCGGAGGAGAACCGGCTCACCGACCCGATCGAGGCGGGCGAGCTCACGTACCACTGAGGTTCAGGCGATTGATCACGCCGTCGGCGGGCCGGTCCCCGCGCAACGCGCTCGGCGGTCAACGCAGGCTGATCACGGCGACCGGAAACCTCCGGTCCGTCTTCTTCTCGTACTCGGCGGCGTCCGGCCAGTACGCGCGCCACACGCCGTACAACCGGTCCCAGTCGTCGTCACGGCCGGGGCGGACCACGCGGTTGTCCGCCTGCACCGTGTCCGCGCCCAGTTCGACGGTGACCGGGCCGTCGATGGCCTCCAGGTTGGCGACCCACTGCGGGTCGTGCGGCGCACCGCCCGCGCTGCCGCAGACGATGTACGAGTCACCGTACGGTGCCGCGACAAGCGGATGGACGAACTGCTTGCCGGACTTGCGACCGCGAACGTGCAGCAAGAGCGTCGTCTTGCCCTCCCAGTGACCGCCGAGCACGCCGTCGTTGGTCCTGAAGTTCACGATCACCGTGTCGTTGAACGAAGCCATGTCACGTACGTTAGTTGACAGCGGGAATTTCCACCTGTGGCTGGTCGGGCTCCTGGCCACCCTGCGCGGGCACCGGGACGCGGCGCTGGGCCGGCAGCGGCCGGAAAGCGAACCCGCCCACCATCGCGTTGCCGAGGCCGAGGCACATCTGCAAATGATGCGGAGTGAACACGCCGCGACGCTGGCACGGCTGAGCGAGCTTGCCTCGGCACCGGCGGCCTATCGGGCCGTCCTGGCCGAATACCGGCAGTTGAGCGAGTCGGGCGACCCGCGCGCGGTGCGATTGCTCGATCTGGCCGATGAGCGGGGGCGGCTCAATGGAGAACTGGAAGACTTGGACAAGGCGCTGCGGGCGGCCGAGGCCGCTCGGGACGCATTGGAGGCGGTCGATCGCGGGCTCGGGCGTGCTTCGGGCTGGTCGGCTCTCGACATGTTCTCTCGCGGCGCACCGGTTGAGGCGATCAAGTACACCTACGTCGACGGAGCGAAGGACGTGGCGGCGCACGCCGATCGTTGCCTGGCGGTGCTGCGCAACGAGCTGGCCGATCTGGAGCACGTGCCGCCCGCCAGCGCCCATCTGTCCGTGGACGCGACGACCTGGTTTCTCGATGCCGGGTGGGAGGCGGCCGTTACCGATGTCGCGGTGGACGGGCGGATCGAGAATGCCCGGGACAATATCGCCGTGTGGATGTACCGGGTCAGACGGGCACGGGAACGGCTGGAGCAACGGGTGGCCGACACCCGTGACCGGCTGGCCTCGATCGAGGCCGAACGCGGCGTGCTCCTCGCCGACCCGTGAACGTCAGCCCGCGGATGGTCAGCGGTTGGCGTGGAAAGCCTTGACGACCGATGCCGGGATGCGGCCTCGGTCGGAAACCTCGTAGCCGTTCTTGGTCGCCCATTCCCGGATGGCTTGATTCTGATCCCGGTTCGTCCGGGTGGGCGGTGTCCCGGCGCGAGATCCGATCCGGCTGCTGCCACTGGTGCGGCCGACCCTGGACGCGGCTGTCAGGTATGGTTCGAGCGCCTTGCGGAGCTTCCCGGCATTCTTGTCGGACAGGTCGATCGTGTAGTTGGCTCCGTCGAGGCCGAACTCGATGGTCCGGTCGGCCTCACCGCCGTCGAGGTCGTCGGTCAGCACCGTGATAACTTGCTTCGCCATGATGTCACTCCCCGCAAAGGTGGCATGAGCGCCCGATTGGAAACGTAGTTCCGACTACCATAACCGCCGCTCGTATTGCCTTGGTCGGTGCAACGACGAGAATTTCATTTCGAGCGCTCCGCGGTCCGCCTTCACCCAGTGGTTTCCATCACCCTCCGTAGCGCTCAAACGCTTCGTCCCCGTCTGACGGGTTGGGCAATACTCGCTGGATGTCTTCGGAGCGGCCGACCATCATCCGCGCGCTGCTGCCCCACACGCCCTACGGCGGCTTCTGGTCGACAAGGATGCACGTGACCGCGAGCGAAACAAACGACACGGGAATGGCGCGACATGGTCGACCTGATTCCGGAGGATCGGACCATCCGGCAGGCGACCGACGCCGACTACCGATACGTCGGCGTTGATACGACTGGTCTGGACGTCGCCGAAACCGTGCGACGGATCCGGGCCGCTATCCCGGAGGTCTATGCCGAGTAGGGGCGTTCCGCGACATTCGATGGCGTGGCTATCGGCGAGTCGCTCACCGAGGAACAGTTCGCGGTGATCGTGGTCGGGGTAAGAGGAGGCGGGTCCGGGCCGAGGCAACGACGGCGAAGGACCACCCGCACATCCGGTGCCGGGTTGGGCGGCGGGTGCGACCGTGACGGGGCGGGGGGACCGGCGCGCCGGGGAGCAGCGCCGCATGACGAACGTCATGGGTGCAGACGTGTATCGGCGCACTTCCGAACCGGGAGGCGAGGTCGCAGACTGATGACCACCGACTAAACGGCTGACCAGACGAAGATCGCTGCGGGCAGTCCAGATGCCCGCAGCGCTACTTGGATGGTAACCCGAACATCAGAGGTCACGCATGCCTCCGGTCGAACAAGGGAGAGTCGCCATGTCCGACGCGCCGACCGTCACCTCCCCGCCGAACGCCGACACCCGGACCGAGGACAGGACGCGCGCGCAGCGACTGGTCGCCGCCTGGCTCGCCGGCACCGCCACCCCGCCCGAGGACGACCTGCGGATCGAGCCGCTGCGGGGCGACGCGGGCAGCGAGCTCTGCTTCTGCGCCGGCACGTTCTGCTGGCCGCCCGTTCCCCCGACCGGCGGGCAGCAACACGCCCGCAACGACACGGAGTAACCCGTGGCCGCCCCACCTGCCGCTTCGGCCCTGGAGCCAGCGGCACGATCCTTCCTGCGCGGAAAACAATCGAGCAGCGCCTACCGGCTGCCGGCCGAGGCGCCGGTCCTGCCTACAGTGGACGGTTGGGTGATCTCCGGCCACCCGGAGGTGTGCCGCCTCGCCGGTGACCGCCGGCTCGTCATCGATCCCCGTGCCGGCGACCCGCCGGTGCCGCTGACCCAGTCCGAGCGGTTGGAGTCCGTCCTCGCCCGCATGCTCAACTTCCGCGACGGGGCCGACCACGCCCGGCTGCGGCGGCTGGCGACCGTCGCGTTCAGCGCCCGCCGCGCCAACGCCGTGGCGGAGACCGTCGCGGCGGTGGTGGGCGACTTGGCCGACGCCGCCCTCGCGCGGGGTGAGTTCGACGCGGTCGCCGACGTCGGCGTCCCGTTGCCGGTACGGACGACGTGCGCCCTGCTCGACATCCCGCGCGCGGACCGGCAGCAGGTGGCCGACTGGTCGACGGCGATGAGCGCCCAGCTGTTCACGTTCAAGCAGCCGCCGGACGCCGTCGAAGCGGTGGAGCGCCAGCTCGCCGAGCTCACCGGCTACATCGACGACCTGGCCCGTCACCGGCGGCGCGGAGACCTCGTCGCGGACCTGCACGCGGCGCTCGACCACGACGAGTTCGTGGCTTTCGTCGTGCTGCTGTTCATGAACGGCCTGGAGACGGTCACCGCCGGCATCGCCCGCGCGATCGGCGCCCTGGCCTGGCAACCCGGCCTGGCCGACCGGATCCGGCGGGACCCCGGATCGGCGGGCGACGTCTTCGCCGAGCTGATGCGGCTGCACAGCCCGGTCCGGCTGGGCGCGCGCCGGGCGGCGGAGCCCATCGACGCGATACCGCGGGGGGCACCGGTGTTCCTCGCATGGTCACTGGCGAACCGGGATCCGCGGGTCTTCACCGATCCGGACACGTTCCGTCCCGGCCGGCCGGGACGGAGCCTCGCGTTCGGTGCCGGCCCGCACCACTGCCTCGGCGCGGCGCTGGCGGGGCAACAGGGTGCGGCGGTCCTGCGGGCGTTCGCGACGCGGGCCCGGCTCACCTGCCGCACCGACGAGGCCGGCACACCCCGGCTGCCCGGCGCGGCCATTGACGGATTCTCGGCGCTGCGCGTCGTCGCGGAGCCACTGATGGTGGGAGTGACGCGATGACACGTAAGGTGGCGGAACTCGACGAGGTCGTCCACCTGACGACGCGCCGGGTGTGGGCGACCCTGACCGCGGTGCTGGTCCTTTTCGGCGCGCTGGTCACGTGGGGACTGCTGGCCCGCGTCGAGTCCACAGTAGAGCTTGACGGCATGCTTGTCGCCGGTGCCGGCCCGACGCTCGTGACCGCGCCGGCCGCGGCGACGGTGGTGTCGTCACCACAGGTCGGCTCGGCGGTCCAGGCCGGCGCGGACCTGATCGTCCTCGACGTCGCCGGCGAGCGCCGCGTGGTCACCAGCCCGGTCGCCGGTGCGGTGTCGTCGGTCGCGGTGCGACCCGGCAGTCCGGTATCCGGCGGGGAGGTGCTCGCCACCGTCGAGCCCGCCGGCGCGCGCCTCGGCGCGGTCCTCCTGCTCGACGCCGCGAACATGGCTACCGTACCCACGGGCACGAAGGTACGGGGCGCCGGATTGAGCGGCCGGGTTACCGCCGTCGAGCCGTACCCGGTGCGGGCCGACGACCTTGCCGCGCGGTTCGGCCAACGGTCCCTGCCCGGCGACGGGCAGCGGCTGGTCCGTGCCGTCCACGTCGACCTCGGCCTGCCGGCCCGGGCCGGTGCGACGTTGACCCCGGTACGCCTGGACCTGGTGCTGGGCGAGCGGCGCCCGGCCGATCTACTGTGGCACGGCGGTGCCTGATGGTCCTCGCGGAGCGCACCCAACCGGCGGTCAAGCCGCCTGCGGCGACGGCCGAGCCGAAACCGCCGCGACAGAAAGCCCGCCGCACCATCGAGGTGCCACAGATGGAGGACGCCGACTGCGGCGCGGCGTGCCTGAGCATCATCCTTACCCGGCACGGGCGCCGTGCGCCGCTGGCCGAACTGCGTGAGCTGTGCGGCGCCGGACGCAACGGCACCACCGCGGTCGGGTTCGGGCGGGCCGCCGCCACGTTCGGGTTGGAGGTCAAGGGGCGCAACGTCGTTCCGTCCGACGTGGACAGTGTGGCGCGGTTGCCCGTCCCCTCCGTGGTGCTGCTCGACGGGCGGCACTACGCGGTCCTGGAAGGCGTTCGCGGCAACCGGGTCTGGATCAACGACCCGGCCGTGGGCCGGATCCGGCTGACCGCCGAGGAGTTCGCCGCGCGGTCGAGCGGGATCGTGCTGGTGGCCACCCGGACGCCGGACTTCCGGCCGGGCGGGCCGCGGCTGCCGTTCGTCCGGGCCGTGTTCGCGAAGGTGCGGCCGTACCTGCCGATCGTCGCGGTGGCCGCACTGCTCGGCGTACTCGCCGCGGTGCCCACCGTGCTCGCGGCGCTCACCATGCGGGCGCTGCTGAACCGCGTGCTCGTCATCGGCGACCACGCGTGGCGGCCGGCGCTGCTGGCGGTCCTCGTGGTCGGTGCGGTGCTGGCCGGCGTGACCGGCTGGGCGCAGCAACGGGTCCTGTCCCGTGCCCTGTCGGTGATGGCCACCCGGTTCAGCAGCACGTACCTGGCGGCGTTGCTGCGCCTGCCCGGCGAGTTCTTCCACCGGCGGCACCTGTCGGGTCTGGTCAAACGGGCGCAGATGAACGACGGACTGGCCATCATGCTGTCGGATCGGCTCGCCGTGCCGGTGACCGCGAGCGTGACGATCCTCGGCTACGCGTTCCTGCTCAGCGTGCTGGCACCGGCGCTGCTGGCCGTGATGGCGGTCGCGGCGACCGCGCAGCTGCTGCTGCTCCGGGCGGTGGTGCGGGTCGCCGGCCCGCACCAGCAACGGCTGCTGTTCGAACAGGTGCGCCGGGACGCCACCGCCCACAGTGGACTCTCGATGATCGAGGCGATCAAAGCCGACGGTGCCGAGCAGTGGCTCTTCGGTTCGTGGGTGCGATCGGCGACCCGCGCCCTGCGGACCGGCAACGCGCTCGGCTCGGCCACGCTGAGCCTGCTGGCGGTCAGCTCGGCGGTGGCACCGGCGGCGCTCGCGGCGTTCGTCGTGGTCGGCGCGCACCAGGTCGCTTCCGGCGAGCTGGCCCTCGGTACCTTGCTCACCGCGCAACTCGTCGCCGGCGGGCTGCTCAGCCCGCTCGGCGTGCTCGTGGGCCTCGGCTCCGAGGTCCAGATCACCCGCGTCCAGATGTCGATCACCGATGACGCGCTGCAGGCCGTACCGCACCCGGCGCGTGCCCACGTCCTCGACCGCGCGGCGGCTCCGCCGGCCGAAACGCCGTCGGCGCCGAAACGGCTCACCGGCGCCATCGAGTTCGACGACGTGACCTTCGGGTACGACCGGTACGGAAAGCCGCTCCTGCGAAACCTGTCGTTCGCGGCGGAGCCGGGGGAGTGGGTCGCGCTCGTGGGCGCGACCGGCAGCGGCAAGTCGACGATCGCCCGGCTCGCCGTCGGCGCGGTCGATCCCTGGAAGGGAACGATCCGCTTGGACGGCCGGCCGCGCGACACCTACACCCGCGAGCGGCTCGCCGCGTCGATCGGGTACGTCGAGCAGACGCTGCGGCTGTTCGAGGGGAGCCTGCGCGACAACCTGACGCTCTGGGACGACACCGTGCCCGAGGAACGGCTGCGGGCCGCCCTGCGCGACGCCGACCTCGACCGGCTGGTCGACCAACGCGGCGGCCTCGACGGCGGCCAGGTCACCGAGCACGCCCGCAACCTGTCCGGCGGTGAGCAGCAACGGATGGAGCTGGCCCGGGCACTGGCCGGAGACCCACCCCTTCTGGTACTCGACGAGGCGACAAGCGCCCTCGACAGCTCCACCGAGCACGTGGTGCTGGATGCGTTGCGCCGTCGCGGTGTCACCTGCCTGTTCATCGCCCACCGGATCTCCACCGTGCGGGACGCGGACCTGATCCTGGTGCTGGACAAGGGAAGGGTCGCCCAGCGCGGCCGGCACGAGGAGCTGATCGCGGCGCCGGGCCTGTATCGGCGGCTGGCGACCGGGGGTGCGGCATGACCGCCGTCGACGGTGTGTGGCAGACGCTGGCGCGCGCCGCGGCCGAGCGCCGCGACACCCCGATCCCGACGGCGGTGGCGGCACTGGCGGAACACTTCGGGATTCCGGTGCCGACCGAGCCGACGCTGACCCGCGCGCTTCGCGCGGCCGGCGTGCACTGGGTCGAGGTCCGGCTCACCGACGGGTGGCACCGCACCGGTGTCGCACCGCTGATCGCCTTCCGCGACGGCGCTCCGGAGACGTTGCTGCCCGGTCCGCGCGGCTACCGGCATGCCGGCGGGGCCCGGATCACCGAACCCGAGGCGGCCGGCTTCGACGAGGTCGCCTGGCAGGTGTACCCGCCGTTGACCGAGCGCGACCGCACCGCGCGCGGCCTACTGCGGTTCGCCGCCCGGGGCGCTCGCCCGGACATCCGGTTCCTGCTGCTGGCCGGGCTGCTCGCCGCCGGCCTCGCCGGCGCGATGCCGCTGCTGTCCGGGTGGCTGCTCACCCGGACCGCGGGCGGCGGCGCCGGCGGCGGCCTGGTGTGGTGGACCGCGACCCTGCTGGCCGGGTTGGTGGTCGGCAACGTGCTGCTGCTGTCGGTCCGCAACGCCGCGCTCGTGCGGCTGCAGGGGCGGTTGCAGCTACGGCTGGAGCCCGCGGTATGGGGGCACCTGCTCGGGCGCGACGTCCGGTTCCTGGAGGAGCTCGGGACCGCCGGCCTGACCCAGCGCGCGAACGCCGTCTCGGAACTGCGGCGGTCGTTGAGCGACAGCGCGGCCTCGGCCGTGCTCGGCAGCGCGTTCGGTCTGGTGAGCCTGGGCGTGCTGCTCGCCGTCGACCCGGTGGTGGGTGGCGTGGTGCTCACCACGACCGTGGTACTGCTGGGCGCCGCGAGTTGGGCGGCCCGCCACCTGCAACGGCACGAGATGGCCAATCGGGAGGCGTTCAGCCGGGTCGCGTCGTTCCTCCACGCGGCGCTGCTGGCGATCGAAAAGCTCCAGGTCGCCGCGCGCGAGGAGCGTGTGTTCGCCGGCTGGGCCGACCGGTACGCCCACCAGCGCCGCACCGACGCCGCCGCGCTGCGGTGGAAGGCGGTGGTCGCGGGGCTCGCGCTGTCGATGCAGCCCGCCGCGCTCGCCGCTCTGGGCGTGTCGGTCGCGCTGCTTCGTCCCGGCGTCGAGCTGGGCACGTTCGTGGCCGCGAGTGTCGCAGTTGGACAGTTCGCGGCGTCGGCCGGCCTGCTGCACGGTGCGGTGATGTCGTCGTTCTCGATCGTGTCGGCGCACCGGCAGCTGCGGCCACTGCTGGACGCGGAGCCCGACGTCGCGCCGGGCGCCGCGGACCCCGGCCCGCTGCACGGCCGGGTCGAACTGCACGAGGTCTCGTTCACCTACCCGGGCCGCGGCCGTCCGGTGCTCGACCAGGTGAGCATCTCGGCGGAGCCGGGCGAGTTCGTCGCCGTGGTGGGCCCGTCCGGCGCGGGAAAGTCGACGCTGATCCGGCTGCTGCTCGGGCTCGTCCGGCCGAGCAGCGGCGCCGTCCGGTACGACGGCCGCGACCTCGCCGAGCTCGACCTGCGCGCGGTGCGGGCCCAACTCGGCGTCGTGCTGCAACTGGCCCGCGCGGTCCGGGGATCCATTGTGGACAACGTGGTCGCCGGTGCCGAGGACGTGCCGGACGAACGGGTCTGGGAGGCGCTCGAACTGGCCGGCCTCGGCGACGAGGTGCGGGCGATGCCGATGGGCCTGCACACGATGGTCAGCGAGGACAACGCGTCGTTCTCCGGCGGCCAGATCCAGCGCCTGATGCTGGCCCGGGCGCTGGTGAAGCGGCCGCCCCTGTTGGTGCTCGACGAGGCGACCAGCGCCCTGGACAACATCACCCAGCGCACGGTCTCGGACCGGATCGCCGCGTTGAGCGTCACCCGGATCGTGGTGGCGCACCGGCTCAGCACCATCCGCGCCGCCGACCGGATCTACGTCCTCGACGGAGGAACCGTCGCCGCCTGCGGCAGCTACGCGGAACTGGCCGCCACGAGCCCCCTCTTCGCCCGTCTCGTCGCCCGGCAGGAGGTCAACTGATGACCACGACCACGCCACTCGGCCTCACCCAGCCGGCCGCCGCGCCGGACACGCTACTCGGCCTGGCCGGCGCCGACGACCGACTGCTGAGCGTGATCGCCGCCGCCGCGCCGTTCGACGAACGCGAGTCCGGTGTCCACTTTCTGCCGGTGCGCGCCGGTGGCCGGCGCAAGCTCGCCGATCGCGCGCAGCGGTGGCTTCGGGCGGCCGTCGCCGCCGACGACGTGTCACGGCGCGCACTGCTGCTGCACCGCCAGCAGACCGGCCGGGACCTCGGCGCCGGCCTGGTCGACGTCAAGGTGCGCAACCCGGGACGGCTGCCCGACTGGGCGTACGCGCTGGTCGATTTCCTGCTCGCCCAGCCACCCACGCCGACCGAAGACCGGGCCACCGAACTCGTCGGGGGCGTGCTGGTCGCGTTCCAGCGGGCGGCCGTGCGGCTCACCGGCGTCCGGCGGTCGAACGACGGCGCGGAACTGCGCGGCGTGCGGATGACCGACGACGCCGCCGACGACGTGGCCGGGCAGCTGGTGCAGCGGCTGCTGCAGGTCACCGAGGCCGCGATCGCGTTCGAACTGCAGGTCGCCGACGGGGCATCCGCGCCGTCGGAGTGGTACGGGCGGGCCGGCATCGACGTGAGCCGGCTCGGGTGGCTTTCGCGGCTGGAGAGCCTGCCCGGCCTCGCCTACGTCATCGGCGTCACCTGCCTGAACTACAAGCGCAACGTCGCCGAGGTGTTCGACCGGCTGCACGCCGACCTGCCGACCCTGCGCCGGGAACTGTGGGCCTGGTCCGACCCGGGCCCGCTCGCTTCGTACTCCGGGGACTCCGGCGACCTGCACGACAGCGGCCGCACGGTAAGCCTGCTCACGTTCACGGGCGGCCAGCGGGTCGTGTACAAGCCGAAGGACCTGCGCAGCGTCGCCGGCTTCATGGACGTCCTCACCTACCTGAACTCGCACGGCCTGCCGCTGCCGTTGGCCACCCGCCGGGTGCTGCTGCGCGAGGGCTACGGCTGGGAGGAGTTCGTGGTCGCCCGGCCGTGCCAGCCGGGCGAGGAGCCGGCCCGGTTCTACCGCCGGCTCGGCATGCTGGCGCGCCTCGCCGAGCTGCTGGAGTGCCGGGATCTGTGGCTCGACAACCTCATCGCGATCGGCGACGCGCCGATGTTCATCGACCTGGAGAACGTGTTGCAGGGCCGGATGCGCAAGCCGGCACTGCTCGGCGAGCGCACCGAGGCGCTGTGGCACGAGATCGAGGAGAGCGTCGCGAAGACCGCGATGATCTCGTACCCGCGGATCGGGACGCCCGGCAAGCGCGCGCACGACATCGGCTGTGTCGCGCCGATCCAGGAACAGCTCGCCGTCGACCCGGAGGGCTTCCCATTCGGCTGGGAGGCGCCGCCGTACCGTCCGGTGGTCGACGGCCGGCCGGTGGATCCGGCCGCGCACACCGACGACGTGGTCACCGGCTACCGCGAGATGGACGCCTGCCTCGTCGCCAACGTCGCCGGCCTCGGCGACGAGCGCGGCCCGCTGCACCTGCTCGCCGGCGCCCGCGTGCGCTACATCTTCCGCAGCACATGGGACTACATGGCGGTGCTGCGGGTCTCGACCAGCCCGCTCGCACTCACCGACGGGGTGGCCCGGGAACTGGTGCTGGCGCGGCTGTTTCGCGGCACCCGCGAGGTGTTGCGCACCGACCCCGAGCGGGCCGACTGCCTGGAGATCATCGAACGCGAGATCGAGATGCTGCGCCGCCTCGACATCCCGCTGTTTCAGTCGGTGACGACCACCTGCGACGTAAGGACGCCCGAGGGCGCGACGGTGGAAAACCACTTCAGCGGTACGGCGTGGGGGCGGCTCACCCAGCGCCTCGCCGATCTGGCCGAGCGGCGGGAGACCGGCGCGCCGCCGGCCGAGCACATCCTCCGGGCCTGCCTCGACTTCGCCGCCCGCGACCGTCCCCTCTGGACCGAGCCGCCCGCCGACACCGGCGAGGCACCGGATCCGCGCAAGCTCGGCGTCTACGTCTACGACCCGAAGGCGCTGCGGCCGGAGGTCGACCACGCGCAGCTGCTCGCCACCGCGTGCGCGGCCGCGAACGACATCATGTCGGCGGCGGTTTCGGTCGGGTCGGGCCGGTACGGGTGGGTCGGCGTGGTGCACTACCCGATGTTCGGCCTCGACCAGGTCGAGCCGCTGCACGGAGACCTGCTCACCGGCACCGCGGGGATCGCCGTGTTCCTCGCCGAGCTGTACCAGACCACGGGCAAGCCGGCCTACTGGGCGTTCGCGCAGGACGCGCTCGCCGCCACGACCGAGTTCGTCTCGGTGTCGGGCCGGTCCAGCGCGTACGCGCGGTTGAGCGGTGGGCGGCCGGCGGTGGGCGGCTTCGTCGGGATCGGCGCCGCCATCTACGCGCTCGCCCGGTGCGGCCAGGTGATCGGCGACGCCTACCTCCTGGAGCAGGCCGACGACCTGGTACCGATCGCGGCGGCGCTGGTGGGAGAAGGCAGCAGCCCGGCCGATCCGGTCGTGGGGCGGGCCGGCCTGTTGATGGCGCTGCTGAAGCTGATCGACGCGCGGCCGTCGCCGGCGGCGGCGCGGCTGGCGGCGCGGCTCTACGACCAGCTGATCGCGGAGCTCGACGCCGGCATCGCTTCGGCGTACCCGAAGGGCGTGCGGATCGTCGAGGCACTGCCGTCCGGTGCGGCCGGGGTGGCGCTGGCCCTGGCCCGGTACGCGGCGGCACACCGACCGGCGGACCTGAGCCGGATCGCCGGCTCCGTCCCGGTGCCGCGGACGCCGGGCGAGCGGCTCGCCGCGATCGCGCTCGCCGAGCTGGTCGAGGCGCCGCTGCCGGGCGGGGAACCGTTCGCCGGCGCGGGAAGCACCGCGGACCTGCTCGACCGGGTGGAGCTGGCGCTCGCCGCGGCGCGGGCCACCGGCGGCGGCGAGGCGGGCGAGGCCCACCGGGTCGCCGCGCACACCGCGATGCGGATCCTGCTGAACCGACGCGCGAGCCACGGCCAATGGCTGCCCGACCGGCGCCGTACCGACCAGATGCAACTGTCCGCAGTGGACGGTGTGGCCGCGGTCGGCCTGGCGTGCCTCGCGCTCGCCGAAGACGACGTGACCCCGCTACGAACGATGGCCTGAGGAGGACCAGCATGGACACGCGCCGCCCACGGATCCGGCGGGGACACCGCGTCGAGACGGTGCCCGGCGAGGCCGTCTACCTCGTCTCGGAGCGGGAGCACCATGTCGTCGAGGGCGCGTTGGTGGAGCGCGTCCTGCCCTTGCTCAACGGCAAGCACGACGTCGACGACCTGCTCGACCAGCTCGACGACATCCCGCCCGAGCAGGTGCTCTATCTCATCGAGCGGCTGGTCGCGATGAAGGCCGTCGTGTGGGCCGACCCCGACCTGCCGGAGCGGGAGGCCGGCTTCTGGGACGTCACCGGCGTCGCCGCCGAGCAGGCGCGCGAACGGTTGGCGCAGACCGCCGTGGCGCTGGCGGTCGCCGGCGAGGTGGACCCCGGGCCCGTGCTCGACGCGCTCGCGAGTGCCGGCGTCCAGGCTCGGCTGGGCGAGGCCGGCGAAGGCTTCCGCGTCGTCGTCACCGACAACTACCTCAACCCCGATCTGGCCCGGCACAACGAGACGGCCCTGCGTACCGGACGCCCGTGGCTGCTGGCCAAGCCGGTCGGCCTGACGCTGTGGGTCGGTCCGGTCTTCAAGCCCGGCGGTGGTTGCTGGGCGTGCCTCGCATACCGGCTGAGCGGGCACCGCCAGGTCGACGAGTACCTGCGCGACCGCGCCGAGCATCAGGGGCCGCTGCGGGTGCCGCTGGCCGACCTCGCCGTCACGCGGGACATGGGTGCCCGGCTGGTCGCGCTGGAAACGGCCAAGCATCTGGCCGGGCTCGGCACGGCCGAGGAGAACGGCGTGCTGACGCTCGACACCATCCACCTGGACTCGCGACGGCACGCTCTGCATCGCCGTCCACAGTGCCCACAGTGTGGCGACGATACGCTGGCCGCGCAACGGATGTCGGCGCCGGTGCTCCTCGCCCCCCGCCCGAAGGTGTACACGGGAGACGGCGGCCACCGGGCCAAGAACCCGGACCAGGTGCTCGAGACGTACGGGCCGCAGGTGAGCCCCGTTACCGGTGTCGTGCGGGAACTCCGTCCGTATGAGACCGGGATCGAGTTCGTCAAGGGCTACTCCGCCGGCCACAACTTCGCCCGCCGGGTCGAGCGCCTGAGCCAGCTGCGCAAGGGCCTGCGCAGCATGGCGGCCGGCAAGGGCACCACCGACACGCAGGCGCGCGCCAGCGCGATCTGCGAGGCGATCGAGCGCTACTCCGGTCTGTTCGGCGGCGACGAGCCCCGGCGTACGGCCACCCTCGCCGAGCTGGGCGAGCAGGCGGTGGCGCCGAACGACATCCAGCTCTACAGCGAGCGCCAGTACGCGAGCCGCGCCGAGTGGAACAGCGCGCAGCGATCGTCGTTCCAGACCGTCTGCGACCCGCTGCCCGCCGACGAGCCGATCGAGTGGAGCCCGGTCTGGTCGCTCACGAACGAGCGCACCCGGTACGTGGCCACGTCACAGCTCTTCTACTGCTACCCGACGCTGCCGCCCGGAAAGCTCTGGGCATGGGCCTGTTCCAACGGCAACGCCGCCGGCGCCAGCCTCGAAGACGCGATCCTGCAAGGGTTCCTGGAGCTCGTCGAACGCGACTCGGTGGCCTTGTGGTGGTACAACCGCGTCCAGCGGCCGGCGTACGACCTGGCCAGCTTCGGAGACCCGTGGTTCGACGAGTTCGTCGAGGTCTACAGGGGACTGCACCGCGAGGTGCACGTCCTCGACATCACCGCGGATCTCGGAATCCCGGCCGCCGCCGCGATCAGCTGGCGGGTCGACAAGCCGGCCGAAGACATCCTGATCGGTCTCGGCGCGCACTTCGACGCGAAGCTCGCCGTCCAGCGGGCGCTGGCCGAGCAGAACCAGTTCCTGCCGGCCGTCCTCGGGGTCCAGCGCGACGGGACGGGCTACGCCTTCCCAGACGCGGTGCAGCAGGAGTGGTGGCGCGAAGCGCGGATCGCCGACCACCCGTACCTGTCACCGGCGCCCGGGCCGGCGACCCGCGCCGGCGACCGCCCGGATCTGTCCTCGATGGACCTCCGCGACGACGTGCTGACCGCGCGCCGGCTCGTGGAGTCGCGGGGGATGGAGTTTCTGGTGCTCGATCAGACCCGGCCCGACATCGGGCTGCCCGTCGTCAAGGTGATCGTGCCGGGCATGCGGCACTTCTGGGCCCGCTTCGGCCCCGGACGCCTCTACGACACGCCGGTCGCGCTCGGCTGGCGCGATGCCCCGATCGACGAGGCCGACCTTAACCCGATCCCGATGTTCCTCTAGGAGGCCGCGTGCTCACCTCCGTCGTAGCCGACAAGGTCCGCCTCGCCGACGACGTGTCCGTCGTGCGGACCGGCGACAAGTGTGTGGTCGTGTTCCGCCACGGGCGGGTCGCGTTCGGGGCGCGTGACACGGCGCTCGGTGCCGTGTTGGCCGCGCTCGAAGCGGGGCCGGTGAGCCGCACCGAGCTCGAAGCGGCGGCGCTGGCGGCGGGTGGTGACCCCGTGTCGGTCCTGGCGAGGCTGGACTGGTTGCTGGCCAGGCTGCACGGCGCGCTCGTCCACTCGGTGGCCGTCGACGGACGCGAGGTCGCCCGCGTGGTCCCGCTTACTGGTGACGGCGCGTACCGCCCCGCGCCGGTGCCGCACGGCCCGATCGCGTTGTCACGGCTGGCGTTCCTGCGCCGGCGTGGCACCGAAGCGGTGCTGGAGTCGGGACGGTCGGCGTACCGCGTGGTGCTGTGCGGATCCGAGGCGGTCGCGGTCGCCGCGGCGCTGGCGCGTCCGGCGGACCTCGCCGCGCTCGCCGCGGACCTGAAGCTCGACGCGCGCCTCGTCGCCCGGCTCGTCGCCGCCTTCACCGCCGCGGACCTTACCGATGCCGGCGACTCCGAGACCGACCAATGGAACTTCCACGAGATCCTGTTTCACGCGCGGAGCCGGCTCGGCCGGCACGACGAACCGTTCGGCGCGACCTTTCCGTATCTCGGGGAACGCGATCCGCTGCCCGCCGAGTATCCCGCCCGCGAGGGTCCGGCGGTCGTGCTGCCGCGGGTGACCCTCGACGCGGTGGCCCGGCGCGATCCGCCGCTGGTGATGGTCCAGGAGGCGCGCCGGTCGGTGCGCCACTACGGGGCCGATCCGCTGACCCTCGACCAGTTGGGGGAGTTCCTGTACCGGGTGGGCCGGGTGCGGGCGGTGTACGGCCCGGCCGAGGGAATGCCGTACGAGGCGGTCGACCGGCCGTACCCGACCGGCGGTGCGTCGGGTGACATCGAGATCTACGTGACCGCGCACCGCGTGGCCGGACTCGACCGGGCGGCGTACCAGTACGACGCCGTGGCGCACCGGCTGGTGCGGGTCTGCGCCGATCCGGCGCGCGTCGACGCGTTGCTGCGCGGCGCCGCCGTCGCGACCGGTGGGACGCCGACACCCGACGTCCTTCTCACGTTCACTTCCCGATTCGGCCGGATGACGTGGAAGTACGACGGAATGGCCTATGCCGCCACGCTCAAGCATGTCGGTGTCCTGTACCAGACGTGTTATCTGGTCGCGACCGCCATGCGGCTGGCGCCGTGCGGGCTGGGCAGCGGTGACGCGCAGCTGTCGGCGCGGGTGCTGGGGCTGGACTGGGCCAGCGAGTCCTCGGTGGGCGAGTTTCAGCTCGGCAGCCTGCCACCGTCGGCCCCCGGCGCGGCCGGTGCCGGGCGGCCGCACTGGCGCGGGCACAACGATCCGGAGTGGGCGGCCCGGGCCTCCTTCGGGCTCGGACAGGTCGGCCGTTCGGACGGTTATTCAGGTGAATAGGCGCATGTAAGGATTGGCCGCGGTAAGGGGGTCGTCGCATATGGCTACCGTCGACGAGTCGCCCGACCGGGCGCCGGTCACCCCGGACCTGGCGGTCCGCATCGCGCAGTGGGCCGTCCTGCTGCTCACGGTGGCCTACTTCAGCTTTCCAGCCGCGCGGGTGCTCAGCCACGAGTCCCCGCTGAGCGCGGCCGGTGCGTTGGCGGCGCTGGCGTTGCTGGCCGCGTTGCAGTTCCGGCACACCTGGCACGGGCTGCGGGCCGAGCCGAAGGTCGCGTGGTCGCACACGCTGCTGTGGCAGGCGCTCCTGTCGTACCTGCCGGCGTACCTCGCCGGTGACGCGTGGCTCGGCGTCCCCTCGTTTCTGGCCGCCTCCGCGCTCGTGATGCTGCGTTCGCCGCGTGGATACCTGGTCTTCGCCGCCGTGGTGGTGGCCGAGGTGCCGTTCGCCGCGCTGTTCTACCGAGGCATCGGCGACATCGCGTACGCGTGCCTCACCACGGCCGTCACCGGGCTCGTCGTGTACGGGTTCATCCGGATGGCGGCGCTGGTGCTGGAGGTGCACCGGCTGCGGGCGTCGCTGGCCCAGCGCGCCGTCGACACCGAACGGCTGCGCTTCGCCCGCGACCTGCACGACGTGCTCGGCCACACGCTCGCCGCGATCGTCCTCAAAGGAGAGTTGGCGGGCGCCATGATGCACACCCGTAGCGACGACGCCGAGCGCGAGCTGGCCGAGATCGTGGGTCTGGCCCGGGCGGCGCACCGCGAGGTACGGGAAGTGGTCAGCGGCTACCGGACCGCCACGCTCAGCGCGGAGCTCACCGGGGTCACCACCGTGCTCACCGCCGCGGGTATCGACTGCGTGGTCGACGCCGCACCGCTCGACGCGTTGCCGGCCGAGGTGTCCGGGCCACTGGCGTACGCGTTGCGGGAGAGCGCGACCAACGTGTTGCGGCACAGCCGCGCCAGCCGTTGCGACATCACGCTGCGGACCGCCGACGGCGGGGTCGACCTGACCGTCGTCAACGACGGTGTGCCTTCCGGCGCCGAAGGGCCGCCGGGCAGCGGGCTCAACGGGTTGCGGGAACGAGTCGCCGGCGGCCGGGGCCTGCTGCGAGCCGGCCCGCTGCCCGACGGCCGGTTCGAGCTCGCCATCCACATGCCGTTGCGAAGCGGCTCGCGCCTGGTGGAGGCTCAATGATCCGCATCCTCGTGGCCGAGGACATGCACATGGTGCGCGGCGCCCTGGTTGCCCTTCTCTCGCTCGAAGACGAGTTCGAGGTGGTCGCCGACGTCGCCACCGGCACGGCCGTGCTGCCGGCCGCCCTGCGCGAAAAGCCCGACGTGGCGATCCTCGACATCAACATGCCCGGCGCCGACGGCCTGAGCGCCGCCCTGCAGCTGCGCCAACGGCTGCCGTCCTGCCGCACCATCATCCTCACCAGCCACGCCGAGGCGGGCAATCTCGCCCGCGCGATGCTGGCCCAGGTGTCGGCGTTCCTTCCCAAGGACGCGCTCCCGGCGCGGCTCGCCGATGCCGTCCGGCGCGTGCACCGGGGCGAGCGGGTGCTCGACAGCGAGGCCGTCGTGGCGGCGTTCCAGCAGGGCGCCAACCCGTTGACCGACCGCGAACGTGACGTGCTCTCGTGCGTCGCCGAAGGGTCCGACGTCAGCGACGTGGCCGCGCGCCTCTACCTGGCCAAGGGCACCGTGCGCAACTACCTCTCGTCGATCATGTCCAAGATGGGCGCCCGCAACCGCGTCGACGCCGTACGGATCGCCCGCGACCGCGGCTGGCTCGGCGCCTGACCCTCCTCTACCGACCGTCCGTTGTGGACTGTGTCCACAGCGGACGGTTCGTCGCGTGCGGCATGACATTCGTCATGCGCGGGTCGTTGCGCGCGTGACTGTCGGCGGTGGCACGGGATTCGGCACGATTAACGCGTTCGATGACCGTCGAACACCGGTGTAGCGGACAGTCCAGATGCCCGCTCCCCGCACCGTCACGAGTCGGCTCCCTGCCGGCACTGTAGGAGGAGGTTGGCCATGGCCGAGGGATACTACGTTCTGTCGGAGACCGAGCGTCGCAAGTTCGCGGGCATCGTGTCGAAGATCTGGTCGGACGAGGCGTTCGCCGAGCGCTGGCAGAACGAGCCGTTCGCCGTTCTGGCCGAGCACGAAATCGAGTACCCGAAGGGCTTCCCGCCGCCGCTCGTGCCCGAGAAGCCGTCCGGCGACCTCAGCCTGGAGAGCCTGGAGGAGATCGTCGCCGGCTCCGAGGCGGAGGGGACCGCGGGCACCCTCGGCAGCGCGAGCTCGGTCAGCTGCCCGGCCGGCACCGCCGCCTGCTTCGGCTCGTACGGCTCCGCCGCCGCCCAGGCCTGACACACGTCGGATCGGGGCGCCGGCCACGCCAGCGCCCCGTTCCGGACGCGCGGACTCCGAGGAGGGTCAGATGGCTTCCATTCCGGCCGAGCACCGCGCTCGGTTCGCCCGGCTCATCGCGGACGCGTGGTCCGACCCGGACGTCGCGGCCCGCTACGAACGCGAGCCGGTGGCTGTGCTGGCCGAGTACGGCATCGTTCTCGACGGCGACAGCGCGGCACCTGAGCTGCCACCGGCTCCCGGCGACGTCGCCGTGGAGGATCTCGGCGTATCCGCCGGCGCGGCGATGGCCACGATCGGTACCGTCAGCTGCCCCGGCTCCTGCATCGGGCTGAGCTGACCATGGCTGGCGACGGTGCGGCCGTGCCTTCTACGGTGGTCGCCGCACCGGTCCTGGCCGGCGCCCCCGCCGAGGGGCAGGTACGACGGGCGCGGGCCGTCGTCGTGACCCGCACGATCGCGTACGTCTTCGCCGTCGGCATGCTCGGCTTCGGCCTGCTCCCGATCGTCAACGCCGTGGTCCGGGACCGTCCGCTGTGGACACTCGTGGTGGGCTCCGTCGCGTTCGCGATCGCGGCTCTCGCGTTCGTCCGCGTCGTGACGGTCGCGATGAAGCACCCGTGGCGCAACCAGACCGTACGCCAGACGGCCGTCGTGGTCGGCATCGCGATCGCCTTGCCGGTGCTGGTCGACGCCGACTGGCAGATCATCGGGTTTCTACCGGTGGCCGCCGTGACGGTGTCGCTGCGGCCGCGCTACGGACTGCTGGCGGCGCTCGCGGTGCTGGCCGTGCTCACCGTGGAGCGCGGCCTGCTCGGCGTCAACGGCGTCGCCTTCCTCACCCTGCAGGATCTGCTCACCGGGATGACGCTCGCCGGCATCATCGTGCTCGTCGCCTTCGTCGAGGAGTTGTTCGCGGCGCGGGCGGAGATCGCCCGGCTGGCCGTCACCGCCGAACGCAGCCGGTTCGCCCGCGACCTGCACGACACGCTCGGCCACAACCTGTCGGCGATCGCGCTCAAGTCCGAGCTCGCGCTGCGGCTGCTCGACGCCGACCCGGTGCGCACCCGTACCGAACTCCTCGACGTCCACGACATCGCCCGCGAGTCGCTGCGCGACGTGCGCACGGTCGTCAAGGGGTACCGGCGCGACTCGCTGGAGCGCGAGCTGAGCGGTGTCCAGTCGGTGCTGGTGTCGGCCGGCGTGCGGTGCGAGATCTCACCGCTGGCCGCCAGCCTGCCCGGCCCGGTCGAGGAGGCGCTGGCGTGGGCGGTCCGTGAGGCGGCCACCAACCTCTTGCGGCACAGCGTCGCCAGCCGTTGCGACATCGCCGTCGACGTCACCGACACGTCGGTGCGGCTGACCGTCGTCAACGACGGCGCCGGCCAGGCCGAGCCGGACACGCACGGCGGCAGCGGCCTGGCCGGGCTGACCGAGCGCCTGAACCCGTTGGGCGGCCGGCTGACCGCCGCCGCCCAACCCAACGGCGAATTCACGTTCACTGTGGACATTCCCATCATCCAGGGGAGGAAACGATGATCCGCGTACTCGTCGCCGAGGACCAGAACCTGATCCGTGGCGCACTGGTGGCCCTGCTGTCACTCGAGCCGGACATCACCGTCGTCGCCGAGACGGCTCGCGGCGATACGATCCTGGCCGAGATCGAGCACAGCCGGCCGAACGTCGCCGTGGTCGACATCGACCTGCCCGGCATGGACGGCATCGTCGCCGCGCAGCGGCTGAAGGACGCCGGCTCCCCGGTGCGGATCCTGGTGCTGACGAGTGTGGGTACACCCGGGAACTTCGACCGTGCCATGCAGGCCGGCGTCGCCGGCTTCCTCGTCAAGGACGCACCGAGCGACCGCCTTTCCCGCGCGATCCGCGACGTGCACGCCGGCCGCCGCGTCATCGACGTCGAACTGGCCGACGCCGCCGGCGGCCCGGCCCCGGTCGCCGCCGCCAGAGTCTCCGCCGGGCCGCTGTCGTCGCGGGAACGCGGCATTCTGGCCGCCCTGCGGGAGGGCGCGTCGCTGCCGTCGCTGCGGTCGGTGTTCGGACTGTCGAGCGCGACCCTGCAGGCACACCTGGCGGCCGCCCAGAGCAAGACCGGCAGCCGCTCGTCGGCCGACGCCGCGCGTGTCGCCTACGAGAACGGCTGGCTCTGACTGTCCGCCGCCTTCGCGGTGGCGCGGTTCAGCTGTTGAGTTCGGTGACGAGGGCGCGAAGCCAGGGTTGGGCCAGTGCGGGCTCGCGGCCGACGGCGCGGACCAATGCGTGGCGTCCGGTCCGGCCGCGGCCGTCGGCGCTGCCGGCCAGCGCGCCGCCGAGCAGGTCGAACATCGAGTCCAGAGACCTACCGACGAAGACGAGGTCGCCGTTGCCGCTGCGAGCGAGCACCTTGCCGGTGCACGCGACCAGGTCGTCGAGAAACCACAGGTCCGGCGGGCTGGTGCCGCGCAGCAGCGAGCCGAGCTGATCGGGAGTGACCAGGTCCCAGCGGAACGGGACACTCTGCTCGGCTGCGGGCACGCTGGGATCGTCCCACAGTGGGACGGGTACGTGCGGCTGCCGGAAGGAGGTCATCGGCTCGGTCGTCGTGCTGGAGTGTGACGACATCGAGAAGGCGGTACGGATCGCGGCCACCTGGCCGCTGGCCGCGGGGATGAGCGCGCTGGAGGTCCGTCCGGTGGTGAGCCGCGAGTAGTGGTGCGGCCGGCGTGCCAGCCGTCCGGCGGCAGGTATCGGCGCGGGCGGCGTGACCACCCAGGGGCGGGCCCGCGGAGCCGACGAGGCGCCTCTATGGTGGGTCGATGGCGTCGGTCAAGCAGTTCCAGGTCACCTTCGACTGCGCGGAGCCGGAGCGCGTCGCTCGTTTCTGGTGTGAGGTGTTGGGGTACGTCGTACCGCCGCCGCCGGAGGGGTTTGCCAGCTGGGACGATTTCAATCGCGCGCTGCCGCCGGAGCGCCAGGGTTCGGCGTTCGCATGCGTCGATCCCTCGGGTGTCGGCCCCCGGCTGTACTTCCAGCGCGTTCCCGAAAGCAAGGTCGTCAAGAACCGGGTGCACCTCGACGTGCGGGTCGGCACCGGGCTCGTGGGTGAGGAGCGCCTGGCCGTGCTTGAGGCCGAATGCGCACGACTCGTCGCGCTCGGCGCGGTACGCGTGCGCCTGCTGCCGGCCGATGACGAAAACGAGTCGTGCCTCGTGATGCAGGACGTCGAGGGCAACGAGTTCTGTCTGGACTGAACGGCGCCGAATAATTCGATACCGATGGGCGTACACACGATGGATGGGTGAGCTGCGGCTGCCCGGCGGCCAAACCACGGGCGCCGTGCTGATCGGCGATGTCGTCCACAAGCCGGCGGCGCCGTCGGCGGCGACGGTGCACGCGTTGCTGCGGCATCTGGAGGATGCCGGCTTCGACGGCGCCCCGCGGCGCTACTGGATGAAATCCAGGCAGGCGTAGCCAGGGTCCGGTGGTGGGGTGGTCTGGTTGGGTTCGGGCGGCGCGGTCAGGTCGATCAGCGTCCACCCCATCGAGTCGGGCTCTTCCGGCGTCCAAAGGTGGGAGTCGACCACCCGGCCGCGGTCGTCGAGGGCGGCTATCACCCGGACGAAGTAGTCGACCGGGTCGCCGGAGTAGCGGGCCGAGCGCACGAACCACAGCCGCCGGGCACCGGCCAGCGCCGTGTCGACCGAGCCTGGTTGGCAGGTGTCCGCGCTGGTGAGCCGGAAGAAGCCGGGTATCGGCAGGTCCCTGCCGCCGCGGCCGTACCAGTCGGCGAAGGGCCGGCTGAACCGGTAGAAGATGATGACGTCGCCGGGGCGCAGTTGGGCGGCGACCTCGTTGAGGATGTCGCGGCCCGGATCGCGGTAGCGCGGCTGGCGCACCTGGTCGACGCCGTCGGCGAACGCCGGGGTGGCCGCCACGCCCGTCATGACGATGGCCAGCGCCGCCGCCACCAGTGCCGCCACCGGCCGCCACCGGCGGTCGCCGGAGCGCAGGGCCCGCACGGTGTGTATGGCGACCCGGACCGCCGCGTCCACGCCGGCCGCCGCCGCGACCAGGACCGGTGCCAGCAGGTAGACGGCGATCCGGCCCTCCCACGGGTACGCCCGGAGGGCGGCCGCGCCCAGCGCGGCGAGGCCCAGGCCGCCGAGCAGGCCGGCCCAGATCGCCTTGCCGCGCAGCACCAGCGCCACCAGGCCGGCGATCACCAGCACCAGCAGGACGAGGGGGAGGTGCCAGCCGAGCGGATCGTCGGTGAAGCCCGACCACATCCGCGGCAGCCAGGCCACCAGGTCGGACGGGCCGGCATGCTCGGGCGGGAAGCCGTTGGGAAAGATCTGGTACTGGTTGCCCGGGATCGTAAACTGCATGCGCCGCCAGACCAGCAGCGCACCCATCGCCAGCGCGGGTGTCGCGGCAAGGCCCAGTGCCAGCGCGGTGCCGCGACGGCGAGACAGCAGCAGGACCAGCACCCCGCCGGCGGTGGCGCCCGCGACCACGATGATGGCGCTGTAGCTGAACGGTGCGACCACCAGCCCGGTCGCGGCGAGCGCGGCGGCGTACAGCCAGCGCCGGCGCGGGTCCGCCGACCGCTGGTCGTTTTCGACGAACAGCCCCATCGCCAGCAGCAGCACCATCGCGGCGGCAGCCTCGGTCGAGTACTGCTTGAGCTCCCCCGCGTAGTAGAGCAGCCCCGGGCTGAACGCGGCCAGCGCGCTGGCGAGCACGGCGGCGCCCCAACCGATCGCTCGCCAGGCGAGCAGCGCGGTCAGGATGAGGGTGAACGCCGCGCCGAGTAACCCGGCGAACCGCAGGGATTGCTCGTCTTTGCCGAGTGCGTGATAGAACAGCTTGCTCTCGAACAGCCAGCCGGGCGGGGCGATCTGTGAGTAGGCCAGGGGGCCGGTCAGCTCCCACCAGCTTTTACCCCGCAGGTTTATGGCGATGTATATTTCGTCGGCCCATAGCCCGCGATCGCTCGCCCAGACCCGCACCTGCCCAGCGATCCCGACCAGCACGACGAAGCCGATGGCGAGCCACCGCCAGATCGCCTGGGAACGACCGGCTTGGAGCGGCGGGGATGTTTCGGGCGAAGGAGCGGAATCCACGGTGGCAAGTTGCACGCGGTCAGGCTGCCACAAGCGGTGTCAAGTCACAACGTCATCAACAGGCAAACAACTGGGTGTACACGCTATCGGGCTCATTGGACTCCCGAATGCGGCGGCCGCGACGGATCCTCGCGCAATCGTGAACCGGGATTCAGGATTCAAGGCGTCGTGTCCGTGTGCACCTCGACCTCGTAGATGAGTTGGATGGGCTCGCCGTTTGTGGTGCCGACGAAGACGGGTTCGGCGGCGGGGGTACGGCCTTGACGCCAGACTTCCTCGCGGGCGGAGTTTCGCGACTCGTGGTGCACCTTTCCCGCGTGGTGGAGATCAAGCACGCGGCGGGCAGTTTTCTTGTCGGTGTCCAGATGTATCCGTACCAAAGGCATTGGTCGGAAACCTCCTAAACGACGAACAGGCAACTTATCAGCGTTAAGTTGCATGAGCACTGTACTAGAGTGGTGCGGGTGAACGCGAGCGAATTGGGCGAGCCGCCAGGTGGAGGCCGGGCTGGTCGGCGGGGCGGCGCCGGCGACACGGTCTGGCTGCGTCAGGAGCCGTCCCGTCCCCGCCGCACGCCACCGCTGACCCGGGAGCGCATCGTCCAAGCGGCCGTGGCCCTGCTGGACGAGCAGGGCACCGAAGGGCTGACCGTGCGGCGCCTGGCGCAGCGCCTCGGGGTCACCTCGACCGCCCTCTACTGGCACGTGAAGACAAAGGACGACGTGCTCGACCTGGCCGTCGACCACGTCTTCGACGAGGTGGAGATCCCCGATGCCGGTGCCGGCTGGCGGGACAACGTGTACGAGTTGACGGCCAGGTGGCGCGCGGTGATGCTTCGCCATCCCTGGGCACCCAGCCTGATCGGGCGGCCGATGCTGGGCCCCAACGTCCTCGCGCGAACCGAGTTCCTGCAGTCAGCGCTCGTCCGCGGCGGCCTCACGGGCGTACACCTGGCGGTCGTCACCCGGCTGTTGGCCAACTACGTGATCGGCGCTGCCCTGACCGAAGCCACCTGGCGTCAAGCCGCGGACCCTGAGGCACGAACCGCGGCGCGACAGCACATCGCGGCCAACCCCGCCGCGTACCCCACCCTCGTCGCCTCCGGCCATCTCGACGATGGGCGATGGAGCGACGACGACCTGTTCGAACGCGGCGTCGACGCCATACTCGCCACCCCGCAAAAGGGCCAGCCCGCGCGGTCCTGACGGCTGCTCGAGCCGGGCAGGCTGTGGTTATCTTGACCGACTCTTTCGAGGCGATGTTTCGGAGTGGACTGATGCCAGAGCTTGGCCGCGTACTCGTGCTCGCTGGAGGGCTCTCCCCGGAGCGCGAGGTCTCCCTGCACTCCGGGCGGCGAGTGTTCGACGCGCTGCGCCGGCTCGACGTGGACGTCGAGTTCGGCGATCTGGGCCCCGACCTGATGGAGACTCTCATCGCCGACCCGCCATCGGTCGTGCTGCCCGTCCTGCACGGCAACCCGGGCGAGGACGGCACCGTTCGCGAGGTGCTGGAGCTGGTCGGCGTGCCCTATGTCGGGGCGTCGGCCGAAGCCTGCCGGCTCGCCTTCGACAAGCCACTCGCGAAGGCGCTCCTGGTCCAGGCGGGCCTCGGTACGCCGGCCTCTGTGACGCTGCCCCGCGAGGCCTTCCACGACCTGGGCGCCGCTCCGTTGATCTCGCTCGTCCTCAAGCGGCTCGGCCTGCCCCTGTTCGTCAAGCCACGCGCCGGCGGATCCGCCTTCGGCGTCAGCCGGGTCAACGACGCGGACCAGCTGCCCGCGGCGCTGATGGCGTGCTTCGCGTACCACGACACCGCGCTCATCGAGCGGGCCGTGGTCGGCGTCGAGGTCGCCGTCGCCGTCGTCGACCTGGGAGACGGGCCGGTCGCGACGCCGGCCGTCGAGATCGTGCCCCGCAGGGGGATCTACGACTACGCCGCCCACTACACCGCGGGGGCGACCGAGTTCTTCTGCCCCGCCCGCTTGAGCGACCCGGCGGCAGCGGCCGTCGCGGAGGCGGCACTCACCGCGCACCGGGCGCTGGGCCTGCGCGACCTGTCGCGAACCGACCTGATCGTCGACAAGGACGACCGGGTGTTCGTGTTGGAGACGGCCGTCGCGCCCGGCCTCACCGAGACCTCCACCTTCCTCATGGGCCTCGCGGCCAAGGGCTACGCGTTCGAACGCGTCTGGCTGCAGCTCGCCAGGCTGGCCGAGGCGAGGGGCAGCTCGGCGGCCGTGCGGCGCTCCTGAGGCACCGCGTCGAGCCGAGGAGGCGCGTCGCTGACGTCCGCGAACGCCATTTCGATGAGGTGGAAATGGTCACCACCGTCGGCTTTCATCGGTCGGCCTGCGGTGGCGCGGCGGGCAGTTGCACGGTGACGTGGAGCCCGCCGTCGGTCCGGGGAGTGAGGGTGAGGGTTCCCTCGTGCGCCTGGGCGATGCTTTTGACGATCGCGAGGCCGAGGCCGACACCGGCGTGGTCGGTGCGGATGCGTCCGGTGCCGCGCTGAAACGGCTCCACGATCGTGGAGACCAGCTGCGGGGAGAGCTTTTCGCCGGTGTTCTCGACGGTGAGCACCACGGTCTTGGCGTGGACGCTGGTCGTGATCCACACCGTGCCCTTTTCGGCCAGGTTGTGGACGATCGCGTTGTGCACGAGGTTCGTGGTCATCTGCAGCAGGAGCGCGTGGGAGCCGATGGCGGGTGCGATGTCGCCGGAGGTCTCGATGGTGAGGCCGCGTTTCTCGGCGAGCGGGAGCAGCGTTTCGGTGGCCTCTTCGGCGACGAGGGAGAGGTCGACGGGTTCTCGGGTGAACGACCGTTGGTCGACCCGGCTGAGCAGCAGCAGTGCCTCGGTGAGGTCGATCGCTCGGGTGTTGACGTAGTGGAGGCGGTCGACGAGTTCGCCGGCGTCGCGTCGGGGGTCGTTGCGGGCCACGTCGAGGAGAGTCTGGGTGACCGCCAGCGGGGTACGCAGCTCGTGGGAGGCGTTGGCGGCAAACCTCTGCTGTTCGGCGGCGTGCGCTTCGAGCCGTGCGAGCATGGCGTCGAAAGCGTCGGCGAGTTCGCGAAACTCGTCTTCCTGGCCTTCCATGTGGATCCGGTGGGAGAGTGACCCGTTCGCGGCCAGGCGGGTGGCGTGCGTGATGCGGTTCAGCGGTGAGAGCATGTGGCCGGCCAGGATCCAGCCGCCCACGAGGCCAAACATCAGCAGGAACGCCAGCACCGCGGCCGCCGCCGGGGTGAAGGCGCGGATCAGGTCGGGTCTGAGGGTTTGGATTCCGCGCGGCGTCTGGACTATGTCGGGTACGTAGCGCAGCAGGAAAACCCACACCGCGGCGAGCAGCAGGGCGCCGGCGACCATGAGGAAGCCGGCGTAGCTGAGGGTGAGTTTGAGGCGGACGCTCAGCCCCGGTGCCCTATCCACGGCCTGCTCCCTTGCCGGTGTCGATGCGATATCCGACGCCGGGCACGGTGGCGATCAGCCAGGGTTCGCCGAGGCGTTTGCGGAGGGCCGAGACGGTGATGCGGACGGCGTTGGTGAAGGGGTCGGCGTTTTCGTCCCAGGCTCGTTCGAGGAGTTCTTCGGCGCTGATGACCCCGCCTTCGGCGGCGACGAGGACTTCGAGTACGGCGAACTGTTTGCGGGTGAGCGGGACGTACCGGCCGTCGCGGTAGACCTCGCGGCGGAACGGGTCCAGGCGGAGGCCGGCGATCTCCCGCACGGGTGGCCTGCTGTGGCCGCGCCGGCGGTCGAGTGCGCGGAGCCGGAGTACGAGTTCGCGGAGTTCGAAGGGTTTGGTGAGGTAGTCGTCGGCGCCGAGCTCGAATCCGGTGGCCTTGTCGTCGAGGCGGTCGGCGGCGGTGAGCATGAGGATGGGCATGCCGGTGCCGGAGGCGACGATGCGCTCGGCGACCTGGTCGCCGGAGGGGCCGGGGATGTCGCGGTCGAGCACGGCGATGTCGTACGTGTTGACGCTGAGCATCTCCAGGGCGGTGTGGCCGTTGCCGGCGATGTCGGCCGCGATCGCTTCCAGGCGCAGCCCGTCGCGGATGGCTTCTGCCATGTAGGGCTCGTCCTCGACGATCAACACACGCATACTGCCGATGCTACGAACCCGCACATATCGTCGGCATACCGAAAACCGCGGACCGGCCTTCCTCGTCGAGGGGCCAGACCGGGCAGGTGACCGCCCGACGGCGGCGCGCGAGCCGCGAGTCGGCGTCGAGCGGAACTCTAGGTGGGGCATCGCATCGACGGGCGACAATGGTTGGGTCGTCGGCTCCGATCGGAGGACCTAGCATGTTCAGATCCCGACTCCTGCGGCTATGGCTGCTCTCCATCGTCTGCGTGACCGCGCTGGCGCCAGCGACAGCCGCCCGGGCAGCCACGGCGGATCCCGTACCGGCTGCCGACGCGCCCACCCTCTTCTGCCCGGTGTCAGTGGTGATGCGCGGATCCGGCTATGTCGCCACCGTCGTGGTCGTGAACGCGGGCTCGGAGCCACTCGTCGACTGGTCGGTGCAGTTCACCGTGCCGGGCCCGGCATTCGTCAACGCGTACGCGGAAAACGCCACGTTGACGGTCGTGGGCACCAGCGGCACGCTTACTCCCGCCTACCCTCCGTACACCAACACCCTCGCACCTGGCGCATCGGCCATCATGCGCTTCTCCGGAGTCGCCTTCACCGTCAGCCACCGGCCAACCGGCTTCAATGTCGGCGGGACGCCCTGCCAGGTCAGTTACTACAACAACTGACCTGCTACTACAACTGACCGCGATGCATCGACAGGCGCTGCCCGCTCGCGCCCGAGAGAACCGGCTCGCCGACCCGGCAGACTAGCTGGCGCCGCTCGCCTGCCAGTTGAGGCGGGTGAGCAGCTGGCGGGCGGCGTCGGCGTGCTCGGCGTCGACCGTCACCGCGTACTGCGCGGCCTGAAGGGAGCTGGTCGAGGTGAAGTCGCGGCGGCCGCCGGTCATGGCGTGCGCGATCGCGCCGAAGACCGCTCCCCAGACCGCGCCGATCAGCACGCCGGCGAGGATCACGCCGATCCAGTTGGACTCGCTGAAGATGCCGAAGAGCAGGCCGATGAAGAGCCCGAACCAGGCGCCGGTGGCCGCGCCCGCCAGCCCGGCCCGGACCACGGTCATGCGGCCCAGCACGTTTTCCACCAGGCGCAGGTCGGTGCCGACGATCGCGGTGCGCTCGACCGGGAACTCGTTGTCGGACAGGTAGTCGACCGCCCGCTGGGCGGAGGCGTAGTCGGGGTAGCTGGCCACGGTCACGGTGGGCCGGGCGGGGGTCTCCGCCCCGCCGACCGGCGGCCCTGTCCAAGAACTGGTCATGAGAGCCTCCTCGGCGCTGTGCTGGTCGCACTCGCTCCGCTCGCTGGCCCCCGGGCTGGCACGGTCCGCTCCGAGGAGCGCGGCGACGAGGGCGGAGCTTGCCGGCCTCGGGCGGTTTCGCCCCCAGCGTGCCACCACGCGCGGTTCCGCGCCATCGGATCCGGCCAACGGACCCGGGTTACGCTGAGCCGTGCCCCCGCTCATGGCCATCGCCCACCGCGCCGGCAACGACACGCAGGGCCTCCGGGCCGCCCTCGACGCCGGGGTCGACCTCGTCGAGGCCGACATCCACCTCTTCAAAGGCGCGATCGAGGTGCGCCACCTGAAGACGCTCGGCCCGGGGTGGCTGTGGGACACCTGGGTACTCGTGCGACGGCGTGACGTCGTACTCCCGGAACTGCACGAAGTCCTCGCCGTCGCGGACGGTGACCATCGGTTGATGCTCGACCTGAAGGGTCCGGCCGCGGCGCTCGCGCCGCGGGTGGCGGCGCTGCTGCGCGAGGTCGCGCCGGACGCGCCGATCACCGTGTGCGGAAAGCACTGGAGGATGCTCGACTCGTTCGAGGACCCGGTGCGGCGGGTGTACTCCTCCAGCAACCGGTTCACGCTGCGGCGGCTCCGCGAGCGGGTGCGGCGGAAGCCGGCGTACGGCGTGTCGATCCGCCGCGAGCTGCTCACCCCGGCCGTGGTCGCCGAGCTGCGCGAGTCGGTCGAGGTGGTCATGGTGTGGCCGGTCGACACGCCACCGGCGCTCGCGCACGCCCGCCACCTCGGCGTATCGGCCGTGATCAGCAAGAACCTGGACCTACTCCGGGACGTGATGGCAGGCTGAGCGGATGGGTGCTTCCGGCGAGGAGCGGGACGGCGTCGCACTGACCAACCTCGACCAGCCGCTCTTCGAGGGGGCCGGCGCGACCAAGCGGGAGCTCGTCGACTACCTCGACGCGATGCGCGACCGGATCATCCCGGTGCTGCGCGACCGGCCGCTCTCGGTGATCCGGATCCTGCGCGGGCAGGACGCCTTCATGCAGAAAAACCTCCCCAAGTACACGCCTGACTGGGTCCAGACGGTCACCCGCTGGGCGGACGCCTCCAAGCGCGAGGTGCGGTACGCGCTCTGCAACGACCGCCGCACGCTGCTCTGGTTTGGCAACCAGCGGGCGATCGAGTACCACCCGGCGCTCACCCGGGCCGAGCGCTGGGACGCGGTCACCGACCTCATCCTCGACCTCGACCCGCCGGAGGGCGACGCGTTCGACCAGGTGGTCGCCGCGGCCCACCTGGTGCGGCAGGCGCTGGCCGAGGCCGGGCTCGCCGGCGTGGTGAAGACCAGCGGCTCCAAGGGCGTGCACATCTTCGTACCGGTCGACGAGTCGGTCGACATCGTGGACGTCGCCGCCGCCACCCGCGCCCTGGCCGCCCGCGCCGAGCGGATCGACCCGTCGGTCGCGACGACCGCGTTCATCAAGGAGGACCGGGCCGGCAAGGTCTTCCTCGACTCCACAAGGGCCGGTGGCGCGACGGTCGTGGCGGCGTACAGCCCGCGGCTGCGCCCCGGCCTGCCGGTGTCGTTTCCGGTGGCGTGGGACGACCTCGACCGGGTCAAGCCCGCCGACTTCACCATCCACACCGCGCCCGGGCTGCTCGGCGGCACCGACCCGTGGGCCGAGCGGACGCCCGCGCCGCAACGGCTCCCCGACGACCTCGTCGCCGAGGGGCACACGATCCCCATCGCCCGCGTACAGGCGATGCACGAGGGCAAGCGCCGGGCCCGCGCCCGCCGTGAGGGTGTTTGAGGGGTACGGAGTCGGGTAGCCGCCCGCTATGCGAGCGGTGACCTGGCAGCGGCGGCGCGAGGTGAGCGTCGACAACGTGCCCGACCCGAGGATCGAGGAGCCCACCGACGCGGTCATCCGGGTCACCTCGAGCGGGATCTGCGGCTCGGATCTGCACCTGTACGAGGTGCTGTCGCCGGTCATCGATCGCGGTGACATCCTCGGCCACGAACCGATCGGCGTCGTGGAGGAGGTCGGCCCGGAGGTACGCACGATCCGGCCCGGCGACCGGGTGGTGATCCCGTGCCAGATCGCGTGCGGCTACTGCTTCATGTGCTCGCGCGGCCTGCAGACCCAGTGCGAGACCACCCAGGTACGGGAGAGCGGGCTGGGCGCGGCGCTGTTCGGCTACACGAAGCTGTACGGCGGGGTCCCCGGTGGCCAGGCCCAGTACCTGCGCGTGCCGCAGGCCCAGTACGGCCCGATCAAGGTGCCCCCGGGCCCGCCCGACGACCGCTACGTGTACCTCTCCGACCTCCTGCCCGCCGCCTGGCAGGCCGTCGAGTACGCGGCCGTCCCCGAGGACGGCAGCGTCGTGGTGCTGGGGCTCGGCCCGATCGGCGACATGGCCGCCCGCATCGCCGCGCACCGGCACGCCGGCCGGGTCATCGGCGTCGACCTGGTACCCGAGCGGCTGGACCGGGCCCGGGCCCGCGGCGTCGACGTGATCGACCTGCGGGAGACCGGCGACCTGGCCGGCGAGATCCGCGACCGCACCGGCGGCCGTGGCCCGGACTCCGTCATCGACGCGGTCGGCATGCAGGCACACGGCTCGAACGCCGGCCGGTTCGCCCAGTACGTCGGTGCCATCCTCCCCGACACGCTCGGCGCCATGCTGGTCGAGAAGGCCGGCCTGGACCGCCTGGTCGCCCTCCACACGGCGATCGAGCTGGTCCGTCGCGGCGGCACGATCTCGCTGATCGGCGTATACGGCGGCATGACCGACCCGCTGCCGATGCGGATCCTCTTCGACAAGCAGATACAGCTGCGGATGGGGCAGGGCAACGTCAAACGCTGGGTCGACGACATCGTGCCCCTGCTCGCCCGCGACGACGACCCGCTGGGCACCGAGACCTTCGCGACCCACCACCTGCCGCTGGACGAGGCCCCGCGCGCCTACGAGATGTTTCAGAAGAAGACGGACGGCGCCGTCAAGGTCCTCCTCCGCCCATGACCCCCACCCTCCGCCGCCAGGATGGTCCGTGATCGAAGCTCCCTTCAAGTCGCTAGAACGACATGAAAGGAGCTTCGATCTGCACGAGCGTGATGACCAGGAACGCGGGCTGGCGCACGAACGCCCGCAGCCGCCGGTGGGTCATCCACATGGTGTCCGCGGCGAGCGCGCTCATGCCACACACCCGTCGACATCGGCGAAGCGGCGGCCGGCGGCGCCCCTCCCGGGTGGTGCTGGTCGCCTCGACGAACCCGTGCACAAGAGGGGCGCCCCCGGATCGCGGGGACGCCCCTCTTCGTGGGGTGCGGGGAGTCAGACCTTGCTGAACGCCTCGTCGAACCGCTCGCGCAGGTCGCGCATCTGGTCGTCGTCGAGGAGCTCCTTGAGCGCCTCCACCTGGTACGGCGCCGGGATGAGCGCGCGGACCCGGTCCTGGAAGCCAAGGCCGGGCTCGACGACCTCGATCTTCATCGGCTCGGTGAGCTGGACCGCCATCGGGCCGGAGAGCTTCTGGGCGAAGTCCCACGCCCGGCCCGGCTCGACGATCGCGCACAGGTGGTACGCGTACACGGTGCGCACCTCGGCGGCCGTCTTCGCCTCGGCCGGCTCGAAGCCGAGCGTCCGCACCGCGCAGAGGGTCGGGCCCTTGACCACGTTGGTGTCGCCGATGCTGTGGTGGCCGTGCCCGTGGTGGTCGGCCGGCGTGGACTGCTCCAGCACCGTCGCGATCCGGTCGGCGAGCTGGTTTCGCAGCGTGGGCGGGCGGGACGTGCCGGCCGATCCGGCGGACCGCAGCACCACCGCGAGCACCGCGGCCGCGACCACCACCACCGCGACGGCGATCCACCGGGCCCGGCCGCGGCGGCGCGGGGGAGGGGCGAGAGGGTCGGTGGCGGCGGTCGCGTCGGCGGTCATCTCGGCACCGTCCAATCTGGAGGAACCTAGTGGGCGGCCCCGCGCCACACCGCGCGGGGCCACCCCTTTCAGGAGAGGCAGATATCCATCAGTGACAGGTCAGGCGCAGGCCGTACCGTTCAGGGTGATCGCGGTCGGCGTGCCCAGGGTGCCGGTGCCCTGGAAGCCGGCGCTGACCGTGCCACCGCTCGGGATGTTGCCGTTCCAGCCGGCGTTGCCGACGGTGATCTGCGTGCCGGACTGGCTCCAGGTGCCGTTCCAGCCGTTGGTGAGCTGTACGCCCGACCCGACCGTGAACCGCAGCGTCCAGCTCGTCACCGCCGCGCCCCGGTTGGTGATCCGCACGTCCGCCGTGAAGCCACCGGTCCACTGGTTGGGCACGTAGACCACGCTGCAGGTACCGGGGGGTGCCGTGGTGGGCGGCGGGCCCGTGGTCGGCCCGGTCGTCGGCGGCGTGGTGGGCGGGGTCGTCGGGGGAGTCGTCGGTGGGGTCGTGGCCGGCCGGGTGGTCGGCGGCGTGGTGACCGGGCCGGCGGCGATCGCGAGGTCGTACGCCCGCTGCGGCACGAACTCGCCGGCGCCGGCGATGCAGCCGTCCGCCTCGCCCGGCAGCTTGATCCAGAGGAACGCGTCGACCGCGGAGTCACCGGTGCTGGTGGTGCTGGGGATGCCGATCGCCCGCCCGGGCGGGTCGCACCACTCCGAGCCGGCCGGGCCGTTGCCGTTGCGGCTGGTGTCCAGGACCATCTTGAGGTTGCTCGCGCCGATGGCCGCGATGACCGAGCGGCCGTACGGGATGAGCTCCGAGTTGGCCCGGTAGTTGGAGACGTTGAGCGAGATGCCGTCGGCGCTGTTGGCGATGTCCGCGGCGACCAGCCGTCGCCCCATCTCACTGGCCGAGAGCCAGGCCGAGTGCGCCGCGTCGAAGTAGACCCGGGCCTGCGCGGAGCCGGCCTTGAGGCGCTTGCCCGCGTACGCCATCGAGGCGGAGGTCTCGGCCTGCTGCGCCGCGCTCTGACAGTCGCTCATCAGGGCGAGCACGTCGGGCTCGAGGATGATGTACGCCGGGCGGTTTGCCAGGCCGGCCGCGACCTCGTCCACCCACGCGCGGTACGCCTGGTGGCTGGGGGCGCCGCCGGAGCTCGCGCCGCCGCAGTCGCGGTTGGGCACGTTGTAGACCACGAGGATCGGGATCTTGCCGGCCGCGGCGGCGGCGCCGACGAAGGCGTCCACCTGCCCGCGCACGGCCGAGGTGTTGGTCGTGGTGAACCAGCGGGCCTGCGGCACGCTGGCGATCCGGTCACGGATCACGGCGGTCTTCGAATCGTTGGGGTTGGCGGCGACCCAGCGGGCCGCGTTGGTATCCGGATCCACGTAGAAGACGGAATCGGCGGCCGACGCGGCTTGGGGCTGCAGCAGCCCGACACCGACCGCCGTCGCTGTGGCCAACGCTGCGGCGGCGGCCGCGCCGATGGCGGAGAGCGCGGATCTCCTGCGCATGCGGGACTCCTTCCCGGCATAGAGCTTCCTCGTTGGAAGCGCTCCCATAGACATCGATTACCGTACGGGTATGTTGCGCGGATGTGAAGACCCCGCGTCGAACCGGCTTCACCGCATTTCGAAAAAATCGACGAAGGTCGATAGGATCTGCTGGCCTGGCAGCGACTAGCGGCGCAGGAGTGCCTTCCCGGGCAGGCCGGCGGCGCGCAGGCGGCGGGCCACACCGTGGGTGGGGCGGTGGACGACCACCGTGACCGACCGGTCGCTGGCGACCTCGCAGCCGGCGACCACGGCGCCGACGCCGAGCGGGTCGAGCCAGCCCGCGTGGCGCAGGTCGACGACGAGGCGATCGGAGCGGACCCGGAGCAGGGCGTGCAGCAGCGCGCGGCGCAGCTGCGCCGTGGCGGCCTCGCTCACGTGGCCCCGCACCTGCACGACCATGCTGCCGTTGCTCGCCACGCGGGTGCGGACCAGGGCCCCGACCACGCCTGCCCTCCCAACGGGTGTGGTATTCGCCTACCGGTCACGGTAGTGGGGTGGGATTTCACGTGCACATCGGCGAACGGTCACCGTACGGCAACGATCACACCATCCGGAAACCAACCCCTAGGGATTAGGGGGTTGCGCCCGATATGAGCTGCCCACATATAGTCGCGGCGTGACTGCTGATCCCGCGGGTACCCACGAGGCGGTCGAGGCGCCCATCCCGCGCCAGCGCGACGCCGGCGTGATGGGGTACGTCGCTGAGCTGCAGCAGTTCGACGACAGCATGACCGCCTCCGCCGACGGGGAGGTGCCGGAGGCCGAGCCCGAGGAGCGCCCGCCGGCGCAGGGCCGCCCGCCGGCGCCCAACCGGCCGCCCGCGCTCGACCGTGCCCCACGGCCGCGCCGCGCTCCGGGCGGCCCGGGTGGCGGGGGCCCGGCGGAGCCGCCTGGCGGGTCGGGCGGCGGGCGGGGCCCCGGAGGCTTCGGGCCGCCGAGGTCCGGGGCGGCGTCACGCGTACCAAGAAAGCCAGGGCGACCCCCGTGGACCCGCACCGAGGTCGGTCTTGCGATCGCCTTCGTCCTGGTGGCCGCGGTGGCCATCGTCGGCGGCGCTTATGCCGTGCTGATGGCGAGCCGGCCGCCCACCGGTGACCTGGCGCTGCCGCTGCCGTCGGTGGACGCCGCGGGAGAGCAGACCCCGGCCGCGACCGGTGGGCCCCCAACCGGCCAGCCGGAGCGGAGCGCCGGACCTTCGCCGACGCCGTCCGCGCGCGGCGCCGCACCGTCCGGTGTCGGCGGTCCGGCGGGTGGCAGCGTGCCGCCCACGCTCGAGGCGACGGCGCCGGCGGCCGTGCCCGACCTGGTCGCGAGCTACGCCCGGGATGCCAACACCGGTCTGCTCGGGCTCACCGGCTACCGGGGCAAGGTCACCATCGCCAACCGCGGCAAGGGCGCGGCCGACGGCTGGACGGTGACGCTCAGCCTCCCCGCGGGGCAGCGGGTCGACAGCGTGCGCGGGGCGGACGCGCGGCAGGAGGGCGAGCTCGTGACGTTCACGCCGCTGGCCGGGGAGCGCGAGGTGGCGGCGGGTGGATCGGTCGTGTTCACGTTCGAGGTGCCGGGGCTGCTGGCCGGCGAGCCCACCGGGTGCGCCATCAACGGCCGTCCCTGCGAGTAGTTAGCTTCCTGTTCACCCGGCGCCCACGCGGTGGCCGCCCCGCTTCGCGACGATCACGCGCGTGATGATGCGGAGAATCGCGCTGGCGGCGCTGGCCGCGGGCCTGACCCTCACGGCGCTGCCCGGCGCGGCGGTGGCGCACCCGAAGCACAAGCCGGAGTTCGACCTTCAGGCCCACCGCGGTGGGCTCGGGCTGCGCGTGGAAAACACGCTCGCCTCGTTCGGCAACGCTCTCCAGCTCGGCGTGAGCACGCTGGAGCTGGACGTGCAGATCACCGAGGACGGGCAGGCGGTGGTCACCCACGACCGCCGCGTGACCGGCACCAAGTGCGTCGACACCGCGCCGGCCACCCCAGGCGACCCCGAGTTCCCGTACGTGGGCAAGTACGTCAACACGCTCACCCTCGCCCAGGTGCGCACCCTCGACTGCGGCAGCAGGACGCTCGCCGACAAGCCCGGCCAGCTCGCCGTGCCGGGTGCCCGGATGCCGCTGCTGAGCGAGGTGTTCGCGCTGGTCAAGCGGTACCACGCTGCCTCGGTGCAGTTGAATGTCGAGACCAAGGTGGAGGCCGGGGCGCCGAGCGAGACGGCGCCGCGCGAGCAGTTCGTGCAGGTAACCGCGCGGGAGGTCCGCAAGGCGGGGCTGCTCGACCAGGTGACCATCCAGAGCTTCGACTGGGGCGCGCTGATGCGCATGCGCCAGGTCGAGCGGCGCCTCCCGCTGGTGGCGCTCACCAACATCGACTTCCTGCAGACCGGCCAGCCGGGCGCCTCGCCGTGGCTGGGTGGCATCGACATCGACGACTTCGGTGGCGACCCGATCAAGGCGATCAAGAGCTTCGGGGCGACCACGTTCTCGCCGGTGCACGGCACCCCGCAGGGCGGCTCGGTGGTCGACCCCGGCTACCAGCCGTACGTGACCAAGCAGATGGTCCGCCACGCGCACCGCAACGGCATCAAGGTGGTGCCGTGGACCATCGACGACCTGCCGACGATGGGCAAGCTGATCGACGACGGGGTGGACGGCATCATCACCGACTACCCCGACCGGCTCCGCGGGCTGCTCGCGCAGCGCGGTTTCAAGCTCCCCCGCGGGTACGCCTCGCCGTTCGACGTCCAGGGTCACCGGGGTGCCCGGGCGGTACGGCCGGAGAACACGCTCGCCGCGTTCGAGTACTCGCTGGCCAACCGGGCGGTCTCCACACTGGAGCTGGACACCGGCGTCACGCAGGACGGGCAGCTCGTCGTGCTGCACGACCGTACGATCAACGGCTCGCACTGCGTCGACACCGCGCCGGCGTGGCCGGGTGACCCGGAGTACCCGTACGTAGGGAAGCGGGTGCACGACCTGACCCTGCGCCAGCTCAAGACGATCGACTGCGGGTCGAAGACGCTGCCCGAGTTTCCGGCGCAGGTGGCGGTGCCGGGCGCCCGGATCCCGACGCTGAGCGAGGTCTTCGCGCTCGTCAAGGCGTCCGGCCGCCGCGACGTCCGGCTCAACATCGAGACCAAGATCAGCCCGACCGTGGCGGATACGGCTCCCTATGATGTCTTCACCAAGCTCTTGGTATCCGCGGTGAAGAAGGCCGGCTTCGTCGACCGGGTGACGATCCAGTCGTTCGACTGGCGCACCATCATGCTCGCCCGCAAGCTCGACCGGCGGATCGAGACCGTCGCGCTGGTCTGGCAGTACGGCCCGGCCGAGTGCGCCACGATCGCCGACGAGTGCTCGCTCCAGGCGGTGTACGGGGACCCGTCCGCGAAGAGCCCGTGGACCGGTGGGCTGGACTGGTGGCGCTACCGCGACCTGGGCAAGCTGGTCCGCGCCGCGGGTGCCGCCACGGTCTCGTCCAACTGGCAGGTGCACGACCCGGCGCAGGTCGCGGCCTCCTCGCCGGACTGGTACCTGCGCACCGACCCGGCGTACTTCCACGGGCCGGCGGTGCCGGTGCTCCAGGAGCGGTACGACCTCAAGGTCGTGCCGTACACGGTCAACGACCCGGCGGTCATGCAGCGGGTGATCGACCTGGGCGTGGACGGGATCATCTCCGACGACCCCGACACGCTCGTGGCGGTGGCGATCCGCAACGGCCTCCGCTGAGTTCCGGTCACGTTCGGAAGCCCGCCCTTCGGGGTGGGCTTCCCTTTTGTCCGAAAGACGGGATAGGTGCCGGGATGTCGGTGCATGATCAGAGTTGACCATCAGTGACAAAACGGTCGCTCTGGGAACTGGAGGCACCAATGTCCGAACCCTTGGCGGTACGGCGGGTCGACATCGACGGCGCGCTCACCGATATGTGGAAGTCCGTGTTCGTCTTCCTCCCGAAGGCGGTCGCCTTCCTGGCGATCCTCTTCGTGGGCTGGATCGTGGCCCGGTTCATCCGGCGGATGGTGCAGAAGGCGCTCAAGCGGGTCGGCTTCGACCGCGCCATCGAGCGGGGTGGCATGGGCCGGGCGTTCGAGCGCAGCCGGTACGACGCGAGCACGATCACGTCCCGCATCGTGTACTACGCCCTGCTGCTGCTCGTCCTCCAGATCGGCTTCTCCGTCTGGGGCCCCAACCCGGTCAGCGACCTGATCACGAGCGTGGTGTCGTGGCTGCCCAAGGCCTTCGTCGCGATCGTCATCATGGTGGTCGCCATCGCGATCGCGAACGCCGTACGCGACCTGGTCGGCAGCGCGCTGGGCGGACTCTCGTACGGCCGGCTGCTGGCCACGCTCGCCTGGGCGTTCATCATCGTGCTCGGCGCGATCGCCGCCCTCAACCAGGTCGGCATCGCCACCACGGTCACCACCCCGGTGCTGATCGCCGCGCTGGCCACGATCGCCGGCATCCTGATCGTCGGCGTGGGCGGCGGCCTGATCCGCCCGATGCAGCAGCGCTGGGAGGGGCTGCTCGACCGCGCCGCGGCCGAGTCGCAGGCGATCCGCGAGCACGCGCAGGCGTACAGCAGCGGCCGCGACGACACGCAGCGGCAGATGGCCGACCGCGGCGAAGCCGCCCCGACGCCGTCACGTGTCGAGCCGCAGCGGTAGCCGGCCCCGGGGGGGGGGGGGGGCCCCGCGGGGGGGGGGGGGGGGGGGGGGGCCGGGGGGGTGACACCCCCGCGGGGGGATCGAAGCTCCCGTCACGTCGCTGGAACGACATGACGGGAGCTTCGATCACCGACGGCGGGGTCAGTACGACGGGCAGATGTACTTGCGGGTGGCGGCCAGGATGCGCTTGGACTTGGCCTCACCGAAGCCCTTCGGGTGGTTGGGCGAGGTGAAGCGGCGGGTGGTCGCCTCGACCAGCGTCTTCTCGTCGTCGGGCGTGCGCTTCACCGCGGCGCAGAGGTCGCGGCCGCGGTCGACCGCCTTCTCCTCCTCGTTGTGCACGATGTCGCGGTCGATCTTGATGAGCACGTCCACGTACTCCAAGGCGGTCGCCTGGTCCGGCTCCGGCGCGATGCCGGCGACCCCCTCGCGCCCGGGGCTCGGCGTGCTGGCCGGCTGGGAGGGCTCCGGGGCCGGGTCGGGGGAGTCGCCGCCGCAGGCGCCGGCGCCGAGCGCTAGCACCAGCGCGGCCATCCCCATCAACACCCGGCGGGCCATTCGGATCTCCTGTCTTCGCGCGCGGTCGGGCGCGACCGTATCCCCGGGCCGGCCCGCCGCGACGCTATCGGTTGGCACCGGGTGGCGACTGTCGCGAACCCGTCATCCGCGCGTCACCGGCCGCTTCGGCGGAGGGGACGCTCACCCGGAAGGGGCTCTCGCGGCGGCGTAACCACTGAACCGAACCCCGAAGGGCCGAGGGAAAAGGGCGGCCGGGCTCAGGCGCGCCGGGGCGCCGGCACCGCCGGGTGGGCGAGGTGGCAGACGGCGAGCAGCCGGGTCAGCACCCAGTCGACGCCGGCCGACCAGTCGATCGGGCCCTCGGGCAGGTGCCAGCCGTGCTCGGCGGCCGCGTCGCGGACGCCCTCCGCGTAGCCCGCCAGGTGCACCGGCGTGAGCGGCCGCAGGTCGCCCAGGAGGCTGTCGCGGATCGCCGCCGCGTGCTGGTCGATCGCGGCGAGCAGGCCGGGGTGGCGGGCGGCGGCCTCGAGACCGGACGCGCCGAACGCCGACATCATCCCGCTGATCTCGGAACGTGCCGAACGCGTCGCGGCGCGTGAGGTGAAGCCACTGAACAGCCCTGTCATGGACATCGACGCTAGTCGGGGCGCGGCGAGGCCAGCCTCCGCCGGTCGGTTGAATCTTGGGACCGCCCGCTGGGTTGAGACCGACGTCACCGACGCTCTGATTACTCTGCGGCAGGACGCCGTCGCATGGAGTCGTCGGCCATGATGACCGTCGCCACCATGAGGGCGACCACGATGCTGAACAACCAGGAGTCGTCCGGCAGCACCTTCGCGGCGATGGGCGCCTGGCACGCGACCAGGACGAAGCCCAGCCAGGCGAGCAGGCGCTGGCGGGCGGTCAGGAAGCCGGTGGCTTGGGGGGCACGGCGCATCCGGACAGTTTTGCTCGATGTGCCCCGATCGCCCGTCGGTCGTTCGGCTGATGTTGCCGTGTGCGTCCGGTTTGGACGCCCGGGCGTCGGCCGCGCGCAAGGTAACGCTGATAGACACATCGACCATGACGAACGCGCCGCTCGACCGCCGTACCCTGCTGCGCGCCGCCGGCCTCACCACCGGCGCCACGCTCGCCACCATCGCCGCCGCGGGTCCGGCCGGGTCGGCCGCCGTGGCCGCCTCGCCCGCGTTCCGGCACGGGGTGGCCTCCGGCGACCCCCTGCCCGGCGGCATCCTGCTCTGGACCCGGGTGACGCCGACCGAGGAGGCACAGCCCGGCTCGGGCGCCGGTCCCGAGGTCGAGGTGACCTGGCAGGTCGCGGCCGACCCGGACTTCGCGAGCGTCGTACGCGACGGCGTGGTCACCACGGGGCCGCTGCGCGACCACACGGTCAAGGTCGACGTCGACGGGCTCGCGCCGGGCACGACGTACTGGTACCGCTTCGGCCTTCGACAGGACTGGTCGCCGACCGGGCGGACCATGACCGCGCCGGCGCCGGACGCGGCCGTCGACCGGGTACGCGTGGGCGTGGTCTCCTGCGCCAACTGGGAGGCCGGCTACTTCGCGGCGTACCGGCACCTGGCCGCCCGCGGTGACCTCAACCTCGTCCTGCACCTGGGCGACTACCTGTACGAGTACGGGACCGGGGAGTTCGACGCGGGCGGGACCGTGGTGCGGGCCGTCCGGCCGGCGCACGAGGTGCTGACGCTCGCCGACTACCGGATCCGGCACGCGCACTACAAGACCGATCCGGACCTGCGGGCGCTGCACGCCGCCGTGCCCTGGGTGATCACCTGGGACGACCACGAGGTGGCCAACGACCAGTGGGCGGGCGGCGCGGAAAACCACACCCCGGCCACCGAGGGGTCGTTCGCGGCGCGGCTGGCGGCGGCGCGGCAGGCGTACGCGGAGTGGATGCCCGTGCGGCTCGGCGCCGGCGGCTCGATCTACCGCCGGGTGCGCTTCGGGCGCCTCGCCGAGCTGTCCATGTTGGACCTGCGCACCTACCGCTCGGTGCAGGCCTCCGGTACGGCCGTGGACGACCCGGCGCGCACGATCACCGGCGACGACCAGATGAGCTGGCTCAAGCAGGGCCTCGTGTCGAGCACCGCGCGGTGGAAGCTGGTCGGCAACCCGGTGATGATCTCGCGGCTGGACGTCGGGACGCTCCCGGCCTGGCTGCTCGGGCCGCTGGGCAAGCTGCTCGGCATCCCGGCGAACGGGTTCGCGGTCAACACCGACCAGTGGGACGGCTACAACGCCGACCGCGACGAGCTGGTCGACCACCTGCGCGCGGCCGGTACCAAGGACGTGGTCTTCCTCACCGGCGACATCCACACCTCCTGGGCGAACGAGCTGGTCACCCGCGCCACCGGGCCCGGCGCGCCGGCCGCCGCGGAGTTCGTGGTGCCCTCGGTGACCAGCGACAACGTCGACGACTTCCTGGGCACCAGCCCGGGCGGCCCGCTCAGCGTCCTCGCCGCCGGCATCGTGCGCGCGGCCAACCCGCACGTGCGCTGGACCGAGCTCGACGGCCACGGGTACGGGGTGCTGGACGTGACCACCCAGCGCTGCCGGATGGACTGGTACCACCTGGCCGACCGCACCCGCGCCGACACGGCCGCCCGCTGGGTGGCCGCCTGGTCGGTGGGGACCGGTTCATCCAAGATCCGCCGGGAGTCACCACCGGCATAAAATCGGTACCCGTGACTCGTACCCGCGGGGGAATGCTCCTTCTCGCCTATTTCGCGTTCATCAGCCTCGGGCTCCCCGACGGCCTGCTCGGTGTGGGCTGGCCGTCGATCAGCGAGGAGTTCGACGTGCCCAGGGAGACGGTGGGGGTACTGCTCACCGTCGGCACGGTCGGCTACCTGACGTCGAGCGTGGCGGCCGGGTTCACGATCGCGCGGCTGGGCGTCGGGCGGCTGCTCGCCGGCAGCACCGCGCTCTGCGCGATCAGCCTCGCGGCGTACGCGGCCTCGCCGGTCCTCGCGGTGATGATCGCGTTCGCGCTGGTCCTCGGGCTCGGCGGCGGCGCGATCGACTCGGGCCTCAACGCCTACGCGGCGGCGGCTTTCGGCCCCCGCCACATGAACTGGCTGCACGCGTTCTTCGGCCTCGGCGTCGCCATCGGCCCGCTGATCATGACCACGGCACTCTCCGCGGGCCTGTCCTGGCGCTGGGGGTACGGGGTGGTCGCCACCGCCCAGCTGCTGCTCGCGACCGCGTTCGTGGTGACCGTGAACCGGTGGGCCGTGCACCGGCCGGCGCAGGCCGACGTGCCCGCGCCGCCCCCGGTGCCGATCCGCGCGACGCTGGTGATCCCGGCGGTGTGGCTGGGCGCGCTCGCCTTCGCGGTCTACGTCGCGGTCGAGGTGGCCGCCGGCCTGTGGGCGTACACGCTGCTGACCGAGGGGCGCGGGATCAGCGAGGCGGTCGCCGGCGTCTGCGTCTCCGGGTACTGGGCCTGCCTCTTCCTCGGCCGGGTCGTGCAGGGCGTGGTCGCCGAGCGGGTGGGCAGCGGCCAGGTGCTCTGGGCCAGCCTCGCCGGCATGGCCGCAGGCGCGGTGCTCGTCGCGCTCCCCGCGCCGGGCTGGGTGGCGGCGCTGGGCCTGGGCGTCATCGGGTTCTCGGCCGCGCCGGTCTTCCCGTTGATGACGCTGATGACCGCCGACCGGGTGGGCGAGGCGCACGCGGACCGGACGATCGGGGTGCAGTTGGGCGGCTCGGCCCTCGGCGGCGCGCTCCTGCCCGGCCTGGTCGGCATCCTGCTCAGCCGGGTCGACGTGGAGGCGCTCGGCCCGTCGCTGGTCGCGATGAGCCTGCTGCTGATGCTCCTCTACGCGGCGTCGTCCCGCCGCCGGGTCGGCGACGGGACGATCGAGACCGCGGCTGCCGTTCAGACCTGACCGCGCCAGGCGCCGGTCTCCTGACCGCGGCCCTCGATGAACTCCTTGAACCGCTTGAGGTCGCTCTTGACCCGGTGGGTCACCGCGCCGAGCTTGTCGCCGGCCTGCTCCATCGCGCCCTCCGGCGCGAACTCCATCTGCGCCGTCACCCGGCTGTGCGTGTCGTCGAGCCGGTGGAACGTCACCACGCCGGCCTGCCGGGTCCCCTCGGTCGAGGTCCAGGCGACCCGCTCGTCGGGGATCTGCTCGGTGATCCGGGCGTCGAACTCGCGCTTGACGCCGCCGATCTCGGTCTTCCAGTGGGTCATGGTGTCCGACATCTGCCGGACCTCCTGGACACCTTGCATGAAGCGGGGAAACTCCTCGAACTGGGTCCATTGGTTGTAGGCGGTCCGCACGGGTACCGCCACGTCCACCGATTCGGTCACACCACCCATCGGGTGCCTCCTTACCAGCGTGTCGTCTCGTTCGCGTGCCCGAGCACGGCCCACACCTCGGACACGGTCTCGAACGTGCGGTCCGCCGGCAGGCGGCGCAGCTCGTCGAGTACCTCGTCCGGTGCCTGGTTCTTCTCGGCCGTACGCCGCAGGGCCTCGCGGTCGGCGGGCAGCGCGGACAGGTCGAGGTACCGGCCCAGTTCGCTGCGCTGCTCCACCTCCTCGTCGGTCATGCCCTGCGGGGCCCCGGCGCGGCGGTCTCCCGCCGGCACTCCGGTGGCCTCGGGCTGGTCCTCGCCGGCCGGTTCGGGCTCGCGCCACTCCTCGACCCGCGATCCGGCCACGCCCTGGACGGTGCCCCGCACCTCGCGGGCCATCTCGTCGTCCAGGCGCGGGCCGTGCTTGCTGTTACCCCGATCCATGCGTTTGGTCCTACCCGGGCGTCTCCGGGGCAAACCCCCGCTCGGGCATGGTCACCCGGCGGGCCTCCGCGTTGATCTCCACACCGAGCAGGACCGCGCAGTTCGACAGGTACAGCCAGACCAGGAACGCGATCACGCCGCCGAGGGTGCCGTACGTGGCGCCGTACGAGCCGAAGTTGGCCACGTAGAGCCCGAAGCCGAACGACGCGATCGCCCACACCACCAGCGTCACCGCACCGCCGATCGTGATCCACCGGAAGCGGGGCCGCTCGGCGTCGGGCGCGATCCAGAACATCAGCCCCAGCAGCACCATCATCACCAGAACCAACACCGGCCACTTCAGGATCGACCAGGTCAGGCGGGCGGTGTCGCCGGCGCCCAGCGCGTCGCCGATCGCGTCGGTGACCGGGCCGCTGACGATCAGCATTACCGCGACCAGCGCCAGCAGCACCAGCGCGGCCGCGGTGATGAGCAGCTGGAGCGGGCGGAGCTTGTAGAACTTGCGGCTCTCCTCGACCTCGTAGATCGCGTTGGACGCGCGGGTGAACGCCCCGATGTAGCCGGAGGCGGACCAGAGCGCGCCGACGAGGCCGAAGCTGAGCAGGACGCTCGCCGAGCCCTGGCTGGTCACGTCGCGGATCTGCTGCACCACGCTCTGGTTGTTGACGACCGAGCCGGCGCCCAGGTCGGAGGCGATGTCGACGATCGCGTCGACGGTCCGCTCCCCGTCGGAGACGAGGCCGACGAGCGCCACGATCACGATCATCGCCGGAAAGAGGGAGAGGACGCCGTAGTACGTGAGCGCGGCCGCCCAGTCGGTGCAGTTGTCGTCCATGAACTCCCGTACCGCGCGGACCAGCACGCCCCGCCAGGTCGCGAACGAAGCCCGCCGCACCGTGCCCGCCCGTGCCGCAGTGACTGCCATGCCCGCCTCTACCCGGCCTGTGACGTGCGCAAACGTTTGCTTTTCGGGGAGGCGGGTAGGGCCCTATGCAGGACTTCACGAACAGGAGGCAGTCATGCCCGGACGCGAGGACATGCCCAGCACGATCCGGCGTTCTCCCCAGAAGGCGCAGGACACCTGGGCCGAGACACACGACTCGGCGGTCGAGACGTACGGCGAGGGTGAGCGGTCGCACCGCACCGCGTTCGCCGCGCTGAAGCACTCGTTCGAGAAGGTCGGCGACCACTGGGAGCCGAAGGGGCGCAAGGGCCCGAGCGACGAGCAGGCCGAGCGCTCCTACCGCGACCAGCCGAGGAAGACGGCCGGCGGCGTCGACGCGAACGCCCCCAAGGAGCACCTCATGGGCGTCGCCCGCGAACTCGACATCCGCGGCCGGTCCACGATGAACAAGGCCGAGCTGGTCAAGGCGATCGAGAAGGCGAACAACCGGCAAACGGCGAAGGCCCGGCGGCGGTAGCTTTCTGGTGTGAGCCCAGCCGAGGTAGCCGACGCCGTCGTCGTCGGCGCGGGGCACAACGGCCTCGTGGCCGCCAACCTGCTGGCCGACGCCGGGTGGGACGTGGTCGTGCTGGAGGCGACCGGCTCGGCCGGCGGGGCCGTCCGCTCCGCCGAGGTCACCGCGCCCGGCTACCTCAGCGACCTCTACAGCTCGTTCTACCCGCTCGGGTACGCGTCGCCGGTCATGCGCGCGCTCGACCTCGACATCGGCTGGCGGCACGCGCCCGACGTGCTCACCCACCTGCTGCCCGACGGGCGGACGGCCACGCTCAACCGGCGGCCGGAGACCACCGCGGCCTCCGTCGCGGAGTTCGCCGCCGGTGACGGGGAGCGGTGGCTGCGCGCGTACGAGGAGTGGCGGTCCGTCTCCGCCCCGCTGCTGGAGACGCTGTTCACGCCGTTTCCCCCGGTGCGGGGCGGCGCGGCGCTGCTCGCCCGGCTGCGGCCGGCCGGGGCGCTGCGCCTGGCCCGCCGGCTGGTCCTGCCCAGTCGCAAGCTGGGCGGGGAGATGTTTCGCGGCGAGGGCGCCCAGCTGCTGATGGCCGGGAGCGCGCTGCACACCGACCTCTCCGTCGACGACGCCGGCAGCGGCGTCTACGGCTGGCTGCTGGCGATGCTCGGCCAGGAGTACGGCTGGCCGGTCCCGGAGGGCGGCGCGCAGCGGATCACCGACGCGCTCGTCGCGCGGCTGCGGGCCCGCGGTGGACGCATCGAGTACGCGGCCCGCGCCGACCGGGTCCTGACCGCGCGTGGGCGGGCGATGGGTGTGTCCACCGTGGACGGCAAGCGGTGGCGGGCCCGGCGGGCGGTGCTCGCCGACGTGCCCGCGCCCGCGCTCTATCTCGACCTGGTCGGCGCGGCGCTGCTGCCGCCCCGGCTGGTGGAGGACCTGGCCCACTTCCAGTGGGACGGTTCGACGGTCAAAGTGGACTGGGCGCTCTCCGCCCCGATGCCGTGGAAGCATCCGGCCGCGGCGGGCGCCGGCACCGTCCACTTAGGTGCCGACCTCGACGGCCTGGCCCGGTACGCGACCGCGCTCGCCACCGGCGAGCTGCCCCGCGACCCGTTCCTCCTGCTCGGGCAGATGAGCACCGCCGACCCGTCCCACTCCCCGCCGGGCACCGAGTCGCTGTGGTGCTACACGCACCTGCCGTTTCGCCGCGAGTGGCCGGCCGAGGAGGTGCTCGCGCACGTGGAGCGGATGGAGCGGGTGCTGGAGGAGCACGCGCCGGGCTTCGGGCGGCTCGTCGTGGGGCGGCACGTGGCCGGCCCCGGCGACCTGGAGCGGGAGAACGCCAGCCTGGTCGGAGGCGCGCTGGGCGGTGGCACCTCGGCGGCGTACCAGCAGCTCTTCCTGCGCCCGATCCCCGGGCTGGGCCGGGCCGACACGCCGGTCGACCGTCTCTACCTGGCCAGCTCGTCGGCGCATCCCGGCGCGGGCGTGCACGGCGGCCCGGGCGCCAACGCGGCCCGCGCGGCACTGGCCCGCGACCGTTTCCTCACCGGCGACGCGTACCACGCGCTGATCGCCGCCGCGCACCGCGCCCTCTACTGACCCCCTTCCCGTGATCGAAGCTCCACCCACGTCGCTAGAACGACTTGGGTGGAGCTTCGATCACGGGAACGACGGCTTGGGGCGGCCGAGCAGCCAGCCCTGCCCGAGGTCGCAGCCGAGCGCGTGCAGCCGGGCGCGCTGGTGCTCCGATTCGATGCCCTCGGCGGTCACGGTGAGCCGCAGCGTGTGTCCAAGCTGGATCAGCGCGCGGAGCACCGCCTCGTCGGTGCGGCCGGTCGGACCGTCTCCGTCGAGACCGGCGACGAACGAGCCGGCCAGCTTGATCGCCTGCACCGGGAGTCGGCGCAGGTACGACAGTCCACAGTAGCCGGTGCCGAAGTCGTCGAGCGCGACCCGGACCGCCATGCCGGCGAGCGCCCGTACATTGTCGACCGCGTCGCCCTCGGCGGTCATCGCCGCGTGCTCGGTGATCTCCAGCTGGAGCCGGTGCGGCGGCAGGCCGACCCGGTCGAGCACCACGGCCACCTCGGCCGCGAGCCCCGGATGGCAGAGCTGCCGGGCGGCCAGGTTGACGCTCACGAACGGCGGCTCGCCGCCGTCGCCGTGCCAGCGCACCGCCTGGCGGCAGGCCATCTCCAGCAGGTGCATGCCGAGCGGCAGGATGAAGCCGGAGTCTTCGGCGAGGGTGATGAACCGGCCGGGCAAGAGGCGCCCCAGCTCCGGATGGTCCCACCGGGCCAGGCACTCGACACCCACCACGGCGCCGGTGGCGAGGTTGACCATCGGCTGGTACGCCAGCCCGAACTCGCCCCGGGCCAGCGCGCCCGGCATCGCGGCGGAGAGCCGGTAGCGGGCCACGGCGCGGGCGTTGCGCTCCTCGTCGAAGAACCGCCACCGGTCGCGACCGTCCACCTTGGCCCAGTGCAGCGCCATCGCGGCGGCGCGCAGCGCGTCGGCCGGGTCGCCGTCGTCGACCGCCCGCTCCACGACGCCCGCGCTCGCCGACATCGGCAGCTCGTGACCGTCCACTTCGAACGGTGTGCGCAGCGCCGCCAGCGCCCGGTCGGCCGGTTTGATGGCGTCTTCCGGCCCGGTCGTGCCGCGGACCAGCAGCGCGAACTCGTCGCCGCCCAGATGGCAGGCGACGCCCTCGGGGAGGTCGGCCAGCCGCTCGGCGGCCGCGGCGAGGAGGCGGTCGCCGGCCGCGTACCCGAGGCTGTTGTTGACGGCGCGGAAGCGGTCGAGGCCGATCAGGCAGACGCCGAAGCGGGCCGGCGCGGCCGGGTCGGTGCGCAGCTCGCCCAGCCACTGGGTGAGCTGCGCCCGGTTGGGCAGGCCGGTGCGGGAATCGTGCAGGGCGGCGTGACGCAACCGCTCCTCGCTGCGGCGCAGGGCCTGCTCCGCCTCCGACCGCGCGACGATGTCGGCCCGGCGCACCGCCTCCTGCCGGTCGAGCGTGTGGTCGTGCAGCGCCGTCGAATACCCCATGGAGAGCGCCTCGACCAGCGCGGTGACCCGCTCGCGACCGACCACACCGGACAGGTCCAGTGTGGAGAGAAGGCGGGTGGAGAGCTCGGTGATGGTGCGCCCGAGCGCCTCCGGGGCGATCTCCTCGGTGCTGGCCAGGTCGACGCCGACCTGGTAGCCGACCGCGGGGTCGAACAGTTCCGCGGTCAGCGCCGCCGCTATCCGCTTGGTCAGGTCGACGAAGAACGCGTCCCGCTCGGCCCCGGTCAGCAGCACATAGCTGGCGTCGTGGACCGACCGCCCCCACTCCCGCGCGAACCGCTCTACCGGTGTCATGGCTTGCGCCCCACACCTCCGTAGTTGAGCGCGGAGAGGCCGCTGGGCTTGTCGTCCGGCGAGTCGGGGCGCCACTCGTGCACCCAGACCAGGCCCGGCTCGACCAGCTCGAACCCGTCGAAGAACCGCAGGATCTCGGCGTGCGTCCGCATCGCCAGCGGCGTGGGCGTGCGCTCGATCGCCTCCGCCGCCTCGCGGAACTCGTCCGGGTGACTCTCGTGGGTGCCGTGGCCGATCACCAGGTAGCTCCCCGGCGCCAGCCGCTGCTTGAGCACGGCCAGCGCGCCGTACGGATCGCGGTCGTCGCGCACGGCGTGCAGGAGCGCGACCAGCAGCAGCGCCACCGGCCGGTCGAAGTCGATCAGCTCCACCACGGACGGGTGCTCCAGGACCGCGCGCGGGTTGGCGAAGTCCTCGCGGATCGCCGTGGCGTACGGGTTGTCGGCCAGGATCTGCCGGCTGTGCGCCACCGCGATCGGGTCGATGTCCACGTAGGCCACCCGCGCCTCGGAGTCGACCTTTTGCGCGATCTCGTGGACGTTGCCGACCGTGGGGATGCCCGAGCCGATGTCGAGGAACTGCCGGACGCCCTGGTCGAGGACGAACCGCGTGGCCCGGTGGAGGAAGGCCCGGTTGACCCGCGCCTGGACCTTCACATCGGGAAAGACGGAGATCAGCTGGCGCGCCAGCGCCCGGTCGGCGGCGAAGTTGTGCGACCCGCCGAGCAGATAGTCGTACGCCCGGGCCACGGTCGCGCTGTCGTGATCGACGTCGTCGGGTGCCCAGTCCGGTCGGTCCGTCATCGCGCTCCTCTGGTGATGGGACCCCAAGTATCCTGTGTTCCGGCCCACGGCTCAATTCCGCGGTCGATACATTCGCATGCCCGCCCGCCGCGCGCGGGGCTCCGGCCCAGCTCAGCGCCGTGCCACATCCGCCATGTTGATCAGGCATCCCGTGGCGTGTCGGCCCGCGCCGCGATCGAGAGATTTGCGCTACCGCGACGCCCGCGGTGGGTCCGAACGAAATGCCGCCCAGCTCAAGTCGATCATGGCTAGCCCGTCCCGCGCGGGGTCGACGTGCGGCGATCGTGGTATTCCTGTGCCCCTCCGAGGGCACCTCGATACCACGATCTCAACGACCGCCCGGTGCTCGCCGGCCAAAGCCGGTGAGAGGAGCTCGACAGTGGACCGTTCCAGCAGATCGTGGTACGGATCCGCCCGCCCAGGGGCAGCGGCGTACCACGATCTCGACCGCCGCCGCGGTGTGATCGTGGCCCGGCCCCACCCGGGGCCGGGCGGCGGCCTGACGCTCCCGAGCGCGCCCGGCTCACAGCCTCGATCGAACTGGCGTGAGTGGCATTTGGGTCCGGACCGTTGCTCCCGCGGCCTCACCCTCCGCCGTCCACAGTCCACCCGCCGCGGTCGGCGGGGCGCGCGCCGCCAGCGGGTCCGTGCGTCCTTGAAGCTCTCGAGCTGGGCGCACGGTCCGTCGATCAAGGACCCGGGACCTTCCCGGTCCGGGCCGACCGCGCCGCATCAAGCCGAGGGCTCCGCCCACGGAGCTGCCGCCTGCCCGGCAGGAGGTCGTTCGCGCGGATCGCGGACGTCGGCGTAGCCGTGCCGGTGGGTGGGGTCACATCCAGCCGGCACCGGGGCCCGGCGGCCCGGACGGACAGGGCTCGACCCGGGACTCCGCCGACGCCGTCCGGCGCGGCCGGCCGGCCCGTCACCCGAAGGGTGGGCGGATCCCATGATCGGCGCTGGGGTTGGTGATCGTGGTCTTTCGGGCATCGCGCGAGCGCCGGCGCCGGCCCAACGGCGCGGCCTGGGCGTGGGAGCCGCACCCTCCGCGTTCGGCCGCGGTGACCCCTCGCCGCCGCGCGGTCGCCGAGGTGCCCCGTCCGCGCGTGCAGCTCGAGAGCTCCGTAGGGCTCCGGCGGTGACGGGGCGAGGAACCCGGGCGGAGCTGGCAGCGGAGGCCGGGGAAGTCGGCGAGCGCCAGCTCGCCGCCGGGCGGAGCGGTGCCCGCGGGAAAGCACCCCAAGAAAACGCTCCGCTGCGCTCCACGTTTCCCCCGGGGGACCCCGCGCATGCGGTCCGCAGGTGAGGCGGACCGGGGTAAATCTGCTTCTGGGAACGCTCTGAGCTGCTGGTGGGGCGAGGGTTAGAAGGGGAATGGCCGGGTATCTCGCGGGTCATGCGGGTGCTTGGGGTCAACTCGATCTTTCACGATCCGGCGGCGGCGATCGTCGTGGACGGGCGGGTGGTGGCCGCCGCGGAGGAGGAGCGGTTCAGCCGCCGGAAGCACGGTAAGCGGCCGGTGCCCTTCAGCGCCTGGGAGCTGCCCGAGCTGGCCGCCGCCTGGTGCCTGGAGCGGGCCGGGCTGGAGGCGGGCGACCTGGACGCGGTGGCGTACTCGTTCGACCCGGCGCTCTGCCGTGAGGATCTTGACGACAGCGACCCGTGGGACTGGCTGCGCGTCGAGTATGCCCAGCGTGCGCCGCAGTTTCTGGCCACCGCCCTGCCCGGGCTGGACCCGGGGATGGTCCGGTTCGTGCCGCACCACGTCGCGCACGCCGCCTCGGCCGGGCTCGCCATGCCGTACCGGGACGACGCCGCGGTGCTCGTGCTGGACGGGCGGGGTGAGTCGGCCAGTCACCTCGCCGGGGTGTACCGGGACGGCTGGATCACCGCGCTGCGCGCCCAGCGGCTGCCGCACTCGCTCGGGCTGCTCTACGAGGATCTGACCCGCCACCTGGGCTTCCAGCACTCCAGTGACGAGTACAAGGTGATGGCCCTCGCGTCCTACGGCGAGCCGAAGCACCTGCCGCTGCTGCGCCAGCTGGTCCGGGCGGACGGGGAGGGCGGGTTCACCGTCGAGCCGGTCGCCTGGGGCACCCTCGCCAAGCCCCGCGCGCCGGGCGGTGAGATGACCGGGGAGCACGCCGACCTGGCCGCCAGCGCGCAGGCGCGGCTGGAGGAGGTGCTGCTCGACCTGGCCCGCTGGACGTACGAGGCGGCCGGCGGCCCGCGAGTGCTGGCGATGGCCGGCGGCACCGCGCTCAACTGCGTCGCCAACGCCAGGATCGCGGCGGAGGGGCCGTTCGAGCACGTGTGGGTGCAGCCGGCGGCCGGCGACGCGGGCACCGCCCTCGGCGCGGCGCTGCACGTCGCCCGCGAGGAGGGAGCGCGGCCCGAGCCGATGCCGGGCGTGGCCCTCGGCCGCGGGTGGAGCGACGCCGACCTCGAAGCCGAGCTGCGCCGCGCCGCGCTCCCCTTCACCCGGGCGGAGTCGATCGCCGCGGAGGCGGCGCGGGTACTGGCCGGCAACGGCATCGTGGCATGGTTTCAGGGGCGCGCCGAGTACGGCCCGCGGGCGCTCGGCCACCGTTCGCTGCTCGCCCACCCCGGCGACCGGGACACCACCCGGCGGATGAACGACGTGAAGGGGCGCGAGCAGTTTCGCCCGATCGCGCCGATGGTGCGGGCCGAGCGGGCGGCCGAGGTCTTCGACGGGGTGCTGCCGAGCCCGTACATGCTGTTCGTCCACACCGTACGGCCACAGTGGCGGGACCGGATCCCGGCGGTGGTGCATGTGGACGGTACCGCGCGGGTGCAGACAGTGGACGGTGCCCAGGAGCCGCTGGTGGCCGAGATGCTGGCCGAGTTCGACCGGCTGACCGGGCTGCCCGTCGTCGTCAACACCTCGCTCAACACCGCCGGGCTGCCCATAGTGGACACCCCGCGCGAGGCGATGGAGCTCTTCGGCTCGGCACCGGTAGACCTGCTCGCGATCGGGCCGTACGCGGTGCGCCGGGCCGAGGCGTTCCGTTGATTTCGATCGTCGTGCCGACCGTGGGGCGGCCCAGCCTCGCCGTGCTCCTCGACCGCCTGGCTCCGTCCACAGCGGAGGGTGCGGAGATCCTGGTGGTGGACGACCGCCCCGGCCGGTCGAGCTCTCCGGGGCTCCCGGTGCGGGACGGCGCGTACCCGAAAATGCTGGCGGGACGCGGCCGCGGGCCGGCGGCGGCGCGCAACACGGGCTGGCGGGCCGCCCGGTTCCCGTGGGTCGCGTTTCTGGACGACGACGTGGTGCCGGACCCGGACTGGTTCGCGCGGCTCCGCGCGGACCTGGACGTGCCCGCGCGGGTCGGCGGCGTGCAGGGGCGGATCCGTGTGCCGCTGCCGCGCGACCGGCCGCCCACCGACTGGGAGCGCGCCACTGCGGGCCTCGAGGAGGCCCGCTGGATAACCGCGGACATGGCCTACCGGCGGACCGCGCTGGCCGGCGTGGGCGGCTTCGACGAACGCTTTCCGCGCGCGTACCGGGAAGACGCCGAGCTGGCCTACCGGGTGCGGTGCGCGGGCTGGGAGCTCGTGCGCGGCGCGCGGCGGGTGACCCACCCGGTGCGGCCGGAAGGGCCGTGGGTGAGCCTGCGGGCCCAGCGCGGCAACGCGGACGACGCGCTGTTGCGGCGCTTGTACGGGCCGCGGTGGCGGGCGCGCGTGGAGGGGTTGCCCGGGCGGCGTCCGCGTCACGCGGTCATCACCGCGGCGCTCGTCGTGGCCGCCACCGTGCCGCGCCTGCGGATGGTGGCGGGGGCGGCCTGGTTGGCGGGTACGGCGGAGTTCGCGGCCGCCCGCATCAAGCCCGGCCCGAAGGCACCCCGCGAGATCGCCGCCGCGCTCCTGACGAGCGTGCTCATCCCTCCACTGGCGACCGTGCACTGGCTGCGCGGCTGGTGGCGCTGGCGTGGCGCGCGCCCGCTCGGGGGCGGGTCCAGTTGATGTTTACTTCTTCTGACCTCGGGAACCAGCGTCATGTGCGAAGCCATCTGTTCGATGCGGTGCTTTTCGACCGCGACGGCACGCTCGTGCACGATGTGCCGTACAACGGGGATCCAGCCCTCGTGCGCGCGGTAGCGGGCGCACGGGCCGCGCTGGACCGGCTTCGCGCGGCCGGGTTCCGGCTCGGTGTAGTGACCAATCAGTCAGGAATCGCCCGCGGGCGGCTGGCGCCCGAGGACGTGGCGAAGGTCAACGCCCGGGTGGAGGAGCTGCTTGGGCCGTTCGACACCTGGCAGGTGTGCTCGCACGGAGAGCGCGACGGGTGCCGGTGTCGCAAGCCACAGCCTGGCATGATCGTCGATGCCGCCGCGGCGCTGGGGACCACACCCCAGCGCTGCGTGGTCGTTGGCGACATCGGCCGCGACATGGCGGCGGCCGGAGCGGCGGGCGCCGCCGGCATCCTGGTGCCCACCGAGGTCACCCGACCCGAGGAGGTTGCCGCCGCGCCCACCGTGGCCGGCGACCTGGATGCCGCGGTACGCCAGATCCTGCGCCGCTCCCGACTCGTACCCGCGGGCACCACCCGGCCCCGCCGCGGCACCGTGCTCGTGGCCCGCCCCGACTCCGCCGGCGACGTGCTGGTCACCGGCCCGGCGATCCGGGCCGTCTCGGCCGGCGCCGAGCGGGTCGTCATGCTCTGCGGGCCGCGCGGCCGGCGCGCCGCCGAGCTGCTGCCCGGCGTCGACGAGCTGATCGAGTGGCGGCTGCCGTGGATCGACCCCAGCCCGGAGCCGCTGGCCCGGTCCGAAGTGGACGCCATGGTGGACCGCCTCGCGGCGGCGGCGCCGGAGGAGGCTGTGCTGTTCACCTCGTTCCACCAGTCGGCGCTCCCGCTCGCACTGGTGCTGCGGATGGCCGGCGTGCGCCGGATCGCCGCGATCAGCGACGACTACCCGGGCTCCCTTCTGGACGTACGGCACCGCGTGCCGCTCGGCATCCCCGAGCCGGAGCGGGCGCTCTCGCTGGCCGCCGCGGCCGGCTTTCCACTCCCGCCCGACGACGTGCCGGAGCTGCGGCTGCGCGACGTCGAGGGCGGACCGGACCTGGCTCCCGGGTACGTCGTGGTGCACCCCGGCGCCTCCGTGCCGGCCCGGGCCTGCCCGCCCGAGCGGTACGCCGAGATCGTCGCCGCGCTCACCGGCGCCGGACACCGCGTGGTGGTCACCGGCGGACCGGAGGAGCTGCCGCTCAGCGCCCGGGTCGCCGGCGCCTCCGCGCTCGACCTCGGCGGGCAGACCTCGCTCAGCGCGCTGGCCGCGGTCATCGCCCGGGCCGCCTGCCTCGTGGTCGCCAACACCGGCCCCGCACACCTGGCCGCCGCGGTCGGTACGCCGGTGGTGAGCCTCTTCGCGCCGACCGTCCCGTTCGGACAGTGGGGGCCGTACCGGGTGCCGTGGGTGCGCATCGGCGACGCGACCGCCCCGTGCCGCAACACCCGGGCGGCTGTCTGCCCGGTCGCCGGCCATCCCTGCCTGTCCACGGTGGACCCGCTCGCGGTGGTGGAGGCGGTCCGCCGGGTCGGTGCGCCGTGAACGTCCTGCTCTGGCACGTGCACGGATCGTGGACGACCGCGTTCGTGCACGGCAAGCACCGCTACCTCGTACCGGTCACCCCGGACCGGGGCCGGTACGGTCTCGGCCGCGCCCGCACGTACGACTGGCCGGACACCGCCGAGGAGGTCCCGCCGGAGCGGCTCGCGGCCGAGGACGTCGACGTGGTGGTGCTGCAGCGCCCCGACGAGCTGGAGCTGGTCGACCGCTGGCTGGGCCGCCGCCCGCCCCTGGTCTTCGTGGAGCACAACACCCCGAAGGGGGACGTGCCCGACTCCCGCCACCCGATGGCGGACCGGGACGACGTCCTGATCGTGCACGTGACCCACTTCAACGAGCTCTTCTGGGACACCGGCGGCACCCGTACGACCGTTGTCGAGCACGGCATCGTGCCGCCTGCGGCCCGCTACTCCGGTGAGCTGAGCCGCCTCGCCGTCGCCACCAACGAGCCGGTGCGCCGCGGCCGGGTGACCGGCACCGACCTGTTCCCGCGGTTCGCCGCCGTGGCGCCGCTCGACGTGTACGGGATGGGTGTCTCGGGGCTAGCACTGTCTGATGTGGATGCCCACGACGATCTGCCCCAGGCGCGGATGCACGCCGAGATCGCTCGCCGCCGCGCGTACCTGCACCTGTGCCGGTGGACGTCGCTCGGGCTGAGCCTCGTCGAGGCGATGGCGATGGGGATGCCCGTCGCCGCGCTCGCCACCACCGAGGCGGTCGAGGCCGTGCCACCCGACGCGGGCGTGGTCTCCACCCGGGTGGAGACCCTCGTGGAGGCGGCGCGGTGGCTGCTGGAGGAGCCGGAGGAGGCCCGCCGGCTGGGCGACCGCGCCCGGGTGGCGGCTAATGAACGTTACGGGCTCGACCGGTTCCTGGCCGACTGGGACAGGCTGTTCGAGTCGATCTGTGGTCGTGGGGGATGAGGAGGTTCGCCATGCGCATCGCGATGATCTCGGAACACGCCAGCCCGCTGGCCGCGCTCGGGGGAGTCGACGCCGGCGGGCAGAACACCCACGTGGCGGAGCTGGCCACCGCGCTGGCCGGCGAAGGGCACGACGTTCGCGTGTACACCCGCCGGGACTCCACCGACCAGCCGGTGCTGGTGCCGATGGCAGACGGCGTGACGGTCGCGCACGTACCAGCCGGCCCGCCGGAGCCGCTGCCCAAGGACGAGCTCCTGCCGTACATGAAGGACTTCAGCCGCTGGCTCGTCGACCAGTGGCGCGGCGACGAGTGGGCGCCGAGCGTGGCGCACGCGCACTTCTGGATGAGCGGGCTCGCCGCCGTCACCGCGGGCCGCCAGACCGGCGTGCCGGTGGTGCAGACGTACCACGCGCTCGGCACGGTCAAGCGGCGGCACCAGGGCGCGGCGGACACCAGCCCGGCGCGGCGGATCGGGTACGAGCGGGCGCTCGGCCGGGCCGTCGACCGGGTCGTCGCGCAGTGCCAGGACGAGGTGCGCGAGCTGGTCCGGATGGGTGTGCCGCGCAACCGCATGGCGCTCATCCCGTCCGGTGTGGACAGTGAGCGGTTCTCGCCCGAGGGTGCGGCGGAGCCGCGTGACCCGGACCGGCCACGGATCCTGACGGTGGGGCGGTTCGTGGAGCGCAAGGGTTTCGCCGACCTGATCCGCGCGCTGAAGATCGTTCCCGGCGCCGAGTGCGTCGTCGTGGGCGGGCCGCCACCCGACCGGCTCGACGGCGACCAGTTCGCCGGCAAGCTGCGCCGCCTCGCCGAGTCCACAAAGGTCGCCGACCGGCTGCGGATCGTCGGTGCCGTGCCGGCGAACGAGATGCCGCGCTGGTACCGCTCCGCGGACGTCCTGGCGACCGCCCCCTGGTACGAGCCGTTCGGGCTGACCCCGCTCGAAGCGATGGCCTGCGGCGTACCCGTGATCGGCACCGCCGTCGGCGGCCTCACCGACACCGTCGTGGACGGGCTCACCGGCGACCTCGTACCGCCACGCGACCCGCGTTCGCTCGGCATGGCGCTGCGCCGGGTGCTCGGCGACCCCGTGCGGCGGTTCGCGTACGCCACCGCGGCGCTCGATCGGGCCCGCCAGTGCTACTCCTGGAAGCGGGCCGCGGAGCAACTGGGAGCCGTGTACGCCACGGTGAGCGGGCTGCGTCCGGCGACCGGGGCGGTGGCTTGATGGACGACGACGTCTCCGGCCGGGTGTCCGTGTTGGACAGTCACCTGGCGGGTCTGGCCTCGGCGTTGGTGCCGTACCGCCACGCCGCCAGCAAGCTCCACCGCTGGGGTGCCGAGCTGGCCGCGCTGCTGGTCGGCGGCGGGCGGCTGCTCGCGGCCGGCAACGGCGGCAGCGCGGCCGAGGCCCAGCACCTGACCGCCGAGCTCGTCGGCAAGCTCCGCGACGACCGGCCGGCGCTGTCCGCGATCGCGCTCACCGCCGAGACGTCCTCGCTCACCGCGGTCAGCAACGACTTCGGGTACGACGAGGTGTTCGCCCGGCAGGTACGGGCGCACGGCCGCCAGGGCGACGTCCTGCTGCTGCTCTCGACGAGCGGGCGGAGCACCAACCTGCTCGCGGCCGCCGAGGCCGGCGCCGAGTGCGGGCTGCGGGTGCTGGGACTCACCGGCCCCAGCCCCAACCCGCTCGCCGAACTCTGCTCGGACGTGCTGGCGGTGCCGTCGCCGGACCAGCAGGTCGTGCAGGAGCTCCACCTGGTGTCGGTGCACGTGCTCTGCGAGTACGTGGACCTGGCGCTGCCGTCACTCCCCGCGCCCGCGTGGCGCGCCGTACCGGTGGGAGGGCTTCAATGATCGTCATCGTCGGAGACACGCTGCTGGACCGGGACGTCGACGGCGCGGTGACCCGGGTCAGCCCGGACGCGCCGGTACCGGTGCTGGCCGAGCAGTCCACACTGGACCGTCCGGGCGGCGCGGGTCTGGCCGCACTGCTGGCCGCGCGGCGCGGAGAGTACGTCGCGCTCGTCACCGGGCTGGCCGACGACGCCGCCGGCGCCCGGCTGAGCGCGCTGCTGTCCGACGCCGGCGTCCGGCTGTACCCCCTGCGCATGACCGGCACCACCCCCGAGAAGATCCGGCTGCGCTCGCGCGGCCAGGCGCTGCTGCGGCTGGACCGGGGCGACGCGGAGGTCGCCGGCGAACCGAACGCGGCCGCGCTGATGGCCATCGCGGAGGCCGACGCGATCCTGGTCAGTGACTACGGGCGCGGGCTGGCCCGGCAGCCGGCGCTGCGGGCCGCGCTCGCCGAGACGACCGCCCCGGTGGTCTGGGACCCGCATCCGCGCGGGCCGGCGCCGGTGCGCGGGGTGCGGCTGGCCACGCCGAACGAGGCCGAGGTCCGCCATCTGACCGGTGACTCAGCCGGCGGCCACCGGGTCGCGACCGCCGCCCGGGGCGGGCAGGAGCTGCGCCAGCGCTGGCGTACCGGCGCCGTCGCGGTCACGATGGGCGGCGACGGCGCACTCCTCTGCCACGGCCCTACCCCGCTGGTCGTACCGACGCCCGCCCGGGTGGGCGGCGACACGTGCGGTGCCGGCGACCGGTTCGCCGCCACGGCCGCGCTCGCCCTCGCCGGCGGCGCGCTCGTCTCCGAGGCCGTGCAGGCGGCCGTGCGGGAGGCGACCGCGTACGTGGCGAGCGGGGGAGTGCACGCCGCGCTCGCCCCGGAAGTGCCGGCGGTGAACGCCGCGGGCGTCGGCCGGGAGGCGGCCGGCGAGCTCGTCGGCCGGGTACGCGCCCGGGGCGGCCGGGTGGTCGCGACCGGTGGCTGCTTCGACCTGCTGCACGCGGGGCACATCGCCACTCTTGAGGCGGCTCGCCGGCTCGGCGACTGCCTCGTGGTCTGCCTCAACTCCGACAGCAGCGTCACCTCCCTCAAGGGGCCGGAACGGCCGATGGTCCGCCAGGACGACCGGGCCCGACTGCTCGCCGCACTGTCCGCTGTGGACGCGGTCGTGGTGTTCGAGGAGTCCACACCGGACGCGGTGCTCTCCTGGCTCCGTCCGGACGTGTGGGTCAAGGGCGGCGACTACGGCAGCGACGGAGGTCTGCTTCCCGAGGCCGACCTCGTCCAGCGGTGGGGTGGGGAATGCGTGATCGTGCCGTACCTGGACGGCCGCTCGACGACGCGGATGATCGCGGCGGCCCGGCATCTGGAGGGAGTCTGATGAAGGTCGTTCTGGTCAGCGGCGGGTCCAGTGGGCTCGGCGCCTCGGTCGTGGAGGCGGCGGCGAAGGAGGGCTGGCGGCCGTTCATCCTCGACCGGCGGCCGCCGGCCGCACCGGTCGACGGTGTGACCTGGGTGGAGTGTGACCTGGCGGACACCGGAGCGGCCGAGGACGCCACCCGGCGGATCGTGGACGAGGCGGGCCGGCTGGACGCGGTGGTGACCGCGGCCGGCGTGGACGTGCCGGGCCGGCTGGCGGACGTACCGGCCGAGGTGTGGGAGCGGACGGTCACGATCGACCTGCTCGCCACCGCGGCGGTGGTCCGGGCCGCCCTGCCGTCCCTGGAGCGGGCGCACGGCACGGTCGTCACGGTGGCCTCAACGCTCGGCTTCAAGGCGGTCAGCGACGCGACCGCGTACTGCGCGGCGAAGTTCGGCGTGGTCGGCTTCACCCGGGCCCTCGCCGCCGAGCTGGCCGGCACGGTGGGCGTGACGCTGCTGGTGCCGGGCGGGATGCGCACGCCGTTCTTCGACGGGCGCGACGAGCAGTACAAGCCGGGGCCGGACGCCCAGCTCAACGACCCGGCGAACGTGGCGGCCGCGGCGATGTTCGCGCTCAACCAGCCGCCCGGCTCCGCGGTACGCGAGATCGTGGTCTGCGCCGAGCAGGAGTCGTCGTACCCATGATCCTGGTGTTGCGGGCGCTGGGGATCGGCGATCTGGCCACGGGTGTGCCGGCGCTGCGCGCGCTGCGCCGGGCGTTTCCGGACCGGACGCTCGCGCTGGCCGCGCCCGCCTGGCTCGGCCCGCTGGCCGAGCTGGTCGGCGGGATCGACGCGCTGGTGCCGTGCGACGGCCTCGATCCCCGTGCGCTGCCGCGCGCGGACTGGGCGGTCAACCTGCACGGCAAAGGGCCGCAGTCGCACCGGCTGCTGCGCCGCTCCCAGCCCGCGCGGCTGGGCGGCTTCGCCTGCCCCGAGGCGGAGCATGTGGACGGTCCGCAGTGGAGCGACGACGAGCACGAGGTGCGGCGCTGGTGCCGGCTGCTGGAGTGGTACGGCGTCCCCACCGACCCCACCGATCTCGCGCTGCACCCGCCGCCCGCGCCGGCCCGCCGGGGCGTCGCGGTGGTGCACCCCGGCGCCAAGGCCCCGGAACGGCGCTGGTCGCCGCAGCGCTTCGCGGCGGTGGCCCGCGACCTGGCCGCCCGCGGCTTCGACGTGGCGGTCACCGGCTCCACGGCCGAGCGGCCGGTCGCCGAGTGCGTGGCCGCGCTGGCCGGCCTGCCCGAGGAGGCCGTACTGGCCGGCCGCACCGATCCGGCCGAGCTGGCCGGCACGGTGGGCCACGCGCGGCTCGTGGTCAGCGGGGACACCGGTGTCGCCCACCTCGCGACCGCGTACCGGGTCCCGTCGGTCGTCCTCTTCGGACCGGTCACGCCCGAGCTGTGGGGACCGCCCCCGGACCGGGCCGAGCACCGCGCCCTGTGGCGCGGGCCGACGGTCGCGTCGATCGGCGTCGAGGAGGTGCTCGCCGCCGTGGACGAGGTGACGTGTGCGGCTGCGGCGTAGCGACCTGACCACGGCCGGCTACGGGCGGCGCCGGCGCGGGCGCGGGATCTCCTATGTGGACGAGCGGGGCGCGAAGATCACCGATCCAGAAACCCTGCGGCGGCTGCGCGAGCTGGTCATCCCGCCGGCCTGGAGCGACGTCTGGATCTCGCCGGACCCGCTCGGGCACATCCAGGCCACGGGCATCGACGCGGCCGGCCGCAAGCAGTACCTCTACCATCCACAGTGGAGGGCCGACCGCGACGCGGAAAAGCACGAGCACGTGCTCGACGTCGCCGCCCGCCTTCCGGCGCTCCGCCGCCAGGTCAACGCCGACCTGGGCCGGCGCGGCCTCGGGCGGGAGCGGGTGCTGGCCGCCATCGCCGCACTCCTCGACTCCGGCGCGTTCCGGGTCGGCGGCGACGAGTACGCGAACGGCGACGACCCGACGTACGGGGTGGCGACGCTCCGCCCCGAGCACGTACGCGGCCGCAAGGGCGGTGTGGTGCTGGAGTTTCCGGCCAAGGGCGGCGTGGAGCAGGCCTGCGAGGTGACCGACGCGCGGGTCTGCGAGGTACTGCGCGCACTGCACCGCCGGCGAAAGGGGAGCGACCGGCTGTTCGGGTACTGGGACGGGCGCGGCTGGCACGACATGCGCAGCGACGACGTCAACGAGTACCTGCGGGCGGCGAGCGGCACCGACATGACCGCCAAGGACCTGCGTACCTGGCACGCGACGCTGCTGGCCGCGTGGAGCCTGGCGGGGGAGGGGCCGCAGGGCTCGGCGACGCGGCGCAAGCGCGCGGTGGCGGCGGTGATGCGCGAGGTGGCCGAGCTGCTGGGCAACACGCCGGCGGTCGCCAAGGCCTCCTATGTGGACCCGCGCGTGGTCGACCTCTACCACGACGGCCGGGTGGCCGCCGCACCGAGCGAGAAGGCCGTGCGCGACCTGCTTTCGTAGCGGGTGCGAGCTCTTGGTGATCAAAGCTCCCCTCAAGTCGTTCTAACGACGTGAAGGGAGCTTCGATCACGGGTGTGGAGTGGCCGGCGGGCCGGTGGAGTCGCGGACGACCAGCCGGCACGGCTGGCGGATGACGCCGGAGGCGGGCTGCCCGTCCAGCGCGGCGAACAGGTGGTGCACGGCCGTCTCACCCAGCTGCTGCAGGTTGAGGTCTACTGTGGTCAGTGGCGGCTGGCAGTCGGAGGCGAACTCGTGCCAGTTGTCGTACCCCACGATGGAGATGTCGTCGGGGACGTGGCGGCCCATCTCGCGAACGGTGTTGGCCACGCCGGTGGCGATCTGGTCGTTGCCGCAGAAGACCGCGTCGATGCCGGGGTGCGCGGTGAGGAGCGTGCGGGCGGCGTGGCGGCCCCAGCGCTGCGACCACTCGCCGAAGAGCGGGTCGCCGCCGGCCACCGGAAGGCCCGCGTCGGTCAGCACCTTGCGAAACGTGGCGGCGCGGTCGCGGGCGGCGCGGTAGGTCTCCGGGCCGGTGATGTGCGCGATCTGCCGGCGCCCCAGCGACACCAGGTGCTCGGTGGCGAGGCGGGCGCCGTGCTCGTCGTCAGCGAGCACGGACAGGTCGCGCGGGTCGTCGGACTCGCCGTACACGTACACGACCGGGACCGGGATCTGGCGGGTCAGCGAGGGGCGCAGGTCGTTGGAGTCGCCGAGCACCACGAAGCCGTCGACCTGGCGGGCGAGCAGCGTGCGGATGTAGTGCTGGCGCCGGATCGCGTCACCACGCGCGTCGCAGAGCAGCACGGACATCTGGCCGCTCGCGAGGGCATCCTCGACGCCGAGCAGGATCGGGATGGAGAACCGCCCGGCCAGCTCGTCGGTCAGCAGCCCGATGGTGCGGGTGCGGCCGGTCAGCAGGCCCCGAGCGAGTACGTTGGGCTGGAACGCGAGGTCGTCGGCCGCCTGGAGCACCCGCCGGCGGGTCTCCGGGGCGACCTCGTCGCGCGCGTTGAGCGCCTTGGACGCGGTGGCGACGGACACGCCGGCGCGGCGAGCCACGTCGGTCAGCGTGACCGGTCTGGAACGCTGCCTGGCCACCGAAATCCTTTCGCGAGGCGTTTCGTCGGAGGGTACACCAAGACACCCTTGACAGCGTTACAGCGACATCGCTAGATTGCCGAAAAGGTTTTCGGGCCACCGGGCGGCCAGGTCCTGTCGGTACGTCAGAGGGTGCCCGCATGTCCGGTCGTAGCTGGGTTCACGTTCACATAGACGGCGCCCTCCGTCCCGCCACCACCGACGACCCGGCCGCCCACCCGCGAGCGCACCGGGGCCCGGCTTCGATGCGGGCCTGGCCTCCGGTCGTGTCAACGACTCGGTAAAGGAGGGAGGGCACCACACACCCCACGGTCACCGGCTGGTGGCTCCGACCTGCGCCCGGCTAGTCGGGCCACCAGCCGGCACCCTCGAACCTCCACTATGGGATATGCCCCGGTCCGCATCAGCCGCGGAGCGTTTCCCCGGGGCCCCGCGCAGCGGTCTGGACCACGACGGACGTCGCGGTAGCTCCATCTTTGTCCTGAATGGATCGTCGAGGCTCCTGAGCCGCGGCGCAGCCGACCGGTCAGGCCTGGCGTCAGGCTTCGGGGCTGACCGCCACCTCGCTGGCGAGCCGCTCCCGAAGCTCGTCGCGGCTGGCCAGGAACCAGTTCTGCTTGCGGCGGTTGCTCTCCCGGACGAAGTCACGCAGGGCGTTGCTCCCCTCGACGTGCGCGGAGACGTCGCCGACGATCGCCACCCGGAGCCGGTAGTTGACCAGCTTCTGCAGGAACTCGCCGGCCAGGCCGTTGCTGAGCGTGAAGAACGCGGGGTCGAGCCGCTCGACCGGGATGACGACGAACTCGGCCTGCTCCTCGAACGAGGCGGCGATGAGATCCAGCGCATCGGCGCCGCCCCGGATGGCCGGCCCCTGCCCGGGGACGGTGAGCACGCGCACGCCGTGGATCTCTTCGACCGTCATAGGCCGGATCGTAGAGCGTCAGGCCCGCGCCCGCTCGATGATTTCCTCCGGAGTGAGCGGACTCTTCGGGTGGTGGGTCAGGCAGAGCGGGGCCTGCAGCTTCTGGAACTCGGCCCCCCTCGACCGCCACGACAGCACCGTACGCTTGTGGGACCCGGCGACGGGCGCGCGCTTCGCTCGATCCCGGTCCACCACCCGGCGCTGGCCTGCCACTGAGTCGACGGTGCACTCGTGCTCGCCCTCGACCTCGGCTGACCCAGCCCTCAGCCGCCGGCGCCCCGGAGGTCTTCGTTGCTCCGCAGCATCGTCCGAAGGCGGTGTCCCTTTGGGGTCAGGGTCCACCCGTGCTGGTCGGCTCTCTCCACAAGTCCTTCGCCCACGAGCCGGTCGAGGACGGGACGCACCTGATCGGGACGGTAGCCGGAGATCGCAGCGAGCGCGCCCGCCGTGGGTGGGTCGGAGCCGAGGGGGAAGGACTCCAGCAGCGCGTGCTCGACCGACGGGAGCACGGCCGGCGGGATCGCGGTCTTCGCCCGCGCCGAAGTGCGGAGACGGCCGGGCATGCCGTCGCCGGCCGAGAGCAGGTCGCGCTCGAAGTCGTCCAGCAGGCGCAGGGCGGCCCGGTTGAGATAGACGCGGTTGCGGCGGCCGAGACTCACCTGCGGAAAACAGGATCAACATGGAGTATGGCTACCGTGGTCACCTGTCGCGGTTGGCGGCCGGGAGGGCGCCGTAGGTGAGCGCGCGGACGGTGAAGGCGGCCGCGGCCGTGGCGGCGGCTCGCCTCGTGTCGTCGGTGAGGCCGCCCGCGCCCCAGTCCGAGATGCCCTTCGCCATGATCCAGGCACAGCGCTGGTCGGCCGCTGCCGCGTACACGCCGGTCAGCTCCATCTCGCCGGCCGACGCCTCGGGAAACTCGCGCCGCAGGCGGGCACGGAAGGGCGCGCTGTCGGCGAGGACGTTCGCCGACAGCACCGTGCCCACGTGCACGCGGGGTCCGTCCCATCCGTGTGTCGCCGCGCGGAACGCGGCCAGGAGCGTCCCGGTGGCCTGCACCCGCTCGCCCCGCCAGAGGATTCGCTCGACGCCGTGCTCGGTGGTGACCCGCCGGTGGTCCACGTTCTGGACGTACTCGGAGACGACCACGTCACCGAGCTGCTGGTCGCCGCCGTCCAGCTCGCGCGACCAGAGTCCGAAGCAGATGCCGGCGAGGACGACGTAGTCCGGCCGAAGCCGCTCGATCAGCCGGTTCGCGGTGAGCATCATGGCCGCCGGGGTGACCGTGCCCTGGGTGGCCTGGGCGAGGACGACCTCGACCTGCTCGATGCGCCCGAGCCGGAAGATCGCGTGGCCGCCTGCGGTGTCGGGTTGTGCGCCGGATCCGCCGGCCTCGGCCACCGCCTGGATGACCGCCTCCCGCTCGATGTCGAGTACCACCAGCACGAGCACCCGCACCGAACCCGCGAAGGTGTCGCGCAGATGCCGATACCGCAGCTCACGCCGTTTTCGGATGTAGCTTGCCCGCTGCCGGCCCGCGACGCCGAGACAGAGCACGAGCACGATGCCGAGTGCCGGCATGAGATGGCCGAGCCACTGCGCGAGCGAGGTGGCGGCGGCCAGGTCGCGGTTTTGGAAGACCATGCGGCTCAGCAGCCAGGACGCGGCATCGAGCCAGTTCGCGGGCCGTTCGGCACAATCCTGCGCTGAGCGGCATGCGGCCTTTTCGGCGTCCGCGACGATCAGGGCATTCGCCGCGATGGACATCGCCACAACTGCCAGGAGAAGCGGAATGATACTGATCGGGCGCTGCGCTCCGGGCTCTGGCGGCTGGAAGTCGTTGCCGTCGCGGACGACCAGGACACCGGAGCGGTCCGGGTCCGCCCGCACCACCGATGGCGCGGTCGCCGTTGCCTCGCGGGCCGCCGCCGTCGTAATGCACCGCTCCGGACACATCACGACGTGGGTACCGTCGGCGATATCTGGCCGCACATGCGCGGCGGCCAGCTCCTTCGACCGGTCGAGGGCGGCCCGGAGCAGCCGATCCAGATGTGAAGGTTCAGCTACATGGCACAACGTCACAGTCCAGTGGAAGCCACGTCCGCTGTCACCCGGCGAGGCGCGGAAGTGGAGCACCTGGTGGAGAAGCCCTACGGTTAGCTGTGCCGCGATCACGGCTACAGCTAGGAGGATCAGCAGCCCAGCGCCCACCAGGCCGACCACCGGCACAACGGCGACCGGCACGGCGAGCAGCACGAGGATCAGCGGCGCTCCGGCGAGCACGACTTGCTCCCACCACCGGTCCAGCCTGGCGAGCCAGGTGCGGCCGGCGTCACTGCCGGCCCAGTCCCGCATCCGCGCGATCGGTGGCTCCAGCACGGCGAACTCGTCGGCCGAACGCCACACCAGCCGCCCGTCGCGAGCCGCCGCGTACAGCAGGAGGGCGAGAGGTGGGCGGGACCGGTGGATCGAGACCTCGCGCGGTCGTACCACGCCGCGGACCTGCCGCCAGTACGGCGAGGCGCGGACTGACCTCGCCGCCTCACGGCAGGTTTGCAGGTCGAGTGGACGAGAAGGGTCGTGCGGGGCGGGGGAGTCCGACACGACACACATGGTGCCCTACTACCAACCCCTGGCGTGCCACTCCGGGAGCTGCGGGCGCTCGGCGCCGAGGGTCGAGTCGTTGCCGTGGCCGGGGTAGAACCAGGTGTCGTCCGGGAGGCGGTCGAAGAGCTTGCGCTCGACGTCGCCGATCAGGGATTCGAAGTTTTCCTTGTTGCCTCTGGTGTTTCCGACGCCGCCGGGAAAGAGGCTGTCGCCGGTGAAGAGGTGGTGGATGCCGGCCGGGTCGCCGTAGTGCAGGGCGATCGACCCGGGCGTGTGGCCGACCAGGTGGATGACCTCCAGCGGGCAGTCGCCCACCATGATGGTGTCTCCATCGTGGACGGTGTCGGAGGTGACCGGGAGCTCGCCCGCGTCGGCCTCGTGCGCCACCGACCTGGCGCCGGTCGCCGCTGTCACGGCCTCCAGGGCCACCCAGTGGTCCATGTGGCGGTGGGTGGTGACCACAGTGGACAGCTGATCGTCGCCGAGCAGCTTTAGCAGGCGGGGGGCCTCGTTGGCGGCGTCGACCAGCAGGAGCGCGCCGGTCGCATTGCAGCGCAACAGGTACGCGTTGTTGTCCATCGGGCCGACCGACAGCTTGGTGATGGTCAGCGCGCCCAGCCTGCGGACGTCGGGCGGGCCGCCGGGGGTGACGTCTCCGGTGTACGGCATGGGTATCAGATCCAGGCGGGTGGTGTGGGCAGGGGGCCTTCGGGTGTGGCGTTGAGGTCCACACCGGACGATCGGCCGGCCAGCCAGGCGGCCAGCTCGAACGCGGGGCCGGCCACCACTGGCGTGTCCCGCTCCGTCTGGCCGATCGTGAGGTCGTGCTCGAGCTCGGTCGGGCGGAGGATCAGCGGGGTGACGCCGGTGCCGTCGTCGAGGTCGCTGACCACCTCGCGGAGCAGGTGCTGGCTGAAGGCTTCCGGCCAGTCGTCCGGCCGGTAGCCCGCGTCCAGGTCGACGTGGTGCACCTCGACCTCGCGCAGCCTGCCCCAGACGCAGGTGGCCGCCGGGGCCTTGCGCCCTCCGGTGCGTTCGACGATGGCGCCCCAGGCGTCCGCGGGCAGCTCGGCGGCCGACTCGGCCAGCCGCGTGGAGGCCGTCCGCAGGTCTTCCAACTGCTCGGCCAGCGGGCGCCCGGCGCCCTCCACGATGCCGGCCTCGCGGGCCTCGGCGCTCGGGTATCCCGGCGTGCGCACGCCGGTGCGGGCCCAGGTGAGCAGGTTGCGGTACGAGTCGGCGTTGCGGGCCAGGTGGGTGAGCACGTGGCCGCGGGTCCAGCCGGGCAGCAGGGACGGGCCGGCGACGGCGGCGTCGTCCAGGGCCTCCGCCGTGCGGAGCAGGCGGTCGGTGGCGCGGTCGAGCTCGGGCAGGAGTACGAGCGGGTCAGCCGTCACACTCCTGACCCTACAGAAATGGCTTTCGCCCCACCGGCTTTGGCCCTTACGGTCTGGGGCAGACGCGTCACGACGAACGAGCCCGAGGAGAGGAGGTGGGGAGTCATGACCGTCCTCGCCTCAAGCCGCGCGAGTTTCTGAGTCTCTCTTCACAAAGGGTCATACCGATGACGTTCGACCTCGCGTCCCTCGGCTGGGACGCCAGCCACCGCCTGCCCGACGACGCCCGGCCCGGCCGGGTCACCCGCGTGGACCGCGGGGTCTGCACGGTGCTCTGCGCCGACGGCACCGTACGCGCCAGCCTCGCCGGCGCCATCCTGTCGGCGGCCGCCGCCGACCCGGTCAGGCTGCCCTGCGCGGGCGACTGGGTGGCGGTGCGGACCTGGCCCGACGAACGGATCACGGTCGAGGCGGTGCTGCCGCGGCGGACCGCGATCGTGCGCCGCACCTCGGACAAGGACTCGGTGGGCCAGGTGCTCGCCGCCAACGTCGATGCGGCCGCCGTGGTCGAGCCGATGCACCCCGAGCCCGACGTGGGGCGCATCGAACGGCTGCTGGCGCTCGCCTGGGAGTCCGGCGCGCAGCCCCTGGTCGTACTCACGAAATGTGACCTCGCGGCCGACCCGGGCGCGGTCGCCGCGGAGATCGCCCAGGTCGCGCCCGGTGCGGAGGTCCTGGCGGTCAGCGCGCAGCGCGGCGACGGGCTGGCGGCGCTCGCGCCGCACGTGGCGTGGGGGCGCACGCTGGCGCTGCTCGGGCCCTCCGGCGCGGGCAAGTCGACGCTGGTCAACGCGCTCGCCGGCGCGGTCGTGATGGGCACCCAGGCGATCCGGCGGGCGGACGGCAAGGGGCGGCACACGACCACGTACCGGGCGTTGATCCCGATTCCGGACGGCGGGGCCGTCCTGGACACGCCGGGCATCCGGGCGGTCGGCCTCCTGGACGCGGAGGAAGGGTTGGAGCGGGCCTTCGCGGACGTGGCCGACCTCGCCGCGACCTGCCGGTTCGCGGACTGCCGGCACGAGGAGGAGCCGGGCTGCGCGGTGCGCGCGGCGTTGGAGGCCGGAGACCTCACACCGCGCCGGTACGAGAGCTGGCAGCGGCTGCAGCGCGAGATCGCGTACGAGACGCGGCGCAAGGACGTGCGGCTGCAGGCCGAGCAGCGGGCGATGTGGAAGCGGATCCACAAGGAGGCCCGCGGCCGCAGCCGTCCCTAAAGAGGGTCGTTGAGCTGGGGGAATGCGGCGGCGCGGGAAAGTGTCATACCGGGGGTCTAGAGTCGTTGCGGCAGTCTGGACGTATCTCCCCGGGGGCAAGAGTGGCGGATCGTTTGATCATTCGAGGCGCGCGCGAGCACAACCTGCGCGACGTCAACCTCGACCTGCCTCGCGACGCCATGATCGTCTTCACCGGGCTCTCCGGCTCGGGTAAGTCCAGCCTCGCGTTCGACACGATCTTCGCGGAGGGGCAGCGGCGATACGTGGAGTCGCTGTCGTCGTACGCGCGGCAGTTCCTCGGCCAGATGGACAAGCCCGACGTCGACTTCATCGAGGGGCTGAGCCCGGCGGTCTCGATCGACCAGAAGTCGACCTCGCGCAACCCGCGTTCCACCGTCGGCACGATCACCGAGGTCTACGACTACCTGCGGCTCCTCTTCGCCCGGGTCGGTGAGCCACACTGCCCCAAGTGCGGCCGCCCGATCTCCCGCCAGACCCCGCAGCAGATCGTCGACCGGGTGCTCGCGATGGACGAGGGCACCCGCTTCCAGGTGCTCGCGCCGGTCGTGCGGGGGCGCAAGGGGGAGTATGTCGACCTGTTCGCCGAGCTCCAGTCGAAGGGGTACGCGCGGGTCCGCATCGACGGCGTGGTCTACCCGCTGACCGAGCCGCCCAAGCTGAAAAAGCAGGAGAAGCACACGATCGAGGTGGTCGTCGACCGCCTCACCGTCAAGGCCAGCGCCAAGCAGCGGCTCACCGACTCGGTGGAGACCGCGCTGCGGCTGGCGGCCGGCGTGGTGCTGCTCGACTTCGTCGACCTGCCGGAAGACGACGAGCACCGCGAGCGGACGTTCTCCGAGCATCTCGCCTGCCCTTACGACGACCTGTCGTTCGAGGCGATGGAGCCGCGCTCCTTCTCCTTCAACTCGCCCTACGGCGCCTGCCCCGACTGCACCGGTCTCGGCACCAAGAAAGAGGTCGACCCCGAGCTCGTCGTGCCCGACCCGGAGCGCACGCTGCGCGAGGGGGCGATCCAGCCGTGGTCCGGCGGCACCACGCTGGAGTACTTCCTGCGGCTGCTCGAGGCGCTCGGCGACCAGGAGCACTTCGACATCGACACGCCGTGGCGGGCGCTGCCGTCCCGGGCACAGAAGACGATCCTGCACGGCTCCGAAGACCAGGTGCACGTCCGCTACCGCAACAAGTACGGGCGGGAGCGCTCCTACTACACCGGCTTCGAGGGCGTGGTGCAGTGGATCGAGCGGCGGCACTCCGACACCGAGTCCGACTGGTCCCGCGACAAGTACGAGGGGTACATGCGGGACGTGCCCTGCCCGACCTGCGGCGGCGCGCGGCTCAAGCCCGAGGTGCTGGCGGTCACGATCGACGGGCGGAGCATCGCCGAGGTCTGCGGCCTGTCGGTGGGGGAGTGCGCCGACCTGCTGGGCGCGATGACGCTCAACGACCGGCAGAAGATGATCGCCGAGCGGGTGCTCAAGGAGATCAACGCTCGGCTGCGCTTCCTGGTCGACGTGGGGCTCGACTACCTGTCGCTCGACCGGCCGGCGGGCACGCTCTCCGGTGGTGAGGCGCAGCGCATCCGGCTCGCCACGCAGATCGGCTCCGGACTGGTCGGCGTGCTGTACGTGCTGGACGAGCCCTCGATCGGCCTCCACCAGCGCGACAACCACCGGCTCATCGAAACGCTGGTCCGCCTCAAAAACCTCGGCAATACGCTGATCGTCGTCGAGCATGACGAAGACACGATCCGCACCGCCGACTGGGTGGTCGACATCGGCCCGGGCGCGGGCGAGCACGGTGGCCACATCGTGCACAGCGGCTCGGTCGACGGGCTGCTGAAAAACAAGGAGTCGATGACCGGGGCCTACCTCTCCGGCCGCCGCGAGATCCCCACGCCGGGCCTGCGGCGCATGCAGATCCCCGGGCGCGAGCTCGTGGTGCAGGGCGCGCGCGAGCACAACCTGAAAAACCTGACGGTGTCGTTTCCGCTGGGGCAGTTCATCGCGGTCACCGGGGTCTCCGGGTCGGGCAAGTCGACGTTGGTCAACGACATCCTGTACGCGGTGCTGGCCAACCAGATCAACGGTGCCCGCATGGTGCCGGGGCGGCACACCCGGATCACCGGCATCGACGACGTCGACAAGGTGGTGGGCGTCGACCAGTCGCCAATCGGCCGCACCCCGCGGTCAAACCCGGCCACGTACACGGGGGTCTTCGACCACGTCCGCAAGCTCTTCGCGGAGACGACCGAGGCCAAGGTCCGGGGGTACGGGCCGGGGCGGTTCTCGTTCAACGTGAAGGGCGGCCGCTGCGAAAACTGCGCGGGCGACGGCACCATCAAGATCGAGATGAACTTCCTCCCGGACGTGTACGTGCCGTGCGAGGTCTGCAAGGGCGCCCGGTACAACCGCGAGACGCTCGAGGTGCACTACAAGGGGCGGACGATCTCCGAGGTGCTGGAGATGCCGATCGAGGAGGCGTCCACCTTCTTCGAGGCGATCCCGGCGATCCACCGCCACCTCAAGACGCTGGTCGACGTCGGTTTGGGGTACGTGCGCCTGGGCCAGCCGGCACCCACCCTCTCCGGTGGTGAGGCGCAGCGCGTCAAGCTCGCCTCCGAGCTGCAAAAGCGCTCGACCGGCCGCACGGTGTACGTGCTGGATGAGCCGACCACCGGCCTCCACTTCGAAGACATCCGCAAGCTGCTGCGGGTGCTGGAGAGCCTGGTCGACAAGGGCAACACGGTCATCGTGATCGAGCACAACCTCGACGTCATCAAGACCGCCGACTGGCTGATCGAGATGGGTCCCGACGGTGGCCACAAGGGCGGCACGGTGGTGGCCACCGGCACTCCCGAGGAGATCGCCGAGGTGGCGGAGAGCGCGACCGGCCAGTTCCTGCGGCACGTGCTGAAGCTCGACGGCGCGGCCACCGGCGCGGCGGCGGCGACATCCCGGGCGGCGAAGGCCAACGGCACCGGCCGGGCGACCACGAAGCGGGCGCCAGCGGCCACGTCCACAAAGGCCGCCGCCGAGCCGAAGGCGGCCGCTCCGGCGAAGACCACGAAGGCGGCGAAGGCCACCAAGGCGGCGAGCGCGGCGAAGGAGCCGGTGAAGACCGCGCCGGCGAAGGCGCGGCGGACCCCCGCCAAGTCGCGCGGCTGAGCCACCGCATCTCGCCCCGTTGATCTAGGGCGTATCCGCGTGAGTCGATCTCCAACTGCACGGGCACACCCTAGAGGATCCATTTCAAGGGATGGGCTACCGTTCCCGCGGCCTCACCCTCCGCGCTTGATGACCCCCGCCGGCCGGTCCCGCGCGGCAGCGGCCGGCGCGCGCGGTCGCAGAGGCCGGGCGGCCTCGAAGGGGAGCGACTGCTGCCAACGGGGTGAATGGGCAATGTCCGGGACATCGCCCGTTGCGAGCCGCTCCCAGTGATCGTTCGCCCAAAACCCGCGTCTTTCCCGGCGCGTCACGCGGAGAACGGGCGAACGATCATAGGCGCCCCTGCCGCGGCCCGAACCCGGCTTCGGCTGGTGATCGTGGTATTTCAGTGCCCCGCTGGGGGCACCTGGATACCACGATCTGATTCCGCGTCCCGATGTCGAACCCGGACCGCTGCGGATCGGGGCGGGAGTGCCGACCGTGGAGGGTGAGGCCGCGGAAACGCGCCCAAGAAAACGCTCCACGTTCCCGGGGCCCCGCGCAACGGTCCGGACCGCGACGGACATCGCGGTAGCCCAAGTCTTGGAATAGATCCTCTTGATCAACGAGGCGAGAAGGGCCCTCCGCGGCGCGGGGTGGCTACGGACGGTTACTGTCCGTGCATCGCGGTGTCGCGAGGTGTCGGGCGGTGGCGAATGCCGGGAGAGGGAACGCTGGATCGACGGGCGTGGGTTTCGTGCGGTCTGGACGGTCGGGATGTTGAGCTTTTGACGACTCGCTGGAGTCGCCTCTGACCAGGGATGACTCGGGTTCGCTCGGCTCGGCGAGGCGGTGACGCGACGTCCGAGGTGAACCGCAGCGGCGAGGCACTCGTGTGTACTGTCGTGGCCGCGGTCGACCCGACCGCGGGCCGAGGACAGGAAGGGTGAGGCATGAGCGAGGAACAGCCGGTGACGCAGTCGGGGGTGACCACCCGCCGGGCGCTGCTGGTGGGTGCGGGAGCCGTCGGCACGACCGCGGTACTGGCCGCGTGCGGCACCGACCCCGACGAGGACACCTCTTCCTCCGGCGGCACCCAGTCGAACGGCGGGAGCGACCCCTCCGCGGGCGCCGGTGACCAAGGCGGCGACTCGGGCGGCGGTGCGCTGACCCAGACCAGCAAGGTGCCGGTCGGAGGCGGGACGATCATCGCGGCGTCCAGCGTCGTGGTGACGCAGCCGACCGAGGGCGAGTTCAAGTGCTTCGATTCGCAATGTACCCACCAGGGGTGCCCGGTGACGGCCGTCGAGGGCGGGACGATCAACTGCAGCTGCCACGGCAGTAAGTTTTCGATCGCGGATGGCTCGGTGAAGGGTGGCCCGGCCACCAAACCGCTGGCCGAGAAGCAGATCAAGGTCGACGGGGACAACATCACGCTCGCGTGACACCACGCCGGCCGGCCCGCGCCTCGCGGAATTGACAGGGGCGCGGGCTAGTCTTTTCGAGTGGCAGACCCCTCTACCTATCGTCCGGCGCCCGGCACCATCCCGGACGCGCCAGGGGTCTATCGCTTTCGTGACGCGAGCGGGCGGGTCATCTACGTCGGCAAGGCCAAGAGCCTGCGCAGCCGGCTGAATTCGTACTTCGGCGACCTGTGGCACCTGCACCAGCGCACCCAGCAGATGGTCACCACCGCGTCCTCTGTCGACTGGGTCACGGTGGGCAGCGAGGTCGAGGCGCTCCAGCTGGAGTATTCCTGGATCAAGGAGTACGACCCGCGCTTCAACGTGAAGTACCGCGACGACAAGTCGTACCCGTACCTTGCCGTGACGCTCGACGAGGAGTACCCGAGGCTCCAGGTCATGCGGGGGGCCAAGCGCAAGGGCGTGCGCTACTTCGGGCCGTACTCGCATGCCTGGGCGATCCGCGAGACGCTCGACCTTCTGCTGCGCGTCTTCCCGGCGCGCACCTGTTCTTCCGGGGTTTTCAAGCGGGCCGGCCAGATCGGCCGGCCCTGCCTGCTCGGCGACATCGGCAAGTGCTCGGCGCCCTGCGTCGGGCGGGTCAGTGCGGTGGAGCACCGGGCGATCGTCGAGGAGTTCTGCGACTTCATGGCGGGCCGCACCGAGACGATGGTCAAGCGGCTGGAGCGGGAGATGATGGCCGCCTCGGAGCGGCTGGAGTTCGAGCTCGCCGCCCGCCTGCGCGACGACGTCGTGGCGCTGCGGCGGGCGCTGGAAAAGCAGGCCGTGGTCTTCGGCGACGGGACGGACGCGGACGTGGTGGCGTTCGCCGAAGATCCGCTCGAGGCCGCGGTCCAGGTCTTCCACGTGCGCGGCGGGCGGGTGCGCGGCCAGCGCGGCTGGGTGGTGGAAAAGGTCGAAGACCTGACCACCGGCGACCTGGTGCATCACTTCTGCAGCCAGGTGTACGGCGGGGAGCAGGGCGAGAGCGACGTCCCCCGCGAGCTGCTCGTGCCCGCGCTGCCGCCGGACGCCGACGCGCTCGCCGACTGGCTGAGCCAGCACCGGGGGAGCCGGGTGCAGTTGCGGGTGCCGCAGCGCGGCGACAAGAAGGCGCTGCTGGAGACCGTCGCGCGCAACGCCGCCGAGGCGCTCACCCGCCACAAGCTGCGCCGCTCGGGCGACCTCACCACCCGCAGCAAGGCGCTTGAGGAGATCGCCGAGGCACTGGGGATGGCCACCGCGCCGCTGCGGATCGAGTGCTACGACGTCTCGCAGATCCAGGGCACCGACGTGGTGGCGAGCATGGTGGTCTTCGAGGACGGGCTGCCCCGCAAGAGCGAATACCGGCGGTTCGCGGTGCGCGGTGCCACCGACGACCTCTCCGCCTTGTCGGAGGTGCTGCGGCGCAGGTTCGCCCGATACCTGGAGGCCCGCGCGTCGATGGGCGAGCTCGACGCCGAGGAGGCCGAAGACCCGGAGCGGCCGGGCATCGACCCGACGACCGGGCGGCCGCGCAAGTTCGCGTACCCGCCGCAGCTCGTCGTCGTCGACGGCGGCCAGCCCCAGGTCAACGCCGCGGCCACGGTCCTGGCCGACCTGGGCATCGACGACGTGGCACTCTGCGGCCTGGCCAAGCGGCTGGAGGAGGTGTGGCTGCCGTCCGCCTCCGATGGCTCAGGCGACTTTCCTGTGATCCTTCCGCGCGCCTCGGAGGGGCTGTATATGTTGCAGCGCCTGCGCGACGAGGCCCACCGGTTCGCGATCACGTTCCACCGCGAGCGCCGGTCAAAGCGGATGACGGTGTCCAGTTTGGACTCGATCCCCGGACTCGGCGAGGTGCGGCGCAAGGCGCTGCTGCGCCACTTCGGCTCGCTCAAGCGGCTGAGCGCGGCGAGCGCCGACGAGATCACCGAAGTGCCGGGCATCGGCCGCCGCACCGCCGAGGCGATCGTCGAAGCGCTGGCCGACCCGCCGGCCGCCGCTGGCCCCTCCCCGGAGGCGGAGCGGAGCGCCGCCTCCGGGGAGTCGATTCCTAAATAGAGATTCGAGCTACCGCGATGGCCGTCGTGGTCCGGACCGTTGCGCGGGGTCCCCGGGGAAACGTGGAGCGCAGCGGAGCGTTTTCTTGGGGTGCGTTCCCGCGGCCCCACCCTCCGCGCGTGGTCGCGGTCACCCCTTCGCGCGGCCCGCGACGCCAGAGGTCTCACCGCGGAGCTATCGAGCTGCCCCGTCTGTGCGTGCGGCGCGATAGCCTCCCGCGCGCATCCGTCACAGCCGGGTCGGTCCCGCGCGCCACCTCGACACCCCGGGACTTCGGTGGGGGTTTGTCCCCGACAATGCCCACTCACCCAGCGGACGGCAGGCTGGCTCCGCGATCACCGACACCGTCCGGGCCCCAGGGCCGCGGGCCCGGACGCTTACGGCGCAGCGTAAGTCGCGCGACCGTGACCAGACGCGAACGGTGAGGCCGCGGGAGCGACGGTCCAGACCACCGCGGGCGTCGCGGTAGCTCGGAATTCTGTCTTTTCGAGGATCCTCCTGTCCGAGGTGGAGGCGGGCGTGCGGCGGAGGGTGACCAACCGGTGGGGTGGAGGCGGCCGTGCCGGCGGGGCGTTCGGTGCGCGGAGCGCCTAGGATTCTCTGGTGCACGACGACTCCAGCGCGCCGCCCGACGACGACACCGAGCTTGTGGTGGTGACCGGCGTCTCCGGCGGCGGGCGCAGCACCGTGGCCCGGGCGCTGGAAAACGTCGGCTTCTACGTGGTCGACAACCTGCCGCAGGCTCTCATGCTCGACATGGCCGAGCTGGCGCAAAAGGCCGGCGGCGCCGCCCGGCACACCGCGATGGTGCTCGACGTGCGCAGCCGCGCGTTCTCGACGGACCTGGTGGGTGCGATCAGGGCGCTCAAGGAGCGGGGCTTCCACCCGCGGGTGGTGTTCGTCGACGCGGACGACGAGGTGCTGATCCGGCGGTTCGAGAGCGTGCGGCGTTCGCATCCGCTGCAGGGTGACGGGCGGCTCGCGGACGGGATCGCGGCCGAGCGCAAGCTGCTCGAAGAGGCGCGTGACCATGCCGACGTGATCATCGACACCAGCCACCTCAACGTCAACCAGCTGCGGCGGCGGGTGGAGGAGCTCTTCGGCGGCGAAGACGCGCGGCGGCTGCGGGTGACGGTGCTCTCGTTCGGCTTCAAGTACGGGCTGCCGCAGGACGCCGACTTCGTGCTGGACGCGCGTTTCCTCCCCAACCCGTACTGGGTGCCCGAGCTGCGCGAGCACAACGGGCAGGAGGAGGAGGTCAGCGGCTACGTGCTGGGGCAGCCGGGCGCCGGGGAGTTCGTCGCGACGTACGCCAGCCTGATCGGGGCCACCGCGCCCGGCTTCGAGCGGGAGGGCAAGCGCTACCTCACCGTGGCCGTCGGGTGTACCGGTGGAAAGCACCGCAGTGTGGCAATCGCCGAGGAACTGGCCGATCGGCTGAGACAGTCGCGCATCTCCGCCCACGCGTCGCACCGTGACCTGGGGCGCGAGTGAGCGAGCGCGAAACCTCAGCGGGCGGTGCCGCCGGCCCGCCGCAGCGGGTCGTGGCGTTCGGTGGCGGGCACGGGCTTGCCGCCTCGCTGCGGGCGCTGCGCCTGTGCCAGGCCGAGCTCGACCTGGACATCACCGCCGTGGTGACGGTGGGTGACGACGGCGGCTCCAGCGGGCGGCTGCGGGCCGAGCGGGGTGCGCTGCCCCCCGGTGACCTGCGCCAGGCCCTGGCCGCGCTCGCCACGCCCGGGAAACAGATGCCCGGCACGAGCGTGGCCACCGCCGACCTCTTCCAGCACCGGTTCCGGCCGCCCGGGCCGCTGACCGGCCACACCGTGGGCAACCTGGTGCTGCTCGGCCTGATGGAGCTGCTCGGCGACCCGGTGGCCGCCCTCGACCACGCCGCCGCGATGGTGGGCGCGGCCGGGCGGGTGCTGCCGATGTCGTGCGAGCCGCTCGGGATCGAGGCCGAGGTGCAGGGCGCCGACCCGGCGGTACCCGACGACGTGCTGACCGTCCGCGGGCAGCACGCGGTCGCGGTGACCCGGGGGCGCGTGCTGTCGGTGCGGTTGACGCCACCGCGGGCGGCGGCCTGCCCCCAGGCGGTCGCGGCCATCGCGGCGGCCGACTGGTTGATCTTCGGGCCGGGCAGCTGGTACACGAGCGTGATCCCGCACCTGCTCATGCCCGAGCTGGCCGCCGCGATCGTCGCCAGCCCCGCCCGCCGCCTGGTCACCCTCAACCTGGCGGAGGAGAAGGAGACGCTGGGGCTCTCGGTCGCCGGCCATCTGGCGGCCCTGCGCTGGTACCTGCCGGAGCTGAAAGTCGACACGGTCGTCGCGGACGAGAAGGCCGTAGGCGACCCCGAACCCGTCCGGCATGCGGCAGAATCGCTGGGTGCGCGGCTCACCCTCGCCCCGGTGGCGATGTCCGACGGCAGCGCGCGGCACGATCCGGCGGCGCTCGGCGCCGCACTGGTGCCTGTCTTGGGCGCCGGTCGTTAGTCACAACTGAAGCACCCGCAACTGTCCAGGAGATGACGACGAGATGGCTATGACCGCGGCGGTCAAGGACGAGCTGAGCCGGGTCGACGTGCCGAAGCCGTGCTGCCGCCGATCGGAGATGGCCGCGCTGCTCCGGTTCGCCGGCGGCTTGCACATCGTCTCCGGCCGCGTCGTCGTGGAGGCCGAGCTGGACACCGGCGCGGTCGCCCGGCGGCTGCGGCGCGAGGTGGCCGAGGTGTACGGCTATCCGAGCGAGATACACGTTCTGGCTTCGGGCGGGCTGCGCAAGGGCAGCCACTACATCGTCCGCGTGGTCAAGGACGGCGAGGCGCTGGCCCGCCAGACCGGCCTGCTCGACGTGCGCGGCCGGCCGGTGCGCGGCCTCCCGCCGCACGTGGTCTCGGCCGGCGTGTGCTGCGCGGTGTCGGCGTGGCGAGGGGCGTTCATGGCGCACGGCTCGCTGACCGAGCCGGGCCGCTCGTGCGCGCTGGAGATCACCAGCCCCGGGCCGGAGTCGGCGCTCGCGCTGGTCGGCGCCGCGCGGCGGATCGGCGTCAGCGCCAAGCAGCGCGAGGTCCGCGGCGTCGACCGGGTCGTGGTCAAGGACGGCGACGCGATCGCCGCGCTGCTCACCCGCATCGGCGCGCACTCCAGCGTGCTCTCGTGGGAGGAGCGCCGGGTGCGCCGCGAGGTCCGCGCGACCGCCAACCGCCTGGCCAACTTCGACGACGCCAACCTGCGCCGCAGCGCGCGGGCGGCGGTCGCCGCGGCGGCCAGGGTGACCCGCGCCCTGGAGATCCTCGCCGACGACGCCCCCAACCACCTGACGAGCGCCGGCCAACTGCGCCTGGAACACCGCCAAGCCTCACTGGAAGAGCTCGGCGCCTTGGCGGACCCGCCACTGACAAAGGACGCCATCGCGGGACGAATCCGCCGGCTCCTCGCATTGGCCGACAAGCGCGCGAGAGACCTCGGAATCCCCGACACTGAGGCCGCCGTCACACCCGAAATGCTCGTCGGATAATCACGAGAGCCGCGAACCGGGTAACCATCCGCTGGGCGTAACGGCGCTGGGCGGGGAGGCGTCCGCAGGCAGGCTGACCAGGTCAGGATTTGGCCCGGGGTGACCGGCCCAGGGATCAAGCCTGACCACCCGAAGCCGGTCACCCCGGGCCAAATCCCAGACAGTGCCTCGGCTACTGTCGAGGCGGCGACGAGGCCGATAAAACACACAAGTCACAAACGAGGAGATGGACCGTGACCATCCGCGTTGGCATTAACGGCTTCGGCCGGATCGGCCGCAACTTCTTCCGGGCGGTGCTCGCGTCCGGTGCCGACATCGAGCTCGTCGGCGCCAACGACCTCACCGACAACGCGACGCTCGCCCACCTGCTGAAGTACGACAGCATCCTGGGCCGCCTGCCGTACGAGGTCAAGGCCACCGGCGACGAGATCACCGTCAACGGCAAGACCTTCAAGGCGCTGGCCGAGCGCGACCCGGCCAAGCTGCCCTGGGCCGACCTCGGCGCCGACGTGGTGATCGAGTCGACCGGCTTCTTCACCGACGCGACCAAGGCCAAGGCGCACGTCGACGCCGGCGCCAAGAAGGTCGTCATCTCCGCCCCGGCGAAGAACGAGGACGTGACGGTCGTGATGGGCGTCAACCACGACTCGTACGACCCGGCCAAGCACACCGTCATCTCCAACGCGTCCTGCACCACCAACTGCCTCGCCCCGATGGCCAAGGTGCTGCACGACGGGCTCACGATCGAGCGCGGCCTGATGACCACCATCCACGCGTACACGCAGGACCAGAACCTGCAGGACGGCCCGCACAAGGACCTGCGCCGGGCCCGCGCCGCCGCGCTCAACATCGTGCCCACCTCGACCGGTGCCGCCAAGGCGATCGGCCTGGTGCTGCCGGAGCTCAAGGGCAAGCTCGACGGGTTCGCGCTGCGCGTGCCGATCCCGACCGGCTCGGCCACCGACCTGACCTTCACCGCTGGCCGGGAGACCTCGGTCGAGGAGGTCAACGGCCTGCTCAAGGCGGCCGCCGAGGGCCCGCTCAAGGGCATCCTCACGTACACCGAGGACGACATCGTCTCGACCGACATCGTGACCGACCCGGCCTCCTGCATCTTCGACTCGGGCCTCACCAAGGTGATCGGCGACCAGGTCAAGGTCGTCGGCTGGTACGACAACGAGTGGGGCTACTCCAACCGCCTCGTCGACCTGGTCAAGCTCGTGGGTTCGTCGCTCTGATGAAAACGCTGGACGACCTCCTCGCCGAGGGAGTCGAGGGTCGCCGCGTGCTCGTGCGCGCCGACCTCAACGTCCCTCTGGACGGCAAGACCATCACGGACGACGGGCGCATCCGCGCGGTGCTGCCCACGGTGCGTGCGCTCAGCGAGGCGGGCGCCCGGGTCGTCGTCGTCTCCCACCTGGGCCGGCCCAAGGGCGCGCCCGACCCGAAGTACTCGCTCGAACCGGTCGCCCAGCGCCTGGGTGAGCTGCTCGACCGGCCGATCGCGTTCGCGACCGACACGGTCGGCGAGGCGGCCAAGGTGGTGACCGCGAGCCTGGCCTCGGGCGACGTGGCACTGCTCGAAAACCTGCGCTTCAACCCGGGTGAGACCAGCAAGGACGACGCCGCGCGCGGCGCGTTCGCGGACGAGCTGGCCGCGCTCGCCGAGGCGTACGTCGACGACGCGTTCGGCGCCGTCCACCGCAAGCACGCCAGCGTGTACGACGTGCCGGCCCGACTCCCGCACTTCGCGGGTGGGCTGGTGCTGCGCGAGCTGGAGGTGCTGAGCAAGCTCACCGGGCAGCCCGAGCGGCCGTACGTGGTGGTGCTCGGCGGCTCCAAGGTCTCCGACAAGCTCGCGGTGATCGAGGCGCTGCTGCCCAAGGTCGACAAGCTGCTCGTCGGCGGCGGCATGTGCTTCACGTTCCTCAAGGCACAGGGGCACGAGGTCGGCAAGTCGCTGCTCGAAGAGGACATGGTCGACACCTGCCGCGACCTGCTCGACCGCGCCGCCGGCCGGATCGTGCTCCCGGTCGACGTGGTGGCGGCGACCGCGTTCGCGGCCGACGCCGAGCACGACGTGGTCGACGCCGGGGCGATCCCGGCCGACCGGCTCGGCCTCGACATCGGCCCGGCCAGCACCGCGCTCTTCGCCGAGGCGCTCGCCCCGGCCAAGACCGTGTTCTGGAACGGCCCGATGGGCGTCTTCGAGCTCGCGCCGTTCGCGGCCGGCACCCGGGGCGTAGCCGAGGCGATCACCAAGGTCGACGGCTTCACCGTGGTCGGCGGCGGCGACTCGGCGGCGGCCGTGCGCACGCTCGGCCTCCACGAGGCGGCGTTCGGGCACATCTCGACCGGCGGGGGCGCCTCGCTGGAGTACCTGGAGGGCAAGACCCTCCCCGGTGTCGCCGCGTTGGAGCAGTGATGGCAGCGAAGGCGTCGCGCCGGCCGCTGATGGCCGGCAACTGGAAGATGAACCTCAACCACCTCGAGGCCAACCTGCTCGTGCAGAAGCTGGCCGCGAGCCTCAACGAGCAGCAGCTCACCGACGTCGAGGCGGTGGTGCTGCCGCCGTTCACCGACATCCGTACGGTGCAGACGCTGGTCGACGGCGACAAGCTCCTGCTCGGGTACGGCGCGCAGGACCTCTCGCCGCACCCGAAGGGCGCCTACACCGGCGACATCTCCGGGCCGATGCTGGCCAAGCTCGGCTGCCAGTACGTGGTGGTGGGGCACTCGGAGCGCCGGGAGTACCACCAGGAGGACGACGCGCTGGTCAACACGAAGGTCAAGGCCGCGCTGGCCAACGACCTCGCGCCGATCATGTGCATCGGTGAGGGGCTGGAGATCCGCGAGGCCGGCGAGCACGTGGCGTACGTGATCGCCCAGCTCGACGCCGGCCTCGACAAGCTCACCCCGGCCCAGGTGGAGAAGGTCGTGGTGGCGTACGAGCCGGTGTGGGCGATCGGCACCGGCAAGACCGCCACGCCCGAGGACGCCCAGGAGGTGTGCGGAGCCATCCGCGCGCGGATCGGCGAGAAGTTCGGGGCGTCGACGGCCGAGGTCGTGCGCGTGCTGTACGGCGGCTCGGTCAAGGCGGCCAACGTCGCCAGCATCATGGCCCAGCCCGACGTCGACGGCGCCCTGGTTGGCGGGGCGAGCATCGACGCCGAGGAGTTCGTGCAGATCTGCCGCTTTCCGGAGCACATCCAGCGCTGACGCTTCTGTGATCAAAGCTCCCTTCAAGTCGTTCTAACAACTTGGCGGGAGCTTTGATCATGCGGGAGGAGGCAGGCCCGCCAGCTTGCCGCGGACCTCGTCCGCCTCGGGCTGGTCGAGCTCCTCCAGCAGCACCAGGGCCTGCCGCCACGCGCGGCGGGCCCTTTCGCGATCACCGGCCGCGTGGTGGGCGTCGCCGAGGCGGGTGAGCGTACCGGCCTCGTGCGACCGGTCGCCGGCCACCCGAAACATCTCCAGCGCCCGCCCGAAGCTCGCCACCGCCTCGCGCTGGTTGCCCAGATGGTGGTGGGCGTACCCGATGCTGTCCAGCGTCGCCGCCACGCCCGGCCGGTGGTCGATCTCGCGCAGCAGCGCCAGCGCCTGCTCGCAGTGCTCCAGCGCCTCCCGGTACTCGCCGTTCTGCGCGTGGTACCAGCCGACGTTGTTGAGCGCGTTCGCCTCGCCGACCCGGTGGCCGCCGGCCCGGTACAGGTCGAGCGCCTTGCTCGCGTGGTAGAGCGCGTCCCGCTGGTGCCCCTGCGAGCCGCACATGAAGGCGAGGTTGCGGTGGGTGTTGGCCTCGCCGAGCCAGTCGCCGATCTCGCCGAAGACGTCGAGCGCCCGCCAGTAGTTCACGTGCGCGTCCACGAAGCGCCCCACCCGCGCGTACGCCCGGGCCAGCCCGCGGTGCGCGTCGGCCTCGTCCGGGCGGTGGCCCAGGCGGCGGGCGGCGGTGAGCGCCAGGTCCTGCACCCCGGCCCAGTCGTGCCAGTGCCCCTGCCGGTCGAGGTACGTGGTGAGCGCCCAGGCCAGCTGCCACGTGTGCGAGTCGCAGCCGGCGGTGGCGGTGTGCTCGACGACCGCGAGCAGCGTGGCGTGCTCGGCCGCGAACCAGGCCAGCGCCTGCCGCTGGTCACCCACCCCGTCGACCGTCACGCCCGGCTGGGCCGGTGTGCGGGTGATCTGGTCACGGTGCGGGTTGAGCCGCTCGTCCGCCGCGTACGCGGTGTGCAGGTAGTGGTCGAGCAGCCGGTGCAGCGCCGCCTGCCGCTCCTGGGGCGGGTTGGCCCGCGCGGCGAGCTCGGCCGCGTACGCGCGGAGCAGGTCGTGGAACGCGTACCGCTCGGGCGCCTGCTCGGCCAGCAGCCGGGCCCGGGCCAGCTCGGCCAGCAGCGGCCGCACCTGCGCGGGCGGTACGCCGGCGAGGCTGGCCGCGGCGGCCGTCGCCAGGTCGGGGCCGGGGTGGAGGCCGAGCAGCCGGAAGAGGCGCGCGGCCGGCTCGCTCAGCGACCGGTACGACCAGGAGAAGACAGCGCGCACGTCGGTGGCCGGGTCGGCGCCGGAGAACGCGTCGAGCCCGCCGCGCGCCTGCCCCAGCTCGGCGGCGAGCGCGGCGAGGGAGAGGCCGGGCCGGGTCGCGGCCCGCGCGGCGACGATCACCAGGGCGAGGGGGAGGCCGGCGCAGGCCCGCACGAGCTCGGCCAGCGCCTCCGGCTCGGCCGCCACCCGGTCCGCACCCAGGCGGCGGGCGAGCAGGCGCACGGCCTCGTCGGGGTCCAGCAGATCCAGGGGTACCGGGTGCGCGCCCTCGGCCGCCACCAGGCCGGCGAGCTGGTCGCGGCTGGTCACGATCACCAGGCACCCGGGGGAGCCGGGCAGCAGCGGGCGTACCTGGTCGGCGTCGCGGGCGTTGTCGAGCACCACCAGCATCCGCCGCCCGGCCAGGAGGCTGCGGTAGAGCGCGGCCTGGGCGTCCAGCCCCACGGGCATCCGCTGCGCCGGGACGTGGAGGGCGTCGAGGAAGCCGCGTACCGCCTCGTCGGGCGGGACCGGCCCGGCCGGGTCGAAGCCGCGCAGGTTGACGTAGAGCTGCCCGTCGGGGAAGCGGTCGGCGACCCGGTGGGCCCAGTGCACGGCGAGCGCGGTCTTGCCCACGCCGGCGGTGCCGTCGATCGCCGAGATCACGACCGCCGTACCGGGGCCGGTGCGGGCGCTGGGCAGCAGCGCGTCGAGCCGTTCCAGCTGGGTGGCCCGCCCGGTGAAGCCCGGCACCGCGGCCGGGAGCTGGCGCGGTCGCGGGTCCGCGCGCCGGACGACCTGCTCCTGCCGCAGGATGCGCAGGTGGGTGTCGCGCAGCTCGGCGGAGGGCTCGACCCCGAGCTCGTCGGCGAGGCGGCGGCTCACCTCGGCGAAGAGCGAGAGCGCGGCGGCCCGCTCGCCGGAGCCGGAGAGCGCGACCATCAGCTTGGCGGCCACCCCCTCGTGCAGCGGCTCGTCCGGCGCGAGCTCCTGCAGCCGGGCCACGGCGGCCTCGTGGAGCCCCAGGTCGGCGGCGAGGTCCGCGTACGCCAGGGCGGCGCGCACCCGCCGCCGGGCCGCCGCGACCGCCGCCGGGTGGGAGCGGAGCCGGGGGCTCGCACCGGCCAGCACCGGGCCGCGCCAGCAGCGCAGCGCCCGGTCGAGCAGGTCGACCGCGGCGGCGGGATCGGGCTCGGCGGTGCCCCGCTCGACCAGCTCCTGGAACTGCGCCAGGTCGAGCTCGTCGGTGTCGAGGTCGATCGCGTACCCGTCGCCGGCCAGCCGGATGACCTTGCCGGGGGAGCGCGGCTCGCGGTCCGGGTCGAGGCGCCCGCGCAGCCGCCCCACGTACGTCTGCACCATGCTCAGGCAGGTCTTCGGCGGCTGGTCGCCCCAGAGCACGTCGACGATCTCGTCGCGGCTGACCACTCGGCCGGGCTGGAGCGCGAGCAGGGCGAGCAGGTCGCGCTGGGGCGCCGGGCCGAGGTCGACCGCCGCCGGGCCGGTCCGCACCGAGAGCGGCCCCAGCACCTCCACCCGCAGCGGGCGGCCGGCGTCGGGCTCCGGGCGGGGGCCGGGCAGCGCGGCGAGCAGCCGGTCACGGTCGAACGCGGCCAACCCGAGCGCCTCGGCGAGCCGGCGCAGCGAGGGGGCACGGGGCGCGTCGACCCGCTCGTGCTCGATGTCCCGGATCGTGCGTACGCTGACGGCGGCGCCGGCCGCCAGCTCCTGCTGGGAGAGGCCGGCCGCCAGGCGGTATCGGCGCAGCAACGAGCCCACCGTCGCCTCGGCGTTCTGGGGCGCCATATCCGACTTGTTCCTCGCAAGCGTCCGGGCCGGTACCCGGGTCATCCTGCCGCTTTCTGCCGGCTGAGCAAACCCGCTTTCCGGCAGGAGCGCGTTTTCCCTGGTCAACGCCGGTGCGGCCACCGGTCCGGCCGGTTACCGCGCGTTGTGTCAGCGGCGGGCGGTGGTCCATATCGTCAGGCTGGCCGGTCGGGCCGGTTCGCACCGGATATGGGGGCGGTACGGGCCGGCCCGCCCGGATGCGCTTCCGCTATCCTTGGTGGGCTCCTTGGTGTCCATCGTCGATGGGCTATCTTCGATGGGCTTCTGTGTCGAGAGGACTGAGCGCCACCATGCCGATCGCGTTCGCATACACGTTGATCGTGTTGCTGGTCATCACCAGCTTCCTGCTGATGCTGCTGATCCTGCTGCACCGGGGCAAGGGCGGCGGGCTGTCGAGCATGTTCGGTGGCGGTGTGAGCACCAGCCTCGCCGGTTCGTCCGTCGCCGAGAAAAACCTCGACCGTTACACCATCCTGGTGGGAATCGTCTGGTTTGCCTGCATTGTCGGCCTGGGCCTTTGGCTCAAACTCGCGATGAACTCTTAGGGCCCTCCGCACCGTACGTAGTCATAGACTCTGCGCGGTCTGATTTATCCGTGGTTCCCCTATGACGCGTTTCGGCCCTCTGCGGCACTTAGGGCCGGAGCGTCGATCGCGAACGTCGAACCCTCACTCGACGACAGGAGCGAAGAGCCGTGCCACATGGCAGCGCCATCCGCGGCACTCGCGTCGGATCGGGCCCTGTCCGGCCCACCGAGCGGTGTGACCCCGCCCCCCGCCGGCCCGTGACGTACTGGTGCGCCAAGGGCCACTCGATCGAGGTCCTGCTGGCGGCCGAGGCCGCGCCGCCGGCCCACTGGGACTGCCCCCGCTGCGGCCAGCCCGCGGGCCTCGACCAGCTCAACCCGCCCGGCCCGTCCCGCGCCGAGCCCTACAAGTCCCACCTGGCGTACGTGAAGGAGCGCCGCTCCGACGCCGACGGTGAGGCACTGCTCGCCGAGGCGCTGGCCGCCCTCCGGCGCCGCCGCGGCGAGGCCTGACCCACCCCGCTCCGCAACGCCCGTACGGTCCGTGGCGCTCGGACGTCTGATCCTCCGAGGTCTGAGCTACCGCGATGTCCGCCGTGGTCCGGACCGCTGCTCCCGCAGCCTCACCCTCCGTGGTTTCACAACCCCACCTTGGCCCCCGGGGCCGGTTTGGCCCCTTTAGTTCGATGATCCAAGGGACACCGGGTGAGTAGATCTCCAACCACCTGGGTGTCCACCGGCCGATTTCGGCCCGGAACGGGCCGCCAGCCAAAGCAGTGGTCGAGTCGCTCCGCGACGCCTTGGATCGTGGTATTTCAGCGCCTCCGGGGGCACAAGGCCGGACGGCCGCTGGGCGGTTGGAGAGCGGCGGCAGATCGTGGTACGAAACCGCCGTTGGAAGGGCGGTTTCGTACCACGATCTGCTGAAGAAGCGTGCTCGCGGGCGGTGGGCTCTGGCCCTGGACGTCACGGTTATCGGACAAATCGTCAGAAGGCGCCCATCTGGGTCCATGCCTTGCGCCGACGCACATGCGCATAGACGGGGCAGCTCGACAGCTCCGCGAATTTGTCGACCGACCACGACGCGGGCCGAGCGCGCTCAGCACCGTCGCTGCCCTGATTGTCCGGAGCGCTCCCGCCGGAGGCGAAGTGGGGTAACCGCGACCAAACGCGGAGGGTGAGGCCGCGGGAGCGACGGTCTGGACCACGGCGGACGTCGCGGTAGCCCAATGTGTTGGGAATAGATCCGCGGACCGCGCCCGGGCATGCGGGGCGGGCTGAAGGCCGCGTCAGCGGAGGCTGCGGAGCTTGGGCGCGACCGAGGCGGCCGCGGCGCGGTCGAGGAGCCAGAGGGTGCGCTCGACGCCCTGCACGCCGGAGGCGGGCACCTGCACGGGGCCGCCGCCGGCCATGGCCATGCCCACCGCATTGGCCTTCTCCGGGCCGGCGGCCATCAGCCAGACCTCCTCGGCCGTGTTGATGGTCGGGAGGGTCAGGGTGATCCGGACCGGCGGGGGCTTGGGCGAGCCGCGGACGGCGCTGACCACGCGGGCCTCGTACGCGGCCGGGTGCTCCGGGAAGATCGACGCCACGTGCCCGTCCTCACCCACGCCGAGCATCAGCACGTCGAAGTGGGGGAGTTGGGCGGTGCCGGGCTTGGCGGCGGCGGCGAGCGCCTCGGCGTACCGGGCGGCGGCCGCCTCCGGGTCGTTGCCGTCGGGGCCGTCCGAGGGTGGCATCGGGTGGACCCGCGCCGGGTCGAGCGGGAGCGCCTCCAGCAGCGCCTCGCGGGCCTGGGTCTCGTTGCGGTCCGGGTCGCCGGAGGGCAGGAAGCGCTCGTCGCCCCACCACACGTCGACCCGCGACCAGTCCACGGCGTCGCGGGCTGGCAGGTCGCGGACGGCCTCGTAGACCGCCGCGGCGATCCTGCCGCCGGTCAGCACCACGCCGGCGAAGCCCCGGGCGGCCTGCGCGTCGATGAGCTTGACGACCAGGCGGGCCGCGGCGGCCTGGGCGAGCACCTTGGCGTCCGAGTGGACGACGACGTTGGTCTCACCCATCGGTGGAACCCCCCTCCGGCGTACTGGCGGCGGGTGCCGGTGCCGGGGTGGCGACCGGGGTACGGGACGCGAGCACCGGGTCCTTCCAGATGTGCACCCGCTTGTGCGGGCGACCGTCCAGATCGGACACACCGGCGTACGCGCTCAGCGCCTCGGCGTAGATCTGGTCCGAGTCGAGCCGGCGCAGCTCCTCCGCGAGCTCCTCGCCGGTGGGGCGGCGGACCAGCGGCAGGTTGCGCTCGGCGTGGCCGGTACGGGCGAACGTGGCCATGCTGTCCTCGCGGGTCAGCGTGAGCACCTCACCGTTCGCGCACTGGAGCGATACCGAGCGCATGCGCGGGAAGTCGGCCGTCGCCTCCAGCCTCGGCTGGATGCCCAGCCGCGCGGCGAGCCAGCCGCTCATCAGCGCCGCCGTCGGGTCGGACGCGGGCGCCACGATCGTCGCCCCGGTGACCTTCGTGTCGAGCGTGTCGAACGCCCCGGCCAGCAGCGTGCGCCACGGGGTGATGCGGGTCCACGCCAGGTCGGTGTCGCCCGGCGCGTAGTCGGCGGCCCGCTGCCGCAGCGCCGAGATCCGGTCGTCGGCCTGCCCGGTGTCGGTGATCCGCCGGTCGGCCACGACGCCGAGGAAGTCGTTGGCGATCAGCTCCGGCGGCTCGCCGTGCCACCAGGTGACCACCGGCACGTCCGGTACGAGCAGCGGCATCACCACCGACTCGGCGTGCAGGGCCAGCCGGCCGTACATCCGCATGACCACCGCCTCGCACGGCCCCAGCCGCCCGCCGACCACGATCTCGGCGTCGAGGCGGTTGATCGGGCGCTCGAAGTCGGAGCGGACCACCATCAGCAGGCGGCACGGGTGCTGGGAGGTGGCGATCGTGGCGGCCGCCTCCGCCTCGCGCACCCGCTTTTCGTCGACCACGACGATGAGCGACAGCGCCATGCCGCTGGCGACGCCGCCGGCGCTGCGCCGCTCCGCCGCGAGCGCCTTGACGACCTCGTTACCCGTGGTGTCCCACAACCCGATCATCTATGCACGCCTCCAGTGACGGCCCTCGCGGGCCAGCATCTCGTCGGCCGCGCGCGGCCCCCACTCGCCGGACCGGTACGGCTCCGGCTTGGTGCCCTGCCACGCCTCTTCCATCGGGTCGATGACCTGCCAGCTCTGCTCGACCTCGGCCGCGTCCGGGAAGAGCGTGCGGTCGCCGATCAGCACGTCGAGGACCAGCCGCTCGTACGCCTCCGGGCTCTGCTCGGTGAACGCCTCGCCGTACTGGAAGTCCATCGCGATGTCGCGCAGCTCCATCGTGGTGCCGGGCACCTTGGAACCGAACTTGAGCACCACGCCCTCGTCCGGCTGCACCCGGATCACCAGCTGGTTGTGCCCCAGCGCCTCGACGTCGGTCGGGTTGAACGGCAGGTGCGGCGCCTTCTTGAACAGCACCGCCACCTCGGTGACCCGCCGCGGCAGCCGCTTGCCGGCCCGGATGTAGAACGGGACGCCGGCCCAGCGCCGGTTTTGGATGCCGAGCCGGACCGCCACGTACGTCTCCGTGGTCGAGTCTTCCGGCACGCCCTCCTCGTCCAGGTACCCCTTGGCCCGCTCGCCGGCCACCCAGCCCTGCAGGTACTGCCCGCGCACCGAGCCCTCGTGGATGTCCTTGGGCAGGCTGATCGCGCGGAGCACCTTGAGCTTTTCCGCCCGGATCTCCGACGCGTCGAAGCTCGTCGGCTCCTCCATCGCGACCAGCGCGAGCAGCTGGAGCAGGTGGTTTTGCAGCACGTCGCGGGCGGTGCCGGTGGCGTCGTAGAAGCCGGCCCGGGTGCCGATGCCCACGTCCTCGGCCATCGTGATCTGCACCGAGTCGACGTACTTCGAGTTCCACACCGGCTCGAACAGGGAGTTGGCGAAGCGCAGAGCCATGATGTTCTGCACCGTCTCCTTGCCCAGGTAGTGGTCGATGCGGAACACGTCCTGCCCGGTGAAGACGTCGTCGACCAGGTCGTTGAGCGCCTTGGCCGAGGAGAGGTCGGTGCCGAACGGCTTCTCCACCACCACCCGCCGCCAGCCGCCGCACTTTTCGTTGTCGGCCATGCCGGTGCGGGCGAGCTGCTTGAGCACGGTCGGGAAGGCCGCCGGGGGGATGGAGAAGTAGAACGCCGCGTTGCCGCCGATGCCGTGCGTGTCGCGCAGCTCGTCGAGCGTGCGGTCGAGCGTGTCGAACGCCGCGTCGTCGTCGAACGCGCCGCCGACGAACTTCAGGTTGCCGGCCAGCCGCGCCCACACCTCCTCGCGCCACGGGGTGCGCGCGTGCGCCTTCGCGTGCTCGTACGCCATCTGCTCGAACGTGCCGTGGTCCCAGTCGCGGCGGGCGAAGCCGAGCACCACGAAACCGGGCGGCAGCAGCCCGCGGTTGGCCAGGTCGTAGACGGCCGGCAGGAGCTTCTTGCGAGCCAGGTCGCCGGTCACCCCGAAGATCACCAGAGCGCAGGGCTCGGGGATCCGCGGCAGCCGCCGGTCCTGGGGATCGCGCAACGGATTACCCACAGGACTATCCTTTCAGTTCCCCAGGGACCGGGCAGCGTCCAGTAGCTGAACGATGCCCGACGCCCGGTCCGTCAGGTGGAGGCGTACCACCGGGCGCCCGCGGCGCGTCAGCGCCTGCCGGTCACCCGCGGCCTGCGCGGCCTGGAGCTGGCCGAACGTGTACGGCCGTCCGGGCACCGCCAGGTCGCTGGCGACCGCGCCGGTGATCTGGAGGAAGGCGCCGAGCGGCGGCCCGTCCTTGTGGTAGAGGGACGTGGAGTGCAGAAACCTCGGTCCCCAGCCGAACGTGACCGGCCGGCGGGCGATCGCGGCGAGGATCGGCCGCAGCAGCGCGGCGTCGGTGTCGGCGTCGCGGTCGAGGTAGGCCATCACCGCGACGTACCCGTGCGGCCGGGCATCGAGGAGGACGGCGCTGAGCGCCCCGGCGAGCGTCGAGGTGCTGGTGCCGTAGACCTCGATCGCGCCCTCGACGAACGACGGCTCCTCGGCCGGCGGGCCCTGCGCGAGGATCGCCGCCGCGTTGTCTTTGGACTCGCTCTTGCTGGGCATGCCGAGCGGGTCGACGCCGATCACCCGGCCGGCCAGCGCGGTGGCGAACTCCCAGGTCAGAAACTGGGCGCCGAGCGGGCCGTTGACCGCCACGTCGGGATGCACGCCGCCGCCGGGCACCGCGCCGGCCGGCAGCGAGCCGCCCAGCGTCACGGTGAGCACGTCGGGGCCGTCGACCGGGGCCCCCGGCGACTCGAGCACCACCGGCAGCATGCCGGTGCCCTCCTTGCCGGTGGACTCGGCGAGCAACTGCTCGGCCCACTCGTCGAGGCCGACGATGCCGGTCCCGTCCGGTACCAGGGCGATCTTGTCTTTGCCGGCGGTCGTCGCCGCGCCGAGCGCGGCGCCCAGCGCCAGCGCGGGGTTGTCACCCCCCGCGGAGAGCGCCGGCAGCAGCTCCTCGGCCTGGTCGAGCAGCTCGGCCACGTCGACACCGGCGAGAGCCGCGGGTACGAGGCCGAACGCGGTCAGCGCCGCGTAGCGTCCGCCGACCTCGGGGTCGGCGAGCACCACCGTCGCGCCCATCTCGCGGGCGGCCTCCTCCAGCGGGGAGCCGGGGTCGGTCACGATCACGAAGTGCCGCCCCGCCTCGGCCGGGGTGAGCCCGGCGTCGAGGAACGCGCCGAAGTAAGCCCGGCGGACGCTGTCGGTCTCGATCGTGGTGCCGGACTTGCTGGACACGACCACGACCGTGCGGTCGAGCCGGTCGGCGATGGCCCGGCCGATCTGTCCCGGGTCGGTGGTGTCGAGCACGGTCAGCGGCCGGCCGAGCGTACGGGCGATCACCTCGGCGGCGAACGACGAGCCGCCCATCCCGGCGAGCACCACGCGGTCGAGGTCGCCCAGCTCCGCCTTCAGCTCGGCGAGCAGCGGGAGCAGCGCGCGGCTGCGCCGGTGGGTGTCGATCCAGCCCAGCCGGATCTTGGCCTCGGCCTCCGCGTCCGGACCCCACAGCGTGGGGTCCTTGCGCGCGAGGAGCCCCGGGACCCCGTCTCTGACGAGGGCCGCCCGGGCCGCGGAGCCGACGGCGTCCGCGCCCCAGACGGCGAGTCCCGCGGCCGCCTCGACTTCACGCATTGGTGGCATTGGAAAGCTGGTTCTCCACGGTCTGCAACAGCTCCAGCCAGCTCGCCTCGAACTTCTCCACGCCCTCGCGCTCCAGCGTATCGACCACGTCGTCGTACTCGATGCCGAGCTTGGCCAGGTCGTCGAGCACCTTGCGGGCGTCGGCGTACCTGCCGGTCACCGTGTCACCGCGGGTCTCGCCGTGGTCGGCGTACGCGTGGATGGTCGGCTCGGGCATCGTGTTGACGACACCGGGTGCGATGAGCTCCTCGACGTAGATGACGTCCCGGAAGTCCGGGTTCTTGGTCGAGGTGGATGCCCACAGTGGACGCTGCGGGTGCGCCCCCGCGTCGGCCAGCGCCTGCCAGCGGTTGGAGCTGAAGACCTCGGCGTACCGCTCGTACGCCAGCTGGGCGTTGGCGATCGCCGCCTTGCCCTTGAGCGCCTTGGCCTCCTCCGAGCCGATCTTGTCGAGGCGCTTGTCGACCTCGGTGTCCACACGGGACACGAAGAACGACGCCACCGAACCGATCCGGGTCAGGTCGTGGCCGTTCGCCTTCGCCTGCTCCAGGCCGGCCAGGAACGCGTCCATCACCTCGGCGTACCGCTGGAGCGAGAAGATCAGCGTCACGTTGACGCTGATGCCCTGGGCGAGCGTCGCGGTGATCGCCGGCAGCCCGGCCCGGGTCGCCGGGATCTTGATGAACAGGTTGGGGCGGTCGACCAGCCACCACAGTGACTTGGCCTCCGCGATGGTCTTCTCGGTCTCGTGCGCCAGGCGCGGGTCGACCTCGATCGACACCCGGCCGTCGACGCCCGCGGACGCCTCGTACGCCGGCTTCATCACGTCGGCCGCCCACCGCACGTCGTACGTGGTCAGCATGCGTACCGCCTCCTCGACGGTGACCCCGCGCAGGGCGAGGTCGCGCAGCTGGCCGTCGTACGAGGAGGCGTCGCTGAGCGCCTTCGCGAAGATGGTCGGGTTGGTCGTCACGCCCACCACGTGCTTCTCGCGGCGCAGCTGGTCGAGTCCGCCGGACTCCAGCCGCGGCCGGGACAGGTCGTCGAGCCATACCGCCACACCGGCGGCCGACAGCTCACCAAGCCGGTCAGTCATGAGTATCAATCTCCCTCAGTTCCCGTGTGCTTAGTTTCCGGTCGTGGAGCCAGTGATCTCGCCGACCCGGGCGAGCGACGCGTGCGCGGCGGCCACCACGCGGTCGGCGGTGAAGCCGAACTGCTCGAACAGCACCGTGTACGGCGCGCTCGCCCCGTAGTGCTCGATGCTCACGGTCTCGCCGCAGTCACCGACCAGGTCGCGCCAGGACATCGCCACCGCGGCCTCGACGCTGACCCGCGCCCGTACCCCGCGCGGGATGACCGACTCGCGGTAGGCCTCGTCCTGCTCGCGGTACCACTCCTGGCAGGGCATCGAGACCACGCGGGTGGGCGTGCCGTCGGCCTCCAGCCGCTCCCGGGCGGTGAGCGCGAGCTGCACCTCCGAGCCGCTGGCGATGATGATCACCCGCGGCTGGCCGCCGGAGGCGTCGGCGAGCGTGTACCCACCCTTGGCGACGCCCTCGGCGCCGGCCAGCTGGGTGCGGTCGACGGTCGGCACCGCCTGCCGGGTCAGCGCCAGCGCGGTCGGGCGGTCGGTGTGCTCCAGCGCCAGCCGCCACGCCCACGCGGTCTCGTTGGCGTCGGCCGGGCGGACCACGTCGAGGCCGGGGATCGCGCGCAGCGCCGAGAGGTGCTCGATCGGCTGGTGCGTCGGGCCGTCTTCGCCGAGGCCGATCGAGTCGTGCGTCCAGACGTAGATGGCCGGCAGCTTCATCAGCGCGGCCAGCCGCACCGAGGGGCGCATGTAGTCGCTGAAGACCAGGAACGTGCCGCCGTACGGCCGGGTGCCGCCGTGCAGCAGGATGCCGTTGAGGATCGCGCCCATCGCGTGCTCGCGGATGCCGAAGTGCAGCGTGCGGCCGTAGACGTCGCCGGGGAACTCCTTGGTGGCGTGCTCCGGCGGCACGAACGACGGCTCGCCCTTCATCGTCGTGTTGTTGCTCTCCGCGAGGTCGGCCGAGCCGCCCCACAGCTCCGGGAGGACCGGTGCGAGCGCCGAGAGGATCTTGCCGGAGGCGGCCCGGGTCGCGACCCCCTTGGCGTCCGCCGGAAACTCCGGCAGCGCCTCGGTCCAGCCGTCCGGCAGCGAACGGGTGGCGAGCCGGTCGAAGAGGGCCTTGCGCTCGGGGTTGGCGGCCGCCCACGCGTCGAAGCCGGACTGCCAGGAGGCGTGCGCGGCCCGGCCGCGGTCGACCACCTCGCGGGCGTGGGCGAGCACCTTCTCGTCCACGGCGAACGACTGCGCCGGGTCGAAGCCGAGCAGCTTCTTGGTCGCGGCGACCTCTTCGGCGCCGAGGGCCGAGCCGTGCGACTTGCCGGTGTTCTGCTTGTTGGGGGCCGGCCAGGCGATGATCGTGCGGAGCGCGATGAACGACGGGCGCTCGGTCTCCGCCCGGGCCGCCTCGAACGCGGCGAACAGCGCCTGCACGTCTTCGTGGTACTCACCCTCGTCGGCGTGGTGGCCGGCCCGCCAGTCGACGGTCTGCACATGCCAGCCGTACGCCTCGTACCGCTTGGCGATGTCTTCGCTCTTGGCGATCCGGGTGTCGTCTTCGATCGAGATCTCGTTGTCGTCCCAGAGCAGGATGAGGTTGCCCAGCTTCTGGTGCCCGGCGAGCGCGCTCGCCTCGTGGCTGATGCCCTCTTCGAGGTCGCCGTCCGAGGCGAAGGCCCAGATGTGGTGGTCGAACGGGGACTGCCCCGGCTCCGCCTCCGGGTCGTACAGGCCCCGCTCGCGCCGCGCGGCGAACGCCATGCCGACCGCGTTGCCGACGCCCTGACCCAGCGGGCCGGTGGTGGTCTCGACACCGACCGTGTGCCCGTGCTCGGGGTGACCCGGCGTGAGGGAGCCCCACTGCCGCAGTGACTTGAGGTCGTCGAGGCTCAGCCCGTAGCCGCTTAGGTACAGCTGGATGTAGAGGGTGAGGCTGGAGTGCCCCATGGACAGGACGAAGCGGTCCCGGCCCGGCCACTGTGGATCCGTCGGATCGTGCCGCAGCAGCTTGTTGAACAGCAGGTACGCCGCCGGTGCCAGGCTCATCGCGGTGCCGGGGTGGCCGTTGCCGGCCTTTTCCACGGCGTCCATGGCCAGGACCCGTACGGTGTCGACCGCTTTGCGGTCGAGCTCAGACCAGGGTAGTGAGGCTTCGTTCGCGGTCACGGTGTGTGCTCCTCGGCAATGCGGCAACCCTCTTGCGATGACCCTATCTACCCGTGCTAAACGTGCGCGGGGTGACCGGCCGACGCGTGGGACAACAAGCTGTGACCGGCGGCACGCTCCGGTATGTCTACGTGTGGTCGTGGCGTCTATCTACGTGGGGTCGTAGTAGGTGGCGTTCTGCCAGCGCGTACCCTGTCGGACGGCGCGTTGACCTTGCCGGATCGCCGCGTCGCCGAGCCGCCTCGCAGGCGCGCGCGCCGCGCCGACGCCCGGAAGGTGACCCACCACGTGAGTACGATCACCGAGCGCCCCCATCCACCGGCCACCGCCCGGCCGCTGGTGCCGGTCGCCCCGCGCGACCTGGTTCCGCCCCGGCAGCGCGTGGGCGCGGGCGACGTGGCCGCCGTGATCAAGGCGTACGTGGCGCTGACCAAGCCGCGCATCGTCGAGCTGCTGCTGGTGACCACCGTGCCGGCGATGATGCTCGCGGCCGGCGGCGTCCCGTCGCTGTGGCTGATGGCCGTGGTGCTGGTCGGCGGCTCCCTCGCGGCCGGCGCGGCGAACGCGCTCAACTGCTACATCGACCGCGACATCGACCAGGTCATGAAGCGCACGTCCCGGCGCCCGCTGCCGGCGCACCGGGTCTCGCCGCGCAGCGCGCTCGCGTTCGGCCTCGTGCTGGGCGTGGTGTCGGTGGCGCTGATGGCCGCGTTCACCAACTGGCTGGCCACCGGGCTCACGCTCGCGGCGATCGTCTACTACGACGTGGTCTACACGCTGTGGCTCAAGCGCAGCACCCCGGCGAACACGTTCTGGGGCGGGGTCTGCGGCGCGGCGCCGGTGCTGATCGGCTGGGCCGCGGTGACCGGCGGGCTCTCCGCCACCGCGTGGGGCCTGTTCGCCGTCGTGTTCTTCTGGCAGATGCCGCACTTCTACGCGCTCGCCATCCGGTTCAAGGCCGACTACGCCCGCGCCGGCATCCCGATGCTGCCGGTGGTCGCCTCGCAGCGCCGGGTCAACGTGGAGATCCTGCTCTTCAGCTGGCTCACCGTGGCCGCCTCGGTCGCGGTGTGGCCGCTGGGGCGCGACGCGCTCGGCCTCAGCCCGATCTACGGGCTGACCGCGCTGGTCACCGGCGTGCTGCTGCTGCGCGAGGCGCACGCGCTGGTCGGCCGGGCCCGGCGGGGCGAGCAGATGCGCCCGATGCGGCTGTTCCACTGGACCATCACGTACCTGACGATTCTCTTCGTCGCGGTCGCCGCCGACGCATTGGTCTGACGCCTTCGGGTGAATGGCGCGTCCGTTTCGAAGCTTTCGGTCCGCGAAACGCCGGATTAGTCGCGAGGCTGTTTGAGGCCCGAAATAGTGTCCCTTTTGCCCGGACTGATTGGCCTGATTTAGCCTCATAAATCGGGCAAAAGGGCAAGGTTGTCGGGCTTAAACGTCGGGTAATTGGCATCACAAAAAAACGCGAGAGGACCGTCACCCGGCTGTGTGGCTGCTTAGGCTCGGGCTCATGGCAGATGGTTCCGATACCAACATGACCGCTGGCCCGACGGCCACGGCGCAGGCCCCTAACGGCCTCGTCGCTGGTTTGCGGGCATTCGCCGCCGGTCACGGCGGCGCGAAGGCGGTCATCGAGTACGTCGGCAAGCGGGGAGCCCGGATCGTTCTCGTCGGAGGAGACGGCGAGTGGGCGGACCAGTTCGCCGACGGCACCGACGTGGCGCGCCAGGCGTGCGCCAAGGCAGGCGTCGAGGTGGAAAACGAGTGGGAGCGCGAGCTCATGGACCAGATGCGCCCGAGCAACGACCTGTGGAGGTCGATGGGCCGGCGATCGCTCGCTCGTTAAGCCGTTGTGTTGAACGAAAATTCTGTCCCAGCGACCCGGGAGCGATCCCGGGTCGCTCTCGTTACGTGTGACCGGATTCCCGAGCTCGACCACGACGACCGGCTGGTCGTACCGGCGCTGCGCGAGCACGGCGTCGAGGCCGTCTCGGTCGTGTGGGACGCGCCCGCCGTCGACTGGGCCTCCTTCGCCCTGGCCGTGATCCGCTCGCCGTGGGACTACGTGTCCCGGCGCGAGCAGTTCGTCGCCTGGGCCGGCACGGTGCCCCGCCTGGCCAACCCGGCCGACGTCGTCGCCTGGAACACCGACAAGCGCTACCTGCGCGACCTCGCCGCCGCTGACGTGCCCGTGGTGCCCACCACCTGGGTGGAGCCGAGCGACGCGTGGGAGCCGCCGCCGGGCGGCGAGGTCGTGGTCAAGCCGGCGGTCGGCGCGGGCAGCCTCGACTCCGGGCGGTACGACCTGGACCGGCCCGAGCACCGAGACCTGGCCGCCGCCCACGTGGCGCGGCTCCAGCTGGCCGGGCGGCTGGCGATGGTGCAGCCGTACCTGGCGGCCGTCGACACGTACGGCGAGACCGCCCTGCTCTTCTTCCCGGCCGGTAGCGGTTCCGGGGCCGGCGACATCCGGTCCGAGGAGCGCGGCGACGGGGTCGGGCGGCGCCGGCCGCCCGGGACCCTCGGCGAGCGGAGCGAGCGCGGCCAGCAGGGGCTCGCGTTCAGCCACGCGGTCCGCAAGGGCGCGATGCTGACCGGGCCGGACGAGGGCACCGAAGGGCTGTACAAGGAGGAGACGATCCGCCCCCGCACGCCGCTCGACGCCGAGCTGGAGATCGCGCGCGCGGCGCTGGCGGCCGTGCCGGGCGGTGCCGACCGGCTGCTCTACGCGCGGGTCGACCTCATACCCGGCCCCGACGACCTGCCGGTGCTGGTCGAGCTGGAGCTCACCGAGCCGTCGCTGTTCCTGGGTACCGCGCAGGGCGCCCCCGAGCGGTTCGCGGAGGCCATCGCCGCGCGCCTCCTCGCGTGATCGAAGCTCCCGCCACGTCGCTAGAACGACTTGGCGGGAGCTTCGATCACGGAAGTGCGTGTATAGTCATCCATCGATGTCCTTTTCGGTGGAGGTGACACAGTGCGGCGGGTTATCGGGCGAGCGGCGGCATTGGTGGTGCTGTGCGCGGCCGTCGGAGTCGTACCCGCTGCCGCCTCCGAAGAGAGGACGGCGCCGGCGCCGCGCGCGGCGGCCGACTCCCGCGGGGTCACGCTGGTCTCCGGCGACGCGGTCACCGTGACGGCCGGCGACAAGGCGTCGGTGCGGCCGGGGCCCGGCCGCGAGGCGATGCCGTTCGTCACCCGCCGCGACGAGCGGGGCCACATCCACGTGGTACCGGCGGACGCGCTGCCGCTGCTCCGCGCCGGTGACCTCGACCCGCGGCTGTTCGACGTGACCACCCTCCTGGAGTACGGCTACGACGGCCGGGCCGAGCTTCCACTGATCGTGGCGTACGCCAGCGACGACGAGCGGGCCCGGGTCGGCGAGCGGGTGGCCGAGGGCGGCGCCCGGGTGACCCGCGAGCTGCCCACCGTCGACGCGCTCGCGGTAGCGGCGCAGTCGGCGCTGCTCACCTCGTTCTGGGGCACGTTCACCGTCGGCGGGCCGGCCGAGCGGCGGCTGACCGTCGGCGTCGACACGATCTGGCTCGACGGCCTGCGCCAGCCCGCGCTCGCGCAGAGCGTGCCGCAGGTCGGCGCGCCGGCGGCGTGGGCGGCCGGCTACGACGGGACCGGTGTCAGCGTGGCCGTGCTCGACAGCGGCATCGACGCGACCCATCCGGCGCTGGCCGGCCGGGTGACCGCCCAGCGAAACTTCACCGAGGAGAACGAGGACGACAAGGACCGCACCGGCCACGGCACCCACGTCGCCTCCACCGTCGCCGGTACCGCCGGCGTGGCCCCCGGCGCGCGGCTGCTCGACGGCAAGGTCTGCGTGGCCGGCGGCTGCGCCGAGTCGTGGATCCTCGCCGGCATGCAGTGGGCGGCCGAACAGGGCGCCACGGTCGTCAACCTCAGCCTCGGCGGCCCGGACACGCCCGGCCTCGACCCGGTCGAAGAGGCGGTCGGCACGCTGACCGCCGAGCACGGCACGCTCTTCGTGGTCGCCGCCGGCAACGTGCCGGGCGCCGGCACGATCGCCTCACCGGCCACCGCCGACGACGCGCTCTCGGTCGGCGCGGTCAGCAAGGCGGACGCGCTGGCCAGCTTCTCCAGCCGCGGCCCGCGCCTGGATGGCGTGATCAAGCCGGACCTCACCGCGCCGGGCGTCGACATCGTCGCCGCCCGCGGCGCCGACTCCGGGCTGCCGGGGGAGAGCGAGACAACCCTTTCGGGTACCTCGATGGCCGCCCCGCACGCCGCCGGCGCGGCCGCGATCCTCGCCCAGCAGCACCCCGACTGGACGGCGGCGCGGCTCAAGGGCGCCCTGATGACCTCGGCGCACCCGCTGACCGGCGACGTCTTCGCGGAGGGCGCGGGGCGGCTCGACGTGGGGCGGGCGGTGGCGCAGACGCTGACCGCGAGCCCGGCCAGCCTGAGCTTCGGCCGGTTCGCCTGGCCGCACGCCGACGACTCGCCCGTGTCCCGCACCGTCTCCCTGCACAACAGCGGCACCGCGGCGGTCGACCTCGCTCCCGCCGTCGACGGACCCGGCGTGTTCACCGTCTCGCCGGCGTCGGTGACCGTTCCCGCGGGCGGCTCGGCAGAGGTGACGGTCACCGCCGACGGGACGGTCGACGACGGCGAGGGGCTGCTCACCGGGCACCTCGTCGCCGGTTCGCTGCGGCTGCCGCTCGCCGTGGACCGCGAGGTGGAGAGCTACGACGTGACCGTCGCGCACCTCGGGCGGGACGGCGCGGCCGCCGACGGGTACGTGACCGTGCTCGCCTCCGCCGACGGCACGATCGCCCGAAACCTGCCCGCCTCGACGGGCACCGTCACCACCCGGCTGCCCCGGGGGCGGTACTCGGTGCTCAGCGCGATCACCGGGCCGGACGGTGACGGGTACGCGACGACGATCCTCGGCCAGCCCACCCTGGACGTGGCCGGCGCGACCACGGCGACCCTCGACGCCCGCCAGGGCGCGCCGATCTCGGTCACCGTGCCGCGGACCGACGCGGCGCAGGAGTTCGCCGAGGTGGCCGCCGTCTCGATCACGCCCGGCCGCACGGTCGAGGTGGGCACGCTGGGCCGCACGTTCGCCCGGCTGTACACGGCGGGGATCGGCGCCACCGGGGCCGGCTTCGTCAACCGGGTCTCCGCGACGTACGGCTTCGACGGCGGGGCCTACCTGCTCGGCTGGCTCACCGAGGACCGCATGCCGACCGGCTTCGGCCGTACGCTGACCGCCGCCGACCTGGCCACCGTCCGCGCCGACCACGGCCACGAGGCGTCGGGTACCACCGGGCAGAAGATGGCCTGGCCGGTGCTGCCGGACACGGTGATGGGCGGCTTCGCGTACGCGATGCCGGTCACGCTCCCCTCGGCGCGCACCGAGTTCTACAACGTCGAGGGGCGGGTGCGGTGGTTCCGCTCGTTCGACGAGATGACCGCCGACCAGTACGTGACGTCCACCGTCGCGCCGCCGGTCGCGTACCGGGCCGGGCAGTCGTACCAGGAGCAGTGGAGCCGTGGCGTCTTCGGTCCGACGGTGGCCTCCCCGGCGTACGAGCACCAGTGGGTGACCCGCCGCGGCGACACGCTCCTGGTGCTCGCCCCGCTGTACGGCGACGGCGCTGGCCGGGCCGGCTACTCCTCGATCGCGGCCGGGGAGATCACGCTCTACCGCGCCGGCGTTCGCGTCGCGTCGGTGGCGGAGCTGACCGGCGAGTTCGAGGTACCGCCGGAGGCGGCCGACTACCGGCTGGAGATGAGTGCCGAGCGGAGCGGCCCGGCGACGCTCTCCACGCGGGTGAGCGTGGCGTGGACGTTCCGCTCCTCGCACGTCTCCGGTGATGCCGCCGCGCGGCTGCCGCTCTCCACGGTGCGGTTCGCGCCGCGGGTGGACGAGCAGAACGCCGCCCCGGCCGGCCAGACCGTGACGATCCCGGTCAGCGTGGTGGCCCAGCCCGACTCGACCGCCGGCCGCAACACCAGCCTCACGGTCGACGTCTCGTACGACGACGGCGTGACCTGGGCGCGGGCCCCGGTGGCGGCCGGCGAGGCGACGGTCACCCACCCGGCCCGCGACGGCTACGTCTCGCTCCGCGCCACCGCCGTCGACGCGGCCGGCAACACGGTCACGCAGACGGTGATCCGGGCGTACAAGCTGGCCGCCTGAGCCCCGCGTCTCCGCGCGCCGCACCTACTACGTACGATAGTGGCCGTGCTCCGCCGACTGGCCCTGGCTTCCATCGCCGCCAACGTCACGATCGTGGTGACCGGGGGCGCGGTCCGGCTGACCGACTCCGGGCTCGGCTGCCCCACGTGGCCGCGCTGCACCGACGCGTCGTACACGGCGACCGCCGAGATGGGCGTCCACGGCGCCATCGAGTTCGGCAACCGCCTCTTCACGTACGTGGTCGGCCTGGTCGCACTGGCCGCCTTCGTCGCGGCGTGGCGGCGGCGGCCGAGGCGGCGGTCCCAGGTGCTGCTGGCCGGCGCGGTGCTGCTGGGCATCCCGCTGCAGGGCGTGATCGGCGGCATCACCGTGCTGACCGACCTCAACCCCTGGGTGGTCGGCCTGCACTTCCTGGCGTCGATCGCGATGCTCGCCGTGGCGTACGCCCTGTGGCGCTCCACCGGCGACCCGCCCGCGACCGCGAGCACCGTCCCGCCGCCGCTGCGCCCGCTGGTGTGGCTCGTCGCCGCCGCCAGTGCGGCCGTCCTGGTCGTGGGCACGTGGGTCACCGGCAGCGGCCCGCACTCCGGCGACCACGGCGCCGCCCGCAACGGCCTCGACCCGGAGACCATCTCCCAGGTCCACGCCGACCTGGTGTTCCTGCTGCTCGGCCTGACGGTCGCGGCGTGGTTCGCCTTCCGCGCGACCGGTCTCCAGGCCGCCGCCCGCGCCGCGCTGGTGCTGCTCGCCGTCGAGCTGGGGCAGGGGTTGATCGGCTTCGTCCAGTACTTCACCGACCTGCCGGTGGTGCTGGTCGGCGCCCACATGCTGGGGGCCTGCCTGGTCTGGCTGGCCACCCTCTCGGTCCTCTGGACCCTCCACACCACTCCGGCACCAGAAATCCCGCCCACCCCGGAGCCCCGCGGGACCACACCCGCCCCGCACGACGAACTCACCCCCGCCCCGCTCCCTTAGCCCGCCCCGCCCGCGCTCGCCGCGCGGCCCGACCTCCCTGCCGCAGTTGATCAGGGAGTTGGTGGAGTGGCGCGCCGACCGACACGCTCACCAACTCCCTGATCAACTGCGTGGTTGCCGCGGGCCTGCGCCGCGCGGCGGCGGCGTAGGATCGCGGGGCGGCATGAAGGTGACGGCGCGGCTGATCGGGCGCAAGCGGGTCACCCCGGTGGGGTGGATCACTTCGGGCCGGGTTTGCGGGCGCTGACGGAAATACGTAACGTGGGCGTTGTGAAAAAAGCGGCGGCGCTCCCCGAGCAGCCGGTCGTGGTCGACGGGCGCACCCGTGACCGCGTTGCCCGGCTGTTGCTGGCGCATGGCTCGGCTACCGCCGCCGAGCTCGGCGCCGAGCTCGGGCTCAGCTCCGCCGCCATCCGCAAGCACCTCGACGCGATGCTGGCCGACGGCGTCGTGGTGTCGCGTGAGCGTCCGGTCCGGGCGCACCGGGGGCGTGGGCGGCCGGCCCGCGTGTTCGTGCTGACCGACGCCGGCAAGCAGGACTGCGGCACCCACTTCTACGACGGCATGGCCACCGCCGCCCTGCGCTGGATCTCGCGAAAGGGCGGGTCGGCCGCGGTCGCGGAGTTCGCTGCGGAGCAGGTGTCCGGGCTGGAGGTGCGCTGCCGGGCGGCGCTTGCGGGGGCCGGTGACGACCCGCTCGCCCGCGCGGAGGCGCTCGCGGCCGCGCTGACAGCGGAGGGTTACGCTGCCAACGCTTCCACGATCGCGTCCGGCGGCCAGCTCTGCCAGCACCACTGTCCGGTGGCGCACGTGGCCGCCGAGTTTCCCCAGCTGTGCGAGGCCGAGACCGCGGTGATCTCCCGCCTGATCGGCACCCACGTGCAGCGGCTAGCCACCATCGCGCACGGTGACGGAGTGTGCACCACGCACATCCCGGCCCAGACAACACGGTGAGGACCTGATAGATGACCGAGCAGATGACCCAAGCGGAGCAGCTCGCCGTCCTCGGCAACTACGAGTACGGCTGGGCCGACTCGGACATCGCCGGCGCCGCCGCCCAGCGGGGTCTCAACGAGGCGGTCGTCCGCGACATCTCGGCGAAGAAGAACGAGCCGGAGTGGATGCTCGACCTGCGGCTCAAGGGCCTGCGGCTGTTCGGCCGCAAGCCGATGCCCGCCTGGGGCGCCGACCTCACCGGGATCGACTTCGACAACATCAAGTACTTCGTCCGCTCCACCGAAAAGCAGGCGGCGACCTGGGACGACCTGCCCGCCGACATCAAGAACACGTACGACAAGCTGGGCATCCCCGAGGCGGAAAAGCAGCGCCTCGTGGCCGGTGTCGCCGCGCAGTACGAGTCCGAGGTGGTCTACCACAAGATCCGTGAAGACCTCGAAGAGCAGGGCGTCGTCTTCCTCGACACCGACACCGCGCTCAAGGAGCACCCGGAGCTCTTCAAGGAGTACTTCGGCACGGTGATCCCGGTCGGCGACAACAAGTTCGCCGCGCTCAACACCGCCGTCTGGTCCGGTGGCTCGTTCATCTACGTGCCGAAGGGCGTGCACGTGGAGATCCCGCTGCAGGCCTACTTCCGGATCAACACGGAAAACATGGGCCAGTTCGAGCGGACGCTGATCATCGTCGACGAGGGTGCGTACGTGCACTACGTCGAGGGCTGCACCGCGCCGATCTACTCCTCCGACTCGCTGCACAGCGCGGTCGTCGAGATCATCGTGAAGAAGAACGCGCGCTGCCGGTACACGACGATCCAGAACTGGTCCAACAACGTCTACAACCTGGTCACCAAGCGGGCCGTGGCGCACGAGGGCGCGACCATGGAGTGGATCGACGGCAACATCGGCTCCAAGGTCACGATGAAGTACCCAGCGGTGTACATGACCGGCGACCACGCCAAGGGCGAGGTGCTCTCGGTCGCGATGGCCGGCGAGGGGCAGCACCAGGACGCCGGCGCCAAGATGGTGCACGCCGCGCCCAACACCTCCTCCACCATCATCAGCAAGTCGATCGCGCGGGGCGGCGGCCGCACCTCGTACCGGGGCCTGGTCCAGGTGCTGGAGGGCTCGACCCACAGCAAGAGCACGGTGAAGTGCGACGCGCTGCTGGTCGACACGATCTCCCGCTCCGACACGTACCCGTACGTGGACATCCGCGAAGACGACGTCGCGATGGGCCACGAGGCGACCGTCTCCAAGGTCAGCGAGGACCAGCTCTTCTACCTGATGAGCCGGGGCCTGACCGAGGACGAGGCGATGGCGATGATCGTGCGGGGCTTCATCGAGCCGATCGCCAAGGAGCTCCCGATGGAGTACGCGCTGGAGCTCAACCGCCTCATCGAACTGCAGATGGAAGGAGCGGTCGGCTAGATGACCGACACCCTCGCGGCGCCGTCCAAGACCAAGGCACAGGCGCTGCGTTCGTTCGACGTGGCCGATTTCCCGGCCCTGACGGGCCTGGAGGAGGAGTGGCGCTTCACGCCACTCAAGCGCCTGCGCGGCCTCACCGGCGACGTGGTCGGTGGTCCCGCCCCGGCCATCGGGTACGACGAGCTGCCCGCCGGGATCTCCGTGTCCACCGTGGACAAGAGTGACCCGCGGATCGGGAGCGTGCTGACGCCGTTCGACCGGATCAGCGCCCTCGCCTACGGCCGCGCCACGCAGGCTGCCCTGGTCGCGGTCGACGCCGAGACGGTGCTCGGCGCGCCGGCGGTGCTCACGCTGACCGGCGACGGCTCGGTGGGATTCGGGCACACCTTCGTCGAGGTCGGGCGGTTCGCCGAGGCGACGATCGTGCTGGAGCAGACCGGCGCGGTCACGCTCGCCGACAACGTCGAGGTCGCGGTCGCCGACGGCGCCAAGCTCACGCTCGTCACGGTCGCCGACTGGGCGGCCGACGCGGTGCAGGCCCAGCACGTCCGCTTCCGGCTCGGGCGCGACGCGCGGGTGACGCACATCCAGGTGACGCTCGGCGGCGACCTGGTACGGCAGTTCACCAGCGTCGACTACACCGGGCGGGGCGGCGAGGCCGAGCTGTACGGGCTGTACTTCGCCGACGCCGGCCAGCACCTGGAGCACCGCCAGCTGGTCGACCACAGCGTGCCCGACTGCCGCAGCTACGTGGGCTACCGCGGGGCGCTGCAGGGCGAGGGCGCGCACACCGTCTGGGTCGGCGACGTGCTGATCCAGGTGCAGGCGACCGGCACCGACACGTACGAGATCAACCGCAACCTCGTCCTCACCGACGGCGCGCGGGCCGACTCCGTACCGAACCTGGAGATCGAGACCGGCGAGGTCGCCGGCGCCGGCCACGCGAGCGCGACCGGCCGCTTCGACGACGAGCAGCTGTTCTACCTGATGGCCCGGGGCATCCCGGAGTCCGAGGCGCGCAAGCTCGTCGTGCGCGGCTTCTTCGCCGAGCTGATCAACAAGATCCCGGTCGAGGAGCTGCGCGAGCGGCTCGGCGCCTCGATCGAGGAGCGGCTCCTGAAGGCGGGGGCATGATGCCCTCCAGCTTGATCAAGGTCTGTTCGGTGGAGGACGTCCCCAAGGGCACCTCGGTCGCCGCCGACGTCGACGGCACCGAGATCGCCGTGGTGCACGCCGAAGACGACAACTTCTACGCCATCCACGACGTGTGCTCGCACGCCGAGGTGCCGCTGTCGGAGGGCGAGGTCGACGGCTGCACGCTGGAGTGCTGGCTGCACGGCTCCCGCTTCGACCTGCGCACCGGCGAGCCGACCGGCCTGCCGGCCACCGAGCCCGTCCCGGTCTTCCCCGTCGAGGTCCGCGACGGCGACGTCTACGTATCGCTCACGCCTAGCAATGGAGTACAGCCGTCATGAGCACCCTGGAGATCCGTGACCTGCAGGTGTCGGTCAAGCTGCCCGAGGGGGAGCTGAAGCCTATTCTGGCGGGCGTCAACCTGACCGTGAAGGCGGGCGAGACGCACGCGATCATGGGGCCGAACGGCTCGGGCAAGTCCACCCTGGCGTACTCGATCGCCGGCCACCCCAAGTACCAGGTCACCAGCGGCTCGGTCACCCTCGACGGCGTCGACGTGCTCTCGATGACCGTCGACGAGCGGGCCCGCGCCGGCCTCTTCCTCGCGATGCAGTACCCGGTAGAGGTCCCCGGCGTCTCGGTGGCCAACTTCCTGCGTACCGCCAAGACCGCGGTCGACGGCGAGGCGCCCAAGCTGCGCACCTGGGCCGGCGAGCTGCGCGGCGCGATGGAGCGGCTGCACATGGATCCGGCCTTCGCCCAGCGCAACGTCAACGAGGGCTTCTCCGGCGGCGAGAAGAAGCGCCACGAGATCGTCCAGTTGGAGCTGCTCAAGCCGAAGGTGGCGGTGCTGGACGAGACCGACTCCGGCCTCGACATCGACGCGCTGCGCGTGGTGAGCGAGGGCGTCAACCGGGTCCGCGCCACCGGCGAGACCGGCCTGCTGCTGATCACCCACTACACCCGCATCCTCCGCTACATCCAGCCCGACTTCGTGCACGTCTTCGTGGCCGGGCGGATCGTCGAGGAGGGCGGGCCCGAGCTCGCCGAAAAGCTCGAAGCCGAGGGCTACGAGCGCTACCTGGCAGGGGCCGGACCGGCCTCGGCCTGAGAGGTACCGATGACCACCATCACGATCCCGGAGGGCATGCCGCAGTACGGCGACGTGCCCCGCTTCGACGTGGAGAAGGTGCGCGCCGACTTCCCGATCCTGGGTCGGGAGGTCAACGGCCACCCGATGGTCTACCTGGACAGCGGCAACACGTCGCAGAAGCCGCGCCAGGTGATCGACGCGATGCGGGAGCACTTCGAGCACCACAACGCCAACGTCGCCCGTTCGGTGCACCAGGTCGGCACCGAGGCGACCGAGGCGTACGAGGGGGCCCGCGCCAAGGTCGCCCGCTTCGTCAACGCCGCCAGCCCCGAGGAGATCGTCTTCGTCAAGAACGCCACCGAGGCGATCAACCTCGTGGCGTACGCGATCTCCAACTCGCCGGCCGCCTCGCGCCTCGCGCTCGGCCCGGGCGACGAGATCGTGATCTCCGAGATGGAGCACCACTCCAACATCGTGCCGTGGCAGCTGCTCTGCGAGCGCACCGGTGCGACGCTGCGGTGGTTCAAGGTGACCGACGCCGGCCGCCTCGACCTGGAAGACCTCGACGAGCTGGTCAACGAGCGCACCAAGCTCGTGTCGTACGCGCTGGTCTCCAACGTGCTCGGCACCGTCAACCCCACCTCGGCGATCACCGCGCGGGCGCACGAGGTGGGCGCGCTGGTGCTGCTCGACGCCTCCCAGGGCGTGCCGCACATCCCGGTCGACGTGGCCGACCTGGGCGCCGACTTCCTGGCGTTCACCGGGCACAAGATGTGCGGTCCCACCGGCATCGGCGTGCTCTGGGGGCGGTACGAGCTGCTGGAGCAGATGCCGCCCGTGCTCGGTGGCGGCTCGATGATCGAGACGGTCACGATGGAGCGGTCGACGTTCGCGGCGCCGCCGGCCCGGTTCGAGGCGGGCACCCCGCCGATCGCCGAGGCCGTGGGGCTGGGCGCGGCCGTCGACTACCTCACCGGCATCGGCATGGAGGCCATCCGCTGGCACGAGAAGGAGCTCGCGGCGTACGCGCTGGACGCGCTCGGCACCGTGCCCGGACTGCGGATCTTCGGCCCCACCACGCCGGTGGGCCGGGGCGGCACGATCTCGTTCGGGCTCGACGGGGTACACCCGCACGACGTGGGACAGATCCTCGACTCGGTCGGGGTGGAGGTCCGGGTGGGTCACCACTGCGCCCGCCCGCTTTGTGTGCGGTACGGCGTGCCGGCGATGACCCGCGCGTCGTTCTACCTCTATACGACGACCGACGAGGTCGACGCGCTGGTGCGCGGCCTCGAGCAGGTGCGGAAGGTGTTCGGCTGATGGAGTTCGAGCAGCTGTACCAGGAGATCATCCTGGACCACTACAAACATCCGCACGGCCGCGGCCTGCGCGAGCCGGTGACGGGCTCGTCCGTGGGCGAGGCGCACCACGTCAACCCGACCTGCGGTGACGAGGTGACCATCCGGGTCGCGGCCGATGGCGACGTGCTGGCCGACGTGTCGTACGACGGCATGGGCTGCTCGATCAGCCAGGCCTCGGCGAGCGTGCTGCACGAGCTGCTGCGCGGCCAGCACGCCGGGCAGGCGTTCAAAATCATGGACGGCTTCGTGGAGCTGATGGGCGGCCGCGGCCAGGTGACGCCGGACGAGGAGCTCCTCGGCGACGGCATCGCCTTCGCCGGCGTGGCCCGCTACCCGGCCCGCGTGAAGTGCGCGTTGCTACCGTGGATGGCGTTCAAGGACGCCGCGGTGCGAGCCGGCGTTGCCGGTTCTTCTCCGTCGGCCGCTGCTTCGGAGGTGCAGGGATCATGAGCGAGCGAACCATCGGGCTCCGTGCGTTTGGAGCCTCGTCGTCGCCTGCGGCGAAGCGAGGACGGCGATGAGTGACGCCACTGCCAACACCGCGGTCGCGGACGTGGAAGAGGCGATGAAGGACGTCGTCGACCCCGAGCTGGGCATCAACGTCGTCGACCTCGGCCTCGTCTACGGCATCCACATCGACGACGAAAACGTCGCCACCCTCGACATGACCCTGACGTCGGCCGCCTGCCCGCTGACCGACGTGATCGAGGACCAGACGAGGTCGGCGCTGCTCAGCGGCCCCGGCGGCGGCCTGGTGAAGGACTTCCGGATCAACTGGGTCTGGCTCCCGCCGTGGGGCCCGGACAAGATCACCGACGAGGGTCGCGACCAGCTGCGGGCGCTCGGCTTCAACGTCTGACCCACCGACGTATGAAACGGGGCGCCGCCGTGGGGAATCGGTCAGCCCGATGTCAGCCGCCCGGCGTCGCTCGTGGTGCGAGGTGGGTGATCCCGGTCGCGTTACCTGCCCCGGCCGTGGCGAGGTCAGCGCGGACCTCGTCGGCCTCGCGCACGCCGAGCGCCTCGAAGACCGCCAGCGCCCGCACCCACGCCGCCCGCGCCGCCGCCGGGTCGCCCAGCTCGGCGTGGGTCGTGCCCAGCTCGCGGAGGCAGACCGCCGCGCTGCGCCGCTCGTCTATCTTCTCGGCCAGCTCCAGCGCGGTGCCGAGCCGCTCCAGCGCCTCGCCGTGCCGGCCCCGGAGCCGGTGCACCCGGCCCAGTTGGGCCAGCACGGTCGCCTGTCCAATGGAGACGCCCAGGTCGACGAACATCGCGTAGCTCTCCTCGTAGCAGGCCTGCGCCTCCGGGTACCGGCCCTCCCGCTCGTGCACCTGGGCCAGGTTGTTGAGCGCGGCGGCCTGGCTGCGCCGGTTGCCGTTGTCGCGGAAGATGGCGAGCGCCTCGCGCAGGCTCGCCGCAGCCCGGTCGTACGACCCGAGTCCACAGTAGACGTCACCGAGGTTGTTGAGGCTGATCGCCTGGGCGTGCCGGTCGCCCTGGCCGCGGACGATGGCGAGGCTCCGCTCCAGCGCCTCGGCGGCCTCGGCGAGCCGGCCGAGGCTGTCGTACACGGTGCCGAGCCCGTTGAGGCAGGCCGCCTCGCCGGCCCGGTCGCCCGCGGCCGCGTACCGGTCGAGGGCCTCGCGCAGGCAGCCGAGCGCCTTCTGGTACTCGCCGCGCACCTCGAACGCCGCGCCCAGGTCGCGGTTGGCGTGCGCCTCGGCGATCGGGTCGCCGGCCCGGCGGGCGACGGCGCGGGCCACCTCGTTGACCTCGACCCAGTCGTTGAGGTAGCCGCGCACGTGGAAGAACGCGAACAGCGCGCGGGCCAGGCTGGTCGCGGCGGCGGCCGGCAGTGCCGGGGTTTCCGCGACCTGGTGTACGGCGGCCAGGAGGTTGGCCCGCTCGGACTCCAGCCAGTCGAGGGCACCGTCCACATCGGAGAACGATGTCCCGCCCTCCGCCCACTCCCCGGCGGTCGCCGGCCGCCCGTCGGCGGGGCGCAGCCGCCGGTACGCCTGCCACGCCGTGGCCGAGTACCAGCGCAGGAGCCGGACCAGCGCGCCAGTGTCCGATGTGGCCAGTGACCTGCCGAAGAGCCGCAGCAGGTCGTGCAGCCGGAAGCGACCCGGCGCCGGGCAGGCCAGCAGCTGGGAGTCGACCAGCCGGTCGAGGATCCGCTCGGCCGCGGCGGGCGGCAGGTCGAGCAGCGCGGCGGCGGCCGGCACGCTCAGGTCGGCCGCGTCGGGGAGGGCGATCAGCGGGAACGCCCGTGCGGCCGCCCGGTCGTCCGCCTCCGCGCCGTCGTGCAGCAGTTCGTAGCTGACCTGGAAACTGGAGCGCACGCCCAGCTCGCCGATGCTCAGCTCGTCCAGCCGGCGGCGGGTGTCGGAGAGGCGCTCGGCCAGCTCCCGTACCGGCCACGAAGGGCGGGCGGCGAGCCGTGCGCCGGCGATCCGCAGCGCCAGCGGGAGGCAGCCGCACCAGGTGGCCACCCGCTGCGCGCCGCCCGGGTCGGCGGCCACCCGGTCGGCGCCGGCGAGGCGGCTCAGCAGCAGCATCGCGTCGACCGGCGAGAGCACGTCGAGGTGGAGGTGTGCCGCGTTGTCCAGGGTGGACAGTATCGGGCGGCTGGTGAGCAGTACCGCGGTGTGCGGGCCGGCCGGCAGCAGCGGGCGGACCTGCTCGGCGTCCTGCGCGTTGTCCAGCAGGACGAGCAGCCGGCGCCCCGCCGCGACCGCCCGGAACGCGGCGCTCGCTTCGTCCACCGTGGTGATGTCCGAGTCGCGGGCGCCGAGGGCGCGCAGGAACCGGCCGAGTACCTCCAGCGGCGGCAGCGGGCGCAGTCCGGCGGTGGCGCCCTGCAGGTCGACGTAGAGCTGCCCGTCCGGGAAGCGGTGCGCGAGCCGGTGCGCCAGGTACACGGCGAGGGCGGACTTGCCGACGCCGCCCGGCCCGGAGATGGCGACCAGCGGCGCGGGGCGCAGCGGGGAGATGGCGAGGCGGGCCCGGGCGGTGGTGACCTCGCGGTGCCGCCCGGTGAACGCGGCGATGTCCGGCGGCAGCTGCCGGGGCGCCGGCGGTCCCGCGCGTACGGCACCGGGCTCGCCGGGCGGGTCGAGTGCCGGGTCGGCGGAGAGGATCTGGCGCTGGAGCCGTTGCAGCGCCTGGCCGGGCTCGACGCCGAGGTCGGCCACGAGCCGCCGGCGCAGCTGGCGAAACGTCTCCAGCGCCTCGGCCTGCCGCCCGGACCGGTAGAGCGCGAGCATCGCCAGCTCGTGCAGCCGTTCGCGGAGCGGCTGCTCGGCGGCGGCCGCGGCGAGCGCGGGCAGCGTACCGGCGTGCTCGCCGAGTGTGAGCCGCGCCTGGGCCCAGTGCTCCAGCAGGGTGAGCCGCCGCTCGGCGATGTCGGCCAATGTGGACTCGGCCGCGGCGCCGAGCTCCAGCCCGTCGAGCGGCCGGCCGCGCCACAGGCCGAGCGCCCGCTCCCACCGGTCGGCCGCGCCGGCCAGGTCGCCGCGGGCCGCCGCGCGGTGCCCCTCGCCGGCGAGCCGGTCGAAGAGGAGCACGTCCAGGTCGTACGGGTCGACCTGGAGCTGGTATCCGGGCGGGCGCGCGGTCAGCCCGGTCAGCCCCAGCGAGGTGCGCAGGCTGGAGACGTGGGTGCGGAGCGCGCCGGCGGCCGTCCGGGGCGGCTTGAGCGGCCACAGCGCGTCGGTGAGCGTGCTGACCCCGACCGGCCGGTTGGCGTGGAGCAGCAGCAGGGCGAGCAGGGTGCGCGGCTTGGTCGCGGTGAGCGGCACGGTCCGGCCCTCCGCCCCCTCCACCTCCAGCGGACCGAGAATGCGGAACGTGACCATACCTACCCCGCTCCGTCGCTCGGCGTAGCCTCGCGACTCCCGCTCATTGCCTACCCCGCTCCGTCGCTCGGCGCTCGTCCGCCGCTGGCCTCAAGGTCCGTAGCCTCGCGACTCCCGCTCATTGCCTACCCCGCTCCGTCGCTCGGCGCTCGTCCGCCGCTGGCCTCAAGGTCCGTAGCCTCGCGACTCCCGCTCATTGCCTACCCCGCTCCGTCGCCCCACCCCTCGACCGGATCCACGCGCCCGGCGCCAGATGGTTCAACCGTCAACAAAAAAATCATTCGTCCCGGCGGTACGGGTGACGCAGACTGGCGGCGTGATCGAGTCGAAGACCTTCCGCGTCCCTGTCGCCGCCGCCCTCGCCGGCACGCGACAGCAGCGTGGCGGGTCGCCGGCTGCGATCCCGCACCCACGATCGTGACCGGCGCGTTCGTCGACGGGGTGGTCGCCGGCTACGGCGTGGCCGTCCCGGTCGGCGCGATCGCGATCCTGATCATGGGGCTGGCGGCGCGTACCTCGTTCCGGGTCGGTGCCGCCGCGGCCCTGGGCGTGGCCACCGCCGACGGGCTGTACGCGCTCGCCGCGGTGGTCGGCGGCGCGGCCCTCGCCGGCGTGATCGAGCCGGCCGCCGCGCCCCTGCGCTGGGTGGCCGTGGCCGTGCTGCTCGGGCTGGCGGCGCGCACCGCGTACACCGCCGTCCGGCACCACCGCGACCCGGCCCGCGCGGCCCGCTCGGACGCCGGTCTCGCCTCGCCGGTACGGGCGTACGCGGGGCTGCTGGGGCTCACCCTCCTCAACCCGATGACGATCGTCTACTTCGGAGCGCTCGTGCTCGGCCGGCAGGCGGCGGAGAGCCTGAGCGCCGGGGGAGAGGCGCTCTTCGTGGCGGGCGCGTTCCTGGCGTCGGCGAGCTGGCAACTCGTCATCGCGGGCAGCGGCACGCTCGTCGGGCGGCTGCTGACCGGGCCGCGTGGCCGGCTGGCAACCGCCCTCGTGTCGAGCGCGCTGATCGTCGCCCTGGCGGCGGGCACCGCCCTATCCTGAGTAGACCTCCATCTCGTACAGGGAATAGCCGTAGGAGGTGGCCCGGCGGACGCCGACCATCCGCACGTAGCGCGCGGTGGTCGGGGTGAAGGCGTCGTTGTCGGTGCCGCCGTTGCCGGCGGCGGTTGACCACGCCGTGGTCCAGCTCGTCCCGTCGGTCGAGGTCTCGATGCGGTACGACGACGCGTGCGCCGCCTCCCACCGGAGGATCACCCGCCCCACGGTACGAGCCGATCCTAAGTCGACGGTCAGCGACTGGTTGTCGGTCCACGAGCTGGCCCACCGGCTGCCCGGGTCGCCGTCGAACGCCCGGGCCGCCACGTGCGGCGACTGCGTGCCGGTCGCGGTCGCCGGGCGCCCCGCGGCCAGGTTGCCGATGTCCTGCCCGCGCCCGGCCGGAAACGACACCACCTGCTGGTACGTCGGCCGGTTCTGCCAGGCGATGATCGGCGAGGTGATGCCGCCGAGCGGTGAGTGCACGATCGCGTCGGCGCACCACTGGTCGCCGGCCGAGCAGTGGTCGTCACCGGGGTACACAGTGGACGCTGGCTGGGCGGCGGCGGCCCGCAGCGTGTCGAGCAGCACCGTGCGGCAGGCGGCCAGGTCGCCGTTGCCGCAGTACGCCCGGCCGAGCCCACCCTGCACCGGCTCGCCGAGCACCCGACGGATGTCCTTGTCCACATAGCCCCACCAGCCGTACTGGAAGGCGGAGCCCTTGTGCGGCTGCGCCTCGTTCGCCGATCCGGGGAAGCTGGACGTCTCACCGGTCTGGTGGCCGGAGGGCGACTCGTTGATCTGGATGGCGTTGACCAGCGACTGGTACAGGTCGGGGCCGAGGCCGGGCTTGAACTGTCCGCTCACGAGCAGCGGCCACCACGCGTCGAAGACCCGGATCGCGGCCCCGTGCTGGTACGCCTTCGAGCCGGCCGAGGTCTCCTTACGGGTGGCGCCGGCCTGCTGCCAGGCTTTCAGCTGGGTCACGGTGGAGGCGAGCGTGGCGTCGGTGACCGGCTGGCTCTCGATGACCCGGATCAGGTCGTCGAGCACCTCCTTGCCGCGCAGGTCCACTGTGGCCGCGTTCTCCACGATGCGTACGACGGCGGCCCGGTCCAGCTTTTGACCGGCGCCCAGCGCGGCCTTCACCGGCGTGTCCAGCAGTTCGCCCCGGTGCACCGAGCCGAAGCTGAAGTTGCCGTCCGCCGCCCCGAAGTCGCGGGCCTGCTTGTTGTTCCAGGAGACGTAGTAGTCCTGGCCGATCGACTGCGGGTGCGCGGCGGCCGGAGCGAAGCCGGTCCACTCGTACTGCGCGGCCATCGGCAGGTTGGGGTTGGAGCCGGCCGCCCGCACCGGGTTGCGCCCCGAGTTGAAGTACGCCGACTGGGTCGAGTTGACGTAGAACCAGTTGAACGCGTACTCCACGTTGGACGCCGCGGCGGCGAAGGCACTGGCGCTGCCCATCGCCGCCGGGTCGTTGAAGATCTGGAAGCCGATCGCCGAGTGCGCCTCCCGGCCGTACGTGGAGCGGCGCTGGGCGAACGCGTACGGCTGCCCGTCCACCGTGCCCCGCCAGGCGACCAGGCCGAGCGCGGTGCGCCAGGCGACGATGCGGTACGAGCCGGCGGGCGTGCCGTCGGCGACGGTGGGGTTCCAGGAGTTGACGTGCGACAGCTCCTCCATCGCCTTGCACTGTCCCTGGTGGAGGTACCGGTTGCTGGCGAGCGTCGGGGCCGTGCCGTCGGTCGTGCACAGCGGCAGCGCGTACGTGTCGGTGATGTCCTGGATGGACGACGTGGCGCTCCACGCGTAGTCCTGGCCCCGGCCGAGCAGCACGTAGAGGCTGACCCCGGCGAACGCGACCCCCCGCGCGCTGATTCCGGGCCCCTGCAGCTCCTGCATGAGCAGCAGCTGCGGGGAGAAGTAGCCGGTCTGCGGCCCGAAGACCGCCACCGGGTGGCCCGAGGTGGTGTGCTGGCCGGAGATGACGACCGCGTTCGACATGCCGCGGTGGGCCGCGCCGATGGACAGCTCGGAGAGCGCGACCGCGCCGTCCGTCGCCGACCCGGTCTGGTCCCTGATCACCGGCTCAGGCTGGACCGAGCCGGCGTCCGGCATCACCACGCTGGGCGCGTCGTCCGGCGCCGAGCCGTACGGGAAGCTCTGCCCGTCGTGGAGGGTCAGCACGGTCTCCGGGTCGTTCTGCGAGCGGAACGCCCGCCACACCGCGTCGCCCTCGGTCGGGCCGTACTTGGCGCGTGCGGCGATGCGGACCAGCGCGGACTGCATCTCGCTGCCGCCGCCACCGCCGAAGAGCCCGCCGACGACGCCGGCGATGGCGATGAGGTCGGTCATCGTGAAGGGCTCCGGCCCGCCCTCGTTGGTGATCGCGTCGAGGTGGCCGGTGAGCACGTACTCGCCGGGGCAGTTGCGGCCGGCCATGCACGCGGAGATGTAGGCGTTGACGCCGGCGATGTACGCCTCGACGTCCGAGTGGAGCTGCTCGCCCCGCGACCCCTGCTGGCGCAGCGCGGCGACCTGGGCCTGGAGGTCGGCCTCGGTGTACGGCGAGTTGCGCCAGACGCTCTGCTCCAGCGCGCGGTTGCCGGGCGCGCCGCCGGCGAACGGGGTGAGCGTGCCCCGCCCGACGTGCCGCAGCAGGTCCATGGTGAAGAGGCGGTCCTCGGCACCGGCGTACCCGGCCCCGAACATCGTGCCGGACCGGGTCGTGCCGGTGATGTGCGGCGTGCCGGTCGCCTTGTCCCGCACCACGGTCACGTCGGCGCGCGGCTGGTACGTGCGCTCGACCTGCCCGGCCGGGACGCCGAACGAGGCGTTGTTGAAGTAGCTGCCGATCTGGCCGTCGGTGAGCCCGGCGTAGTTGTAGACGAGGTTGGCGTACTCGTCGATCTGGTCCGCCGAGTGCGCGGGGCGGGTGCCGAGCGCCTGGTGGGCGAGGATCTCGACGAGCGTGGCGTTGCCGTTCTGGCCGGGCGGGAGGATGTCGGAGCACTGCTCCAGGCAGTAGTCGTTGGCCGCCAGGACGGCGGCGGCCTGCGCTTGCGCGGCTTCGGCGGTGGTTCGCGCGGGGACGATGAGGGCGGTCGTCGCGGTGAGCAGCGCCGCGGCGAGGACCGGGAGGGAGGCGGGTCTGCGCATGGCGATCCTCATGACTGTTAATATGTGAGGAACATTCGTGTACCGGATGGTAACTTGCCAAGCGGTGCCGTGCCTAGAGGTTCTTCAATGCCTCTCGGGCCGAGAGCGGGGCCAGCCGGTGACCCGCCACATATGTCCGGACTGCCGCCGGTTCCGTCTTCGCGTACTCGCGCAGCGCCCAGCCGATCGCCTTGCGCACGAAGAAGTCGGTGTGGCCGGCCTGCCGCGTGCAGTACCGGAAGAGCCGCTCCGCGTCCGTCCGCTCCTTGTAGCGCAGCTGGTGCAGGATCGCCGTACGCACCAGCCACTTGTCCTTGTCGGCCACCCACTCGTCCATCGTGGACACCAGCGCCGGATGCGCGGAGACGAGCGCCCCGACCAGGTGCGCGGCGAGGATGTCCACTGTGTCCCACCACGGCTTGGTCACGGCGAGGAAGCGGGCGGTCTCCAGAAACCCGGCCGAGCACGCCCGCGCGTGCCGGCGCAGCAGGCCGCAGGCGAAGTACTGGTACTCCCGCTCCGGCAGGGCCCAGCACGCTTCGGCCACGTCCCGCAGATCGTCTTCGCTCGGGCGGGGCAGCCCGTCGAGCACCTCCCGCGCGAGCACCCGCTGCACCGGCGCCTGGATGCCGAGGAACGGGAACTGGTCCCGCATGTACGCCGCCATCGCCGGCCCGCGATCCGGGTCGCGGGCACCGCCGTACACCCGGGTCAGGCGGCCCAGGACCGCGGTGGCGAGCGGCGTCATAGCCTGATCATGCCGTACCGTCGGGCCCATGGGCAGTCGACCGGCCGCGGGCGGCGGGCGCTGGGTCGACGTCGACCCCGAGCGCCTGGCGAGGTGGGTCGAGGGCTTCGCGGCCCGCCACGGCCCGGCGGAGCCGGTGGTCTCCGACGTCGGCGTCGCACTGCGGGCCCCGGACGGCGCGGTGGCCGAGATCCATGCCCCACCCGGCGTGACCGGCTACACCGACCTGCCCTCCTTCGTGGCCGCCTCGCTTACGCCGCACCGGCTGGGACTGCTGCTGGCCCGCAAAGGTGCGGTGGCGGTGGGGATCGCGCTCGGCGACCGGATCGAGGCGTCCAAGGTGGACACCAGCTACGTGCAGAGCCGCACCGCGGCGGGCGGCTGGTCGCAGCAGCGCTTCGCCCGCCGCCGGGAAAACCAGGCGAAGGCCGCCGCCGGCGACGCCGCCGACCTGGCCGCGCGGGTGCTGCTCCCGGCCGAGGCGACGCTGGCCGCCCTGGTCTGCGGCGGCGACCGCCGCACGGTCGACACGATCCTCACCGACCGGCGCCTGGCCCCGCTCGCCGCCCTCCGCGCCGAACGCCACCTCCAGGTCCCCGACCCTCGCCACGCCGTACTTGTGGACGCGATCCGCGCCGCCCGCGCCGTCTCCATCCACCTCCCTCCGCCGTAGTCCCTGGCACTCCCCGACCAGGACGCCCTCAGACACCCGTCGCGCGCCCGCAGAGGCGATCGTGGTATTTCAGTGCCCCTCGGGGGGCAGCCAAGTACCACGATCTCTTGCGCGTGACGATGTCGATCAGCCAAGACCTGCCACCCACGCCAGCGTGCCCTGCGCGAGCCACCTCAGCCGCTCCCGCGAGCGGGGCGGCAGCCCGGCGCCCGTGTGGCGACGGACCGCGTCGATCCCGACCACCCGCGGGCGCTGTAGCCCACCGGCCGCGGCACGTCCTCGACGCCGCGGGCGATCGGTGGGAAGAGCGGGTTGGTCAGGTCGGGATCACCAGGCCGACGCTGGCCGAACGGGCGGCGCGCGATCGGGTTGGGCCGGTAGCCGGGTAAGAGCCCGTCACGCTCCGTCCCTCCCACGAACGGGCGACGGCACGGCCACGGGCGGCCGCCACCGGGCCCGAGCCGTCGCGCCGGCCACACCGAGTGGCAGCAGCAGTGCGGCCGCGACACCGAACACCAGCCCGAACCGGCCCGCCTCCACCGGCGGGCCGCCGGCCACCGCGGCGAGCGCACTGCCGGTGAAGAGCGCGCCGGCGAACAGCGACACGGCCGTCAGCCCGGCCTCCGGCACCACCTCGGTGGCCCAGGTCTGCATCGTGGAGTGCATCGAGGCCCAGGCCGCGCCGATCAGCAGGCAGACGAACGCGCCGGCGACCGGCGTCGCGGTGAACGCGGCCACCACGCAGCCGATCGCGGCCAGGGCGGCGCCGGCCGCGATGAGGGCGGCGGCGGGCACCCGCTGCTGGAGGCGGCCGACGATCGGGGCGCAGATGAGCACGGCAACGCCGTACGCCGCGGTGACGCCGCCGGCCAGCGCCGCGCCGCTGCCGGTGGCACCCACCGCCGCCGGCAGGAACGTCAGCACGCCCAGCAGAATGCCACCCTCCACAGTGGCCAGCAGCAGGAGCGTGCGGGCGGGACCGGAGCGGAGCACCGCGCGGAGCGGGGCGAAGATGCCGTCGGCGGCCGCACGCGGGGCCGGCAGCTCGGGCAGCCGACTCAGCACCAGACAGGCGACCAGGGCCGTCGTACCCGTGAAAAGGAACGCGGACCGCCAGCCGACCGTGGCGGCCAAGGCCCCCGCACCCGCCGTCGCCGCGGCTGTGCCGAGGGCGACACCGGCCATCAGGCCGGTGATGTCGCGGTGGCGGCGCCCCGGCGCCGCGGTGGCGCCGGCGTAGAAGAGCGCGGCGGGCACGGCCGCGCTGAAGCCGGCGCCGGCGACCAGGCGGAAGGCCACGAGCGACGCGGCGTCCGTGGCCAGCGCGGTGCCCGCGGTGGTCAGCGCCGCCAGGAGTACGGCGAGCCGGAGTGACCGGACCACGCCGAGCCGGCTGCCGAGGAGGCCCCAGACGGGCTGCATCAGGCCGTACGCGAGGAAGTAGGCGCCGGCCGCGCTGGCCACCCCGGCCACCGGGACGCCGAGGTCATGCGAGATGGCCAGCAGCATGGGCGGCATCGCGAACCGGTCGAGTGTGCTGGCGAGCGCGGTGAACTGCAGCAGCCGGGTGTGCCGCGTCATGCCGCTGACGGTCCACTGAGGAACCGGCCGTCGACGAGACCGGAGCCGGGCGCGAGCGGGGACGTGTCCGGGTCGGCCTCGACGGCGTGCCGTTCACCGTTGATCGTCAGCTCGTAGCAACCGATTGCACGAGTCTACCGTCAGAGCGCGTCGCCGAACGTGTCGCACTGCGTCGGGTCGCCGGTCTGGTACCCGCGGCCGAACCACTCCTGCCGCTGCGCCGACGTACCGTGCGTGAACTGCGACTCGTCGATCCGCCCGCCCGACTTCCGCTGGAGCGTGTCGTCGCCGATCGCGGCCGCGGTGTCCAGCCCCTCCTGGATGTCCTGCTGGGTGATGCTCTTGAAGATCTTCTGCCCGCTGGAGTCGGTCGAGCCGGTCATGCCCTTGGCCGCCGCGCCCGCGTAGCAGTCCGCCTGGAGCTCCAGCATCACCGAGAGCTGGTTGGCGTTGCCCGGGTCGCGCTGCTGCTGGCGGCGCATCTGCGCCTCGGTGCCGAGCAGGTCCTGCACGTGGTGGCCGTACTCGTGGGCCAGCACGTACGGCTGGGCGAACTCGCCCGGCGCGCCGAGCTGGTCCGCGAGCTGCTCGTAGAAGGAGAGGTCGATGTACACGCGGTCGTCCGCCGGGCAGTAGAACGGCCCCACGCCCGAGTCGGCCGTGCCGCAGCCCGTGCTCACCGCCTGGCTGAAGAGCACCGTGTCGGCCTGCTGGTACGGCTTGCCGAAGTGCTGGGGGAGCGCCGTCTGCCAGTACGCCTGGACCGCGTTCACGTAGAGCGTGTTGCGGCAGTCGAGCTGGTCGAGCGCGTTCTGCGCCGCGCACCGCTGCTCCAGCGCGGTGTTGTCGCCCTGCCCCTCGTCACCGCCGGTGATCTGGGTCAGGCCCGCGCCGCCGCCGGCCAGGACCACCAGAAGCGCCACGACGAGGCCGATCCACCCACCCTTGCCGCTCGGCAGCGGGATGCCGCCGAGTCCGCCTCCGCCGCGCGACCCGCGCCGGTCCTCGACCTGGCTGGTGTCGATCCGGGCATCTTCGTTGAGCTCCACCCGAGCACGGTACCCAGTGATCTTGGTTCTTACTCGGTTGGGACCCCACGCCTCGCCGGGTAGAATCGCTGCCGTGCTGCTCTGCGAAGGCTGAGCCTCTCCGGGCCGACCGGGTCGATGACCGGCCGGCCCTTTGGTGCGCCCTGAGTCAGCCTTCGACCACGAGAGTGAGAGTTAGCCACATGATCACCGCTACCAGCCTGGAGCTTCGCGCCGGCTCCCGGATCCTGCTGTCCGACGCCACGCTGCGCGTGCAGCCGGGCGACCGGATCGGCCTGGTCGGCCGCAACGGCGCCGGAAAGACCACCACGCTCAAGGTGCTCGCCGGCGAGGGCCTGCCCTACACCGGCACCGTCGACCGGCGCAGCGCAGTCGGCTACCTGCCCCAGGACCCGCGCACCGGCGACCTGGAGGTCACCGCCCGCGACCGCGTGCTCTCCGCCCGCGGCCTGGACACGCTCCTGGCCGAGATGAAGGCCATGGAGGGCAAGCTGGCCGACGACGAGCGCGCGCTCCGCCGCTACGGCACGCTCGAGGACCAGTTCGCCTCCCTCGGCGGGTACGCGGCGGAGGCCGAAGCCGCCCGGATCTGCGCCAACCTCGGGCTGCCCGACCGGGTGCTCGCCCAGACCATCGGCACCCTCTCCGGCGGCCAGCGGCGCCGGATCGAGCTGGCCCGCATCCTCTTTCGCGACGCGGGCGAAGACGGGGCCGGCATCCTGCTGCTCGACGAGCCGACCAACCACCTCGACGCCGACTCGATCACCTGGCTGCGCGGATACATGGCCGCGCACAAGGGCGGGCTCGTGGTGATCAGCCACGACGTGTCCCTGCTCGACGCGGTGGTCAACAAGGTCTGGTACCTGGACGCCAACCGCTCGGTCGTCGACGTCTACAACGTGGGCTGGAAGAAGTACCTGGAGCAGCGGGAGACCGACGAGCGGCGGCGCAAGCGGGAGCGGGCCAACGCCGAGAAGAAGGCCGGCGCGCTCATGGCCCAGGCGGACAAGATGCGGGCCAAGGCCACGAAGACCGTCGCCGCGCAAAACATGGCCCGCCGCGCCGAAAAGCTCCTCTCCGGCCTGGAGGAGGAGCGGGTCGCCGACAAGGTCGCCAAGGTGCGCTTTCCGACCCCGGCCGCCTGCGGGCGTACGCCGCTGACCGCGACCGGGCTCTCCAAGTCGTACGGCTCGCTGGAGATCTTCACGGACGTCGACGTGGCCGTCGACCGCGGCTCCCGGGTCGCGATCCTCGGCCTCAACGGCGCCGGCAAGACCACGCTGCTGCGCATCCTCGGCGGGCTGCTGCGGCCGGACACCGGCGAGGTGGTGGCCGGGCACGGGCTGCGGATCGGGTACTACGCGCAGGAGCACGAGACGCTCGACGTGGAGCGCAGCGTCCTGGAGCACATGCGCAGCGCCGCGTTCGAGCAGTCCGACACCGACCTGCGCAAGATCCTCGGTGCGTTCCTCTTCTCCGGCGACGACGTCGACAAGCCGGCAGGGGTCCTCTCCGGCGGCGAGAAGACCCGGCTGGCGCTGGCCACCCTGGTCTGCTCCGGCGCCAACGTCCTGCTGCTCGACGAGCCGACCAACAACCTCGACCCGGTCAGCCGCGAGCAGGTCCTCGACGCGATCGCCCGCTACCCTGGCGCGATCGTGCTGGTCACCCACGACCCGGGGGCCGTGCAGGCGCTCAAGCCCGACCGCGCCATCCTGCTCCCGGACGGCGACGAGGACGCCTGGAGCGACGACCTCCTGGAACTCGTCGAACTCGCCTAGCGCGCCGCTCCGCGGCCGGCCCCCTCTTTCGCGGTTGATCAGGGACTTGGTGGGGCGGCGCGCCGGCAGACACGCCCACGAACTCCCTGATCAACCGCGACACGGCGGGCGGGGTCCTAGGGGGCGAGGACGGCGCGGAGGGCTACGGCGGTCGCGGCGCCCGCGGCGGCCAGCAGCAGGGGGGCCGGGACCGGGGGGCCGGCCTGGCGCTCGGGGGCGGTCGCGGCGACCGTCAGCCACGGAAAGAACGTGAGCCAGGCGTGCTCGACGCCGCCCCGGGCCAGGCCGGCGAGCACAGTGGACAGCACCGCCGCGCCGGCGCCGACCAGAAACGGCCAGCCCGGGGTGTTGCGCATCTTGCGCAGGCTGGCCACCAGCGCCGGCCCGGCGGCCAGCAGCAGCACCGCCAGGCTGATCACGCCCCACCAGATCACCGGGCGCTCGCGCTGCGCGGCCAGCAGGCCGTCCACCCAGCGAAAGCCGAGCAGCTGCGCCACCCCGACCGGCACGAGGGCGCCGAGGCCGGTGAGGAAGTTGAGCGCCGCCCGCCGCCGCGCAAAATACAGACAAACCAGAGAAAAGCCCATCCATGGTACGGCGAACGAGAACATCGCCGCCACCCCCAGCAGCAGCCCAGCGGTGATCGCCCCGGCTCCCGCCTTCGGCCCGGTGCGCCGGTGGTCGCTGGCCCAGGCGCCGGCCGCCACCATCGCCGCGACCAGCACCGCGACCAGAGCGTCGAGGCTGGCGGCCACCCAGATGGCGTACGGTGCGAGCGCCACCACCGGCAGGTAGCGGCGGGCCTCCAGGTCGCCACAGCCGTTCCGCGCCGCCGCCAGGACCAGTGGCACGAGCAGGGCGCCGACGGCGGTCAGCAGCAGCCCCACGGCGAGCGGATCGGTGATCCCGGCCCGGTGGATCCAGCGCAGTACCAGGGCCGGGCCGGGCGGCTCGCCGGAGTGGTTCGCGGGGCCGTACAAGCCGCGCTCACCGTTGACAACGGCCAATGCGACGGTCCACATTAGCCCGGCGAGATAGCCGGTGAGCAGCACGATCGGCCACGCGGCGCGGTCCCACCACCCTCGCGCGGCAACTGTGAGCACGGTCGCGGCCACCGCCGGTGCGAGCGGTGAGGACGGTCCGACCTTGGGTCGGTAGGTCCCGAGGAAAGGAGCGGCATCGGTCCCGAGAGGGGACGCGAACCGTACCGCCAGCCAGGTGAACGCGAGTCCGGCGGCGGCTAGAGCCAGCCACACGAACAGGTCCCACCGCGTCACCCGCGCTTCGCTTGTCACGGCGCACCACGGTATCGGGTAGGCGACAAGGTGTGCGTGTCGCTTGGCGAAGGGTTGATATCTAGCGCATGATCGTTCGAGGCGGTCTAATAGACAGGACCGCAAAGAAACCGCACAGTCTGGGACGTGAGGAATCAACATGGCAGCCACCGGCACAGCCACCAGCACTGAGAAGGGTCGCCGGATCGTCGGGGCCGAGCGGCAGACGCTCGCTAAAGACCTGGTCAAGCGGTATACGTCCGGCGAGAGCATTCGTGCTCTGGCGGCCTCCACCGGCCGTTCGTACGGGTTCGTGCACCGGGTCCTGACCGAATCGGGCGTGCAGCTGCGCCAGCGCGGCGGAGCGCGTCGCCGCAAGAAGGCGTGAGAGCCTTTCGCCTGTTCGGCACCCTGCCGCTGTCGGAAACCCCCCGATGACCGACGACAGCGGCGTTCGGCTGGAATGCGCCGGGCCGGTCGCGACTCTGACGTTGTGCCGGCCCGACGTGCTCAACGCGCAAACGCCGGCGATGTGGACGGCGTTGTCACACTTCTCCCGCGACCTGCCTGGTGATGCGCGGGTCGTAATCGTGAGGGCCGAGGGGCGGGCCTTCTCCGCGGGGCTGGACCTTTCACTAGTGAGTGGTGAAGGGACGAATTCTTTCACGGAGATGGCTCGCCTCAGCCCAGAGGAAAGCGCGGATCGCATTCACGCCTTTCAAATGGGATTCACGTGGTTGAGGCGCCCTGACGTCGTTAGCATCGCCGCCGTCCAGGGTCATGCGATCGGCGCCGGATTCCAGCTCGCGTTGGCGTGCGATCTGCGCGTGCTCGCCGACGACGCGCAACTGTCCATGGCCGAGGTCACGCTCGGGCTGGTACCCGATCTGGGTGGCACGAAACGCCTGCTGGAGTTGGTCGGGTACGGGCGCGCCCTGGAGATCTGCGTCACCGGGCGCCGCATGGGCGCCGCGGAGGCCGAGCGGACCGGCATCGCCAACCTCGTCGTCCCCCGGGCCGACCTCGACGGCGCCGCCCGCGACCTCGCCGCCGCCGTGCTCTCCTCGCCGCGCGACGCGGTCGTCGAGGTCAAGGCGCTGCTCGCGGCCGCCGCCGACCACACGTACCAGGAACAGGACCTGGCCGAGCGCGAGGCGCAGGTGCGCCGCTTCCGCGATCTCGCGGGCCTGGGGGAGTAACGGCTCTCCGGGAAGAACGCGCTTACCTGGCGGGTTCTGTCATACCGGGGACGCAGACTTGTCCCAGGACTGACGCGGAGGTGACGCGTGTCGTACGGCGGCATGGGCGGTTGGGAGACCTTGCGGGCGATGCGTGCCCGTGACAAGGTGGCCGGCCACCGGCTCGCCCGCGGCACCGCGAGGCGGATCCTGTCGTTCGCCCAGCCCTACCGCGCCGACATCGCGGTCTTCCTGATCGCGGTGGTGATCTCGGCGGGCATCGGGGTGGCCACCCCGGTCCTCGCCGGCGACGTGGTCAACGCGATCACCCGCGGCGCTGGCGACGCCGGCGGCACGGTGGTGCGGCTGGCCCTGTTCATCGCCGGCCTCGCGGTCGTCGACGCCCTGCTCTCGCTCGTCCAGCGGTGGTACTCGGCCCGCATCGGCGAGGGCATCATCCTCAACCTGCGCACGAGGGTCTACGACCACGTGCAGCGGATGCCGCTCCAGTTCTTCACCCGCACGCAGACCGGCGCGCTGGTCAGCCGCCTCAACAACGACGTGATGGGCGCCCAGCGGGCGTTCACGTCCACGCTCTCCGGCGTGGTGAGCAACGTGATCCAGCTCGTGCTCACCGCGGCCGTCATGTTCACCCTGTCGTGGCAGATCACCGCGCTCTCGCTGGTCATGCTGCCGCTGTTCATCATCCCGGCGCGGCGGGTCGGCAGGCGCCTCGCCGAGATCACCAAGGAGAGCTACGACCTCGACGCGAAGATGAACGCCACGATGACCGAGCGCTTCGGGGTGGCGGGCGCGTTGCTGGTCAAGCTCTTCGGGCAGCCGGAGACCGAGGCCAAGCGCTTCGGCGAGCGGGCCGAGCGGGTGCGCGACATCGGCATCCAGTCCGCGATGTACTCGCGCACGTTCTACGTCGCGATGCTGCTGGTCGCCTCGCTGGCCCAGGCCCTCACGTACGGGCTGGGCGGCTGGCTCGCGGTCAACGGCACGGTCAGCGCCGGCACGGTCGTGACGCTCGCGCTGCTGCTCACCCGGCTGTACGGTCCGCTGACCGCCCTCTCCAACGTGCGCGTCGACGTGATGAGCGCGCTCGTCTCGTTCGAGCGGGTCTTCGAGATCCTCGACCTGGTGCCGTCGATCAAGGAAAAGCCGGACGCGGCCACGATCCCGGCCGGCTCGGGGCGGCTGGAGTTCCGCGACGTGCGGTTCCGCTACCCGTCCGCCGCCGAGGTCTCGCTCGCCTCGCTCGAAGACGTGGTGACGCTCGACCGTACGGTCTCCGAGCCGGTGCTGCGCGGCGTCTCGTTCGCGGTCGAGCCGGGGCAGATGGTCGCCCTGGTCGGCCCCTCCGGCGCTGGCAAGAGCACCACGTCGATGCTGGTCTCCCGGGTGTACGACGTGACCGACGGACAGGTGCTCGTCGGCGGCGTCGACGTCCGCGACGCCACGCTGGAGTCGCTGCGTGACACGATCGGCGTGGTCACCCAGGACTCGCACCTCTTCCACGAGACCATCGCGGAAAACCTGCGGTACGCCAAGCCCGACGCCACCGACGACGAGCTCTGGTCCGCGCTGCGCGGCGCTCAGGTCGAGGAGCTGGTGCGGGCACTCCCCGACGGGCTGCAGACGATGGTCGGCGAGCGCGGCTACCGGTTCTCCGGCGGGGAAAAGCAGCGGATCGCGATCGCCCGCCTGCTGCTCAAGGCCCCGTCGATCGTCATACTCGACGAGGCCACCGCCCACCTCGACTCCGAGTCCGAGGCGGCGGTGCAGCGGGCCCTGTCGGTCGCCCTGGCCGGCCGCACCGCCCTGGTGATCGCCCACCGGCTCTCCACGGTCCGCGACGCCGACCAGATCCTGGTGCTCGACGAGGGCAGGATCGTCGAGCGTGGCCGCCACGACGAGCTGGTCGCGGTCGGCGGCCTCTACGCCGAGCTCTACCGCACCCAGTTCGCGGTCGCCGACTCGCCCACGCCGTACGTCGACCCCGACCACCCCGAGCCGGTCACCGTCCCGCCGCCCCGCGACTACGCGGCCGACTCCTGAGCCGGCGCGCCCTCGCCGGCTCGCGGTCATCGGCCGGCCACGCCGCGGAGCAGCGTGAACTCGGCGGCCAGCGCGTCCGGCGTGTAATGGGCGTTGAGGCCGCTCGGGTTGGGCAGCACCCAGATCCGGGTCGTGCCGATCCGCTCCGGCTGCGCGCCGAACGTCGCCTTCGGCCGCGAAAACGCCGTCCGGTACGCGGTCACGCCCACCACCGCCAGCCACCGCGGGCGATACCGGCGCACCTTCGCGGTGAGCCGTCCGGCGCCGGCGACCAGCTCGGCGGTGCTCAGCTCCTCGGCGCGGGCGGTGGCGCGCTCGGCCACGTTGGTGATGCCCAGCCCGAAGCCGAGCAGCTCCTCCTGCTCGTCCGGGCGCAGCTGGCGCGGCGTGAAGCCGGAGCGGTGCAGGGCTGGCCAGAAGCGGTTGCCCGGGCGGGCGAAGTGGCGTCCGGTGGCGGCCGAGTACAGGCCGGGGTTGATGCCGCTGAACAGCACGGCCAGCCCGGGCGCGATCACGTCCGGGATCGTCCGGTCGGCCGCGGCGGCGAGCTGCTCCTTCGTGGGCTTCACAGGGCCCGTACGGCGCCGCCGTCGACCGGGATCGACAGGCCGGTCAGGTAGCTGGCGGCCGACGACAGCAGGAACGCCGCCACCCGCCCGAACTCGGCCGGCTCGCCCAGCCGCCCCATCGGGATCGCCGCCTCCGCCTCCAGCTTCGCCCGTTCGGGGTCGCCGGTCGCCGCGAAGAGCTCGCGGTTGCGGTCGGTGAGGATGCGGCCGGGCAGGAGGCTGAAGACGCGGATGCCGCGCGGCGCGTACTCGTCGGACATGTCCTTCGCCACGCCGGCCAGGCCGGGGCGAAGGCCGTTGGAGAGGCCGAGGCCCACGATCGGGCTCCGCACCGACGTGGAGAGGACCAGCCCGATGGCGCCGTCACCGTCGATCGCCTCGGCCACCGTGCGGGCCAGCCGCACCGTGCCCAGGAACACCGTCTCGAAGGCCGCCCGCCACTGCGTGTCCTCCAGCGTGGCGGCGGTGCCCCGGGGCGGCCCGCCGACCGAGATCAGCGCACCGTCGACCCGCCCGAACCGCTCCCGTGCCGCCGCCACCAGCCGCTCGGCGGCGAGGGGGTCGCCGAGGTCGGCAGCCACGCCGATCGCCTGCTCCGGTACGCCGAGCCGCTCGACGGCGGCGGTCACGGCGTCCGCGGAGCGCGCGGAGACGACGACGTTGGCACCCTCCGCGACCAGGCATTCGGCGGTGGCGTACCCGAGGCCGCGGGAAGCACCGCTGAGGACATAGACGCGGCCGGCAAGTCCGAGATCCATGCGCCGATCCTGCCACCACCCCATCAGGTCGGCTCACCACGCCCGGCTCGGCGGGGCGATGGGCCGTGATCGAAGCTCCCCCCAAGTCGCTAGAACGACCTGCGGGGGGGGTACAGACCAGACGGGGGGGGCGGCGGAAGAGGCGGCTCAGGCGGCGGCGCGGGCGCAGGGCGGCCTCGCGCTCGGCCAGCTCCTCCGCGGCCGCGCCGGTCAACGGCAGGGAACGGGCCAGGGCCAGACCGTCCTGGAAGGAGCCCGCCGTGGGGCGGCCGCCGCCCCACTCGGCGAAGACCGCCGGCCACCTCGTGCCGAACGACGCCGCCAGCAGCGGCCAGTGCCGCGCCACCTCGCCGGATCGCTTGCGCAGCAACGCCTGCCGTGCGATCTCGACGAGCCGGGGGTCGAAGCCGTCCGGGATCGGGGCGCCGGCGACGAGCGCGGCGACCAGGGCGGCCTGGCGCTCGGCGAGCGACCCCGTGGCGCCGCCTGGTGCGACCGGTGCGGTGCCGCCGGGGCGGGTCATGTCACGACCGGGTAGCCGGAGGCGGTGGCGATCGCGTCGAGCTCGGTGCGGAGGGTGTCGGCGGGCGGGTAGTGGCCGTCGCGTTCGAGCATCAGGGCCGGCGGGCGGTGCCGGGCGCAGAGCTCGGTGACCAGGTCGAGCACCTGCGGCGGTACGGCGTCCGTGTGGGTGTCGTGGTAGACGCCGTCGTGCTCGGCGCCACCGGCCACGTGGACGTACGCCACGCGGTCCAGCGGCAGCCGGTCCAGCAGGTCGGTGGGCTCGGTGCCGCGGTTGCGGGCGTTGGCGTAGACGTTGGCGATGTCGAGCAGCAGCAGCGCGCCGGTCCGGTCGAGGATCTCGGTCAGGAACGCCGCCTCGTCCAGCTCGTCGTCGGGCCAGTCGAAGATGGCGGCGATCGGTTCGAGCGCGATGGGGACCGGCAGCTCGGCCTGGGCGCGGGCGACGTTGGCGACCACGGCGTCGACCGCCTCGCGGCTGCGCGGGAGGGGGAGCAGGTGGCCCGCCTCGAGGCCGCCCGCCCGCACGAACGCGATGTGCTCGCTCACCAGCGGCGCGTCCAGCTGCCGCGCGGCGGCGGCGAGGTGCGCGACGCGGGCCGGGTCGACGGGCTCGGCGCCGCCGAGGGAGAGCTTCACGCCGTGCGGGATGACCGCGGTGCCGGCGTCGCGCAGGGCGGCGAGGGGAGCCGGCACCGGCCCGGAGGCCGGCACCGACTCGGCGATCACCTCGGTGAAGCGGAGGCCGGGCAGCGCGGCCACGAAGCCCGCGATCTCCGGCCGCCACCCGATCCCAACCCCGAAGGCGCCATCCCCGCCGAAGGCGCCGCCCGCGCCGGAAGCGCCACCGCCCGCGGCGAGACCGCCACCCGCACCGGAGGCCCGACCCAGCCCGGACGAGCCAGCCATGGCCGGCAAGGCGGCTGGCCCGGGGGACGCGGCCGGGTGCGACGCAGCGCGCGGGCCGGATGCGCCACCGGCACCGGAGGGAACGGTCATCCGCCGCAGCCTCCCCCGCAGCCGCCGCCACAACCGCCGCCGCCACCGCACGAGCTGCCGCCGTCGCCACCGCCGGAGCTGGAGCCGCCGGAGTCGCCGCCCGAGCCGCCGTAGTAGCCGCCCGTGCCGGCGGTCGAGGCGTACTGGCGCTGGATCTCGGCCTCTTCGGCGAAGGCGGCGTCCGCCTGCCAGAGGGACGCGGCGCCGTACAGGCCGACGCCGAGCGCGAGCCCGGCCGCGCCGTACGTGGCCCAGGCGGGGGTCATCGAGGGGGCGAGGTAGGTGTGCTGGCGGCGCAGCTCGTCGAGGGCCCGGCGGGCGGCGCGGGTGCGGGTCGGGATCGTGCGGAAGACGATGAGCGTGACCAGGGCCCAGACGATGGTCAGCACGACCAGGTAGCCCACCGGCTTGCCGCCCGCGATGCCGGCCACCAGCCGCACCACGCCGAGGCCGAGCAGCACCAGCATCAGGAACGGCACCGCCCGCGCCGCCTGCCGCGTGCCCTCGCTCGGGGCGAGGCCACGCCGCTCCAGGTCGTCGCGGAGGGTGGTGAGCGCCATCCGCACCCACTGGTCGCCGTCCACGTCGCGGGCGCGGACGCGCTGGCCGGCCGCGTTGTACACGGCTTGGTCGAGCGGGGTGGCGCCGGCCGGCATCGGGCCGGACGCGGTGAGCGTGCGGCCGGGGCCCACCTCGATCGCGCCGGCGGCCCGGAGGCCGGCGAGGGAGGAGTAGACGGCGAGCCGGTCGCCGCCGTTGAGGTAGGCGACCTGCTGCGGTCCGAGCCGGTCGACGGGGGTGTGGTGGCCGGCGAAGAGCACGGCCCGGTGGATCAGCGCGGCGATCACCAGCGCGACCGCGGCACCGGCGAAGATCGCCAGGAAAGTGGGCCCGGGGATGCCCCAGGTGTCGCCCTGTGCGGCGAGAACCGTCTCCATGCGCCCAGTGTGAGTCAGCCTGTCACGCCTTTCGGACGGCATCCTCGACCAGGTCGAGCACCCGCCCGAGACCGCCCGGCGGGCGTCCGGTGGCCAGGTGGAGGACCAACCCGTCGTACGCCAGCTCGAGGAACTGGGTCAGCAGGTCGAGCGGCACGTCGTCGCGGAGCACGCCGGCGTCGCGCTGGCGGCGGAGCCGCTCGTGGGTGGCGTCGGTGATGGCCTGCGAGCGCTGCGCCCACCGCTTCGCGAACGCCGGGTCGGTGCGCAGCCGCCGCGACACCTCCAACTGGCTGCCCAGCCACCCGGCCGTCTCGGTCGAGTCGGCGCGGGCGAGCAGGTCGCGCATCACCTGGACGAGGCCGTTTCGCGTGACCGTCTCGACCATCGCGGCCGCGTCGTCCTCGGCCACGGCGAGGAAGAGCGACTCCTTGTCACGGAAGTGGTGGAAGATCGCACCGCGGGACAGGCCGGTCTCTTCCTCCAGCCGGCGGACCGTGGCACCCTCGTAGCCGTGCCGAGCGAAACAGGCGCGAGCGGCGGCGAGGATCTCCTGGCGCCGCGCGTCGAGCTGGTCCTGACTCACTCTCGGCACGTGCTCGATCGTGTCACGGTGACCGGTTCGCCGGCAATCCGTACGTACGGCTTGGTGACATGCGCCCCCTGACCGTCGCCGCGGTCCAGGCCGAGGCGACCCCCGGCGACGTGGCGGGCAACGCGGCACGCGCCGCCCGCTGGGCACGGATCGCCGCCGACCGGGGGGCCACGGTCGTCGTACTACCTGAGCTTTTCCTGCCCGCTTACGACCCGCCGGCGCTGCGGGCGAGCCCGGCCACGACGGACGTCGCGGCCGACGGCGGCGGGTGGGTGGCCGACGCGCGCCTCGACCCGCTCCGCCGGGCCGCCGCCGAGCGCTCGGCCGCCGTCGTGGTCGGCGCCGCGGTCCGCCGCCCGGACGGCCGCCGCACCTGCGCCGCGCTCGTCGTGGACCGGGCCGGCCGCGTGGCCGCGGCCTACGACAAGCAACACCTGTGCGGGCCCGAGGAGAAGGACCTTTTCATCCCGGGTACGCGTGGCGCGACGCTCGACATCGACGGATGGCGACTCGGGCTCGGCGTCTGCTACGACGGCTGCTTCCCCGAGCACGCGCGCGCCGCGGCGGTCGCCGGGGCGCACGGTTACCTGTGCCCGAGCGCGTACGTGCTGGGTTCGGCCCACCGGCGCGACGTGTACTACGCGGCGCGGGCGCTGGACAACACGATGTACGTGGTGTTCGCGAACCCGGTGGGCGGCGTGGATCCCTGGTGTTTCAACGGTGGCGCGGCAGTCTACGACCCGGAGGGGCGCCCGGTCGCGCGCGGCGCCGACGAGGGCGAGGCGGTCGTGGTGGCGACGCTCGACGCGGCCGAGGTCGAGCGGATCCGCGCGGCACACCAGATGCTGGCCGAACACCGTACGGATCTCGACGGCGATCGCTTGCTGTTGAGCGGTTAGTCAGTTACACGGCTTGTTTACGAAACGGGTCTGTTCCACGGTGTGCCGAATCACATAAGGTGCGCGAGTGCCCCTCCTGCTCCTCGATCTCGATAACACCCTGCTCGATCGGGCGGGGACGTTTCGCGCGTGGGCAGCGGACTTTCTGGCGGAGATCGGGGCCCCGCCGGAAGACCTCCAGTGGCTGCTCTCCATCGACGCCGACGGCCTGACCGACCGCTGGGACGTGGCCGACGCGATCCGCGACCGCTACCGGCTGCGCATCTCCTCCATCGACCTCGTCGACGAGCTCACCGAGGGCCTGGCGGAGCGCCTGCACCTCGATCCGCTGGTCGCCTGCGCGCTGCGGATAGCGGACGACTCGGGCTGGGTGCCCGTGGTGGTGACGAACGGTACGACCCGGCAGCAGGACATCAAGATCCGGCGTACCGGCCTGGACCGCTACGTGGCCGACTGGGTCATCTCCGAAGACGCCGGCGTGAGCAAACCCAACCCACGGATCTTCGCGATGGCCGCCCAGCGCGTGCGGATGCGCCTGCAGGGCGCCTGGGTGGTCGGCGACAGCCCGGAGGCCGACATCGGCGGCGCGGCCGCGATGGGGCTGCCGAGCGTCTGGCTGCACCGCGGCCGCAGCTGGATGGAGTCCCGCTTTCGCCCGACCCGCACCGCCGAGGGCATCATCCCGGCCGTGGCGACGGTGCTGGCCGCGGCCGGGGTGGCCCGGTACGCGTAGGCCCGCCTGGCGCGCGGCGGTGCCTACTGGAGGTAACCCTCCACTTCGGACTTCGCGCGGCTGTGCGTGCCCTCGGGGTCCTGGCCGGCCTCACGCGCGGCGCGGCGCTGGCGCAGCAGGTCCCAGCACTGGTCGAGCGACTCCTCCACCTCGCGCAGCCGGTCCCGCTCGTCGTCGGAGGAGATCTGGCCCTTCTGCACCTGAGAGCGGAGCCGGTGCTCCTCCTCGACCAGCTTGTGTATCTCGGACAGGATCGTCGTGTCTTCCATGACCATGAGCCTACGAGAGTCCGGCCGGCCGCATCCGCCAGTGGCGCACCTGACCGCTCGCCCGCCGGCCGCCGGCTGGCCGGCCCTGGCGCACCGGGCCGGCTGCGTGGGTGGCGCCCCGACGCTCGCTGGCCGGCCGGCGGATCAGTGCCCTGAGGCGCCGGCCTCGGGTTCGCCGGTCTTCGGTGCACCGGACGCGCCGTTGGGGTGTGCCTCGGGCTCGCCGGCCGGGTCCGTCTCGACGACCGCCTCCGCCGACCCGCTGCCGTTGGGTGAGCCGGCCGCCTCGGCCGGGGCCTCCCCGTCGGGTGCGGCACCCTCCTCCGTCGAGCCGCCGTTGGGGGAAGCGGCCGTGATCGCGTCCGGCGGGCGCCAGGCCGCATCCGGGGTGGCGGTGACCGCGGGGACGGACGGGAGCAGGACCGTCACCTTGGCGTGGCCGCGGTGGGCCGCCACCGCGGCGCGGTGGTAGTCCTCGATCTCGCGCAGCAGCTCCTCCCGCTGGTACACCGTCCCGTCCACGAGCGGGCCCGGCCGCCGCTCCAGCACCGCGACCACGTCCTCGCCGGTGAGGGTCTTGTGGGTCTCCAGCGCGTGCGCCAGCGTGAGGATCTCGCGCCGGTTGGCCTCGAGCAGCTCGACGACGCGTTCCAGGTGGGTGTTGAGGTTGTCCTCGATGCGGTCGGCCAGCGCGCGGCGGGCGACGTCCTCCGGGTCTTCGCGGTTGCCCGGCCCGCGCCCGCCGGGCGTGCCGGTGCCGATCTGAGCCGACGCGGCGTACGACGAGACCGTCGAGCCCATGCCCCAGAAGCCCTCCATCTGGGTGGCCACCGTGGTCGCGTGCTCCAGGTCGCCGGAGACGCCGGAGGAGCTGTCGCCCTCGAAGAACATCCGCTCGCCGGCGAGCGAGGCGAGCGAGACGTAGATGTCCGACTCGTACTCGGTGCGCCAGCGCGTGAACTGGTCCTCGGGCTTGATGCTCGCGACCATGCCGAGGTACTCCGCGCCCTTTTCGATCGTCGCGATGTCGATCTCCATGTGGTAGCGGGTACGGTACGCGGCGACCGCGTGGCACGCCTCGTGCACCGCGACCGCGTGCCGCTCCCGCTCGATGTACTCGACGTCCTCCGGCGGGCCGAGCTGCTTGAGGCGCTTGGCCTGCATCACGTCGCGCCACTCGATGACCTCGCGCTCGTCGCGGATCGCGGTGATCAGCGCCTCGTTGACCAGGTCCTTGATCGTGGCGCCGGTGGCGTACGGGGTGATGACGGCGAGCTTGTCGATCTCGTCCTCGGTCAGGTCGTGCCGCACCTTGTCGAGGTACCCCTGGTAGGTGCGCATCCGCCCGGCCTTGCTCGGGTAGCCGACCTTGTAGATCCGGTCGATGCGGCCCGGCCGCAGCAGCGCCTCGTCGAGCGCCTCCGGCAGGTTGCTCGCCATCACCGTGAGGATGCGGTACTTCGGCGGCGGCTTGGGGCGCATGCCGAGCAGCCGCCGCACGTACCGGTTGACCAGCCCGCGCGGCTTCTTCAGGCCGGACAGCTCGCTGAGCAGCGCCTGCAGCGTGCCCATGTCGCCGCCGCCACCCATCCCCATGTTGCCCATCACGACCCGGTTGCGGCCGGCGTCCGGGTCCTCCGGCGGCGGCTTGGCGCCGGCCAGCGCGTTGCGGGTGAGCAGCCACCTGGTGTCGCCGGAGAGGTACGAGAAGCCGTGGCACCCGTCGGCGAACACGGCCGGCCGCATACCCCGCGGGAAGCCCGGCCCGCCCTGGGCGAGCGCGCCGCGCCGGCCCAGCGAGTCGGCCTCGTCGAAGAAGACGATCACGCCGCCGTACCGGAGGGCGAGCTTGCGCAACTTGCGGAAGAGCGACTTGACCTTGAGGATGCCGACGCCCATGAACATGTTGGTGAAGGCGCCCGGGTCGACGAAGACGTACGGCCGGCCGGTCTCGCCCGCCATCGCCTCGGCCATGAGCGTCTTGCCGGTGCCGGGCGGGCCCCAGAGCAGGATGCCGCCGGGCACGTAGCCGCCCTTGGCTTCGATCGCGTCCGGCTTTTCCAGGAAGAGCAGGTTTTCCCGGATCCGGTCGAGTACGTGGTCCTGGCCCCAGACGTCGGTGAAGCGGGTCTTGATGTCGTCCGGGTAGTACGTCTCGATGCCGCCCCGGGACAGGAACCAGAACAGCGCCACGAACTGCAGGATCAGCACGAACATGAGCAGGACGATCTGCACGATCAACGGCAGGAACTGCCAGAGGATCGCCGGCGCCTGGAAGAGCGCCAGGAACGGGGACGTGTCCAGCGCGGCGCCCGCGACCAGCGCGAACACGACGATCCAGAACGCCCACTTGATCGCGCGCGCGATGCGGAAGCGGGTCCAGTCGCTCAGCCGCCGGTGGGTGACCCGCTCGATGCCGCCGAAGAAGCGGTGCGTCCAGAAGTGGTGGTAGCCGGACCACCTCTCGCTGACCAGGAAGTGGATCTGCCGCAGCACCTCCAGCCCGATGAGCACGAAGATCCAGATCGAGTCGCGCGCCTGGATGCGGGCCGCGTCGTCGAACGGCAGCAGCGGGTTGTCGGCCATCGCGGCCCAGACCAGCACCAGCCACAGCAGCGCGAGCAGGATGACGAACTTGAGCCGGTCCCAGAGCGGCAGCTTGGGGCGGGTCGGCCGGTTGTCGTCGCGCGGACCCTCGTCCGGCGGCCGGAGGCCTTCGACAGGTTCCATGATCAGCTCCTCACCGTGAAGGAGGTGGCGATGCTCTCGAGCTCGTCGGCGCGCTCGGTGTAGCAGCGGGCAGCACAGCGGATGAGGAGCATGTAGAGGAGGCTCGCGTCGTCGTTGACGAGCGCGGTCAGGTCGAACGTGGTGGATCGCCCCAGAAACTGGTAGTTGTAGGCGACCCGGACGCCGTGCAGCCCCTTTTCGGGGACGATCACGTCGTCGCGGAGCAGCTCGAATCCGGGATAGAGCGCGTCGGCCTGGGCGGCCGCCGTGCGCATGTCCTCGGTGACCGGCAGCAGGAGGTTGCGCAGCACGTCGAGCGAGATCGCGGAGCTGACCTCGGGCAGGAGCCGCTCGACCTTGGCCCATACGGCCGGTTCGGCGAAGGGCATCGGGGCGGCGATGTGGGTGATCGACGGCTCCTCGGCCGCGTCGTACGCCACGGTCCACATGAGCTGCTCGCGGAGCTGGGCGGTGGCCGAGTCGGGATCGACCCCGACCGCGAACTCGTGCAGCGCCTCCTGGTCGATCTGCCGCCAGTCGTTCGGCACCTTGAAGTAGGTCTGCTGCTCGGAGTTCTTGACGTACTCGTACTCGGGGGCGCCGCAGGCGCTGACCAGCAGCGCGAGCGGAGCGAACAGGAGAATCAACCGTCTCGCCAGCATTGCGCCCCCCGTCGGGTAGGGCCGGTGTGCTGGTCAGTATGGATCGTTACTGTTACGAGACACAGCGTTCGATGGGATCTATTTGCGGCCGCAACGGACTATGCCCGGCCGCTGCTCGCGGCCGGGGCATCCTGATCGGTGGCTCAGCTGCGCAGCATCTTCCGGAGTACGTACTGGAGGATGCCGCCGTGCCGGTAGTAGTCGGCCTCGCCGGGGGTGTCGATCCGGACCACCGCGTCGAACTCGACCCCGGCGTCCGTGGTCACCTTGACCGTGCGCGGCGTGCTGCCCTCGTTGAGCCGCTCGACGCCGGTGATCGTGAACGTCTCGGTGCCCTCCAGCCCCAGCGTCTCGGCGGTCTCGCCGGTCGGGTACTGGAGCGGGAGCACGCCCATGCCGATGAGGTTGGAGCGGTGGATGCGCTCGTACGACTCGGCGATGACCGCCCGTACGCCGAGCAGCATCGTGCCCTTGGCCGCCCAGTCCCGGGACGAGCCGGAGCCGTACTCCTTGCCGGCCAGGATCACCAGCGGCACGCCGGCCTCCTGGTAGGCCACCGAGGCGTCGTAGATCGTGGTCTGCTCGCCGGTGAGGTGGTTGATCGTGAAGCCGCCCTCGACGCCCTCGACGAGCTGGTTGCGGAGCCGGATGTTCGCGAAGGTGCCGCGGATCATCACCTCGTGGTTGCCCCGGCGGGAGCCGTACGAGTTGAACTCGTGCCGGGCCACCCCGTGCGCCGCGAGGTACGTGCCGGCGGGGGAGTCGGGCTTGATCGAACCGGCCGGCGAGATGTGGTCGGTGGTCACCGAGTCGCCGAGCTTGGCGAGGACCCGCGCGCCGGCGATGTCGCTCACCGGTGCCGGCTGCGACGCCATGCCCTCGAAGTACGGGGGCTTGCGCACGTACGTCGAGTCGTCCGCCCAGGAGAACGTGTCACCGGTCGGCGTGGGCAGCGACTGCCACCGCTCGTCACCGGCGAAGACGTCGGCGTAGTCGCGGGTGAACATCTCGCTCGCGATCGCCTTGGCGATCACGTCCTCGATCTCGCTCGGGCTCGGCCAGATGTCGTTGAGGAAGACCGGCTGCCCGTCCGGCCCGGTGCCGAGCGGCTCGTTGGCCAGGTCGATGTCCATCGTGCCGGCCAGTGCGTACGCGACGACGAGCGGCGGCGACGCGAGGTAGTTCATCTTCACGTCGGGGTTGATGCGCCCCTCGAAGTTGCGGTTGCCGGAGAGGACCGAGACCACGCTGAGGTCGGCCTCGTTGACCGCCGCCGAGATCGCCTCGGGCAGCGGGCCGGAGTTGCCGATGCAGGTGGTGCAGCCGTAGCCGACCAGGTGGAAGCCGAGCTTCTCCAGGTAGGGCGTGAGGCCGGCCCGCTCGTAGTAGTCCATGACCACCTTGGACCCGGGCGCGAGCGTGGTCTTCACCCACGGCTTGCGGGTCAGGCCCTTGTCGACCGCGTTGCGGGCCAGCAGCGCGGCGCCGAGCATGACCTGCGGGTTGGAGGTGTTGGTGCAGGAGGTGATCGCGGCGATCACCACCGCGCCGTGGTCGAGCTCGAACTCGGTGCCGTCGTCGCCCTTGACCCTGATCGGGTTGGAGGCGCGCCCGTTGGCGCCGGCCGCCGCCGAGACGACGTCATACGGCTGGTCGGCGGGGTCGTCGGCGTGACCCGGTGTGGGCGAGTCGCTGGCCGGGAACGACTCGGCGCTCGCCTCGTCGGCCGGGCCGCCATCCTCGCCCGCGACGTAGTTGTGCAGCGCGCCCCGGAACAGCGTCTTGGCGCTGCCCAGCGGCACCCGGTCCTGCGGCCGCTTGGGACCGGCGAGCGAGGGCTCGATCGTGGAGAGGTCGAGCTCCAGCCGCTCGGAGTAGTCCGGCTCGGCGTCCGGGTCGTGCCACATGCCCTGCCGCTTGGCGTACGCCTCGACGAGCGCCACCTGCTGCTCGGTGCGGCCGGTCAGCCGCAGGTAGCGGATGGTCTCGTCGTCGATCGGGAAGATCGCGACAGTCGAGCCGTACTCCGGCGACATGTTGCCGATCGTGGCCCGGTTGGCCAGCGGCACCGCGGCCACGCCCGGCCCGTAGAACTCCACGAACTTGCCGACCACGCCGTGCTTGCGCAGCATCTCGGTGATCGTGAGGACCAGGTCGGTCGCGGTGGTGCCGGCCGGCGCCTCGCCGTGCAGCTTGAAGCCGACCACGCGGGGGATGAGCATCGACACCGGCTGGCCGAGCATGGCCGCCTCGGCCTCGATGCCGCCGACGCCCCAGCCGAGCACGCCGAGGCCGTTGACCATCGTGGTGTGCGAGTCGGTGCCGACGACCGTGTCCGGGTACGCTGTCCTTTCCGGGCTATGAGTTACGCCCGGAGAGCTGATGCCACCGCGCTCCATTACCGTGCGCGCCAGGTACTCGATGTTGACCTGGTGGACGATGCCGGTGCCCGGCGGCACCACCTTGAACTCGTTGAACGCCGACTGCCCCCACCGCAGGAACTGGTAGCGCTCGCGGTTGCGCTGGTACTCGAGCTCGACGTTGCGGGCGAACGCGTCCTCCCGCCCGAACAGGTCCGCGATCACCGAGTGGTCGATGACCAGCTCGGCCGGGGCGAGCGGGTTGACCTTGGTCGGGTCGCCGCCGAGGTCGCGCACGGCCTCGCGCATGGTGGCGAGGTCGACGACGCACGGTACGCCGGTGAAGTCCTGCATCAGCACCCGGCTCGGCGTGAACTGGATCTCGACGCTCGGCTCGGCGCCGGGGTCCCAACTGCCGAGGGCGCGGATGTGGTCGGCGGTGATGTTGGCGCCGTCTTCGGTGCGGAGGAGGTTTTCGAGCAGGATCTTCAGGCTGTACGGCAGGCGTTGGTGCCCCTCCACCTTGTCGACCGTGAAGATCTCGTAGCTCGCGTCACCGACGTCGAGCCGGCTCTTGGCACCGAAACTGTCGAGACTCGCCACGTCGTACTCCCTCCTGCTGCGTCGTCACTGCTCAGTCTTTCGCACAGGGGTGCCGTCCACCGTGGTAAGGCAACCCTTAGAAACCGTACGTCCGTCTTGTTGCCGTGACCCAGCTTACCCCTCCTCCTTACCCATGCGCTCCCGGGGTGCTGGCCTCGACTGCCTAATTCCCGAGCTACCGCGATGTCCGCGCTGGTCCGGACCGTTGCGCGGGGTCCCCGGGGAAACGTGGAGCGCAGCGGAGCGTTTTCTTGGGGTGCATTCCCGCGGCCTCACCCGCCGCGCTTCACAACCCCGCCGGCGGGCAGCGACCGGGCGGTGGGTCAGGCGGGGGTCCAGGGGGCGTTCGCTCCACAGAGGACAAGGCAGGGGTGGTCGCCGGGGACGTCACCGGCGAGCCAGGCGGCGAACGGCGCGGCCGCCGCCGGCTCGACCGCCAGGCGGAACTCGTCCCACAGCCGGTCGCGGGCGGCGAGGATCCGCTTGTCTTCGACCAGGGCCAGGTGCAGGTTGGCGTCGCGGAGGATGGCGAACGGGATGCGCCCGAGCCGCGTGGCGCCGAGCGCGGACGCGGCGATCGAGTCGACCGGGCTGTCGACGGGTTCGCCGGCGGCGATCGCGGCGTGCAGGCAGGCGCAGTGCTCCGGCTCGACGCCGACGATCGTCGTACCGGGTGGGGAGGCCAGCGCCACGCCCGAGACGAGGCCGCCCCCGCCGACCGCCACCGCGATCGTGTCGCACTCGGGGGCCTGGGTGGCGATCTCCAGCGCGATGGTGCCCTGACCGGCCACGACGTCCGGGTCGTCGTACGCCGGCAGGTACCGCGAGCCGTCGCGGGAGGCGTGCGCGCGGGCCGCCTCCGCCGCCTCGGCGTACCGGCTGCCGTGATGGACCACCTCGGCGCCGGTGGCGGCGATGCGCGCGGTCTTGTCCGGCGGCGCGGTCTCCGGCACGTAGATGGTGGCGCGGACGCCGAGCCGGGCCGCGGCGGCCGCGACGCCGATGCCGTGGTTTCCCCCGGAGGCGGTGACGACCGCGCCGGTGGCACCGCCGGCGAGCAGCGCGTTCAGCGCACCGCGGACCTTGAACGAGCCCGTGAGCTGCAGGTGCTCCAGCTTGAACGTCACCGGCCGGCCGTCGACCACGGTGGGGAAGACGGGTGTGCGCCGCACGTGCGGCGCGATGCGTCCGGCGGCGGTCGCCACGTCCCCGGCGACGGGCAGCACCAACTCGATCATCCAACTCTCCTTGCAATATCTTGCAGGATCTTTCTGCAAGAGCTAGCGTGCGGGCACCCCACGAACCAGGAAGGTCGTCGATGAAACGCCCGCTCCTGCTGTCCCTCGTCGCCGCGTCCGCACTCCTCGTCAGCTCCGCCCCGGCGAGCGCCGGAGCGGAGAACGTACCGCCACCAGCCAAGCACGAGATCACCGCGAAAGCCGAACAGTTCTCCTTCCTGCTGCCGGACCGCTTCGCCAACGGTGACCCGCTGGCGACGGTCACGTTCGCGGCGGGGGTGGACGATGGTGAGTGGAAAGAGCTCGGCACGGCCCGGCGCGCGCCGTACCGGGTCCACCACGACCTGGCTGGCCTGCCCGCCGGTGCCGAGCTGGAGTACCGGGCGGCGGTCCGTGACAGCGAGGGGAGGACGGCGTCGGTGCGGTCCCGGGCGAGCGTGGCCACACCCCCGCCAGGCGGCAGCCGGGACTGGCTGGTCGTGCACTACGACCGCCCCTCCGGCGGCTACGACGGCTGGGGCCTCTACGCCTGGGGCGACATCGACCCCGCCTGGCAGACCCAGTGGCCGGCCGGGCAGCCGTTCGCCGGCGAGGACGCGTACGGGCGGTTCGCCTGGGTCAAGCTCAAGTCGGGCGCGAAGAGCGTCGGCTTCCTGGTGGTCAGCGCGGACGGTGTGAAGGACGTCGAGGCGGACCGCTTCGTCGACGTGACCGAGCACGGCGAGGTGTGGGTGCGGCAGGGCGACCCGGCGGTGCAGACCGGCCGAGAGGGACCGCCGGTGGAGGAAGGGGCGGCGATCCTCCACAAGGGAGACACAAAGGACAAGGACCTGTCCAAGGCGCGGGCGCACTGGATCGACAAGGGGAGCGTCGCCTGGCAGATCCCGTCCACCGGCGGCAAGCGGTACGAGCTGGCGGTCGCCCCGGCCGGCGGGCTCTCCATCGTGGACGGCGAGCTGGCCGGGGCCCACACCAGGATCCCGCTCGCCGCGCGGCGCAACGGCCTCACCGAGAAGCAGCGCGGCAGGTTCCCGCACCTGTGGCAGTACACGGTGCTCGAAGTCGCCCGCCGCGATCAGGCGAAGGTCAAGGAGCTCCTGCGCGGGCAGGTCGTCGTCACCGAGCGGGACCGCGAGGGCAAGCTGCTCGCCGCGACCGGCGTGCAGATCCCCGGCGTGCTCGATGACGTCTACGCCGGCAGGGCGTCCGGGGCGGCGCTCGGCCCGACCGTCAAGGGAGACCGGGCCACGCTCGCCGTGTGGGCGCCGACCGCCCGCTCGGTGGCACTGGAGCTCTACGACACGCCATCGGGCAGCCCGGGCGTCACGCCGATGCGCCGCGACGACAAGTCCGGGGTCTGGTCGGCGACCGGCCCGTGGCGGGGGAGGTTCTACAAGTTCCGGGTCGAGGCCTGGCAGCCGGCCGTCCAGCGGGTGGTCACCGCCTCGGTCACCGACCCGTACTCCGTCGCGCTCGCCGCTGACTCGACGCACAGCCTCGTGGCCGACCTGACTGACCCGGCACTCAGCCCGGCCGGCTGGGACCGGCTGCGCAAGCCGGCGGCGGTGCCGGCCACCCGTACCCAGATCACCGAGCTCTCGGTCCGCGACTTCTCCATCGCCGACACCACCGTGCCGGCCGCGCGGCGCGGCACGTACGCGGCGTTCGGCGGTGGCGCCGGCGCGACCCACCTGAGAAAGCTCGCGGAGGCCGGGGTCACACACGTGCACCTGCTGCCCGCGTTCGACTTCGCCACGATCCCGGAGCGCCGTGCCGACCAGGCGGTGCCCCCGTGCGACCTGGCCGCGCTGCCGCCGGACTCGGACAAGCAGCAGGCCTGCGTCGCCGAGGTCGCCGACCGGGACGGCTACAACTGGGGCTACGACCCGCTGCACTACACCGTGCCCGAGGGCGGGTACGCGGTCGAGCCCGGCGGAGCGGCCCGCACCCGCGAGTTCCGGGAGATGGTCGCCGCGCTCAACCGCGGCGGGCTGCGCGTGGTGATGGACGTGGTCTACAACCACACGTCGGCGTCCGGTGTGGACGATCGCTCGGTGCTCGACCAGATCGTGCCCGGGTACTACCACCGGCTGCTGCCGGACGGCACGGTCGCCAACTCCACCTGCTGCGCCAACACCGCCCCCGAGCACGCGATGATGGGCAAGCTGGTGGTGGACTCGGTGGTCACCTGGGCCCGGCAGTACAAGGTGGACGGTTTCCGCTTCGACCTGATGGGCCACCACCCGCGCGACAACATCCTCGCGGTGCGCAAGGCGCTCGACCAGCTCACGGTGCGCAAGGACGGTGTGGACGGCAAGGCGATCCTGCTGTACGGCGAGGGCTGGGACTTCGGCGAGGTGGCCGGCGGGGCCCGGTTCGTCCAGGCGACCCAGGCGAACATGGCCGGCACCGGCATCGCCACGTTCAACGACCGGCTGCGGGACGCGGTGCGCGGCGGTGGCCCGTTCGACGCCAACCCGCGGCAGCAGGGCTTCGCCTCCGGGCTCTACACCGACCCGAACGGCGACCCGGTCAACGGCTCGGACGCCGAGCAGCGCCGCCGGCTGCTGCACCAGCACGACCAGATCAAGGTCGGGCTGACCGGAAACCTGGCCGGCTACCGCTTCACCGACACGCTCGGCAAGAGCGTCACCGGTGCGCAGGTCGACTACAACGGCTCACCGGCCGGCTACACGGCGGCGCCGGGCGAGGCGGTCACGTACGTCGACGCGCACGACAACGAGATCCTGTACGACGCGCTGGCGTACAAGCTGCCGCAGGCGACCGCCCCGCTGGACCGGGCCCGCATGCAGGTGCTCGCGCTCGCCACGGTCGTGCTCGGGCAGGGCATCGGCTTCGTCACCGCCGGCTCCGAGCGGCTGCGCTCCAAGTCGCTGGACCGCAACTCGTACAACTCGGGGGACTGGTTCAACCAGATCCGGTGGGACTGCGCGGACGGCAACGGCTTCGGCGCCGGGCTCCCGCCGGCCGCGGACAACCAGGACAAGTGGCAGTACGCCCGCCCGCTGCTCGCCGACCCGGCGCTGGTGCCGGACTGCGCGGCGATCGGGCTGGCCGAGGCCCGGTACGCCGAGCTGCTCCGGATCCGCGCCTCGTCGCCGCTGTTCGCGCTGGGCAGCGCCGCCGAGGTGCAGCGGAAGCTGTCGTTTCCGCTCTCCGGCCCGCTGGAGGTGCCCGGCGTGATCACGATGCAGCTCGGCGGCGGCGCGGTCACGGTGGTCTTCAACGCCACGAAGCAGACGGTCACCCAGCCCGTACCGTCGATGCGCGGCACCGACGCGACCCTCCACCCGGTGCTGAAGCACTCCGCCGACCCCGTGCTGCGGACGGCGACCTTCGACCCGACAACCGGCACCTTCACCGTTCCGCCCCGCTCGGTCGCCGTATTCGTCCGCTCGTAGTGATCGAAGCTCCCCCCAAGTCGTTCTAGCGACCTGGGGGGAGCTTCGATCACCCGGGGGTCAGGCGGGGAGGCGGGGGCCGGCCTCGCGCTGGGCGGCGAGCCAGGACTCGACGTCGGCCGCGCGCCTCGGGAGGCCGGCCGAGAGGACCACGGCACCCTCGGCGGTGACCAGCACGTCGTCCTCGATCCGGATGCCGATGCCGCGCAGCTCGGCCGGGACCAGGTCGTCTTCGGGCTGGAAGTAGAGGCCGGGCTCGACGGTCAGCACGTAGCCCTCACCGAGCTCGCCCTCGCGGTACTTCTCCTTGCGGGCCTTGGCGCAGTCGTGCACGTCGGTGCCGAGCATGTGCCCGAAGCCGTGCAGCGACCAGCGGCGGTACAGGGTCGACTCCTTGTCCATCGCCTCGTCCACGCTCACCGGCAGTACGCCCAGCGCGTGCAGCCCCTCGGCGAGCACCCGCATGCAGGCCTGGTGCACGCCCTTGAAGCCGACGCCCGGCTTGATCGAGTCGATGCCGGCCTGCTGCGACTCGTACACGATGTCGTAGACCTGCCGCTGCAACGGCGTGAACGTGCCGGAGACCGGGACGGTGCGGGTCACGTCCGCGGTGTACAGGTGCGGCCCCTCCGCGCCCATGTCCATCAGCAGCAGCTCGCCCGGGACCGTGGTGCCGTGGTTGCGGACCCAGTGCAGGATCGTGCTGTGCGCCCCGGCGCCGACGATCGAGCTGTAGCCGACGCCGTTGCCGTCGTGCCGGGCGCGCAGGTTGAAGACGCCCTCGATCAGCCGCTCGGAGACGCCCCGGTCGGCGGGGAGGATGCGGGCGACGTCTTCGAAGCCGCGCACGGTCACGTCGATCGCGCCGCGCAGCTGGGCGATCTCCCACTCGTCCTTGACCAGCTTGAGCTCGGCGATCACCCGGGCCAGTTCGGCGTCGCGGGTGCCGGCCGCCTCGGCGTCGTACGGCAGGACGGCCGCGTCGACCAGGCGGTCGAAGCCGCGCAGCACCCGGGTACGCCCGGGCGGCAGGTCGGCCAGCGCGGCCGGGAGGTCGGCCAGCGGAGCGGTCTGGATGCCCAGCTCGGTGGCCTTCTCACCGAGGGTCTGGCGGCGCCCGAGCCACAGCTCGCCGTCGCGGCTGCGGAAGAACTCGTCGTGCTCCCGGGACGAGCGGGTCCGGGTGTACAGGATGGCGTCGCCGCCCGGGTGCAGCACCAGCACGCTGCCGGGGTCGTAGTCGCCGGTCAGCCAGGCGAAGTCGCTGCCCGGCCGGAAGAGGTAGTTGCTGTCGTTCGCCCGTACCCGCTCGTGGCCGGTCGGGACGACGATGATCTCGCCGGGGAAGGCTGCGGAGAGGGCGGCTCGGCGCCGGGCGTGGTGGCCCGCCTGCGGCCGCTCGGGCACCGGCACGGGGTCGTCCCGCCAGCCGGTGCGCATGAACTCCAGGAGCTTCTCCGGGTACTCGGGGTCGTGTGACTCGGTCTTCGGCTTCTCGTCGATGTTCATGTCTGGCTCTCCCGTAATCCCGGATTTCCAGCGTCAGACGTTACCCGCTGCCAGAATGGCGCATATGTGCGGGATTCTGGCTTTCTTCTCTAGTCGGGGTGATGCGGGCGCCCACCGGGACGCCGTGGCGGGCGCCCTGGAGTGCCTACACCATCGTGGCCCAGACGAGACGGGCATCGATGTCGTCGACGGCGACGTGGTCTTTGCGCACAAGCGGTTGTCGATCATCGACGTCGAGTCGAGCCACGAGCCGCTCTCGTACGCCAACGACCGCTACCTGCTGACCTTCAACGGCGAGATCTACAACTACCTGGAGCTGCGCGAGGAGCTGATCCGCGAGTGCGGCGCGATCTTCGCGACCCAGGGCGACGCCGAGGTGGTCGTGGCCGGCTACCACCACTGGGGTGAGCAGGTGCTGACCCGGCTGCGCGGCATGTTCGCCTTCGTGATCTGGGACCGGCTGGCCCGGCGGGCCTTCGGCGCCCGCGACTACTTCGGCATCAAGCCCATGTACTACATGGACACCACCGACGGCCTCTTCCTGGCCTCGGAGAAGAAGGCACTGCTGGAGCTGGCCGGCCCGCTCCCGGTCGACGGGGCCAGCCTCTCGCACTACCTCACGCTGCAGTACGTGCCCGAGCCGCGCACCCTGCACGAGGGGATCCAGCGCATCGGCTCCGGCGAGCTGCTGCGCTGGACGCCGCTGGACGGCGTCGAGGTGGAGCGCTGGTTCCGGCCGGTCTTCCAGCCCGCGCCGGTCGACGACGAGCAGAAGGTCTTCGACCGGATCCGGGACACGCTGCGCGACAGCGTGCGGGTGCACATGCGGGCCGACGTGCCAGTGGGGGCGTTCCTGTCCAGCGGCATCGACTCGACCGCGATCGTGGCGTTGGCGCGCGAGTTCAACCCGAACATCCTGACCTTCACGGTCGGCTTCGACGTGGACGGGTACTCGGAGATCGGGGTGGCCCAGGACTCGGCCCGGCACCTCGGCGTCACCACGATCCCGACGGTGATCGGCCCGCAGGACATGATGGACGCCCTCCCCAAGATCGTCTGGCACCTGGACGACCCGGTCGCCGACCCGTCGCTGGTACCGCTCTACTTCGTGGCGAAGAAGGCGGCCGAGCACGTCACGGTGGTGCTGTCGGGAGAAGGCTCGGACGAGTTCTTCGGCGGGTACACGATCTACCGCGAGCCGCTGTCGCTCAACTCGATCCAGCGCCTGCCCCACCCGCTGCAGCGCGGCCTGCGGGCGATGTCCCGGGTGATCCCGCGCGGGGTCAAGGGCAAGAGCTTCCTGGAACGCGGCACGACCCGGATCGAGGACCGGTACTACGGCAACGCCCGCATGTTCGCCGAGGTGGAGAAGCGCGTGCTGATGCGCCGCAACGACGGCTCGGTGCGGTACACGGACGTCACGGCCCCGATCTACGCCGAGTGCACCGACCTGGACGACGTGACCAAGATGCAGTACGTCGACCTGCACACCTGGCTGCGCGGCGACATCCTGGTCAAGGCCGACCGGATCTCGATGGCGCATTCGCTGGAAGTGCGCGTGCCGTTCCTGGACAAGGACGTCTTCGAGGTCGCGTCCACGCTGCCGGTCGGGCTCAAGCTGCCGCCACGCTCCAACGCCACCAAGTACGCGCTGCGCCGAGCGCTGGACGGCGTGGTCCCGCCGCCCATCGTCAACCGGCGCAAGCTCGGCTTCCCCACACCGACGCGGGTGTGGCTGCGCGGCGAGATGTACGAGTGGGCCCGGCACATCCTGGCCACCTCCGGGGCGGGCGAGCTGCTGGACCTCGGGTACGCCGAGGACCTGTTGGAGGACCACCGCCGCGGCGAGGCCGACCACTCCCGCAAGGTCTGGACGGTGCTGGTTTTCTGTGTCTGGTACGGCGTCTTCGTGGACGGCACGATCGACCCGGGCATCGAACGCAACCAGTCCGCCCTGCTCACCAAGCCACCCCTCAGCTCTCCCGTGGCCTGAGTCCGAACGCCGACAATCACGCGGCGACTCGGAGAGTTTCCGGATATCCCGCTGGTTCGTTTAGCGGTAGGTTTTACATCCGTTGTACGGTCGAAGTTTGAACAAGACGAGGAGTCGGCTCATGGCCACAGAGGCGCCGCAGTTCACCCAGCGCCGCGCGGCGCCCAAGATCTCTGAAGCGGTCCGAAACCAGGACGTCAATTGGGATCTCTTCGACTCCTCGGCCTACTGGGAGGCCAACTACAAGTCCCTTCGGGATGATGACCAGCAGATTCTCAGCATCATGGAGGACTTCTTCACGCAGCTTCCGCCGGAGTCCCGGGCAAAGGGCGTCGACGTCGGCCCGGGTGCCAACCTCTACCCCGCGTTGGCCATGCTGCCGTTCTGTGAAGAGATCGTTCTCTGGGAGCACTCCGCGGCGAACGTGCGGTGGCTCCGCGGCGAGCTGAGGTCGTTCCGGTCCACCTGGGATCCGTTCTGGCGGCTCGTTACCCGGGCTCGCCGGAGTTGGTTCGGCGAGGAGGTGCCGGAGGGTGCCATCGATCCGCGCAGCATGCTTGCCCGCGTCGCGGAGGTGCGGCAGGGAAGCGTGTTCGATCTTCCGGAGGCCGCGTTCGACGTGGGCACGATGTTCTTCGTGGCCGAGTCGCTGACCGAGGATCCCAAGGAGTTCGAACTGGCCACCAAGCGGTTTGTGGCCTCCTTGAAGCCGGGTGCTCCGTTCGCCGCGGCCTTCATGGAGCAGTCCGGTGGGTACGATGTTGGTGGCTATCGCTTTCCCGCCGTTCCCATTACCATCGAAGACGTCGAGAAATGCCTGCAAGACATTGTCGACAAGCCACAGGTTCAGCCGGTAGCCAGCCAGAAGCCCCTGCGCGAGGGCTACAGCGGTGGGATGATTCTGGCCCTTGGGAGGGCGGGCAAATAGAGGTGACGCCTCCGCAGATGGACACGTGAGATGAGGCTGCAGCCGCGACAGCAGCTTCTCGAGGTGTGGCGTGCGACGGTTCGTTCATCGGTCCAGGACGGGAAATGGTCGTGGGGAGGGCGGGGACGGGCCAATTCGATCAGCGATGCCGAGCAACTGCTCTGCCTGATGTTGCCGGCCACCACGGTCGAGTCGTTCGGTCTCGATGAGCCGGATGCCACGGACGACGAGGTTGCTCGGGCGCTGCGCGGCTTGGGCGATCCGGTGGAGATCCCGCAGCGCCTGGTTCGGGTCCTGACGGAGTACATGCGGCGATACACGGACGACAACGGCACACCCGTCTTCTCCGGCGACAGCTACTTCCGCAGTTCCGAGCGGGACAGGGAGCCGACGCACGCGCAGACGAAGCTCGATGTCGTCGACTCCTTCGCCGTCTCGGTGACGCTCGCCTTGGCCACGATCGGTTTCGTGCGGGTGTTCCGGGCGCAGCTGCGCCGGGAAGACATCCGGGTCGAGGTCGACACGCTCGAAAAGCTGGCGAGCACGCGGCTCACCGCCGCGATGGTGGGCCTGCTGCGCAGCTTCACGGTCAGCGTGTTCGACGCGGACTCGCCCTTGGGCCGGGCGCTGGTGCGCACCACCAACCAGAGCGGCCTGCCGGCGCGGCACGTGATCGACGACTTGCGCCGCGCGCTACGCCAGGTTGCCGCCGCGCTGCGGGAGGTCACCATCGGATCCGGTGCCGCGCAGGTGCTCGATCTGGAAAATCCCCATCGCCTCTTCGAGTGCGGCTGGTCCTGGGGGATCGTCAAGGACGCCCCGCGGATCGACCTGGACGATCCCGCCGAGGATGCTCGGCCGCAGCCGGACGGCGTGGCCGAAGCCGCGCCATACCTGTACTTCACCATGGTGGCGTTGGACGGCATCGCGGCGCTGTTCTCAGAGCGCACCCGCATCCTCGGGCTGCTCACCGAGGAGCAGCAGCGCCTCGCCCGCGCGCTGCAGCTCCGCTGGGACCTCACCCAGCAGTACTGGGCGACGATCGCGTCGTTCGGTCCGGGGAGGTGGCCGCTGGAGGACCTTCCCTGGCGCACCACCGACGAGGTCGAAAACGACCACCTCAGCCTGCTGGTCAGCGCCGTAACCGTGCAGGATCTGGAGAGCCGGCGCGGGTCGGACGCCGCCCTCGACCGGGTGGGCCAGGTGCTGGAAGAGCTGGCCGCGCGGGGACGGGTGACCCGGCGCCCGGTGGCCCGGGACCCGGCCGTGACGCTCCATTCCCCCGGTGTCTCGTTCGAGCTGGTGGGGAGCGGCGGCCTGGGTGGGCCACGGCTGACCTGGGTCGCTTCGGACTTCTCACCCCTGCTGTTGAAGCGCATGCTCCAGGTCGCCCGGCTGGTCCGCGACACCGATCTGCGGGGCCGGCTGCTGGCCCAGGCCGACCTGGTCTGGGATCACCTGGTCAAGCGGCGTCTCGTCGAGGGCGCGGGCCGCGACCTGTGGGACCAGCCCTCGGGTGCGTTCAGCGAGATCGATCCATCCGACGACAGCCCGTCCTGGTACTACACCGAACGCGTCGTGGAGTGCCTGGTCGCGGCCGCCAATCTGCTCGACACCTCCCCGCTGCGCAGTGGCTCGCTCGCCGGGCTGGCCAGCGAGCTGCTCAACGAGGCCGACCACCTCTTCGACCGCGAGCTGCTCAGCGGCGGCGGGGAGAGCGGACCCGCGCTCCGCCACGCGCTGCAGAACGCCCGAGCCGCCCTGCGCCGGGCGCGCCAGCTCCTGGACGAACGCCCCGGGACGGCGTACGTGCTCGCCAGTGACGTGTTGCGGGAGCTCGATCGTCTGGCCGCGGCGCGGCAAAGTGTCTTCGAGGCGGATTGAGTGCTTGTTTTCGCGACCTCCGACAAGGGTGGCACCGGGCGGTCGGTCACCAGCAGCAACGTGGCCTACCGGCGCGCACTGCAGGGCAGCGACGTGTGCTACCTCGACTTCGACTTCGGCTCGCCCACGGCTGGCACGATCTTCAATGTGGACAATGCCGCCCGCGGCGTGACGTCGGGTCTCGGGCTCCACTCGTACATGCAGGGGCGCGTCTCCGAGCCCGTGGCCATCGACATCTGGACCGAGTCCGACCGGCCGAGCTTGCGCCATCGGCCGCCCGGCGCGGGGCGGCTCGTGCTCTTTCCAGGCGACGCCGGCGGGAGTGAGTTCTCCATCGACGACGAAGCCGTACAGCGGTGTGTCAGGCTGTTGCGCCGCGTTGACGAGGAGTTCGAGCTCTGCCTGCTCGACCTGAGCGCCGGCCGCTCGTACGCGACCGATATGGTGCTGGCGGCCACGGCCGCGCCCGAGATGCGTTCGGTGACCGCTCGCTGGCTGGTCTTCCACCGCTGGACCCGCCAGCACATCATCGCGGCGAACGGGCTCGTCCACGGCCGCCGCGGGATCATCGAGGTGGGCCAGGACCGCGGGCACGATCCACGGGAGCTTGCCGACTCGATCCGCTTCGTCCGCACGGCCGTGGTCGACCCCAACTCCGACGAGCTCGCGGGCCTGCGCTCGTCCCAGATCGCTTGGCTGCGCGACTGCAACCGCGACCTTCAGGAGCTGGCCAGCGCGCGCAAGGTCGGCCGGACGACGATGCTCGGGGCGATCCCGCTGGACCCGGTGCTCCAGTGGCGGGAGCAGCTCATCTCCGACAACGACGTGTACGCGCGCCAGATCGCCAACCGCGAGACCGTCGACGCGTTCGAGCTGCTGGCCAAGCGTTTGACGGAGGACGCGGTCTGGGTGAGCCTCTGATGGCCGCGGACGCGACCTTCCGGGAGGCGGGGGCGGAGCGGCGGACCAAGCGGCTGCCGCTGTCGCACCTCTCGATCGAGCTGGGTCACCTGTACATGGAGGACTTCGTCGAGGGGCCGGCGCGGCTGCGTGCGCTTTTCGAACGGGTGGCGCCCTGGGCTGAGGCCGCCCGCCGCCAGGCCAAGGTGGAGGCAGCCGGCAAGAAGCCCCGGATCAGCACATGCTTCCTGGTCGACGACTACTTCACGCGGTTCAAATCGCCGGCTGAGGTGATCCCGACCGTGCTCGACGCGGCGCGGGAGTCCGATCTGGAGATCGACTACGTGGCTCGCGAGTCGGGTTGTGCGGTGGCGGACGGCATCCCGCTCGCCCGCCTGGTGGAGGGTCGGCTGGTCCCGGACCCGCCGCCAGGCACGAACGGGTCGCGGCCACCGGTGACGGAGACCGGCTGGCTTTCCAACGGTTTGCGCTCGCCGGTCGGGGGCTCGAGCGAGGCGATGGCGGGGATCAAGAAGTGGCGTCCGCCCGTGCAGAACGCGGCCAACCGCCACTCGATCTTCATGGACGTGGAGATCTGGGACGAGTCGCGGCAGGGGCGCGTCTGGTCGTGCGCCTTTCTCGCCGCCGTCTGGCAGCTGGTGCGACTCGGGCTCCTGCGCAACGAAGGTGAGCCGGTGATGGTGCCGCGGACCTGGGACGGCGAATGGCCGGAGGATTGGGACCAGCTGCCGGCGATCGTCCGGCTCAACCCGTCGGCCGCCCCGTTCAGTGCGTACCGCACGTATTCCGTCCTGCCCGTCTCGTTCCTGCCCGTCGAGGGTGCGGTACGGACGATCATCAGCCAGTTCTGGCCGGACTCGGACGCGATGAACCAGCTCGCCAGCGCCGCCGAGCAGGAGAGCGTGGATCTGCCGAGGCAGTTGGTGGACCGCCTCCGCTACGCCCTCATATGACCTCGTCGGCGGCCGCCCACAACTCCTCGAACTGCCTGATCAGGTCGCTCACCCGGCCCGGCCGGCGGACGAGCCGGGTGTTGACGATCGTCGGCCGCGAGTCGCCCTCGATGCGCGACGCGGGCGTCGTCTCGTAGCTGATCTCCTTGTCGAACAGGACGAAGTCGAATAGGGAGCTCTTGCGGAGCCGGGGGTTGGTGGAGGGATCGAGGATGCGTACCTGTATGCCGATCTCCTCCTGCCGCGCGCAGACCTGCCGCAGGCTGGAGTCGGAGGCCAGGTGCGGCTGGTCGACGATGAACACCCGCCGGACCGCGACGTTGCGCCGGATCGCGTCCCGCTGCGCCTCCAGGTAACGCTGGCCGAGGTCACTCCACCAGAGTCCGCCGTCCGTGTACCGGGCACCGCCGGCGTCCACTGTGGTCAAGCTCGTGGCGTCGATGGAGATCCGCGCCGTGCGGGCCAGTCCCAGTAGCCAGTCCCGGTCCTCGCCGTCGTACGTCACATCGGCGCCGGCGCCAAGTTCCTTGAGAAACGCGGTCATCCGCTCGATCTCGGATTGGGCGAATTCGTAGACGATCGGCGGAAAGGACGAGTCGATTTGAGTGGAGTGCCGCACGAGTTGCGTGACGAGATCGGTGCGGACGGCGGAGGCCTCGACGAGCCCGAAGAGCGCGGTCGCCTCGTTGATCTTCGAGAACTTCTCCTCGACCATCCGCTCGACCGCGTTGAAGCGATCGCGTACGAGCGCGTTGGTGCTGTCGCCGTGATGGGTCAGCCCGTCCTCGACCTCCATCTGACCCTTTTCGACGGCCTTGAGCCGGTTGTCGAACTCGACGAGAAAGTCGACAACGAGCGTTACCCCGCCGACGAAGGCGCCGAGCATCACCGCGTAGATGTCCGGCTGCGCGGTGAGGTTGGTGACGGAGTACGCGATCAAGCTCGTGAAGAGCGTCAGTACTACCTTGCGGACGATCCGCCCGCGGACATCCATGGTCGTCATCTGTCGCTCATTTCGGTCAACGACTCGCCCAGTAGCGCCACCGTGGCCGCCGCCAATTGATCGCGGATGCGGTTGACCAACGCCTCCCAATGCCGGGTGAATCCGGGGTTTCTCTCCAGCGCGTCCCATACCGATTGGTCGACCCGGGCGGCTGGCATCCATAGGTGGAGTAGGTAGTCGATGGCCGGCCTGAACCGCCGAACGATCTGTGTCCTGCTGACCGCACCGATGTCGCTGCGCTCGATCAACGATTCGAGCGAGGTCAGCAACCAGTCGTGCATAGCCAGATCCGCGCAGATCTCGGCGAGGGCGCCGGGATCGCCGTGGTCCCCGGGGATGCGGAGGGTGCGCAGGCCACCCTGCTCGATCGCGAAATGGACGCGACGATCTCCGTCCTGGTCGAGCGCGGCCCAACGAAGGCGGGCCCGTGCCGTGCGCATTGGCGTGATCTGGTCCAGATCGGACGAAGTCTGCACGAGATGCATGACCTCCGCGCAGATCGCGCCCAAGTCCATTGCGTCCCGCGAGTGGGACTCGGAGAGGAAACCGGCGACAAGATCGGCCCAATCGATCTTACCGACGATCTCGACGACTCCCGGACGGCTCAAATAGTGGGGCCAGGGAAGGCGGCGTTTGCTTTCGCTGCCGACAATCCGCGTGAAGGCGGAGCCCTGGAGCACATGTCCACCGGTGATCGCGGCGTGGGTCGCCACTGTGCCGATCGTCCGGTGCCGAGCGCCTGAGGCGGCGACGAGCACGCAGTCTATGCCCCTTAACCTCTCCGGCGAGATCGCATAGGGCATGGGTCTTTCCGAGCGGCGAACACGTTCGCCTTGTGCGAGGGCCAGGACCCGGGACATGCGATCCCCGGACACTGAGGTGGAGTTTCGCAGGAATCCGGTGTGAACCTCTCCCAAGGTCAGCATCGCACCTCCGGCGGCAAGGTCGATGTCATCGATTGGACAGCACGGTTCGCTGGTTTCGCAACCATGTGTCAGAGTCTTCATATTCCTCGATGGAACGATCGCAGCTAATGTCAAATGGTGCCCCCCAAACTGCCGCCGCCCATCCTTGTCATCGGCGCCGGCGTGTCCGGCCTGACGACTGCGGTCTGTCTCGCCGAGGCAGGCTACCCGGTGCGGATCCGCACCGCGCGACCACCGCTTCAGACGACGTCGTGCTCAGCGGGTGCGCTGTGGGGACCGTTCCTGCTGGAGGATCCCCGCCTGATCGACTGGTGCCACGAGACGAGGCGGGTGCTGCGGTCGCTCGCCGGGGAGCGGGCCGGCATCCGCATCGTCGCGGGAGTGGAAGCGGCCACACGAAGAGTGCCGCCACCGCGATGGGCGACGGAGATCGAAGGCTACACGCTGCGCGGCCCGGACGACCTGCCGGCAGGTTTCGTGACCGGATGGGCCTACACGGCGCCGGTCGTGGACATGCCGGTGTACCTGGCGTATCTGTGCGAGCGCTTCGTCCAGCGTGGACAGATCGAGGCCGGCACGGTCGCCTCCCTCGCCGACGCCGTCGCCGAGGCGCCCATCGTGGTCAACTGCACCGGCTACGGCGCGCGCCGGCTCGTGCCAGACCCGATGCTCCGGCCGATCCGGGGACAGCTTCTCGTGGTCGACAATCCCGGCATCGACGAGTTCTTCGCCGACGCGGAGGTCGACGGTGAAGACCCGAGCGAGCTGACCTACATACTCCCGCAAGGAGACCGCGTCGTCCTCGGCGGCACCGCGCAGCCCGGGCGGCGCAGCCTGCGACTCGACCGGAGCGAGGCGCGGCGCATCCTGGAGCGGTGCGTCGCGGTCAATCCGCTTCTCGCGAAGGCGACCGTGCGGGAGCACCGGGTCGGCGTCCGCCCGAGTCGCCGGAGCGTACGGGTGGAGCGCGTGGAGCTCAACGGCGGACACGTGATCCACAACTACGGGCACGGCGGCTCAGGAGTGACGCTGTCCTGGGGATGCGCGGCAGAGGTGCTGCGACTCGTCCAGGATGTCGACAGTGGACAGCCCGCGGCGCCGTCACGCGGCTCCCTCGGCGTCGGTAGGTGACGGATCCGCGACCGCCTCCAGGACCCGGGGCCCGGACTCATGCTGTTCGAATTCGACTGCACGGGACCAGAGTGCTTCGAACCATTGCTTGCGACCGTCGACGCGGTTGGGGCGGCGTTCGAGGTGGGTCGCGAAGATCAGTGGCTTGGTCATTTCCTCGAAGCTGACCGACGAGAAGATCTCATAGCTCATTACGCCGTCGAAGAGGACGAAGTCCGAGTGGGCGCTGCGGTCCGGCCAGTCGAGGTTCGAAGGATCGAGGAGTCGCACGTCGACCCCGCTCTGCCGATGCTGCTCGCACGACGCGACCACCTCGTCCGTGACGTCGGCGGGTGGATCGAGGATGAAGATCCGGCGGATACGTACGCCACGATCGATCGCCCTGCGTTGCATCTGCAGGTAGCGCCGGCCCTGGTCGGATGTCCAGACGCCTTCGTCGACGCCGCGGCCGGTGCCGATGCGGGAGACCAGGCTGGTGGCGTCGATCGTTCGCTGCGCGGTCTCGGTCAGGCCGAAGAGCCAGGTCCAGTCCTCACCGGCATAGGTGGCCAAGCCGTCGTTGAGGTCCCGGATCAGGTCGGCGGTCTGCGCGATGTTCCATCGGGCGAAGTCGATCAGGAACTGGACGACCAGGATCGCGCCGGCGACGAAGACCGACATGGTGATGCCCCAGATCCTCGGTTGCGTGGTGAGGTTCGTCAGCAGGTAGGCGACCGCGCCGGTAGTCGTCGTGATGAGGATCTTGCGGGTCACGCGCCAGTCGCTCTTGTCCTGCACTTGGCTCATGCTCATCGATTGCACAGCATGGACGAGAGGGTGGCAACCGTCCGTATCGGGGATGGTGGCGAACCGTAGTGGTCACGAGAAGGCGGGCCCGGCGCTGAAGATGGCGCCGGGCCCGGAGGGTGGTGCGACTGCTATGCGACCGAGCAGCTGAGTGTCGGTGCTGTGGAGGGGCCGCTGCCGACGTAGCCGAACGTCGTCGACGTGCCCGCGTTCAGCGCGCCGTTGTGACCGGCGTTCCGTACCGTCAGGTTGGGTGCGGTACCCGACTGCGTACCGTTCCAGAGGCTGTTGACGGTCTGGCCGGACGCGAGTGTCAGGCCGACGGACCAGCCGGCGATGTTGGCCGTGCCGCTGTTGCGGACGGTGACCTCACCCTGGAAGCCGCCGTTCCACGAGCCGACCGAGCTGTAGGTCGCCGTGCAGGCGCCGGTGCCCGGGCCGGGGCCGGGGTTCGACGTGGTCGGGCCGGGGCCCGGGTTGCTGGTGGTCGGGTTCGGGTTGGGCGACTGGGTGCCCTGGCCGGGGCCGATGCCGGTGACCTGGCCGTTGCCGCCGTCGAAGGTGACGTCGGAGCAGCCGAAGAAGTTCTCGGCGCTGTCCGAGCGGACCCAACGCGAGTAGATGATGTGGCGGCCGCTCTTACCCGACGGCAGGTTGCCGGAGAAGTAGTAGTGGCCGTCGTTCGTGCCCACCGCGCCGCGCTGGGGCGGGTTGGTGACCGTCAGGAACGGGGTGGATTCCAGATCGCTCCAGGCCAGCGGCCGGGTCGGGCTCCAGCTGTTGTTGGTCACGTAGAAGTAGAACGTGCCCGGGTGGTGTGCCCAGTTGCTGTACCGGAACTCGATGTTGGCGCCCGCCGTCAGGTGGGTGAGCGGCCAGTCGTTGCGGGCCAGGTTGTACGCCGAGAAGGTGGAGTTGCCGCCGCTGCAGAGCTGCCCGTCCGGCACGAAGCCGGTCGTGCGGCCGGCCGCGTCGGAGCGCAGCACGCTGAACCAGTTGTACAGCGGGTTGGCGCCACCCTGGGCGACCGCGGCCTGGCAGGCCGGGTTGTTGGGGATGATCTGGCCGGTGGACGAGAGGCCGTCTTTCCAGCACAGGAAGGTGCGGCTGCCGGGCACCATCGCGGCGCCGTGCGCCTGGGCCGCGCCGGGCGTGATCACCGTGATGATGCCGGCGGCCACCACAGCGACGGCGGCGGCAGCCGCTGCCCTGCGTAGAAGTTTCACCTTTGGTCTCCCTTTCAGTACGAGGCCCCGGTGACGCGTGGTGGCGCGCACCGGAATCGGGGGAGATGCGGACAGGATGGCGCGGCAAAGGTCGGCTCGACGCACCCGTCCGATCTCGGACGCACGCGCGCCTCTCACATGGCCCATAGCCCGGCAGCCGGCTCGGCGCGTGTCAGCCCTGCGCCGTCCGGCAATCGACATTGCACCATGAATCGATATCCAGGGCAATAGCAGCTCGTCTATGTCGCTCACTGGGCGGGCCGGCGCCCGCGGCGGCGGAGAGCTCGGTCGCACAAGCCCGAAATCTTGAGCTACCGCGACGTCCGCCGTGGTCCGGACCGTCGCGCGGGGCCCCCGGGGAAACGTGGAGCGCAGCGGAGCGTTTTCTTGGGGTGCATTCCCGCGGCCTCACCCTCCGCGGTTTCACGACCCCGCGCGCTCAGCCTGGATGGGCCGCCGCGGCGGCGCGGACCAGCTCGGCCACCGTCGCCAGGTCGACGTCGGCCAGCCGCTTGATGCGCACGCAACTGCGCCCGATGTCCGCCTTCGGCAGGCGGTCACGGTAGGTCTCGGCCAGGTACCGGTCGCCGTCGGAGGCGCTGACGTAGAGCGAGATGTGTGCCCGCCGGCCGGCCAGCCCGACCACGAACCAGTCGCCCTCGCGGCCGCTGTCGTACCGGTAGTGGTAGGTGCCGTAGCCGACCAGGCCGGACGACTCCATGTGCGGCTCGAGCTGGGGCGCCTCGCGGCGGATCAGGTCGTGCAGCACCCGCACCTCGCCCCGGCGCGGCTCCGGCAGCGCGGCGATGTACTCCTCGGGTGTCTTGACCTCGGCGTCCATGGCACTCGCGCCCATTCTGTCAGACCGGGATGCCAGTCTGTGTTCCAGCTTTCGGGACGGCGCGCCACGCGACCGCCCGGAGCCAACCAGGAGGGGGTGCCATGACGAGGTCACGCGACGCGGTGCTGGCATACTGGGCGGCCGCCGAGGCACGCGACTGGCCGGGCTTCGCCGCGCTGCTCGCCGACGACGTGGTCTACGAGCTGCCGCAGTCGCGCGAGCGGATCCGTGGCAAGGTGCGCTACCTGCGGTTCAATGTGGAGTACCCGGGGGATTGGCACCTCACCGTGCGGATGGCGGTCGGCGAGGAGCGGCACGCGGCGACCTGGGCGCACTTCGTCACCGACGGGGTGGAGGAGCAGGCGCTCACGTTCTTCGAGTTCGACGACGCCGGCCTGATCGCCAAGGTCACCGACTTCTGGCCCGAGCCCTACGACCCGCCGGCCGGCCGCGAGCACCTGGTCGAGCGCTACTGAGCGAGCGGCGTTACTGGGTGCGGCCGGACAGCTCGGCGTAGCCGCGGCGGACCGCCACCCGGGCGGCGTCCAGGCCAAAGGGGGCCTTGGCGGCGACCGTGGCCACCGAGGCGCCGTCGAGGTGGCCGTCGCGGATCAGCCAGTCGAGCGCCGCCAGCTCCTCGTGCTGGCCCTTCACGAAGTTGGGGCCGACCGGGGCGCCGTGCCCGGGCACGACCACCGTCGTCGGCGTCGTGAGCCGCAGCAGCTCGGCCACCGCCTCCGGCCACTCCAGGGGGTACGCGTCGCCGAACGAGGGTGGCGCGCCCTCCTCGACCAGGTCGCCGGCCACGACCACGTCGGCGTCGGGCACGTGCACCACCAGGTCGCCGGCGGTGTGGCCGCGCCCCAGGTAGCGGAGCACGACCGGGCGGCCGCCGAGGTCCACGGTGGACTCCTGGTGCACCGCCCGGTTGGGCGCGAGGATGGGCGCCTCGGCCAGCTCGCCGGCCAGGTCGGGGGCGAGCCGCAGCGCCTCCTCGTACGCCTCGCGCCGCACCGCCTCGGGCCGGGCGCGCAGCAGCGACACCGTCTCCTCGTGCGCCCAGATGTCGCACGGCGGGTCGCCGGCCAGCGCGGCGTTGCCGAAGCTGTGGTCGAAGTGGTGGTGGGTGTTGACCAGTACCCACGGCGCGCGGGTCACCCGGCGGGCGGCGGCGGCCAGCTCGGCGGCCTGCGCCGGCGTGGCGAGCGTGTCGACCAGCAGCGCCACGCCGTCGCCCAGCACGAGGGTGGCGTTGACGTCGAGCACCGGGTAGCGGAGCACGAAGACGTCGTCGCCGACCTCGGCGAACTCAGCCGGCACTCTCGGCCTCGCCGAAGGCGCGCCCGACGAACTTGTGGCGGTCGACCAGCACCCGCTCGATCCGCCCCTCGGCGACGGTCGCCTCGCCGTCGGTCACCGCCACCTCGAAGAGCAGGCGGCGGCCGTCGACCTTGGCCAGCTGGGCCTGCGCCACGACGGTGCGGCCGACCGGGGTGGGAGCCTTGTGGTCCAGCTCGACCCGGGTGCCGACCGTGGTCATGCCGGCCGGCATCCGCTGCGCCGTCGCCACCACGGTGGCCGCCTCGGCGAGCGCGAGGACCCGCGGCGTGCCGAGCACGGGCACGTCACCCGAGCCCAGCGCCTGCGCGGTGTCGGAGTCCGTGACGGTCAGCTCCACCCGGGCGGTCAACCCCGGCGCGAACGCGGGGCTGAGCTGGTCTGCGCTCGCTTCGCTCCCGCTGGGACCCCGGTGCCGGCTCGTGCCTTCCTCGTCGCTTCGCTCCTCGGGGCGGCGGTCGCCAGCCGCGGGGTCCGGCTGCTGCTGCTCCATGCCGCATAGCGTAGGCGCTCCCGAACCGGACAGACCACGTATCTGTGAGCGTCATGTATCTGTGCGGGCCACGGATCGGCGTACCGGACGCGCCCAGCGGCCATCCGGCGTACCCCCATGGTTAACCTGGACCCGATGGCCGTGACGATCTCTCCCGCGCCCGCCGACTCCCCGCCTCCCGTGCGCGACCGGCGGCGCCAGATGATCGCGATGGGCGTGTGGGCCCTGCTCTTCGTGGCCGGCTGGTTCCTCATCGGCCTGCCCACCGACCCGCTGTATGCGTTCGGCTGGCTCTGGACCGCCACCATCGCCTGGCGCATCGAGCGGCCGTGGCGCTCCCACCTGGGCTTCGCCCGCGACTGGCTGCCGGTCGTGCTGCTGCTCGTCGGATACAACCTGTCCCGCGGCTTCGCCGACAACGACGCCACCCCGCACGTGCTGGAGCTGGTCGCGGCCGACCGCTGGATGTTCGGGTGGGCGACCGGCGGCGAGGTGCCCACGGTGTGGCTCCAGCAGCACCTGTACGACCCGGACCGGGTGCACTGGTACGACGTGCTGGTCAGCTGGGTGTACTTCTCCCACTTCGTCGTCGCGCTCACCGTGGCCGTGGTGCTGTGGCTGATCTCCCGGCCGCGCTGGGCGGCGTTCATGCGGCGCTGGGTGTTCCTGTCCCTGGCCGGGCTCGTCACGTACTTCCTCTACCCGGCCGCGCCGCCGTGGTGGGCCGCCCGCTACGGGCTGATCGAGGAGGTCGCCCGCATCTCCACCCGGGGGTGGAAGGCGATCGGCATGCACGGTGCCGGCAACATGCTCAACGTCGGCCAGGTCGCCGCCAACCCGGTGGCCGCGATGCCGTCGCTGCACACCGCGTTCGCGCTCTTCGTGGTGGCCTTCTTCCTCAGCTCGGTACGCCGGCGCTGGTGGCCGCTCCTGCTCGCCTACCCGCTCGCGATGACCTTCACCCTCGTGTACTCCGGTGAGCACTACGTGATCGACGTCCTGGTCGGCTGGGCGTACGTGGGGCTGACGTTCCTGGCCGTCGGCCTGGGGGAGAGGTGGTGGGCGCGGCGGCGCGCGGCCAGCGCGGCGCCGGCGGTCGTCGCCCAGCTCGCGGTCAGTGCGGCGCCGGCACCGAGCGAGCCGCCCGGGAACGCTCCGCCAGCGTCGCGGCAAGCTCCCAGGCCTCACTGACGTCGCGGTCGCGGGCCGCGGCGCTCGGCCCGCCGGCCGTGTCCGCGTACACGGTGGCCAGGCCCAGGCGGCGCTGCAGCGGCCCGCGGACCACCCGCACGCTCTGGATCCGCGCATACGGCACGACCAGCACCTGCCGGGTCAGCAGCCCCTCCCGGTGCGCGACCACCTGGTCGGTCAGGGCGGCGCCGAGTATCCGCCAGGAGAGCGGGTGCAGCCAGCGGGCGCGCCGCGACGGCGGGGTGAACGGGATCGTGTCCAGCGCCACGCCCGGCAGCGCCTCGGCGAGCACGAGCCGCGCGGTCTCCGGGTCGCCGACCGGCAGCAGGCGCCCGCCGCCGGAGTCGTCGCCCGAGCTCGGCGCGGCGATACCGGCCACGTGCGGGCGCAGCCGCAGCCACCGCCGGCGCCGCCACAGCAGCGGCCAGGTCGCGCCGACCGCCTGCAACCGGTCGAGCGGCACGGTCTGGCTCCGCGTCTCCAGCAGGCCGCCGCGCAGCCGCAGCGAGCCCTCCTGGCTGGCCAGCCGGAAGTTCCAGTCGGCGAGGATCCGGCGGACCGGCTGGAGCAGCACGCCGGCCATCGCGGTCAGCGTGCTCGCGATGCCGATGAACGACCAGGTCGCCTCGGCCGCGAACTGCACCGCCACGAACGCCACGCCGAACGGCAGGAACAGCGTCTGCGGGGTGAGCAGCTGGCTGATCAGCAGGTCACGGTTGGCGACCGCGTGGATCGGCCGCTCCGGGTGCGCGACCGGTGCGACCGCCTCGCCCTCGGCCGCCGCCTGGGCCGGTACGGCCGCGCCCGCCTTGCCGGCCAGCACCAGCAGCCGCTCGCGCAGCGCACGGGCCTCGTCGACGGTCAGGAACGCGAGCGGCGCCTCCGTCTTGCCCCCGCCGACCACCTCCAGCCGCAGCTCGGCCAGGCCGGTGAGCTGGGCCAGCAGGGGGCGTACGACCTCGACGGACTGCAGCCGCTCCAGCGGGATCGCGCGCGTGCGGCGAAACACCAGCCCCTCGTGTATCCGCAGCTCACGCCCGACCACCTGGTAGCCGGTGACGTACCAGCTGATCACCGAGAGGATCACCTGGCCGATCAGCGCGGCGACCACCATGGCGGCGAACCAGCCCAGCCCGACCCGCCCGAGCGTCTGCCAGGAGAGCGCCGCGATGATCACCACGAGCGCGCGGGCGCCCTTGAGCAGCGGTGTGAGGGGGTGCAGCCGCCGTCTCGGCCCGGTGGCGAGGGAGGTGGTCACAGCCCCTCCGCGCGGTCCTCGCCGAGCGCGGTCAGGCGGTCACGCAGGCGCGAGGCCTCGTCCGGCGGCAGTCCGGGGATCTTCGCGTCGGAGGCCGCCGCGGCGGTGTGCAGCTGGACCGTGGCCAGCCCGAACGCCCGCTCCAGCGGCCCGGCCGTGACGTCGACGAACTGCATCCGTGCGTACGGGACGATCGACAGCCGGCGCACCAGCAGCCCGTGCCGCACGAGCAGGTCGTTGTCGCGCTCCGCGTACCCCCAGGCGCGGACCGCCCGGAAGATCACGATGACCCGCCAGCCGGCCAGGGCCGCCACCAGCGCCAGGGCCAGGCCGAGAAGCCAGTGGCCGCTGAGGGCCCAGGCGATGCCGAGGCCAGCGAAAACGAAGATCATGAACGATCCGAAGCTGATCGTCTCGACCCAGATCAGGTCGCGCGAGACCGGGCGCCAGTCGACCGTCTCCGGCCACGGCTCGAGGGCGCTGGTGGGGGAGCTCACGCTTCCAGGCTACGGTCAATCTCGCGCAGAAACCCACGCGCGGAGAGGAAGTCGCTCAGGTGCTCGCGGTGGGCCTCACAGGCGAGCCACACCTTGCGCCGCTCGGGCTCGTGGATCTTCGGATTATTCCACCGGAGGGCCCAGACGGCCGGCTCTTTGCAGCCCCGGGCAGAGCACTTCATGAGCGCCGAGTCTATGAGCGCCGGGCGGCCACGGGGGAAGCCGCCCGGCGACGGCTGAATCGTACACACCGGAAACCCCCTCATGTCTACCCATCGGTCGTGCCTGTTTGGCCTCTGTCCGTAAGCGGTAGCGTCGGCCGGACGTTCGGCGGTCGGGACCAGCCACGACGCGCGGGCGAGACCGGATTTCCGGCGCTGCGACCCCGGCTGGTTAGCTGGGCGTGTAAGGCTTGGTGCGGCAGCACCTCGCCGCAATACCGATGACGCCGCACCGCAGTGGAGGACCGGTGGCCAACGCGACCACGCCCGAGCGCCCCGACGCGCCCCCTTCGTCCACCTCGCCGGTGGACGGGAGCACCCCGGCCCAGGACGCCACGCTGCTCGAACGCGCGCTGTTCGAGGTCAAGCGCGTGATCGTGGGGCAGGACCGGATGGTCGAGCGGATGTTCGTGGCGCTGCTGGCGCGCGGCCACTGCCTGCTGGAGGGCGTGCCCGGCGTGGCGAAGACGCTCGCCGTCGAGACGCTGGCCAAGGTCACCGGCGGCACGTTCGCCCGCGTGCAGTTCACGCCCGACCTGGTGCCGGCCGACATCATCGGCACCCGGATCTACCGCCAGTCGAGCGAGAAGTTCGACGTCGAGCTCGGCCCGGTGTTCGTCAACTTCCTGCTCGCGGACGAGATCAACCGGGCGCCGGCCAAGGTGCAGTCCGCGCTGCTGGAGGTCATGTCCGAGCAGCAGGTCTCGATCGGCGGCGAGACCCACGAGGTGCCGCACCCGTTTCTGGTCATGGCCACTCAGAACCCGATCGAGCAGGAGGGCGTCTACCCGCTGCCCGAGGCCCAGCGCGACCGCTTCCTCATGAAGATCATCGTCGGTTACCCGACGGACGCCGAGGAGCGCGAGATCGTGTACCGGATGGGCGTGAGCGCGCCGGAGCCCTCCGCGATCTTCACCCCGGCCGACCTGATCGGGCTCCAGCGCAAGGCCGACCAGGTGTTCGTGCACAACGCGCTGGTCGACTACTCGGTGCGGCTGGTGCTCGCCACCCGTACGCCGGCCGAGCACGGCATCCCAGACATCGCGCCCCTGATCCAGTACGGCGCCAGCCCGCGCGCCTCGCTCGGCATCGTGCGGGCCACCCGGGCGCTCGCGCTGATGCGCGGCCGCGACTACGCGCTCCCCCAGGACGTGCAGGACGTCGCGCCGGACATCCTGCGCCACCGCCTGGTGCTCAGCTACGACGCGCTCGCCGACGACATCCCGGCCGACCACATCGTGGCCCGGGTGATGGCCACCGTGCCGCTGCCCACCGTCGCGCCCCGGCAGAGCGCCGCCCCCGCCCCCGCCTCCAGCCCGCCCGTCGGTCCTCCCCAGCCTGCTCCGGCCGGTGCGTGGCCCAACCTTCCGTGACCCGTCCCGTGACCGCCCCTCTCGACCCACAGGCCACGGCGCGGGCGGACGCCGTACTCTCCCGGCTGCAACTGCTCGTCACCCGCAAGCTCGACGGGCTGCTGCAGGGCGACTACGTGGGGCTGCTGCCCGGGCCGGGCACCGAGGCGGGAGAGTCCCGGGAGTACCGCCCCGGTGACGACGTGCGGCGCATGGACTGGCCGGTGACCGCGCGCACCACGTTTCCGCACGTGCGGCAGACCGTGGCCGACCGCGAGCTGGAGACCTGGCTGGCCGTCGACCTGTCGGCCAGCCTCGACTTCGGCACCGCCCGCCACCTCAAGTCCGAGCTGGTCATCGCGGCGGCCACCGCGCTGTCGTACCTCACGGTCCGGGGCGGCAACCGGATCGGCGCGGTGGTCGGCACCGGGGCCGAGGTGCAGCGGCTGCCGGCCCGCCCCGGCCGCAAGGAAGCGCAGGGGCTGCTGCGCGCCGTCGCCCGTACCCGGATCAGGCCCGGCCGCTCCGACCTGGGCGCCCTGATCGACATGCTCAACCGCCCACCGCGCCGCCGGGGTGTGGCCGTGGTGATCTCCGACTTCCTCGCGCCGGTCGAGCAGTGGGCCCGCCCCGTCCGCAAGCTGGGCGTGCGCCACGACGTACTGGCGATCGAGGTGGTCGACCCGCGCGAGCTGGAGCTGCCGGACGTCGGCGTGCTCACGCTCGTCGACCCGGAGACCGGCGCGCTGCACGAGGTGCAGACCGCCGACCCCAAGCTGCGCCGCCGGTACGCCGAGGCGGCCGGCCTGCAGCGCGCGGCCATCGCCCAGGCCCTGCGCGCGGCGAACGCCGCCCACCTGCGCCTGCGCACCGACTCCGACTGGCTGCTGGACATGGTCCGCTTCGTCGCCGCCCAGCGGCACGCACGCACCCGAGGGACGACGCGATGATCCGTTTTCTCGAGCCGTGGTGGCTGCTCGCACTGCTGCCGGTGGTCGCGATCGCGGCCGTGTACGTGTGGCGGCAGTTCCGCCGCAAGCAGTACGCGGTCCGCTTCGCCAACCTCGACCTGCTGCGCACCCTCGCCCCCAAGGGCCTGGGGTGGCGGCGGCACGTGGCGGCCGGCACGTTCCTGCTCGCGCTGCTGGCGCTGGCCACCGCGATGGCCCGCCCCTCGGTCGACCGCGAGGAGCCGCTCGAACGCGCCACCATCATGCTGGCGATCGACGTGTCGCTGTCGATGGAGGCGGACGACGTGGCGCCGAGCCGGATCGAGGCGGCGCAGGAGGCGGCGAAGCAGTTCGTGACCGAGCTTCCCCCGACGTACAACCTGGGGCTGGTCTCCTTCGCCAAGTCGGCCAACGTGCTGGTGCCGCCGACCAAGGACCGGGTCGCCGTCCAGCAGGCCATCGACGGCCTCGCCCTGGCCGAGGCGACCGCGACCGGCGAGGCCGTCTTCACCTGCCTGGAGGCGGTGCGGTCGGTGCCCGCCGACGGCGCGCAGGGCATCCCGCCCGCGCGCATCGTGCTGCTCTCCGACGGCTACCGCACGTCGGGCCGCTCGGTCGAGGAGGCCGCCGCGGCCGCCGCCGCCGCGAACGTGCCGGTCTCCACCATCGCCTTCGGCACCGACGCCGGCGTGGTCGACATCGGCGGCCAGCTCCAGCCGGTACCGGTGGACCGGCTCGCCCTGGCCGAGCTGGCCGAGACCACGCAGGGCTTCTTCTACGAGGCCGCGTCGGTGAGCGAGCTCAAGCAGGTGTACGAAGACATGGGCAGCTCGATCGGCCACCGCGTGGAGCCGCGCGAGGTCACCCAGTGGTACGCGGGGATCGCGCTGCTCTTCGCCCTCGCCGCGGGCGGCATGAGCCTGCTCTGGACCTCCCGCCTCCCGTAGCGCGTCTTCGTCGCGCCGCGCCGCGAAGCGGGCGCGTCCCGCCCGTCCGTGGCGATTAGCTGCCCCTATCGGGGCGGTTTTCGCCACGGACGCTCGTGTCCGGTCTCCAACCCGCCACGCTCAGGGCGGCGCGTACGCCGGCGAGCACCTCGTCCGGCCGCTGGCGGAGCGCCCATCCCGGAAAGCGCAACAGCCGCTCGCCGGCGATCGCGCTCTCGTTGTGCTGGCGCATGTCCGCGTACCAGGCCTTGACGTCCATGTGCTGCCCACCGTCGATCTCGACGTGCACGCCCCACCGGTCGAAGTGGACGTCCCGGTAGCGGCGGCCGGACCGGTCGGTGCGGCCGCCCACTGGGCCGCGTCGATCATCGAGCGGGCCCGCGAGCGCCGACAGACCCGCCAGCGGCGCGGCTCGCCCGCGCCCCACGGCGAGGGCCGCGATCCACCGCCGCTGGTGCTCGCTGACCGGCCCGGCGTGAGTGACGTAAACCGCGCGGTGCGCGAGGAACCACCGCCCGCTGGCCAGCCGGTGCCGGATCGCCTTCTCGCAGAGGTACCGCAAGGCCTGGCGGCGGCTGACGACGCCGTCCTGGTGGAAGAGCAGGAACTCGAGATCGCCCGCCTCGTCGGGGCGAAACCTGTGGATGTCGTCGATTCGCTGATATGCGGCCACGTCCCACCGGTGTCGCGGCGGGGTACGACGGTACGGGCGGCGATCAGACGAGGACGAAGAGGACGACGACCCAGACGGCGGCGAGGGTGAAGCCCAGGGGGGCGGCGTAACGGTTCATGGCGGTTCTCCGGTGGCGGTACGCGCGACGGTGCGCCCAGGGCCGTTGCCCGGGGCGCTCAAGGGAGAGGAGAGACCGGTCAGCTCAGCTGACGTGTGGCCCGGCTATGACTAGGGGGATCGCTATCTCGCACAGCGATCACCTCCATAGGCCGTCGGGCTCAGAACCGTCCGTCATCGTACACCCCGGGCGCCGCCGTACCTACTTGGCCGATCGGTCGGCGCGTGGTGTCCGCCTGGCCGGGAAGGCGGCGCACGCGGCGGCCAGAACCGTTGCGAACACAGGGAACCAGAGCACCCGCGCGGCCACCCAGCCCAGGCCGTCCGGGGCGGTGTGCAGGCCGGGTACGGGAGCGCCGGCCGTGAGCCACGCCATGCCCGCCACCACGGTGATGAGCGCGCTCTGGTGCCACAGGTAGATGGGCATGGCGGCCCGGTTGAGCACGGCCACGGCGGGCGGTGTGCGGCGGCGGTCGAGCCACGGGCGGACCAGCAGCGCGGCGCCGATCTGTGCGGTGGCGAGCGCGACCGTGAACAGTGACGGGGGCGACAGGTTGGAGCGCCCCTGCCCGGGTACGCCGACGGCGCTCATCGGGTAGTCCAGCCACCGGATCAGCACGGCCATCGCCACCGCGCCGCCGGCCAGGAGCGCGATCCCGGTGCGCCGGCCGGTCAGCCGCCCGGCCGCCAGCGCCATGCCCAGCGTGTACGGGACCAGCCACGCGGCCAGCACGGTCAGCGGGAGCGTGCCGAACCCGGCGTCCGCCAACCCGACCACCGCCACCGCCGGCAGGGCGGCCAGCGGCCCGATCCGGCGCAGCGGGCCGGTGAGCGCCAGCAGCGCCACGAACGGCAGCAGGAACCACAGTGGACTGACGACCAGCGTGCCGACCGTGTCGAGCGTCACGCCGGGTACGCCGGCCGCGGCCGCCGCCAGCAGCGCGATTGTCCACAGTGCACCGAAGCCGGCGACCGGGGCGGCCAGCCGGAGCAGGCGGCGGGGGAGCGGGCGGCGCGAGCGGGCCGCGGCGTACCCGCCGGCGAAGAAGAACAGCCCCAGCGTCTGCAGCACCCAGGTCACCGGCGCGAACGACGGGAGCGCGCGCAGCGGGCTGTCCTGGTCGAGCCCGCCGCCGGGGTCCAGCACGAGCCCGGTGACGAGCCAGTGTCCCAGCACCACGCCGGCGATCGCGACGGCGCGGACCGTGTCGATCGCCCGGTCCCGGGGCTGGCTCGACGGGAAGCGGCCGGCGTCGGTCGGGGCGGGAGCGAGCCGGCGGTTCACGAGTCCACCGCCACGATGCCGGCGACCGCGGTGAGCGTGGCTGTGCCGCGGGTCAGGTAGTCGGGGTGACCGTCCACACCGGCCACCGGCAGCCGGTTCGCGCCGAACGACGGGTCCGCCGGATGCCGGCCCAGGCCCAGGTCGAGGAGGCGGACGCCGGGTACGAAGCGGATCCAGTCGTGCGGTGACTCGGCGGCCCAGACGCGGGCGGTGGTGTGCAGGTCGGCCACGCGGTCCGCGCCCATGCCCGGGGCGCCGAGCGTGACGATGTCGGTCACCTGCGGCGGCAGGGTCGGCGCCGCGTACCCGATGACCAGCGCGCCGTAGCTGTGGCCGACCAGCGTGACCCGTACCTCCGGGCGGCCGGCCACCAGCGCGGCGACGTAGCGGCCCAGTGCCGGGGCGCCCGCTCGCGCTGACGAGGAGCGGGCGGCCTCCAGCCCGAGCCCGTCCGGTGGCCGGTACCCGAGCCAGGCCACGACCGCCACGCCGCCGGGACGGGTGCGCGGGGCGGCCGAGTCGTACAGGGTGCGGGCCATCACACCGGTCGTGGCGGCGAGGTTCGCCGGGGTCGTACCCACGCCGGGCACCAGGACGGCGATGCGGTCCGCTGTGGACGGTCGGCCGGCGACGTCGACGGCCGGGGTCGCCGGGACCGGGGCGGCCGCGTCGTGCGGTGGCGCGACGAGGACGGCGCCGAGCAGGGCGGCGGTTGCGGCGTACCGTATCCGGGTCATGCCGCAAGAGTCGGCCGCGCGACGGCCGGAGCGCGTCAGACCGGGGTCCGCTCTTTGCCCTAGGACCGGGGTACTACTCCCCGGCGGCGACCAGACCTGTCTCGTACGCCAGCACGACGGCCTGCGCCCGGTCGCGCAGGCCGAGCTTGGCGAGGATCCGGCCGACGTGGGTCTTCACGGTCTGCTCGGCGACCACGAGGTTTTCGGCTATCTCCCCATTGGACAGTCCACGCGCGATAAGCCGCAGCACCTCGGTCTCGCGCGGGGTGAGCGCGGAGAGCGCGGTGGGGCGGGGCCGGTTGCGGCTGGGCCGCGCGGCGAACTCGGCGATCAGCCGCCGGGTCACCGACGGCGCCAGCAGCGCCTCGCCGCCGGCCACCACCCGCACCGCGTGCACCAGGTCGGCGGCGGGCGCGTCCTTGAGCAGGAAGCCCGAGGCGCCGGCGCGCAGCGCCTCGTAGACGTAGTCGTCGAGGTCGAACGTGGTCAGGATCAGCACCCGCGGCCGCTCGCCGCCCTCCGGCCGGTCGCCCACCAGGCGCCGGGTAGCCTCCAGGCCGTCGAGCACCGGCATGCGCACATCCATGAGTACGACGTCCGGGTCGAGCCGCCGCGCGGCGGTGACCGCGTCGGCGCCATTGGCCGCGTCGCCGACGACCACCAGGTCGGGCTGGGCGGCCAGCAGCGCCCCGAAGCCCTGCCGCACCATCGCCTGGTCGTCGGCGATGAGCACCCGGATCACGTATCGCTCCCGCCGCCGGCGTCGTCCGGCTCGGGCGGGGGCGCGTAGGGCAGGCGCGCGGCCACCGCGAAGCCGCCGTCCGGCGTCGGGCCGGCCGCCATCTCCCCGCCGAGCAGCGTCACCCGCTCGCGCATGCCGGCGATCCCGTGCCCCTCGCCCGCCGTCGACTCGGGCGCGGAGAGTGGGGGACCATTGTGGACACGCAGGCTCAGGTCCGCGGTCCACGGGCGGATCTCCACCCGCACGGCCGCCCCGGGCGCGTGCCGGCTCGCGTTGGCGAGGGCTTCCTGCACGATCCGGTACGCCGCGAGCCCGACCGCCTCGGGTGGCGGCTCGCCCTCGGCCACGTCGAGGGTGGCGGCCACGCCGGCCCGCTGGGCGCTGGACACGAGCTCGGGGATGTCGGCGAGGCCGGGCTGGGGCGCGACGAGCCGCTCGCTCTCCTCGCTGCGTAGCACGCCGAGCAGCCGGCGCATGTCGGTGAGCGCCTGGCGGGCGCCCATCGCCATCGAGGTGAACTCGGCGCGGGCGGACTCGGGCAGGTCCGGGAGGCGGTACGGCGCCGTCTCCGCCTGCACCGCGATCATGGACATGTGGTGTGCGACCACGTCGTGCATCTCCCGCGCGATCCGGGTGCGTTCCTCCAGCACGGTACGCCGCGCCTTCTCCAGCTCGCTCACCTCGGACTGCTCGGCGAGCCGTTCGCTGAGGCTGCTGCGGCTGCGGGCGATCCGCCCGATCACGTCGGCGACCAGGACCACGACGAAGAACAGCAGCGCGACGCCCGCGATGTCCGGCGGCGGTACGAAGATCAGGACCGCCAGCAGGCTGAACAGCCCCATCCACAGCAGCACCGCCCGGTCGACCCGGGACCCCGCGACGAGCAGGACCAGCAGGATGATCACGACGTGGCCGGGGCTCCACGGCCAGGTCTCGTCGCCGCTGTTGAACGTGCCCAGGAGCATGCTGACGAACATCAGCCGCCACGCCCACAGCGGCCGGGAGAGCAGGAACGGCACCGGCAGGACGGTGAGGACGGCGATGAACCAGCTGGTGAGCGGCGGCAGCTCGCGGCCGTCGATCAGGTACTGCGCGGTCGCGACCGCCACGCCGACGAGGGCGAGCGCGGCCACCGCCGGTAGGACCGGCCCGAGGCGCGGCCACGGCAGGCGCACCGTGACCGGCGCGTAGTCCGGTCCGGCGAAGAGCCGCTTGAGCGCGTTCCAAGCGCCGCGCATGGGGGAAGCCACCCCTCGCAGGTTACGGTGTGTGATCAGTCGCGTCGTACCGCCGTGGTGTGATCCTCGGTGTCATACCCCGGTAGTGTCTGGGCCGTCGGCGAAGCCGCGACGAGGAGTGGAGGAGCCACGATGGCCCGCACCGTGCTGGTGACCGGGGGCAACCGGGGGATCGGCCTGGCGATCGCGCAGGCGTTCGCGAAGCAGGGGGACCGGGTGGCCGTCACCCACCGCGGCAGCGGCGTGCCGGGCGACCTGTTCGGCGTCGAGTGCGACATCACCGACGCGGCGGCCGTTGACGCGGCGTTCGGCGCCATCGAGGCCGAGCTCGGCCCGGTCGAGGTGCTCGTGGCCAACGCCGGCATCACCGACGACACGCTGCTGCTGCGGATGTCCGAGGAGCAGTTCACCCGGGTCGTCGACACCAACCTCACCGGGGCGTACCGGCTCGCCAAGCGGGCCGCCGGCAAGATGCTGCGGGCCAGGTGGGGCCGGATGATCTTCATTTCCTCGGTGGTCGGCCTCTACGGCTCGCCCGGCCAGGTCAACTACGCGGCGAGCAAGGCCGGGCTGGTGGGCGTCGCCCGCTCGATCACCCGTGAGCTGGGCAGCCGTAACATCACCGCGAACGTGGTGGCGCCCGGCTACGTCGAGACCGACATGACCGCCGCGCTCCCCGAGGACCGCAAGGCGGAGTACCAGAAGATGATCCCGGCCGGCCGCTTCGCCGCACCTGAGGAGATCGCGGGCGCGGTGACCTGGCTGGCGAGTGACGCCGCCGGGTACATCTCCGGTGCGGTGATCCCGGTCGACGGCGGCCTCGGAATGGGCCACTAAGAGGAAGGTCGTACGTGTCAGGACTTCTCGCCGGCAAGCGGCTGCTCATCACCGGCGTCATCACCGACCAGTCGATCGCGTTCTCGACCGCGAGGCTGGCCCAGGAGCAGGGCGCCACGGTCGTGCTGACCGGGTTCGGCCGGCTGTCGCTGGTCGAGCGGATCGCCAAGCGGCTGCCCGAGCCGCCGCCGGTCATCGAGCTCGACGTGCAGAACGCGGAGCAGCTCGCCGGGCTGGCCGGCAAGGTGCGCGAGCACGTCGACGGGCTCGACGGGGTGGTGCACTCGATCGCGTTCGCGCCGCAGAGCGCCCTGGGCGGTGGCTTCCTCGACGCCGGCTGGGAGGACGTGAGCACGGCGCTGCACGTCTCCACGTACTCCTATAAAGCCCTCGCGATGGCCGCGCTGCCGCTGATGGGCCGGGGTGGCTCGGTGGTCGGGCTGACCTTCGACGCGCAGTACGCCTGGCCGGTCTACGACTGGATGGGCGTGGCCAAGGCCGGCCTCGAGTCCGCCTCCCGCTACCTCGCGCTGCACCTGGGCAAGCAGGGCATCCGCAGCAACCTCGTCTCGGCCGGCCCGCTGCGCACGATGGCGGCCAAGTCCATCCCGGGCTTCGAGCAGTTCGAGGACGAGTGGGTACGCAAGGCGCCGCTCGGCTGGGACCTCGGTGACCAGGACGCCGCGGCCAAGGCGGTCCTGATGCTGCTCTCCGACTGGTTCCCCGCCACGACCGGCGAGATCGTGCACGTGGACGGCGGGTTCCACGCGGTCGGAGCGTGAGTCCGTGAGCGAGGCGTATGACGCGCTGCTGCTGGTCTCGTTCGGCGGGCCCGAGCATCCGGACGACGTGCTGCCCTTCCTGGCGAACGTCACGCGCGGCCGGGGCGTGCCCCCCGAGCGGCTGGCCGAGGTGGCCGAGCACTACCAGCACTTCGGCGGGGTGTCGCCGATCAACCAGCAGTGCCGCGACCTGCTGCGGGAGGTAGAGAAGGGCACAGACCTCCCGGTGTACTGGGGAAATCGCAACTGGCACCCGATGCTCGCCGACACCGTGGCGAAGATGCGCGACGACGGCGTCCAGCGCGCGCTCGCGTTCGTCACCAGCGCGTACGGCGGTTACTCCTCGTGCCGCCAGTACCTGGAGGACATCGCCGCCGCCCGTGCCGCCGTGGGGCCGAGCGCGCCGGTGATCGACAAGCTGCGGCACTTCCACGACCACCCCGGCTTCGTCGAGCCGCACGCCGACGCGCTGCGGGCCGCGCGGGGCACCCTCCCGCCCGGCGGCAACGTCCGCGTGGTGTTCACCGCTCATTCGGTACCCGTGTCGATGGCCGCGACCGCGGGCCCGGACGGCGGCCGTTACGAGGCGCAGCTCCACGAGACCGCGGCCCTGGTCTCCGCGGCCGGCGCGCCCGGCCTGCCCTGGGATCTGGTGTGGCAGAGCCGCAGCGGCCCACCGCACGTGCCGTGGCTCGAACCGGACGTCAACGACCATCTCGCCGCGCTCGCGGCGGACGGCGTCACCGGCGTGGTGGTGAGCCCGATCGGCTTCGTCTCCGACCACCTGGAGGTGATCTGGGACCTGGACAACGAGGCCGCCAGCACCGCAAAGCGCCTGGGGTTGGACTACGCGCGGGCCGCCACGCCGGGCACCGACCCCCGTTTCGTGGCGATGGTGCACGATCTGGTGCGGGAGCGTGTCAACGCACGGGAAAGTGCCCGGCGATCCCGGCTGGGTAGTCTTCCGGTTTGGGACACGTGTCCCGTGGGCTGCTGTCCGCCACCGCGCAGGGGGTCTGGATGATCACCGATCGAAAGCCGATCGAGTCGTGGCTGACCGACATGGACGGGGTACTGGTCCACGAGGGGCAGCCGATCCCCGGAGCGCCCGAGTTCATCAGCCGGCTGCGCGCGTCGGGCAAGCCGTTCCTGGTGCTGACCAACAACTCGATCTACACGCCGCGCGACCTGCGGGCGCGGCTGACCCGGATGGGCTTCGAGGTGCCCGAGCAGTCCATCTGGACGGCCGCGCTGGCGACCGCGCAGTTCCTGGCCGACCAGCGGCCGGGCGGCACGGCGTACGCGATCGGCGAGGCGGGACTCACCACCGCGCTGCACGCCGTCGGGTACGTGCTGAGCGACTTCGCGCCCGACTACGTGGTGCTCGGCGAGACCCGCACGTACAGCTTCGAGGCGATCACCAAGGCGGTTCGGCTGATCAACGACGGCGCCCGCTTCATCTGCACCAACCCCGACCCGACCGGCCCGTCGGTCGAGGGCGCCCTGCCCGCGGCCGGCTCGGTGGCCGCGATGATCTCGAAGGCGACCGGCGTCGAGCCGTACTTCGTCGGCAAGCCCAACCCGATGATGATGCGCTCCGCCCTCAACACCATCAACGCCCACTCCGAGACCACCGCGATGATCGGCGACCGCATGGACACCGACATCCTGTGCGGCCTGGAGGCGGGGCTGGAGACGATCCTGGTGATGAGTGGGATCAGCACCCGCGCCGAGACCGAGCGCTACCCGTACCGCCCGTCCCGCATCGTCGAGTCCATCGCCGACCTCATCGACGAGATCTGACACCGGCGCGTGCTTGACCGGTCGTGCGTGCTCGACGGTCGTGCTTGCTGACGGCGGTGCTTGCTCGACGGTCGTGCTTGCTTGACGCCGGCGCGGGCGGGTGGCTAGCCTCGAAGGTGCCAAGTGCAGTAGCGCTTAGGAAGTGGACCCGGCAGCTCTCCGGACGGTGGGTGGGCCGGGTTCCGCGCATTCCGGGGCCACATCACACTTTCTGCACGTCGGCGACGATCTCGCTGACCCGTGCCCGCCAATGGCCACCCTTAGCCCACGACCAGGCGATCGCGTCGGGAATCGCGAGGAGACTCTCCTCGTAGGCCCGCATATGCGCATATTGAAATGGCTGTTCGTCGCCTGCTGGGCGCAAATCAGGGATCTGTCCGTCCGGAGCGCGGCGTCCTCGGTCTCCAGTATCAGTCGCTCCACGTCACGCCGCATCAGATCGACGATCAGCCGCTTTACGGGGAGAGAGGGGCGTTGCAGGCGGCGACCAGGGCGCGGCGGCAGGCTGTCGTGAGTGGACGGAGGGCGGCGTCGCGCTCCTGCGCCTCGTATCCGTTGACCGCGCCGCCGGGTGCGGCGTGCTCGGCCAGCGCCAGCACGCGATCCAGCACGCTGGCCCGGGCGAAGAGGCGGCGGGCTCGCGGGTCGAAGCCGGGTGGGAGGTCGATGCCCGCGTCCGGGCGGCGCAGCGCGGCCAGCGCGCCGGCCAGCTCGGGGCGCCACTGGGCCACGTCGAGCCGGGTGAGGCGGGCGGTGGCCTCGGCGAGCGCGGCGGAAAGGTCGGACTCGGCCTCGGCGGTGCCCGGCTCGCCACCGGCGGCGGTGGACGACGGCGCGGGCAGCGGGTAGACCCGCCACAGCACCGTCTCGAACGTCATGCCGGAGCCGGACGTGTGGCTGCGCACCTCGGGGATGACGCCCAGGTCGCCGGCGACCACCGCCTCGCCCGCGACGAGCGCCGCCCCCGCGAACGGTCCGGGGCCGGGCAGCCCGCGCGGGTCGCCGGGGGCCGGCAGCACCAGCCGGATCTCGTCGGGGCGCAGCTTGGAGAGCGTGGGCAGCGCGTCGCGCAAGGGCACGTCGGTCCAGGTGCCGGGCGCGTCCGCGACCAGGTGCTCCTCGTCACCGGCGATCTCGTCGGCGACCTCGTCATACGGCACCAGCCCGGCGCGCCACGCACGGACCCAGGCCACGAACCGGCTGGACCGGCGCGCCGCGAGGGTCGCCGCGCCTGCTGCGGGAGACATGCGGCAAGAGTACGTGCTGGCCGCTGCCCTGTCTCGCGTGCGGCGCGTCTGCGTGGCACGCCGCACTCCCGGGTTTAGCGTCAGAGGACGTGAGCGAGCTTGCGAGTGAACCATCAAACTCAGCGAAAATGCGACCACGGCGGTGAGCGACGGGAGACCGTATGTATGGGGAGGACGTGCTCGCGGGGAACTGGCGGCGTCGTAAGACGGTGCCCGAGGTCGACGCGGAGGTCGACCTGGTCGTGGAGGACGCCGACTCGGGTTTCTGCGGCGCTGTCGTGGGATTCGAGTACGGCGCGGTGGTGCTGGAGGATCGGCACGGCAAGCGGCGCAACTTTCCGCTGGCGCCCGCCGCGTTCCTGCTCGACGGCGAGCCGGTGACGCTGCGCAGACCGGTCAAGAGCACCGCGCCGGCCGCCCGCCGCCGCACCGCGTCGGGTTCGATCGCGCTCGACGGGGTACGCGCGCAGGTGGCGAAGGCCAGCCGCATCTGGGTCGAGGGCATCCACGACGCCGCCATGGTGGAACGGATCTGGGGCGACGACCTGCGCATCGAGGGTGTGGTCGTGGAGCCGCTGGACGGGATCGACGAGCTGGCCGCGGCGGTACGCGACTTCGGCCCGTCCGAGCGGCGGCGCCTCGGCGTACTGGTCGACCACCTGGTGCCGGGCTCGAAGGAGAGCCGCATCGTGGCCGCGGTGACGTCGCCGTACGTGCTGGTGACCGGCCACCCCTACGTCGACATCTGGCAGGCGGTCAAGCCCCAGCGGCTCGGCATCGAGGCGTGGCCGGTGGTGCCGCCGGGCCGGCCGTGGAAGGAGGGCGTCTGCGCGGCCCTCGGCGTGGCCGACCCGGCCGACATGTGGCGGCTGATCCTGTCCAAGGTGGACAGCTTCCACGACGTGGAGACGCCACTCATCAACGCGATGGAACGCCTGATCGATTTCGTGACGGTGGAGTCGACCTGAGACGTCAGCCCGAGACGTCAGCTCAAGACGATCGAGTCGCCTTCGACCGTGATCGGCTGGGCGGCGAGCGGGCTCGGGGCGGGGCCGCCGAGCACGGAGCCGTCGCTGGTGGAAAAGGCGCTGCCGTGGCAGGTGCAGATGATCTGGTCGCCCTGTACCTGGGAGACCAGGCAGCCCTGGTGGGTGCACTGCGCGTCGAACGCCTTGAAGTCGCCCGCCGCGGGCTGGGTGACCACCACCCGCTGCTCGGAGAAGATCGTGCCGCCGCCGACCGGGATGTCGGAGGTGCTGGCGAGCGCGTTCGCGGGTGCGGCCTCGCCGCTGGCCGAGGTGGAGGGCGCCGCGCCGGTCGAGGGCGCCGCGCTGCTCGCCGGCGGCGCCGAGGCCGCCGGCTCCTCGCCGCCACCGCAGGCGGCCAGCAGCCCGGCCGCGCCCACGCCGACCGCCCCGGCGGCGAGCACGTTGCGTCGGGCCATCGTCGTTGGTTGAGCGTTCACCTTCTTCATGGGCGCCAGCATGTCCGGCATGCCTGGACGAGTCCTGTGCCGCGCCTGTGGATCCGCTGAAACCGCCGGGTGCGGCGACGGAGGCACTACGGCCGTCCGGGAGCCAAGTCTGCGTCCAGCGGTACTCCAGATACCTTATGGCGGTCCCATAAGGTATCTGGAGTACCGCTGGTGCTCATCCCGGCCTCAGCCGAGCTGGCCCGCGTCCCGGGTGAAGACGAACGTCGCGATGTCCAGGGCGGCCACCCCACCCGCGGCGTCCCGGCGTACCACGAGCGTCTCACCGTCGTTGGCGCCCGAATGGCACCGCCAGCGGTCGGTGCCGTCCATCGTGAACCGCCACGGCTCCCGCCCGGCCCGGGTCAGCACCAGCTCGCCCCCCTCCCAGGCGGCGTCGTGCGCCAGCCCCATCCACCACCATCGCCCGCACAGCTCGGCGACCTCGGGCGGGGGCGGCGGGGCCGGGCGCCAGGGCGCGGGTGGCACCGGCTCCCGGTCGAGCACCTCCAGCAGCGCGGAGAAGCCGACCTGCCCGATCGGGAAGCCGTACGCGTTGGCGTACGCGACGACACCGGTGCGGGACGGGCGGTGGACGGCGATCACGGCGACGTACCCGGGCATGGAGCCCCCGTGGCCGACCAGGACGCGCTCCCCGCGGCGATAGAGCTCCAGCCCCAGGCCGTGGCCGCCGCTCCAGGTCTCCGGGTCGCTGATGGCGACCGGCACGCACATCTCGGCGAGGGTCTGCGGCGCGAGCACCTCGGGGACCGGCTCGGCCAGGAACGCCGCCCACCGGGCCAGGTCGCCCACCGTCGACCAGAGCTGCCCGGCCGGTGCCATCGCGCCGGTGTCGGTACGCGGCTCCTCGTGGAGCGTGCCGTGCAGCGGGTGTACGACGTAGCCGGGGGCGAACGGCTCGTGCGGGTGGTACGTGGTGCGCAGCATCGACAGCGGCGCCAGGATCCGCTCGGTCACCTGCTCGATCCACGGCTTGCCGGTGATCCGCTCGACGACGGCGCCGAGGAGCCCGTACGCGAGGTTGGAGTAGTGGTATGTCCGGTGTGGAGGGTGGGCCACCTTCTCCGGCGTGAGGCCGGCCAGCAGCGTCTCCACGTCGCTGCCCTCGGTCCGTTCCCACCAGCCGGCGCTGTCCGGCTCGCGCTGGAGGCCGGAGGCGTGCCCGAGGAGCTGGCGGAGCGTCACGCTCCCGACCGGGGTGCCGGGCAGGTGGCGGTAGAGCAGGTCGTCGAGGGCCAGCCGCCCCTCGTCGCGCAGCCCCATCACCAGCGTCGCGGTCAGGGTCTTGGAGATCGACCCGATCCGGTACTGGGTGTCCGGGGCCGGCGCCGGGTGGTCGCCCGCTCCGGTCACGTACGCCAGCCCGCCGTCCCGCACGACGCCCAGCACGACCGAGGGCGCCCGGCCGGCGGCCTGGATCTCGGCGGCCAGCACGTCGAGGCGGCGGGTTGTTTCCGGTAGCAGCGACACGTCTCGTACCTCCCTGATGGTGGTCAACGGTCCCGGGCGGCACGACGTTACCGTTGCGCGACTCGCCGCACGTGCGCTGACGTGCCACGATCGAGGGGTGGATGCCGTTCTCTGGATCGTTCTGGGCGTGTTGCTCGCGGTCGCCGAGATGTTTACGTTCACGTTCGTTTTGATGATGCTCTCGGCCGGCGCCTTCGCCGCCGCGATCGCCGCCGGTCTCGGCGCGGACGTGCCGGTGCAGGCCGCGGTCTTCGCGATCGTCTCCGCGCTCTCGCTGGTCGCCGTGCGGCCCGTGATCCGGCGGCATCGGCAGGCCCGGCTGGAGAGCGACGAGACGCCGATGGGTGTGGAGGCCATCTCCGGCTCCACCGGTCTGGTCCTGGAGCAGGTCGACACGGACCACGGGCTGGTAAAGATCGACGGGGAGCTGTGGACCGCCCGGTCGTACGACGCCACGCAGGTTCTGGAGCCTGGCGAGCGGGTGCGGGTCATCGAGGTCAAGGGCGCCACCGCCATGGTCTGGCGGGATTTCTGATCCGGTTGGTAGAGATGATCCGGGGGTTGGGATAAATGGAAGCTGTCATCGCGATCGTCGTCGCTTTCGTCGCGCTGTTCGTGGCGATCACGCTCATCCGGGCGGTGCGGATCGTGCCGCAGCAGCGCAACTTCGTGGTCGAGCGCCTCGGCCGCTACCAGCGCACGCTGCGGCCGGGGCTCAACGTGCTGGTGCCGTTCATCGACTCGGTGCGCACCAAGGTCGACCTCCGCGAGCAGGTGGTGAGCTTCCCGCCCCAGCCGGTGATCACCTCCGACAACCTCGTGGTCTCGATCGACACGGTGCTGTACTTCAAGGTCGTCGACCCGGTGCGGGCCACCTACGAGATCTCCAACTTCCTCCAGGCGATCGAGCAGCTCACGGTCACCACGCTGCGTAACGTGATCGGTTCGCTCGACCTGGAGAAGGCGCTCACCAGCCGCGAGGAGATCAACCGGCACCTCTCCGGGGTGCTCGACGAGACCACCGGCCGCTGGGGCATCAAGGTGACCCGCGTCGAGATCAAGGCGATCGAGCCGCCGCCGAGCATCCGCGACTCGATGGAGAAGCAGATGCGCGCCGAGCGGGACCGCCGTGCCGCGATCCTCAACGCCGAGGGGCACAAGCAGGCGCAGATCCTCACCGCCGAGGGTGAGAAGCAGGCCGCGGTGCTGCGGGCCGACGGTGACCGGCAGGCCCGCATCCTGCAGGCCGAGGGTCAGGCGAAGGCGATCCGTACCGTCTTCGACGCGATCCACACCGCCAACCCGAGCCAGAAGGTGCTGGCCTACCAGTACCTACAGGCGCTGCCGCAGATCGCCAACGGCCAGGCCAACAAGGTGTGGATCGTGCCGGCCGAGCTCACCAAGGCGCTCGAAGGCCTCGGTGGCGCGCTGGGCGGCCTCGCCGGGATGGTGGGTGACGAGCCCCGGGCCGCGGTGGACTCCGGCGCCGTCGAGCGCGAGGCCGCGGCGGCCGCACAGGCCGCCGCCGACGCGGCGCAGGAGGTGCAGCAGTCGGTGCAGGAGGCGGAGCAGCAGGTCTCCGGCGACGGCCCGCGTGGGCTGCCGGCGCCCGAGCCGGCCTCCCCCTCCGACCTGCTCGGCTCCACCCCGTCGGCGGAACGCGAACGGGCCTGACCCGGCGTGTCCGCTTGCGTTCGGCTGCCTGATTAGTCGGAAACATCCGCTTGGCGCCCCGGCGACTGCCATGATCTACACAGCATGGTTGGTTGCCGGGGCGCCGGCGCGTTCCGGCCGCGGGGGAAGGCGGTCTGGCCATGAGCGGGACGAACGCCACGAGACACACACGCCCAGCGGGCTCGGCCACGCGGTCGACATCGGTGAAGGTGGTGTCCCGAACCGAGGCGGGAGTCGCCGTCGTCGCGGTCGCCGCTGCGGGGCGCTCACCCATCGGTCCGGTCACCAACGCCACGTGGGCCTGGTCGGTACGGCGCTTCGCCCGTGCCCTGATGTGGACCCTGCCCGCGTACGCCATCGTGTACGGCGCGGTGACGCTGGGCCGCTGGGACGGCGTGGCACCACTGCCGTACCTGGCGGACGGCCGGGTCCTGCACCTGGTCGGCTGGGTGGTGGCGGTGTGGCTGGGCCTGATGGCGCTGGTGGCCCTGGCCGGCCTGCTGGCCGCCGCCCGTAGCCGCCGCAGCGCCGCGGTCGGCCTCATGGTCGGCCTGACCGGTACGGTGCTGTGGCTCCCGTTCGCCGCGCTGCCGGGCGACACCCCCGTGTACGGCCTGGACGCGCACACCCTCTCCCTGGCCGGCGGTGCCGTCTACTCGGCCGGCTGGGTGCTGGCCGGCTGGGCCGTGATGCACAGCCGCCTGTTCAGCAAGTCGGACGGCCTGCTGCTGATGGTCGCCGCCCCGCTGGTGGGCATCGCCGGCCTGCTCGTCGGTCCACTTCAGACGGTCGGCGCGATCTTCACGCTCGCCGCGGGCATCGGCATGTCCTGGACGGCGGGGCGCCACGTACCCAGCGTCCAGACCGCCGAGGAGACCCGTGCGGCGGCCGCGGCGGCGGGCACCCAGGCGGTCGCCGCGAAGGTGGCCACGACCGGCAGCGTCACCTGACGAGCCGCCGGCCTCGCGCGCCCGGCCCGACGTCCGAGGCGGCGGCGGAGGCTGCGCGGTGAGCGGGGAGAATGCGAGCCGTGGAGCTGATCACCGACCCGGACGACGAGCGGATCGCGGACTACCGGGCGCTGACCGACGTCGAGCTGCGGACGCGGTGGGAGCCGCCGCACGGGCTCTTCATCGCCGAAGGGGAGCTGGTGCTGCGGCGGGCGCTGCGGGCCGGCTACCGGGCCCGGTCGTACCTGCTGGACGCCAAGCGGGTCGAGCAGCTCGGCGACCTGGCCGGGGGCGGCGCGCCGGTGTACGCGGCCAGCCAGGAGATCCTGGCGAAGGCGACCGGCTTCCACGTGCACCGTGGCGTGCTCGCCTCGTTCCACCGCAAGGCGCTGCCCGGCGCGGACGAGGTGCTGGACGGCGCGCGGCGGGTGGCGATCCTCGAAGACGTCAACAACCACACCAACCTCGGCGCGGTCTTTCGCGGTGCGGCGGCGCTCGGCATCGACGGGGTGCTGCTCTCGCCCTCCTGCGCCGACCCGCTCTACCGGCGCAGCGTACGGGTGAGCATGGGCGAGGTGTTCGCGGTGCCGTACGCGACGCTGGCGCCCTGGCCGGCCGCCCTCGACCGGGTCAGGAGCGCCGGGTTCACCGTGCTGGCGATGACGCCGGCCGCCGACGCCGTACCCATGCAAGACCTGGACAAAACGGACCGGGCCCGGCCGGCGCTCCTCCTCGGCGCGGAGGGGCCGGGCCTGTCGCGCAAGGCCATCGACGGCAGCGACAAGCGGGTGGTCATCCCCATGCGGCGCGGGGTCGACTCGCTCAACGTGGCCGCCGCGGCGGCGGTCGCGTTCTGGGAGCTGGGCCGCGACGACGCGCCGGCCGCCGCCCCACCCCAGGCTGAGGACACGGCAGACTGACCTGGTGTTCCCTACCGTCCGTGAGGTCATCGCCCTCGCCCCCGTGCGCCACGGCGAGCCGCGCGTGGTGGCCGGCGAGGCCGGGCTGGACCGGCCGGTGCGGTGGGTGCACGTCGCCGAGGTGCCGGACATCGCGACCCTCCTGCGCGGCGGCGAGCTGGTGCTCACCACCGGCATCGGGCTGCCGGCCGACGACGCGGGCATCCGGGCGTTCGTCGCGGACCTCGCCGACGTCGGCGTGGCCGGGCTGGTGGTCGAGCTCGGCCGCCGGTACACCGGGAGTGTCCCCAGGGTGATGGTCGCGGCCGCGCAGCGGCGCGGGATGCCGCTGGTGGAGCTGCGCCGGGCCACGCCGTTCGTGCGGATCACCGAGGCGGTGCACGCGCTGATCGTGGACTCCCAGCTCACCGAGCTGCGGGCGACCGAGGAGATCCACCAGCGGTTCACCGAGCTCTCCGTCGAGGGGGCCGAGGCGGCCGAGGTGGTGCACCAGGCGGCCGCGCTGGCCGGGTGCCCGGTGGTGCTGGAAAACCTGGCCCGGCAGGTGCTCGCGTACGACCCCGCCGGCGACAGCGCCGAGCTGCTGCTGGACGGGTGGGAGCAGCACTCGCGGCGGATCCAGCCGGCCGGGCGCACCGCGTACGACGCGGACGCGGGCTGGCTCGTCACCACCGTCGGCGCGCGTGGGCAGGACTGGGGGCGGCTGCTGGCCCGGTGGGCGGGGGAGGGGCCGCCACCGACCCGCCTCTCCATCCTCCTCGAACGCGCCGCCTCCACGCTCGCCCTCGGCCGCCTCATCCGCCGCGACGCCGAAGGCCTCGAACACCAGCTCCACCGCACCCTCCTCACCGCCCTGCTCGACCACACCCGGCCGGTGGACGAGGTGGCGCTGCGGGCGCGGGCGCTCGGGGTACCGCTGGACCGCCGCCACCTCGTCGGCGTGGTCGTGCGGCACCGGGGCGAGGAGCCCGCGCTCGACGCCGCCCGCCTGCGCGACCTGGCCGAGGCGGTGAGCCACGCGCTGCGCGAGGCTGCCCTCACCGGCCTGGCCGGCCCGCTCGACGACCACGCGGTGGGCGCTCTGGTCGCGCTGCCGCCGGCCGCGGACGACGAGCGGTCGCTCGCCGCGTTCGCCGCCGCCTTGCACCGGGTACGGGGTGTGGCCGTGCCCGCCGTCGTCGTCGCGGCCGGGTCCCGGGTGGAGTCGCCGCGGGACGCCCGTCGCTCCCTTGTGGAGGCTCGGCAGGTGGCCGACGCGGCGCGGCACGGGCGGCGGGACGTACCGGTGTTCCGCCTGCCGCACGTGGGGCTGGCCGGCCTGCTGCACCTGCTCCGTGACGAGCCGCGGCTACAGACCTTTGTGGAGCGTGAGCTGGGCGGCCTGCTGGCGTACGACGCCCGGCATCCCAAGGAGCGCTTGCTCGGCACGCTCCGGGCCTATTTGGACAGTGGCCGCAACAAGTCGGCGGCGGCCGCGGCGGCGCACCTGTCCCGGCCGGCGCTGTACGAGCGGCTGGCCCGCATCGAGCGGATCCTCGACGCCGACCTGGACGCCGTCGACACCTGCCTCTCGCTGCACGTGGCGCTGCTGGCTCTGGACGCTCTCCGCGAGCAGAACATGAAACATTGACGCGTTTCCCGATAGCCGATTTACTTGCGGGTAACATTTATCGTCCTCGAAGGGACGCGTCATGAGAAAGACTTCCCTGGCGACGACGCTGCTGCTCGGCGCCCTCGCGGTCGCGCCTTCCACGGCGAGCGCCGCCCCCTCCACGGCGAGCGCCGCCCCCTCCACGGCGAGCGCCGGACCCTACACCGTGAGCGCCGCACCGGCCGCGCTGCGCGAGGTGCTGCTCGTCGGCAACGCGTACGGCGGCACGGTCAGCTTCGTCGACGAGCGGACGTTCGAGGTCCTGGGCACCCTGGACGTCATCCCCGACCTGCAGCAGCGCCTCGACGAGATGAACCTGGTCGAGCGCGCCGCGTACGAGGTGGTCCGTGCGGAGAACGGCGACAAGCTGGTCGACGACGTGGCCGTCTCGCCGGACGGCCGGATCATGTACGTCTCCCGCTCCAACCTGCCCGACGTGGTCGCCATCGACCTGGTCACGCACCAGCAGGTGTGGCGTTTCGAGCTGGAGGGCTTCCACGCCGACCACATGGCGATCTCGCCCGACGGCAGCCGGATCATCGTCTCGGACACGACCGTGAACGAGGCGCAGGTGATCAACGCGGCCACCGGTCAGGAAGTGGCCGAGTTTCCCACCGGCGCCTACCCCCACGCCAACGACTACTCGCCGGACGGCACCCGCCTCTACAACTCCAGCATCGGCGCGGTCTCCCTGCCGCGGTGGCTGGAGTGGGCCAAGGGCGCCAAGCGGCTCACCGTGGTCGACCCGAGGACGTTCCAGGTGACCCGCACGTACGAGTTCGAGCACGGCGTGCGCCCGGCGGTCTTCACCCCCGACAACCGCACCATGTACGCGCAGCTGTCGTACCTCAACGGCCTCGTCGAGTACGACCTGGTGGCCGGGCGGATCGTGCGCACGGTCAACCTGCCCTACAGCGAGGAGGGGCAGGCCACCGATCCGGACGACTACCCGGGCAACTCGGCGCACCACGGCATCGCGATGTCCGGCGACGGCACCAAGCTCTGCGTGGCCGGCACGATCGACGACTACGCCGCGATCCTCGACCGCCCGGCGCTCACCACCCAGCGGATCGTGCCGGTGGGCGACATCCCGTACTGGGCGCAGAGCAGCTTCGACGGCCGCTACTGCTACGTGACGCTGAGCGGCGACGACGAGATGGCCGTGCTCTCGTACGCCACCGGCGACGTGGTCGCGCGGGTCCCGGTCGGCGACTTCCCGCAGCGCGAGCGGAACGCCAAGCTCAGCCCTGAGGCGATCGCCGCGCTGCCCTGAGCGTGATCAACGCTCCCCTCAAGCGGTTCTAGCGAGCTTTCGGAGTCGGGGTGATGGGCTTCGATCACAGCGTGGGGAGAGCGTTGGTCACGGGGTGACGAGGGTGGCGAAGCCGGGCAGGACGAAGTTGGTCCCGCCCGGGGTGAAGACGTCGGAGCTGGCGGCCGCCGTCCACGCGGCAGCGGGGACGGCGGCCGCCAGCTCCGACACCACCGGCGCGTCCACCCACTCCGCACTGTCGCGGAGCAGGGACAGGGCGACGACCGACTCCTCGACCTCGCCCACGCACTCGAACGGCTTGTGCCCGTCGAGGCCGAGCAGCTCCTTGTACCCCTGGATCTGCGTCTGGTCGGCCAGCAGGTCGGCGCCGAAGATGGCGACCAGCCGGGCGCGGGGCATGAACGGGGCCATCGCCAGGAAGACGAAGCGGCACTTCGGGCAGTGGCCGCACCAGCGGGCGCTCGGGTCGCGCAGCTTGAACGCGGCGTTGCAGCTGGTCACCACCGCGTCGTACCTGGTGTGCGCGGCGAACAGCCGGGCGATGTGCAGCTCGGAGAGGGGGCGCAGCAGCGAGAAGTACGCGTCCGCGAGCCCCGCCTGCCCGGCCAGCGCCTCGCGCAGCAGCCCTTCCGCCTCGACGCCCTTGGACCACTGGTGGTTGATCTCGTGGCCGTTCCAGACCAGGTTGGGGTCGGAGGCGGAGCGCTCGTTGGACATCACCACCGGCCCGAGCCCGTGCAGGGTGGCGGTGGCGACCGCGATCAGCGAGTTGATCGCGGTGACCGGGATGTGGCCGTTGAGCGCGCCGGCCGCGTTGAGCTCGAAGAGCTTGGGGTCGATCGCGCGGCGGGCGGCCAGCGGGGTGAGCCCCGACGCGGCGAAGACCGACTGGATCACCCAGTTGGGGTTGACCGCGAACGGCACCGGGTCGAGCCCGCCCGCGCGCAGCGCCTCCAGCGTGACGATCGAGTCCTTGCCGCCGCCGACCGGGCTGAGCGGCCGCCCGCCGGCCACCGAGACCGGGGTCGCGGGCGGGGCGGCGGGCGCCGACACCGAGAGCGAGAGCACGTGCGGCAGGTCGTTGCGGTACGCGTACTCGGCCATGCCCTTGGTGTAGACGGCGTCGAGCAGCGCGGCGGCGGCCGGGCTCAGCGGCGTGGTGGTCGTGATCTCCGGCGGCGCGCCGACCTTGAAGTAGCTCACCCCGGCCACGAGGTGCAGCAGCTCCAGCACCTTGTGGAACGCGGCCGGCGGCTCCCGGTCGGCAACCGGAAATGTCACCGTCTCGGTGAATTCGAGCCCGTCCAGCGCGTACGGCAAGCGCGCCACGCCGGTCGCCGGGTCGAACGTGAGCGCCGGAAAGGACAGCCGCCGGAATCGCGTCTCAAGCACACGCCATACTAGGCCGAACCAGCCAAACAGCGAGTGAGGAGACCACGTGCGCCTGGCTGACCTGCGCGGCCGTACCGTCGCGGTGTGGGGCTCGGGGCGCGAGGGGGTGGCCGCGGCGGCGGCGATCGCGGCGTACGGGCCGGCCCGCCTCGTGGCCGTGGACGACAAGGCCAACTTCCTGTCGCTCGACTGGGCGCACAGCAAGGCCAGCGACGTGCCGCTGGTCACCGGCGAGGCCTGCCACGGCGAGCTGATGGGCGCCGAGGTGATCGTGCGCTCGCCGGGCGTGCCGCAGACCCACCCGTGGATCGTGGCGGCGCGCGAGCGGGGAATCACGGTCACCGGTGGCACCGCCTTGTGGATGGCCGACCACGCCGCCGCGACCGTGGGCGTGACCGGCAGCAAGGGCAAGAGCACCACGTCCAGCCTGATCAGCCACCTGCTGACCGCGGCCGGCCGCCCCAACGTCTTCGGCGGCAACATCGGCGTGCCGCTGCTCGACCTGCCCGACGCCGGGCAGTACGTGCTGGAGCTCTCCAGCTACCAGTGCGGCGACCTCACCGACTCACCCCGGGTGGCGGTGGTGACCGCGCTCTTCCCCGAGCACCTGGACGCGCACGGCGGCGAGCGGGAGTACTACCGGGACAAGCTCAACCTCATCGCGCACGGCCCGGAGACCGTGGTGGTCAACGGGTTGGACGAGCGGCTCGCCGCCGAGATCGGCGACCGGCCGGCGGTGCGGGCCGGGCTGCCCGACTCGTACCACGTGCGGGACGGGATCGTGTACCAGGCGGCGGTGCCGCTGTTCGAGCGGGCGGCGCTGCCGCTGGTCGGCCGGCACAACGAGCGCAACCTCTGCGTCGCGCTCGCGGTCCTGGAGGCGCTCGGCGTCGACACCGTCGCGGCGGCCGACACGCTCGCCGCGGCGGCCAAGAGCTTCGCCGCGCTGCCGCACCGGCTCACCGAGATCCAGGACCCGTCCGGGCTGACGTTCGTCGACGACACGCTCGCGACCAGCCCGTACGCCTCCATGCACGCGATCGACGCCTACGACGGGCGGCCGCTCACGGTCATCGTCGGCGGCACCGACCGGGGCCTCGACTACACCCCGCTGCGCGAGCACCTGACCGGCCGCGAGCTCACCGTGATCGGCATTCCCGACAGCGGCGCGCGGATCGTGGCCGCCCTGGAGGGGCTGCCCGGCGTCCGCACCGAGGCGGCCGACGACCTGGTCGCCGCGGTCCGGCTGGCCCGCGAGCTGACCCCGCCCGGCGGGGCGGTGCTGCTCTCGCCGGCCGCACCGAGCTACGGCCACTTCCGCAACTTCGAGCACCGCTCCGAGGTCTTCGCTCAAGCCGTGCGGGACACCGCCCCCACCGTCTAGAGCTTCCGGTTCCCGGTGATCAAAGCTCCCCTCACGTCGTTAGAACGACTTCGGGGGAGCTTCGATCACCGGCTTTGGGCTACCGCGACGCTCGTCGTGGTCCGGACCGTTGCTCCCGCGGCCTCACCCTCCGCGGTTGGTCGCGGTCACCCCGGCCCCTGCGGGCAGCCCGCTAGCCGCCCAGGGCGGCGACGAGCAGGCGCATCGAGCGGATCGCGGACCTGATCTCCTGGAGGTAGCGGCCCGGGGTGAGCGTGGGCTCGGGCAGGGCGAGCTCGTCGGCCAGGTGAGGGTCGACGCCGATCGTGTCGACGGCGCAGCCGTAGGGCAGGCCGAGCGTGCGGACCGCGTCGCAGTGCTGGAACGGTACGTAGATCGGGGCGGTCACCACCAGCAGCCGGTCGCCCTGGGCCAGCGCCGCCCGCTTGGCCCAGAAGCGCTGGGTGTCGGCGGTGTGCGCGCGGCGCCGCCCGGGCTCGGACGAGGGCGCCGCCAGCACCGCGACCCGCGGGCCTTCGGCGGGGGCGTATGTGCGCACCGACCAGGAGCCGTCCGGCGCGTCGTCCGCCTCGACCGGGTCGTCGACCTTGAACGCCCGCCGCACGCCCAGGTCGAGCACGTCCACCTCGCTGCGGCAGCCGTCGACCGGCGGGAGGGCCCGCTCGGCCGGCGAGAGCGGGCGGAAGCTGCCCAGCACGCCCACCCCGCCGGCGACGGTGCCCCGGTGCAGCAGGTGCGCGGCGTACGCGGTGCGCCGCAGGCAGGCGTGCGCGAGCCCGCCGAGCACCAGCACGTGCCGGTAGTCGCGGCGCGGCGGCGGCTTGGCGCCGACCATGCCGAGCGCCTCGGCGGAGGCCGTGACCAGCGTGGCGACCTCGGGGTCGAGGTCGGGCTCGACGGCGTCCGGCCGCTCGGCGCCGCCCCGGAAGTCCCAGTGCGCCGCCGAGAACGCGTCCAGCCACCCCAGCAGGGAAGGGCTGTCGCCGCCGGGCCACTGGCCGCCGAACGCCGTGACGAGGTCGCGGAGGGGCGTGGAAGTGATCCAGCGAGCCACGCCGTCGAGCACGGCGGCTGGCTCGCCGGACGGGAGCGGGACCGGCTGCACGTGCACCGTCGGATCTTAACGGGCGGGGCGGTTACAGACTGTAGGTTGCCTCGCGGGCCGCGCCGTTGGAAAGTGCGGTATGACCGATGACCTGCTTGCCCGCCACCAGGCTGTGCTGCCCAAGTGGATGCCGCTCTACTACGCGGAGCCGATCGAGATCGTGTCCGGCTCGGGGTGCCGGGTCACCGACGCGGCCGGCCGCACCTATCTCGACTTCTTCGGCGGCGTGCTGACCACCATGATCGGGTACGACGTGCCGGAGGTGCGCGAGGCGGTCGAGCGGCAGCTGCGCACGGGCGTGGCGCACACCTCGACGCTGTACCTGATCCGCCAGCAGGTCGAGCTCGCCGAGAAGATCGCCCGCCTCTCCGGCATCGAGGACGCGCGGGTCTTCTTCACCAACTCCGGCACCGAGGCCAACGAGGCCGCGCTGCTGGTCGCCACCAACCTGCGCCGCTCCAACCAGATCCTGGCGGTGCGCAACAGCTACCACGGCCGGTCGTACGCGGCGATGGGCATCACCGGGCACCGCAGCTGGTCGGCGAGCAGCCTCAACCCGTTGCAGGTGGCCTGGCTGCACTCCGGCGACCGGCTGCGTGGCCTGCTCGCCAAGCTGGACGAGGCCGACCACATCGAGGCGGCCGTGGAGGACCTGCGCGAGGTGCTCGCCACCCAGACGGCGGGCGACGTGGCCTGCCTGATCGCCGAGCCGATCCAGGGCGTGGGCGGGTTCGTCTCCGCGCCGGACGGGCTCTTCGCGGCGCTGAAGAAGGTGCTCGACGAGTACGGCATCCTGCTCATCTCGGACGAGGTGCAGACCGGCTGGGGGCGCACCGGCGAGCACTTCTGGGGGTACCAGGCGCACGGCGTGACCCCGGACCTGCTCACCTTCGCCAAGGGCATCGGCAACGGGTTCGCGCTGGCCGGCGTGGTCGGCCGGGCCGAGGTGATGAACGCGGTGCAGGCGATCTCGTTCTCCACGTTCGGCGGCAACCCGATCTCGACGGCGGCCGGCAACGCGGTGCTCGACTACGTGCTCGACCACAACCTCCAGGGGAACGCCCAGCGGGTCGGCGCCATCCTGCTGTCGGGGCTGCGCGCGGCGGCCGCCGACCACCCGATCGTGGCCGAGGTGCGGGGCAAGGGGCTGATGCTGGCGATCGAGTTCGTGCGGCCGGGCACGGTGGAGCCGGACCCGGCGGTGGCTGGGCGGGTCTTCGAGCTGGCCAAGGAGGGCGGCCTGCTGGTCGGCAAGGGCGGGCTGTACGGCAACGTGCTGCGCATGGGGCCGCCGCTCACGCTCAGTGAGGACGAGGCCCGGGAGGGGTTGGCGATCCTGGTCGACGCGATCGCCCGGGCGGGGGCGGTAAACGGGTAACGGTTCGGCGCTCAGGGGTTGCTGTCACCCGCGACTTGTCGTAAGAATCCTTCAAAGCGTTAACGGCGATTGAAGGGAAGTGACGCGGCCCCCATGAATAGTACAAGGCGTGACATTCTCCGTCGCGGGGTCGTCGCCGGCGTCATGGCGACCCCCGCGGCCGGCCTGCTGTCGAGCTGTGCGATGGGCGGGGGCGACGACAACGACGACGCCAGCGCCAACCAGGGTGAGAAGACCGCCGAAAACCCCTTCGGCGTCAAGGCGGACGCCCCGCTGGAGGTGGTCATCTTCAACGGTGGGTACGGCGAGGAGTACGCCAAGGCCCACGAGGCCATGTACAGCGAGAAGTACCCGAACGCGAAGATCACGCACTCCTCCACCCAGGAGATCAGCAAGACCCTTCAGCCGCGCTTCGTCGACGGCAGCCCGCCGGACGTCGTCAACAACTCCGGCGCCGGCCAGATCGACCCGGGCGGCCTGGTCTCGCAGGGCGCGCTCGCCGACCTCGGTCCGCTGCTCGACGCGCCCAGCCTCGACGTACCGGGCAAGACGGTGCGCGACACGCTGCTGCCCGGCGTGGTCGACGTGGGCAGCTACGACGGCAAGTTCCACGTGCTCAACATCAGCTACACCGCCTACGGCATCTGGTACTCGACGAAGCTCTTCACCGACCGCGGCTGGGAGTACCCGAAGACCTGGGACGAGCACATCGCGCTCTGCCGCACCATCAAGGCCGCCGGCATCGCCCCGTGGACCTATGCGGGCAAGCACCCCCGGTACATGAGCTGGCCGGTCATCTCCACCGCCGTCAAGCTGGGCGGGCTCGACGTCGCGAAGAACATCGACAACCTGGAGCCCAACGCCTGGAAGTCGGAGGCGATGAAGACCGCCGCCGACGCGTGGCACCAGATCGTCAAGGACCAGTTCATCCTTCCCGGTACGCCCGGCCTCGACCACGTGCAGTCGCAGACCGAGTGGTGCCGCGGCAAGGCCGCCCTCATCTCCTGCGGGTCCTGGATCGAAAACGAGCAGAAGGACGTCACCCCGGCCGGCTTCGACATGGCGATCGCGCCCACGCCCAGCCTCGGCGCCGGCGACAAGCTGCCGTTCGAGGCGATCCGGGGCACCGCGGGCGAGCCGTTCATCGTGCCGGCCAAGGCGAAGAACGTCCCCGGTGGCCTGGAGTACTTCCGGACCGTGCTGTCGATGCGCGGCGCCAAGGACTTCACCCAGAAGGTCTCCGCGCTCAGCGTGGTCGCCGGCGCCGCCGAGGGTGCCACGCTCCCGCCGGGGCTGACCAGCGTGGTCAAGGCGCTTGACGCCTCCGGCGCCAACGGCTTCAACTGGGTCTACAACAACTACTACCGCAAGCTGGAGCGCGAGCTGGTCGACGCGGCGTGCGGGGAGTTCTTCAGCGGGCGGATCGGCCCGACCGAGTTCCTCGAGCAGTGCCAGAAGGGCGCCGACATGATCGCCCAGGACAGCTCGCTCAAGAAGTACAAGCGGGCCTGAGGGGAGCAGGGGCGGCGCATGCGGCACGGCAAGTACCCGCTGATCATCACGTTCCTGGTGCCGCCCCTGATCCTGTACGGCGTCTTCGTGCTCTCGCCGTACCTGCAGGCGTTCCAGATCTCCACCACCGACTGGCTCGGCTTCTCCGCGGACGCCAACTCGGTGGGGTTGGACAACTTCGTCCGGCTCTTCAAGGACGACTACATCTGGAACGCCCTCAAGAACAACGCGATCATGCTCGCCGTCGTACCCGTGGTGACGATCGCCCTCGGCCTGTTCTTCGCGACGATGCTCAACATGGGCGGGCGCGGCGGGCGGGCCGGGGTCGCCGGCGTGCGCGGCACCGCGACGTACCGGCTGGTGTACTTCTTCCCGCAGGTGCTCTCCGTCGTGATCATCGCGATCATCTGGCGGGAGATCTACCACCCGAACGCCGGCCTGCTCAACAGCGCGCTGAAGGCCTTCGGCATCAACGGGCCGGCCTGGCTGGGCGACCCGCGTACGGCGTTCTGGTGCGTGCTGGCCGTCATGGTCTGGGCCAACGTCGGCTTCTACGTGGTGCTCTTCGGCGCGGCGATGCAGGCCATCCCGAAGGACATCTACGAGGCGGCGCTCCTCGACGGCGCCTCCCGCTCGGTCACGCTCCGCCGGATCACCATCCCGCTGCTCTGGGACACCGTGCAGGTCGCCTGGATCTACCTGGCGATCGCCGCGCTCGACGGGTTCATCCTCGTGCAGCAGATGACCGACGGCGGCCCCAACTTCTCCTCCGACGTGATCGGCCTGCGCATGTACAACACCGCCTTCGGCACGGACACCAGGTTCGGGTACGCCTCGGCGATCGGCGTGGTGATGTTCTTCCTCACGCTCTCGGTGGCCGTACTGGCGCTGCGCGCGTCCCGCCGCGACCGGATCGAGTTCTCATGACGCTGCTGGAAACCGAGGCCTCGCCGGCGAAGGCCGGGCCCGGAGCCGACCGCCCGCCGCGCCGCGAGTGGGGCGTGGCGAACGTCTTCTCGCACGGCTTCCTGTTCCTGTGGGCGCTGCTCACCACGCTGCCGCTGCTGTGGGTGACGCTCAGCTCGTTCAAGGACAACGACGAGATCCTCACCGACCCGTGGGGCCTGCCCGGCGCGCTGCGGTTCGACAACTGGCGGCGCGCGTGGACCGAGGCGCACATCGGCCAGTACTTCTTCAACAGCGCGGTCGTGGTCGCCGGCTCGCTCACGCTCACCATGCTCTTCGGCGCCACCGCCGCGTACGTCTTCGCCCGCTACGAGTTCCGCTTCCGGCAGGTCTTCTACTACCTGTTCGTGGGCGGCATGATGTTTCCGGTCTTCCTGGCGCTGGTGCCGCTCTTCTTCGTGGTGCGCGACGCCGGCCTCCTCGCCACCTGGCGCGGCCTCATCCTCGTGTACGCGGCCTACTCGCTGCCGTTCACCGTCTTCTTCCTGACCGCGTTCTTCCGCACCCTCCCGCAGACGGTCGCCGAGGCCGCGCTCATCGACGGTTGCGGCCACTTCCGGCTCTTCTTCCGGGTGATGCTGCCGATGGCGCGGCCCGGCCTGATCAGCGTGGCCATCTTCAACTTCCTCAGCCAGTGGAACCAGTTCATCCTGCCCCAGGTGCTCATGCAGGGCGACGACTCCCGCTGGGTACTGGCGCAGGGGCTGTCCGCGCTCGCGCTGAGCCAGGGCTACCACGCCGACTACAGCGGCCTCTTCGCCGGCCTGACGATCGCGATGCTGCCGGTACTCGGCGTCTACATCCTCTTCCAGCGCCAGATCCAGTCCGGCCTCACGGCAGGCCAACTGAAGTGACCCAGCCCGGAGAGAACGACTTCAGTCGGGTGGGCGGTTCGTCCTGCGCCACGTCGCGGTCCGTCCCAGGCCCTGCGGAGTGACCGCGCCTTCGGCCCGGAGCTTGTCGAGCACGAGCCGGATGGTCTGGTCGCTCACGCCAGGGAGGGCGGTTCGGACGTCGGCGATCCGGAACTCGTCCGCCGCGTGGTTGAGCAGGTAGTCACGCACTCGGTCCTGTTTGGACCCGGCACTGCGGTTGGCCGCGGTACGAGTGGAAAAGATGGCGTAGGCGTCCGCCAGGACGCTGACGAAGTAGCGCAGCCACGGCCACGGATCGGCCTTGTCGTCGTGCCAGCCGTGTGTCGAGTCCAGCAGCGCCTGGTAGTACGCGTCTTCAGAGCCGGCCATCAGCTCTTCCAGGCTGACGTACCGGGACACGGTGTAGCCTCGGTCGACGAGCAGGGCGTTCGTCAGCGCCCGTGCGACGCGGCCGTTGCCGTCTTCGAACGGGTGGACCACCAGGAGGTCGAGCACGAAGCCGCCGATCAGCAGTACCGGATGATGTTGCCCGGCCGCTACGGCGGCGGCGTAGCGATCGACGAGCTCGGCAACGTAGAACTCGGTCTCCTTTGCGGGCACCGGGCGGAAGCGCACGGTGGTGCTTCCGTCCGAGGCCCGGTCGACGACCAGGTTGTCCTCGGACTTGAACCGTCCGCCGGCGGAGGCTGTGTGCCGGAAGAGCAGCCGGTGGAGGTGAAGGAGCAGACCGGGACTCAACGGGTGCCAGTCGTCCTGGAAAAGGTAATCCTGCGCGTCCCGGTAGCCCGCCAGCTCCTGCTCGCTTCGGCTTCGCAGCCGGCGCACGCGTCCCTGCAGGATGCGTTCGGCGCGGTTCGCATCCGCGACCACGACGCCCTCGATAGCCGACGAGGCGGTTATGCTCGCGACCCGGGCTCGGTCCGCCAGGAGATGGAGCAGACCCGGCATCTGGTCCCGGTAGAGTGCCTCGGATCCTCGCCCGACGTCGACGGCGCTGAGGCGGGTCACGACGTCGGCCGGGACGCGGCCGATCGTCGCGGATAAATCGGAAAAACTACGCAAGGCACACCAAGCCGAACCGAAGAAGTTACTAACCAGAGGCTGTTTTAGTAACTTTAGCGGATCGCTGGCGGATTACGGGAACAGGCGGGTGTGCAGGGCCGCCGCTTCGGTGGGGGTGAGCTGCGGGCGGGCGGCGAGCCAGGCGGCGGCCGCCGCGCCGTCCGAGGCGTGGGGGCGTGGGGCATCGGGCCAGCGGGCGCTCAGCTCGCGCTCGACCGCGGCGGCCAGCGGGGTCTGGCCGACCAGGAGGCCGCCGGCCAGCACGATCGGGCTCGGGTCGCCGGGGTCGCGGATGCGGGCGACGCTGTCGGTCAGCAGGCGGGCGGCCTCGGCCACCAGGGCGTTCGCGGTCGGGTCGCCGTCGGCCTGTGCGGCGATCACCAGCGGGGCGAGCTTGGCCAGCTCCACCGCCGGGCGCCGGGTCACCCGCTGCACGAGCACGTCGACCTGGTCCCGCGCGGAGAGCGCGCCCAGGTCGCCCCGCCCCACCGACGTCGCGGACGTCTCGGCGTGCAGCAGGGTGGTCACCACGGCCCGGGAGAGGCGGCCGAGCGGGCGGCCGGCGTCCATGGCGGCCAGGGTGGCGCGGACGGCCTCGCGGCCCAGCCAGAAGCCGGAGCCGGCGTCGCCCAGGAGCCAGCCGTGGCCGTCGGAGACGCGGTCGAGCGCGAAGCCGCGGATCGTGACGGCGATCGCGCCGGTACCGGAGATCAGCACCGAGCCGTCCGGGCTGGCGGTGCCGGACGCGTACGCCACCAGGGCGTCGCCGATCATCTCGTAGGGGCAGCGCAGGCCGGCGTCGGCCCAGGTGCGCTCGAACGCGGCGCGGCTCGCCGGGTCGGCCAGCAGCCGGGCCACGCCGGCGATGCCGATCACGCCAGCCCGTACCCGCGTGGGGTCGGTGGCGGCGAGTGCCTCGGACAGTGCCTTGCCGAGCTCGGCCGCGGCCGCCTCGGCGCCGTGTGACGTGGGGTTTCCGCCGCCGGCGGTGCCGGTGCCGACCCGGTCGCCGGCGAGGGTGGCGACCAGCGCGCGGGTCGACGTGCCGCCGATGTCCAGCCCGATCACGAGTGCGTCCGACACCCGCTCATCGTGGTGCCGGCGCGGCTGTGAAAGCGCTCCCAGACGGTAACAGTTTGAAAACTTCGCCCAACGCCTTGACAAGGTAGCCCCGTTAGTAAGAACTTTTACCACTATCAGTTAACACTCCTTTCCAAAGACTTGACCTTGGACGCGCGGCCCCGGCCGTGCCGGAGAAGCAGGAAGGCGGCTGTCGCATGGACTCCCCGGTGGTTGTGGACGGTGTGCTGGTGGCCGTCCGCAGCAAGCTGCCGGAGTTCACCGGCGCGCTGCGCCGGGTCGCCGAGCAGGTGCTGACCGACCCGGCCGGTGCGGCCCGGGCCACGATCGTCGAGCTGGCCGAGCGGAGTGGCACCTCGCCGGCGACGGTCACCCGGTTCTGCCGGGCGCTCGGCTTCGAGGGCTACGCCGACCTGAGGCTCGGCATCGCCGCGGAGACCGGGCGGGCCCGGGCCGCGGGCTGGACCGTGGACATCGGACGAGAGATCGAGCCGGGCGACCCGCTGGAAAAGGTGCTCGAGCAGATCATGGCGGCCGACACCCGCGCGATGCACGACACGGCCGCGCTGCTCGACCTCGGCGAGGTGGAGCGGGCCGCGGACGCGATCGCCGGCGCCACCCGGGTCAACATCTTCGGGGCCAGCGGCAGCGCCCTGGTGGGCGAAGAGATGCAGTTCAGCCTGCACCGCATCGGCGTGGCGGCGTGGGCCTGGACCGACGTACACAATGGACTGGCCAGCGCCGCCCTGCTCCGCGCCGGCGACGTGGCGCTCGGCATCTCCCACAGTGGACAGACGCGGGAGACGATCGAGATGCTCGCCGAGTCGGGCAGCCACGGTGCCACGACCGTCGCGCTGACCAGCTTCCCCCGCTCGCCGCTGGCCGAGCTCGCCGACGTCGTGCTGCTCACCGCCACCCAGGCGACGACGTTCCGGCCGGACGCCCTCTCCGCCCGCCACCCCCAGCTGGTCGTCCTCGACCTGCTCTACATCGCGGTCGCGCAGCGGACCCACGATCGAGCCCACGCCGCCTTCCAGCGCACCGCCCAGGCCGTCGACGGCCACAAGGCCGGCAAGGAGGCGACGGCCAGATGAGTCCCACGGCTGGTGGGCTCCGCTCCCGGAGCGGAGCGGCGAGCGCGGAGCGCGCCGGTCGCGGGGCGACCAGCGAGCGAAGCGGGCGCAGCCAGCACAGTCCCACCAACACCCCAACCGAGGAGACGCAAAATGTCCGTAACCCCCGACGGCACGTCGGACCTCACCCGTCGCACGCTGCTGCGCCGGGCCGCGGCCGCCGGTCTGCTCGCGACACCGGCCGCCGGCCTGCTCAGCGCCTGTGTGGGCGGTGGTGAAGACGAGCCGACCGACCAGGCGGAGGGCGAGAAGAGCGCCACCAACCCGCTGGGCGTCGACGGCAAGGCTCCGCTGGAGATCTACATCTTCAACGGCGGCCTCGGCACCAAGTACGCGACCGACGTGCACGTCCCGTCGTACAAGAAGTCGTTCCCCGAGGCCGAGGTGAAGTTCAACCAGGCCGAGGAGATGGCGACCGTGCTCCAGCCGCGGTTCACCAGCAACGAGCCGCCGGACATGGTCAACAACGCCGGCTCGAAGCTGATGGACCAGGGCGCGCTGGTGCAGGCCGGCCAGGTGCAGGACCTGACCGAGCTGTTCGACGCGCCGTCGCTGGACATCCCCGGCAAGACGGTCAAGGACACGCTGGTACCGGGCACGATCGAGCAGGGCTCGTTCAACGGCAAGCCGTACGTGCTCAACTACGCCTTCACGGTCTTCGGCCTCTGGTACTCGGACAAGCTCTTCCAGACCAACGGCTGGGCCCCGCCGAAGACCTGGAGCGAGTTCACCGCGCTGCTCGACAAGGCCAAGGCCGCGGGCAAGACCGGGTACGCCTACGCCGGTGCGAACGCCGCGTACTACCAGTACCTGGTGATCCTCACGACCGCCGCCAAGATCGGTGGGCCGGACGTCCTCAAGAACATCGACAACCTCGAGGACGGTGCCTGGACCGCCGAGCCGGTCAAGCAGGCCGCGCAGATGTGGGGCGAGATCGGCGCCAAGTACATGAACAAGGCGCACCTCGGCCTGCAGCACACCGAGGTCCAGCTCCAGCAGAACCAGGACAAGGTGGTCTTCTACCCCTCCGGCTCCTGGCTGGAGAACGAGCAGGCCAAGGACACCCCGGCCGGCTTCAACTACGCGGTCGTCCCGGTGCCGAGCGCCACCTCCTCGGACAAGCTGCCGCAGACGGCGATCTACGCGGCGGCCGGTGAGATGTACTTCGTCGCCGCCAAGGGCAAGAACCCGCGCGGCGGCATGGAGTACCTGCGCCACATGCTCTCCAAGGAGGGCGCGAAGGGCTTCACCCAGCTGACCAAGGTGCTCACGGTCGTGCAGGGCGCCACCGAGGGCCTCACCATCTCGCCCGGCCTCACCAGCAGCGAGGCGATGCTCAAGGCGGCCGGCAGCGACTACTTCGCGTACCGCTGGGACACCTGGTACAAGAAGATGGACGACGAGTGCCGGGCGGCCACCAACGAGCTGATGTTCAACGGTGGCGACGCCAACAAGTTCGTGACCCGCATGCAGAAGGTCGCGGACGACGTGAAGAAGGACCCGTCCATCGAGAAGTTCAAGCGGTAACCGTCATGCGGCATGGCAGGTACCCGTTCATCGTCGGCTTCCTGATCGCGCCGGTCACGATCTACGTGACCTTCGTGATCGCGCCCTACATCCAGGCCTTCTACCTGGCCTTGACCAACTGGCGCGGTGTCTCGGCCAACCCGAAGTTCATCGGGCTGGACAACTTCGAGCGGTTGCTGACCGACGACACCTTCTGGAAGGCCGTACGGCATCACGGCGTGCTGTTGCTTGTCCTGCCGCTGGTGGCCATCGCGATCGCCCTCGTGTTCGCGTTCCTGCTGAACGTGGGCGGAGGGTCCAAGGGTGGCGCGATGAGGGGGGTCTGGGGGTCGAGGTTCTACCGGATCGTGTTCTTCTTCCCCCAGGTCCTCGCCGTCGTCATCATCGCCGTGATCTTCCGGCGGGTGTACGCGCCGGACGAGACCGGACTGGTCAACGGGCTGCTGGGCGTCGTCGGGATCGACCCGATCCCGATCATGGCGGACAAGAACATCGCGCTCTTCGCGATCATCGCGGTGCTCGTGTGGCAGGCGGTCGGCTTCTACGTGGTGCTCTTCTCGGCCGGCATGGCGTCGGTGCCGAAGGACATCTACGAGGCGGCGGTGCTCGACGGCGCCGGGCGGTCGAGCATGTTCTTCAAGGTGACGCTCCCCCTGCTCTGGGACACCCTCCAGGTCGCCTGGGTGTACCTCGGCATCGCGGCGTTCGACGCGTTCGCCATCGTCAACGTCCTCTCGATCGAGCAGGGCGGCCCGGACGGCGCCACCACGGTGCTCGGCATGGAGATCTACCGCAACGCCTTCTCGTACTCGCAGTTCGGCTACGCCTCGGCCATGGGTGTGGCGCTCTTCTTCCTGACCATCACGTTCGCCGCGCTGACCCTGCGGGTGAGCCGGCGCGAGACGATCGAGCTCTAGGGGGTATCGACAGTGGCACGCATCGACGCCCCGGCGCCCCCGCGGCGGGAGGGCCTGCCGCCGCGCGGCCACAGCGGGCCGGCTGGCGAGCGGCGCCGGGAGATCGGCCTGCTCAACAGCCTCGCGCACGTCGGGCTCGCGCTCTGGGCGATCATCATCATCGCCCCGTTGCTCTGGATGTTCCTCGCCTCGTTCAAGAGCAACACCGAGATGTACCTGGGCAACCCGTTCAGCCTGCCGTCGTCGATCAACCTCGACAGCTACGTACGGGCGTGGAACGAGGCGCACGTCGGCCGGTACTTCCTCAACAGCGTCTTCGTGGTCGCGCTGAGCACGGCCGGCACCATGCTCTTCGGCTCCATGGCGGCGTACGTGCTGGCCCGGTACAAGTTCATCGGAAACCGGATCATCTACTACCTGTTCGTCTCCGGGCTCGCGTTCCCCGTGTTCCTGGCGCTGGTGCCGCTCTTCCTCATCGTCAACAACATGGGGCTGCTCAACACGTTCACCGGCTTGATCCTGGTCTACATCGCGTACTCGCTGCCGTTCACCGTGTTCTTCCTGGCCGCGTTCTTCAAGACGCTGCCGAACTCGGTCGCGGAGGCCGCGGTGATGGACGGCGCGTCACACACGCGGCTGTTCTTCCAGGTGATGATGCCGATGGCGAGGCCGGCCCTGGTGAGCATCACGATCTTCAACATCATCGGGCAGTGGAACCAGTACCTGCTGCCGGTGGCGCTCATGCAGGGCGAGGGCGCCCAGGAGAAGTGGGTGCTGACCCAGGGCATCGCGAACATCTCGGTCCAGGCCGGCTACGAGGCCGACTGGGCGGCGATGTTCGCCGCGGTGACTCTCTCCATCCTGCCCATGATCATCATGTACGCCTTCTTCCAGCGCCAAATCCAAGCCGGCCTGACCGCCGGCGCCGTCAAGTAGCCCCCATGCGGCGTTGATCAGGGACTTGGTGGGCGCGTCCTCCGGCGTGGCGCGGCACAAAGTCCCTGATCAACTGTCGGACGGCGGTGGCACACTGACCGCGTGGGGTGGTTGGCGCCGGATGGGCGGGTCGTGTGGGGCTCCACCGCCGCCGCCTATCCGGCGCTGCTGCGCGCCGGCACCCGGATCGAGCGCTGCCACGACGTCGAGCTGACCGAGGCGCTGCTGCTCGGCTACGCCGGGCAGTGGGGCGAGCCGCGCTCGCTCGCCGCGGCGCACGCCCGGCTGACCGGCGCGCCGGTGCCGCCCGACCCGCCGCCGCGCGCCGCCGCACCGCCCGGCGACGGTCAGGGCTCCCTCTTCGACGCGGTGGCGCCGCCCGACGACGACCCGGCCGTGCTCGCCGGGGTCTACCAGGACCAGTGCGCCCGGGTCGCGGCCACCGAGCACCCCGGCCGATTCCGCCTGCTGGTCGCCGCCGAGTCGGCCGGGGCGCTGGTCGCCGCCGAGATGGGCGCGGTCGGGCTGCCGTGGCGCGCCGACGTCCACGACAAGCTGCTGCACGAGCTGCTCGGCGAGCCGTCGCCGGTGGGCGGGCCACCCCGCCGCCTGGCCGAGCTCTCCGCCCGGATCGCCGAGGCGCTCGGCGTGCGGCAGCTGCATCCGGAGTCGCCACACGAGGTGCTGCGCGCGTTCGCCCGGGCCGGCGTCCACCTGCCCAACACCCGGGCCTGGTCGCTGCGGGGCGTCGACCACCCGGCCGTGCCGCTGCTGCTGGAGCACAAGGAGCTGTACCGCATCTGGACCGCGCACGGCTGGGCCTGGCGCGACACGTGGGTCCACGATGGACGGTTCCGGCCCGAGTTCGTGCCGGCCGGGGTCGTCTCCGGCCGCTGGGCCACCCGCGGCGGCGGCGCGCTGCAGATCCCCAAGGTGGTGCGGCGCGCGGTCGTCGCCGACCCGGGCTGGAAGCTGGTGGTGGCCGACGCCGGGCAGCTCGAGCCCCGGGTGCTCGCCGCGGTCTCCGGCGACGAGCGCCTGGCCGCCGCGGCCGCCTCCGGCGACCTGTACTCCGCGCTGGCCGCCGACGCGTTCGGCGGCGACCGGGCCCGGGCCAAGGTGGCGCTGCTCGGCGCCATGTACGGCCAGACCGGCGGCGCAGCCGTCCCCGCCCTGGCCACGCTCAAGCGCAACTACCCGACCGCCTTCGAGTACGTGGAGGCGGCCGCCCGCACCGGCGAAGGCGGCGGCCTGGTCCGCTCCTGGCTGGGGCGCACCTGCCCGCCCCGCTCCGTCTCCGTCGCGCAGGAGGAACCCGGCGAGGGCGGCGGCGACGGGGCCCGGGCGCGGGCCCGTGGCCGGTTCACCCGCAACTTCGTCATCCAGGCCACCGCCGCCGAGTGGGCGCTCACGCTGCTCGCCACGCTCCGCGGCCACCTCGCCGGCACCGGCGCCGACCTGGTCTTCTTCCAGCACGACGAGGTGCTGGTGCACGCGCCGCGGGAGCGGGCCGCCGAGGTCGGCGAGGCGGTGCTCGCCGCCGCCACCCGCGCCGGCCAGCTGCTTTTCGGGGCCACCGCGGTGCGATTCCCTCTTGACGTGTCCGTCGTTGATTGTTACGCCGACGCCAAATGAGACGCTCCGGGTCTTTCCCGGAGGAGGCGAAGCGCTCAGACTTGACGCGGCACACCTGGGGGGGTGTACGCGATGACGACCGCGGGGATGGTCATCGCCGCCGGCGGGGGGCGCCGGATCGGCGGGCCGGAGGCACTACTGCAACACGACGGCACACCGCTCGTCGACCGGGCGATCGAGACCGTGCGCGACGCCGGCTGCGAGCCGGTGGTCGTCGTGCTCGGCGCGGCCGCCGAGGAGATCCAGGCCGCGGCCGAGCTCAAGGGCGCGAGCGTGGTGGTCGACAAGGCCTGGGGCCGGGGCATGGGCAGCTCACTGCGCGTCGGGCTGACGGCCCTGACCAGCACCGACGCCGACGCCGTCGTCGTGGTCCCGGTCGACATGCCGGGCGTGACGACCCATGCGGTACGCCGGGTGGCCGCCCTGCCGTACTCCGACGTGCTGGTCTGCGCCACCTACGAGGGCAGGCGCAGCTACCCGATGCTCTTCGGCCGCAAGCACTGGCCCGGCATCTCGACGGTCGCCCACGCCGACGCCGGTGCCCGGCCGTACCTGCTGGCCCACAAGCACGAGGTACTCGACGTCGCCTGCGACCGCATCGCGGACGGCGCGCGGCTGGAGAGCCCGGAGGTGGTGGCCGCGTTCAAGCTGACCATCCCCGCCCAGCGCGACCGGCGATAGCCCACCTGTCGATTCCACCCACCCGCCGATCGTCATGAGGTCATGAAGTACATCCTGCTGATCTGGGAACCCGACACCGACTGGCAGTCCGCGCCCAAGGAACACCTGGACGCCGCCCTGGCCGAGCACGGGGCGTTCACCCGCTACCTGGACGGACGCGGCATCGAGTGGAGCGGCGGCGCGCTGTCCGGCCAGGACACCGCCACCACGCTCCGCCCCGGCCCGGACGGCCCGGTGCCGACGGACGGCCCGTTCATCGAGCTCAAGGAGGGGATCGGCGGCTACTACGTGATCGACGTACCCGACCACGTCACGGCCGTGGAGGTGGCGCGCCACTGCCCCATCTCCTCGGCGACCGAGGTCCGCCCGATCTGGGGCTGACCCGCCGGCTACGGCCGGCTCAGGCCGCCGACCCAGCTGCGCAGCCGCTGCCGGAGCGCGTCCGGCACGTCGACCGTCTCGACCCGCTGGGCGAGCACGTCCGGGTCGACGAGCCGGGCATCGACGAGCGCGTAGGCGAAGGCGTAGTCCTTTTCCCGGCCCGCGACCAGCTTCGACACGACGCAGTCGTGCGGGTCGAGCAGGTAGCCGCGGCCCGGGGCGGTGCTCGACGTCTGCACGAGGACGAGCCGGTCGCGCCACCCGGCGGGCAGGACCGCCGTGGACACGCTGACGCCTTGGGCGTAGTAACCGAACGTCTCGTGAAAAGCCGACAGCTCACCGATCGCCCCGTCGACCTGATCGGCCTTGCGGTCGTCGGGGTCGTCGAAGAAGGCGACGTCGACCTCGATCGAGGCGGTGGCGGCCGGCGGCAGGCGCTCCTCCGGGATCGCGCCGAGCACCGACTGGCTGCCGATGACCAGCACATCCGGGTCGCCAGCGATCTGCGAAGCGGCCCGGAGCACGTGCTCCAGGTGCTCCCGCCTCATGCCGCGTGGGTGCTGCGCCAGCGGTCGGCGAACGCCGCCAGCACCGCCCGGCGCTCCGGCTCCGGCAGGACGCCGGCGAACGGTGAGTTTTGCCGGAGCTCGATCGCCACCGGCGCCCGGGACACCAGCGTGTCGAGCACCGCCTCGACGCCGGCGTCCAGCACTTCCGCCCATCGATCGAGCCACCTGGCGGCCATCCCGTCGGGGTGGACCCGGCGCAGCCGCTCGAGGTTTGCCGATGCGCGGGCCAGGACCGCGTCGGGATCCTGGACGAGGCGGCCGGCCACCGCGCGGTGCAGCCACAGCGCCTTGAGCTGGTCGCGGGTCAGCTCCGGGCGCAGGACCGCCTCGACGTCGGCGCGATGCAGGCGGCGGTGGGCACCGACCTTGACGAACGGCAGCAGGCCACGCTCGCACATGTCGACGACGTGCTGGCGCGACGACCGCAGCAGCGCCGCCGCCTCGCTCGTTGTCAGCAGGTCCCCTTCCTGAACCATGATCTCCAGGGTGCCTCACAAACACCAAAAACGCAACGCCGCGGGGGTCAGGGGCGGTGGGCGATGTAGGCGGCGCCGCGGGGGGAGAGGCGGTAGCCGACCTCCAGGCTCTCGGTCAGGCCCAGCGCCTTCAGCTTGCGCACGTCCGCCTTGAAAGAGGGCACGTCGCGGCCGAGCGTGGCGGCCAGATCGCCGGCGCGTACGCCGGGGTGGTCGGCGATCGCGTGCAGGGCGGCCGCCGTCCAGGGGCCGCGGGTGCTGGCGTGGTCCAGGCGGGCCAGGCGCAGGTCGATGGCGGCCACACCCGCCTCGTCCAGGCGGTCGTCGGCGGCCAGCGCCGCCCGCGGGTCGGGGCCGTCGACGCGGCGCAGGCGGAGCAGGTACAGGTGGCCGTCGGCGGGGCCGTGCAGCTGGGCGAGGAGCGTGGCCACGCTCTCGAAGCCGGCCGCGCGGGCGTCGGCGGGGGTGAGGTCCTCCGGGCGTACCGGATCGGCTGCCGTCACCTCGACCAGGCCGGCGCCGGTCCGATAGGTCCGGCCGGCCACGACCTGGGGTCGCCGCCACCGGCGGAGGGCGGCGGTGATGGTGCCCTCCGCGATCCCGTCCCGCAGCCGCCGCTCAAACAGCATCGGCGAACCGCCCCGTGAAGTTCTCCCAGCAGACCGCGCGCAGCCAGTCGTCGCCGAGGTCGAGGCGGGCGAGGCCGTCGAGCTGGTCGGCGTACTCGTAGGGGATGTTGGGGAAGTCGCTGCCGAGCAGCACCTTGCCGGCCAGGCCGAGCTCGCGCAGGCGCGGCCGCAGCGCGGCGGGGAAGGGTACGAACTGGTCGAAGAACGGGGTGAATGCCATCGTCGTGTCCAGCGCGACCCGCTCGTACGACTCGGCCAGCTCCAGGAACTCCGCGTAGTCCGGCGCGCCCATGTGCGCCACGATCGCCGGCAGCCGCGGGTGGCGGGCGAGCAGGGCGGTGAACGGCGCGGGTCCGGTGTGCTCGGCGGCCACCGGCGCGTGCCCGGCGTGGACCACCACCGGTACCCCCGCCTCGGCCAGCAGCCCCCACACCGGGGTGAGTGCCGCGTCCAGCGGGTCGAAGCCGCCCACCTGTAGGTGCACCTTGAAGACCCGCGCTCCGGCGTCGAGCGCGGCCGTCACGTACTGCGTCACGCCGGGCTCTGGGTAGAACGTCGCCGACGGCAGACATCCCCGCGTGGCCCGGGCGAAGGCCAGCGTCCAGTCGTTGAGGTCGGCGGCCATGCCGGGCTTGTGCGCGTACGCCAGCGCGGTGAACGCCCGCACGCCGAGTTTCTCCAGGTGGGCGACGCGCTCCGGGTCCGGCCACCGGTAACGGATCGGCCACTCCACGCCGACCAGCGGGCCGGCCTCGTCGAAGTGCGCCCACACGCGGCGGAGCATCCGCGGCGGCAGGAAGTGCACGTGCACGTCGGCCAGGCCGGGCAGGCCGAGGGCGCCCCAGAACCCCGGGACGGTGCCTGTCTCGCTCGCTCCGCTCGCTGGGCGTCCCGGGAAGCCGCCGCCATCCGGCCTCGTCGCTGCGCTCCTCGACCCGGATCCCGCCGGCCCAGGGACGGTGTCGTCACCGGAAACGTTCACACCTCGATATTGAACCGGCGAAGGACGGAAGGCGCCAGCAGCCCCCACGCGGACAGCAACGAGACCACCATGAAAGCGCCGCGGAAGAGGTAGACCTCCACCGCGCCGCCGGCGCGGAGGGCGAAGGCGTCGGGCAGGCCGAACATCCGCCACATGCGGCGGCCGGTGGGGATGGGCCAGAGGATGGGTACGCCCGCGCGGGTGACCAGGTCACCCAGGAGGTGGACCAGGCAGCCGACGCCGACCGCGAGGCCGAGCATCGGGTACCCGCGGTCGCCGGGCAGGCGCAGCGCGGTGCCCCAGGCGGCGGCGAGCGAGATGAGCGTGACGAGCAGCCAGCCGGCGCGCTTGGCCCACTCGTCGAAGAGGCCGCGCAGGGCTAGGCCGATCATGACGAAGAGGATGGCGATGACGGCCCACTTGCCGTACGCGGTGCAGAGCGCCGTCGTGCCCCAGCCCACCAGCACCGTGAACGGGAGCGTGTGGGTGAGCGTGCGGTGGCCGTTCTCCCGCTCGGGGTCGTCGCCGAGCTTGGTGACGTGGTAGACGGCGAGCGACAGCTTTTCGATCACCTCGGCCAGGAAGAGCGACGCCACGCCGAACGTGCGCGCGACCGTCGCCCCGCCCTTGTTGCGGGTGACCCGGCCGGAGAGGTCGAGGTCGGGAAAGAGCGCGCCGCCGGCGCAGACCGCGGTGCCGACGGCGATCGCGAGCGGCGACTGCTCGTATCCGGCGAAGTGGTCAAGTGCCCAGGAACCGCCCAGCCAGACGGCCGCGCCGGAGAGTGCGTGAGACGGCCCCATCATGCGCGGCACTGTCGCAGAGCGACAGTCCACATTCAACGACCGCCACGGTGGCGCTCACCACGCCGCCAGGGATGCCGCCGGGAGTCGCCGGGTGGCGCCCACCGGCGCGGGAGGCGCCACCCGGCCGTGCGGTCACCACTCGTCGCGGTACCCCCTACCGCGCGGGCCGTGCCCGCGGTACTCGGCCGGCGCCCGCCAGTCACCCCGGCCGCGCCAGTCGCCGTGGTGCCGGTACCCGCCGTGGCGGTGCCACGCGGCGTGCTTGGCCAGCCCCAGGAAGAGGAAGGCCAGCGGGATGACCGGCCAGAAGAACCCCACCCCGGAGAGCACCCAGAGCCCCACCAGGATCGCCCCGATCACGAGTACGCCGCCGAAGTGCCGCCGCAGCGCGGTGCGGGCGAACGCCTTCGCCTCCGGTGTCTCGGCCAGCGCCCGCCGCCCCCCGTCGGGCAGGTCGGTGACGAGCCCGCGCAACTCGTCCCGGTACGTCGCCGCGTACGCCTTGGCCAGCCGCTCCTCGCCCTCGGCCAGGTCCAGCCGCCCCTCCGCCATCGCGGCGCGGAGGATCGTCGCCATCTGCTCCCGTTCGGCGTCCGAGGCTCGTACGCGCCCGGCGCCGGCTTGCGTTGCTGTCATGCCATCGAGGTTCCCGAACCGGCGGGCCCGGCGCGTCGGGCCGGCGGAGGCATCCTCCGGCCACCGGCGGGAGCAGGAGCGGGTCCACGTGTACCACCGGGGGAGTAGCGGGCCGCCGGCGGGGGGAGGCCGGTGTACTCCCGCGGGGGTAGGCCGGAACGCCGCGGCGGGGCGATGCCGGGGCCGGTTCGCGTGCCCTACCGTCAAACCCGTGAGCAAGGACTGGCGACCGCCCCGCCGGCCGCCCTGGGAGCGGCACGGCGGCGGTCCGCGCGGTCGCTGGGAGCCGCGTCCCTGGGATCCCAACCGCAAGCGGCACGCGGGCGGCCTGCTCGTCCTCAGCGCGGTCGTGCAGGTGCTCGCGGCCCGCACCGCCCGCGTGGACCCGGACGCTCTCGGATACGCGATCCTGCTCGCCGGCCCGCTCGCGCTCGGCTGGCGCTACAAGTTTCCGTTGCCGGTCCTCGCCGTCACGATCGCCAGCGCGGTGGGCTTCGCGGCGTGGGCGCCGGAGCCGCGCGGGCCCTACTTCCTGGCCGCGGTCTTCGCGCTCTTCGCCGCGGTCGACGCGGGCAGGCGCGGGGCCACCTGGGCGCTGGTCGCCGCCGGCTACGTCGCTTATGCGGTCGTGACCCGTCCGGATTGGGGTCGGGCGGTGGTCATCGCGGCCGTCGTCGCCGTGTCCCTGCTGCTCGCCGAGGCCAACCGGGCGCGCCGGCAGCAGTTCGCCGAGGTGGCCAAGTACCGCGCCGAGCAGGCCAAGGCCCGCGCCGAGCAGGAAAAGCGGCAGGCCAGCGAGGAGCGGCTGCGGATCGCCCGCGAGCTGCACGATGTGCTGGGCCATCACCTGTCCCTGATCAACGTACAGGCCGGGGTGGGGCTGCACCTGATGGACACGCGCCCCGAGCAGGCCCGCGAGGCGCTCACCGCGATCAAGTCGGCGAGCGCCGAGGCGCTGCGCGAGGTGCGTTCGGTGCTCGGCGTGCTGCGCCCGGAGGAGGAGGCCGCCCCGCGCGCGCCCGCGCCCAGCCTGGCCCGGCTCGACGACCTGACCGCCGACGCCGGCCTGCCGGTGCGCACGGTGGTGGAGGGGGAGCCGCGGGAGCTGCCGGCCGAAGTCGACCGCGCGGCCTACCGGATCGTGCAGGAGGCACTGACCAACGTGCGCCGCCACGCCGGCGCGGAGGCCTCCGCCGTGGTGACGATCGGGTATGGCGCCGAGGCGGTCACGGTGCGGGTGGCGGACGACGGCGTGGGCGGCCCCACCGCGCCCGAGGTGGGCAACGGGATCGCCGGTATGCGGGCCCGCGCGTCCGCGCTGGGCGGCACTCTGGTGACCGGCCCCGACGACGGTGGCGGCTTCACGGTGGCGGCCACCCTGCCGCTGGTCGCGGGCACGGGACGGCACGGTGTGGATGGGCGCGCTGGCGAGGGGGACGGATGATCAGGGTGCTGCTGGCGGACGACCAGGGGCTGGTGCGGGCCGGGTTCCGGGCGCTGCTGGACGCCGAGCCGGACATCGAGGTGGTCGCCGAGGCGGCCGACGGCGTCGAGGCCGTCCGGCTCACCGGGCAGACCCGGCCCGACGTCGTGCTCATGGACATCCGGATGCCCGGCGTCGACGGCCTGGAGGCCACCCGCCGGATCGTCGCCGACCCGGCGCTCGCCGCGACCCGGATCGTCATCCTGACCACGTTCGAGCTCGACGAGTACCTGTTCGAGGCGCTGCGGGTGGGCGCCTCCGGCTTCCTGGTCAAGGACACCGAGCCGGTCGAGCTGCTGCGCGGGGTGCGCGCGGTGGCGGCCGGCGACGCGCTGCTCTCGCCCGGGGTGACCCGGCGGCTGATCGCCGAGTTCGCGGGCCGGGGCGGTGCCCACCCGGCCGCGCCCGAGCCGTCGCTGGAGCAGCTCACCGACCGGGAGCGCGAGGTGATGGCCCTGGTCGGCGCCGGACTGTCCAATGAGGAGATCGCCGCCCGCCTGGTGGTCAGCCCGGCCACCGCCAAGACCCACGTGAGCCGCGCGATGGTCAAGCTCGGCGCCCGCGACCGCGCCCAGCTCGTCGTGTATGCGTACGAGGCCGGCCTGGTCCGCCCCGGCTGGCTCGGCTGAGCCGCCATCTCGCGCCGCCCCCATCCCGTCCCCCGAGGCATTGCGACCATCAGGCACGGCGCGTATCGCATTACGCCGAGCCAACAGACCGGTGCCGGGCAACGGACGTGCCCGAAGGGGGGAGCCTCGGGGCGCCGACCGGGCTGAAATCGCGGTCCGGACAGTTCGACGCGGGCCGGGGTGGCCGGATGGGCCGGTCGGCGGGGAAGGATCGTTGATGTGATGGTGCGTGCCGTCGTGACGATCGGAGCGCGCCCATACACCCCCCGAGCGTGTCAAGGTGGGTAAATCGCCACAAACTCGTAATCTGTCTGGTGGCTCTACCGGCCGATCATTACCGCATGCCCCGACACGTCCACCTTCCAGGCGGCGATCCCGCTGGGTGGTGTCGCCCATGAAAAATCCTGGGACCGTGTCGCGGACGAGACGCGCCTGCCCGAGTCCGGGGGGCGGCCCGTGGCGTTGTATCGTTGCCCGTCTTTCTGGTCGCTGCCGCTTCTGGAGTAAACGTGAACGACACTGAGAGTGACATATTGAGCGAGGTACTCGATCTTCGCGGCGTTGCGATCATGGACCTTGTGGCGCTGGAGGACAGCGTCCTCGCCGCTTCCGTGCGCCAGGTGTTCGGCGGCGGTCCGGTCGACGAGGAGTTCGTTTCTCCGTTCACCTCCGCCATCTGAGCGCGGACGGATACCCACCGACCGTGGCCGGCCACGTCGATGCTGGACGAGGACCGAAGGCGCTTCGGCAGATATTGATGAAGGTGCACGGTTCGTGCAACCTCGCATGCGACTACTGCTACGTGTACGAGCATGCCGACCAGGGATGGCGGGCCCGCACCTCGGCCATGTCCCCGACCGTGCTGGCCCAGTCCGCGCGGCGCATCGGTGAACACGTCACCTCGCGCGACATCCGCCGCCTGAGGGTGATCCTGCACGGCGGCGAACCCTTGCTCGCCGGGCCTCAGGCCATCGACGACATCGCCCGCTCCCTACGGGGCTCGGTGCGGCCCACCACCGACCTCGAGCTCGTCGTGCAGACCAACGGCACTCTCCTCAACGAGGCGTTCCTGGCGGTCTTCCACCGGCACGGCATCCGCGTCGGCGTCAGTATCGACGGCACCGGTGCGGCCCACGACCGGCACCGCCGCTTCGCCAATGGGCGGGGCAGCCACGAGCGGGTCGCTCGGGGGATCGCGCTGTTGACTCGGCCGGAGCACCGGTCGCTCTACTCTGGACTGCTCTGCACCATTGATTTGGCCAATGACCCGGTCGAGACATACGAAAGCTTGTTGTGGTCGCGGCCGCCCAAGCTGGATCTGCTTCTGCCGCATGGCAACTGGCTCCACCCACCCGGCGGCCTGGCCGGCGGCGGCACGCCGTACGGCGACTGGCTGATCGCGGTCTTCGACCGCTGGTACGACGCGCCTACCCGGGAGACCGAGATCCGCCTGTTCGGCTCCATCCTCAGCCTGCTGCTCGGCGGCCCGGCGAGCAGCGAGGTCATCGGCCCGGATCCGGACGACCTGGTAGTGATCGAGTCGGATGGCACGATCGAGCAGCACGACGCGTTGAAGTCGACTGTGGACGGTGGGGGTGCGACCGGGATGACCGTCATGGCGCAGAGCCTCGACGACGTGCTGGCGCACGAGGCGTGGTCACGGGCGCCAGGGCTCGGTCCGGAGTGCCGGCGCTGCCCCGAGGTGGCCGTCTGCGGTGGCGGCCTGCGCGCGCACCGCTTCGACCCCGCTCGCGGCTTCGACCGCCCGTCGGTGTACTGCGCTGACCTGTTCGCGCTCATCCGGCATGTGCGCTCTCGGCTGACCCACGACATCGAAAGACTACGGCCCACCATGGCGGCGGAGAGATGCCCGAGCACCTGATAAGCGCCGCACAGTTCGGCGAACTGGCCGCGGGCTACGGCGGCCGCCAGGCCATGGAGACACTCCTCGCCGGGCAGATCTCCAGGGGGATGCTGCTGCTGCGCGCCGTGCTGGCGGCGTGCCCGGACGAGCGGTTGCCGGGTGACGCGTTGACGCTGATCGCGGACGCGCAGCGGGAGGATCCCGCCGCGGTGGAGTCGGTGCTGGCGCATCCCTTCTTCGCCGCCTGGGCAACGAACCGGGTGAGGGCGGCCCATCCTGGCGCCGGGGGCGACCCCGGCCGCCTCTTCGCGTATGCGGCCACTGCCGCGATTCGTGCCGGCCTCGACTTCGAACTGGCGGTCCCGGTTCGCGGCGGCGCGCTCTGGCTCCCCGGCCTCGGCCTGGCGACGGGGCTCGGCGCGGCCCCGTCGGCGACGGTGCGCAATCGGCGTCGCGAAGGGGTTGTGATCGGCGGATCGGAGCGCGAGGTCGTGGTCGGGCGTGCCTTCGAGTCGGCGATGCCCGGCTGGCTGCCGCTGCGGATCGCCCGGGCCGGTATCGGTGACGAATCGATCGCGCTGATGGTGGAGGACCTGGATCCATACCGGGACCTCTTTCAATGGCCACTGGCGCCGCGCCTGTCCGACGAGGCCGTCGCCGACTTCCAGCGCCTCCTGGGCGACGCTTGGACGATCGTCACCCGCGATCATCCCGAGCACGCGATCGCGTTGCGGACGGGATTGCGGGCGGTGGTGCCGCTGGTGAGCACCGACCCGGCGGCGGAGGTCAGCGCGGCGTCACGGCTCGCCTGCGGGTCGATCGGTCTGGCGGTTCCGTCGGATGCCGAGACACTGGCGATGCTATTGATCCACGAATTTCAACATATGAAGCTCGGCGCGTTGCTGGATCTCGTGCCGTTGTACCGGCCAGGCGGCGCGCCGCGACACCGGGCCCCGTGGCGACCGGACCCACGGCCCGCCGGCGCGTTGCTCCAGGGGGCGTTTGCCCACATTGGAGTGACGGACTACTGGCGGCTGCGTCGCCGTCGGCGGCCCGGGGCGGCAGCGGACCTGGAGTTCGGCTACTGGCTGGCCCAGACTATCGAGGCGACCGACACCCTCGACCGAAGCGGGGAGATGACCGATCACGGCCGGCGGTTCGTGACCGGGATGGCGCGTACGCTGCGGGGCTGGCGGGAGACCGAGGAACTACCGCCCGGTATCCGCCGTGCGGTTGACGACATGTCCCGGGCCGGCTCAGTCGCCTGGCGGCTGCGCAATGTGCGGCCCGCACAGGACAGCGTGGAGCGGGTGCTCGAAGAGTGGCGAGACCAGTTGGCCGGGCATCGGGCGCAGGCGCCGTCGACGGAGCCGTCCACGTCGCTGCCGCTGTTGCCGGGGCTGGCCCGTCTGGTACGCCAGCGCACCATCGGAAGGTCGACCGAGCGGGCCGGCGAGCCGGCTGTGGCGTATCTGCGCGGCGACTGGCCCGCTGCGACACGGCGGTATCAGGACTCGATCGCGGCCGACCCCGACGATCACGAGAACTGGGTCGGGCTCTCGCTCGCGGCCGGGCGGCTGGATCCGGACACCGCGGTCGCCCGGGCGCTCGCCGCCCGGCCGGAACTCGTCCGGGCCGCTTACCGGTGCCTGCGTGGCGCCGGCGTCGCGGCCACGGTCGGCGCCGTCGCGGAGCGTGTGGCCTATACCGAAGGCGGCTCGATGTCACAGTTGAACCGGGTCTGACCCGTCCGCGCAGCCGCTGTGTTCGGGTGATCGTCGCCGAGCGTGCGGCGGATTCTGGCCAGGACGCCGGTGCTGAGCGACCGCGCGCGGGCGGTGTCACCGGTGGCACGCCGGCTCAGCGCGAGATTGACCGCAGCCGCCAAGGTGTCCGGGTGCTCCTCTCCGAGCACGGCGGAGAATCGCGCGAATGCCTGCTCGTCCAGGTCGCGTGCGCGGTCGTACTCGGCCATCGCGTAGACGTCGTTGGCGAGGTTGAGCTGGCTCGCGATCGCGTACGGATGGTCCGGGCCGAGGCGTTCGACCAGCCGCTCCACCACTCGCTCGGAGAGCGAGCGGGCAGTGTCGTGGTCGCCTTGCCGGCGGATGAAGATGGCCAGGTCGTTGGCGCAGGCCAGGGTGAAGGGGTGGTCCTCGCCGACGAGGCGCTGGTAGCGGCCGAGCACCGCCTCAGCACGCTGCTGGGCGGCCCGGTCGTCGTTGAGGGCCGAGTCGTCGCAGGCCAGGTTGAGGGAGCAGGCCAGCGTGTCGAGATGTTCCGGGCCGTGACGGTGTTCGTGTTTGGTCAAGGTGTCGCGGGTGAGATCTCGGGCGACCTCCAGGTCACCCATCTTCCGGAGCGTGACCGCCATGCTGCGCGCGGCCCGCAGGGTGTCCGCGTGCTCGTCGCCGAGCACCGTCCGCAGGTGCTCGAAAGTCTGTTCGAGGACTCGTTTCGACCCCGGGAAGTCGCCGATCTCGCGCAGGTCGCGCCCGTAGTTCGCGGCGAACTGCAGCGTCAGGGGGTGTCGCTCGCCGAGCACCTCGCGGCCGCGGCGCAGCGTCTCCTCGTCCAGCTCCGTGGCGCGCCGGAAGTCTCCGACCAGACGCAAGGTGACGGCGAGGTTGTTGGCCGCGGCGAGCGTTTGCTGGTCGTCCTCGCCGAAGACTCTCCGGAACCGCACAAGGGTCAGTTCGTCGAGGTCGCGGGCCTGCGCGTACCGCCCGAACGTGCGCAGGTCGGCGCCGAGGCTCCGGGCGGTCAGGAGCGTGTACGGGTGCTCGGGGCCGAGCGTGCGCTCCTGGCGCGCGAGGATGTCCTGGTTTTGGGCGAGTGAGGCGGTGTAGTCACCCCGGGCCCGCACGGTGTTGGCGAGGTGGAAGCGGAGGACCAGGGTCATCGGGTCGTCGTCCAGGATGTCCGCGGCCGACCAACGAACCTGGGTCTCCTCGGCCAGCTCCTGGCAGCTGACGTAGTAGCCACGCCGGTAGAGATAGCGGACGACGTCGATGACAAGCTGCCGGACCTCGGGTGTGGTGGATTCGATGGTCTTCGGGGGCACCAGGTGTGGCCAGATCTCGTCGTACACGTCCCAGAAGCTGGGCTCGTCGGGGTTCTTCGGGTTTGCCGCGGCCAGGATCTCGTGCACGTGCCGGCGGTTCTCCCGTTGGTCCTGCGGTGAGAGCCGCTCCCGGATGACCGCTTGGACCAGCCGGTGCACCTGGATGCTGCTCGGACCCGCGCCCGGCTGGGCCAGGGCGAAGCGCCCGATGTCGCGGATCAGGGCGCCGACGAGCATCCGGTCCTTCAGATCGCGCAGCGCCACGTCGTACTCCGCGAGCACCTTGACGCAACGGTCGCTGTAGAGCAGGGCGGTGGGTATCGGCTCGGGGCCGAAGAAGGAACAGAGCTCCATCAGCTTCGCCGCGGCTGGGCGCTGCTGGCGGAGCCGGTCGAGCGAGAGCAGCCAGATAGCGGCGGCGGTCTCCTGGTAGCCGGGGGGCGGGTTTTCGGCCAGCACCCGGGGCAGCTGGCGGTCCAGCTCACGTAGGTACTCGCTGACCGGCATGGCGGTCTCCGCCAGCCAGGCGGCCGCTTGCTCGATGGCGAGCGGCAGGTCGCCGAGCTTTTCGGCGACCTGGTCGGCGTCGACCTCGGCGAGCCCCTTGACCTTCTTACGGAGCAGCGCGATGCTTTCCCCGCGGGCGAACACTCCAATGTGGATCGGGCGGGCCTGGCTGCTCCAGGCCGGGTTTCGAGAGGTCAGAAGCACATCGCCGGGCCCCTGCGGGATGTACTCGCGGACGTCGGCAGGATCGTGCACGTTGTCGTAGATCAACAGGTATCGCCGGTATGGCTCGCCCCGCTCGAGCGCGTCGAGGACGGTCCGGGCGGTGGCGTTGTCGTTGTCCTCCATCGGGATCCCGAGCTTCTCACCCAGTTCGGCCAGCTCGGCGCGGATCATGCCCGGCTGCTCCGCCGAGATCCACCAGACGACGTCGTAGTGGGCGGCGAACCTGTTCGCGTACTCACGCGCGACCTGAGTCTTGCCGACGCCGCCGAGGCCGTAGAGCGCCTGCGGCATGACCACCGTGACCGTGCCGGCCAGCTCGTCCCGAAGGTTTTCCAGGATGTCGTTGCGGCCGGTGAACGCGGCGTTGCGTGGGGGGACCTTCGAGACCGGAGGGCGGGCGCTGGGGAAGCGGGGTCGGTGTCCCGCCGTTCCGGTCCGCTGGCGGGGAGCGACGGTCGTCGGCTGGCGACCCGTCGAGTTGAGGAGCGCGTCCCGTGCCTCCTCCTCCGACCGGTCGAAGAGGTCGACCGGCGGGCGGTCCGCGAACGGCGGCACGACGCGAGCCGGCACCGGACGCAGCGGCACCAGGTACCGGTGCAGGTTGGTCGCCTCCAGGTCGCTCAGCGTCTTCCAGAGCAGAGCCGCGTTGTCGGACTGCACGTACTCCGGTGAGAGCAGCACCATGACCCGGGCGGTGCTGGTCATGGTGCTGCTGAGGTCGGCCATGGTCTGCGTAACCGCTGGCGAGTCGATCTCCTGGTAGGTCGCCTGCACCCCGGCGGTCGAGAGTTCGGAGACGATCCACTCGGCCCAGATCCGGTCGACCGAGGCGTAGCTGACGAGGACCGTGGAGATCAGACCGGCGCGAGGCCGCTCGAACTGGGCCAACCAGCGCCGCCGCTCGGCCTCGTCGATCGCACCGACCTCGCTGACCTGGCCGTCGGTGAGCACGTATGCGAGCCGTTCGAACGCGGCCAGCAGGGAGTTCTCCTGGTGCGGCCGGTCACCGAACGCGGCGAGGATCTCCTCGTACGCGTAGTAGGGTTTGTATGGAATTTCCACGTCACCCCAGTAGCGGCTTATGTCGCCGGGGGACATTTGAGACAGAAAATGGTCGAATCCGATTCGGGCGAAGTCGCGGCCCGCTTCCAGCTTGATCTGTTCCCCGTCTTCCACCTTCATCGGGACGGGGAGCACCCGCACCGGCGCACCGCGCCGCCTGTTTTGAATCGAATGCGCGACCGCCACGGCGCCGTCTATGCTCTGCGTACTCATCGTGAAGCAGTCCACGACGATGTCGGGCAGCAGTACGGTGCAGACGCCGGCCGCGTCACTCAGTCCGGTGCGGCTGTCCAGGAGCACATAGTCGTACTCCCGCCGAATCTCTTCGCGAAGAATGGTGAGGAAGGTGCCGCCCTTTCTTTTCTCGTAGAAGCTCGCCCAGTCGAACGTGCTCACGGAGAGGGAGTAGGCGGAGTCCTGCTGGCCGGCGGGGACGAAGTCGATGGTGCCGTTGCCCGGGAAGGGCCACTCCAGGGAAGCGGCGTAGTCGCTGATCCGGGCGTACTCGCGGGGCCAAGCCTCGGTGTCCGGCTCCGTGCCGGAGCGTGGCTGCAACGTCGCGGCGGCGAAGTTGCGGATGAGGTCGATGACTCCCGGAGACGAGCGCAGCTCCTTGTCGACCAGGAAGGGCCGGAAGTACCGGTGCAGCCCTGGCGACTCCAGGTCCCAGTCCAGCGTGAGCACCCGCAACCCATTGCTGGCAAGGATCCAGGCGATGTTGGCCACCGCCATGGTGCGCCCCGTGCCGCCCTTGTACGAGTAGAAGGTGACGATCTGACCTGGTGTGCTGCCGGCTCCGGTCATGACGTGTCCCTCGGCCATGTTTCGTTCTCCGGTCTGGACTGCGGTCCGTCCAGGATTGGGCGATCCACGTGCAGGTCAGGCGGTACGCGCAGGGACTCGCCCTCGGCGAGCAGCCGGTTGTACGCGTGTTCCAGCACCTCGTCGAGGACGCTCGTGAAGTCGTCGTGGGTGGGCACCCCGAAGCGGAACATGCGGGGGTCCTGATGCCGGGCGCTGCGGGCAAGCACCATGCGGCATGCTTCGTCGAGGGTCCGCCAGTGGTCGATGCTCTCGTTGTCGTGCCGGTTGAGCGGGATCATGACCGCGGCGGTGGCGGAGCCGTCAGCGTCGTGTTGGGCCAGCATCGAGCCGTGCTCGGTCAGCTGCGTCGCCCAGGCGTCCACCAGGAGCACGAGCAGTTGGTTGTGCGCACGGGCCCGTTCGGCGCGGTCGGACAGCTCACCGATGTCGGCGACCTCCGCACGGAACTGGCGGCGCGCGGCGATGGCCGAGGCGTAGGAGCCCAAGGGCTGTGACAGGTGAGGCCGGTATGGGGCCCAGTCGCCGTACGTGTCGCCGTAGTAGTCGAGCCTGGTGCGGTGTGCCCGCATATGCTCCCGGGAGGCCGCCGCGACGACGAAGTGCACATGCTTGGCCGTGTGCCGCAGGGCGGCGGAGCCGGCGGGCCCCTTCTCCGGCGCGAACGTGCTCTGTACGAACCGGATGTCCGTGCGGCCGGGTAGCGGCTGGAGCGGAAACGTCCGTGCGTTCGCCACGATCATCTCGGCCAGGGCGGAGATGAAGCTGAGCCGGCGGTCGCGGTGCTTGCCGAGACGCATGTAGTTGCGCAGACCGTCCTCGCGGTAGCGCAGGCCGAGGTGTTCGGTCGTCTGCTGGAGCTCCTGCGCCGAGTTGTGCATGGCCGTTCCGGCCATCCACACCAGGGGAAACATCAAGGGCGGCCGCGAACCGGACTGGGTCGACGTGTAGCGCACGCGCTCGGCGAAGACGGCCCACTCCTTGCCGCAGTACTCGCTGTTGAAGTAGAGGGGTGAGCAGAGCGCGACGAAGGTGCGGCTGCGCTGCAATGCGCTCGTGAGCTCCTCGGTCCATGGCGCACCCAACCCGATATCTCGGGTGTCCAGAAATCCGATCTCGAATCCGGCGGGCTCGCCGGAGCGCATTCTGACTTCCTTGCAGAGTTCTTCGAAGAACTTTCGGACGTATGCGTCGTCACCGCCGCGCGCATAGCTGAGGAAGAAGTACGGAAGCCTCTCCGGCACACCAGCCTCCATGCGCAGGAATGACCGCGGTCCGCCGGTAGGTGATGGGCCTGCCGTTCGACACGGAAATGATCAGCGGGAGGGACCCTGAATTGTCAGACACTAAGAGTCCCTCAGCTGATACGTACTGTCAACGCCCAATGGGAGTCGCCTTGGCGACCGCAGGGAGGATCAGTTCCGGGAATCGGCCCTCAACCAGACGGTGGCGTAGGCGCCGACGTGGACCTCGGCCGAGTACGGGTGGCCGTGCGACTCGCTCGGTGCCGCCTCCACGCCGCCGTAGTTGCCGACCTCGGCACCGCCGTAGCAGGTGGCGTCCGTGTTGAGGATCTCGGTCCAGCGGCCGCCCGCCGGCAGGCCGATCCGGTAGTCGCAGCGGGGGACGCCGGAGAAGTTGGCGACGCAGGCCACCATCGAGCCGTCCTCGCCGATCCGGACGAACGACAGCACGTTTTGCCGCCAGTCGTCCCAGGCGATCCACCGGAAGCCGTCGGGCCGGGTGTCTCTCGACCACAGGGCGGGCGACTCGCGGTAGACGCGGTTGAGGTCGCGCAGCAGGTCGCGGGTGCCGGCCGAGGCGGGGAGCAGCGACCAGTCGAGCCCGCGGGCCTCGTTCCACTCCCGTTCGTCGGCGAGCTCGCAGCCCATGAAGAGCAGTTGCTTGCCGGGGAAGGCCCACATGTACGCCAGGAAGCCGCGCAGCCCGGCCTGCCGCTGCCACCAGTCGCCGGGCATCTTGGCCACCAGCGCGCCCTTGCCGTGCACCACCTCGTCGTGGCTGATCGGGAGCAGGAACTGCTCGTCGAAGGCGTACACAGTCGGCCAGGTCAGTTGATCATGGTGAAAGGAGCGGTAGAGGGGGTCGCGGCAGACGTACTCCAGCGTGTCGTGCATCCAGCCCATGTTCCACTTGAGGCCGAAGCCGAGCCCGCCCCAGTCGACCGGGCGGGACACGCCGGGCCAGGCGGTGGACTCCTCGGCGATCATGATGGCGCCGGGGTGCAGCCGGTACACGGTCTCGTTCAACGAACGGATGAGGGAGATCGCCTCCAGGTGCTCGTTGCCGCCGTACGCGTTCGGCGCCCACTGGCCGGGCTGGCGCGAGTAGTCCAGGTAGAGCATCGAGGCGACCGCGTCCACGCGCAGCCCGTCGATGTGAAACTCGGCCAGCCAGTACAGCGCGTTGGCGACGAGGAAGTTGCGCACCTCGGTGCGGCCGTAGTTGAAGATGAGGCTGCCCCAGTCGGGGTGCTCGCCGGCCCACGGGTGCTCGTAGAGCGCCGTGCCGTCGAAGCGGGCCAGCGCCCAGTCGTCCTTGGGGAAGTGGGCCGGCACCCAGTCGAGCAGCACCCCGATGCCGGCCTGGTGCAGCCTGTCCACCAGGTACCGGAAGTCGTCCGGGGTGCCGAAGCGGGACGTCGGCGCGAAGTAGCCGGTGACCTGGTAGCCCCAGGACGGGCCGTACGGGTGCTCGGCGACCGGCATCAGCTCCACGTGCGTGAAGCCCAGATCGGCCACATAGGACACCAGCTGGTCGGCGAGGTCGCGATAGGACAGTCCGGGGCGCCACGAGCCCAGGTGCACCTCGTACACGGACATGGGCCGGGCGTGGTGGTCCGGCGCGCGGCTGGCCATCCAGTCCGCGTCGCCCCACTGGTACGCCGACTCGTACACCACCGAGGCGGTGCGCGGCGGGCACTCGGTGTGGGTGGCCATCGGGTCGGCGCGGTCGGTCCAGCGGCCGTCGGCGCCGTGGACGCGGTACTTGTACCGCTGCCCCGGCTCGACTCCCGGCACGAAGCCGGCGCGGATGCCGCTGTCGCCGAGCGGCTCCAGCACGATGCCGTCGTACGGGCCCCAGCCGGTGAAGTCGCCGATGACCCGGACCTCACGGGCGTTCGGCGCCCAGACGGCGAAGCGGCAGCCGCCCGGCCGCGGGTGCGCGCCGAGCACCTCCCAGAGGCGCTCGTGGCGCCCCTCGCCGAACAGGTACAGGTCGAGGTCGCCGATCAACGACGGCTCAGACCGGGTGAGCTGGGTGGGCAGGGCGGTGGGAAGGAGGGTGGTCAAGACAGGACACCGTCCAGGGCCAGCAGGTTGCCCTCGGGTACGACGATCTTGGTGCGCCCCTCCTCGAGGAGCATCTCCGCCTGCCGGGTGTTGAAGACGGAGCTCTCCCGCCGGGCGGTCGCGTACGCGGCGGCGGTGCGCGCGGCGATCGTCGACCAGCCGTAGCGCTCGGCCACCATCGTGCGGGCCCGCTGCGCGACCGAGCGGGCGAACGTCTGGTCGCCGAGCAGCGTGCCCACCGCGCCGGCGAGCGCGTCCGGGTCGCTGTGCGGGAACGTCACACCGGTCACGCCCGGCTCCACGATCTCGGCGAGGCCGCCGGTGGCGGAGACGGCGAGCGGGGCGCCGGCCGCGGCGGCCTCCAGCGCCACCATGCCGAACGGCTCGTACAGGCTGGGCACCACGGTCGCGTCGGTGGCGGCGAGCACGGCCGGCAGCTGGGTCTCGTTCATAAACCCGGCGAAGCTCACGGTGCGGCCCAGGTCGAGCTTGTGCGCCACGTCTAGCAGCTCGGCGCGGTACGGCCCGTCGCCGGCGATCACGACGCGCAGCTCCGGGTGCTCGGCGCGCAGCCGCGGGATCGCGTGCAGGATGTGCTGCACACCCTTCTCGTACACGAGGCGGCCGGCGAAACCGACCAGCGGGCCCTCGCCGGCGAAGCGCGACCGGGCCGCGGCGACCGCGCCGGGCTGGGCCTGCCAGACCCGGTCGTCGACGCCGTTGGGGATCACCTCGACGCGCGGGAGCGGGAGCTCCAGCAGGCGGGTGACCTCCCACTTCATGTACTCGGAGCAGACCAGCACGCGGCACGCCTCGCGCCCCAGCCACCACTCCACGGAGTGGATGCACTTGTTCATCTCGTCGGGGAGCCAGCCCTGGTGCCGGCCGGCCTCGGTGGCGTGGATGGTGGCGACGAGCGGGAGGTCGAGGTGCTCCTTGAGGGTGACCGCGGTGTGCGTCACGAGCCAGTCGTGGGCGTGGATGACGTCGTACTCGCCGGACTGGGCGGCCCGCAGGGCGGCGCGGGTCAGCGTGTGGTTGAACGCCATGGTCCAGGCGAGCAGGGACGGGGTCGAGAGCGGAAACAGTGGCGGGTCCTCGGGGGCGCGGACGATGCGCACGCCGTCCGCGTACTCCTCCAGCGGGGCGCCGGGCGCGTGCCGCGTGACGACGGTGACCTCGTGGCCCGCCGCGGCCAGCGCCGTGGACAGGTGGTGGACGTGCCGACCGAGACCCCCGACGACCACCGGTGGGTACTCCCAGGAAAGCATCAGGACCCGCTGACGCGGTGAGGTCCGGATGTCGATTACGTCGCCGCCCGCCGAAGTCATATAGCCGCCCCCTAGTGTGCAGTCGCCCCCTTGCCCATGCGCGTACCGGCACCCCGGCCCCCGGTGCCTTCGCGTGTTGGGTTCGGACCAATCGTGCCGGTCACGAGAAAACCAGTGAAGACACCACCGTTGCGTGCATGTAACGCGCACCGATCAAAACCGTCGAGCGCGCAGCGCCTCAGCGACGGACCAACCCTGGAAGGGACAGCCGGTCGCGGCGTGAGGCGCGTACCCGTCGGCGGTTTCGCTTACGGATGCTAGGCCAAACTCGGGCAAATGAGACTCGATACCGGTGAACAACTCGCTAATTCGCCACCCTGCACTCCGGCACGCGTCCGCGTAAGGGCCTATTGTCCATGGCCATACGGTCCCTTGGTGGTAGGCGGCGTCGCGTTGCGCCGGCGTGCCGCGGTGACGGCCGGTGAAGCCCGGCGAGTCGGCGGCCAGGCTGCGCGGGCCGAGGGGAGTCATGAGCGCCGCGCCGATCGCGCGCAGCGCGCCCGGGTCCGGCTCCAGTGGCGCGCGGGGAAGTGACCACGCGAGCAGCTGGTTGGGACGCAGCGACATGTCGTTGCCGCCCGGCCCGTCGAGCACATCGTAGAGCCAGCCGGCGGGCGCCGGATAGCGGGCGCGAAACGAGTCCAACGCGCGCGCGTGCACCGACGGAGCCGCGCCCGGGTCGCCGCCGGTGCGCGCCGCCAGCTCCATGATCGCCGCCAGGCCGTTGACCCAGAGGGCGTTCACCTCGACCGGCTTGCCGGCGCGCGGCGTGACCGGTACCCCGTACACGCGGGCGTCCATCCAGGTCAGCGCCGCACCCGGTGCGCCCTGGGTGAGCAGCCCGTCGGCCGGGTCGACCCGGATGCCGTACCGGGTGCCGGCCAGGTGCGCGTCGACCACCTCGCGGAGCGCGGGCAGCAGCTCGGCGGCCAGGTCGGTGTCGCCGGTGACCGTGACGTGCCGGTCGACCGCGTGCAGGAACCACATCGTGGCGTCGCAGGTGTTGTACTCGACGCTGCCGGTGTCCGCGGTGTTGGCGAGCATGCCCCGGGACAGCGTGCCGGCGTACGCGCGGAGCAGCTCGCGCCCCTCCTCGGCCCGGCCGGTGGCCAGAAACAGCCCCTCGTACGAGGTCATCGTGTCTCGCGACCAGGCACCGAACCACGGGTAGCCGGCCACCACGTCCGGCCCGGCGCTCGTGCGTACCACGAAGGCGTCCGCGGCCAGGGCGAGCGTGGCGTCGACCGGGTCGGCCGGGGTGGCCGCCGCGATGACCTTCCAGTGCCGCTCCCGGGCGGCGGTGACCACCTCGCCGGCCGGGGCGGGGCGGTCGTCCAGGTCGCCGGCCCAGGCGAGCACCTCGACCGTGTCGCCGGGCGAGTCGAGCGTGCCGCCGAAGCGCCCCGCGTACCAGATGTCCTCTTCGGACGCGAGCCCGCGCGCGGCCTCCTCGCGGTGGTGGGCGCCGCGCCACCACTGCCCGGTCGGGGCCCAGCCGGGTCCGGCCAGCCGGTACGCCTGTTCGACGACGGCCCCGTCGGCGGTCGGGATGACCCGCGGCGGCGGCCCGTCCGCGTACCGCTCGCCGTGCGCGTCCCGCCACGTGCAGAGCGCCTCCAGGGCGAGCCGGATCGGGCCGCCGGAGAGCAGCCGGTGCACCACCGCGATCGCCGGGCGCCCGTGCACCATGGCGAGCTCCCGCTCGATCACCACGTCGCCGATCCGCCACCGCCAGCGGGGCAGCCCGTCGGTCAAGTCGAAGCGTTCCAGCAGCTCATGGCCCTTGGGCTCGATCGCGCCGGAGGCCCACTCGTGGGTGGCCAGCCGCACCGGCGCGCCGGAGGGGAGGGTCACCACCGGATCGAGCGACACCAGTCCCACATGTCGGGAAGCGGGCACGTCGCCGGCGACCACGAGGAGGGCATGGTACCGGCGGGTGCGCAGGCCGGAGACGGTTCCCATGGCATAGCCGCCCAGGCCGTCCGTGAGCAGCCACTCCCTTGTGGCACCCGCCACTAGATCAGCACAGACCTGCGGTCCGAACCCGATGGGGATCATTAGGCTCCCTTACCAAGATGGGACAGCGGTGACGGTGGCCGTAACACACCACCGGGACAATGGTCCCGTGTGGTCACGACGACGGAAGGCGAAGGTGGCGAACGGGGTGACGCCCGCAGGCGACGCGGAGCATACGCGGCTGGCCCAGGCGAACGCGGGGGAACAGCCGTGGCGGTCCTGGGGGCCGTACCTGTCGGAGCGGGCCTGGGGCACGGTCCGGGAGGACTACTCGGAGCACGGCACGGCCTGGGACTACTTCCCGCACGACTGCGCCCGTTCGCGCACCTACCGGTGGAACGAGGACGGCATGGCCGGGGTCTGCGACGACCGCCAGACGTTCTGCTTCGCCCTCGCCCTCTGGAACGGCCAGGACCCCATCCTCAAGGAGCGGATGTTCGGCCTCGGCGGCGACGGGGGCAACCACGGCGAGGACGTCAAGGAGTACTGGTGGTACGAGGACTCCACCCCGACCCACTCCTGGATGCGCTGGCGCTACCACTACCCGCAGTCCGCCTTCCCCTACGACGACCTGGTGGCCGTCAACGCCGCCCGGGGCCGTGACGAGACCGAGTACGAGCTCGTCGACACCGGCGTCTTCGACGACGACCGCTACTGGGCGGTGACCGTCGACTACGCCAAGGCCTCGCCCACCGACATGTGCATCGTGGTCAACGTGGCCAACCGCGGTCCGGACACCGCGACGCTGCACGTGTTGCCCACGTTGTGGTTTCGCAACACCTGGTCCTGGGGGCTGCCCGGGCGCGACCAGGTGCCGGTGCTGCGCGGCGGCGACGGCCGGCTGGTCGGCGAGCACTGGGTGCTCGGCCAGATCGTGCTGCAGGGCGAGGGCGACCCGACCGTGCTCTGCTGCGACAACGAGACGAACACGCAGCGGCTGTGGGGGCTGCCCGGCCGCAGCGAGTACCCGAAGGACGGCATCAACGACCACGTGGTCGACGGCGCCGGCACGGTAAACCCGGCGCTGACCGGGACAAAAGGGGCGCTCCACTACCAGCTGACCGTCCCGCCCGGCGGGGAGATGTGGATCCGGCTGCGGCTCACGCTCACCTCGCCGCCCCCGGGCAACGAGGCGGCGCCCCTGCTCGACCTGGGCCGGGAGTTCGACCGGGTGGTCGCCGCGCGGCGGGCCGAGGCCGACGCGTACTTCGCCGGCCTCACCCCCAAGGGCGCGAGCCGCGACGAGACGCTCGTGCTCCGGCGGGCGATCGCCGGGCTCATGTGGGGCAAGCAGTTCTACCACTTCGACGTCGAGCAGTGGCTGGGCGGCGACCCGGCCAGCGCGCCCCCGCCGGCCGGCCGCAAGCACGGGCGCAACAGCGCCTGGTGGCACATGAACAGCTTCGACGTGATCTCCATGCCGGACCCCTGGGAGTACCCCTGGTACGCGGCCTGGGACCTGGCCTTCCACTGCGTCACGCTGGCCCGGGTCGACCCGGAGTTCGCCAAGCAGCAGGTGCTGCTGCTCCTGCGCGAGTGGTACATGCACCCCAACGGCCAGATCCCGGCGTACGAGTGGGCGTTCGGCGACGTCAACCCGCCCGTGCACGCCTGGGCGGCGCTGCGCGTCTTCGAGATCGACGGCGGCCGCGACTACGACTTCCTCGCCCGGGTGATGCACAAGCTCCTGCTCAACTTCACCTGGTGGGTCAACCGCAAGGACATCAACGGCAACAACGTCTTCGAGGGCGGCTTCCTCGGCCTGGACAACGTCGGCCCGTTCGACCGCTCGGCCGCGCTGCCGGTGGCCGGGGTGCTGGAGCAGTCCGACGGCACCGGCTGGATGGCCATGTACGCGCTCAACCTGCTCGACATGGCCGTGCGCCTGGCCGAGCACGACCGGGCGTACGAGGACGTGGCCACCAAGTTCTTCGAGCACTTCGCGTACATCGCGGCCGCCGCGTACCACCAGGGGCTCTGGGACGAGGGCGACTCGTTCTTCTACGACCAGCTCCGCCTCCCCGACGGCAGCACGGTGCCGCTCAAGGTGCGCTCGGTGGTCGGCCTGCTCCCGCTCGCCGCCACCACCACCGTCACCTCGCGTACGCTCGGCCGGCTGCCGGAGCTGGCCGCGCGGCTGCGCTGGTTCCTGACCAACAAGCCGGCGTACGCGGACGTGGTCGGCGCCCGCCGGATGGCCGGCGACGGCCTCAAGCGGCGCCTGCTGTCGATGGTCGGCCCGGAGCAGATCGTGCGGATCCTGACCCGCATGCTCGACGAGGAGGAGTTCCTCTCCCAGTACGGGCTGCGCACGCTCTCCCGCCGCCACCTGGACAAGCCGTTCACCGTCGAGCTGGGCGGGCAGGAGTTCGCGGTCGGGTACGAGCCGGCCGAGTCCACCAGCGGCCTCTTCGGCGGCAACTCCAACTGGCGCGGCCCGATCTGGATGCCCACCAACTACCTGCTGATCTGCGCGCTGCGCGACTACGCCGACTTCTTCGGCGACGGGCTGATGATCGAGCACCCGACCCGCTCGGGCAAGAAGCGGACGCTCAACGAGGTCGCCGACGACCTCTCCGACCGCCTGATCTCCCTCTTCGTGCCCGACGAGTGGGGCCGCCGCCCGATGTACGGCGCGTGCGAGCTCTTCCAGACCCACCCCGACTGGAAGGACCTGATCGCCTTCCCGGAGTACTTCCACGGCGACAACGGCGCCGGCCTCGGCGCGTGGCACCAGACCGGCTGGACCGCGCTCGTCGCCGACCTGATCCTCACCACCCGCCGCTAGCCGGTAAGATTCGTACGAGTATTACGTAGGAGGCGACATGCGGGTCACTACCAAGGGTCAAGTGACGATCCCCGTCGAGATCAGGGAGCGCTTCGGGTTCCTGCCGGACACTGAGGTGGAGTTCGTGGTCCAGGACGACATCGTCCGGCTGCGACGCGTCGATCAGCCTGAGCATCGGCGTGGAGACCGAGTGATCAGCCGTCTGCGTGGGCGCGCCAAGGGCAAGATGACCACCGACGAGATCCTCGCGCTGACCAGGTAGCAGTGGGCGTCACGCTGGTCGACAGCAACGTGTTGCTGGACATCGCGACCGAAGACCCTCAGTGGTACGCCTGGTCGGAAACGGCGCTCATCGATGCAGCCGACAGTGGCCAGCTAGCGATCAATCCAATCGTCTACGCCGAAGTCTCCATCGGTTTCCCTACGATCGAGGAGCTGGAGGATGCTGTCCCAGCCGACACCTTCGCGCGTCTGAAGCTGCCATACGAGGCTGGCTTCCTAGCTGGCAAGGCGTTCCTCAGCTACCGGCGACGAGGCGGCGCCAAGGCAACGCCCCTGCCGGACTTCTACATCGGCGCGCATGCCGCGATCGAGGGCTATCGGCTGCTCACCCGCGATGCGACCCGGTACCGCGCCTATTTTCCCACTGTGGACGTCATTGCGCCGCAATGACGTCCTGACCATCCGCCGTCATTGGATGTCGACGCGCATGACGACGCGGCGTTTGGTCGGGTGGGCGACCTCCGTAAAGCCGGCCTCCTCGAAGACCTGCCGGGCGCCGACGTGCAGCTCGCCCCAGGTGATCACCTTGCCCGGCTCGGTGATCATCGGGTAGGCCTCGAGCGCCCGCGCGCCCCGCTCCCGGGCGAAGCCGACCGCGGCCTTGGCGAGGTCGTACGTGAGGCCGCGCCCGCGGTAGCCGGCGCGCACCGCGAAGCAGGTCACCGCCCACACGTCGGGGTCGTCCTTGTCTTCCTGGCGGCCGCTCCAGGGAACGGGCATGGTGCGCAGCTTCGGGTACGCGACGCGCGGCTCGACCGCGACCCAGCCGGCCGGCTCGCCGTCCGCGTACGCCACGAGGCCGCTGGTCGCCGGGGCGTCCGGGTCGCCGCAGGCGGTCTGTGCCCGCAGGGCCTCGCTCCGCTCCTCCTGCGTCGAGTCGCGCCAGATCCAGCCGACGACCTTGAACCGCTGGCACCGGCACCGGCCCGGGTAGGAGCCGCCGAAGACAGCGGTGAGGTCCTCCCACGACGCCTCGTTGGCGGGGACGACGCGGACGTTCACCGCGGCGGGTCTTCGCCCACGAGGCCGTCGACCGCCTCGCGCAGCAGGTCGGCGTGGCCCACGTGCCGGGCGTACTCGTCGTGCAGGTCGACCAGCAGCCGCCGCAGGTTGGGTGAGCGGCCGTCCCGGGTGACGAACCTCGTCGGCTGGTCCAACCCGCCCTCGGCCAGCACCTTCGCCAGCGCCGCCTGCCGCCGCTCGACCGCGTCCCGCCACAGCGCGTACAGCTCGTCGGGCGAGTCGCCGGCCGCGCTGTGCCAGCACCAGTCGGGGTCGGCCTCGAAGTCCTCCGTGCGCCACGGCCCCACCGGCGGCCCGCCGGTCAGGTCGCGCGCGGTGTAGTACGCCTCGACGAAGGCCATGTGCTTGAGGAGGCCGCCGAGCGTCATCGTGGACGGCGGGTGCGGGCGGCGCAGCCCCGCGGCGTCCAGGCCGCCGCACTTCCACGCGAACTGGGCGCGGGAGCGGTCGAGCGCGAAGAGCATCGTCTCCACCTCGTCGGCGCTCAGCGACGGCTCCTGGATCGTGGTGTCGAGAACGGTCATGCCCGACATGCTAGGTTGCATTCCGGTCGTTTCGCTTCCGGAATGTGGGGATGCCGTGAGACCCGACGCGAGTCCCACCGCCCGGGCGCTGCTCGCGCTCGAGCTGGTGCAGGGCAGCCCGGGCATCACCGCGGAGCGGATCGCCGGCAAGCTCGGGGTCTCCGACCGGGCCGCCCGGCGGTACGTCGAGATCCTCCGCGAGGCCGGCATCCCGATCGAGTCCGAGCGCGGGCCGCACGGCGGCTACCGGCTCGGCCGCGGGCTGCGGCTGCCGCCGCTGATGTTCACCGGCATCGAGGCGCTCGGCCTGGTCATGGCGGTGCTCGACGGCCACCACGACGCCGCCGACCCCACCGACCCGGTCGGCAGCGCGCTCGGCAAACTCGTCCGGGCACTGCCCGAGTCGGTCGCCGCCCAGGCCGAGGCGGTCCGCCGCAGCGCCGCGCCCGCGCCCGACCGGGCCGCCGCGCGGCCAGACCCACAGACCACGACCGCGCTGGTACAGGCTCGCGCGCTGGGACGCCGGGTGCGCCTGGGCTACCGCCCGGAGGCCGGTCCGGAACGGGTCTTCGAGGTCGACCCCTGGGCCGTCGTGGTCCGCCACGGCCGCTGGTACCTGCTCTGCTGGTCACACACCTCGGGCGCGCGCCGCGCGTACCGGATAGACCGGATCCTCGACGTGGCCGTGCTGGACGCGGCCTTCAGCCCGCCCGCGGACCTCGACCCGGTGTCCATGTTGGAGGAACACCTGGCGGTCGGCTGGGAGTACGACACCGAGGTGCTCGTCGACCTCCCCGCCGAGCAGCTGTCCCGCTGGCTGCCGCGTGCACTGGGCCGCGTCGAGCCGGTCGACGCCGGCAGCTGCCGGCTGGTCGGCACGACGAGCAACCCCATCTGGTACGCGGAGCAGCTCGCCGCCGTGCCCCGGATCGCCCGGGTGGTGGGCGGTCCGGAGCTGCGGCAGGCCGTGCACGCGCTAGGCAAGCGCCTCCTCGCGGCGGCTACATGACCAGGTGGGCGCCGTCGACGTCGTCCGGGGTGCCGGCGCAGTCGACGTCTACGATCTGGCCGGGCTTGAGCTCGGTGACGAGTATCCGCTCGGCCAGGCTGTCCTCGACCTCGCGCTGGACGAGGCGCCGCAGCGGCCGGGCGCCGAGCGCCGGGTCGAATCCCTTGCGGGCCAGGTACTCTCGGGCGCTGTCGGTCAGGCGCAGCCCCATGCCCTTGTGGCGCAGCCGGCTGTCGATCCGCGCCACCATCATGTCCACGATGGACAGCATCTCCTCCGGCCGGAGCTGGTGGAAGACGATCGCGTCGTCCACGCGGTTGAGGAACTCGGGGCGGAAGTGCTGCTTGAGCGCCTCGCTGACCTTGGCCTTCATCCGCTCGCTGCCGGCTCCGCGACGCAAGCCCACCCCAAGCGACGCCCGCGCTCACCGCCCGCCGCGGGTGCGTCGAGGCTGTGGAGTCGCACGCACAGACGGGGCAGCTCCAGAGCTTCCCCACGGTGGTGAGGAGCAACGGTCCGGACCTGATGCCACTCACGCAGGTTCGATCAAGGTGTGGGCTGGGCGCGCTCAGAAGCGTCAGGCCGTCGCCCGGCGCGGGCGGGCAGTCGAGATCGTGGTACGCAGATGCCCTCGGGCGGGCGGATTCGTACCATGATCTGCTGGGGTGGTCCGCTGTTGAGGTGTACTCGGGGGTCGAGGTCGGTGCGCCAGTTGACCGGCGTTCCGGGGTAGTCCCGGTCGCCCCGTGGTGCACGGCCGCCTGGCCTTGATCAAAACTTGGGGGTGAGTGGCGTTGGGTCTGGACCGTTGCTCGTTGGTGGTCTCACCCTCGGCGCCCGGCGGCCTCAACCCCGCCGGTGTGCTGGCTCGGCTCCGCCGTGAGACTCCGCGCCGATCGAGGGCGGGCGTGCGGCCGTCCGACCACGCCACTGTGGACCCTGGCCCGGAAGCAGCAAAATCCCTGACTTTGCTGCTTCCGCCCGCCGACGTGGCAGCAAAGTCAGGGATTTTGTTGGGATCTTGAGGCGCGCGGCGCGAGGGCGGGGCGTATGTCGGGCGGCGTTGGGCGGACGGCGGTGGGGCGGTGGATGGTTGTGGAAACGTGGAGGGGTGTGGGCGGTCATCTGAAATTCCGAATCGACGGACAGCAAGCTGAAACTTCTTGCAGGACTTGCCGCTACGCCAGGTAGCGCACAGGAACCGCTGCGGCAGCGACATCCGCCCGTTGCTCGACACTCCGGTCCATCGATGGCAATTAGTGCGGCCACGTCGTCCGGTGGCAAGCCGACCCGCACCACAGGCGCGTCTTGCGCGCCGAGGAGCGGAAGCGGCGCGGCAGCGCCCGTGCGCGGACCGATCGTCCATCGATCAGGCTGGACACAGTGCGGCGGCCGACCATTGGCCACGTCACCTTCGGTAGCCTCGGCTGTCCGCCGATCCGGAGCCGACGTGTCCGCCAGATCGGAGAGGCGCGTCCGCCCATTCGGAGATTTTCATGTCCGCTAGCGGAGGGTGAGGCCGCGGGAGCGACGGTTGGGCCCCAGTGCCACTCACCGTGGTGAAGCCGGTCCTGCCCTGCGCCCCTTCCTTCAATGAGGCGGGGAAGGTGGGGTTGCGGTAGCTCAAGTCCTCTTTCGGGTTTGGAACTTCTCGAAGCCGCCGACGGCCGAAGCAACCCCGACTCCGAGCCTCGCTAGAGGATCACCGCCCAGGTGACTAGCGCGGCGGCGAGCGCCACGTTGACCGCCGTCGTGGTCCAGCGTAGCCAGGGGTACCGGGTGCGGCCGTTGGTCGGCGCGGACGGCCAGCGCCGGGCGGCTCGGACCGCCGCGTAGCCGCTGAGGCCGGCGCCGACCGCCCACACCAGCGGCGGCACGGACTGCCAGGTGCCCACCGCGTACGCCAGGGCCGGTAGCGCGACCGCCCACACCGCGTTGGAGACCAGCCGCAGCCGGTCGGTGGCGGGCTGGCGGGCGACGCTGAGCAGGCCCCAGGCGCCGGCCAGGCTGAGGAAGACGGTCACGCCGATCCGGATCGCGCCGCGTACGTCGAAGCCGCCCTCCTCGCCCTCGGTGCCCAGCAGGCGGCGGCCGAGGTCGTCGACCGAGCGGTCGGTGTTGCCGAGCACCACCACGCCGCGGCCCGCCGAGCGGTCGAAGCCCAGGTACGCGCTGAAGCCGCCGGTGCCGCCATTGTGCCAGGTGATCCCGTCCGGCTCGGTGAACCAGCCGTACCCGATCCGCTCGCCGTCGCCGGCGTCGAAGCGGGGGTCCGCTGCGGCGGCGCCCGGTGCGCTGCCGTCCATTGTGGCCGATACCAGCGTGGCCAGGTCGGCGGCGGTGGACCAGGCGCCGACGCCGGCCGGTGCGTAGCCGGAGCCGCGCCACGGGTCGACCGACCGCCCGCCGGCCGTGAACCCCTGGGCGTGCGGCGACGGCAGCGCGTATCCGGTCGCCGTCATGCCCAGCGGGTCGAGCAGCCGCTGCCGCAGCAGCTCCGGATACGGTACGCCGGCTCGTTGGGCGAGCGCGTGCCCCAGCACCGCCATCCCGTAGTTGCTGTAGCCGACCCCCTGCGCGCCACCGGACGCCGACGCGGTGCCCACAGTGGACAGCAGCCACTCCGTGTCCGCCCCGGCGTACGGATCGGTCCCGCCCAGCGTGCTCAACCCGGTGCTCAGCCCCTGCACCGGGCCGGTGATCCGCACGCTGGGCAGCCCGGAGCGGTGGCTGGCCAGCTCCTCGGCGGTCTTCGCGGCGGTGTCCGGGTCTTCGAAGTCCACAGTGGGCAGAAGATCGCGCAGCGGCGTGTCCGGGTGCACGGTGCCGTCGCGGGCCAGGTCGGCCAGGAGCATCCCGGTCAGCGGCTTGCCGATCGACCCGATCTCGAAGCGCGTGTCCGCGCCGACCCGCCCGCCGGTCCCGTCGTCGCCGAGCCCCGCGATGCGCACGGCGTCGCGGGTCACGTACGCCACGGCCAGGCCGCGATAGCCGGTCGGGTCGTCCACCATGGAGCGTACCAGCGCGCCGAGCTGAGCGTCCCCTGTGGACTCGCCACCGAGCTCGGTCGGCCGTGGCCCGGCCAGCCAGCCCAGCGCGGCCACGAGCACGGCGGCCAGCACCGCCCACCTGTCCCACCTCATCGCGTCGCCGCCGTGAGCGTCACCAGCAGCGGCACCACCCGTTCCGCGGGCACCACGTACTGCCCGCGGCCGGTCGCGCGCAGCCACCCGGCGCCGACCAGCTGGCGCAGATGGTGGTAGAGCTGGCCGCTGGTGCCCAGACCCTCCACTTCGGACAGCTCCGACGCGGCATGCCGCCCGCCGAGCACCTCGCGCAGCAGCCGCAGCCGCACCGGGTGGGCGAGCGCGGAGAGCGCGCCGGCTGCGGCCGACCAGTCCTCGGCCATCAGGTCCGCGGCCGCCGCGCCGTACTGCCACTCGTACCGCTCGCCCTCCGCCGGCGCCACGACCCCGGCGTAGAGGACGGCTCCGGCGCCGCCGGTCACTCGCCGTTTGAGCCCCTCCAAAGCCCAGAAGACATCCCTGGTACGCGGGACGGCCTCGCCGGCCTCCGGCGGTGACCGGTCCAGCCGGGCGGCGAGCGCCGTCACCTGCTCTTCCAGGGCGGCGACGCGTTCCTCCAGAGACGTCATGCACCCGAGTATTACGCAATTACGTAGTTACGACAAATGCTCGCGCTGTCCGGCGCGACTTATGGGGCAGGGGCGTGGCCGATCGTGGAGTAGAGGAAGTGGCCGCGGATGACCAGGCCGGAGCGGGGGTCGCGGACCAGCCACTCCAGGTGGTCGAGTTCGCCGCCGGTCAGGCCGGCGTCCAGGAGGCGTTCGCGAAAGAGCGCCAGGTTGACCGTCACCAGCAGCGCGCCGGGGCTGCCGGCCGGCCAGACCGGGGAGTGGATCGCGGTCTCCACCCGGCGCAGTCCGGCGGCCACCATCTTGGCGTGGATGCGGGTGGCCCAGGTCGGGTCGTTGTCGAGGATGCCGATCAGGGCGTGCTGGTAGCGGTCGAACAGCGCCACGTCGGCCGGCTCCGGCGCGTCCAGCACGAGGTGCTCCACGCTGACGTGCCAGTCTTCGACCACCAGGCTGCCGCCCGGGCGGAGGGCGGCGGCCAGCTTGCGGAGCACCCGCTCCCGCTCGGGCAGGTGGAGCAGGAGCAGGCGGGCGTGGACCAGGTCGTACGGCGGGTCGGGCACCGGGTCGGCCACGATGTCGTGGGCGAGCACCTGGATGCCGGCGTCCTCGCTCAGGTGGCTGGGTTTGAGGTCGGTGGCGACCACGGAGGCGCCCCGGTCGGCCAGCCACCGCGCGATGCTGCCGGCGCCGGCGCCCACCTCCAGGCAGCGAAAAGCGTCCGTGCCGGCCGCCGGGTCGGCAACGGTGCTCGCGCCGGCCGCCGGGTCGGGAACGGGATCCGGGCCGCGGAAGGGGCCCAGCGCCGGGCCGGCGGTGGCGTACGCATCCACTGTGGATAGCCGTGCCTTGGTGAAGTCGTCGAGCATCGCGGAGAGGCAGGCGTGCTGCTGGACCGCCGCGTCCACGTCGTTGTCGTAGGCGTAGCCGCCGGGCATCGAACCTCCTGGAAGGGTGAGGCGACCCGGGCCACCAGGTTGCCGACCAAGGGGCGGGGTCGCCTCACCGAACGCCAACCTAGGGTTCTAAGGACCCAGAGTCAATTGGGTACGACGAATACTTGAGACCCCAGGGCGGGCATGATCAAATGTCATACGCCGACCAAGGGGAGTGCCAGCACATGCCCGCCGTGCCTGTTTACCGCAAGATCATTAACGACATCCGCGAGCGGATAGAGTCCGGTGAGCTCAAGGCGGGCGACAAGCTGCCCTCGATCGCCGAGCTGATGCAGGCGTACGAGTGCAGCGACACCCCGGTCAAAGCGGCGCTGGGCCGCCTGCAGGACGCCGGGGTGCTCGAGGGCCATCAGGGCCGCGGTGTCTACGTCATGGGCAAGCCCGTCAAGGGCACGTCGTCGGCGATTTCGTCCTCCCCAGGCCAGTAGAATCACGCGCGAGTCAACCGTACCGGGCACCGGAAGGTGGTACATCCACCCCAAATGTTCGACGTCGTGGTGGTCGGCGCGGGCGTGATCGGGCTGACGTCCGCGGTCCGCCTGCGGGAGGCTGGCGCCCGGGTCGCCCTGGTGGCCGCCGATCCACCCGCCGAGACCGTCTCCGCCGTGGCCGCCGCCGTCTGGTACCCCACGCGCACCGACCCCGACCCCCGGGTGCTGGCCTGGGCCGGGCAGACCTACGACGAGCTGGCCCGCCAGGCGGCCGCCGGTGTGCCCGGGGTGGTCATGCGCCGCACCCGGATGGCCGTCCAGCCGTCCGACGACCCGTGGTGGGCGCAAGTCGTACCCCATTTTGAAGACCACGGCCGTGAGTGGCGGTTCACCGTGCCCACCGTGGAGATGGGCCCTTACCTGGAGTGGCTCGTGGCGCGGCTGGCCGGCGGCGGTGTGTCGCTGGAGCGCCGGCGCCTGCGCGACCTGGCGGAGGCCGCGGAGCTGGCCCCCGTGGTGGTCAACGCCACCGGCCTCGCGGCCGGTGAGCTCTGCGCGGACGCCGCGGTGGTCCCGGCCCGCGGGCGGGTCGTGCTGGTCGCCAACCCGGGCATCGAGACGTCGGTACGGGACGAGCACCACCCGGCCGGCATGGTCTATGTGCACCCCCGGTCGCGGGACGTGGTGCTGGGCGGCACGTTCGAGCCGGGGGAGTGGGACACCGGGCCGGATCCGCGGGCGGCGGCGCAGATCGTGGCCCGCTGCACGGAGCTGGTACCGGAGCTGGCCGGCGCTCCCGTGCTCGGCGAGCGGGCCGGGCTGCGGCCGGTGCGCCGCGGCGGCCCGCGGGTGGGCCTGGACCCCGCGTTACTGCCCGGCGGTGCCCGAATGATCCACAACTACGGGCACGGAGGGGCCGGGGTGACGCTGTCCTGGGGCTGCGCGGCCAGCGTTCTCGTAGACTTCGGGCCGTGACCTCGGTCCAGATCACGCAGAGCCACACCCTCCGGCGGGACGCCCGGCGCAACCGGGCGCTGATCATCGAGGCGGCGCGCGAGGTGTTCGCGGGCGCCGGCTTCGGTGCGCCCCTGGACGCGGTGGCCCGGCGCGCCGGCGTCGGGCGGGGCACGCTCTACCGCCACTTCCCGGACCGCTACACGCTGGCGGTCGCCATCTTCGAAGACAACGTGCGCGACATCGAGGAGCTCGCGGCGGCGTACGAGGGGCGCGCGGACGCGTTCGACGCGCTGCTGCGGGCGCTGGTCGACCACCAGGTGCGCAGCCACGGCCTGCACCAGGCGCTCGACAAGGGCACCGAGGCGCCGGAGCTGCAGGCGCTGGCCGAGCGGGTGGTGCGGGCGTTCGCCGAGCCGGTCCGGCGGGCCCAGGAGGACGGCGTGCTCCGCGCCGACCTGGTCAAGGAGGACCTGCTCGACATCATGCGCATGGTGGCGTCGGTCATCGAGCGGGTCGACGACGTCGAGCGCCGCCGGGCCAGCGCCGACCGCGCGATGGACCTGCTCCGCAACGGCCTGCGCGGCTGACGCCCGCTCCCGCCCGCTCCCGCGCCCTCCCGCGCCGCTCCCGCGCGCTCCCGTGCCGTGATCAAAGCTCCCTTCATGTCGTTCTAGCGACGTGGCGGGAGCTTTGATCACCGGGGGGGCTAGAGGGTGGAGACGCGCACCGTGTACGACGGCTCGTCCGCGTGCTCCTCGCGGTAGGAGAGCTGGCGGATCTGGCGGTCGTCGACGTAGAGCGCCACGTCGACCAGGACGCCCAGGTGGGCCAGGCTCATCACCCGCGCCGAGCGCCGCTTGTCCTGGAGCACGTCGCCGATCCCGCCGAGGAAGTTGGTGGCGTCGCCGCTGTGGTGGCCCGGTGGGCGGCGCAGCACGACGTCGAGCGCGACCGGGTCGGCCAGCGCGGTCCAGCCGGTGCGCTGCGCCTCCGCGCAGGCCGCCTCCAGCAGCACGCGCACGCGCCCGGCCTGGCGGTTACCGGCGGCGAGGACGGAGAGTGCCTCGTTCTTCAGCGGCGGCAGCCCGCTCACGTCGAACGTGATCGCCGCGATGGTGTCTTTCACGATCCTGCCCTCCGGATCGTCCAACAAGGAGGATCGGCTTCGGCGGCGACCCGCGACCCGACCGTACCGACGCGGTTCGCCTACGGGACAGGGTCCGTTCGTGCACATTTCCCTATCGACGCTTGTGAGCGTGGATCATTTTGCCCCGATATCGTGGAGTTGATCCTTATAGTGAAGTCGCCAGGTTTGACGTCCGGGCGGACGGGGGAGAAGGGGCGCACGAACGATCCTCTCGAGGCTGGTCGTTGGGCACGCGACGCGACGACCGGCCGGGGGTGACAGATCACGCGTCGACGCCGACGCGCTCGCGCCGCGGCGGTAGGGGTACCCGCGGGCGCTGCGCCTTTCCGGCGCCCGACCGGAGGGAGGCGAGGCCGGTGCGGAAGACGAGACGGACGGCGTGGCGGGCCAGGAGGGTGGGCGCGGCCGCCGCCGCGCTGGCGCTGCTCGGGCCGCTGGCCGCGTGCGGCGGCGACGAGGGCGGCACACCCACCATCAACCTGTACTACGCGCCCGAGCAAAACCTGCAGAAGGTCGTCGACGACTGCAACGCCGAGGCGGCCGGGCGCTACCGGATCAGCTACCAGGTGCTGCCGCGCGGCGCCGACGACCAGCGGGTGCAGATGGTGCGCCGGCTGGCCGCCGAAGACGACGGCATGGACGTGCTGGGCCTCGACATCACGTGGACGCAGGAGTTCGCCAGCGCCGACTGGATCCTGGAGTGGACCGGTGACAACCAGGCGCAGGCCGAGCAGGGCACGCTCGCCGGGCCGCTGGCCAGCGCCGAGTACCAGGACAAGCTCTTCGCCGCGCCCAAGAACACCAACGTGCAGCTGCTCTGGTACCGCACCGACCTGGTGCCGCAGCCGCCGAGCACCTGGGACGAGATGATCCAGCAGTCGCTGGACCTCAAGGGGCAGGGCAAGCCGTACCAGGTCATCACGATGGGCGCGCAGTACGAGGGGCTCGTCGTGCTCTACAACACGATCACCGTCAGCGCCGGCGGCCACATCCTCGACGACGAGGGCACCGACGTGGTCTTCGACCAGGGCGCGGTGCGCGGGCTGGAGATCCTGCACCGCTTCGCCACGGCCGGCGTGACCAGCCCGTCGTTCACGAACTCCATCGAGGACGACGCGCGGCTGCAGTTCCAGGGCGGCAACGCGGCCTTCCAGCTCAACTGGCCGTTCGTCTACCCGGCCATGCAGGAGGCGGCGCCGGACCTCGCGGCGAAGGTGCGGTGGGCGCGCTACCCGGGCGTCGACGCGGGTACGCCGAGCAAGGTGACCATCGGTGGGTACAACCTCGCGGTCTCCCGCTACTCCAAGCACCCGCAGGAGGCGTTCGACGCGGCGCTGTGCCTGCGCAACGCCGAGCACCAGAAGTTCTCCGCGATCAACGACGGCGTACCGCCGACGATCGAGAGCGTCTACGCCGATCCGGAGATGACGGAGGCGTACCCGATGAAGGACACGATCCTGGAGGAGCTGCGGGACCCGGCCACCCGGCCGCTCTCCCCGGCGTACCAGAACATCTCGACGGTGATGTCGGCGACGCTCTCGCCGCCGGCGTCGATCCGGCCGGAGCACACCGCGAACGAGCTGCGTAAGTCCATAAAGGACGCGCTGGAGTCGAAGGGGGTGCTGCCATGAGTGCCACCTCGACGGCCGCGAAGCATCGCGCGCAGCCGCTGAGCCGGGCGGAGAAGGCGCGCCTGTCCGAGGGGAAGCGGGCCGAACGGCGGCTGGGCTGGCTGCTCTGCGCGCCGGCCGCGATCGTGATGGTCGCGGTGACCGCGTACCCGATCCTCTACTCGGTCTGGCTCTCGTTGCAGCGGTACGACCTGAAGTTTCCGGACGACCGCGAGTTCGTCGGCCTCTCCAACTACGTGACCGTGCTGGGCAACCAGTACTGGTGGACCGCGTTCGGCGTGACCATGCTGATCACCGTCGTGACGGTCGTGGTCGAGCTCGTGCTCGGCATGGCGCTGGCGCTCGTCATGCACCGCACCCTCGTCGGGCGGGGCATCGTGCGCACCTCCGCGCTGATCCCGTACGGCATCGTCACGGTGGTCGCCGCCTTCTCCTGGCGGTACGCGTGGACGCCCGGCACCGGCTACCTGGCCAACCTCTTCAGCGACAGCGCCCCGCTCACCGAGCGGGCCAGCTCCCTGGCCATCATCATGCTGGCCGAGATCTGGAAGACCACGCCGTTCATGGCGCTGCTGCTGATGGCCGGCCTCGCGCTGGTACCCGAGGACCTGCTGAAGGCGGCGGCGATGGACGGCGCGACCGCGTGGCAGCGGTTTACCAAGGTGATGCTGCCGGTGATGAAGCCGGCGATCCTGGTGGCGCTGCTCTTCCGCACGCTGGACGCCTTCCGGGTCTTCGACAACATCTACGTGCTGACCGCGGGCGCCAACGAGACCTCGTCGGTGTCGATGCTCGCGTACAACAACCTCATCAAGGGGCTCAACCTCGGCATCGGCTCCACCATGTCGGTGCTCATCTTCCTGACCGTGGCGATCATCGCGTTCGTCTTCGTGAAGCTCTTCGGCACGGCCGCCCCGGGCAGCTCTGAGGAAGGGAGGCGGTGATGGAGTCTCGTGGTGCGAAATGGCGCTGGGGACTGCTCGACGTCGTCGTCGTGGTCTTCGCGCTCATCCCGGTGCTGTGGATCATGTCGCTGTCGTTCAAGACCACGAACACGTTGACCGACGGGCACTTCATCCCGCGCGAGTGGACGCTCGAAAACTATAAAACCATCTTCCAGACCGACCAGTTCGTACGGGCCCTCGTCAACTCCATCGGCATCGCGCTGATCTCCACGCTCATCGCGGTGGTGCTCGGCACGATGGCCGCGTACGCGATCGCCCGGCTCGACTTTCCCGGCAAGGGGCTGCTGGTCGGCGTCTCCCTGCTGATCGCGATGTTTCCCCAGGTGTCGCTCGTCTCGCCGCTCTTCGACATCGAGCGGCGGCTGGGGCTCTTCGACACCTGGCCGGGGCTGATCCTGCCGTACATCACGTTCGCGCTGCCGCTGACCATCTACACGCTGTCGGCGTTCTTCAAGCAGATCCCGTGGGACCTGGAGAAGGCGGCCAAGATGGACGGTGCCACCCAGGGCGAGGCGTTTCGCAAGGTGATCGCGCCGCTGGCCGCGCCGGGCGTGTTCACCACCGCGATCCTCGCGTTCATCTTCTGCTGGAACGACTTCCTCTTCGCCATCTCGCTCACCTCCACCGAGCGGTCCCGCACGGTGCCGGTGGCGCTGTCGTTCTTCACCGGCGACTCGCAGTTCGAGGACCCGACCGGGTCCATCTCGGCGGCGGCTGTCGTCATCACCGTACCGATCATCCTGTTCGTGCTCTTCTTCCAACGCCGCATCGTCTCCGGTCTGACGTCCGGCGCGGTTAAGGGGTGACCCCATGGCAGACATCGTGCTGGACAAGGTCGGCAAGCAGTACCCGGACGGCACCGTCGCCGTCCGCGACGTCGACCTGGAGATCGCGGACGGCGAATTCGTCATCCTGGTCGGCCCGTCGGGCTGCGGCAAGTCCACATTGCTCAACATGATTGCCGGTCTGGAGGACATTTCCAGCGGCGAGCTGCGCATCGGCGGCGAGCGGATGAACGAGAAGGCGCCGCGCGACCGCGACATCGCGATGGTGTTCCAGTCGTACGCGCTCTATCCCAACATGACCGTCCGGGAGAACATGGCCTTCCCGCTGCGACTGGCCAAACTGGACAAAGCCACGATCGACGAGAAGGTCGCCGAGGCGGCCAAGGTACTGGAGCTGACCGAGCTGCTGGAACGCAAGCCGGCCAACCTCTCCGGCGGCCAGCGGCAGCGGGTGGCGATGGGACGGGCGATCGTGCGCAGCCCCAAGGCGTTCCTGATGGACGAGCCACTGTCCAACCTGGACGCCAAGCTGCGCGTACAGATGCGCACGGTCGTCTCCCGCCTGCAGAAGCGGCTCGGCACCACCACCGTGTACGTCACGCACGACCAGACCGAGGCGATGACCCTCGGCGACCGCGTGGTGGTGCTGCGGGCCGGCGTCGTGCAGCAGGTCGGCGACCCGCAGACGCTCTACGACCACCCGGCCAACCTCTTCGTCGCCGGCTTCATCGGCTCGCCCGCGATGAACTTCCTGAGCGCACGGGCCCTCGACGGCGCCCTTCGCACGGCGCTGGGTGACGTGCCGATCGGCGACCGCCTGCGCGGGATGCTGGAGCGGGGCGAGGCGCCGCAGGAGATGATCCTCGGCGTGCGGCCCGAGCACTTCGAGGACGCGGCGCTGGTCGACGAGGCGGCGCGGGCGAAGGGCCGGGAGTTCGAGGCGCCGGTCGAGCTGGTCGAGTCGATGGGCTCGGACAAGTACGTGTACCTGACCGTCGAGGGGGAGCGGGCCAGCTCGGCCGAGCTGGAGGAACTCGCCGCCGACGCGGGCGCAGCCGACCTGCCGGCCGGTGGTGCCAACCTGGTGACCCGCCTGTCGGCCGAGTCGCGGGTGCGGGAGGGCGGGCCGTACAAGGTGTGGTTCAACCTGGAGAAGATCCACCTCTTCGACCCGTCCGACGGCCGCAACATCACGCTGCACGAAGGGCGCGCGGCGGGGATCTCCTGAGGTCCGGGCCCGCCCGTGGTGAGCCTCTGGTCAGCCGGGTGGGCCAGGCTCGGGAGCCATGCATACTCTCCTGACCGCGATCGTGCTGGCGGCGGGGGCGTGGGTGCCCGCGCCCTCCGCCCCGTGGGACGTGCCGGCCGGTGCCCGCTGCGACTTTCCGGTGCACGCCGAGCCCGTCGTCGACGAGGTGAAGACCCGGGTGCTGGCCCGCTATCCGGACGGCTCGACGAAGCGCGAGGCGTACGTGGGCGACCTGGTCCTCGCCGTGACCAACACCGACAGCGGCGAGACGGTGGAGGTCGACCTGAGCGGCAGCGCCCTCGTCGAGTACCAGCCCGGCGGCACCCTCACCACCAACTCCACCTGGTACGTGGTGGGGCCGGCGCTCTTCGGCTTTCGCGAGGGCGGCGGCAACCGGCCGCGCGGGATCTGGGTCTTCGACGGCGTCTACACCGTGGCGTTCGATGCCAACGGCGTCAAGACCGTGACCGTGTACCACGGATCCGAGCGCGAGCTCTGCACCGAACTGGCGTGATCGAAGCGTCCTTACGGTATGGAGTTCAGGCTGCTGGGATCCTTCGAGGCCGGGCCGGCGGGCGAGCCGGTGGTGGTGGGGCGGCGGCAGGAGCGGCTGCTGCTCGCCATCCTGCTGCTGGAGGCGGGTCACGCCGTCGCCATCGACCGCCTCGCCGACCTGCTGTGGGACGGTGAGCCGCCGCCGAGCGCCCGCGGCACGCTGCACACGTACGTCGGTCGCCTGCGCACCGCCCTCGCGCCGTACGGTGCCGGCATCGTGACCCGGGGGAGCGGGTACGCGGTCGAGGGGGCGGAGGTGGACGCGGCCCGCTTCACCGACCTGGCCCGGGCGGCGGCGGCCACGAGCGACCTGGCCGAGCGGGTACGCCTCGGCGGCGCCGCGCTCGCCCTGTGGCGCGGCCCGCTCCTGGCCGACCTCGCCGGTGAGTCGCTGCGCCGGCGGCTCGGCGGGCCGCTGACCGACCTGCGGCTGGCCACGGCCGAGGCGTACGCGCGGGTGCTGCTCGACATGGGCCACCACGAGCGGGTCGCGCTCGACCTCGCCGCCCTGGCCGGTGCGCACCCGACCCGGGAAGGGCTGGTCGCGCACGTGATGACCGCCCTGTACCGGGCCGCCCGCCAGGCCGACGCGCTGGCCCTCTACGACCTCGCCCGCAAGGCGCTGGCCACCGGGTCCGGTGTGGAGCCGGGCGTCGAGCTGGAGACCGTGCACCAGCGGATCCTGGCCGGCGACCCGCGGCTGGAGCGGCCGGCCGCCCCGGTGTACGCGGTCCGGGTCCGCGACCTGTGGCTGCCGTGGAGCGTCGGCGGCCATCCGGCGCTGGAGCTGTGCAACACGTACGCCGGGTGGGGCGGGGAGCGGCAGCCGGGCGCGGAGTGGCTGCGCGGGTACCCGACCCTGGCGGTCTGGGCCGGCCACCAGGACCTGCTCGACGACGCCACGGTCACCCAGCTGGTCGAGGCCGCCCGGCGCGACCCGCTCGGCGCGGCCGTGGTGCTCGACGAGACCCGCGAGCTGCGCGCCCGCCTCTACGCCTGCCTCACCCGGCCGGAGGACGCGAAGGCGTTCGCGGCCGTCGTCCCGTATGTGGAGGCCGCGGCCGCCGTCTCGGTCTTCCGCCGCGCGCCGGACGGTCTCGGGCGCTGGCGGCCGGCCCCGTCAGCGGGACTGCGCGCACCGCTGCACGCGGCCGCGCGGAGCGCCGGCGAGCTGCTCGCCGACCGCCGCCGGTTGACCGTGTGCGCCTGCTCCAGCCCCACCTGCGGCTGGCTCTTCGTCGACCACAGTGGACGGCGCCGCTGGTGCAGCACCGCCACCTGCGGCGACCACCCGAAGTAGCCGGTCCGGCCGAGCCGGACATGTCGGGTTGTCGATGTAACCCTGGTGTGGACCGGCGGTAGCCACCAACACTCGTCACATGCGCTCACGGGGGCCCATGTGTTGAGGATCCACTTCCTGCCGGAAGACCTTTCGCGGACCCACGTCGCGGCCAATCCGGACGCGCTGTGGGAGACGGTGTTGAGCCTGCAACTGCTGCACAACGGCGACGGCCGGCTCGTGTTCGACCCGTGGCGGCGCGAGGTGCGGGACCGGGCGCCCCGCTCGGCGCGGGAGATCCTGCTGCCGCTGTCGCCGCCGCGCGGCGACTTCGCCGACCTGCTGACCCCGACCACCGGCACGCTCGGCCTGGAGGCCGGGCTGGAGGCCGTACGCGCCACGCCGCGGCGCCTGATCCGCCGCGACCTGACCCACCTCGCGGCGCGGCACCGGCTGCCGTCGTGGAGCGGCCGGCTGGCCGACGGGGAAGCGCTGGCGCTCGGCCACGTCGCCGCCGCGTTGCGCGACTGGCACGAGGTCGCCGTCCGTCCCTACCAGGACCAGATGAACGCCTACCTCGACGCCGACCGGGCGGTCCGCACCCGCGACGCCCGGCTGGGCGGGCCGGAACGGATCCTGGCCGGGCTGCCCAGCCGTTGAGCTGGCAGTCGCCGGTGCTGCTCAGCCCGTACCCGGAGGACTACGACCTGCACCTGGGCGGCCGCGGGCTGCTGCTGGTGCCGTCCTTCTTCTGCTGGCGCACGCCGGTCACGCTCATCAACCCGGAGCTGCCACCGGTGCTGGTCTATCCCGTCGAGCGCGATCCGCACTGGCTGGGCCACCATCCCGGCAAGACCCCCGCCTGCGGCGACCGGGCCGTGGCGGCACTGCTCGGGTCGACCCGGGCCGCGGTGCTGGATACCGTCGGCCGGGCCCCGGCCACGACGAAGGAGATCGCCCACCGGCTGCGGATCTCCGCGCCCTCCGCCAGCGAACACGCCACGATCCTGCGCGGCGCCGGGCTCATCGCCACCCGCCGGTCCGGCAACACCGTCCTGCACAGCCTCACGCCGACCGGCGCCGCGCTGCTGGACGGCTGCCGTCCCCGCCCTCACCGATGAGCCCGCGCCGCGCACGACCGGTGTCATTCGGCGCTGCCCGAATGGCATCCCGCTCCGCGGCCCGCCGTCTCCACGATGGACACAGAACGAACCGACGGATTTGGGGGTGTCCAGATGAAACTGGGTGCACGCGTGGCGACCGCGGCGCTCGCGATTCTCACCGCGCTGGGCGTGACGGTCGGCGGCGCCGGCGCGGCGAACGCCTCGACCGCGCGCGGCGCGGTTCTCGGCGAACGCGTTGACTGGTACGCGTTCCAGGGTCTCACGCCGAGTTGGCACTGCCGGGCGACGGTCGACCGGGGCGACTACTACGAGCAGGTCTGCAGCATCGTCAGCGGCCGGGCGTACCAGGGCGCGCTGATCGTCGTGGCCAGGACGACCGCCTGGTACGACGCCGAGGTCTGGAGCGTCCGGAACGCGACGTACCTGGACTGGCGGATCTGCGAGGGCACGATCACCGCGGGGACCAGGGTCGTGTGCTTTTCGCCGACACTCGGCGCGAACGCCGGCGACGTCGTCCAGGGCTACGCGTCCGACCCTGACTTCAACGACATGTTCGGCCCGACCATCAGGATCACGTAGCAGGCACGGGGGCGGGGGGACCGGCGCGCGCCGGTCCCCCCGGTTTGCGTGACCAGCGGCGCTCGCGCGCAGCTCGCCGACCTCGCCGAAGGCGACATCATCGGCGCGCGCACCGACGAGGGCCTCATCGCCTACATCGAGATCTCCAGCCTGGAGACGACCTATCCCACGACCGTGACGCTCGCGGCGACCGTGGGCATGCCATGACCGGCACCCGGGCGTGGTGATCCGGCCCAGCCTGTCGCTCAGCCCGTCGCGTCCGGCGCCTCCCGGATCGCCAGGGCGGCCTGGACGAGCGCGGCGTGGGTGAGGGTCTGCGGGTAGTTGCCGAGGTAGGCGCCCGTGGTCGGGTCCATCTCCTCGGCGTAGAGGCCGAGCGGGCCGGCGCGATCGAGCAACGCCTGAAACAACTCCACCGCCTCGGCGCGCCGCCCGGTGCCGGCGAGGGCCTGGACCAGCCAGAAGGAGCACGGCAGGAACGCCCCCTCGGTGCCCGGCAGGCCGTCGCGTCCCGGGGGATAGCGGTACAGCAGAGGGCCACCGGCACCGAGCTCGCGGCGGATGGCCGCGATCGTGCCGCGCACCCGCGGTGAGTCGGGGTCGTCGATGCCGATGACCGGCAGGAGCAGCAGTGCCGCGTCCAGGTCGGCGGCGCCGTAGCCGCGCACGTAGCTGGCTTTGGCCGGGTCGAAACCTCGGGTACGGACGTCGGCGGCGACCGCCTCCCGTGCGGTCTCCCAGCGCAGGCGCTGCCTGGCCGGGAGCCGGTGGGTGCCGGCGATGCGCAGCGCCCGGTCCAGCGCGAGCCAGCCCATGAGCTTGGAGTGCACGTGGTGGGCCGGAGCGCTACGGACCTCCCAGATTCCGGCGTCGGGTTCGGACCAGTGGTGGGCGACGAGATCGGCGAAGCCGCGGATCGTCCGCCACGTCTCGCCGGACAGGCGGTGCCCGGCCCGCACCAGGACCCAGGCCGCGTCGACCACCCAGCCGTAGCCGTCGAGCTGGTGCTGGTCGGCCGCGCCGTTGCCGAACCGCACCGGCGCGCTGCCGGCGTAGCCGCTCCAGCCGGCCAGGTCGCGTTCGCGTGGTGTGTGGCGGCCGTCGAGAGTGAGCAGTGCGGGCAGGCGGGGCCGCTGGAGGCGGCTGGCGTGCAGGAGCCAGGCGAGGAACCCCCGAGCCTCCCGGCGCTTGCCGGCGCCGAGGAAGGCGGCGATGCCGATGCTGGCGTCGCGGGGCCAGACGTAGCGGTAGTCCCAGTTTCGTACTCCGCCGGGGTCCTCGGGCAGGGAGGTGGTCGGCGCGGCGACGGGCGCGTTCGAGGGCGAGTAGGTCAGCAGCCGTAGCGTCAGCAGGCTGCGTACGACGGCGTCGCGGAAGGGAAGCGCCTCGTCGATCTCGGCGCACCAGGCGCGCCAGCGGGCCTCGTCCTCCGCCAGCAGGTCCCAGGCCGCCCTCGGGTCGACGTGGACGAGCGGCTCCCGGTGGGCGACGGCCAGGACGAACGTGACCGGCTCTCCGGGCGCGACGGTGACCGGCGCGGGTCGACCCGGCACGACGTCGACCCGCGGGGCGGAGGCCAGGCAGAGCGCGAGCGCGCCCCATTCGCACACCAGCGCCGGGCCGCGGTGGCGGACGCGGGGCGGGCGCTGCCGTTCCCCGTGGCGGGGGTCGAACTCGACTACGGCGTCGACCGCCGCGCCCTGCGCCGACAGGCGCCGCACGAGCAGCGTCGCGGGCAGCAGCCGCCCGGCGACCTCGGCCACCATCGCCTCGGTGAGGGTGAGGCGACCCCCGCCCACCTGCCAGGTCGTCACCAGGGTGGCGGTGTGCCGGCGGTAGCGGCGCTCGACGACCGGAGCCGGGGTGGCCGGACCGAGGCGGAACGTTCCCGCCGGCGGGCCACCGACCAGCCGGCCGAAGACCGGCTCCCCGTCGAAGCGGGGAACGCAGAACCAGTCGATCGCACCGGCACTGGACACCAGCGCGGCGGTGCGGGTGTCACCGAGCAACCCGTAGTCGCCGATCGGTGCGCCGGCACGCGCATCGGTCACGGAAGGCACCTCCCGGTCAGCGGGCTTGGAGGAGCAGCCCCAGCACCGCTCCGTAGACGAGATGGGCGACCACCGCGACCGCGGGAGTCTGGACGCCGTAGTTGAGGGCGAGCAGGCCGGGCGGCTCCAGCACGGCGGTGCTGGCCGGGCCGGCGCGATGCGTCGCCATGCGGGGATGGACACCCGGCAGCAGCGGCAGCAGCACCGTCAGCGCGACGGCCACGTGCAGGGCGCCCAGCAGCGTCCCGAGCCACCAGGTGGCCTGCTTCACCAGGGCGAACGTGGCCGCGTAGCCGAAGGCGAAGCCCTGACCGGCGGCGAGGTGGATGAAGAAGCCGGCCACCCGGGCCTTGTCCGGGTCGTCGGTGACGAGGGTGCCGAGCACCAGGGGAAAGTCGAGCCGGGTGAGCCCGGCCAGCTGGGCGGTGATCAATACGGCGGTGAGGGCGGTGGTGGCCACCAGCCCGAACAAGGCCCACCCGGCCCAGTCCATCTCAGCGGCGGCTGGGTTCGAGCGTGATCATCGATCCACCTCCGGCAGGACTCGGTGGGCCCGGCGGTCTTGGGGCCGCCTGCGGTATTCACCGCATTCCGCGCCGCGAAACCTCCCCGAGAGCGGCAAAACCCCGGCCTCAGATCGGGGGTGGGCTGGTGTAGACCGTCGGGTCGCCCTGGACGATCCAGACCTGCGGGGCGTCGATCGGCAGGAACGAACGGTCGCCGCCCGGCTCCCTCGTGGCCGGTACCGAGTCGCCGGAGGGCAGGTGCATGATGAAGTTGACCGGCTGGGTGTCCTGGACGAGCGGGATGTCGTACTCGGCCCAGCCGCCCTCGATTCTGGTCCACGGCCACGGGTTGTCCCAGGCGACCTGGGCCAGCACCGCCGGGTCGACCGCGTCGCCCCACATGTGCAGGCCCCAGCCCGAGTCCTGGTCGCCGTAGTCGCCGGCCGGGCGGTAGTAGTGCAGCGTCGCGACCGTCGCTTGTGGACCGGCGGCCCGTGCCCGGCGTACCGGACCGGTCGCGGTGGTGCCGTCCGGCTCGCGGACCGTGGCGCGGTACTCGACCGGGGTGTCGGCGGCGAGGTCGGCCGGCAGCTGGTCGAAGACCGTGTAGACCGGTGACGTGGCGTCGCCGCCGATCGGGGTCCAGGCGCCGCCGTCGATCCGGCGTTCGAAGGTAACGGTGTGCGTGGCCCGTTCCGGGTCGACCACCGCGCGGACCTCGACCGTCCCGCGGACCCGGCTCCCCTCGGCCGGCGCCTCGATCGACACCAGCGGCGCCGGCACCGTCGCGGCGCGGGCCGCGCTGGTCGCGGTGTGGCCGCGGTTGTCCAGGACCACCGCCTTGTACCGCACCGGCGTGCCCGCCCGCAGCCCGCTCACGTCGTGGAACACCTGGTACGGCGGGTTGTCGTCGACGCCGACCGGGCGCCACGGGCCGCTGCCGCTCTGGGCGTAGAAGGCCACCTCGTAGAAGGAGGAGCCGGCCACGCTCGCGGCGACGTGCAGGCGGCCGCGGGCGCCCTCGGCCGGTGCGGCGCCGGTGACCGTGACCGGCGGGGCGGCCTTGGCACCGGGGATCCGGCCGTCCAGCGCGTAGACGACAGTGGACAGTGGCGGCACGGTCAGGGTCACCGCACTGTCCGATGTGGACCTTACCCGGGCCGGGCCGCTGCCGTACAGGCGCTGGAAGTCGCGGCGCGCCGCGTACGTGGGGATGGCGGCGGTCTGCGGCTGCTCGCTGTTGTTCAGCGCGACGAGGTACTCGCGCTGGTCGCGCCGGTCCAGCCGGGAGAACGCGTACACGCCCGGGCCTTCCGCGGCGTACCGGTGCACCTGGGCGCCGTCGCGCAGCGCCGGGTGCGCGCGGGTCAGCGCGGCGAGGCCCCCGATCGCCTGGTACAGCGGATGGCCGGGGACGAAGTTGTCCTGCGCGTGGGTCGCGGCGGTGCCGAGCAGGTCGTCGTCGAGGTAGTCCGGCACCCGGCTGGCAAACATCGTCTGCCGCGCGTCCTGGTCGCCGCCCGGGCCGGTGAAGCCTTGCTCGTCGCCGTAGTAGACGACCGGGTTGCCGCGGCTGAAGTACATCAGCTCGTGCGCGAGCCGGTCCCGGGCCAGCCACTCGGCGTCGCCGGCGCCCGGGTTGTCGGCGGTCACGAAGTGGCCGATCCGCCCCATGTCGTGGTTGCCGAGGAACGTGGGGAGTTCGTACACATTGGAGTCCGCGTCGGTGTACCAGTCGTCGCCGGCGAAGAACGTGGCGAGCTGGCCGGCCGGCTGGCCGCGCGAGGCGAAGCCACGGGCCGCGTCCTGGAACGGGAAGTCGAGCACCGCCTGCATCCGGTCGGCGGTGGTGAAGTGCGACGTGAAGCTCTTGGTCGTGTCGAAGACCTCGCCGAACATGAAGAACTCGCGCTTGCCCTGCCGCCGCGCGTAGTCCAGCACCTCGGGGCCGAACTCCTGCCAGAACTCGTCGTCGACGTGCTTCATCGTGTCGATCCGGAACCCGTCCACGCCGAAGTCGCGGATCCACGCCTTGTAGATGTCGATCATGCCGGCGACCACGCGCGGGTGCTCGGTGAACAGGTCGTCGAGGCCGAAGAAGTCGCCGTAGTACGAGTTCTCGCCGACGAACGTGGTGTCGCCCCGGTTGTGGTACAGCGTCACGTCGTTGAGCCACGCCGGCACCTTCAGCTCCTGCTCGGCGGGGTCGAGCACCGGCGTGTACGGGAACGAGACCGCCGGGCTCAGCGGCGGGAAGGTGGCCCCGCCGGCGTGGTCGCGGTCGTCGAAGGGCGCGCCGGCGGCGGTGCGGTAGGGGACCGCGTCCTTGGCGACGTAGCCGCGGCGGGCACCACCCTCGTACCCGATCACGTCTGCGGTGTGGTTGGTGATGATGTCGAAGTAGACCTTCATGCCCCGGCGGTGCGCGGCGTCGATCAGCGCGCGCAGGTCCTGGTTGGTGCCGAGGTGCGGGTCGATCTGGGTGAAGTCGGTGATCCAGTACCCGTGGTAGCCGGCCGAGGGGCCGTCCTCGAGCTGGACGGCCTTGTTCTTGAAGCTCGGCGTCAGCCAGATCGACGTGGTGCCCAGCCCGCGGATGTAGTCGATCCTGGACAGCAGCCCCTTGAGGTCGCCGCCGTTGTAGAAGCCCTTGCGGGTCGGGTCGAAGCCGGAGACCAGCGGATCGGCGCCGAGCCCGCCCTGGTCGTTGCCGGTGTCGCCGTTGGCGAAACGGTCGGCCATCACAAAATAGAACGACTCGTCGGTGACCGGCGAGCGCAGCGAGTGCAGCCCCGCCAGCCCGTGCCGGCCGGACGCGGCGGCCGGGCCGGGCAGGGCCAGTCCGGCGGCGGCGAGGAGCGCGGCGAAGACCGCGAGGACGCGACGGACGGACATGCTGGCCCCCCACAATCGACGTTGACTGCCGGCATCGACTGCGGTGACGTTACGCTGTCGAAACAAAGATTCAAACGCCTACATGACGTGCGCGGTCCAGATTTCGGCCAGTTCCTCGCTGGTGATGTTGACGCTGGCGCGGGCCGTCCTTCGGCCGGCACCCATGGATGCGTACGGGAAGCTCTCGAGCTGCCCCGCCTGTGCGCCCATATCAAGATCCGCGCAGAAACCAGGTTTCTGCTGCTTCAAAAGCCGCTGGTTACAGCAGAAACCAGGTTTCTGCTGTAACCCGTCCGGCCCGCAAGAGACGAGGCAGTGGACGCTGCCCGCCGGCCGGAGCGGTGCCCGCGGGAAAGCACCCCCAAGAAAACGCTCCGCGGCGCTCCACGTTTCCCCGGGGCCCCCGCGCAAACGGTCAGTGGGTGGCGTGGACCCGCGGCATACCTAATTGGGAAGGTCTGGGGTCAGTTGGCCGTCGCGGTGGCCAGGCCGCGGCGGCCGGGGTAGGGGATCAGGTTGTCGGGCTCCAGGGCGGTGGAGGTGCCGTAGCGGTCGTCGCTGGTGGACAGTGACGGGCTCGACTCGCCGTGCAGGTAGCGGCCGTAGGCGAGCATGCCCTCGACCAGCAGCCGCACGTCCTGCTGCGGGCGTACCACGAAGCGCAGGAACTGGCTGGTCATGCCGAGCTTGTTGCCGCACTCGCGGACGAACAGGCCGTGCCGGGACAGCAGGTAGTCGCGCAGGTCGACGCCGCTCCATCCGGGCGGGAGCTTGACCAGCAGGAAGTTGCCCTGCGAGGGGAAGACGGTCAGGCCGGGCACGCGGCTCAGCTCGTCGGCCATCTGGTACCGGTCGCGGGCGAGCAGGCGCAGGCTCTCCCGGTACTCGGTCTCGTAGTCCTGGATCATGTGGACGACGGTCTCGGCGAGCGAGTTGAGGTTCCACTTCGGCAGGACCTTCGCGATCTTGCCGGCGATCTGCGGGTTGGCCACCAGGTAGCCGAAGCGGATGCCGTGCAGGCCGAAGTTCTTGCCGAGGCTCTTGAGCACCACCACGTTCGGGCGGATGGCGGCGTCCGGGGCGATCGACGGCTGGCGCTCGGCCTCGACGAAGTCGATGAACGACTCGTCGACCACCACCAGGTCGAGGTCGGTGAGCGCGTCGACGAAGCGGAGCACCTCGCGGCGGGGCAGGAAGCCGCCGTCCGGGTTGTTGGGGTTGCAGATCACCGCTACGCGGGAGCCGCGGCTGCGGATGAACGCGACGTACTCCTCCAGGTCGAGGGCGTATCCGTCCGCCTCCTGCAGCGGAAACATGTCGACCCGCTTGCCGGTCTCCAGCGGCTGGTCGGTCCAGCGGCCGAAGGTCGGGATCGGGATGGCGATGCTCTCCTTGATCATCAGGTGGTCGAGCCAGGTGATCAGCTCGGTGGAGCCGTTGGCCATCGCGACCGTCTTCTGGTGCAGGCCGAGCACGCTGCACAGCTTGTTGGTGATCTCGGCGGAGTCGCTCGGGTAGTACTTGAGGATCGACTCCAGGTTCTGCGCCAGCGCGGCGAACATGTCGGGCGTGGGGAAGTACGGGTTGCAGGGAATGCAGAAGTCGACGATCGGTGTGCCATCGCCCATGCTGCGGCTGAGCGCGAAGACCGACGGGCTGTGTGCCCCGGTGCGCAGCAGACCCAGGTCGACGTTTCCGTGTCGCACGGTGCCTCCATGTGTGGGGTGTCGTGGGGGGTACGAACCACCCCACGACGGAGTTCGATCCCACAGAAAGGCTTAAGGCGCGGCTAATGCACGGCGGGTACCTCGGTCAGGGCCTTCAGCAGGTCCGCCAGCACGGCGAGGCCGTCTTCGCTGAGCACGGACTCGGGGTGGAACTGCACGCCCGCGAACGCCGGCCCGCGCAGCGCGTGCACCGCGCCGTCGGCCGGGTCGCGGGCCAGCTCGACCGGCCCGTACGGCGTGGTCAGTGCCCCGACCGCGGAGAGTGCCGTGAACGTGGAGTAGAAGCCGACCCGGCGTACCCGGCCGAAGAGGTCCACCTCGCGCCGCAGCCCCTGGTACGGCGCGTCCCGCCGGTGCAGGTCCAGCCCGAGCAGCCCGCACAGCAGCTGGTGGCCGAGGCAGACCGCGAGCAGCGGCCGGCCGGAGCGGAGCCGCGTGGTGAGCACCGAGCGCATCGCGGCCATCTTGGCGTCGTCGACGTCGGTCGGGTCGCCGGGACCGGGGCCGGCCACCACCAGGTCGAAGCCGTCCAGCGACCCGGGGTCGGTCCACGGGCGGCGGGTGACGTCGTGTCCCAGCCACCGCATCTGGTGCGCCAGCATGCCGGTGAACGTGTCTTCGCCGTCCACGATCAGCGCCTTCGGCGCCGCGGCCGGGATCGCGACCGGTCCCCGTTCGTCCAGCCAGAAGCGGGCCAGGCGGTCGTTGCGGGCGGCCAGCGCGGCCCGCACGGCCGGGTCGGCGGAGAGCTGTACCGCGGTGTCGCCGGCCGGGCGCGGAGCCGCCGCCGGCCGCAGCCCCAGGGCGGCGAGCACGCCCGCCGCCTTGGTGTGCGTCTCGGCGACCTCGCCGGCGGCGGTCGAGTGGCGCACCAGCGTGGCGCCGACCGGCACCCGCAGTACCCCGTCGGGGGTGATCTCCGCGGTACGGATGAGGATCGGCGCGTCCAGCGTCTGCCGCCCCTCGCCGTCGTGGCCGAGCAGCGCCAGCACACCCGCGTAGTACCGCCGGCCGCGCCCCTCGTGGCGGGCGATCACGCGGAACGCGTTCTCGATCGGGCTGCCGGTGACCGTCGGCGCGAACATCGTCTCGCGCAGCACCTCCCGTACGTCCCGCGAGCCCCGCCCGGCCAGCAGGTACTCGGTGTGGGTCAGGTGCGCCATCTCCTTGAGGTACGGGCCGATGACCTGGCCGCCGTGGTCGGCGACGGTGGCCATCATCTTGAGCTCCTCGTCGAGCACCATGTAGAGCTCGTCGATCTCCTTGGGGTCGGCCAGGAACTCCAGCAGCTCGTCCCGCCCGGCCGGCCCGTCCGGGTGGCGGAACGTGCCGCTGATCGGGTTCATCATGACCAGGCCGTCCTCGACGCTGACGTGCCGCTCGGGGGTGGCGCCGACCAGCACGCGGCTGCCGGTGTAGACGAGGAAGGTCCAGTACGCGCCGCGTTCGGCCAGGAGCAGCCGGCGGAACGCGGCGAGCGCGGCCCGCAGCGGCTCGTCCACGTGCGCGGTGAACGTGCGGTGGATGACGAAGTTGGCCCCCTCGCCGCGGCCGATCTCGTCGCGGAGCACGGCGCCGACCGTCTCGCCGTACTCCTCGTCGGAGATGTCGAACCGGCCGTCCCGGGCCACCTCCGGCGTGTCGGGCAGCAGGGCCAGCGCGGCGGCGAGCGGCACCTCACCGTACGAGCGGATCGCCAGGCACTCCAGCGGTGCGCCGTCGTCGACGCAGGCGAAGCCCCGCTCGGTGATCTGCCGGTACGGGACGAGCGCGAGCGTCGCCGGTCCGCTGCGCGCGGCCGGCAGGGGTATCTCGGCGAGCCGGTCGACGCTGGTCACGTCGCCGGTGAAGACCTCGATGTGCGCCGCACCCTCGCGGCGCAGCAGCGCGAAAGGGCGGCGGTCGGCGGGGTCGAGCAGGGTCAGAAGATCCATCCGTACATTCCTCCGGGCCGGGGGCCGCTCGGGGCGGACAACCGGTGCGTCGGAACGCCGGGCGACCGCCTTACGAGGCGGCCGCGTGGGTATCTGCTACGCGCGGGTGGGGTGGGCCGCCGGTGTGGCGGGCCACCAGGAACTCAAGCGCGCGGACATGTGCGGGAGCGTAACAGATACGGTGGCGGCGATGAGCATTCTCGCGCTGGACCTGGGCACGTCGTCGGTACGCGGGCTGGTGTTGGACGACGCGGCGGTCCCGCTGCCCGGGGTGCTGGCCCGCCGGCCGGTGGAGGTGGCGGTCGACGACGGCGGCGCGGCCACGCTCGACGCGGCCGCGTACCTGGCCGCGCTGGTCGACTGCGTGGACGAGCTGCACGCCGCCGGGCGCCTCGACGGGGTACGGCTGGTCTCGGCCTCCTCCCAGTGGCACTCCGCCGTCCCGCTGGACCGGGCCGGCGCGCCGCTCGGGCCGCTGGTCACCTGGCTCGACACCCGCCCCACGCCGGCCGCCGGCGCCACCGGGCCGACCGACCCGCGCGCGTTCCACCAGCGCACCGGTGCGTGGTGGCACCGCTTCTACTGGACGGTCAAGCTGCCCTGGCTGCGCGCGTGGAGCGGCCCCGGGCTGGCCCGGTTTACCGGCCTGCCCGAGTTCGTGCTCGGCGCGCTGCTCACCGAGGCGCCGATGTCGGTGTCCCAGGCCTCCGGCACCGGCCTGCTCGACCTGGCCCGGCTCGACTGGGACGAGGAGGCCCTGGCGATCGCCGGCGTCACCCGGGCCGAGGTGCCGCCGCTGGCACCGGCCGGCTGGCGGGGGCGGGCGCGCCAGGAGTACGCCCGCCGCTGGCCCGCCCTCGCGGACGTGCCCTGGGCGCCGGCGACCGGCGACGGGGCCGCGTCCAACGTGGGCACCGGCTGCGTCGACCCGACCCGCGCGGCGGTCACCGTCGGGACGTCGGCCGCGGTGCGGCTGGTACAGCCGGTGGCGCCGGGCGCGCCGCTGCCCCCGCTGCCGGAGTCGGTGTGGCGCTACCGGGTGGACCACGAGCGGATCGTCACCGGCGCCGCGTACTCGGCCGGCGGAAACCTCTTCGCCTGGGCCCGCAAGACGCTCCAGCTGCCCGAGGGGGAGGCGCTGGAGCGGGAGCTCTCGGCGATCACGCCGGGGCGGACGGAGGTGCGGGCCGACCCGCGGCTGGGCGGCGACCGTCCACCCGGTACCGCGCCGGCCGGTGCGGGGACGCTGGCCGGGCTGGCCTTTTCCACCACGCCCGCCGAGATCTTCGCCGGGCTGATGGACGGGGTCTGCGCGATGGTCGCCCGCGACCTGGCCACATTGGAGTCCACTGTGGATGGTATGACCGAGGTGGTGCTCGGCGGTGGGGCGGTGGCCGCGCAGCCGTGGTGGCGCCGCGCGTTCCAGGCGGCGCTGGCGCCCCGGGCGGTACGGCACGTGGACAACCCGGAGGTCGGTGCGACCGGGGCCGCACTCCTCGCCGCGGGGCTGGTCCCGGCGGGTCGCTGACGCGGACAGCATCGTCCGGATGGAGGAGGCCCCCTCGGCGGTACCGGCAAGATCCCGTCCTCCGCTGTATCCTTCGTGAACTTGTCGCTGGTCGCGCCGTTGACACCGACGGCGTGCCTGATTGGATGGACTCCGCTCCTCGTCAGGCCGGGTACGAGGTAAGGGGGAGGCGTGGTCGCTGCTGCCCCGGAGCCGTCGGACCGGACGGTTCCGCGACACCGACGGCGGCTCGATGTCCGGGTTATCCCACATCGGCGGCGTTCGCGGTTCCGCGTCCGGGATTGGCGAATGCGCACGAAGCTCGCCACGGTACTTGTCATCCCCTCGCTGGCCTTCATGGTCGTGGCCGGCGTGCAGACCAGCGCGCTGATCGGCCAGGCCACGGTGCTCGACGAGTTCGCCGACCAGGTGGCGCTCGGCCAGGAGGTCACCACGCTGGTGCACGACCTGCAGAGCGAGCGCGACCGCACCGCCGGCAACCTGGCCGCGCTGCAGGCCCGGAAGATGACCGCCAACCAGGCCACCGCCGACATCCGGCAGTACTACGTGGCGGTGGACCGCTCCGCCGCCGAGTTCCGCGAGGCGGCCGACCCGCTCGCCAGCGGCGACGCGGCCTGGCAGGTCGCCCTCAACCGGGCCCGGGACGCGGTCGACGACCTGCCCACGCTGCGCGGCGCGGTGGCCGGCGGCGCGGTGAGCGCGGACACCGTGATCGGCAACTACACCCGCACGATCGACGCGCTGCTCACCCTGCTCGCCCAGCCCTCGCCCGGCGTCGAGCGACCCGAGCTCACCGAGATGGTGCTGCGCTACGTCGAGCTCGCCCGGATCAAGGAGATCGGCTCCCGGCTGCGCGCCCGCCTCTACGCCGCCGCCAGCGCCGGCGACTACGGCCCCACCGACCAGGTCGAGCTCACCGACCTGCGGGCCCAGCAGCTCACCGCCCTCGCCGACTTCCGGGTCGCGGCCACCAACGACCAGATCCTCCGGTACGAGCGGGCGGCCGCCGACCCCAAGTTCGGCGCGGCGGTCGCGATGGAGCAGACCACGATCGCCACCGGCAGCGGCGAGGCGAAGGTGCTCGAACCGTTTCGCTGGTGGTCGCTGAGCCAGGACCGGCACGACCTGCTGCGCCAGGTCGAGACCGACGTGCTCGGCGACGCGGTCGACGAGGCCGGGGCGCGCAGCGGCGACCAGCTGCGCCAGACCCTGCTGGTGGCCGGCTCGGTCCTCGCCGTCCTGCTGATCGCCCTGGTCATCTCCGTCATGATCGGCCGGTCGGTGGCCCGTTCGCTGCGCGAGCTGCGCCGCCACGCGCTGCACGTGGCCCAGGACGAGCTGCCCGACGCGATCGAACGGCTGCGCGGCGTCGGCCACGGCGTACCCACGATCGAGGTACCGCCCTCGACGGTGCGCTCGATGGACGAGGTGGGCGAGGTGGCCGAGGCGTTCGTCGCCGTGCACCGCAGCGCCGTCGACCTCGCCGTCGAGCAGGCGGTCATGCGGCGCAACGTCAACGCGATGTTCGTCAACCTGGCCCGCCGCAGCCAGGTACTTGTCGAGCGACAGCTGGAACTGCTGGACGAGCTGGAGCGCGAGGAGGGCGACCCGGACCAGCTGGCCAACCTGTTCAAGCTCGACCACCTCGCCGCCCGCATGCGCCGAAACGACGAGAGCCTGCTGGTGCTCGCCGGCACGGAGTCCAGCCGCCGCTGGAACGAGCCGGTCGCGCTCTCCGCCGTGGCGATGGCCGCCGCCGCCGAGATCGAGCAGTACCCGCGGGTGCGGCACGAGGCCGTCGACAACCTGTACGTGGTCGGCCACGCCGTCGCCGACGTCGTCCACCTCCTCGCCGAGCTGCTGGAGAACGCCACGAACTTCTCCGCGCCGTTCACCCAGGTGAAGATGACCACGCGCGCGGCCAGCGGCCGCACCGGCGCCGTGGAGATCGTCGACGAGGGGCTGGGCATGAGCGAGGCGGCGCTGGAGGAGGCGAACGCGCTGCTCGCCGAGCCGCCCGCTGCCGACGTGGCCGCCTCCGAGCGGATGGGCCTGTTCGTGGTCAGCCACCTGGCCGCGCGGCACGCGATCCGGGTCCGGCTGGTCGCCGCCGAGCGGGGCATAATCGCCAGCATCTGGCTGCCGCCGAGCCTGCTCGCGCCCGCCCCGCCGGCCCGCGCGCTGCCCGAGCCGCCGGCCCGGCCGGTGCTCGCCGCCGTCGCCGCCGTACCCGACTCGGTCACCCGCGAGCTGCGCCTGGCCGCCGCGCCGGCGCCCCGGCCCGGGGTACCGCAGCGGGCGCCCGCACCCGCGCTCCCGGCCGCCGAGGCGGGGGCCGCGGCCCGGGCCCGGCGCGGGCTGACCCGTGCCGAAGACGTGCTCAAGTCGGCCGGCGCCACCGCGACGGAGACCGGCAGCACCTGGTGGTCGCGGCAGGGCGGGGGCCGCGCCGGCGGGCTCAACGGCGGCCCGGCCGCCATGCCGCCGGCCGCCACCGGCCCCGGTGGCCCCACCCCGCCATCCGTGCCGATCACCGGCGGCACGATGGCGAACGGGCTGCCGCTGCGGGTACCCATGGCGCAGCTTCCTCCCGTCGACGAGCAGCCGCGGCCGGCGGCGCCCGTGCCGACCTCGCGGGTGGAGCCGGACCCCGAGGCCGTGGGCAGCATGCTCTCCAAGTACTACAGCGGTGTCCGCCGGGCCGAAGCGGAGGACAGCGATGACCTGCGGCGAACGATCAACCAGGAGGCGAATTCAACGTGAGTGAGCGTTGCTCGCGATGCTCGACCATGACGGCGCCCAGCGGTCCGAGGAGGCGCTGTGAGTGAGCTCAGTCAAGATGCCCGTGACCTGAGCTGGCTGGTCAGCGCGTTCGCCGATCGGACCCCGGGCGTGGCACACGCGATCGTCGTCTCCTCCGACGGGCTGCTCGTCGCGGTCTCCGACCACCTGCCCCGCGACCACGCCGACAAGCTGGCTGCGGTGACCTCCGGTCTGATGAGCATCACCACCGGCGCGGCGCAGATGTTCGACAACGACGTGGTCAAGCAGACCGTGGTGGAGCTGGGCCGGGGCTACTTCCTGGTGATGGCGATCCGGGACGGCTCGATCCTGGCCACCCTCGCCGCGGGTGACGCCGACATCGGCGTGGTGGGCTACGAGATGGCGCGGCTGGCCAAGCAGGCCGGCGAGATGCTGACCCCGGCGCTCCGCGCCGAGCTCCAGCAGGCGCTGCCCCGCTAGGGCTTGCCGGCCGCCTTGGCGCCCAGCGAGCGCGACTGGCTGAGCCCGGCCGTCTCCACCCGCGTTCCAGCGCGGGCCTCTACCCTCGGATAAAGGTCGAGCAAGGGGGATGGTGTCGTGGCGCGTCGTCTGTTCACGTCCGAGTCGGTGACCGAGGGCCACCCGGACAAGATCGCTGATCAGATCAGTGACGGGGTCCTGGATGCCCTGCTCGCCAAGGACCGGCGTAGCCGGGTCGCGGTGGAGACGCTGATCACGACCGGTCAGGTGCATGTGGCCGGTGAGGTCACCACCAAGGCCTACGCGGATATTCCGGCGATCGTGCGGGAGACGATCCTGGGGATCGGGTATGACTCCTCGCGCAAGGGTTTCGATGGCGCCTCGTGTGGTGTGAGTGTGAGTATCGGGTCGCAGTCGCCGGATATCGCGCAGGGTGTGGACAACGCGTTCGAGTTGCGTACTGGTGGCTCGGAGTCGGCGTTGGATGCGCAGGGTGCTGGTGATCAGGGGATGATGTTCGGGTTCGCGTGCTCGGAGACGCCGGAGTTGATGCCGCTGCCGATCGCTTTGGCGCATCGGCTGGCGCGGCGGTTGTCGGTGGCGCGCAAGGACGGGACGATCCCGTATCTGCGGCCGGACGGCAAGACGCAGGTGACGGTGGAGTACGACGGGTTGCGGCCGGTGCGGCTGGACACGGTGGTGGTTTCCAGCCAGCACGCGGCGGACATTTCGTTGGAGTCGCTGCTGACCCCGGACGTGCGGGAGCATGTGATCGCCCCGGAGTTGGAGGGTTTGGGGCTGGAGACCGAGGGTTACCGGCTGCTGGTCAATCCGACGGGTCGGTTTGAGATCGGTGGTCCGATGGGTGATGCGGGTTTGACCGGGCGGAAGATTATCGTGGATACCTACGGTGGGTATGCCCGGCATGGTGGTGGTGCGTTTTCGGGTAAGGATCCGTCGAAGGTGGATCGGTCGGCGGCGTATGCGATGCGGTGGGTGGCCAAGAACGTGGTGGCGGCTGGTTTGGCGGAGCGGTGTGAGGCGCAGGTGGCGTACGCGATCGGTAAGGCACACCCGGTGAGCCTGTTCGTGGAGACGTTCGGCACCGAGGCCGTGCCGGTGGATCGGATCGAGAAGGCGATTGGTGAGGTGTTCGATCTGCGGCCGGCGGCGATTATCCGTGATTTGGACCTGTTGCGTCCGATTTACCGGCAGACCGCGGCGTATGGCCACTTCGGCCGCGAGCTGCCCGACCTGACCTGGGAGCGCACCGACCGCGCCGACGACCTGAAGACGGTCGTCACCGCCTGAGCTTCGGTCGCTTGCGGGCCGGCGTCGCTGGTGGCCGCGTTCGGGTAAGGCCGGCGCCGACCAGGCCCCGGCCGGCGCGGCGGTGGCCGAGGTGACCGCGCTCGCCGACCAGCGGCCGTGGCCGGCGTCGCCTCGTTGCCGGCGCCGGCCGCCAGGTCGCGCTGCCGGCCGGGGCTTCGTTGCCGGCCCCGGCCGCTAGATCCTTGGGTTTGGGAATCTGAGTACGAGGGTCAGGTTTTCAGGCCGCGGTTTTCAGTCGTGTGCGGGTGATGTAGTCCTCGACGTGCTGGTCGATGGTGGCTAGGGCGTGGCGGAGGGTGGGTGGGGCTTGAGGCTGGTCGGCGGCGGTGAGTGGTCGTAGGAGTCGGTTGTGGAGTTTGGTGTAGAAGATCGCTAGGCGTTGCCCGTCGGGGGTCAGGGTGTAGGTGTGGGTGTGTTCGATCCGGTGGATTAGGCCGTTGGCGCGTAGCCGGCGCAGGTCGTAGGTCATCTGGCTGGTGCTGTAGCTGGTGCCGAGCAGCCGGGCGGTCAAGGCGCGAAGGCTGTTGTTGGTGATGCCGGTGACGGCGAACAGGTTCAGGCATAGGGCGCCGGTCAGGGCCATGACCCGAGGGTCGCCGAAGCGAAGCGCTGGGGCCCTCCTGCCGTCCTCGGTGAGGGTGGGCTGGGCGACCCGCTCGATGGCTGGGCTCGCCAGGACACAGCCCTGACCGACCCGGATAGTGTCCAACAGTCGGCGGTTGACGTCACGGGCCTTGACGACGAGTTCGTCGAGGTGTTCCAGGCGGCGCAGCACGCGCAGGTCGTAGGTGTCGTTGATGACGGTTTCGATACGCAGCGCGCGGCGGTCTTTGAGGTAGTACTTGATCCGCGAGTGGCGGTAGAAGGCATTGACGACGACGCCGTCGTTGTCCCGGTCGATCGCGGTGCGGAACACGCCGTGGGTGGTGGAGCGGACCTGCCGGTTGAAGATGATCTCCATGTTGTCGGGGCGGCCGATGTCCAGGTTGTCCGCGGCGAGGGCTTCGAAGAAGGCCCGAGCGTGGTGGGGTGCGCTGAACACGATGGTCTTGGCGACCTCGACCTGGCGCATGGAGATGTCCCACCAGTAGCCGGCCTGCCGGTCGGTGCCGGTGAACGGCAACGGCAGCCGGGCCCACCAGCGTTCGGCGAACACCGTAATGGTGCCGGGGCCGAGCCGGTCACAGATGTCCTGCAGCGCGGCGGGCTCGTCACAGGAGGCGAACCCGTTGGACAGTTCGGTGAAGCCGACACCCGCTGCGGTGGCTTGGCGTTTGGCCCACTCGTGCCCGTTGATCCAAATCTTGCCCGGGTAGGGAAAGTAGGCGCAGATCTTGATGAACGCCGGGCCGACCTGCTCGTCCCATAGGTAGAAGTAGTAGCAGGTGACCCGGCGTTCGACCCGTTGGTAGGAGAACCACACCGCGCCGGTCCCGGTTTCGGACTTGGTGCCGGTGAAGACTCGTTGGTATTCCTGCGCGACGCCGATCGCGGCGACCTGAGACCGGCCGGTGGCGGCGGCCTTGCGGATCAGCGGCATCATCTGATCGATCTTGCGTTCCGGCCACGGGCTGTCGGCCAGCACACCCGGTCTGCTGTTGTCCTTCTTCCCAGCAAAGCTGATGACCGGGATGTCGTTGGCCCGCGCGAACGACATCACGGCCCGGCGGAACGTCTGTCCCCGGCGTTCCAGCAACGCCGGTGATGGCACCGGCTTGCCCTCATGCTGGGTCAGGAAGCTGACCACCTGGCCGCCCACCATCAGGTTCGGCACGGACAAGGTGAGATAGACCCGGTCCAGGCAGTCGATCTCCAGCAGCTTGCGCCCGTCGAGTACGTCGTTGACCGTCACCGCGTTCGTTCTGGACACACGCGCTGCCATGACCGTGCACCTCCCGCAACCACATCCGTGGATGCGAGGATGCGACCACCGCGAGCGGCCCCACCAGGCCAATCACCCGTCTGGGCGGTCCGAGGCGAAGCCTCCCTCGTGCGGTGGCCACCAAC
>NZ_JAVHUY010000050.1 GCF_031085175.1 Phytohabitans maris
GAGGCCGAGAGCATCTTCATCATGCGTGAGGTGGTCGCTGAGTTGGAGCGGCCGGTGTTGTTGTTTTCGGGTGGTAAAGACTCGATCGTGATGCTGCGGTTGGCGGAGAAGGCGTTCGCGCCGGCGCGGGTTCCGTTTCCGGTGATGCATGTGGATACCGGTCACAATTTTCCGGAGGTGATCGCGTTCCGGGATGCGCGGGTGGCTGGGTTGGGCTTGCAGTTGGTGGTGGCCAGCGTCCCGGAGGCCCTGGAGGCGGGGTTGGTGCGGGAGTCGGGGGATGGTTCGCGTAACCGGATCCAGACGCCGGTGTTGCTGGCGGCGGTGGAAAAGTACCGGTTTGATGCGTTGTTTGGTGGGGCGCGGCGGGACGAGGAGAAGGCTCGGGCCAAGGAGCGGGTGTTCTCGTTCCGGGATGATTTCGGGCAGTGGGATCCGAAGAACCAGCGGCCGGAGTTGTGGTCGTTGTACAACGGTCGGCACCATCCGGGTGAGTCGATCCGGGTGTTCCCGTTGTCGAACTGGACCGAGTTGGACGTGTGGCACTACATCGCCGCCGAGGGGTTGGCGTTGCCGGAGATCTACTACGCGCATGAGCGTGAGGTGGTGGATCGGGCCGGGATGTTGTACGCGGTCAACGAGTTCTTGGCGGCCCGCCCCGGCGAGATCGTGTTCACCGAGACGGTCCGGTACCGCACGGTCGGTGACGCCTCCTGCACGGCGGCGGTCCGTTCGCGGGCGGACACGGTGGCCGCGGTGATCGAGGAGGTCGCCGCCACGCGGATCACCGAACGCGGCGCGACCCGCGGCGACGACCGGGTCAGCGAGGCGGCGATGGAAGACCGTAAGCGGGAAGGCTACTTCTGATGAGCGTGCCCGTGCTGGAGACCCGCACGATGGACCTGCTGCGGTTCGCGACCGCCGGTAGCGTCGATGACGGCAAGTCGACGTTGATCGGTCGGCTGCTGTACGACACCAAGTCGCTGTTCACCGACCAGTTGGAGGCGGTCGAGGCGGTCAGCGCCGCCCGCGGGGACGAGTACACCAACCTGGCCCTGCTCACCGACGGGCTCCGCGCCGAACGCGAACAGGGCATCACCATCGACGTGGCCTACCGCTACTTCGCCACCCCGCGGCGCAAGTTCATCATCGCCGACACCCCCGGCCACATCCAGTACACCCGCAACATGGTCACCGGCGCCTCCACCGCCGACCTGGCCCTGATCCTGGTCGACGCCCGTAAAGGCCTGGTCGAACAATCCCGCCGGCACGCGTTCCTGTGCTCGCTGCTACGCGTGCCCCACCTCGTGCTGTGCGTCAACAAAATGGACCTGGTCGACTGGTCCCAACAGGTCTACGAACGCATCGCCGACGAGTTCACCTCCTTCGCCGCCAAACTCGAAGCCCCCGACCTGACCGTCATCCCCATCTCCGCCCTACACGGCGACAACATCGTCACCCGCTCCGAGCACAGCCCCTGGTACGAAGGCCCCTCCCTGCTACACCACCTCGAACACGTCCACATCGCCTCCGACCGCAACCTGGTCGACGTCCGCTTCCCCGTCCAATACGTCATCCGCCCCCAATCCACCACCATCACCGACTACCGCGGCTACGCCGGCCAGGTCGCCTCCGGCGTCCTCAAACCCGGCGACGAGATCATGGTCCTACCCTCCGGCTTCACCAGCCGCATCACCAGCATCGACACCGCCGACGGCCCCGTCACCGAGGCCTACCCACCCATGTCCGTCACCATCCGCCTCCAAGACGAAATCGACATCTCCCGCGGCGACCTCATCTGCCGCCCCCACAACGCCCCCACCACCACCCAAGACATCGACGCCATGATCTGCTGGATGGACGAAACCCGCCCCCTCACCGTCGGCGGCAAATACACCGTCAAACACACCACCCGCACCGCCCGCGCCATCATCCGCAGCCTCCAGTACCGCCTCGACGTCAACACCCTCCACCGCGACGAAACCGCCACCCAACTCGGCCTCAACGAAATCGGCCGCATCCGCCTACGCACCACCATCCCCCTACTCGCCGACCCATACCGCCGCAACCGCACCACCGGCGGCCTCATCCTCATCGACGAAACCACCAACCGCACCGCCGCCGCCGCCATGATCACCGAAACCACCTAACCCCCACACCACAACCCCGCAGCCGCACCCCATCCGACAGCCCTACCAGCGGCGATCAGCCGAACGGCCCCCTCCGACAGCGACCGCCGGTCGTCAATCCAGAAAGCTCTCAACCTGCACGCACAAACAGGGCAACTCCAGAGCCGCTTCAGACAACCACCCGGCCGGCCCCGGGACCGGCGCCCGAGCCCCGGCCGCCCGGACCTGGTGGGTCGCCGCGGGTGGGTTCGCGACGGCTAGTGGGAGCCGGGTGGGCGGAGGGGCGGGCGGGCTACAGGCGGGTGGCGCCTGGGCCGGGGATGGCGACGAAGGGTTCTGGCGGGGTGTAGCCGCAGGCTGCGAAGGCGTCGGTGACCGCGCTGGTCACCTTGTTTGTCGCGTCCGCGTCGACCAGGGCCAGTACGCAGCCTCCGAAGCCGCCGCCGGTCATGCGGGCGCCGTAGGCGCCGGCGGAGAGGGCTGCCTCCACGGCCGTGTCGACCTCGGGGACGGTGATCTCGAAGTCGTCGCGCATGGAGGCGTGCGAGGCGGTCATCAGCGGGCCGATCTCGCGTACCCGGCCGTCGCGGAGCAGGGCCACCGTGTCCAGTACCCGCTGGTCTTCGGTCACCACGTGCCGGGCCCGCCGCTGCTGCACCGGGTCGGCGAGGTCGGCCACCATGGCGAGTGTCGCGTCGCGCAGCGCCGGGATGCCGAGCGCGTGGGCGGCTTCCTCGCAGGTGGTGCGGCGGGCCGCGTACTCGCCGGTGACGTGGCGGTGGGGTGCCTTCGTGTCGATGACCAGGACCGCGAGGCCGGCCGCCGCGACGTCGAACGGGATGTGCTCCACCTCGAGTGTGCGGCAGTCCAGGAAGAGCGCGTGCCCCGCGCGGCAGCGGATCGACGCGGACTGGTCCATGATGCCGCAGGGCATGCCGGCGTAGTCGTTCTCCGCGCGCTGGGCCAGCGCCGGGCGCTCGTCCACCGGCAGGTCCAGGCCGCCCAGGTCGGCGAGCGCGGTGAGCACAGAGGACTCCAGCGCGGCCGACGACGACAGGCCGGCGCCCAGCGGGACGTCGGAGGTGAGGGCCATGCGGGCGCCGGGCACGTCGAAGCCGGCCTCGCGCAGGACCCAGACCACGCCGGCCACGTACGCGGCCCAGCCGGCGACGTGCTCGGAGAGGTCGAACGTGATCCGCTCACCGGTCTGCTCGGACCAGACCGTCCACTCCGGAGTGTCGACGCGGGACGCGCCGACGACGGTGCGCTGCGGTAGCGCGAACGGGAGCACGAAACCGTCGTTGTAGTCGGTGTGCTCGCCGATCAGGTTGACCCGCCCGGGCGCCGCCCACACGCCCTCGGGCTCGGCGCCGTAGACCGCGACGAACTGCTTCACGACACGTGCTCGCGGTAGAAGGCCCACGCGTCGGAGACCATGTCGTGCAGCGTCGGCTTGGCCGGCACCCAGCCGAGCTCCTGGCGGGCCAGCTCGGACGAGGCCACCAGCGCGGCCGGGTCGCCAGAGCGGCGGGGCGCGATCTCGACCGGGAGCGGGTGGTCGGTGACCTCGCGGACCACGTCGACCACCTGCCGGTTGGAGAAGCCGGCGCCGTTGCCCAGGTTGTAGATCTTGTGCTCGCTGGGCGTGGCCACGTCCAGCGCCAGCAGGTGGGCGCGGGCGAGGTCTTCGACGTGGATGTAGTCGCGCACGCAGGTGCCGTCGTCGGTGGGGTAGTCGTCGCCGAAGAGCTGCAGCTTGTCGCGCTTGCCGGCGGCGACCCGCAGCGCGATCGGGATCAGGTGGGTCTCCGGCTCATGCCGCTCACCGATCGACACGCCGGGGCGCAGGTAGGCGCCGGCCACGTTGAAGTAGCGCAGCGACACCGCGGCCAGCTCGTGCGCGAACGCCTCCGAGGTCAGCGCCAGGTCGAAGGCGAGCTTCGTCGACCCGTACGTGCTCGTGGGGTGCTTGACCGCCGTCTCCCGGATGGGCAGCTCGGTCGGGTTGCCGTAGACGGCGGCGGTGGAGGAGAAGACGAACCGGCGCACGCCGGCCGCGCGCACCGCGTCGAGCAGGGCGAGCGAGCCGACCACGTTGGCGTCCCAGTACAGCTCGGGCTTGACCATCGACTCGCCGGCGGCGATCAGCCCGGCGAAGTGGAGCACGCCGTCGAAGCCGGCCTCCGGGGTGAGCACCCGCGCCGCGTCGTGGATCGACGCGCGCACGAACGTGGCCTCGGGCGCGATCGCGACCGCGTGACCGGTGCGCAGGTCGTCGAGGACGACCACCTCGTGGCCGGCGTCGAGGAGCATCCGGCTGACGACGCTGCCGACGTATCCGGCGCCGCCGGTGACGAGCAGTTTCACTGGTGGCCTCTCAACTCTCTTGATGTGCTGCCGTGGGCAACGCTACGGCCTCCACTATTCCACCAGATTCGCCCAAGAGTAAACAAGTTCGAACACTGGCTGGGAAAGCACACGGTGCCCGCGCCTGTCTACCATTTCCCCATGCAGGACACGGGCGGCGGAAACGCCGGGCCCCGACGACATACCAGGACGTCGGGGCGTCCCCGACGAGAGCCCGGTCCGGTCAGGCGAGCCGCCGCCCGGATCGTGATCCGGCTGGCCGACGCGGTCGCCGGAGTGCTCGGCGCCGGCCGCACGGCCGGCCGCGAGCGGATCAGCGAGGCCGAGCTGCGTGACCTGATCGCGGCCAACACCCTGCTCGACCCGGTGGAGCGCCGGATCATCGACGAGGTGCTCACCGCGGGCGCCAGCCTGGTCCGCGAGGTGATGATGCCACGCACCGACGTAACCTTTCTCGACGCCGGGCTCACCCTTGACGAGGCGGCCCAGATGGTACGGGCGGAGACACACACCCGTTACCCGGTAATCGATGGCACACACGATGACGTCGTGGGTTTCGTCCACCTGCGTGACCTGCTCATCCGGCCCCCGGGCGACGGGCGGGGTACGGTGCGGGAGCTGACCCGCGAGGTCAAGCGGCTGCCCGGCAGCAAGCGGGTGCTCGCCGCCCTCTCCGAGATGCGCCGGGAGCGGCACCACCTGGCGGTGGTCGTCGACGAGTACGGCGGGACGGCCGGCATCGTCACCCTCGAAGACCTCATCGAGGAGCTGGTCGGCGAGATCCACGACGAGTACGACGCCGCGCCCGACCCGGCCGCCGCGGGCGCCGAGGTCGACGGCCGCCTCAACCTCGCCGACTTCGCCGAGCGCGCCGGCTTCCCGCTGCCCACCGGCCCGTACGAGACGGTGGGCGGCTTCGTGATGGCGCGGCTGGGCCGGCTCCCGCTGGTGGGCGACGAGGTGACCGCCGTGGTGCCCGAAGACGACGACGGCGAGCCGGCCGCGTGGCGCCTGCGCGTGCTGGAGCTCGACGGCCGCCGGGTCGCCCGGGTGGCGATCGCCGCCCACGCGCCGCTCGCCGCGCCCGTACCGGCGACCCGCGTCCCGATCGAGGTCACGATCACCGAAAACGCGTAGCTAGTTCACCTGGAGCTTGCGCCACGTCGAGCCGTCCGCCGAAAACGCGGCCCAGTCCGAGCCGAACAGGTCGTACGCGACGTAGCCGGCGGGCGTGCGGACGATCGGCCCGACGGCGGGAAGCGAGCCGTCCGCCTGGGCGAACGTGCGCCCGTCGTCCTCGCTGACGTACCACTTCTGGTCGGTGCCGGTGACCAGCAGCCGCCCGTCGAGCAGCGGCACCGCCTCGCCGGCCAGCCCCGCCGGGGTGGCGACCGGGCCGGGAGTCGTAGGCGTGAACCGGCGGCCGGAGTCGGTCGACAGGAAGATCGCCGAGATCGCCCGGCCGGCGCCCAGCACCGTCGCGTACACGTGCTCGCCGAGCACCGACACCTGCGCGGTCGAGCCGGCCGCGGCGAGCGGATGTACCTCCCAGCTGCGGCCGGCGTCGCGGGTGACCGCCACCGCCGGCGCGCCGTTCCGGGTGCCGCCGACCCACCAGGCGCCGGCCGCAGTGGGAGCGCCGGCGACCCAGGTGACGGTCACGCCCGCCGGCTGCGTGACGAGTTCGCCGCGCCGGCCGTACATCGAGCTCCAGACCTCGACCGCGCCGCCGCCGAGCCGCAGCAGCTGGCCGTCGCCGACCGCGGTCGCCGGGCCGCCGGGGCGGGCGGTGGCCTGCCAGGTCCGCCCACCGTCCGTGCTGACGTACCCGCCGAGGAGGAGCCGCCCGTCCGGAAACGCGGTGAGGTCAAGGCCGGCACCCGGAGCCGGCGGCATCGTGGCGAGCGTCCAGGTGATGCCCCCGTCGGTGGAGCGGGCGAGGCTCGGCGGGCAGGGTTCCTCGCCGGCCCGGCACTGGACCAGCGCGTACCCGTGGTCGGGGTCGGCGAACTCCACGTCGGTGATCCACCCGCGCGGGTCGATGTACCCGTCGCCGGTCAGGCCGTTGATCGTGATGCCGGCGTCGGTGTAGACGACGCCGGGCGCGGGGTCGGCGACCGGCGGCGGGGGTGGCGGGTCGCCGCTCCACGGCCGGAGCGCGGCGAGGCCGGCCACCGCGAGCAGCGCCACTGCCGCGCCGGCGCGCCGGGCCCCCCGCCGGCGCCGCACCGTGGCCGCCCGCGCGCCGATCCGTTCCAGTGGCGGCTGCTCGATCGCGTCGAGCAGGTCTTCCCGCTCGCGGGCCAGCCGGGTCTCCAGCTCAGGCACGGGCCACCTCCGAGGGGGCGGGGCCGTCCGGAGCTCGGGCGGGTCGCAGGTCGCGGTAGTCGCCGAGCCGCTCGGCGAGCGCCGCCCGGCCCCGGGACAGGCGGGACTTCACCGTGCCGACGGGTACCGCCAGCACCGCCGCCACCTCCTCGACCGGCAGGTCGGCGAAGTAGTGCAGCACGATCACCTCGCGGTACGCGATGGGGATGCCGGCGAGCGCCTCCCGCAGGTCGGCCCGCTCGGGCCCCGGAGCCGGCTCGACCGTACGGGTCACCGGGCGGTCGCGGAGCAGGATCGTGTCGAGCAGCTTGCGGCGCCGCCACCGCCGGCGGACCACGTTGACCGCCACCGTCCGCAGCCACGCCTCCGGGTTGTCCACGCCGGCCAGCCCGTGCGGCCGGGCCAGCGCCCGGGCGAATGCCTCCTGCACCACGTCCTGCGCCTCCGTCAGATCGGTCGTGAAGGCGTAGACCTGCGCGACAAGGCGTCGGTAACAGGCGTGGTACAGCTCACCGATCGCCTGTTCCGCCGCCGCCCGCGCGTCCCGTCCCGGCACCCATCACCGCCCTCTGTGCGTTCTGTGGGGTATGAGCCCTGGCCGGCTTCGGTGGTTCCGGCCGCTCCTGTCAGAATGGCCGGCATGTCGGTGTCTGACGCAACCCCCCGCCCCCGGGTGCTTTCCGGCATCCAGCCGACCGCCGACTCGTTCCATCTGGGCAACTATCTCGGCGCGGTGCGCAACTGGGTCGCGATGCAGGAGACGCACGACACGTTCTACTGCGTCGTCGACCTGCACGCGATCACGATGGGCCACGACCCCGCCCAGCTGCGCCAGCGCACCCGGCTCTCGGCGGCCCAGCTCCTCGCGGCCGGCCTCGACCCCGAGCGCTGCACGCTCTTCGTGCAGTCGCATGTGCCCGAGCACCCGCAGCTGAGCTGGGTGCTGAGCTGCATCACCGGGTTCGGCGAGGCGAGCCGGATGACCCAGTTCAAGGACAAGTCGGCCAAGCAGGGCGCCGACCGGGCCAGCGTCGGCCTGTTCACGTACCCGATCCTGCAGGCCGCCGACATCCTGCTCTACCAGGCCGACGCGGTGCCGGTCGGCGAAGACCAGCGGCAGCACCTGGAGCTGACCCGCGACCTGGCGCAGCGCTTCAACGGGCTGTTCGGCAAGACGTTCACCGTGCCCGCGCCGTACATCGTGCGCGACACCGCCAAGATCACCGACCTGCAGGAGCCGACCGCCAAGATGTCCAAGTCGGCCTCGTCGCCGGCCGGCATCATCGAGCTGCTGGACGACCCGGCCCGCTCGGCGAAGAAGATCCGCTCGGCGGTCACCGACACCGGTCGCGAGATCATCTTCGAACCGGAGGCCAAGCCCGGCGTCTCCAACCTGCTGACGATCTTCTCGGCGCTCACCGGCCGCACGATCGACGACCTCGTCGCCGCGTACGACGGCAAGGGCTACGGCGACCTCAAGAGGGATCTCGCCGAGGTGGTGGTCGAGTTCGTCAAGCCGGTGCAGGAGCGCACCCGGGCGTACCTCGACGACCCCGCCCAGCTCGACAAGCTGCTCGCGATCGGCGCGGAGAAGGCCCGCGCGGTCGCCGCCGAGACGCTGCGGCTGGCGTACGAGCGGGTCGGGTTCTTGTCGCCGGCGCGAAACGCGTAACAGGTGTCCGCCGATGACCGGGTCACCCGGATCGGGGTGGCCATCGACATCCCGGAGCCGTGGGGGAGCCTCCTCACCCGCCGCCGCGCCGATGCGGGTGACCCGCAGGCCGCGTACGTACCGGCGCATCTGACCCTCCTCGGGCCGACCGAGATCGAGCCCGACCGGCTGCCCGCGATCGAGGAGCACCTCGCCGCGGTGGCAGCCACGCAGCCGCCGTTCGCGCTGCATCTGCGCGGCACCGGCACGTTCCGGCCGCTCACCGAGGTGGTCTTCGTCGTCGTGGCGGCCGGCATCAGCGAGTGCGAGCTGCTCGCCGCCGCGATCGGCAAGACCGGCGACATCCACCGGGAGCTGCGCTTTCCGTACCACCCGCACGTCACCGTCGCGCAGGACGTGTCGCCCGAGGCCCTCGACGCGGTGTACGAGGACCTGGCCGGCTTCTCGGCACTGTTCACCGTGGACGCATTCACCCTCTTCTCGCACACCGGCGAGGCGCGGTGGCGGCCCCGGAGGGACTTTCGTCTGGGCAGGTGACGGGCGCGTCGTGCGCGCATCCGTCAGGATGTCGGCGTGAACATCGTCGCCCGGGTGGAAGCGGGCATCAACGGGCGGCTCGACGCCGCCCGCCGCCGTTCCCGGGCGTTCGACCACGTGTACCGGGCGCTCGACCGGTACGGCGCGGTGCTGGGCGGTCGGCTGGCGGCGGCGATCGCCTACTACGGGTTCTTCGCGGTCTTCGCGCTCGGCCTGGTGGCGTACTGGGCCTTCGGCTTCGTGCTCAACCGGAGTGAGCCGCTGCGGGACGCGGTCGACGACTTCCTCAGCCAAAACCTGCCGTTCCTGCAGCTCCAGCAGATCCAGGAGAGCAGCGGCACGATCGGCGCCGTCGGCCTGCTCACTCTGGTGTTCACCGGGATCGGCTGGGTGGAGGCGATCCGCTCCTCGCAGCGCGCCCTGTACGGGGTGCCGCAGCAGCCGGGCAACCTCGTGGTCCGGCGGGTCCTCGACCTGGCCGTGCTGATCGTGGTGTTCCTGCTCCTGGCGATCTCGGTGGCCGCCGCCGACGCGGTCGAGGCGCTGCTGCGGTGGCTGGTCGGCCAGGACGGGCTCCTGCTCACCATCGTCGGCTGGGTGCTGACCGTGGCGTTCAACGTGGTGCTGGCGACCGCGCTGCTCGTGGTGATCCCGCGGCTGCGCATGCCGCTGCGGCGGCTCTACCCGTCGGTGCTCGTGGTCGCGGTCGGCATCACGGTCCTCAACAGCGCCGGCCGGGAGTACGTGATCCGGGTCGACCGCAACCCCGCGTACACAGTGGTCACCGGCGCGGTCGGCCTGCTGCTCTACCTGTACCTGCTCAACCAGCTGCTGCTGCTCGGTGCCGCCCTGGCCGCCACCAGCGGCCACGGCGAGGTGACCGACCTCGCGGCTGGTGGCCCGACTGGCACTGATTTGTCCGAAAACGAGGATCCGCGGCGCCCAGACACCTCATGATGACTGGAATGGGGGCGCTGGTGACATTGGAGCTGCCGGAGGACTCGCCGGCACTTGAGCTGCCGTGGATCGTGACGTTCGGCCCGCTCGGCGACGCCGAGGAGTGGGAGCCGGTGGTCTGCGGCCCGTACGAGCGCCCGCACGCGCTCGCCCTGGCCGAGTCGGTGGTCGCGGACGAAGACCTGATGGCGGTCGTGGAGCCACTGCTGCCACACGTGACCGTCGAGGAGATCCAGGGCGAGATCGCCGCGGCCCGGATGGCGGCCGAGGACGAACGCGCCACGGCCGACGACGCCGCGGACTTCGAGGACTACGACGAGCTCACCCTGAACGGCGCCGACGCCGTGGACGAGGACCAGATGGTCGAGGCCTCCCCACCGCCGCCCCCGGAGGAGGTACGGGCCGGCATGACACGCATAGCCGCCCGGCTAGCGGGGTAGGACCAAACAAGCCCGGTCGTTCGTCGCGCTCCGCGCCGGCGGGCGGCTGAGGAAAAGGTGGCTCCCGGGCCGCCACGGGCCACCGGGAGCCACGTTCCTCCCCGCAAGTGGGCCGACCTGCCGAAAGGCGGGCCGGTCCACTGCCATGTGGGCGGGCTAGGCGGGCACCGGCAGCGGAGCCGCGCCGGTCGAGGAGCGGACCACGAGCTCGGGGCGGAAGACGTACTCGGAGCGGTGGGTGCCGTGGCCGTTGATCTCGTCGATCAGCGCCCGTACGGCCGCCACCGCCATCGCGGTCACCGGCTGGCGCACGGTCGTCAGCGGCGGGTCGGTGAACGCGATCAGCGGCGAGTCGTCGTACCCGACCACGGAGACGTCTCCCGGGATGGCGAGTCCACGCTGGCGGGCGGCCCGGATCGCGCCGAGCGCCATCAGGTCGGAGCCGCAGACGACGCCGGTCACGCCCTGGTCGAAGAGGCGCCCGGCGGCGGCCTGGCCACCCTCGACGCCGAAGAGCGAGAGCGAGATCAGCTCGTCGATCGCCGCGTCGTCGAGCCCGGCGAGCTTCTTCACCGTCGCGCGGTACCCGGCGATCTTGCGCTGTACCGGCACGAAGCGGCGCGGGCCGGAGATCAGGCCGATCCGCTTGTGGCCCAGCGCGACGAGGTGCGCCACCCCGAGCTCGCCGGCCGCGCCGTCGTCGCACGAGACGAACGGCGCGTCGATCCCCGCGGCGTACCCGTTGACCAGCACGATCGGCAGCGGCCGGGCGAGCAGCCGGCGGTAGCGCTCGTGGTCGGCGCTGGTGTCCGCGTGCAGGCCGGAGACGAAGACGATGCCGGAGACCTGGCGGTCGAGCAGCATCTCCACGTACTCGTCCTCGGTCACCCCGCCCGGCGTCTGCGTGCACAGCACCGGTGTGTAGCCGCTCTGGGCCAGGTTGGACTCGATGATCTGGGCGAACGCCGGGAAGATCGGGTTGTCCAGCTCGGGCACGACCAGGCCCACCAGGCCGGCGCTGCGCTTGCGCAGCCGGGCCGGACGCTCGTAGCCGAGGACGTCCAGCGCCGTCAGCACCGCCTGGCGGGTTTCGGTCGACACGCCCGGCCGGTCGTTGAGGACGCGGGACACGGTGGCCTCGCTGACCCCGGCCTGCTGGGCGATGTCGAGCAGTCGTGCCGCCATGCGAACACGCTAGCGCAACGGCAACTTCTTACGCTGCGCGCAAGAGCTTGCTACGCCACCGCCACCCGCAGGGCGTCCCGCAGCCAGACGTAGAGCGGCGTCTGGGTCGGGATCGGCGGCCAGCCGTTGATGATCCCCATGAGCTGCCAGTACCGCTCCGGGCGGGGATCGGTCGAGGATTCGAGTGCGGCGAGCACTTCCCGACGGTACTCGGGCAGGTCGGAACGGCCGGACGCGCCGGCCATCGCGGCGAGGAGGTCGTCCACGACGGGCGCCGCCGCCGCGGAGGCCGGGTCGATGCCGGCCGTGACCGCCGCACCCACCTTCTCCGTGATCAGCTCGGCGGTCTGCGCCCCGACGGCCGGGGGCGCCGGTGCCGCGCCGCCGAACGTCCCCTCGCTCATCCGCCGCAGCAGCGCCCGGAAGTCCGGGTCGCTGACCAGCTCGTGCAGCTCCAGCCAGGCGTCGACCTGCTCGTCCGTGGGCTCGTCGGGCAGCTCGGGCGCCACCGAGCGCATCCGCCCCTCGAACTCGGGGTCCACCGGTATGCCTTCGAAGACGCTGTCGAAGAACTCGGCGATGATGCGGCGGCGCTCCTCGGCCGTGGCGCGCGCGATGCGGTTCATCCGGTCCACCTCCTGTGGTGTGGGCTCATGCCTGGCCAGCGCGCGCAGCACCGCTCGCTGTACGCGCAGCACCCGGATCTGCGCCCCGATCGCCTCCGCGTGGCGGGCCGCGACGCTGCGCAGGTCGGCCTCCCGGTCCAGCAGGCGGCGGATGGTCGCCAGGTCGAGGCCGAGCTCGCGCAGCGTGCGGACGAAGTCGAGGCGCAGCGCGCTCTCCGCGTCGTACCGCCGGTGTCCGGTCCGGGTCCGCGCCGCCTCGGGAACCAGCCCGAGGTCGGAGTAGTACCGGACGGTCTTCACCGACAGGCCGGTGCGGCGAGCGAGCTCTCCGATGTGCATGAGACCGATCGTGGGACCTCCAGCCACGGGAGATTCAACCCTTTAAGAGCACCCGCAGCGCGTCCGCGTACGTCTTGCGGTCCGGGCCGTTGGCGAGGATGCGCTGGAGCGCGAAGCCGGGGATCATGCCGAAGAGCGCGGCGCCGATCGCCTCGGTGTCGGCGTCGGGCGGCAGCTCGCCGGCCTCCTGCGCGCGGCGGGCCAGCGTGGCGAAGAGCCCGCGGAAGCGCCCGTACTTCTCCGCCACGAACCCCGCCAGCGCCGGGTCGCGCAAGGACTCGGCCCACACCTGGATCGCGATCCGCAGCGCGCCCCGCGGCCCGGTCTGCGAGTCGGCGAAGCCCAGCGCGCGGTCCATCGCCTCGGCCAGCGGCAGCGGCGGCTCGTGTGCCGCGAGCTCGGCGAACACCTCCCCGGCGCCCTCCAGCGCGCCTTCCGCGATCGCGGTGATCAGGTCGTTCTTGCTCTTGAAGTAGCGGTAGACGGCACCGACCGACAGCCCGGCCTCGGCGATCACGTCCTGCATCGAGGTGTTGTGGAAGCCGTTGCGGCTGAAGCAGGCGTGGGCGGCGTCGAGGATCTGCTGCCGCCGCGCGGCCAGGTGTTCGTCCGAGACTCGGGGCATGCCGCCAGTATAAAACGAATGCTCATTCGGAGAATGGCACGGTATGCTCACCGGCCGTGGAGGCTCTGCGACTCATCCTGCTGTACGCCCACCTGATCGGCTTCGCGCTGCTGCTCGGTGGCGTGGTGGTCCAGTACCTCTCGGGGCCGATCCGGATCAACCCCCCGATCCTCTGGGGCGCGATCATCCAGCTCGTCACCGGCATCGGGCTCGCCGCCCCGCTGCGCGGCGAGGGCGAGGAGCCGGCACCGGCCAAGCTCGCGGTCAAGCTCGTCATCGCGCTGATGATCTTCGTAATGGTCTTCTTCGCCCGCAAGCGCGAGGTGGTCAACAAGGGCCACTTCCTCGCGATCGGCGGACTCACGCTGGTCAACGCGGCGGTGGCTGTCTTCTGGCGCTGATCCCCTCGGAGAAGCCCTGACCCCACCTTGGAGAAACCTACGACCCGGCGGGAACGCCGGAGGGTTTCCTTTGGACGGTCCAGGCATTACCGGTCGCTCGGGCGCCTGTTCTACTACCCGGAACGCCGCTCACCTCCGGCTGGTGATCTCTGAACCTGCCGGTCACAGGCGGGTAACAGGGGTTCAACAACCGTGCACGAATCTCAGCCGTCGAGCGTACGGAAGCGTACGCTCCCGACCGTGGAAGCACCGCAAACTTTGCGGTGAGCTTTGGGGAAGGAGACCGTCTTGCGCTCAGCGCGTGGGATGCGGGTCGTCTCGTTGTTTGCGGTGGGCGGGCTCGCGCTGAGCGCCGCCGCGTGTGGAGACGCGCCCGACGAGGGTGGCAGTGGCTCGAGCCCTGCCGCTCAGAAGTACACCGCCTGCATGGTTACCGACGTCGGCGGCATCGACGACCGTTCGTTCAACACCTCCGCCTGGAAGGGCGTCCAAGCCGCCGCCAGCGAAAATAACAACATCGATCCGAAGTACGTCGCGTCCAGCGCCGAGGCGGACTACGAGCCCAACCTGACCGGCTTCGTGACGCAGAAGTGCAACTTCATCCTGGCGGTCGGCGGCCTCATGTCCGATGCCACGAAGAAGGTGGCCCAGGCCAACACGACCCAGCAGTTCGGCATCGTCGACTCCAACCCGGGCGTGTCCAACATCTACCCGATGCAGTTCGACACCGCGCAGGCCGCGTTCCTCGCCGGTTACCTGGCCGCGGGCTACTCGAAGACGGGCAAGGTCGGCACGTACGGCGGCCTGCCGATCCCGCCGGTGACCATCTTCATGGACGGCTTCGTCGACGGCGTCGCGCACTACAACCAGGCCAAGAGCAAGAACGTCCAGGTGCTCGGCTGGAACAAGGGCACCCAGAAGGGCAACTTCACCAACGACTTCGTCAAGCAGGACGAGGGCAAGAAGGTCAGCGACACGCTGGTCGCCCAGGGCGCCGACATCGTCTTCCCGGTCGCCGGTGGCGCCGGTCTGGGTACCGCCGCGGCCGCGCAGGCCTCCAACGGCAAGTACAGCGTGATCTGGGTCGACGTCGACGGATGCGAGAGCGCGCAGCAGTACTGCTCGACGTTCCTGACCACCGTCGTCAAGAACATCCCGGACGCCGTGAAGGACGCCGTCTCCAAGGGCGCCAAGGGCGAGGCCCTGCCCAGCTCGCCGGGCTTCCTCGGCACGCTGGCCAACAACGGCGTCTCGCTCGCCCCGTACCACGAGTTCGACAGCAAGGTGCCGGCCGAGCTCAAGGCCGAGGTCGACAAGCTCAAGCAGGACATCATCGCGGGCACCATCAAGGTCACCTCGGCGGCCCAGCCCAAGTAACCGTCCCTTCGCGATCAGGGCGTCCTCCAAAAGGGGGACGCCCTGATTACCACCCGGAGGTTCCGCTGAAACTCGAGCTGCGCGGCATCACCAAGCGGTTCGGTGAGCTGGTCGCCAACGACCACATCGACCTGACGGTGGAGCCCGGAGAGATACACGCCCTGCTGGGCGAAAACGGTGCCGGCAAGTCGACGCTGATGAACGTCCTCTACGGCCTGCTCCAGCCGGACGAGGGCGAGATCCTGGTCGACGACGAGCCGGTGCAGATCCGCAGCCCCCGCGACGCGATCAACGTGGGCATCGGCATGGTCCACCAGCACTTCATGCTGGTACCGGTCTTCACCGTCGCGGAAAACGTGATGCTGGGCGCGGAGAAGGTGCGCGGCGGGATCGCCGGCTTCCTCGACCGCCGCCGCGCGCGCCGCGAGGTGGAGGAGGTCTCCACCCGGTACGGCCTGCGGGTCGACCCGGACGCCGTGGTCGAGGACCTGCCGGTCGGCATCCAGCAGCGGGTCGAGATCGTCAAGGCGCTCACCCGCGAGGTCGACCTGCTCATCCTCGACGAGCCGACCGCCGTGCTCACCCCGCAGGAGACCGACGAGCTGCTCGCCGTCATGCGGTCGCTCAAGGAGTCCGGCAAGTCGATCGTCTTCATCACCCACAAGCTCGGCGAGGTAAAGGCGATCGCCGACCGGATCACCGTGATCCGCCGCGGCCGTACGGTCGCCACCGCCACGCCCGACGCCAGCCGCGACGAGCTCGCCGCGCTGATGGTGGGGCGCAGCGTGAGCCTGACCGTCACCAAGCTCCCCAAGGAGCCGGGCCCGCCGGTGCTGCGGGTCGAGGGCCTGGTCGTCAACGACGAGCGCGGCCACCAGGCGGTCGCCGGCGTCGACCTCGAGGTGCACGCGGGCGAGGTGCTCGGCATCGCCGGCGTGCAGGGCAACGGCCAGACCGAGCTGGTCGAGGCGATCATGGGCCTGCGCCCGGTGCTGGCCGGCACCGTCACCCTCGACGGCCAGCGGATCGACGGCTGGAGCGCCAAGAAGGTGCTCCACGCCGGCGTCGGCTACGTACCCGAGGACCGCAGCGTCGACGGGCTGGTCAAAGAGTTCACCGTCGCGGAAAACCTCGTGCTGGACATCTACGACCGGCCGCCGTTCGGCTCCCGCGGCGTGCTCCGGCCGGACGCGATCGCGGCGTCGGCCAAGGAGCGGATCGCCCAGTTCGACGTGCGAACCCCCTCGCACGACGCGACGGTCGGCACGCTCTCCGGCGGCAACCAGCAAAAGGTCATCGTGGCCCGGGAGATGTCCCGCCCCCTCAAGGTCTTCATCGCCGCGCAGCCCACCCGGGGCGTCGACGTCGGCTCGATCGAGTTCATCCACAGCCGGATCGTGCACGAGCGCAGCGTCGACACCGCCGTACTGCTGGTGTCGAGCGAGCTCGACGAGGTGATCGGCCTCGCCGACCGGATCGCTGTCATGTACCGGGGACGGATCCTCGCGGTCGTCCCGCCCGACACCCCGCGCGAGGAGATCGGCCTGCTGATGGCCGGCGTCGTCCAGGAGGAAGGATGAGCACCGCGACCGAGGAGAAAGCCCCGCAGCAGCGCAAGGAGTCCTTCGCGGAGGCCTTCCTGCACGGGCTCTGGGCGGCCAACACGGTCACCGTCACGATCCTGGCGGTGGTGCTCGCACTGGTCATCGGCGGGATCCTGATCATCGTCTCCGACCCCGACGTGATGGCGCAGTACGGCTACTTCACCGCCCGCCCCGGCGACGCGCTGCAGGCGAGCTGGGACGTGGTGAGCAACGCGTACGCCAGCCTCTTCAAGGGCTCGGTCGTCGACCCGGCGGCGGTCAGCGACTGGATCAGCGGCGACGGCAGCTGGGAACGGGTGTTCGCGCCGATCTCGGAGACGCTGACGTACACGACGCCGCTGGTCTTCACCGGCCTCTCGGTGGCGCTGGCCTTCCGCGGCGGCCTCTTCAACATCGGCGCGCAGGGCCAGGCGATCGTCGGCGTGATCCTGGCCGCGCTGGCCGGCTTCCTGATCCCGCTGCCGCCGGTCATCCACCTGATCGTGGCCCTGCTCGCGGGCGCGCTGGGCGGCGCGATCTGGGGGTTCATCCCGGGCTTCCTCAAGGCGCGCACAGGCGCCCACGAGGTGATCAACACGATCATGCTCAACTACGTCGCGCTCTACTTCCTCACCTGGATCATCGTCCAAAAGGGAATCCAGAACCCGGACCGCACCGACGCGATCAGCAAGCCGGTCGACTCCTCCGCCCAGCTGCCCCGGCTGCTCGGCGACAACCTGCGGGTGCACGCCGGCATCATCCTCGCGGTGCTGGTCACCTGGGGCGTGGCCTGGCTGCTCAACCGCTCGACGCTCGGCTTCGAGCTGCGCGCGGTGGGCAACAACCCGGACGCCTCCCGTACGGCCGGCATCAGCGTCACCGCCACGTACGTCTCGGTCATGGTCATCGCCGGCGCACTGGCCGGCCTCGGCGGCGCCAACATGGTCGTCGGCTCCACCGCCGACGCGCTGACCCCGCTGGTCGTGGCCCAGATCGGCTTCGACGGCATTCTGGTCGCACTGCTCGGCCGGGTCAGACCCTGGGGCGTCGCGCTCGCCGCGCTGCTCTTCGGCGCGCTGCGGGCCGGCGGCAACACCATGCAGTCGGTATCGAGCATCTCGCTGGAGCTGGTCACCGTGCTCCAGGCGCTGATCGTCATCTTCATCGCGGCACCCGCACTGGTAAAGGCGATCTTCCGGTTGCGCGCCGCCCGGGCCGCGCGCCTCTCGACGAGCTTGGCGAAGGGCTGGTGACCGGGGTGTCCACGATCACCGCGGAGGAGATTGCCGTCGCGCCGGTCGAGACCGGCTTCTGGACCCGTTCCCGGAAGGTCGGTGTCGGGCTCGCCGCCGCCGGTGTGCTGGCCGCGATCGTGTTCGGGGCGCTGGCCACCTCGCAGACCGCGCGCTTCACGCTGAGCGAAGACGCGCAGGGCGCCGCGCTCTCGATCGACGGCACCTTCGGCGCGATCCTGTTCGGCCTGATCGCCGCCGTCGCGGGCGCCGCGATGTTCACCGACCGGTGGTTTCCGTGGCTGCTCGGCGTGGGGATCGTCGGCTTCGTCCTGTCGTTCCTGTGCTGGCAGATCTCCGACGCGCCGGCCGGGCAAAACTTCATGCCCCTGGTCAACATGGTGCGCGGCACGTTCCTGCTGGCCGTACCACTGATCTTCGGCGCCCTCGCCGGCGTGCTCTGCGAGCGCTCCGGCGTGGTCAACGTGGCGATCGAGGGCCAGCTGCTGATGGGCGCGTTCGCCGGGGCGCTGGTCGGCACGATGGCGGCGAGCGCCTGGATCGGGCTGATCGCGGCGGCGATCGGCGGCGCGTTCGTCTCGCTGCTGCTGGCGATCTTCACGATCCGCTACCTGGTCGACCAGGTCGTCATGGGCATCGTGCTCAACCTGCTCGCGCTCGGCCTCACCGGCTTCCTCTACGAGCGGCTGATGCAGACCGACCAGGCCAAGTACAACCAGCCACCGCACTTCGGCAGCTGGGAGATCCCGCTGCTCAAGGACATCCCGGTACTGGGGCCGGCGCTCTTCCGCAGCAACCTGTTCCTGTACCTGGCGCTGATCCTCGTGCTCGTCGTCCACATCGCGCTCTTCCGCACCCGCTGGGGGCTGCGCACCCGCTCGGTCGGCGAGCACCCGACGGCCGCCGACACGCTGGGCGTGCGCGTGCTCGGCCTGCGCTACCGCAACGTGCTGCTGGCCGGCGTCGTGGCCGGTATCGGCGGGGCGTCGTACACGCTGCTGCTCTACTCGTTCACCAAGAACATGATCGGCGGCAAGGGCTTCATCGCGCTGGCCGCGCTGATCTTCGGCCGCTGGAGCCCGACCGGGGCGCTGCTCGCCGCGCTCTTCTTCGGCTTCGCCGACCAGCTCGGCGTCTACCTCGGCGCGATCAACAGCATCATCCCCAGCCAGTTCCTCGCGATGCTGCCGTACCTGGCGACGATCCTCGCGGTCGCCGGTCTGGTCGGCCGGGTGCGGGCCCCCGCGGCTGACGGCAAGCCGTACATAAAGGGGTGACAACCGCGCTGGGAAGGAGCTTCGCTCGCGGGGGAGGGTAAGAAAGACACGTGGAGATCGATTGGGAACGGCTGCGCGCGGCGGCCGTGGAAGCCATGCGCAACGCGTACGCGCCGTACTCGAACTTCCCGGTCGGCGTGGCCGGGCTCGTCGACGACGGGCGGATGGTCGTCGGCTGCAACGTGGAGAATGCCTCGTACGGCGTGACGCTCTGCGCCGAGTGTGGACTGGTCTCGTCGCTGCACGCGACCGGCGGGGGACGGCTGGTCGCGGTCTCCTGCGTCGGTGGCGACGGCGAGCCGCTGATGCCCTGCGGCCGCTGCCGCCAGCTGCTGTACGAGCACGGCGGCGCCGAATGCCTGGTCGAGGCGGTACCCCGGCCGCTGCGCGTCGCCGAGCTGCTGCCGTTCGCGTTCGGCCCGGAAGACCTGGTGGCGGCCGAGGCGTCCAAGGAGCCGAAGGTGCCCAGCCGGCTGCTGCGCTGGCGCGGTCGCGGCACCGTCTTCGTACACCCCGACCTGGCCGCCGGGCAGCGGGTCTGGACCGGGTACTGGGACCGGTCCACCGGCACCGACGGCAAGGAGACCGGCATCCTGGAGGAGGCCCCCTCCTGGGGCAACGTCGATGACGCGATCGCCTGGGGACGGGTACGCACACCCCGGGTCGTGCTGATCGACGAAGAGGGCAAGATGCGCTGGGTCGGCGAGGGCGATCCGCCTCCCAGCGAGTGAGCGCCGCCGCCCGGCGGCGTGACCGGGGCCAGAAAGCAGGGCGGCGATGACGTTCGCGGCGGTTGACGTGATCCGGACCAAGCGCGACGGCGGGGTGCTCTCCGACGCGCAGATCGACTGGGTGGTCGACGCGTACACCCGGAGCGAGGTCGCCGACGAGCAGATGGCCGCGCTGGCCATGGCGATCCTGCTGCGCGGCATGACGCCGGCCGAGATCGCCCGGTGGACCGCGGCGATGATCGCCAGCGGGGAGCGGCTGGACCTCTCCGCGGTGTCCCGCCCGACCGTCGACAAGCACTCCACCGGAGGCGTGGGCGACAAGATCACGCTGCCGCTGACGCCGCTCGTGGCCGCCTGCGGTGCCGCGGTGCCGCAGCTGTCCGGGCGCGGGCTCGGCCACACCGGCGGCACGCTCGACAAGCTGGAGTCCATCCCCGGGTGGCGGGCGGCGCTGACCAACGAGGAGTTCGTGGCCCAGCTCCGGGACGTGGGCGCGGTCGTCTGCGCGGCCGGCGAGGGCCTGGCGCCCGCCGACCGCAAGCTGTACGCCCTGCGCGACGTCACCGGCACGGTCGAGGCGATCCCGCTCATCGCCAGCTCGATCATGAGCAAGAAGATCGCCGAGGGTACCGGGGCGCTCGTGCTGGACGTCAAGGTCGGCTCCGGCGCGTTCATGAAGTCGGCGGCCGACGCCCGCGAGCTCGCCCGCACGATGGTGGACCTGGGCAAGGCGCACGGCGTGGCGACGGTCGCGCTGCTCACCGACATGTCCACGCCGCTCGGCCGCGCGGTCGGCAACGCGGTGGAGGTGGCCGAGTCGGTCGAGGTGCTGGCCGGCGGCGGACCCGCCGACGTGGTCGAGCTGACGCTGGCGCTGGCCGACGAGATGGTCGCGGCGGCCGGGCTGCACGCCGACCCGGCGCGGGTGCTGGGCAGCGGCAAGGCGATGGACTCGTGGCGCGCCATGATCCGCGCGCAGGGCGGCAACCCCGAGGCGCCGCTGCCGGTCGCCCGGGAGACCGAGACGGTACGCGCCGAGCGCGACGGGTACGTCTCCACAGTGGACGCGTTCGGGATCGGGGTGGCCGCCTGGCGGCTCGGGGCCGGCCGGGCGCGCAAGGAAGACCCGGTCAGCGCCGCCGCCGGCGTGGTGCTGCACAAGAAGCCCGGCGACCCCGTGCGGGCCGGCGAGCCGCTGTTCGAGCTGCGTACCGACGATGCCAGCCGGATGCCCGCGGCGCTGGCGGAGGCCGTCGGCGCGGTGCTGGTGGCGGAGGTCGCGCCGGGTCCTCGTGCCCTGGTCATGGAGCGCATCGCCTAGAGCCTGCGGGAGGGGCGTGGTGCGGACCGGCCGGAAGAGCTATTCTCCCTGGCCAGGGGGCGCAGCAGCGACGATTGGCAGGACGAGGACCAGTGGCTGTTCCGGCTCCCGACCCGCGGCACGTGCGCCTGGCCAGCGTGGAAGAGATGCGCCGCCTGGGGCTACCCCTGCCGCCGCCGCAGTTTCCGCTGGTCTGGGAGCCGGGTGACGAGGTCGAGCTGCGGCCGACCGCCGAGATCGAGGCCCGCGCGGCGATCCTCCACGTGGTGCTCGCCCGCTGCTTCGGCATGCCGGCCCAGGCGGCGATGAGCTGGCTGCTCGGCTCGCGCCTGGTCGAGCAGGTGACCCCGCCGGAGTGGCAGTTCGTCATGGGCGGGCGGGGCGACCACCGTTCGTTCGTGCTGCACCACGACGCCGTGTACGCGCTGGCCTGGCTCCTCGGCCTCTCCAAGCATCTCGACCCGGAGCAGGTCGCCGACGACCGGCTGGTGGAGTTGCTGCCCAACCTGCCGGCGGGGGAGACGTTCGCCGAGTGGCGCTCGCGCAGCCTCGCCGCGCCCCGCTCGGCCGTCGACGCCGCCACCGTGCTCGACTTCTACTACTGCCTCGACTGGGGATACCTGGAGGCTGAGCGGATCGGCGCGCCGCTGCCCGGCGAGATCGACGCCAACGCGATCGGCCAGCGGCGGTGGGCCCTGGAGTGGGCCGTGGTCTTCCGCGGGCCGTATCACGACCCGCCGGCAGGCTGGGAAGAGGTCGACCTCTCCACGTAGACGCCGAGCCGCACCGACGCGGTCACCGTGACCGGGCTCGCTCCGCTCCGGAGGGCGGCGGTCGCCGGGACGGTGTGCCAGGCGCTCGGGCCCATCCCCACCAGGGTGGCCGCCTCCCGCGGGCTGAGCGTCAGCGTGCGGGTGAGCGAGGTCTCCTCGGCGAGCCGGAAGTGCCCCTCCAGGCTGGCCGCCACCCGCTCGGCCTTCTCCGGGTCGACCTGGAGCAGCGATAGCCGCTCGACAAGCTCCGCCAGGTGGTCGGCGGCGGGTGTCACCACCAGCAGCACGCCGCCCGGCCGCAGCACCCGGCGAAACTCCGTGCCGTTGCGCGGCGCGAACACGTCCAGCACCACCCCGGCCGACCCGTCCGCCACCGGCAGCCGGCCCCACGTGTCGCAGAGGGCGGCGCCGGCCCGCGGGTGGGCGCGCGCCGCGCGGCGCAGCGCCGGCTTCGAGACGTCCAGCGCCAGACCGGGCGCGGCCGGGAGGGCGTCGAGCACCGCGGCCAGGTGCCGGCCGGTGCCAGCGCCGGCGTCCAGGACCAGACCGCCCGGGTACGCGGCACGCGCGGCAGCCGCCAGGGCGGTCGAGATGAAGTCGTAATGCCCGGCAGCCAGGAACTCGGCCCGCGCCGCGACCATCTCCGCGGTGTCGCCGGTGTGCGGGGAGCGGCCGGTGCTCAGGTTGACGTACCCCTGGCGGGCGATGTCGAAGCTGTGGCCGCGCGGGCAGCGGAGCACTCCCGGCGCGGCGCCGAGCGGCTCGCCACAAACCGGGCACCGCATGTTTGCGAGTACCGGAGCGTCCATAATCTTTCCCATGGTCGCAATCGCGTACGAGGACATCGTCAAGGCCCCGAAGGCTCTGTTGCACGACCACCTCGACGGCGGGCTCCGCCCGGCGACGATCATCGAGCTGGCGGCCGAGGTCGGCCATCCCCTCCCGGCGACAGAGCCGGACGAACTGGCCAGATGGTTCGTCAGCGCGTGCGACTCCGGCTCGCTGGAGCGGTACATCGCGACGTTCGAGCACACCGTGGCGGTGATGCAGACCGAGTCGGCGCTGCGGCGGGTGGCCGCCGAGTGCGCGCTCGACCTGGCCGACGACGGCGTCGTGTACGCGGAGGTCCGCTTCGCCCCCGAGCAGCACCTCAACCGCGGGCTCACGCTGGAGCAGGTGGTGGAGGCGGTGCTCGCCGGGTTCGCCGAGGGCGCGGAGCGGGCGGCGGCGGCCGGCCGGCCGATCCGGATCGGGACGCTGCTCACCGCGATGCGGCACGCGGCCCGCTCGATGGAGATCGCCGAGCTGGCGGTCCGCTTCCGGGACACCGGCGTGGTCGGCTTCGACATCGCCGGCGCGGAGGCCGGCTTTCCGCCCACCCGGCACCTGGACGCGTTCGAGTACCTCCAGCGGGAGAACTTCCACTTCACCATCCACGCCGGCGAGGCGTTCGGGTTGCCGTCGATCTGGCAGGCGATCCAGTGGTGCGGCGCCGACCGGCTCGGCCACGGCGTACGGATCGTCGACGACATCACCGGCGGCGTGCTGGGGCGGCTCGCGGCGTACGTGCGGGACAAGCGGATCCCGCTGGAGCTCTGCCCCTCCTCCAACGTGCAGACCGGCGCGGCTCCCTCGATCGCCGAGCACCCGATCGGCCTGCTGCGCGACCTGCGCTTCCGGGTCACGGTCAACACCGACAACCGGCTGATGAGCGGCACCTCGATGTCCCGCGAGATGGCGCTGCTGGTGGAGGCGTTCGGATATGGCTGGGCTGAATTGCAGTGGTTTACGATCAATGCGATGAAGAGCGCTTTTATCCCGTTTGACGAGCGGCTCTCGATCATCAACGAAGTGATCAAGCCGGCGTACGCGAAGTTGTTGTAATTCCGTGTCGCTGGCCGTACGGGCAACTGTGGCGATACGGTCAGTCAGGCCGCACCGAGTGGTTACCCGGCGGTATGCACGCAGCGCGTAAACCGGCACTTCGGCCTTGCCGTCGATGGCCGGTCGGGCAATGGTCGGCACTGCCGCGGCGTCGCCATCCTTGGCGAGGTACTCATCACGGCCCAGGCCTAGCGAGCAGGACAAGTTGGACAGCGGGTGCGCTCACAATCAGTAGTTGATCGCAGACGCATTGCTATCAATGCTACTTTCGTCCAAATGCGGGGATGGTTAGGGCGAACCTGGCCTTTCTCTTTGACACGGGTCGTGATGGAATCTCGGGGGTTCGACCCGACCGGGTCGGTCGATGAGCGGTGCCCAGTTTGACGGGCCGGGCGCCGGAGCTGGAGAGGGCGGTGACGTGAGTAAGCAGCCGAAGACGGCGGACTCTGTCATGTCGCGTCTCCGCCGGCCGCTGGGCCGGCTTCGAGATCTTCCGATCTGGTCCAAGCTTGGCCTGATCATGATCGTGCCCACGCTCGCCACGATCGGCGTCGGCACCAACGGCCTGATCGAGCACCTCGGCACCGCAAACGACGCTGACCGCGCGCGCACCCTGTCGCAGCTGTCGGAGGCGTCCGGCGCTCTGGTGCACAACCTGCAAAACGAGCGGGCCGCGGCGGCGATGCTGCTCGGCGTCCGGGCGAGCGACACCGCCGCCAAGCAGAAGTACAACGAGGCGTACACGAAGGTGCAGCCGACGGTCGACGAGACCAAGCGGCCGTACCAGCAGGAGCGCAACGCGCTCAACGCCGACGACCTCCCGGTCAACTTCCGTGACGCGCTCACCACGATCGACCAGCGCCTCGCCGACCTGCCCGCGATCCGCAGCCAGGTCACCAACGCCAAGCTCCAGCTCAGCCAGGCCAGCAGCAACTACACGACGCTGCTCACCAGCCTGATCTCGGTGCGTGACTCGGCCGCGCAGCTCGCCGGTGACACGACGCTCGGTGACCAGATGCGCGCCACGGCGGCGCTCGCCCGCTTCAAGGAGTTCATCTCCCAGGAGCGGATCGTCGGCCTCAACATCATCAGCACCGGCACGTTCACGCCCAACCTGCGGACGCAGTACATCGAGACGCAGACCGGGCAGGACCAGGCCGTGCAGGCGTTCAAGGCGGTCGCCACCCGGACCGACGCCGAGCTGTTCGACCAGACGGTCGCCGGCTCCGACCTGCGCAAGGTCGAGGGATACGCGGGTTACCTGCAGAGCCGCGACGGCCCCAACATCAGCGACCGCCCGTTCGACGCGGCGAGCTGGGACAGCGCCCTGCTGGCCAAGGCCGAGCTGGTCCGCAGGGTCGAGACCGCCGTCGACGGCGAGGTCGTTGACCGCGCCACCACACTGCGTGACCAGGAGTACGAGCAGCTGCTCATCGAGGCCGGCGTGCTGCTCGGCGTCCTCCTGCTCGCCATCCTCTTCGCCTGGGCGGTCGCCCGCTCGATGGCCCGGTCGCTGCGCGAGCTGCGGCACGGCGCCCTCTCCGTCGCGCAGTACGGGCTGCCCCAGGCGGTCTCCCGGCTCCGTGACCCGGCCCTGTCCAGCCAGCTCTCGCCGGTGCAGGTGGCCAACCAGATCGCCGAGCCGCTGCCGGTCCGGAGCAAGGACGAGTTCGGGCAGGTGACCGAGGCGTTCAACGCGGTCCACCTGGAAGCCGTCCGCACCGCCGCCGAGCAGGCCGCGCTCCGCGCCTCCGTCGCGACGATGTTCGTCAACCTGGCCCGCCGCTCGCAGATCCTGGTCGACCGGCTGATCGGCCACCTCGACCGGCTGGAGCGCGGCGAGGAAGACCCGGACCGGCTGGCCGAGCTCTTCCAGCTCGACCACCTGGCCACCCGGATGCGCCGCAACGACGAAAACCTCCTGGTCCTCGCCGGCGCGGACTCCACCCGCGTGCAGCGCGAGCCGGCGGCGCTCATCGACGTGCTGCGCGCGGCCCAGTCCGAGGTCGAGCACTACACGCGCATCGAGTTCGGCGTGATCGACCGCGACATCGAGGTCGCCTCCAGCGCCGTCAACGACCTGGTCCACCTGGTCGCCGAGCTGTTCGACAACGCCACCGCGTTCTCGCCGCCCGACTCGCACGTCATGGTCGAGGCGCGCCGCGTCGGCGACCGCGCCGTGCTGTACGTCGAGGACCGCGGCATCGGCATCACCCCCGACCAGCTGCACGACCTCAACGAGCGGCTCGCCACGCCGCCCATGGTCGACGTCGCCGTCTCCCGGATGATGGGCCTGGTCGTGGTCGCGCGGCTGGCCGCACGGCATGGCGTCAAGGTCGAGTTGCGGCCGGCCAGCGAGCGGGGCACCGTCGCCGATGTGACGCTGCCGACGTCGGTCCTCGTGCCCCGGGCCCTGTCCGGGCGCAACGAGCCGGGCGCGGCTCCGTTCCAGCCCACGATGGTGCCGCCGGCCGGGCAGCCGCCGCTACCGCCACCGCCGGTGCAGCGCCCACCGGTCGGCGCGACGCCGCTGGCCCTGGAGAGCGGCCCGACCTCGGCACCCCCGGGACGCCCGTTCGACCCCGCACCGCTCAACGGCGGTCGTATGGTCGGGCCGTCGGGTCAGCCGCAGCGGTCGATGCCGGCCTGGTCCGACCTCACCGGCGCCGCCTCGGCGGCCAACGGCGGCACCAACGGCGCGGGCGGCACGTTCAGCCCGCGTACGCCGACCAACGGCCAGTCGAGCGACCCGCTGCCGCAGCGGCGGGGCACCGACCACTGGACCGTCGACGGCGAGGTGACCGGCGGCACTCCGGCGCCCGGCATCCCGCGGCAGATCCCGGCCAACCCGGAGACCCAGACGCGTGGCGGCGGCTTCCCGCCGGTTCCCCCGGTGTCCGCGCCGCCCGTACCGCCGGTCTCCGCCCCGCCGATCCCGCCGCAGGCGCAGGTGCCGCCACCCGCTTCGGCCCCGCCGGCGCCGCCCGTGGCCCCACCCGGCCCGGCCGTTCCGCCCTCTTCGGCACCGCCGGTGTGGCCGCCGGTCAGCGCGCCGGAGACCGGACCGACCACGACGCCGCCGGTCCCGGAGACGCTCGCCGCCGCGCTCGACATGACCGCCGAGCTGCCCAAGGTCAACAATCGCAACGAGTCCGGCGCCAAGCCGCCGGCCGCGACCACTCCACAAGCGACCGCCCCGCCCGAGGCCACGCCGGCCCCGGCCGCGGCGACCGGGCCCACGACCGCTGCGACGGCCGGAGCGGCCGGCCAGCCGCGGTTCGCCGACGAGACCATGGAACTGCCGATCTTCCGCGAGCTGGAGTCGGCCTGGTTCCGCACCCGGCGTGCTGTGCCAGAGGAGCCGCGCACGCCCGCACCAAACGGTGACTTCGTCACCGTGGACGCCGCACGACCGGCCAGCCCAGCCCCGCAGGGCGCCCCGACGGCCAGCGCGACCACCGCCACACCGGTGCCCGCCGCGGCCACCCGCCCCTCCGTTCCGCCACCCTCCGGCGGCAACGGCAACGGAGCGGCGCGCAGGGAGCCCGTGGGCGGCTGGCAGACCGCCGCCGACGACGGCTGGCGCGCGGCCACCGCCGCTGCCGAGCGGCCGGCATCCGAGACCACCCAGGCCGGGCTCCCCAAGCGGGTGCCGATGGCTCAGCTTGTGCCCGGTGGGGTGGAGAAGGGCGCCGCTGCTGTGCAGCGTCGTACACCAGAGGCGGTGCGCGGTCTGCTGTCCGCGTACCACCGCGGGGTGCAGCGCGGTCGCACGCACCCCAAGGACGACCAGCCGGCGACGTCGGGGGAGACCTCGCAGACCGGTTTGGGCCCCGCGGCCGGGAGCGGCCAGAAGGAGCATGAGGGATGACAACAACGCAGGATCTCGGCTGGCTACTCGCCAACTTCGCCGATCGGGTGCCGGGCGTCGCGCACGCGGTCGCGGTGTCCGCCGACGGTCTGCTGCTGGCAGCGTCGCGTGATCTCCCGCGCGACCGGGCAGACCAGCTCGCGGCGATCGCGTCGGGGCTCGTCAGCCTCACCCAGGGGGCCGCGCGGTGCTTCGAAGGCGGCGCGGTGCTCCAGACAGTGGTCGAGATGGACAACGGCTTCCTGTTCCTGATGTCGATCTCGGACGGCTCCTCCTTCGCCGTGCTGGCGGCGCGCAGCTGCGACGTCGGCCAGGTCGGCTACGAGATGGCGCTGCTCGTCGACCGGGTAGGCGACGCGCTGACGCCAGCTCCGCGCACGACCGCAGGCATGTTGGGTTGAGCGCACAAGCGGTCCGACATAGGGGGCCGCAGGTGCACGGATTCTGTTCGAGATTTGTTCGGGTCGACAGGAGGGGGTGAACGGCGATGATGGCGGAACGCGACGAGCCGACCGGTGCGCTGGTCCGACCGTACGCCGTTACCCGCGGCCGGACCCGTCCCAGGCTCGAGATCGCGCTCGAGGCGCTCGTGGAGACCACCGTAAGGGGCCGGTCCGCGGGCGCTACCAAGGGCGGTCAGGGCCGGGAGCATCAATACATCGCCGCGCTCTGTGACGGGCGGCTGCAATCGCTTGCGGAGATCGCCGCGCGGATGCAGCTTCCGCTCGGGGTGGCCCGGGTCCTCATCGCCGACATGGCCGCCGACGGCCTGCTCGCGGTGTACGAGCCGACCTCCCTCGACGACGCCAACGACGCGGTGGGCACTGAACTGCTGGAGAGGGTGCTGAGTGGACTTCGCAGGCTCTGACATGTCGCATCGCCCGCCGCTGACGGGGCGCGTGACGTCGGCGAAGATCGTCATCGCCGGTGGGTTCGGCGTTGGTAAGACGACGCTGGTCGGCTCGGTTTCGGAGATCACGCCGCTGACCACCGAGGCGATCATGACGTCGGCCGGTGTCGGCGTCGGCGACACCCGGCAGGTGCCGGGTAAGACGACCACCACCGTGGCCATGGACTTCGGCCGCATTTCGATCGACCGCGACCTGATCCTGTACCTGTTCGGCACACCCGGCCAGACCCGGTTCTGGTTCATGTGGGACGAGCTGGTGCGGGGAGCCATCGGCGCGGTCGTGCTCGTAGACACGCGCCGACTCGCCGACTGCTTCGCGGCGATCGACTTCTTCGAGCACCGCCGGCTGCCATACCTGGTGGCCATCAACTGCTTCGATGGCATGCAGTACCACGACCCGCAGGATGTGCGCGACGCGCTCGCCATCTCCAGCGAGATCCCCGTGGTCAGCTGCGACGCCCGCAACCGCGAGTCCACAAAGCACGTTCTCATCTCCCTTGTGGAGTACGTGCTGAGCATGCGCCGCTCCCGCGCGGTCGCACCCGCCTGACGGACTCGCGCCACCTCGCCGCCGGCGGGCCAACGCCCGTCGGCGGCCGTGTGCTGCCCAGACTCCGCAACGTCCACTGTGGGCAATGCGCGACGCGGCATCGTTGCTCCGCGGCCTCACCCTCCGCGGTAGGCAACCCACTCCACGCGTTCGACCCGCTGATCGTCAGGCTGCGCCCGCTGTAGGCGCCTGCGCACGAGGGCTGAACGTCGCGGAGCAAGATCCCGACAAAGTCCCTGACTTTGCTGCCTCGCCCGCGGCCCGTAGCACCAAAGTCAGGGATTTTGCTGCCACCCCGGCCAAACCCGGCCCGGCGGCGGCTGCCCTGGAGTTGGTGACGCGAAAGCGTAGGTGCGGCGCGGAAACCGTGACGGGCCCGCCTTCCAGGGACCAGCGGCCGAAGGCCGGTGAGCGTTGGTGGCCACCGGAACTAGCGAGGGGCGATGGGTGACCACGAAGCACGGCGTGCGGCGATGTCGACCTGAGCCTTCGGGACAGGCCATCGGCTCTGCCTCCCGGACGTTCGGACCGGTGGTGAAGCTCGCCGAGCGGCATCGACCCGGGTGCCGACCACCATCCTGGCGGCGCCGCCGACCATGCTGGCGGGGCGGCAGCGAAAAGGCGCCGGACCGTGCGGGTCCGGCGCCTTCCGACGATGGGTCAGGAGCGGTAGCCCGCCGAGCGGTACTCGTCTTCGCGGCCCACGGAGTCGCGGCTGAAGTCCCAGCCGCCGGCCGACTCGCGGCCCGGGCGGCCGCCGACCGCGTACCCGCCGATCTCCTGACCGCGACGCCAGCCGCGGAAGTAGCCGGTGGTGTGGGCGGCGATGCTCTGCGCGTCGCGGACGATGCGCAGCGGGCGCTCCTCGCGGGGCGGGAGGGCGGAGCCCGGCACCAGGTTGGCCTGGGGGACGCGGCGGGGGAGCCCCGAATTCGTCTCGGCGCCCACGGAGGGCGTCGCGGCCTGGGACGCGGCCTGCCAGCCGGTGTCGGCGGAGGAGGTCCAGTCGAGCTGGTTTTCTTCGTCCGGGTGGCCGACGAACCAGGCGGAACGGGTCTGGGCGAAGATCAGCAGGTCGCCGTCGCCCTCCTCGGCCACCGGCACGGCACTGCGCTCCACGGCGCGGCGAGACCGGGCCGTACGGGCACCGCGGTCGCTCGTGTCGGTGTCGACCAGGCGCAGCGACGGCGCGTCCAGCGCGGTCGTGCCGCTGAGCGGGCGGTCGTCGAGCGCGCGGTCGGACAGCGGCGGCGGCTCCACCAGGCGCAGCATCGGCGGCTCCTGGGGCAGGTCGTCCGCCTGCCACGGCGGCTTTATGCGGCCGTCCGTGGCGGCCGGCTGAGCGGGCCGGTCGAGCTCGCTGTAGCCCGAGTAGGGGCGGTCGCCGTTTGCCCGCTGAGGCAAGCCCGGCCGGGCCGCCGGCTCGGCCTCGCGACGCGACCGGGCGGCTGGCTCAGCGTCGACGCGCGGCCGGGCAGGGGGCTCGGCGTCGAGGCGGGGGCGCGAGGGCTCGGCGTCCGCGCGGGAACGGTCGCTGTCGGACGAGTTGACCAGGGGCCAAGCGGCGCGCGAGCCGGGCTCGGGCGCGTGTCGGGGCAAGGGCACGCTCAAATCCGTAGCACCAAAACCACCCTGAGTGGGCGCGCCACTCTGGTCGGGTGACGGGCCGTCGTGCCGGGTGCTGGGGCGCGGCGGGATCGGCGTGGGGCGCTGGCGCTCGGCACGGGCGCTGTTGATCGCGGCCGTCGTGAGCGTGGCGCGGAACGGCTCGCCGCTGTCGGCCGGTGCCAGGCCGCGCTGGCTCGGCACCACGGCGGCGGGCGCGATCGGCGTGATGCCGGGCGGCGGGGGCGGCGGCGCGGAGACCGGCCGGTTGCTCACCGGCTCGGGGGCGCGTGGCGGCTCCACGCGGGGCGGCTGCGGCGTGCGAGGCGGCTCCGGCCGGGACAGCGGCATCGCGATCTGGGCGGTGTCGGACATGCCACCGCCGCCGTACACCGTAGGGGTTGCGGGCCGGGCCGGCGGTGCCGACGAGCGGATCGGCAGCGGGGTCGGTGCGCTGATCGCGGCCGGCGCGACCGGCGGTCGGCTCGCCGGGGGTGGCGCGACCGGCGGGCGCACGGCCGGTCCGGCCGAAGCGGCCGGGGCCAGCGGCGGTGCCGAAGCCGGCGCGACCGGCGGTGCCGAGGCCGGCGTGGCCACTGGCGCCGGGTGGGTGGCCGGCTCGGCGTGGCGGCGGCCGGTGTCTCCGCCACGCGCGGCGGCGGGGCGGCTGACCGGCGGGGGCGCGACCGGTGGGCGGGTAACCGGGGAGGGGGCCACCGGCGGCGTCGTCACGGCGTGCGGGATCGCGGGAGCGGCGCTGGCAGCCGCGGGCTCCGGGCGGGCCCGGCGCCCGACGCGGGTCGGCGCGGGCTCCTCGGCCGGCGGGCGGACCGCGTGCAGGCCGGCACCGGCCGGGGTGGCCTGTGGCGCGCTGGTGGCGCCGGCCCGGCGCAACGTGCTGCGCCGCCCGGTGCTCGCCGGAGGAGCGGTCAGGCGGGCGCTGAGCGTGGAGATGAGGGCGTCGCAGCCGAGGTCGCAGGCGCGCACGGCGGCGACCGCCTGCCGCACGGTCTCGGAGATCGCCGGCACCAGCGCCTTGCTCGTGCTGCCGCGGCGCGGGGTCTCGGCGATCGCCACGCGCAGTGCGGTGATCTTTTCGGAGACCGTCTCGGCGTCGGCCACGCCTTCGGCCGCGAGCTGGCCGATCACCGCGTCGGCGGCGGAGGTGGACTCGCGCCCCCGCCCGCCGGCCGTGCCGTTGAGCAGGCTCGGCTCGGGCAGCGCGTCGAGCACCGCGAGCGACACCGGCTCGGCCGGGTCGGGGTAGGCCCGCAGGGCCGCCGGGTAGAGCTCGCGAAGCACCTCGCGCAGCGCGACAGCGGCGGAGAGCCGGCCGTTGCAGAGTGCGGCGTGCGCGGCGAGCACCGGCTTGTACGACAAGAGGTCGCGCGGCACGGGGAGGGCGACCGCGGAGAGGGCACCGGCCTGGAGGGCACGCGCGAGGCCGACCGCACGCCGCTCGGCGGCGGGAGACTCCATCTCCTCTACCGATTCGTCATCGGCAAAGCGCTCTGCGTAATCGTCGACCGCGTCGTCATCCGCGACGGCGAGCAGGCGTCCAGCTGCGGTGAGGAGCGACGTGACCAGGTGATCATCGCTGTCCGCGGCGATCGCGACCCCGGTCGGCCCGCTGGAACGCTCCACGAGCAGCGCACCCAGCTGGGCATAGCCCGCCGGGTCGTCGCTGACCTCGCAGACGTCGAGCAGCCGCCCCGCGTCGTCGACCACGGCGACCGTCAGGCGCGACTCAGCCGAAGCCGCTCGCGCTGTCGGATCCGCCGACGCCAGACCGCAGTACACGCGCACGAGCGCCACGGCGTCGTCCTCCTCCCCGGACTTGAGCGTGTGCCAAGGACTGATGCTCCCTGGTAAGGGGTCAGTCGCGCCAGTCCACAGCGGCAGAGATCTTGCCGATAATCGTGCGCCAGCCGAGACTTGCCTGTTGTGCCCCGATTTTCTTCAGCCGCCGGCGACCCCGGAAAGCGCCGATTCCACCACCGGCGGCGGAACGAAGTGCCTCGTCAAGGTCATCGAGCGGGGATCCGGGGGACAGGGCGGTAAGGACTGGTGTGAGGCGCAGGGCATACGACAGGTCGCGTGCCGCCTCACCGGCTTCGATCAGCAGGTTGAAGTCCCAGGTGTCGTGCCCGCCGCGCAGGTTTTCCACGACCAGGTCGAGCTCGTACGAGTCGTCGTCCGAGGGAGCCACGTCGGCCGGCTGGATCCGCTCGACCACCTCGGCCCAGCCGTCCACCTGGGCGAGGTCGTTGGGAGCGCCGGAGCGCACGAAGGTCACCAGCGACTCGGGGCTCTTGAAGAGCAGCAGCTTGCCCCGGTGGCTCAGGAAGACCGGCACCTCTTCGGCCGGCGCTTCCTCCTCCTCTTCTTCCTCGTCTTCGAAGTCTTCGGCCGAGGGCTCGTCAGCCTCGTCCGAGTCCGAGTCCGAGTCCGAGTCGTCCGAGTCCGAGTCCGAGTCCGAGTCGTCCGAGTCCGAGCCGGAGTCGTCGCGGGCGTGCCGGCCGCGCCGCTTGGCCTCCTCGGCGTCCTCCTCGTCCTCGTCGCCCGGGAAGTCGTCGTCGAGGATCACCACGGTGTCGTCGTCGTCATCCAGCATCGCGTGCCTGGCCTTCGCGGCGAACGGGTCGTCTTCGTCGCGGTCGCCGATGTCGGTCGGGGTCAGCGAGGTGGAGAGCCGGTACGCCCGGAGCGTGTAGCCGACGCCGGACGGGAGCGCGATCTCGACCGGATCGATCCTGGTGTCGGCCCACAGCGACGACGGGCCGCCCGACGAGGCATCCTCTGCCTCTGCCTCTTCCTCTTCGTCGACCTCCTCGAGATCCTCGTCGATCTCGAGGTCGGGCTCGGGCTTGTCGGCGTCCGGCCGGTTGGGCGACTGGCGGGCCACGCTGACCTCCGTGTGGGCTCAGGTCTGGCACCGGCCCGATGGCTGTCGGGTCGGCGACTCTGCGCACACAGTAGTAGCCCATGCTGCGCGGTGAACGCCCGCACCCCGTTGGAGAAGCCCGCCCACATCGGTAGCCTTACTACCTATGAAGTCGCAGGCCCTGCACGGACACCTGGATGCGCTGCTGCTTTCCGTGCTGGAGGGCGGCGCACTGCATGGCTACGCGATCATCGAAGCGCTCAAGTCCCGCAGCGGCGGCACGCTCAATCTGCCCACCGGCACCATCTATCCGGCGCTGCGCCGGCTCGAGCGGGCCGGGTATGTGGAGAGCGAGTGGAGCACGGTCAATGGGCGCGAGCGCCGCACCTACCGGCTCACCGCCCCGGGCCACCGCGCCCTCGCCGGGGAGCGGGCAAGCTGGCAGGAGCTCAGCTCGACGGTCGGCCGCTTCCTGGGGACCGAGCCGCCGCCGGCCGCTGCGACCTGACCGCACCGCCGCCGGCCGGCACGCGACGACCCGCTATAAACCTGGACGAGCCGCCGCTGGTCGCTGCGACTGACCGCACCGCCGGCCGGCCGGCACGCGGCGACCCGCCAAAAGCGGCGACCCGCTATAAACCCGGCCGAGCCGCCGCCTCCCGCTACGACCTGACCGGCTCGCCGGCCGGCACGCGGCGAGGGGCCGCGACCAGGCAGGTCACCGCCGAGTGCGCCAGCCAGGTGACCGCCGCTCCCACCAGCAGCCCGCCCGCCACCATCGGCGGCCAGGTGAGCGCGGCGTCCCACAGCGAGAGCGACCAGACGTAGATGACCGTGCCGGCCAGCCAGGTCAGCCCGACGATCGAGAGCGCGCCGGCGCCGATCGCCCGCACCGTAACCCGCCCGGTCGGGCGGCCGCGCCGGGCGGACCAGGTCAGCCACAGGTAGGCGGCCAGCGCCAGCCCGGCCCAGACGTACCCGAGGTAGTCCTGGGCCTGCGAGATCATCAGGTATCCCGCCGGCGGCCGCTCCGCGGTCGTCGAGGTCGACCATGGCGAGCCGCGCCACATGAAGTCGGCCAGCGTGGTGAAGAGCGCCGGCACCAGCACCATCTTGAGCGCCAGCCGCCGGGCCGCGCCGAGGCCCAGCTCCGCCTGGTAGGCCGGGGCCAGCGCCCGCACCTCGCCAAACTCGGCCACCGCGAGCCGTTCCGCCTCCGCGCGAGGCAGACCCTCCTCCTGGTACGCCTCCGCCGCGTCCGCCAGGCCGTGCCGCGCCTCGCGCAGCATGTCGCCCTTGAGCCGGCCCGGGCCGCTGAGTGCGCGGTCCAGGGTCCGGACGTACTCGTCGATCGGGGCCGGCATGGCCCGAGCCTGCCACGCACCCGCCACGCGCCACATCCGGGAGCGGCCCTAAGGGCGGGTGATCAGGTATCCGCGCTCGGCCGCTTCCTGGGCGAGCCACTGGTCGCGGTACCAGCCCGGGGCCTCGACCAGCTCGGCGTGCGTGCCCCGGGCCACCACCCGGCCGGCGTCCAGCACCATCACCTCGTCCATGCCCTCCAGCCCGCGCAGCCGGTGCGTCACCAGTACCACCGCGCCGCGGGCCGTGCTGGTTGCGCTCGCTTCGCTCGCTGAGAGGCCCGGGAGGCCGGCGCCATCCGGTCTCGTCGCTGCGCTCCTCGGGCCGGATCCCGCCAGCCCCCGGGCCGCCCCGAGCACACCGGCCAGCACCTGGTCGGCCGCCGCCGGGTCGAGTCCCTCGGTGGGCTCGTCGAGCAGGAGTACGGCCGGGTCGAGCAACACCGCGCGGGCCAGCGCCAGCCGCTGCCGCTGCCCGCCGGAGAGCTGCGCGCCGTCCTCGCCGACCACGGTGTCCCAGCCGTCCGGCTGCTCCCGTACCCAGTCCAGGAGGCCGGCCGCCGCGCAGGCCGCGGTGAGGTCGTCGTCGGTGGCGTCCGGGCGCCCGAGGAGGAGGTTTTCCCGCACGCTGGCGTGGAAGACGTACGCCTCGGCGAGCAGCCCGCCCACCTCCCGCGGCGACCCGCCCCACTCGGCGAGCGTCGCCAGCAGCGTGCTCTTGCCCGCTCCGCTGGGACCGACCACGCCGAGCCGGCGGCCGGGCGGCAGGTCGACGCGGACACCGTCGAGCGCGGGCGGGCCGCCGGGCCGGTACCGCACGGTGATGCTGGCGATGTCCACGGTGGACGTCGCCGGCGAAGGCGACGGGGCCTCCAGGAGCGCGGAGACCCGGGCGAGCGGCGCCCGCAGCTCGGTCAGCTGCCGGGCGGCGGCGACCAGCGCGAGGCAGGTCTCCACGGCCGCGAGCGTGCCGACCGCCAGCACCCCGACGAGCACCCCGTCGACGCCGGCCCGCAGCGCGATCGCCGCCACCGCGCCCGCCGTGGCTCCGGAGACGAGTACACCGGCCGCGTCCACCGCCCAGCCCGCCGTGGCGAGCCGGCGCTCCAGCCCGGCCAGCTCACCGGCCCGGCGCCGGGCGGCGTCGAGCGCGGCACCGGTCGCGCCGTACGCGGCGAGGTCGGCGGCGCCGTGGGTCAGGTCGACCGCGTCGTTCGCGAGCATGCCGCGCAGCGGGGCGACCCGCTCGGCGGTACGCCGGGTCAGTGCGGTGGCCGCCGCGGGCAGGCCGATGCCGGCCACCAGCAGCCCCACCGCCAGCGCGGTCGCGGCGGCCGGGGAGATCAGGGCCGCACCACCCACCGCGAGTACGCCTACTGCGGCCGCCGCCGCGCCGGGCACCAGCACCCGCAGCAGCAGATCCTGTACCGCGTCCACATCGGACACCACGCGGCTGAGCGCGTCGCCGGAGCGGGTCTCCACCGAGGGCGAGCGCCGCGCGGCGAGCGTGGCGAAGACGCGGGCGCGTACCTCCGTCAGGATCCGCAGCACCGCGTCGTGCCCGGTGAGCCGCTCGGTGTACCGCAGGACGCCCCGCCCGATCGCCAGCGCCCGCACCGACACGATGGCGACCGTGAGCGCGCTGATCGGCGGCTGGCCCGCGGCCGTCATCAGCAGCCAGGTCGCGGTGGCCATCAGCGCCACGCCGGCGGCCTCGGTGCCGGCGGCGAGCAACCCCGCGCCGATCAACTGGCTGAGGTAGGGGCGGGCGAGCCGCAGCACGGAGGTCATGCCGCCGCCGCCTCGAGCGAGACCACGTGCCCGTCGGTCACCCGGATCACCCGGTCGGCCTCGGCGAGCAGGGCCGGGCGGTGGGCCACCATCAGGGCGGTACGCCCGGCCACCAGCCGCCGGGTCGCGTCGAGCACCGCCGCCTCCGAGCCGCCGTCGAGCCGTGCGGTGGGCTCGTCGAGCAGCAGGATCGGCGCGTCCCGTACGAACGCGCGGGCCAGCGCCACCCGCTGCCGCTGCCCGCTGGAGAGCCCGTGGCCGCGCTCGCCGAGCGGCGTGTCGAGCCCGTCGGGCAGCGCCTCGACCACGTCGTCCAGTGCGGCCGCCTTGACCGCCGCCCGTACCGCGTCGTCGGAGGCGGTGGGCGCGCCGAGCCGGATGTTGTCGGCGAGCGAGGCGGCGAAGAGGTGCGCCCGCTGCGGCACCCAGGCCAGCCGTGCCCGCCACGCGTCGAGGTCGAGCGTGGCCAGGTCGACGCCGTCGACGAGCACCCGCCCCGCCGTCGGCTGTACGAAGCCGAGCAGCAGGCCGAGGAGCGTGCTCTTGCCCGCCCCGCTCGGCCCGATGATCGCCACCCGCTCGCCGGCCCGGATGGTCAGCGACACGTCCCGGAGCGCGACCGTGCGGTCGTACTCGACGGTGACCGACTCCAGCCGGATCTCCCGTACCGCCCCGGGCAGGGCATCCGCCCGCTCGGGAGCTTCCACAGTGGAGAGCGACAGCGCGGCGTCCAGCGCGGTCAGCCCTTCCATGCTCGCGTGGAAGCGGGCGCCGGCCGCGCGCAGCGGCAGGTACGCCTCGGGGGCGAGCAGCAGCACCAGCAGCGCGGTCTGCAGGCTCACACCGCCTTCCAGCAGCCGCAGGCCGATCGGCACCGCGACGAGCGCCACCGAGAGCGTGGCGACGAGCTCGAGCACCATCCCGGAGAGGAACGCGATCCGCAGCGTCCGCATCGTCGCCAGGCGGTGCTCGTCGGCCATCCGCCGCACCGCGCCGACCTGAGCCCGCTCCCGCCCGAACGCCCGGAGCGTGGGCAGCCCGGACACCATGTCGAGGAAGTGGCCGCCGAGCATCGAGAGCCGCCGCCACTGGCGCTTGGTCGCCGCCTCGGTGTGCCAGCCCAGCAGCGCCCCGAAGACCGGGATGAGCGGGAGCGTCACCGCCACGATCAGCGCCGAGCTCCAGTCGGCGAGGACCATCCGGGCGAGCACCGCGACCGGCACGGTCACGCCGAGCACGAGCTGCGGGAGGTAACCGGTGAAGTAGGCGTCCAGCGCGTCCAGGCCGCGCCCGGCCAGCGTGGCGATCTCGCCGGCCCGCTGCCCGGCCACCCACTCCGGACCGCGCCGCCCGACCGCGCCGAGCAACTCGCCGCGGAGCGCCGCCTTGACCGTGGCCGCCGCCCGGGCCGCCACGACACCCTGCCCCCACACCACGCCCGCCCGGGCGGCCACCGCGGCCACGAACCCGGCCAGCGCGGCCCGGTCGAGCCGCCCGCCGGCCGCGCCGGCGAGTAGCGCCGCCAGCGTCGTGGCCTGGGCGATCACGACGAACGCGGCGGCCACGCCGAGGAGCCCGAGCGCGGCGAACTGGCGCCGGGTCGCGGGGACCCGGCGCAGCAGGCGTGGATCGAAGGGGCGGCGGTTCACCAGTACACCGGCGCCCGGCCGTCGATCCGTCCGCGGAAGACCCACCAGGACATCACCTGGAAGCTTAGTAATACCGGAACGAGCGGCACCGCGAGCCAGGTCAGCAGCCGCAGCGTGGGACCGCTCGCGGCCGCGTCCACGACGGCGAGGCTGGCGCCCGGGTCGGCGGTGGAGACCAGCGCGTAGGGCCACGTGGCCGCGCCGACCAGCGCGACCGGCACGGCCAGCGCCACCGACGTCGCGGCGAAACCCAGGCCCGGCCGCCCCCGGGCGAGCGCGCCGCCGGCGACCACCAGCGCCGCCACCAGCAGGCACAACAGGGGTACGGCGGCGGCTGGGCGCTGCACCGCGTCGCGTACCCGGGCAGAGAGAAGGCCCACGACGGTGGTGGCGGCGACCGCGGCGAGCGCCCACGGGACCAGCCGGCGTCCGGTCTGCGCGTGCCCGCTCCCGGGCAGCCGGAGCGCGAGGAACGCGGCGCCGTGCACCGCCGCGAGCGTGAGCAGTGTCACGGCGCAGGCGGCCGCGAACGGCGTGACGACGTGCCCCACGCCCTCGACGTGGCCGTCCGCGTGCAGCGGTACGCCCTGCAGGAGCCCGCCGAGGACCGCGCCCCAACCCAGCACGGCGAGCGCGCTGCCCCCGATGATCGCGCGGTCCCAGGCGGGTCGTCCGGCGAGCGACCGGCTGCGCAGCTGCACGGCGGCGGTGACGGTGAGCACGCCGGCCAGCGCCAGCGCCACCGCCGGGTAGAGGCCGGCGAGGAGTTCGCCCTCCAGCATCGGAAACGCTCCGAAGAGGATGCCGGCCGCCGCCACCAGCCACACCTCGTTGCCGAGGAAGAAGGGGCCGACGGCGGTGAGCACCACCCGCCGGTCGGTGCCGCCCCGGGCGAGCAGGAGACCGGAGCCGTAGTCGTAGCCGCCGAGCACGAGGTAGGCGGCGAAGAAGAGGCCGAGCAGGCCGTACCAGATGGTCACCACGATGTGCCTCCCGTCAGGCCAGGACCGGGTCGGGCCGGTCTGCGGGTTGGGGTACCGGCTCGTCCGGCCGGCGGCCGAGCGCCGGGTCGGCCGTGCCGCGGTGGGCGACGCGCGCGAGCAGCAGCCAGTCGGCGACGGCGAGCCCGAGCAGCAGCACGGTGAAGCCGACGAACGAGGTGAGCAGCACCGCGCCGCTCGTCTGGGTGACCGCGTCTTCGGTGGGTAGCAGGCCGTAGACGGTCCAGGGCTGGCGGCCGATCTCGCGGAAGAGCCAGCCGAAGATCGCCGCGACGAACGGCAGCGGGGTCGCGGCCAGGAGCAGGTAGAGCGGCGCCTTCAGCCTGATGATCCAGTCACGGAAGAAGAAAGGGATCAAGACCCAGACCCACATCAGCGTGAACGCGATGAGGATCATGAAGCCGAGCGGCGCTCCGACCCAGGTCGGCGGCAGGTAGTCGGCCGGGCTGCCACCGAAGCGGGCGGCGAAGTCGGCGGCTGCCGCGGCCTTGTCCCCGTCGTCGCCAAACTTCGTGGGCTGGATCCGGCCGAGGTAGCCGAACTGGGCGAAGCCGAAGCCCATCACCAGCGTGACGCCCACGCTGGCCGTGACGACGCCGATCCGCAGCGACCGGCGGAACGCCTCGTAGTCCGGGGTGCGGCGGATTAGTTGCCACGAGCTGATCCCGGCCACGAGGAAGCCGCCGCAGGTCAGGGCGGCCGACACCACGTGCCCGAACGCGTTGCCGAACGCCGGGTTGCGCAGCAGCGCCCCGAAGTCGGTGAGGTGCGCGATGCCGCCGGCCTCCTCGTACCCCACGGGGTGCTGGAGCCACGAGTTGGCCACCATGATCCAGAAGGCCGACGCGTAGGCGGTGATGGCGACGCCGTAGATGAGCGCGAGGTGTACCCCGCGCCGCAGCCGCTGCCACCCGAAGATCCACATGCCGAGCAGCGTGGACTCCAGGAAGAACGCCCCCAGCGTCTCGATCGCGAGCGGGGCGCCGAAGACGTTGCCGGCGTACTGGGACAGGCCGCTCCAGTTCAGCCCGAACTGGAACTCCATGACGATGCCGGTGGTGATGCCGAGCGCGTAGTTGACCAGGTAAAACGTGCCCCAGAAGCGGGTCAGCCGCTCGTAGACCGGCTTGCGGGTGACGACCCACGCGGTCTGCAGGTAGACCAGCAGCGTGACGAGGCCGAGCGTGACGAGCACGAAGAGGAAGTGGATCGAGGTGGTGGTCGCGAACTGAAGGCGCGCGAGGAGAAGCGGGTCCATGGGCCCTCCCGGGTCGGCTCTCTTCAGTCAGCCTACATGTAGAACAACTACCTATAACTACGACACTTTGTAGTAGATGACTCTACAGTGCTGCCCCACCCGGTGTGTGCCGCGGGTTTATCCGACGAAGAGGGCGACGGTCGTGACGACCAGGGTGGCGGTGATCCCGAGCGCGACCGCGCCCCGGATGCGCGGCGGGCGTCCGCTGGTGAGCAGCCGGCGCACGCGGGCGTCGAGATGGCTGTCGGCGACGCTGAGCGTGATCGGCAGCGGCCGGGTGGCCGGGCCCTCCGCGATGCCGAGCGCGCCCGCCGGCGTCACCCGTGAGGGAGCCGCGGCGAAGCGAAGCAGCGCGGCCGCGAGCGCGCCGTCCATGTGCAGCCGCCGCGCCCGGTCGTCGGCGCGCATCTCGACCAGCAGCGCCACGGTGTCGCGCGCGGCCCGCACCCACTCGACCCAGGGCAGCGCCCGGACCAGCGCGGTGAACGGCAGCAGCACCAGGTCGTGCCGCTCGTCGGCGTGCGCCCGCTCGTGGCTGAGCACCGCCGCGAGCTGGGCCCGGTCGAGCAGGCTGAGCGTGCCGGCGCTGACCACGACGGTCGGCCGCACGCCGGGCAGGCAGTACGCCGCGGCGCTCGGGTGGTCGAGCACCAGCGCACCCGGCGCGGCCGGGTCGTCGCGGGCGACGAGCGTGAGCAGGTCGCGGTGGCGGCGCTGGGCGCTCAGCGCGCGCAGTCCGCAGATGACGGTCGTGCCGATCAGCACCCCGCCCACGCCGAACCCGCCGGCGACCAGCGCCGCGTGCGCCAGCCCGAAGCCCGGCGCCAGCTCACCGGAGGCGAGCCGGATCAGCGCGTCGCCCACGCCGTCCTCGTACGGCGCGAGGCCGACCGCGAGCGGCAGCCCGATCGCCGCCAACCCCAGTGCGAGCCCCACCGCCTGCCAGCAGATGATCGCCACGCGGGGCGAGTCGTAGGTCCACGTGGACCGGGTGAGCACCTGGGCGATGAGGTAGCACGCCAGCACGGCGACGGCGAAATGCACCGCATACACCATGGCGGTCAGTCTTTCCCGTCCGCGGCTTCCTCGCCGGACGTGGTGCCCTTACCGCCGGCGGCTTCCTCGGCGAGGGCGGCCCGCAGCACCTCGGCCTCGGTGCCGCTCACCGAACGGGCGAAGCGCACGAGCGCCGCGTCGCGGCTGCTGGAGAGGTCGAGGGCGTCGAGCATCAGCTGGGCGATATACGCCTCGCGGCTGGCCGCCGGCCGGTAGCTCCACGCCCGCCCGGCCCGCTCCCGCTCCACCATCTCCTTGCCGGCCAGCCGGTCCAGCACGGTCATGACAGTCGTGTACGCCAGCTCCCGGTTGCGCAGGGCCTCGGCGACCTCCCGCACGGTCAACGGCGTGCCGCGATCCCACAGCACGTCCATCACCGCACGCTCCAACTCACCCAGCCGCATCACGCCCCGAATCCTACCGACCCTTCGGGACCAGCCGCCCCTCTCGCTGTGCTCGCTTCTCGATGCTCACTTCTCGATCGAGGGCCGACGGCTACTGTTCAGGCACGTGTCCTGCGGCTGGAGTCCTTGATCGACGCAAAAGCCCTTGATCGGGACAAGCGGGGCGGACAGGAACACCCGTACGATGACAGCATGAGCCGCGTGAGTGGAGTGGCAACCATGGTTGAGTTTCCGATCGACCTCATCCAAGAAGGGCTTTCCGAGGATGACCTCGACGAGCTCGGAGCCTCCCTCGCCCACACCGGGATCCGTTTCGAGTTGGACAACGGGAGGCTCATCTTGATGTCGCCGGTGAAGGCGTGGCACGCCGACATCGCCAGGCGGTTGTGCAACGCGTTGATCGCGCAGGGCAAGCGCGCCTACTTGGAGCAGGGCATCCGGATCAGCAAGCGGAAGGTTCGCTATCCAGATGTGGGTGTGTTCCGGGAGGAGCCCGACCTCGATCGATCCCGGCACGACCCGGCCGCTTTCGCACTCGTCGTCGAAGTCGTTTCGCCCGACTCGGCGGAGGAGGACCGCGTCGTCAAGCCGCGTGTCTACGCCGGCGCGGGCATTCCCGAGTACTGGATCGTCGACCGGCACCCGACCGATCGGCGAGACGCCAGCATCGAGTATTTCAAGCTCGGCGTCTCCGGCGCCTACGAGCGCACCGGCCAGGCCGTCCTGAGTGAGCTGGAGACGGGCGCCTAGAGACGGAGGCGCGTGAGCGTCAGCAGCGGGGTCTGGGGATCAAGTGCCCTTGGGGTGCCAGACGGTCTTGGTCTCCAGAAATGCGGTCATCCGGCCCGTGCCCGGGTCGGCGGCCCAGTCCACCGGCGTCGCCGGCGGGCGCAGGACGCGCTTGAGGTTTTCGGCGGCGGCCTCCTCCAGCGACGTCGCCAGCGCCGCATCCCGGACGCCGGCCAGGTCGAGCGCGTTGACGTCCATGTGGGCGGCCAGCCACGGCGCGGTCTCGGCCGGCTTGCCGGTCAGGATGTTGACCACGCCGCCGGGCAGGTCGGAGGTGGCCAGCACCTCGGCCAGGGTGACGGCGGCGAGCGGGCGCTCCTCGGCGGCGAGCACCACGACCGTGTTGCCCGTGACGATCGCCGGGGCGACCACGCTGACCAGGCCGAGCAGCGGCGACTCGGGCGGGGCGACCACGCCGACCACGCCGGTGGGCTCGGGCGAGGAGAGGTTGAAGTACGGGCCGGCGACCGGGTTGGCGTTGCCGTACACCTGGGCGATCTTGTCGGACCAGCCGGCGTACCAGACCCAGCGGTCGATCGCGGCGTCCACCTCGGCCTCGGGCTCGCCCAGCGCCACGAACTGCTCGCGCCGCCCCTCCAGCATCTCGGCCGCCCGGTAGAGGATCTGCCCCCGGTTGTACGCGGTGGTGCCCGACCAGCCCTTCACCGCCGCGCGGGCGGCGACCACCGCGTCGCGCACGTCCTTGCGCGAGGCCAGTGCCACGTTGGCGTCCTGCACGAGATACGACCGCCCTGACTCGCTGCGCGGAAACTTCCCGCCGATGAAGAGCTTGTACGTCTTACGGACGGCAAGGCGACTAGACGTCAAGGTACGCCTCCAAACCGTGCCGGCCACCCTCGCGGCCGTAGCCGGACTCCTTGTACCCGCCGAACGGCGACGTCGGGTCGAACTTGTTGAACGTGTTGGCCCAGACCACCCCGGCGCGCAGCCGGTCGGCCATCCACAGGATGCGCGAGCCCTTGTCGGTCCAGACGCCGGCGGAGAGCCCGTACGGCGTGTTGTTGGCCTTTTCGACCGCCTCGGCGGGCGTGCGGAAGGTGAGCACCGAGAGCACCGGCCCGAAGATCTCCTCGCGGGCGATGCGGTGCGCCTGGGTGACGCCGGTGAAGATCGTCGGCGCGAACCAGAAGCCGCGGTCGGGCAGCTCGCAGGGAGGAGACCAGCGCGAGGCGCCCTCCTCCGAGCCGATCTCGGAGAGCGTGCGGATGCGCTCCAGCTGGGCGGCGGAGTTGATGGCGCCGATGTCGGTGTTCTTGTCGAGCGGGTCGCCGACCCGCAGCAGCGCCATCCGCCGCTTGAGCGCGGCGAGCACCTCGTCGTACATGGACTCCTGCACCAGCAGCCGCGACCCGGCGCAGCAGACGTGGCCCTGGTTGAAGAAGATGCCGTTGACGATCCCCTCGACGGCCTGGTCGATCGGGGCGTCCTCGAAGACGATGTTGGCCGCCTTGCCACCGAGCTCCAGCGTGAGCTTCTTGCGGGTGCCGGCCACCGCGCGCGCGATCGCCCGCCCGACCTCGGTCGAACCGGTGAACGCGACCTTGTCCACGCCCGGGTGCGACACCAGCGCGTGGCCGGTCTCGCCGGCGCCGGTCACGATGTTGACGACGCCGGGCGGCAGTTCGGCCTCCTGGCAGATTTCCGCGAACACCAGCGCGGTCAGCGGCGTGGTCTCGGCCGGCTTGAGTACGACCGTGTTGCCGCAGGCCAGGGCGGGCGCGATCTTCCAGGCCAGCATGAGCAGCGGAAAGTTCCACGGGATGACCTGGCCGGCGACGCCGAGTGGGCGCGGATCGTCGCCGAAGCCCGCGTACCCGAGCTTGTCGGCCCACCCCGCGTAGTAGAAGAAGTGCGCGGCGACCAGCGGTACGTCGACGTCGCGCGACTCGCGGATCGGCTTGCCGTTGTCGAGCGACTCCAGTACGGCCAGCTCGCGGCCGCGCTCCTGGATGATGCGGGCGATGCGGAAGAGGTACTTGGCCCGCTCGCGGCCGGGCATCTTCGACCACACGTTCTCGTACGCCGCACGGGCCGCCCGCACCGCACCGTCCACTTCGGACTCGGTGGCCCAGGCGACCTCGGCGAGCACCTCTTCGTTGGCCGGGTTGACGGTCTTGTCGCGTACCTCGCTGTCGACCCACTCGCCGTTTACGAAGAGGCCGTACGACGGCTTGATGTCTACAATGGAGCGTGATTCGGGTGCGGGAGCGTATTCGAACATCGTCAGTCCACAGTGAAGTAGTCCGGACCGGAGTAGCGCCCGGTCTTCAGCTTGGTGCGCTGCATCAGCAGGTCGTTGAGGAGCGTGGAGGCGCCGAACCGGAACCAGTCCGGGTGCAGCCAGTCTTCGCCGGCGGTCTCGTTGACCACCACGAGGTACTTGATCGCGTCCTTGGTCGTGCGGATGCCGCCCGCCGGCTTCACCCCCACCTGGCGCCCCGACGCGGCCCGGAAGTCGCGGACCGCCTCGAGCATCACCAGTGTCACCGGTAGTGTCGCGGCGACCGGCACCTTGCCCGTCGAGGTCTTGACGAAGTCGCCGCCGGCCAGCATCGCGAGCCAGGAGGCGCGGCGCACGTTGTCGTACGTGGCGAGCTCACCGGTCTCCAGGATGACCTTGAGGTGCGCGCCGCCGCAGGCGTCCTTGACGGCGACGATCTCGTCGTACACCTCCTGGTAGCGCCCGGCCAGGAAGGCGCCCCGGTTGATCACCATGTCGATCTCGTCGGCCCCGGCGGCGACCGCGGCCTTGGTGTCGGCGAGCTTGACGTCGAGCGGCGCCTGCCCGGACGGGAACGCGGTCGCCACGCTGGCCAGGTGGACGCCGGAGCCGGCGAGCTCCGGCGCCGCCACCGGCACCATCGAGGGGTAGACGCACAGGGCGGCGACGGCGGGGCAGGACGGGTCGGCCGGGTCGGGACGGCGGGCCTTGGCCGAGAGCGCCCGCACCTTGCCGGGCGTGTCGGCTCCCTCCAGCGTCGTCAGGTCGACCATGCGGATCGCCAGGTCGATCGCCCACGCCTTGGCGGTCGTCTTGATCGAGCGGGTGGCGAGCATGGCGGCCCGCTGCTCGGCGCCGACCTGGTCCACGCCGGGCAGTCCGTGCAGGAAAGCGCGCAATGTCGCATCGGAGCGCCCTATGTCGGCCAGCGCCGCCGACGTCGCTGTCGCCGTCATACCCGCGAGTCTAGACAGGAGAGCGGTAGGTTGACCGCCGTGGACGTTCTCGTCGTTGACCACCCCCTGGCCCAGGCGCGCCTCACCGCCATGCGCGACGCCCGCACCGACTCGGCGGCGTTCCGCGCCGCGCTCCACGAGCTCACCACCATGCTCGTGTACGAGGCCGCCCGCACCCTGGCGGTCGAGCACTTCCCGATCCAGACGCCGGTGGCCCCGACCCAGGGCACCCGCCTGGCCGACCCGCCGCTGCTGGTACCGGTGCTCCGCGCCGGGCTGGGCATGGCCGACGCCGCGCTCGCCCTGCTGCCGGAGTCGTCGATGGGGTTCGTGGGGCTGGCCCGCGACGAGCACACGTTCGAGCCGCGGGCGTACATGGAGTCGCTGCCGGTGGACCTCGCCGGCCACCCGGTCTTCGTGCTCGACCCGATGCTCGCCACCGGCGGTTCGCTGGAGCACTGCTGCCGTCTGCTGGCCGACCGCGGCTGCACCGAGATCATCGTGCTCTGCGTGCTCGCCGCGCCCGCCGGCATCGAGCGGCTGGACCGTTCCGGGCTGCCGTTGCGCCTGGTCACGGCCTCGATCGACGAGGGCCTGAACGAGAAGGCGTTCATCGTGCCGGGGCTCGGTGACGCGGGTGACCGCCAGTTCGGCGGGATGCCCCGCTTCTGATCATGGAAAGCCCGCCGGAGAGGGTGAGTGCGTCGCTGGCGACAAGGGGATACCGTTCGGGCTCATGAGCGAGCGTAGCGAGCGAATCATCAGGCACAGGGCGTCAAGTGGCTCATGGCCGCCCGCGGCGAAGCGAGGACGGCCGTGAGCTCCGTTGCCTTGGCCGAGGAACTGCTGCTACTCGCGTACGACAACGAGTCCGGCAAGGCCATCGGCTCCCGGATCGGTCTCGACCTGGGCATGGCCGCGGCCGTGCTGGTCGACTTGGCGCTCGCCGGCCGGATCGCGTACTCCGACGGCACGATCATCGCCACCGACCCCAAGCCCACGGGCGAGCCGATCGCCGACGACGTCCTGGCCCGGATCGCCGCCGACACGCCGCACACGCCCGCGTCCTGGGTGCAGCGGCTGCGCCACGGGCTGCGCGCCCGCGTGCTGGCCGACCTCTGCGCCCGCGGGGTGATCTGCGACGTCGACGAGACCGCCATGGACGGCTACGTCCACCTGCACCGCTACCCGACGATCGACGCGTCCGTGGAGACCGAGGTGCGGGAGCGGCTCGGCAAGGCGCTGACCGGCGAAGGGGTGCCCGCCGAGCGTACGGCGGCGCTGGCCACGCTGGTCGCCGCGGTCCGGATGGAGCCGACGCTGGGCCTGAGCGGCCCGGAGATCCAGGAGGCGCACAGCCAGCTGGAGAAGATCGGCGGCGGTGCCGGCTTCACCGGGAGCGTGGGCCTGGAGGAGTCCACGATCCGGCCGAGCGTCGCCCTGGTGATCGCTGCCCTGGCCAAGGCCATCGACCAGGCGCTGGGCGCCCCCCGCCAGGCCCCTCAGCCCGGCTGACCCCTCCCACAGCCGCCCCCTCCCGCAGGTGACCCCGGCAGTTGATCAGGGATTTCGTGGAGCGACACGCCGCGCGACACGCCCACCAGCTCCCTGATCAATAGGGGGAGAGGGGTGGTTACCAGATGCCTAGCGCGGCGGCGGTCTCGGTGCGTAGCGCGCGGACGGAGGCGGCGGCGCGCTCGCGGGCGCCGGCCACGTCGTCGTCCACCACCTGCTCGACGACCTCCAGGTACGCCTTGAGCTTCGGCTCGGTCCCCGACGGGCGGACCACCACGCGGGCGGTCTCGGTGCGCAGGATGATCACGTCTGCATCCGGCAGCCGGTCCTCCACCGAGGCGATCGGCTCGTCCAGGAGCGCGTCGGGCGTCTTCTGCCGCAGGCGGGCCATGATCTCGAGGATCTCGTGCGGGGCGTCGACCCGCACCGAGAGCTGGTCGGTCACGTACACGCCGAACTCCGCGGCCAAGTCGTCCAGCCGGTCGCCGAGCGTACGCAGCTCCGCCTTCAGCCCGGCCGCGAGCTCGGCCACGGTCAGCGCGGCCGTGATGCCGTCCTTGTCGCGTACGTGCTCGGGCGCCACGCAGTAGCCGAGCGCCTCCTCGTAGCCGAAGACCAGCCCCTCGCCCGCCCGCACGATCCACTTGAAGCCGGTGAGCGTCTCCGCGTACGGCACGCCGCGCGCCGCGCACATCGCCTTGAGCAGCGAGGACGACACGATCGTCGTGGCGTACAGCCCGCGCTCGCCGCGCCGCATGAGATGGTCGGCGATCAGCACGCCCACCTCGTCGCCGCGGAGCATCCGCCAGCCCCGGACCGGGTCGGGGATCGCCACCGCGCACCGGTCCGCGTCCGGGTCGTTGGCGATCGCGATGTCGGCGCCGTTCGCCGTGGCGAGCGCGATGACCCGATCCATCGCCCCCGGCTCCTCCGGGTTTGGAAAAGCCACGGTCGGGAACGCCGGGTCGGGATCGGCCTGCTCCGGCACGATCGACGGCCGGTTGAACCCGGCGCGGGCGAACGCCGCCGCCAGGACCGTCGCGCCCACCCCGTGCAGCGGCGTGTACGCCACACCGAGGTCGCGCGGCGTGTCCGGGTCGAGCACCGCCACCGCCCCGTCCACATAGGAGGTGACCAGGTCTTCGCCGAGCACCTCGCCCGCCGGGCCGAGGGGCACGTCCGCGATCCGCCCGACCGCCTGGATCGCCGCCTCGATCTCCCGGTCGGCCGGCGGCACGATCTGCGCGCCGTCGTCGAGGTACACCTTGTAGCCGTTGTCCTGGGGCGGGTTGTGGCTGGCCGTCACCATCACGCCGGCGGCCGCGCCGAGCCGGCGGATCGCGAAGGCGAGCACGGGCGTCGGCAGCGGGCGGGGGAGCACCAGCGCGCTCCGGCCGGCCCCGGTGGCCACCCGCGCGGTCTGCTCGGCGAAGGACTTCGAGCCGTGCCGCGCGTCGTACCCGATGACGAGCGGACCCTGCGCCCCGCGGGCGGCGAGCCAGCCGACCAGGCCGGTCGCCGCCCTGGTGACGACGGCGAGGTTCATGCCGTTGGGGCCGGCGCGCAGCGGGCCCCGCAGCCCCGCCGTGCCGAACTCCAGCGTGCCGGCGAACCGGTCGGCCAGGTCGGCGGCGCTCGCCGGCAGCCGGTCCAGCACGGCGCGCAACTCGTCGCGGCTCGCCGGGTCCGGGTCGTCTTCGAGCCAGGCGAGGGCGCGCTCGCGTAGGACCTCAACGCCTGGCTGGGAGCTGCGGCCACCCGCGACCGCGCCGGCACCGAATTCCGCTGAGGTCTCCATGCCGCTTTGATAGCACGTGTCCGTTACCGCCGCGCGACCGAGGGTCAAAGATCCCTGGCGCCGTCACGCGGTGAGCTGGAACGTGCGCACCATCTCGTCGAAGATCTGCTTGCTGTCGGCGAACTTGTCTTCCGGCGTGGTCAGGTAGAACGAGTACGCCTTGCCGCCCTCGACGATCGCCCGCCACACCCCGTGCCGCTTGCTGCCGCCCTCGCCGCAGGTGTACTCCAGCTCGGCGGCCGGCTTGCCGGCGACCTCGACCTCGGTGAGGCCAAGCTCCGCGTACGGCCGGGTGCAGTTCTTCGACACGTTGTCGCGCAGGCGGTTGCCGGCGGCCTGCAGGAAGCGGATCGGCTCGGACTTGGAGTTTTCGACAAGGATGCGCACCCGGCGACCCTTGTCGTCGGGGTCGATGTAGTCGACGAAGACCTGGTCGCCCTTGCCGCCGCTCTTTGTCCAGCCTTTCGGCACCTCGACCGCGACGCCGCGGCTGGCGTGGCGCTGGGTCTCGAACGCGGGCGCCGCCGGTGCCGAGGTCGCGTTTGCCGCCGGTGCCGGAGTCTCGGGGTCGCCGCCGCCGCTGAGTAGCACGATGCCGCCGATCAGCACCACGGCGGCGACACCGGCCGCGGCGGCGATCTGGACGTTGCGCGGCCAGCCCTTGACGGTCGTGACGAGCTGGGAGCCGGTGCGGCGGGCGGTCTCGACCAGCGCCGCGCCCCGGCCACCCGCCGGGCGGGCACGGGGCGGGCCCCAGCCGGGCTGCTCCCAGGCCGGCTGGGCGCCGGTGGGCGCGTCGTACCGGGCCGACGACTGGACCACCGCGTGCGGCGGGATCGGCGCGGTCGGCGAGGCGCCGGTGGGGTCGTCGTAGCGGGGGGCGGCGGCCGGCGCGGGGGACTGCGGTGCGGCGGCTCCGCCCTGCTGGAGCTCGCGCAGCCGGTCGGTGAGCGACTCGCCGGGCTGCAGCATGGCCCGCCCGCCGATCTGCCCGCTCGGCTGCGGCGGGGGTGCCGGGGTCGGCGGCTGCCAGCCGGCGCGCTGGGTGGGCACCACCGCGTACGGATCGGTCATCATGTGCGCCGGCGCCTTGCTGGCCAGCGGTCCGGCGAGCAGCTCGCGGAGCATGTTGCGGGAGAGCATGACGTCGTAGCGCCGGGAGGGGTCCTTTTCCAGCAGGCCGAAGAGCACCTGGGTGAGCGCGCCGGCCCGGGTGGGCGGGGCGGGTGGATCCTCGACCACCGCGTGCATGGTCTCGATCGGGTCACCCTTGTCGAACGGGGGCCGCCCCTCCACCGCCGTGTAAAGCGTCACACCGAGCGAGAAGAGGTCGCTGGGTGGGCCGAAGTCCTGGCCCATGGCCCGCTCGGGCGAGATGAAGTGCGGCGAGCCGAGCACCATGCCGGGCGTGGTGAGCTGCACGTCGGTCGGCATCCGGGCGACGCCGAAGTCGGTGAGCACGCAGCGGCCGTCGGTGCAGATCAGCACGTTGGCCGGCTTGACGTCGCGGTGCAGCACGCCGATCGCGTGCGCCACCTCCAGCGCGCCGAGCAGGGCGATGCCGATCTTGGCGACCGCGCGGGGTGCGACCGGGCCGTCCTCGATGATCATGTCGGCGAGGCTGCGGGCGTCGAGCAGCTCCATCACGATCCATGGCCGTCCGGCCTCGTGGACCACGTCGTAGACCTGCACCACGGCTGGATGCTGGAGCGCGGCGGCGGCGCGCGCCTCGCGCAGCGTCCGCTCGTACATCGCGTCGCGGTCGCTGGGCGCCATCCCCGGGGGAAGGATGACCTCCTTGACCGCGACATCTCGCCGCAAAAGGGTGTCGGCGGCACGCCAGACCGTGCCCATGCCGCCGTGTCCCACGGCCGCACGCAGGGCGTATCGACCGCCGATGGTGGTGCCTGGTGCCGCGCGTCCGTTGGTGGGGCTGACTTGTCCGCCACTCCACGTCGGAATCTGAGTCACTGGTTATGCCACCGAGGGGGATCGAGGGGCCGGAAACCAACCCCCCTATCTTGCGGGGTAGTTCGCCCGGAGAAAAGCCGCGGGGCCCGGGTTTACTGCTTGTGGTTGGTCGAAGGCCTAGCGTACAAGTTGTGTCGTATCACTCACGGTACAGAGCCCGGTTCCGCCCTACTATCCGGTAATGAGCGAGTCGGGCTTTCCGATCAAACCCATATACGACGAGAACGACCTGCCGGATCACCTCGTGTCGCGCCTGGGTGCGCCGGGTGAGTACCCGTACACGCGCGGCGTGTACAAGACGATGTACACGTCCCGCCCGTGGACCATGCGACAGTACGCCGGCTTCGGCACCGCTGCCGAGTCCAACGCGCGCTACCACCAGCTCCTCGCGGCCGGCACCACCGGCCTCTCCGTCGCGTTCGACCTGCCCACCCAGATGGGGTACGACTCGGACGACCCGATGGTGCACGGCGAGGTGGGCAAGGTCGGCGTGGCGATCGACTCGCTCGACGACATGCGGCTGCTCTTCGACGGGATCCCGCTCGACAAGGTCTCCACGTCGATGACGATCAACGCGCCCGCCTCGCTCCTGCTGCTGCTCTACCAGCTCGTGGCCGAGGAGCAGGGGGTGGCCGGGCCGGCGCTCAACGGCACGATCCAGAACGACATCCTCAAGGAGTACATCGCCCGGGGGACGTACATCTTCCCGCCGAAGCCCTCGCTGCGTCTGGTTGCCGACACCTTCGCGTACTGCCGGGCGGAGGTGCCGCGCTGGAACACGATCTCCATCTCCGGCTACCACATGGCCGAGGCGGGCGCGACGCCCGTGCAGGAGATCGCGTTCACGCTCGCCAACGGCGCGGAGTACGTGCGCGCCGCCCTCGCCGCCGGCCTCGGCATCGACGACTTCGCGCCGCGCCTGTCGTTCTTCTTCGTGGCCCGCACCACGCTGCTGGAGGAGGTCGCGAAGTTTCGCGCCGCCCGGCGGATCTGGGCCCGGCTCATGCGCGACGAGTTCGGCGCCAAGGACCCGAAGTCGTGGATGCTCCGCTTCCACACCCAGACCGCGGGCGTGCAGCTGACCGCGCAGCAGCCCGAGGTCAACCTGGTACGGGTGGCCGTGCAGGGCCTCGCCGCGGTGCTCGGCGGCACGCAGTCGTTGCACACCAACAGCTTTGACGAGGCGATCGCGCTGCCGACGGAAAAGGCGGCCCGCCTCGCGCTGCGCACGCAGCAGGTGCTGGCGTACGAGACCGACCTCACGTCCACTGTGGATCCGTTCGCGGGGTCCTATGTGGTCGAAGCGATGACCGCCGAGATCGAGACCGCGGTGGTGGAGCTGATGGATCGCGTGTTCGCGCACGGTTCGTCGGTGGAGGCGATCGAGACCGGCTTCCAGAAGCGGGAGATCGAGACCTCGGCGTACAAGGTGGCGCAGCAGATCGACGCCGGTGAGCGGGTCGTGGTCGGGCTCAACCGGTTCACCCTCGACGAGGAGGAGCCGTACGAGCCGCTGCGGGTCGACCCGGCGATCGAGAAGGCGCAGGCGGCGCGCCTGGCCGAGCTGCGGCGCTCGCGGGATGCCGGCCCGGTCGAGCGCGCCCTGGACGACCTGCGCGCGGCGGCCAAGGGCACGGAAAACGTGCTCTACCCGATGCGCGAGGCGTTGCGCGCGCGTGCCACGGTGGGTGAGGTCAGCGGGGCGCTGCGCGAGGTCTGGGGCGTCTACCGCCCGTCGGATCGATTCTGATCCTCGCGGGGTCTTCTGGGAGATCCCGCGAATGTGAGAGCTGCTCACGGGGTATCCCCGATCGACGGACGGGATGTGCGGGCGCCGGCCGTACGGCGTGCCACTGTTGACCATCCGCGAACGACACTCGCCCAGGCGGGTGGATTTGAGTAGATTTTCTGGTTTGTCGATTGGCTGACGTGACCGACGAGACCGTCACGCGTTGTAGGAGGTGTGGGACACTTGGGAGCGTTCGAGGGTGACGCAAACCGTGTTCCGCAGCTTGCCGAGCGCGTCTACCAGGGCTTTCGTAACGCTCCGCGAGCCCACCGCTACCAGAACGATGTTGCGCAGCGTCACCGTTCTGGGTCTAGGCTGTCCGAGTCCCATCCCATCCACAGTGATCGAGAATTCGACGTGACGAGTGCGTTGACGCTGTCCTCCAGTGGCAGCCCGCTGGCATCGTCCTGGCCCGAGACACCGCCCGGGGCCGACCCGCTGCCAGGCCAGCTAGACCGATGGCTCGCTTCCCGAGGCGCCGAGCTGGTAGCCGTACGACGTCACATTCACGCTCATCCGGAGCTCTCCAACCAGGAGTTCGAGACCGCCGCGCTGGTGGCCCGCGAGCTCGCCGTGGCCGGCCTCTCGCCGCGCTTCCTGCCCAAGGGCAACGGCGTGATCTGCGACATCGGCGAGGGTGACCGGGTGATCGCGCTCCGCGCCGATCTCGACGCGCTCCCGCTGATGGACACAAAGGACGTTCCCTACCGGTCCACAGTGGATAACGCGGCGCACGCGTGCGGTCACGACGTGCACACGACGATCCTTCTGGGCGTCGGCCTCGCGCTGTCCCAGCTCGCCGAGCGCGGCGAGCTGCCCGGCCGGGTGCGGCTGCTGTTTCAGCCGGCCGAGGAGCAGATCCCGTCCGGCGCGCCCGAGGTGATCGCCGCTGGCGGCCTCAAGGACGTCTCCGGCATCTACGCCCTGCACTGCGCGCCGCAGCTCCCCACGGGGCTCGTGGGCGTGCGTTCCGGGCCGTTCACCGCCGCGGCCGACACGGTCGAGGTCCGGCTCAGCGGGCGCGGCGGGCACACCGCCCGGCCGCACCTGACCGCCGACCTGGTGCACGCGCTCGGCCGGGTGATCGTCGACGTGCCGTCGCTGCTCGACCGGCGGGTCGACCCGCGCGCGGGTGTCTCGATGGTGTGGGGGCGGGTGCACGCCGGCGAGGCGTACAACGCGATCCCCGCCGAGGGCAGCCTCAAGGGCACCGTCCGGGTGCTCAACCGGGAGGCCTGGCGCGAGGCGCCCGAGCTGGTCAAGAAGCTCGTGCAGGACGTGGTCGCCGGCACCGGCGCCAGCGCGGAAGTGATCTACACGCGGGGCGTCCCGCCGGTGATCAACGACCGCATGGCCTCCGCGATCATCGCGGGTGCCGCCGGCGCCGCGCTCGGCCCCGACCGGGTGGTCGAGGCCGAGATCAGCATGGGCGGCGAAGACTTCGCCTTCTACCTGGAGCAGGTGCCGGGCGCGATGATCCGGCTCGGCACCGGCATCCCGGGCGCCGCCTCGCCGCTCGACATCCACCAGGCCGGCTTCGACGTCGACGAGCGCTGCATCGGCTACGGCGTCCGGGTGATGGTCCACACCGCCCTGGCCGCCCTCTCGACCCCCATGCTGTAGCCCCTGCGGTCCAGCGTGATCGAAGCTCCTTTCAAGTCGCTAGAACGACTTGAAAGGAGCTTCGATCACGGGTGGGGTTGTGTAACCGCGGAGGGTGAGGCCGGCACCGGCTGGATGCGCCGGCGGCGGAGGCGGCGGGCCAGCCACAGCGCGCCCACGACCGGCAGGCCCAGCGCGACCAGCCACGGCAGCAGCGCTCCGACGACCGTCAGCAGGACGACGAGGGCGCCGACCAGCGCGTTCCAGCCGCCCTTGAGCCCGGTGAGGAAGCCGATCTCGGTCTCCTCCTCTTCGACGGGCGCCTCGGCCTCCGGGCCGAGCAGCGTCACGGTGATCGTGGAGAGGGCGGTGAGGTTGTCCATCCGGCGCTTCTTGGCCTCCAGCGAGGCCAGGTCGGCCTCCCGCTTGGCCAGCTCACCCTCCAGCATCACGAGCTCGCTGAGCGTCTTGGCCTGGGCGAGCAGCCGCCGGCCGCTGTCCACCCGGGCGCGCTGGCTGCTGATCCGGGCGTCGAGGTCGAGCGCCTCCTCGGTCACGTCTTCGGTGCTGACGTCGCGCTGCTGCTGGTCGCCGAGCTTGGCGAGCTGGTCGACCACCGCGGTGAACTTGGGCGCCGGTACCCGCAGCACGATCGTGGCCTCGGCGTACGCGTCGGTGCTTGACCGCTTGTCGCCGCCGACGAAGCCGCCCGAGCCGGTGGCGATCGAGGTGGCCTCCGCGGCGGCGGCGCTCACGTCCTCCACCCGTACCGTGATCGAGCCGGTGTAGACGATCGCCCGGTCGTCCAGGCGGTACTTGACCGGCGCACCCGCGTCGGGCGCTGCCGCCTCGGCTCCGGGCTTGTCGGCGGCCGGCGGAGCCCCCTGGGCCGGTGCCGCGTTTTCGACGGACGAGGCGCCCGAGTCCGATCCACCGCCGCTGCCGCAGCCGGCCGCGACGAGCGCCACGACGCCGGCTGCCAGCGCGACTCTCCACCACTTCCTGTACGCCATCTATCTGCCCCCTGACGGATCGTTGCCGTTGGTGTTTGCTGGGACGAGCCGCGGCCACCCGGCGGTTCCGGCAGACTGCGTTCCGGGGTAGTCACGGTTGGAAGACGAGGAGGTCACGATGCGGTTGACCAAGTACGGCCACTCCTGCGTCCGGATCGAGCGCGACGGTGCGGTCCTGGTCGTCGACCCGGGTGAGTTCAGCGGGCGGGAGCCGCTCGACGGGGCGGACGCCGTGCTCGTCACGCACGAGCACCCCGACCACGTCGACGTCGACGCGGTGGCCGAGGCCTGCGAAAAGAACCCGTCCCTGCGGGTGTACGCGCACCCCGGCACCGCGTCCACTCTGGACCGGCTGGGCGCCGCGGTGACCACTGTGGAGTCGGGTGACTCGTTTCAGGCGGCCGGCTTCGAGGTGAGTGCCTGGGGCGGCCTGCACGCCGTCAACCACCCCGACATCCCCCGGGTGCCCAACCTCGGTTACCTCGTCGAGGGTGAGATCTACCACCCCGGCGACTCGTTCGACCCGCCGTTCGGCGCCGAGGTGGGGACGCTCTTCGTGCCGATCTCCGCACCCTGGCTCAAGCTGGCCGAGGCGATCGAGTTCGCCCGCGCGGTCCGCCCCCGCCGGGCGTACGGGCTGCACGACGGGATCCTCAACGACCGCGGCCTCAAGATCGTCAACACCCACCTGGCCCGGCTCTCCGGCACGGAGTACGCCTGGCTGCGGCCCGGGACTACGATCAACTGATGCGCGGCGACGTCGGCGAGCGCCTGTACAGCGCGCCTCCCGAGGGCTTCGTCGCCGCCCGGGACGAGGCGGTGGCGGCGGCCAAGGAGGCCGGTGACCTCGACGCCGCCCGCGAGATCGCCAAGCTGCGCAAGCCGACCGTGGCCGCCTGGCTGGTCAACCTGCTCGCGATCCAGCGCCCCGACCTGATGGGCGAGCTCGTCGAGCTGTCCCGCGCGCTGCGGGCGGCCCAGCGCGAGCTCAAGGGCGCGCAGCTGCGCGAGCTCTCCGCGCAGCGCCGGCAGGCGGTCGCCGGCCTGGTCGACGAGGCCCGCAAGCTCGCGCTCGCCGCCGACCCCGGGCTGTCCCGGGCCAAGCTGCCGCTGGGCGAGGTGGAAAACACGCTCACCGCCGCGCTGTCCGATGAGGACGTCGCCGCTCAGGTCCGCTCCGGCCGGCTGGTGCGCGCCGCGGCGTACGCGGGCTTCGGCGAGGTGCCCCGCCCCCAGCTGCGCCTGGTGACGGCCGAAGACACCGTGCCGGAGCGCCCCGCGCCCCGGGCCGAGGACCGGCGCGCTCCGCTGAAGAAGGAGCTGACCGCCGCGCGGGCCGCCCAGAAGCAGGCGGAGACCGACCTGGAAAAGGCCGTGACGGCCGAGCGCCGCGGCGCTGATGCCCTGGCCAGGGTCGAGGCCGAACTGGCCGAAGTGGAGCGACGGCGGGCCGCCGCCGAAGAGGAGCTCAGCCGGCGCAAGCTGGCCCGCAAGGCGGCCGAGCGGGGCGTGGCCACGGCGCGGCGCCACACCGGCGAAGTGGAGGGCGCGCTGGAAGCTCTCGACCGGGACCGCGCCGGGAAGGCACAATCTGGCGCGTGACCCCAGAACAGGCCGCGGCCGCCGCGAAGGCGAGTGTGCTGGAGCTGGGTGGGGCGTTCAGCGAAGATCCGCGCACGCTGCGGCGGGCCCGCATGATGGGCCTGTCCGGCTGGGCCTTCTACGTGGCCGGGCGGGGCGGCGCGCTCGGCGACGTCCGCACCGACACCGTGGCGGCGGCGCTCGGCTTCATCGCGCCCGACGCGGTGACCGACGGCTGGGAGGCCGCCCGCCGGGTCGTACCGCCGATGGAGGTGGCCGCCAAGCGGCTCGCCGAGTGCTGCCGGTGGGGCGTCGAGCACCTGGAGGACTTTCCGCGCGTCGGGCGCATGGTGGAGCTGACCCAGCGGATCGTCGTCTCGGCCGACCCCGCGGGCATGCCGCTCTTCGCGGCGTGGCGCGCGATGCCCGTGCCAGAGGACGCGCCGGGGGCACGCGCGGCCGTCCTGCTCCACCTGCTCCGCGAGTACCGGGGCGGCGGCCACCTGCTGGCGGTGCGGGCGAGCGGCCTCACCCCACTCGAGGCGATCATCGCGGGACCGGATGGCGAGGCGGGCGCGGTGGCGTTCGGCTGGCAGCCGCCGTACCCGCCGATCGGCCCGCTCGTGCGCCGTCGCATGTGGGCGGAGGCGGTCACCGACCGGATCACGGCCGGCGCGTTCTCCGTGCTGGAGGCGGCCGAGCGGGTGGAGCTGGTCGGGCTGCTGGACAGCGCCCTCCACCTGGTCCGCACCGAGCCGGCGACGTCGACGAACGGCCTGCCCTGACCCGACGGCCGATCACACCAGCCGGCTAGGGCGACGCGGTGTTGGTGGGGCGGCCGCGCAGCTGGGCCACGTAGTCGTCGGGCGCGCCCGCCTTCTCCGCCGCGTTGGCGATCTCGGAGAGGTACCAGGCCGTGGGCAGCCCGCCCTCGTACCCGTCGAAGACGTACACCCAGGCGGTCATCTCACCGTCCAGGGTGACCACCCGGACGGTCAGCTTGCGGTAGGTCTCGGCGACGACGCCCTCGACCTCGTCGAGCTGCGCGGCGTCCCAGGGATGCACGTCGTAGAGCGCGACGAAGACCCGGTCACCCGGTGACTCGACGATCGTGGTGACCGCACCTTCCCAACCCAGCACCCCCTCGCCGGCGAAGGTGAGGCGCCAGCCTTCCAGCCAGCCGGTACCCACCATGGGCGAATGCGGACAGTAAGCGCGCATCCGTGCGGGATCGAGGTTTGAGCCGTACGCGGCGTAATGACGCACGGCGATGACGATAGCCCGGCGGACCCGTGGGGGAGAATACGACAGAGCGTGTCGGATCCTTCTGGGGGGAAAATGAGTCGCATCGTGATCATCGGTGGCGGTCCGGCGGGGTACGAGGCCGCACTCGTCGCCGCCCAGCTCGACGCCGATGTCACCGTGGTCGAGGCCGACGGGGCGGGCGGGGCGTGCGTCCTCTCCGACTGCGTCCCATCGAAGACCTTTATCGCCAGCTCAGACGTGGTGACGGGCTACCGCGACACAGAGGAGTTCGGGGTCCACTCGGACGGCCTGGAGGCGGTCACGGTCGACGCCGAGGCGGTGCACACGCGGGTCAAGCGGCTCGCGCTGGCCCAGTCCGGCGACATCCACGCCAAGCTGATCAAGGCGGGCGTGACGTTCGTGTCCGGCCGGGCGCGTCTCGGTGACGACACGCTCGGTCACACCCATCAGGTGAGGATCGCGCCGGAGGGCAGTGACTCGGAGTATTCGGTCGACGCGTCCACCGTTCTCATCGCGACCGGCGCCACCCCGCGCGTGCTGCCCGACGCGGTGCCGGACGGAGAGCGGATCCTCACCTGGCGCCAGGTGTACGACCTGCCCGAGCTGCCCGACCACATCATCGTGATCGGTTCCGGTGTGACCGGCGCCGAGTTCGCCAGCGCCTACCTGGCCATGGGCGTCAAGGTCACACTCGTGTCCAGCCGCGACCGGGTCATGCCGCACGAAGACGCCGACGCCGCCGCGGTCATCGAAGAGGTCTTCCGCGCCCGGGGCATGGCGGTGCTCGGCAACTCCCGGGCCTCGGCCGTCCGGCGTGACGGCGACGGCGTCCGGGTCGAGCTCGCCGACGGGCGGGTGGTCTCCGGCTCGCACGCGCTGATGGCGGTCGGCTCGGTGCCCAACACCGCCGACCTGGGCCTGGAGGCGTACGGCGTGGACGTGGCCAAGGGCGGCTACCTCGGCGTCGACCGCGTCTCCCGCACCAACGTGCCGGGCATCTACGCGGCCGGCGACTGCACCGGCGTGCTGCCGCTGGCCAGCGTCGCCGCCATGCAGGGCCGGATCGCGATGTGGCACGCGCTCGGCGAGGCGGTCCAGCCGCTGCGCCTCCGTACGGTCTCGGCCAACGTCTTCACCGACCCCGAGCTCGCCTCGGTCGGCGTCTCGCAGGGCGAGGTCGACTCCGGCAAGGTGCCGGCCCGCTCGGTGATGCTGCCGCTGTCCGGCAACGCCCGGGCCAAGATGCAAGACCTGCGAGACGGCTTCGTCAAGCTCTTCTGCCGCCCGGCGACCGGCACGGTGGTCGGCGGCGTGGTGGTGGCCCCGAAGGCAAGCGAGCTGATCCTGCCGATCACGATGGCGGTGGAAAACCACCTCACCGTCGACCAGCTCGCCCACACGATCACGATCTACCCGTCGCTCTCCGGCTCCATCGCCGAGGCGGCGCGGCAGCTCATGCTGCACGAGGTGGATTAAGGTCGAGATCGTGGTACGTAGGTGCCCCCAGAGGGGCACTGGATCACCACGATCTGCCAGGCGCGCCATCGATCCAGGAGTTCGCCCGGCTCGGGTCGTGGAGCGCGGAGGGTGAGGCCGCGGGAATGCACCCCAAGAAAACGCTCCGCTGCGCTCCGCGTTTCCCCGGGGACCCCGCGCAACGGCCCGGACCACCGCGGACGTCGCGGTAGCTCAAGGTTGGCACTGACCGTCAGGCCTGGGTGGCGTCCGCCTGCTCGGTGGGGGTGGGTGCCGACCCGGCCAGGGCGAGGATCCAGCCGGCGGCGGCGAAGATCGCCGCGGCCACCGCGGCGACGGCGACCAGGCGCCAGGCGGACTGGGTGAGCGCGGAGCCGCCGATGTGGCCGACCAGCCCGCCGTAGGCCGCCCAGAGCAGCGCGGCCGCGCCCTCGTAGGCCACGAAGAGGCGGACCGGGTAGCGCACGCGGCCGGCCTGGAAGCAGGCGGCCATCCGCCCACCGGGGACGAACCGGCACAACAGGATCACCATCGGACCCGGGCGGCGCAGCCCGCGGGTGAAGCGGATCGCCGCCTTGCGGGCGCGCCCGCGGGCCGGTGCCTCGGGCTGCGCGCCCGGCTCGCGCGCGGAGCGGCCCAGCAGGTAGCAGACCAGGTCGCCGCCGAACACGCCGAGCGCGCCGACCGCGATCGTGATCGGGAGGCTGAGGTCGCCGTAGACGGTGAGCGCGCCGACCGTGATCATCAGGGCCTGGGTGGGCACGACCGGGACGAAGGCGTCTACGGCCAGCAGGGCCATCAGCAACAGGTACGCGGTCAAGGGCGAGGCGACGCTGGTGAGCAGGTCTGCCACGGCCACCCCCCTACGCTCCCCCTGCGCCAGGATAGTTTCCGGTACCCCCGTCCCGGGCGCGATTCGCTCTCAGCGAGATCTCAGCTAGGCCTACCGGATACTGGCCCTCGGTGGGCGTACCGTTGCTGGTGAGCGCAGAGCCCCGCCGGGTCCCCCGTTCCCGGCGCGCCGCGCTCATCGGTCCGGCGGCAGGTCCCGTGCCGCCGGACCGGCCAAGGAGCCGCTGGCGGGTGCGACCCCTCACAAGATCGTGTTACCCGGGCGCAACGAGATCGGCGTAGCGTCAGGCCATGGCGGACTTGTTCGAGGACTACCGCCTCGGCCCGGGTTGGGACGAGATGTTCGGTGAGCCGAGCATGCCCCGCCCCACGTACGAGGCCTTGCATGCCACCCTCCAGCCACTGTCCAGCGCCGAGCTGGGCATCCGCGCGGAAGTGCTGGCGCGGGCGTTCCTCGACCAGGGCATCACGTTCGCCCTCAAGGGTGTCGAGCGCCCCTTTCCGCTCGACATCGTGCCGCGGATCATCGCCGCCGAGGAGTGGCGCACGGTCGAGGCCGGCGTGGCGCAGCGGATCCGGGCGCTGGAGGCGTTCCTCGACGACGTGTACGGCGCGGGTCAGGTGCTCGCCGACGGTGTGGTGCCCCGGCGGATCGTGGTCACCAGCGCCCACTTCCACCGCGAGGCGGCCGGCATCAACCCGCACAACGGCGTGCGCATCCACGTCGCCGGCGTCGACCTGATCCGCGACGAGCAGGGCACGTTTCGGGTGCTGGAAGACAACGTGCGGGTGCCCTCCGGCGTCAGCTACGTGATGGAAAACCGGCGGGCGATGGCGCACGTGCTGCCCGAGGTGTTCGCCGCGACCCGGATCCAGCCCGTCGAGTCGTACCCGGGGCAGCTTTTGCGGGCCTTGCGCGCCGCGGCGCCGGTCGGTGTGCACGAGCCGACGGTGGTGGTCCTCACCCCCGGCGTGCACAACTCGGCGTATTTCGAGCACGCGCTCCTCGCCCGCGAGATGGGCGTCGAGCTGGTCGAGGGGCGTGACCTGGTCTGCGTCGGCAACGAGGTGGCCATGCGCACGACGGCCGGCGAGCAGCGGGTCGACGTGATCTACCGGCGGATCGACGACGAGTTCCTCGACCCGGTGCACTTCCGGGCCGACTCGGTGATCGGCTGCGCGGGCCTGCTCAACGCCGCCCGCGCCGGCCGGGTCACGATCGCCAACGCGGTGGGCAACGGGGTGGCCGACGACAAGCTGCTGTACACGTACGTGCCGGACCTGATCCGCTACTTCCTCAACGAGGAGCCGATCCTGCCCAACGTGGAGACGTACCGGCTCGACGAAGATCCCGACGTCCTGAAGCACGTGCTCGACCACCTCGACGAGCTGGTGCTCAAGCCGGTCGACGGCTCCGGCGGGGCGGGCATCGTGATCGGCTCCCAGGCCACCGAGGAGCAGCTGGCCGCCGTGCGTTCGCGCATCGAGGTGGACCCGCGCGGCTGGATCGCGCAGCGCGAGGTGGCCCTCTCGATGGTGCCGACGCTGGTGGGCAACCGGCTGCGGGCCCGGCATGTCGACCTGCGGCCGTTCGCGGTCAACGACGGGGAGAACGTCTGGGTCCTGCCCGGCGGGCTGACCCGGGTGGCGCTGCCCGAGGGCGCCCTCGTGGTCAACTCCAGCCAGGGCGGCGGCTCCAAGGACACCTGGGTGCTCACCGAGACGCCGGGCGCGGTCGAGCCGGAGCCGCCCGAGGATGCGCCGGTGACGGTCGTGCCCAGTCCGCGCAGCCCCGACCCGGGTCCGGCGGCCGGGCCGGTCGCGGTCCAGCAGCAGCAACAGCAGCAGGCCGCGCGGGCTCCCCGCTCGCCGGCGGCCGCTGGCGAGCGCGCAGTGGCAGCCGCCCGGGAGCTGCCGTGCTGAGCCGGATCGCGGAGTCGCTCTACTGGATCGGGCGGTACGTCGAGCGTGCCGAAGACACCGCCCGCATCCTCGACGTGCACCTGCACCGGATGCTCGCCGACCCGTGGGTCGACGAGCAGACCGCGTGCCGTTCGCTGCTCGGGGTGATGGGCTTCGCCTTGGCGGAGGCGGCGGGAGCGTCCGACCCGAGGAGCGGAGCGACGAGGACGGACGGCACCGGCGGCCAGGGCGCCCCGGCTGGCGGAGCGCCCATCGAGGGGCCGGTCTCGGCCGCCCGGGTGGTCGGCCTGCTCGGCCTCGACGAGCACAACCCGAGCTCGGTCGTTGGCGCGCTCGCCGCCGCCCGGGAAAACGCCCGCGGTGCCCGGGAGACCGTCTCATCCGAGATGTGGGAGACGCTCAACGCCACCTGGCACGGCCTGCCCGATGCCCGGCGCCGGGTGGAGCAGCAGGGCGTGCACGCGTTCTTCCGGTGGGTGCGCGAGCGCTGCTCGGTGCTCGCCGGCCTGACCGACGCCACGATGAGCCGCGACGAGGGCTGGCTCTTCCTGGTGCTGGGGCGCAGCGTGGAGCGGGTCGACATGACCGCGCGGCTGCTCTCCACGCACGTCCGGGCCGGCGGCAGCATCCCCTCCTGGCTGACCCTGCTCCGCTCGTGCGGCGCCTGGGAGACCTATCTGCGCACCTACCGCGGCTCGCTCGACGACCGGCATGCCGCCGAGTTCCTGCTGCTCGACCGCCTCTTCCCGCGCTCGGTCTTCGCCGCGCTCTCCTCGGCCGAGTCGTGCCTGGCCGAGCTGGAGCCCGACCACAGCCGGGCCGGCGTCGCCACCGACGCCCAGCGGATCGTCGGCCGCTCCCGCACCAACCTGGAGTTTCGCGGCGCCGACGAGCTGATGGCCGACCTCGGCTCGGTGCTGGCCGGACTGGAGCGCACCTGCTCCCAGGTCAACGACGCGGTCTCCCGCCGCTACTTCCGCCAGACCTCGGCGGTGCTCTGGGTGCCGGAGGCGGTGGCCTGATGAGTGCTTCGAGCTGGCGGCCGCGGCCTTCGGGGATGGTGGCGCGGTGACGTCGTCGAGCTGGCGGCTGCGGGTGCAGCACAAGACCGGCTTCACGTACGCGGGTGCGGTCGGCGCCTCATACAACGAGGCGAGGATGTCGCCGCGCAACGAGGCCCGCCAGGCGGTGCTCGACGCGCGGGTGGAGGTGTGGCCGCCGGCCCGCACCTACCGGTACGAGGACTACTGGGGCACGGTCGTCACCGCGTTCGACGTGCACGCGCCGCACGAGACGCTCCAGGTCACCGCGACGGCCACGGTCGAGACGCTCCCGCCCGGCGACCTGATCGCGGGCGACGCCGGCGCGAGCTGGGACGAGCTGAGCGTGCCCGAGGCCGTCGACCGGTGGCACGAGCTGCTGCTGCCGACCCCGCGCACCGCCCTCGACGAGGAGCTGACCGGGGTGGCCGAGCGGGTGCGCGGCGAGCACCCGACCCCGCACGCCGCCGCGCTCGCCACCTGCACGCTGGTCCGCGAAGAGGTCGAGTACGTCGCGGGCGCCACCGGTGTGCAGACCGACGCGGTGCACGCCTGGCGCCAGCGCAAGGGCGTCTGCCAGGACATCAGCCACCTGGTCGTGGGGATGTTGCGGGCGATGGGCATGCCGGCCCGCTACGTCTCCGGCTACCTGCACCCCTCGCCGGCGGCGGCGATCGGGGAGCCGGTCGTCGGGCAGAGCCACGCCTGGGTCGAGTGGTGGGTCGGCCGGTGGACGGCCTTCGACCCCACCAACGGCATACCGGTCGGGGAGCGGCACGTCGTGGTCGGGCGTGGCCGCGAGTACGGGGACGTGCCGCCGCTCAAGGGCGTCTACTCCGGGCCGGAAAACAGCGGGCAGGGCGTGGAAGTCACTGTGACCCGGCTTCGCTAGCGGGTAGCCTCGTTCGCATGCGAAGCGCATTAGTCACGACGACGCCGGGACGTCCCGGCGTGACCTCGTGATGCGCTAGCCCTTTCGTGTTGCGCTAGTCCTGAGGCCCCGGGCGACTCCGCCCCGGGGCTTTCGCGCTCTCCAGGGTGGGTTGCCCACGAAGGAGACGACGATGATCGACCACCGCAAGCTCGGCCGCGAGCTCGAACTCTTCCACTCCGACCCGCTCGCCGGCGCGGGCCTGCCGATCTGGCTGCCCGCCGGCGCCGCTGCCCGGCACGCCGTAGAGGAGTACATCCGGGAGGAGGAGCGGCGTGCCGGGTACCAGCACGTGTACTCGCCGCCGGTCGCCAAACGCCAGCTGTACGAGCTCTCCGGGCACCTGCCGCACTTCGCCGAGGACATGTTTCCGCTCATGCGCCTCTCGCCGGACGACGAGTTTGCGCTGCGCCCCGCGCTCTGCCCGCACCACGCGCTGGTGTACCGGTCGCGTGGCCGTTCCTACCGCGACCTTCCACTGCGGATCGCCGAGCTGGGCGGCATGTACCGGGCCGAGCGCTCGGGCGTGCTCGGCGGCCTGAGCCGGGTACGTTCGATCTGGCTCAACGACGGCCACAACTTCTGCCCGCTCGACCGGGCCGGCGAGGAGGTGGCCGCGGTGCTGGAGATGATCCAGCGGGCGCACGCGGCCCTCGGCGTACGCCCGGCGGGCTTTCGCCTGTCGTTGCGCGGCGCGGGCGACAAGTACGTCGACAACCCGCCGATGTGGAAGCGCACCGAGGACGTACTGCGCGGCGTGTTGAAGGATCTCTGTGTGTCCTATGTGGAGGCGCCGGACGAGGCGGCGTTCTACGGCCCGAAAATCGACGTACAGGTCGTCGACGCGGCCGGCCGGGAAATGACCCTTTCGACCGTGCAGCTCGACTTCCACCAGGCCGCCCGCTTCGATCTGTCCTACGTAGACAGAGATGGCGAGCGGCGCCGGCCGGTCATCGTGCATCGCAGTGTCGTGGGGAGCATGGAGCGGCTGTTCGCATACCTCGTCGAGGTGCACGAGGGAGCGTTCCCCGCCTGGTTCGCCCCGGTGCAGCTGGAGATCCTCCCGGTCGGCGACGTGGCGGTGGACCACTTCTCCCGCGCGGCGATCGCGGCCGGGCTCCGCGCCGAGGTGTCGTGGGAGGGCACCCTGGCCGCCCGCGTCCGGGCCGCCGCCAAGCGCAAGGTCCCGTTCGTAGCGGTGATCGGTGCGCGGGAGGCCGCCGCCAACAACGTCTCGCTCCGGATCCGCAACGGCGGCGAACACCCCCTCCCAGCGCCCGAAGCCCTGACCCGAATCTCCGCCGCCACCCACCCACCCCTAGACAAGGCGGTTGGGGGCGGGGGCGGCCCCCTGGGGCCGCCCGCGGCGGGGGCGGCCCCAGGGGCGGTTAGCTGACGGCGCGGCGCATGAAGCCCTTGATGCCGATCCCGGTGAAGGCGACGCCGGAACCGACGAGCACCAGCAGGCAGACCCAGGCCGGGATGTGTGGCACCTCGGGCACGACGGCGGCGCGCACCGCCTCGGAGAGGTAGGTCAGCGGGTTCAAGGCGGTCACCACCTGAAACCACCGCATCGAGTCGAGCGACTGCCACGGGTACTGGGTGGCGCCGGTGAACATCAGCGGCGTGAGGATCACCGCGAAGATCACGCTGATCTTCGAGGGCGGGACCATCGTGCCGAGCACCAGGCCGATGCCGGCGCCGACCCAGCTACCCAGCACCAGGCTGGCGATCAGCAGCGGTACGCCGTCGGCGTGCCACGGCGCCGAGCCGAGCACGAGCGCGCCGATCGGAAACATCACCACCGCCGACGCCAGCGCGCGGATGACGGCGAGCAGCAGCTTTTCCAGCGCCACCAGGTATGTGGGCAGCGGCGCGAGCAGCCGGTCCTCGATCTCCCGGGTGAAGCTGAACTCCATGATCAGCGGGAACGAGACGGTCTGCAGCGCGGTCAGGAACGCGGTCAGCGCCACGATGCCGGGCAGCAGCAGGTGGGCGTAGTCGTCCGAGACGTACCCACCGGCGTTGAGCACTTTGGCGAAGACGAAGAGCATGAACAGCGGCTGGAGCGCCACCTGGGCGAGAAACACCCAGAACTCCTTGCCGGTCACGAAGATGTCTCGCCACAGGATCGCCCGGAACGCCTTCGCCGCGGAGGGGCGCGCGTCGGTCACGGGCAGCCGTACGTCGAGGTCGGTCATCGCAGGCCCCTTCCGGTCAGCTCGATGAAGACGTCCTCCAGGCTCGCCGCTCCCATGTGGACGTTGGTGAGTGCCGCCGACCGTCCACTCAGGACGGCGATGACCGGCGCGAGGACGGTGGCGGGATCGGTGGTCAGGTACAGCCGGATCGGGCCGCCGGCCACCGCCTCGCCGCGCTCGACGCCCACCACGTCGGTGAGCGCCGCGATCAGCTTGTCGGGGTCGTCGCCGTCGCCGGGCGTCACGGACACCTCCAGCACCGCGTGCCCGGCGAGGCCGCGGGTCAGCCCTTCCGGCGTGTCGAGCGCCAGCAGCTTGCCGTGGTCGACGATGCCCACCCGGTCGGCCATCTCCGCGGCCTCGTCCATGTCGTGCGTGGTCAGCACCACGGTCACGCCGCGCGAACGCAGGTCGCGCACCCGCTCCCACATGAACAGCCGGGACTGCGGGTCGAGGCCGGTGGTCGGCTCGTCCAGGAAGAGCACCTTCGGCTCGTGCATCATCGCCCGCGCGATCATGAGGCGCTGGGCCATGCCGCCGGAGTACCAGTCGACCTTCACGTCGGCCTGGTCGGCCAGGCCGAACTCGTCGAGCAGGGCCGCCGCCTTCGCGTTGCGGTCCGCGCGGGACAAGCCGTGGTACGCCGCGTGGAAGGCGAGGTTTTGCCGGGGCGTGAGCGACCGGTCCAGGTTGGTCTGCTGCGGTACGACGGCGAAGAGCTTGCGCGCCGCCACCGAGTCGCGGATCACGTCGACACCGGCCACACTCGCCTCGCCGGACGTGGCCTTGACCCGCGTCGTGAGCACGCCGATCGTCGTGGACTTGCCGGCCCCGTTCGGCCCGAGCAGGCCGAAGATCTCGCCCGGCTGGACCGAGAACGACAGTCCGTCGACCGCGTTCACGTCGCGTTTCGGGTATCTCTTTACGAGGTCGCGGACCTCTACCGCGGGCGTCATGAGCTTTCCTCCCCGTGCAGGATGGGCACTTCAGCAGCCTCCGTGTCGGTCATGCTGGCGATGATTTCGAGCAGGAACTCGCGGACCACCTGCGCCTTGGCCGGGTCGGCGTCGACCGAGGTGAGCGGCCGCGGGTTGCTGATCAGGCTGATCAACGACTGGGCGGCCACGGCGCCGTCGAGGGTCAGCGCCAGCCGCACCGCGCGCCGGTCGGTGCCGTCCCGCCGCCGCTCGACGAGCCCAGCCTTTACCAGCGTGTCGATGATGCCGGTGAGCGTTGCCGGCTTGACGAAGCAGCGCAGCGCGAGCTCGCCGTGCGTAAGCTCACTCCTGCCGTGCAGCGCGATCAGCACGGACATGCCCGAGTTGGTGAGCCCGAAGCGGTCGGCGAGCAGCTTGTTCCACCGGTTGGAGGCGCGCTGGCCGGCCAGGACCAGCAGGCGGCCCAACGGTACGTCGTGCAGTGTCACGAGTTCCACGACGAGTATGTTAGCCACCTGAATTTTAGGTGCCAAACTATTTTCGGCGGTGCGGGCAACTTGTCGCTGGCAAGTTAGAGTGTCGGGATGACCGACAAGCGCCCGTACCACCACGGTGACCTGCGGCGCGCGCTGCTCGCCGCCGCGGCGGAGGCGATCGCCGAGTCCGGCCCGGCCGCGCTCAGCCTGCGTGACCTGGCCCGGCGGGCGGGCGTCTCACACGCGGCGCCGGCGCACCACTTCGGCGACAAGGCCGGGCTGCTCACCGCGCTCGCGATCGAGGGCTTCAACCGGCTGGCCGACGCGCTCGACGCGAGCCGCGAGCGGACCGGGAGCCTGCTCGAGTCCGGCGTGGCGTACGTGCGCTTCGCCGCCGAAAACCGGGCGCACTTCGAGGTGATGTTCCAGCCCAGCCTCTACGACCAGGACGACCCCGAGGTGGCCGTGGCGCGGCAGCGGGCCGGCGCGGCGCTGAGCGCGGGAGTCTCCACATTGGACGAGCCACCCGCCGCCGAGGACGCCCGGGAGGCCGAGCTGGCCGCCTGGTCGATCGTGCACGGCTTCGCCACGCTCTGGCTGGCCGGCGCGTTTCCGGACCCGCTCGGCGACGACGCCGGCGATGCCGCCCGCCCGGTCATCCGCCGCCTCTTCGACTGACCCGGGGGCGGGAGCGGCGCCGCCCAACGGCCCCGGAGCTACCAGCTCGTCGGCAGCGGCATGCCTTCCGTGTACCCGGCGGTGCTCTGCACGCCGATCAGCGCCCGCTCGGCGAACTCGGCCAGCGACGCGGCACCCGCGTACGTGCACGCGCTGCGCACACCCGCCACGATCTCGTCGATCACGTCCTCGACGCCGGGGCGGGCCGGGTCGAGGTACATCCGGGCGGTGGAGATGCCCTCCTCGAAGACCGCCTTGCGGGCCCGGTCGAAGGGAGTGTCGTCGGCGGTACGGGCGCTGACCGCGCGGGACGACGCCATGCCGAAGTTCTCCTTGTACCGCCGGCCGTCCACGTCGGTGTAGAGGTCGCCGGGCGACTCGTACGTGCCGGCGAACCACGAGCCGATCATCACGTTGGAGGCGCCGGCGGCCAGGGCGAGCGCGACGTCCCGCGGGTGCCGGACGCCGCCGTCGGCCCACACGTGGCGGCCCAGCTCGCGGGCGGCCGTGGCGCAGTCGAGTACGGCGGAGAACTGCGGCCGCCCCACGCCGGTCATCATCCGCGTGGTGCACATCGCGCCCGGGCCGACGCCGACCTTGACGATGTCGGCGCCCGCCGCCACCAGGTCGCGTACGCCCTCGGCGGTCACCACGTTGCCGGCCGCCACCGGTACGCCCGGGTCGAGCGTGCGCACCGCCCGTAGCGCGGAGAGCATCCGCTCCTGGTGCCCGTGTGCGGTGTCCACGACGAGCGTGTCGACGCCCGCCTCCAGCAGCGCCGCCGCCTTGCCCCGGACGTCACCGTTGATGCCGATTGCGGCGGCCACCCGCAGCCGCCCCTTGCCGTCCAGCGCCGGCTGGTAGAGCGTCGCGCGGAGCGCGCCCTGCCGGGTCAGCACGCCGACCAGCCGGCCGTCGATGTCGACGACCGGCGCGAAGCGCCGCCGGCCGGTCGCGAGCTGGTCGAAGCCTTCGCGCGGGTCGGCCTCCGCGCGCACGGTCAGCAGCTCGGTCGACATCACATGCCGGACCTGCGCGAACCGGTCGACGCCCGCACAGTCGGCCTCGGTGACCACGCCGACCGGGCGGCCGTCACCGTCGACCACCACGACCGCGCCGTGCGCCCGCTTGGGCAGCAGGTGGATCGCCTCGCCGACGGTGTCGGTGGGGCCGAGCGTGATCGCGGTGTCGTGTACGAGGTGCCGCTGCTTGACCCAGGCGATGACATCGGCGACCACGTCGAACGGGATGTCTTGCGGGATCACCGCGATCGCACCGCGCCGGGCCACCGTCTCGGCCATCCGCCGGCCGGCGACGGCGGTCATGTTGGAGACGACGATCGGGATCGTGGTGCCGGTGCCGTCATTGGTCGACAGGTCGACGCTGAGCCGCGAACCGACCTCCGACCGGACCGGTGCCATGAAGACATCGCTGTACGTCAGGTCGTGCGCGGGCGCCGCGCCGTTGAGAAACCGCACTCTGAACAGCTTATTTTGAGGCAGCTTATTTGAGCTCGCATATGGTCGCACCCGAGGTCACGACATCGCCGACCTGTGCGGTGAGTCCGGTCACAGTTCCTGCTTTGTGGGCGTTGAGGGGTTGTTCCATCTTCATGGCTTCCAGGACGACGATGGTGTCGCCTTCGGCTACGGTGTCTCCGTCGGTTACCGCGATCTTGACGATGGTGCCTTGCATGGGTGAGGTGAGGGCGTCGCCGCCGGCAGCCGTGGTAGCGGTCCCGGCCCGGGCCCGGCGCGCAGCGCCGCCCCTGGTGGGGGTGGCCGCATTGGCCGTACCCGTGGAGAAGGTGGCGGGGAGGCTGACCTCGAGCCGTTTGCCGTTGACCTCGACCACGACGGTCTCTCGTTCTTCGGCGGTGCCGGCGGTGGTGCCGCCGGCGAAGGGTGGCACGGTGTTGTCCCACTCGGTTTCGATCCAGCGGGTGTGGACGGTGAACGGTTCGGCGGTGAAGGCGGGGTCGCGGACGATCAGGCGGTGGAAGGGCAGCGCGGTGGCCATGCCTTCCACGACCATCTCGTCGAGGGCGCGGCGGGCGCGTTGCAGGGCTTCGGTGCGGGTTTCGCCGGTGATGATGACCTTGGCCAGCAGGGAGTCGAAGTTGCCGCCGATCACGCTGCCGCCGCTGATGCCGGTGTCGACCCGCACGCCGGGGCCTTCGGGCAGGCGCAGCCTGGTCACGGTGCCGGGGGCGGGCAGGAAGTTACGGCCGGGGTCTTCGCCGTTGATCCGGAACTCGATGCAGTGGCCGCGCGGGGCCGGGTCGGCCAGCAGTCGCAGCTTTTGGCCGTCGGCGATCCGGAACTGCTCACGGACCAGGTCGATGCCGGCGGTCTGTTCGGTGACCGGGTGCTCGACCTGCAGCCGGGTGTTGACCTCCAGGAACGAGATGGTGCCGTCCCGACCGACCAGGTACTCGACGGTGCCGGCGCCGTGGTAGCCGGCCTCGCGGCAGATCGCCTTGGCCGACTCGTGGATCTGCCTACGCTGCTCCTCGGTGAGGAACGGCGCGGGTGCCTCCTCGACGAGTTTTTGGTGGCGGCGCTGTAGCGAGCAGTCCCGGGTGCCCACCACGATCACGTTGCCGTGCTGGTCGGCCAGGACCTGGGCCTCGACGTGGCGGGGCTGGTCCAGGTAGCGCTCCACGAAACACTCACCCCGCCCGAACGCGGCGACCGCCTCACGCGTGGCCGACTCGAACAACGCCGGGATCTCGTCCAGGTCACGGGCGACCTTCAGGCCCCGCCCGCCACCGCCGAACGCCGCCTTGATCGCCACCGGCAGCCCGTACCGCTGCGCGAACGCCACCACCTCATCCGGCCCGGAAACCGGGTCAGCGGTGCCGGGCACCAGCGGCGCGCCGACCCGCTGCGCGATATGCCGCGCGGTGACCTTGTCACCCAAATCCCGGATCGCCCGCGGACCCGGGCCGATCCAGGTCAACCCAGCCGCCAGCACAGCCTCAGCGAAATCAGCGTTCTCAGCCAGGAAACCATAGCCGGGATGCACCGCGTCCGCCTCCGACCTGGCCGCCACATCCAGAAGCTTGTCGATCCGCAGATACGTCTCCGCCGCGCTGTCACCACCCAACGCGTACGCCTCGTCGGCGAGCGTGACATGCAAAGCGTCCCGGTCAGAATCCGCATACACCGCGACGCTACCCAGACCCGCATCACGACAGGCACGGATAACCCGTACAGCGATCTCGCCCCGATTAGCGATCAAAACCCTGCGCAT
>NZ_JAVHUY010000051.1 GCF_031085175.1 Phytohabitans maris
GGCTCGTCCTCGTCGACGGCCTGGACGAGGTCCTCGACGCCGACCGGCGCCGCACGGTGGTCCGCAAGCTCACCGCGGTCCCGGGCGACCGCTATCGGTTCGTCGTCGCCACCCGGCCGCTGGCCGACGGTGAGCTGCCGAAGGCGGGGTGGCCCCGGTTCGAGCTGCTGCCGCTGGCGGCGGGGCTGACCGGCTTCGCCGAGCGGTGGTTCGCCGCCCTTGGCCTGCCCGATCCGGCCGCGTCCGCGGCCGGCTTCACCCGGGCGGTACGCTATACGTCCCTCGCCGAGTTGGCCCGCACGCCGCTGATCGCCACGATGCTGTGCCAGCTGTTCGTCCTGCGCCCCGAGCGGGACCTGCCCCAGGGGCGCGCCGGCGTGTACCAGTCCTTTGTAGACCTCCTTCGGGAGCGCCGGTTCGCCGCCGACGGCGGCATCCACCCCAGCTGGAGAAGGGATTCGAACGGTACGGCCACTCCGCCGTCGACGCCGCCGCCCATCTCGCCGATTGGTTCGACGGGCTGCTCGGGCGCCTGGCGGCGGCCCGGCACGCCGACGACACCACACCGGCGATCGACCTGCTGGCGCGCTGGACCGGCCAGCTGCGCCCGGCGCACGTACCCGATGGGATTTGGCGATCGTCCATAGCGGACCTGCTACGGCGCGGCGGGCTGATGGTGCAGCACGGCGACGACTTCGCGTTCTTCCACCAGACTGTCGGCGAGTTCCTCGCCGCGGCCCACCTCGCCGCCGATCCCCGCCGCAGCGACAAGCTGTTCCGCGCCATGTTCCACTGGCGGCTGCACCCGGACGCGCGCGCGAGGGAGTGGGCGAGCTCGTGGGGAGGGCGGGCGAGCCGGTGGCGCATACCCCGCGACGAGTCCTTCGCCTCGTTCCTCGTCGCCGCCTGGCAGGGGCGGCCCGACCTCACCGGCGCGCTACTCAAGGTGGCCCGCCGCAGCGGCGCGGACGGTGGCAAGTTCATCGCCACGCTGACGACCGACGGCGTGGTCACCGACCGCCGCCTGATCGACACGGCCGCCCAGACGCCTCTCAAGACCTCACGCAGCCCCGGCTGGTGGAGCCCGCAGTACACGACGGCGACGGCGGTCGGCCGCATGGGTGACCCGCGCGGCGGCGACCGGCTCGCCGAAACCGTCGCCGATCCGCGCATCGCATCCGTCACCCGCCGGTACGCCGCTCGCGAGCTGCACAGCCTGGACAACCCGCGGGGCGCTGACCTCCTACTCACCATGGCCACCGACGAGACCGCCAACACCTACGACCGGATCGACGCCGCGATCCAGCTCGCCTGGCTGCCACCCGCCCCTCCGAACCCCTGGTCAGCGGCTGGGCCGCCAACCAGCTCGCCAAAATCAGCACCAACGGCTCGGCCGCCGACCAACTCGCCGCCATCGCCAATGACCCCGCGAGCAGCGCCGGCCGTCACCGTCTCGCCCGCGAAGCGCTGACCATCCTCGGTGACCGCCGAGGCTACCGGGGTCCGCGCCGCATCGCCCTGCTACTCAAAGCCCGCCGCCGCTGACCCGTTCCGCACACACGACGCGCCGGTCGCCCAGACCGTGACCCACCGCAACGACGGGCTCCACGGCAAGGTGGACGACCCGGGCGCCCAGGCGCTGGGCGGCGACCAGGGTGTCCCGTACTCCCAGAGCGAGCACCTGGCCGCGGCGCTGCACGCGTACGGCGTACGCTGCGATCTCTACCCAGTGCCGGGCGCCGGCCACGTCTTCCAGGGTGCGCCGGACGCGGCCGCTTGATCGAGGCGTCCCTGGACTTCCTCGACGACGTACTCAAACCCGATCAGGGTGCGCGGCTGGGCCCTCCGGCCGGGCGTGACGGGGTAGCCTCCGCGCAGCTCGGCGCGCACCCGCGGATACCCGGTCCGACAGAACGACGCGAAGTCCCGGGTCAGCCGGCAACACGGCAACACGCCACAGTCCGCGCCCCCGGCGAACGAGCGGTAACCACCCTCGAGACACTGCAGCCCAACCTGCCCGTCAACGCCACCTTCACCGGCTCCATCACGATCACCCCGATCGCCGGCGCCTCGATCACCTGCACCATCACCAACACCCAACAGGCCACAGCACAGCTGACCCTGGCGAAGGCGTGGCAAGACGGGGCAGCCGGTGACAGCGCCACCCTGACCGCCACCGGCAGCAGTACGGTGCCGGGTGGCAGCGGCTCCACGGTGGCTCAGGTGCCCGACACCGGTACCGGCACCTCGGCCGAGACCGTGGTCATCGCGGTGATCGCGGGCGAGACGGTCCAGCTGGTCGAGGCCAAGACCGCCGGCAACACCGGCGCATACACCACCACCATGTCCTGCAACCAAGGCCGTCTGGACGCCGCCACCGGTGTACTCACCGTGCCCGACCCGCTGAACGGCAACATCACCTGCACATTCACCAACGCACGGATCGCCCCCGCACCCGGTCCGCCCGGGGCGCTGCCCGTCACCGGCAAACCCTTGCTCGACACGATCATGACCGGCGTCCTCCTCACGGCGCCGGGCACCGCACTCATGCTGATCTCCCGCCGCACTCGGCAGAAACGCAATACCTTGCCAAACTCGTAAACTGCCGCACCTGGACGAGCCGATTCCGGCCTCCGCAGGACGGTACACGGGCGACCACACCGCCGCTGGTCGCGGACGATCGACCGGTTCGACGGCTACGTGTTCGTCACCCCGGAGTACAACCGCTCCACCTCCGGTGTACTGAAGAACGCCATCGACTACCTCTACCGCGAGGGAACGACCGTGCGGCCGGATTCGTCAGCTACGGCGTCGCCGGCGGCGTGCGCGGTCGAACATCTGCGGCTCGTCGCGGCCGAGCTGCAGCTGGCCACGGTACGCACCCAGGTAGGCGATTGCCTCGACCTCGATCCGCAGGTCCGGATTCGACAGCGGCGCCAGCACCGTCGAGCGGGCGTCGTCCAGGCTGCACGGGTCACGCGGCCTGCCGCTCGACCGTTGCGGAGGGCGGTGCCAACGACGTGTACCGGCCCATGTGGTAGATCAGCGGGGCGGCGCTGTGCGTGTGCTGGCCGTGCAGCGGCTCGGCCAGCACGATCGCGTGGTCGCCGGCCGTCACGTGTTCGGTGACGCGGCACAGCAGCCAGGCGACCGCTGAGTCCAGCAGCGGTACGCCGTGCGGGCCGTCTCGCCAGCCGGTGTGCGCGGCGAAGCGGTCGATGCCGCTCGTCGCGAACGTCCTCGCCACCTCGTACTGGTCCTCGCCGAGCAGGTGTACGCCCACGTGCCCGGCGCGTTCCAGCGTTGGCCAGCTGGACGAGCCACGGTCCAGGCAGAACGAGACCAGCGGCGGACGCAGCGACACCGACGTGAACGACGTGGCGGTGAAGCCGACCGGCGGCGAGCCGGGCGCCGTGACCACGGTGACGGTGGCGGCCTGGCGGCGCAGCAGGGTGCGGAACGCGTCCGCGTCGAGCCCGTTCACGGCCCTCACCAGCTGCTCGACTCGACGTGGACGACCGGCGTGATCGGTGTACCGCCGCGCAGCGCTTCCAGGAACGCCACCACTTCCGCGGCCACCGAGCGGTGCTGCAGGTCGTTGAGGACGTCGTGGTGCGCGCCACGGACGACCGAGAGTCGCACCGCGGGCAGCGACTTGACCAGGCGGGCGAGGTCGGCGCGGCTGACCAGCGGGTCCTCGTCGCCGACCAGCAGCAGATGCGGCTGTTCGGCGGTGCTGCCGTACGCGGCGTCGAGCAGGGCCGCTGGCACGGTCTCGGCGAAAGCTCCACGTTGGAGGAACACGTCGCCGGTCAGTACGCCGCGGTGCACCGGGCAGTGGGTGCGGACGTCGAGCTCGTCGTCCCATCCGCCGGTGTGGTGTGCGTCGTAGCCCGGCAGGCCGGCCAGCACCACCGCGTCGGGCCACCAGGCGGCGCCGGGACAGGGCTTGGCGACGAGGGCGCCCACCGCGGCGGCCGCGGCGTCGGCACCGGCCAGCGCCAGCGGGCGTACCAGGTCGGGAATCCCGGCGACCGCGTCGGCGAGGTTTTCGGCCAGGTGGGACGGCGCGAAGGGCAGTACGCGTACTCGGTAGGCGTCCGCGGCGAGGCGGGCGCCGAACCGGCCGTAGCTGGCCGGCGTCTCGCCGCGGCCGGCGACCACCAGCACGGTGCCGCGGACGCGGAGCCCTTCCGGCGCGGCAAAGTCACCGTAGTGCGAGGTCATGGGTGGCACCTTCCGTCGAGGTGGGGGTGGGCGCGGAGCGGCCGAGCACGCGGTCGAGCACCGCCGCGGCGGCGCCGCCGGGCGGCAGCTCCGTGCCGCGCCAGGCCACGTGCTGGTCGGGTCGGACGAGAACGTTGCCGGCGCCGTACACCCGGCGGGCCGCCTCGTCGGTCAGGTGCACGACGGTGAACGGCAGTCCTCGCTCGCCGGCGATGGAGGCGAAGGCGCGTTCCACCGTGCGGTCGCCGGTGAGTACCAGGAGCGCGAGGTCGTTGCCGGCCCGGTCGTAGAGGGTGTCGCCCCACGGGTCGACGTAGCCGTCGGGGGCACGGTGGCCTGGGCGCGGGTCGTCCTCGTACCGGTCCGCATCCCACGGCGGCTCGCTGGTGAGCTGGTCGTCCTCGTACCAGATGGCGTCCGAGGCGTCGTAGCGCTCGTCGAAGAGCACGCCCGGCGCCTCGCCCCGCTCCCCCGCCAGCAGCCGGCGGATCTCCTCGCGGCGGGCCTCCGCCTCGGCGCTGGTGTCGGCGTCGTCGGGCACCCCGACGCGGCGGATCTCGGCGAGCCGCTCCCGGGCCCGGCGGGCCCGGTCGAGGGCGTGGTCGGCGACCCGCCAGTTGTGCGGCCGCCGTTCCTGGTCGTACGAGTCGAGCAGCGCGTCCGCACCGTGTCCGCTGAGGACGGCGGCTAGCTTCCAGCCGAGGTTGACGACATCGCCGAAGCCCTCGCCCAGGTTGCCGCCCGGCGTGCGCACGTGGGCGGCGTCGCCGGCGAGCAGCACGCGCCCTTTACGAAACGTCGCCGCGATCCTCGTCGCCTGGTAGAAGGTGGTCGAGGAGGCAAGCTTGAGGTCGAGGTCGAAACCGAACGCGGCCCGTGCGGTGGCGAGGAACTCGTCTTCGCGCGGGTCGGCGTCCAGCGGGTACGGGCCGGCGTACACCCGCCACTCCCGCGGGCTGATCGCGGCGAGGAAGCCGGACGCGCGCTGGTTGAAGACGATGTTCGTGCCGCTGGGCGCGGCACCGGTCCGTTCGAAGACGTCGCCGGTGCGCACGACGAGGCGGAACATCTTCTCCTCCGCGTACCCGCCCTCGCGCGGGATGCCGGTAAGCCGGCGAACGGTGCTGCCGCCGCCATCGGCGCCGATGACGTAGGCCGAGCGGATGACCCGGGTCTGGCCACCCGAGACCACCGTCGTGAAGACCCGGTCGCCGGTGTCCCGCAACGACTCGACCCGCCACCCGCCGGCCACGGTAACGCCGCGCTCGCCGAGGTGGTCCAGGAAGACCTGCTGCAGCGCGGTCTGCGGGCGGCGGATGGGCGGGTGGAGCGAGTGCCGGAGCGGGCCGAGCTCGTCGAAGCCGCGCCGCGGCCGAGGACCGAGGTCGTGCCCGACCAGGGAGGTGGCGAGGCGGATGCCATGGTTCCACTCCGGTGGAAACGTCCACGCCTCCCGCACCCGCTGCAGCACGCCCCAGCGGCGGAAGTGCTCGACGACGCGGGGCGAGTGGCCCATCGCGCCGGCCCGCACCAGCGTCGCCCGCACCGCCGCGTCGACCACGGCGACGTCCACGCCCCGCCCGGCCAGCTCGACCGCCGCGGACAGGCCGACCGGTCCGCCGCCGACGACCAGCACCGCGACTTCCTCGGGCGGCGCGGCCACCGGAAACTCCACGTCGTGGGGGCTCATCGCCGTGCCTCCGCCATTGTCCAGCGGTTTCGCGGTACGGGCAGGCCGAGGTTGCCGCGCAGCGTGTCCGCCTCGTACTCGGTGCGGAACAGCCCGCGCGCCTGGAGCAGCGGCACCACGTCCGCGACGAACCGGTCCAGGTCCTCGTGGGTGCGGAAGCCCAGGTTGAGGCCGTCGAACGCGCCGGCGGCGAACCAGCTCGCGATGGTGTCCGCCACCGTGCGTGGGTCGCCGGTGAACGGGGACGGCTGGTAGTCGGTGAACGCGAGGACCGTCTCGCGCAGCGTCCAGCCCTCCTCGCGGGCCCGCCGGACGATCTCGGTGCCGCGGGTGCGGCCGCTGCGTTCGGCGAGCGCGGCCACGTCCGGGAACGGCGCGTCGAGGTCGTGCTGGGAGAAGTCGTAGGCGCCGAAGGAGCGGCCGAACTGGGCGAGCTTGCGCGGGAAGTCGTTGTCCGCGTCGAAGATCTCGCGGGACAGGCGGTGCGCCTCGGCGTCGGTGCCGGCGACCACCGGCTGGGCGCCGAGGAAGATGAGGACGTGCTCGGGGTCGCGGCCGATCGCGGCGGTGCGGCGTTTGATGTCGGCGTAGTAGTCGCGCGCCGATCGCAGCGACCCGCCCGGCGCGTAGATGCCCTCGGCGACGTGTGCCGCCAGGTTGCGCCCCTCCTCGGAGACGCCGGCCTGGAAGATCACCGGCTGGCCCTGCGGCGAGCGGGAGATGTTGAGCGGCCCGGCGACCCGGAAGTGCTCGCCCACGTGGTTGAGCGGGTGCAGCTTGGCCGGGTCGAGGAAGACGTCCCGCTCCACGTCGGCAGGAAACGCGTCGTCCTCATAGGAGTCCCACAGTCCACGTACGACGGTCACGTGCTCCAGTGCCCGGCCGTACCGGGTGGCGTAGTCGAGGTGCTCGTCGAGGCCGTAGTTGCCGGAGGTGCCGGAGTCGAGGCTGGTGACCACGTTCCAGCCGGCGCGGCCGCGGCTGATGTGGTCGAGCGAGGCGAAGCGGCGTGCCACGTTGAACGGCGAGTTGTACGTCGAGCTGAGCGTGCCGACCAGCCCGATGTGTCGAGTGTGGACCGCCACGGCCGACAGCAGTGTCAGCGGTTCGAGCCGGTTGAGGTAGTGCGGCGGGTAGGTGGCGTCGATGAACTGGCTGTCCACGATGAACAGCGCGTCGAACTTCGCGTGCTCGGCCGCTTTCGACTGCGCGATGTACCAGTCGATGTCGATGCTGGCGTTCTTCGGGACGCGCGGGTCCTTCCACAGGCTGTGCTGGCCGGGTCCCCCGACGCCGTACGCCCGCAGCGCGAGCCGGATCTGGCGGGTCATGCTGGTCCTCCGATGGTCTGCAGCAACGCGCGAAGCTCTTCGCGCTCGGCGCGGTCGGCGGCGGCCGAGCGAAGGGTCGGCGCGGAGCCGACGAGCAGCCGGGTGTACGGGTGCTCCGCGGCGTTGACGATCGTGCGGGCGGGTCCGGTCTCGACGATTTCGCCCTGGTAGAGCACGGCGATGCGGTCGGCGATCCCGGCGACCGAGCCGAGGTCGTGCGAGATGAACAGCAGCGCGGTCCCGGAGGCGCGCAGCTGTTTGAAGAACTCCAGCGCGCGGACCCGGGTCGCCGCGTCGAGCGCGCTCACCGGCTCGTCGAGGATGACCACCCGGGGCTCGGTGATCAGTGCGCGGGCGACCGTAACGCGCTGGCGCTGGCCGCCGGAGAGCTCGCCGGGCAGCCGGGACAGCAGCGCCTCGTCGAGGTGCACCCGGGCGGCGAGCTCGCGGGCCCGTTCGGCCGCCGCGCGCCGGGGCCGGCCCTGGATCAGCAGCGGCTCCACGATGGACTCCTCGACGGTGAGGTCGGGGTCGAGGCTGCGCAGCGGGTCCTGGAAGACGTACTGCACGAGGCCGCGGCGGCGCAGGGCCCGCCACCGCCGGCCGCGGTAGCCGGTCACGTCCTCGCCTGCGACGGTGACCCGGCCGGCGGAGGGGCGGACCAGGCCGACGACGGCTCGGGCCAGTGTGGACTTGCCCGACCCGGTCTCGCCGATGAGGCCGACGGTCTCGCCGGCCGCGACCGAGAGTGAGGCGCCGCGCAGGGCGTGGGTGCGTCCGTAGTGGACGTCCAGGTTGGACACTTCAAGCGACATGGTCCAGCTCCTTCTCCTCCGTGAACCGGTCCAGGCCGTACTGCTCGTGCTCGGCGATGAGCAGCTTCGTGTACTCGTGCCGCGGCTCGTAGAGGATCCGCTCCACCGGTCCCTGCTCGACGGTCTCGCCGGCCCGCAGCACCAGGACCTCGTCGCAGAGCTGGGCGACGACGGCGAGGTCGTGCGAGACCACGACGAGCGCCAGGCCGGTCCGCTCGCGCAGGTCGGCGAGCAGGTCGAGGATCTCCGCCTGCACGGTCACGTCCAGGGCGGTCGTGGCCTCGTCGGCGATGAGCACCTTCGGGTCGGCGGCGATCGCGGCGGCGATGAGGACCCGCTGGAGCATGCCGCCGGACAGCTCGTGCGGATACTGCCGGTAGACCCGCTCCGGGTCACGCAGCCGCACCGCGCCGAGCAGCTCGATCGCCCGCTGTCTGGCGTCCCGCCGGCCGAGTCCCTTCTTGACTCGCACGACCTCGGCGACCTGCGTGCCGACCTTGAGCGACGGGTTGAGGTACGAGGCCGGGTCCTGGAACACAGCGCCGATCGTGGTGCCACGCACCGCGGTCCACTCCTTCTGGGTGAGCGTGGAGACGTCGCGGCCCTCGATCTCGATCTGGCCGCCGGAGACCGCGAAGTGCTCCGGCAGGATGCCCAGCACCGCCTGGCAGGTGAGGGTCTTGCCGCTGCCGGACTCCCCCACGATGCCGACCGCCTTTCCGGGCGTCAGCGCGAACGAGACGCCGTGCACGAGATCCCGCCGGCCGACGCCGTCGTGGATCCGTACGTCACGCAGTGACAGCAGAGCCATCGGCCACCTTCCTCGTGTTGAGCAGTGCCCGCCCGGCCTGGCCGGTGACGTCGCGGATGGCGTCGGCGAGCAGGTTGCAGGCCCAGACCGTGGCCATGATGAGCGCGGTCGGCGCCAGCGGCGCCCACGGCTGGAAGCTCAGGTAGCCCAGCTCGGAGGCGAGCACGCCGCCCCAGGTGGGCGCCGGTGGCTGCACGCCGATGCCGAGGAAGGTCAGGCTGGACACGATGACGAAGCCGACGCCGGTGGTGTTGGCCAGCGCCACCGCGATGGGTGGGAGCACCTTGACCCACACGTGCTTGCGCACCACCCAGCCGACTGAGGCGCCGGCGACGATCGCCGCCTCGACGTACTGGGAGCGGGCCACCGACAGCGTGGCGGCCCGGGCCACCCGGTAGAACAGCGGGGAGACCATGATGCCGACCACGAACATCGCCTGCGGGATGCCGTTGCCGAGCAGAGCGGTGACCGCGACGGCGAAGACGAGGAACGGCAGCGCGACGAGCGTGTCCGCCAGCCGCAGTGTCACCCACTCGAAGGCACGTCCGAAGTAGACGGACAGGATGCCCGGCACCACGCCGACGACGAGCGCGATGAGCGCCACCTGCACGGCGCCCAGTACGCTCACCCGGGAGCCGTCGAGCAGCCGGCTGAGCACGTCGCGGCCGAGGTAGTCGGTGCCGAGCAGGTGCGCGCTCGACGGGTTGGCGAGGATGTCGGTGGTGCCTTCGAGCGGGTCCTGCGGCGCCAGGATCGGGCCGAAGACCGCCAGGAACGCGATGAAGCCGAGGATGCCGATGGCGATGCGGCCGCTGGTGAGCCTCAGTACGCGGCGGATCACGTCACACTCCTCTCGCGGACGCTGGCGCCACCCGGGCGAGGACGAGGTTGACCAGCAGGTTGAATACCACGACCAGCACGATCGAGACGACCAGCACGCCCTGCACGGCGGGTACGTCGCCGCGCTGTGCCGAGTTCGCCGCGAACTGCCCGAAGCCCGGCATCCCGAATATCGCCTCGGTGACGACGGCGCCACCGAGCAGGTTGGGAAACTTGAGGCCGAGGACGGCCAGCGCCGGCCCGACGCCGTTGCGCAGCACGTGCCGGAAGAAGACCCGGCGCGGGCTGAGGCCGCGCACGACCGCGCCGGTCACGTAGTTCTCCCGGTACGCGGCGACGAGCCCGGCCCGTAGCTGCCGGGCCACGTCGGAGACGGTGTCGAAGCTGAGCGCGATCGCCGGCAGCGTGATGTGCGCGAGCCACACGCCGACCCCCCGGTCCGCCGGTGCGTACCCGGCGGAGGGGAACCACCCGAGCCCGACCGCGAAGACGCCGACGAGCACGATGCCGACGACGAACGACGGCATGACCGAGATGAACGTCGTGAACCCCGTGATGGCGCGGTCCACCCAGGTGGTCCGGCGCAGCGCCGCGAGGACACCGAAGCCGAACCCGAACACCACGCCGATCACCAGCGCCAGCCCGGCCACCGAGAGGCTAATGGCCGCACCCTCTACCAGCAGCCGGGAGATGTCCGCACCGTTGTACCAGCTCTTGCCCAGGTCGCCGGAGAGCATGTCGCCGAACCAGTCGAAGTACTGGGTCAGGAACGGTCGGTCCAGCCCCCACTGGTGCTCGATCTGCGCGATCGCCTCCGGCGTGGCCGACTCGCCCAGCTGCAGGCTCGCCGGGCTCAGCCCGCTCAGCGCCCGTAGCGCGAACGTCACGAACGTGGCGACCAGGAAGACCGGTACGAAGATCGCGACCGAGCGGGCGAGGATGGAGAGCGCCTTTCTCACGGCTCGACCTTCAGGCCGGTCCAGTGGATCTGGCCTGGGATCGGAGTTATCGCGGAGACTTTCCTGCTCTTCACGAAGATGTTCGGCTGCGAGTACGTGAACACCAGCGCCCGGCTCTCCAGCCCGGCGCGGGTGGCGGCCTGCAGGTTCTTCGCATAGTCCGGCGAGTCCAGCGGCGTGCCGCGGGCCAGCGAGACCGCCTTCTCGAAACCCTCCGGCTGGTACGGCGTGCTGAGGTTGAGCGGGCCGTTCGGTCCGAAATGGGCGGTCAGCGTCTGCACGGGCGACTCGCGCCCGGTCGTACCGTACAGCGACAGCGCCAGGTCCTTGGCGAAGAACGGCTTCTCCCAGTTCGGGTCCACCTTGATGGTGATGTCGAAGCCGACCGCGTTCAGCTGCGACTGGACGATCTCCGAGGCGGTCGCGTACGTCTGCCCGGCGATGACCAGGTCGAGCTTGAGCTGACCGGGCGCGTACCCGGCCTCGGCGAGCAGCGACCTGGCCTTCTCCGGGTCGTACGGGTACCTGTTGGCGGACCGCTGGTCGTAGGCGAGGTACTCGGGCGGGAACGGCTGGTCGGTCGCCTTCCCGTACCCGAAGGTGACCTTGTCGACGAACTCCTGGCGGTTCGTCGCGTAGCGCACGGCGTCGACCACCTTGGGGTTGGTGAACGGCGCCTTGTTGACGTTGATGCTGATGTTCGAGGCGTTGAAGCCGGGCTGGAACACCACGTCGAGCCCGGCCGCCTCGGCCGCCTTGACCTGGCTGGCGGTGAGGTTCGCGAAGTCGTACACGCCGGTCTTGAGGCCGGAGACGACGGTGGCCGCGTCCGGCGCGGTCTGGAGCTCGACCCGGTCGATGTGGATGTTCGCGGCGTCCCAGTAGTCCGGGTTCTTCCTGAGGTAGACGTGCGAGCCGGGCACGAGCTCGGTGACGACGAACGGGCCGGCGCCGACCGGCGACTGGTCCAGCTTGGCCGGGTCCTGGGCCGCCTTCGGGCTGGTGATCTGCGCGACCCGCTCGCCGAGCAGCAGCGGGATCTGGTGGTCCACCTGGGTCAGCTGGATGACCACATCGAGGTCGCCCTGCGCGGTCACCGACTCGATCGAAGTGAGGTCGCCGTCGAGGGCGGAGTTCTCCTGCGTCTTGGCCCGTTCCAGGTAGGCCTTGACGGCGGCGGCGTTCAGCGGTTCGCCGTCCGAAAACCTCAGGCCCGGCCGCAGGTGGAACGTCACCTGGTCGCCCTTGTCGTTGTAGTCCCAGCTCTGCGCGAGGTTCGGCACCGCCTTGCCGTGCTCGTCGATCTCGGTGAGCGACGCGTACGCGAGCGAGAGGATGCGGAACTGCGCGCCGCTGCCGCTGACCACCGGGTCCCAGTGCGCGGGCAGCGTGACCGCCCACCGCAGGGTGGACTCGCCGGCGGCACCGGCACCACCGTCACCCGCGCAGGCGGAAAGTCCGAGAACGGCGGCGGCGAGGACGGCCAACGCTTTCTGTCTCATCGGGACGCTCCGATCAGGCGCTTGGCGGTGTGCGCGTTCTCCGGGACGGGCAGGCCGAGGTTGCCGCGGAGGGTGGATGCCTCGTACTCGCGGCGCACCACCCCGCGCTCGCGCAGGATCGGCAGCACGCCGTCGGTGAAGCGGGCGAACTCGCTGGGCGCGTTGACGGTGACGTTGACGCCGTCGAACGCGCCGGCCTCGAACCACCGCTGGATCTCGTTCGCCACCGTGAGCGGCGAGCCGACGAACGGCGACCGCCACGAGTCGAGCGTGTGCTGGACCACCTGGCGCAGCGTGTACCCGTTGTCGCGGGCCAGCTTCTTTATCCGCTCGGCCTGGGTGCGGAAGCTGCGGTCGCCGGCGTCGCCGACGTCCGGGAACGGCGCGTCGAGGTCGTACCGGGTGAAGTCGTGCCACCCGAACGGGCGGCCGAGCTCTCGCAGCGCTCGGTCGAAGTCCTTGCTGCCGCGCAGCGCGCGCTCCTTGTCCCGCGCCTTCGCGTCGGTGTCCGCGATGACCAGGCTGATCCCGGGAACGATGAGCACGTTCTCCGGGTCGCGCCCCTTGGCCGCCGCGCGGGCCCGGATGTCGTTCGCGAACGCCTGGCCCTGCTCGATCGTCTGCGCGTGCGTGAAGATCGCCTCGGCGATGCTCGCGCCAAGGTCGCGCCCCTCGTCGGAGTCGCCGGCCTGGAAGATGACCGGCCGCCCCTGCGGTGAGCGCTGGATGTTGAGCGGCCCGACGACGGAGAAGTGCTCGCCGACGTGGTTGAGCGGGTGCTGCTTGGAGGGATCGAAGAAGACACCGCGCTCCTTGTCGCGCGGGAAGGCGTCGTCCTCGTAGGAGTCCCACAGCCCCTGCACGACCAGCACGTGCTCCAGCGCGCGGCCGTACCGGGTGGCGTAGTCGTAATGCTCGGCCCGGCCGTAGTTGCCCGCCGTCCCGCCGTCGCCGGTGGCCACGACGTTCCAGCCGGCGCGGCCGCCGCTGATCAGGTCCAGCGAGGCCAGGCGACGGGCCACGTTGAACGGGTCGTTGTACGACGTGGTGAGCGTGCCGACCAGCCCGATGTGCGTGGTGTGCACGGCGACGGCGGAGAGCAGCGTCAGCGGCTCGAGCCGGTTGAGGTAGTGATTCGGCGAGTTCGGCGTAATGAACTGGCTGTCCACGATGAAGACGTGGTCGAACTTCGCGGCCTCGGCCTCCTGGGCGCGGGCGATGTACCAGCGGATGTCCACGCTCGCGTCGCCGGGTATCTCCGGGTCGAGCCAGGTGTTGTGCTGGCCGGGCCCGCCCACCCCGAGGAGGACGGCGCCCAGCTTGAGTTGTCTACGGTTGGTCACGGCAACGCCGCCCTTCGTGATCGACGAGGGTACGCAAGAGTCCCGCGCTCAGGCGGGGAACGAGGCGGAAGCCGTCAGCGACAGAGGGTCGCGGCGATGCGGCCTTGGTCGAGCCAGCGGCGGCTGGTTAGCGTCGCTGCGGGGCGCTGGCTCATGTACCCGAGTATGTGTGGCCGTCCCGCGCGGCGTCCAACGAAAGATCGTGATGAGCATCCATTACCACAGGTGATGGATTTCCTAGTAAACTGATAGGCATGACCAGGAATCTCGGCATCGTTCCGCTCCGGAGCTTCGTGGCCGTCGCGGACTGCGGCGGTTTCCAGCGCGCGGCCACCTCCCTGCACCTGACCCAGGGGGCGGTGAGCCAGCATGTGCGCCGGCTGGAGGAGGCGCTGGGCCGCACGCTCGTCGAGCGGCAGGGGCGCGGCTCCCGGTTCACCGCCGACGGCGAGGCACTCCTGGGCCACGCACGGCGGATCCTCGGCCTGCACGACGAGACCCTGCGCGAGTTCGGCGTCGAGCCGGGCCGCACGCTGGTCATCGGGTCGACCGAGCACGCCGCCGCCCAGCTGCTGCCCGAGCTGGCCGCCTCGCTCAGCGACACGTTCGCGCACTGCCGGGTCCGGTTCCGGATCGACCGTGGCGCTCAGCTGCGTGCCCGGCTGGCCGACGGCCGCATCGACCTCGCGCTGCTGCTCGGCCCGCCCGAGGAGCCCGACGCGCGCACCGTCGGCGAGCTGGAGCTGACCTGGTACTCGGCGCCCCACTGGACGCCGCCCGAGCACGGCGAGCCCCTCCCGCTCGTGGCGTTCGACGCGCCCTGCGCGCTACGCACCCTGGCCCTGGAGACCCTCGCCGAGCACGGCGTGCCGGCCGAGGTGGGTTGCGAGGCCGCGCACCTCGCGGGCGTGCAGGCGGCCGTGCGCGCCGGCCTCGGCATCGCCCTGATGGCCACGCTCGGCAAGAGCCCCGAGGGCCTGATCGCCCGCGACGACCTCCCCTCCGCCAAGCCGCTGCCGCTGTCCGTGACCCCGCGCCGGGGCCTCCCCGCCGATCTCGCGTCCGGCGCCGCCGCCTCGTTGACCCGCCTGCTAGGAGCCGCCTGATGCCTCCACTGCACGTTCCCGCATTCCGTACCCCCAGCGGGGTCGTCCTGCCGGCGGACATCGACCCGTTTCACCGGCGGCTGCACCGGGTCGCGCCGTCCGGGCTCGTCGACCAGACCTCGCAGACCTCGGGGATGAAGCGGCGGGAGGCGATCAGCGGCAAGACCGTCGGTGCCCGCCACCTCTGGATGGGCCAGACCCACGTGCCGGGCGCCACCAGCTCCGGCAACCACCATCACGGCGCCTCCGAGACCGCCATCTTCGTGGTATCGGGCACGCCCGCCTTCGTCTTCCTTGACGTGGAGGGCGACGAGCCGGTGGAGACCCGCATCCAGACCGGGCCGGGCGACTACGTGTTCGTGCCACCGTACGTACCGCATCGCGAGGAGAACCCCGACCCCGACACCGAGGCCGTCGTCGTGATCGCCCGCACCACCCAGGAGGCGATAGTGGTCAACCTCGACGGCCTCGACTGGACCGAGGTCACCCTCGGCTGACTCCAGCGCGCCAGGCAGAGGCTTGCCCTCCGGAAAGCGCCGTACCCGGGTCCGGATGCGCTGGCCGATGCGTGGGCTGCCCCAGCCGGGGCCGGCCAGGGGCGGGGCCGGTCGTCGGTTGGGTTGGCGTACACGTGCGCGGGGCGCATACTGGCGGTGACCTCGTCGGGGATCTTGTGTGGTAACTCGATCAAACCCCGACGAGGTCTTTCCTATGTGGACCCACCTTGACTTTGGCGGGTTAGAGACAAAACCTCTGGCCAGGCGCTTAGGCCGGCAACACGATCGTCGACGCCGAGACCATCCAGGCCGACAACGGCAAGCTGGAGTTCTGCCTTATCCTCGGCGACGACAAGACGGTCACCCGGATCGACGTCGTCGTCATCCAGGTCTGCCAGTCACTGATTCAGGCGGCCGGATGGTGGTCGGTACCACGTGTGGACTACCTAGCGGGTGTGGAGGGTGTTGCGTACGACGTACGGCATGATTCCGCCGTGCCGGTAGTAGTCGGCCTCGCGTGGCGTGTCGAGGCGTGCCGTGGCCCGGAACGTCGCGTGTCCGGCGTGGACGGTGACCATGCCGGGGACGGCGCCGGTCAGCCCGGTGACCGTGAAGGTCTCGTGTCCGCTGAGGCCGAGCGACTCGGCGCTGTCGCCGGGCAGGAACTGCAGGGGCAGGATGCCCATGCCGACGAGGTTCGAGCGGTGGATGCGTTCGAACGACTCGGCGAGGACGGCGCGGACGCCGAGCAGGGCCGGGCCCTTGGCCGCCCAGTCACGCGAGGAGCCCGCGCCGTAGTCCTTGCCGGCCAGCACGAGCAGTGGTACGCCTGCGGCCCGGCACGCCATCGCCGCGTCGTAGACCGGTGTGACCCGTCCATCGTGGATGGTGAATCCGCCTTCGGTGTCCGGGGCGAGCTGGTTGCGCAGTCGCACGTTCGCGAAGGTGCCGCGCATCATGACCTCGTGGTTGCCGCGGCGGGAGGCGTACGTGTTCAGATCCGCGCGGGGCACGCCCAGGCCGAGCAGATGCCGTCCGGCGGGCGTGTGCGGCGGGATGGCGCCGGCGGGCGAGATGTGGTCGGTGGTGACCGAGTCGCCGAGCTTGACCAGGACCCGCGCGCCGCTGATGTCGGCCAGCGGTGGCGGTTCGGCGGCCAGCGCTTCGATGTAGGGCGGTCGGCGCAGGTACGTGGACGAGTCGTCCCAGGCGAAGGTGGCGCCGTCTGGTGTGGCCAGCTGCTGCCAGCGCGGGTCGCCGGTGAAGACGTCGGCGTAGGGTGTTGCGGACGGCGATCCAGAACCGAGGGTCCTGTGCGATCTGCGCGAAGTTGTCCAGGCCGACGAACCGCGTGTCGCGCACCGACCAGTCGGTAAAGGCGGTCCCGACGAGCAGGCCGATGGCGACCACGTAGAACGTGGCGAACAGGGCCACGCCGGGCGCCACCGAGAGCGCGACCGCGAGCCGGTTGCCCGTCCTCATCGGTCGGCGCGGGATTCGCCGGCGCGGCCTCGTCTGTGGAAGCGGGTTCATTGGTTGGCGCGGGCTCACTTGTTGAAGTGGGCGAGGAACGTCCTGGTGTCCATCGACCCCTGCACGTACGCCGGCCAGTAGTTGTCCCACTCGTCCCACATGCTCTGCGGCATGCTGTCGAGCAGCGGGTAGACGTTGGCGACCGCCTCTGACGCCTCGTGGAGCTCGAGCGCGAGCGGGTTGAGCTTCTCCCGGTCGGCCGTGTCGAACTCGCCGCGCACGGGCGGGAACGCGGCCGTCGCGGTCGACCGGATCACCTGCTCCGGCCAGGCGTACGCGAACTTGACGAACGCCCAGACCGCGTCCTGCTTCGCCGCCTCCCGGGCGCCGCTCGCCCAGCCGCTCCCCCGGCCGGAGATGGCGACGCCGTTGCCCGGGGCGGGCCCGTACGTCACCGCCTCGGCGAGGCCTGGCTCCGCGGTCTCGGACGAGATGACCGGCGCGTACCAGGGTCCGTTCGCCATCGCGGCGGCGTCGCCGGACAGGAACGGCTGGGAGGCCCGGTCGAACTGGCCGGTGAACGCGTCCTCGTTGACGAAGCCACTGGTGTGCAGCTCCTTGAGCCGCTCGACGGCCGTGACCCAGAGCGGGTTGTTCTCCAGCCCGCCTGCGAGCAGGTCGCCGGAGCCGAGGTAGTCGGCTCCGCCGGGCTGCGTGCCGATCAGGTGCGCGAGCCAGTTGAGCGTCACGAACAGGCCGTCCATGGCCAGCGGGATCTTGCCGGCGGCGCGGATGGCCGCGGCCGCCTGCAACAGCTCCGGGTACGAGGTCGGTGGCCGCGCGACTCCGGCCTCGGCCAGGATCTGTTCGTTCCAGAAGACGCCCAGCACGTTGCGGCCGTCGGGGACCGCCAGCAACCGGTCGAGCCCGCGCGGAGACCGCAGCATCTCGGGGAAGAACGTGTCCCGGAACGTCGTGTCGGCCTCGAACCGTGGACGGAAGTCCATGAGCCCGGCCGACTCGTCCAGCGGGACCAGATGGAGTTCGCCGAGGAAGAACAGGTCGGGCAGGTCGTCGACGAGGGCCAGGCGGGAGAGCTGCTGTACCCCCTCGGGGGTGTTCTCGTCGATGTTGGGTATGGCCTTCACCTGGTAGCGTCCGGCGTTGGCCTCGTTGAACCGCTTCACGAGGTCGGCCCGGTACGTGCCGATCGCGTCGGCGTCGGAGTAGGGCTGGCACACCGAACAGGTGATGACGACCTCGCCACCTTGGCTCTCCTCGGGCGATCCACCGATGTCCAACTTCCACCCTGCTGAGGCCACCCATGGACCGCGAAAGGTCTCCGTGGCGATACCGAGCGCCGAAGATGCCGCCGCCCGATCTGGCCGCACCGTGCCAGCGACTTTCAGAAAGGACCCTTTCGTGACTCTCACCCCTCGAACGCGCTTCGGCCGAACGCCGACTCCTTGGACCCGCCCCCCCTTGGGTCATAGCGCTCCAGGGAGCCGCAGCGCTGGCCGCCAGCAACGGAGTCGGCGTGGCTGCTTCTCTCGCGCTGATGCCGCTCACGCGAGACGTCACGGTCTGGTCAGGGGTTGCGCCTCATCGCCGGGTTCACCAGCGCGCTCGCCTTGGTCTATGCGGTCGGGGCGCTGCTGTCCGGACTGCGCCGACCGGCCCTGCACCTGATCGGGTGGGATTCGGTGTATTGGCGCGGGATCGTGTTCTCGGGACTGCGCGAGCGCAAGGTGGGTCACAGACCGACCACGAGGGAGAACTCGATGCAGACGCGAACCCTGGGCAAGACCGGCCTAGCCGTTTCCGGGTTGGGCCTGGGCGCGATGGGCATGTCCGGTGTCTACGGCGCGGCCGACCGCGCGGAGAGCATCGGCGCTGTGCATGCCGCGCTGGCGGCCGGCGTCACGCTGATCGACACCGGCGACTGTTGGGTGTCGCTGGGATGGTGGGGTTCGTAGCGGTGCACTGGGACAACCACATCGGAGCCCGGCAGGGCCGACTAGGCCGGCTCGCTCTGCTGTTGGCCGCCCGCAGGATCCGGCGGGGCAAGGCGGGGCTCACCCGGGCGGACGGCCGCCCGATGCAGACCATCGACGAGATACGCGCCGAGTACGGCCAGGGTGTGCTCGACGACGCCGTCCGCGACCCTGCCCTGGACCGCGTCCTGAACACCTACGTCGACCAGATCACCGCCCTCACGAGCGCGCCGGGCGTGGACAAGCAACGGCGGCGTCGTCCGCTTGGACGGCGCGGTACGCATGGCCCCGCGCTAGCCTGCTTCGGGGACCGTGGTCGCGCCGTGGACGCGGAACCTGCGGCCATCGTCGTGTGTGAGTCGGTACTGCCGCAGGTGCGCCTGCGGCTGGACGTCGAGTGGTTTTGCATATCCAGGAAGACCGCCTTGCGGCACCCACCCCTCAGGGCTGGCATGACGCAGGCCCGAACACGTGAGATGACCGGTCACCCCTGGATGAGGTACCCACCGTCGACGGGGAGGACGGTGCCGGTGATGTAGCTGGCAGCGTCGCTTGCCAGGAAGAGGATCGCGGCGGCCACCTCCTCTGGCTGCCCCACGCGGCGCTGCGGGATGCGGTCGGCGAGTCGGCCGGCGACCTCGGGCATGTCGAGGCTGGCCGCGTTCATGCTGGTGCGGATGGCGCCGGGCGCGACGGCGTTGACCCGTATCTCGAGTGGGGCGAGTTCGACGGCGAGGGCTCGGGTGAGCGACTCGATCGCCCCCTTGGACGCGTGGTACGCGGCGTCGCCGGTGAAGCCCAGCCGGGCCCGGATCGAGGAGACGGTGACGACGGACGCTCCGGGGCCGAGGTACGGCAGCAGCGCCCGTAGGATCTCGACGCCGGCCCAGACGTTGACGTCCATGACCCGGCTCCACAGTGCGTGGTCGAGGTCGCCGAGGGCGGCCCGCGGGTCGATGCCCGCGTTGCTGACGAAGTAGTCGACCCGGCCGGGACCGCCCGCGACGTGGCTGGTCAGCTGGTCGACGGTGGCGCGATCGGTGATGTCGCCGACGACGCTCACGAGCGGGTGGGCGCGAGTGTCCACGCCGATTACCCGGGCGCCGCTTTCGGCACCGGCGGCGGCGACCGCGGCGCCGATGCCGCTCGCCGCGCCGGTAACGACAACGACCTTGCCGGCCAGCGAGCCCGCGAACGGGTATGGCATCTGGTGCGCCTTTCGTCGATCCTGGAGCCGACCGCCGCAGCATAAGTCCATCGCGTATCACAGGACAAGCGGTGGTTGTGTAGGGTGCAACTTACACATCCACTCTGAGGATTGGCGGTCATTCATGGCGGTACGCGACAGCGAGGTCGAGCCCGAGACCGGCGCGAGCCCGGTGCGGACCCTTGCGCGCGGACTGACGCTGCTTGAGCTGATCGCCGGCGAGCCGGACGGCGTCAGCATCACCGAGCTGGCCAGCGGCAGCGGCCTTGACAAGGGCACCGCCTGGCGGCTGGTCGCCGCGCTCCGCGACCGGGGCTACGTGCGGCAGCGCACCGGCGACCGACGGTACGTCCTCACGGGCAAGCTGCTCAACCTCTCGCAGGGCTTCATCGGTCGGCTCGACCTGCGCTCCGCGGCGCGTCCGCACCTGGAGCGGCTCCGCGAGCGGAGCCGGGAGACCGTCCACCTGGCGGTGCTCGACGGTGCGACCGTGGTCTACATCGACCACCTGGAGCCCGACCGGGCCGTCCGGGTGCGCTCGGCCGTCGGCAACGTGCTGCCGCTGCACGTCACCGCCATGGGGCGGGCCATCCTCGCGGCGTTCCCCGAGTCGTCGCACGCTCAGGTCCTGGCCGAGAGCCGCCTCGACGCCAGCCACGACCACCTGGTGTACGACCTGGACCGGCTCGCCGAGGCGGTCGAGTTCGCTGTCGCGCGCGGCTGGGCCACGGTCAGCCGGCAAGACGAGGTGAGCCGCGTCGGCGCGGCCATCACCGAAGCCGGCGGCCGCCCGGTCGGCGCGGTGAGCGTCTCCGGCCCGGCGTACCGGATGAACGGCGACCTGAGCTGGGCGGGCGATCTCGTGCGCGAGGCGGCGGCGGCGATCTCGGCGGAGCTTGGCGCGGCCTGACCCGCGCGTCACACACGACCCTGCGGCACCCGCTCGTAGGGGCGGCGGAGCCATGCCCGGCGCTCGCCCGCGGGGGCGGCGGAGCCGTGTTCGGCGTCCCCGCGTTACAAGATCGCAACAGGGGCTTGACAGCCCGATCACCTGCGATGTTCGCTGTAACCTGCACAACAGCGTTGCGTTAAACACAACAACACGCTTCGTGGGAGGGGACACGATGGATCGGCAGCAGGGCACGGGGTGGCCACCGTGCTGAGGTTCGTGGGTCGCCGCCTCCTCCAGACCGTGCCGGTCGTCGTGATCATGAGCTTCGTCGTGTTCGCCGTGACGAGCCTGCTCCCCGGCGACGCCGCCCGTTCAGTGGCGGGGGAGGGCGCCTCGCAGGAGCAGGTTGACCGGATCCGCGAGCAGCTCGGCCTCGACGACAACGTCTTCGTCCGGTACGTCAGCTGGTGCGGCCGGCTTCTCCGCGGCGACCTGGGCACGTCGCTGACCAGCGGGCAGAGCGTGCGGGAGATGCTGGCCATCGCGGTGCCGGTGACCGCGGAGCTGGCCCTGCTCGCCATCCTCGTCGCCCTGCTGATCGGGCTCCCGGCCGGTGCGCTGACCGCGACCCGCCGTGCCGGCTGGATCGACACCGCGGTCAGCGGGCTCGCCCTGGTCGGCGTCTCGATGCCCTGGTTCTGGCTCGGCTTGCTGCTGGTTCTCGGCCTGTCACTGGGGCTGCCCTGGTTCCCAGCCAGCGGCTACACGGCGTTCACGACCGACCCGGTCGACAACCTGACCCACATGGTGCTGCCCACGCTCACTGTCGCGGTCGGCCTGCTCGCCCTGGTACTGCGGCAGACCCGAGCCGCGCTGCTCAACGTGATGTCGGAGGACTACATGCGTACCGCGACAGCCAAAGGGCTGAGCCGCGGCCGGGTGGTGGTGCGCCATGGGCTGCGCAACGCCCTGATGCCGGTCGTCACCGTCGTGGGCCTACAGGCGGGCGCGCTGCTCGGCGGCGCCGTCATCACCGAGACCGTGTTCGGCCTGCCCGGGCTGGGCCGCATGCTGGTCAACGGCATCTTTTCCCGGGACTACCCGGTGATCCAGGGCGCCGTCCTGGTCATCGTGCTCGCCGTCCTGGCGGTGAACGTGGTGACCGACGTGCTCTACGCCGCCCTCGATCCGCGGGTGCAGCTGTGAGCGCGCGAGTTGGCGCGGCGGCGTCTGGACGGAGCCGGCCCGCCGACGAAGTCGGGATTTCGGGCCGGCGGAGGAAGACGTCGCCTTCAGCGCCGCACGAGCAAGCGAACCAGGAGGCACTGTGAGCGGCCGCGGGTCCACCGGGGCGGACAGCTATCTGCGGCTGATCGGGCGCCGGTTCGGCAGCGCACCGCTCGCGGTCGCCGGGGCCGTGGTGCTCGCGCTGCTGGTCGTGGTCGCCGTCTTCGCTCCGCTGATCGCGCCGTACAGCCCGGACGCGGTCGACGTCGGCCAGGTGCTCAAGCCGCCGAGCGGTGCGCACCTGTTCGGCACCGACGAGCTCGGCCGCGACATCCTCAGCCGCTCCCTGTACGGCGCCCGCGTCTCGCTGCTCGTCGTCGGTGCCGCCCTGACCGTCGCCCTGTTGGTCGGCGCGGCTGTCGGTGTCCTCAGTGGATACCTCGGCGGCTGGTTCGACGCGCTCGTCATGCGGATCGCCGACGCGCTGCTGGCGTTCCCGATTTTGGTGCTGGCGCTGGCCATCGTGGCCGCCCTAGGGCCGAACATCCGCAACGCGGCGATCGCCATCGCCGTGGTCAACATCCCCGGCTTCGCCCGCCTGGCCCGCGGCGAGGTGCTGGCGCTGCGGCACCGGGAGTTCATCGAGGCGGCCCGGGCGGCGGGCAGCTCGACGTTCAGCATCCTGGTCAACCACGTGTCCCGCAGCATCGCCGGCACCATGCTGGTGTACGGCTCGCTGCGCGCCTCGGTCGGCATCATCACCGAGTCCGCCCTGTCGTACCTGGGCCTGGGCGCCCAGCCGCCGACCCCGACCTGGGGCGGGATGGTCGCCACCGGCTCGCAGTACATCACCGAGGCCTGGTGGCCCAGCTTCTTCCCCGGCCTGGCCATCTTCCTGGCGGTGTTCAGCCTCAACGCCGTGGGGGACGGGCTCAACGACGCTCTCAACGTACGCATCGGTGCCGTCGTCCGGCGGCGGCGCAGGTGGGGCCGGCTGTTTTCCCCGCCCGCACGCCCCGGCGCCGCGCCTGTCGCGGAGTCCTCCGCTCCATCCGTCCGTCCATAGGAGACGATATGAACCGTCCGTTTCGCCGCGGCCGGCGCGCGCTCGCGCTCGGCCTGACGGCCTTCGTCATGCTTGCCGGCGCCTGCTCGTCCACATCGGACAGCGGCGGGCACGCCGGCGGCGGCGCGCCGGTGCGCGGCGGCACGCTCACCGTCGGGCTGCAGGTCGCGCCGAAGAGCCTCGACCCGCTCTTCGGAAACGCGCCCGACCTCGACCGCAATGTTTTCAACGCCTTCTACCAGACGCTGGTGCGGATCGAGCCAGGCGGCAAGGTCGCCGACGTGCTGGCCAGCCGGCACACCGTCTCCGCCGACGGCCGCACGTACACGTTCACGCTTCGGCAGGGGGTGACGTTCGGCGACGGCACGCCGTTCGACGCGGACGCGGTCGTGTTCAACCTGAAGCGGGTCACCGACCCGGCGAACAACTCGCCCCGCGCGGTCGACCTCGTGGCGATCGACACCGTCACCGCTACCGACCCCCAGACGGTCACCGTCACGCTGAAGCAGCCCACCGCCGCCTTCCTGGCCGGGCTCGCCGGCGAGGCGGGCATGATGGTCTCCCCGACCGCGGCCGCCAAGGGCGCCGACGCGCTGCAGCGCGACCCGGTCGGCACCGGTCCGTTCGTCTTCGACGGATTCCTCAACGGCGCGGACATCAAGGCCAAGCGCAACCCGGCGTACTGGGAGAAGACCGACGACGGCGGCCAGCTGCCGTACTTCGACGCGATCACGTTCCGGGTCATCCCGGACGCGAACGTCAAGATGACCGACCTCAAGACCGGCGGGGTACAGCTGATCGACACCGTACCGATCCGCCAGGCGGCGGCGCTCGCGTCGGACGACGGGTACCAGCTCATTGAGGGGCGCGGCGTGGAGAAGTGGATGGCGTTCAACACCACCCGGGCGCCCTTCGACGACGTGCGCGTACGCCAGGCCGTCGCGTACGCGATCGACCGGAACGCGATCTCCTCGGCGATCACCAACGGGCAGGGCAGCGTCCCGGCGACGCTCTGCACCAAGACCGAGATCTGCTACGACGACGCGGTCAAGCCGACCGCGACCGACGCGGCGAAGGCCCGCTCGCTGCTGGCCGAGGCCGGCCGGAGCAGCCTCACCGTCACCGTCAGCGTGATCAACCGGGAGCCGGACAACACGATCGCCCAGCTGGTACAGGCCCAGCTCAAGGAGGTCGGCGTGACGGTGAACATCCAGACCTACGAGCGCGAGAAGTGGATCAACTCGGTGCTCGCCCACGACTTCGACCTCGCCACGCTTCAGATCGGCGTACCGCGGCTCGACCCGTCGCTGGCGTTCAACGGCAGCTTCCTGGCGGAGTCGGCGCAGAACTGGGCAGGGGTGAACGACCCCGACCTGTTCGCCGCGGTGGGTGCGGCCAACGCCGGCGCCGACCCGACCGAGCGGCGGGCCGACTTCGCCCGCGCCCAGCAGATCCTGCTGGAGAAGGCGTACTACGTCTTCTTCTACTGGAACACCGACCCGGCCGGGGCGAGCGCCCGGCTGCACGGGGTTACCGGCGACCAGTCGGGTGCCTGGAACCTCACCCGCGCCTGGCTCACGAGCTGACCTGGTACGCGGGCGCCGGCCGGTCCTCCTTCCGGCCGGCGCCCCGGCCCCTTGAACGAACCGAGGAGTTTGTCCGGATGGCCCTGCTGGAAGTCGACGACCTGCACGTCACCGTCACCACTGAGGACGGCCCGGCCTCCGTGATCGACGGCGTCAGCCTCCGGGTGGACGCCGGGGAGACGGTGTGCCTGGTCGGTGAGTCGGGCAGCGGCAAGAGCGTCACCGCGATGTCCGTGCTGCGGCTCAACCCGGAACCGGCGTTCGCCTATCCACGCGGCGCCATCCGGGTGGCCGGCGTGGACACGCTGCGGATGCCGGCGCGGCAACTGCGCGCGACCCGGGGCGGCACGGTAGCGATGGTCTTCCAGGACCCGACGACGAGCCTGAACCCCGCCCACCGCATCGGCGACCAGATCGTCGAGGCGATCCGCGCGCACCAGGATATGAGCCGCGCCGACGCCCGCCGGCGCGCGCTGGAGGTGCTGACCGACGTGGCGATCGCCGAGCCGGGGCGGCGGCTCGACCAGTACCCGCACCAGCTCTCCGGCGGTATGCGTCAGCGGGTGCTCATCGCGATGGCGCTGGCCTGCCGGCCCCGCCTGCTCATCGCCGACGAACCCACCACGGCCCTCGACGTCACCACCCAGGCCCGCATCCTGCAGCTGCTGCGCGAGCTGGGCGCCAAGTACGAGCTGGCGCTCCTGCTGGTCACCCACGACCTGGGGGTGGTGGCGCAGATGGCCGACCGGGTGCTGGTGATGTACGCCGGCCGGATCGTCGAGGCCGCCGCCAGCCGCGACCTGTTCTACGACCCGCTGATGCCGTACACCGACGGGCTGCTCAACTCCCGGCCGCGCGGCGTCGCCGACGGGGGCGGCCTGACCCCGATCCCCGGTGCGCCGCCGCGCCTCGGCGACTGGGGCGCCGGCTGCCGCTTCGCGCCGCGCTGCCGGCTCGCCGAAGCCCGCTGCCGTACCGAGCCGCCGGCACTGACCGCCGCGGACGGCGGGCACCTGCGCGCCTGTCTGCTCGACGTCGACGACGTACGGGCCCGCCGGCTCGTCCACCGCCAGGCGGCGGCCCGATGAGCGAGCTGCTGCGCTGCGAGGACCTGACCGTGCACTACCCCATCCGGGCCGGCCTGGGGCGGCGCGGGCGCTCGGTGGTCCGCGCGGTCGACGGGGTCTCGCTGCGTCTCGACGCCGGCCGTACCACCGCCCTGGTCGGCGAGTCCGGCTGCGGCAAGTCCAGCCTCGCCCGCGCCCTGCTCCAGCTGGAACGCCACACCCGCGGCACGGTCCTGCTCGACGGCCGCCCGGTCGGCACCGGCGTCGGGATCGCCGAGTTCCGCCGCAGCGTGCAGGTGGTCTTCCAGGACCCGTACGCGAGCCTGGACCCGCGCATGTCGGTCGGGCGCAGCATCGAGGAGCCGCTGCGCGCGTTCCGGCTCGGCGACGCCACGGCCCGCGGGCGCCGGGTCGGCGAGGTGCTGGAGCGCGTCGGGCTGCGGGCGAGCGACGCCCGCCGGTACCCGCACGAGTTCTCCGGCGGCCAGCGCCAGCGGATCGCGATCGCCCGCGCGCTCGCCCCGAACCCTCGCCTCGTCGTCTGCGACGAGGCGGTCAGCGCTCTCGACGTCTCGGTACAGGCGCAGATCGTCGCCCTGCTCCGCGAGGTGCAGGCGGAGTCGGGGCTGGCGTACCTGTTCGTCTCCCACGACCTCGGGATCGTCCGGCAGGTCGCCGACACGGTGGCGGTCATGTACCTCGGCCGGCTCGTCGAGCACAACGGGGTCGAGGAGCTGTACACGAGCCCGCGCCACCCGTACACCGAGGCGCTGCTGTCGGCCGTACCGGTGGCCGACCCCGACGTCGAGCGGAGCCGGGAGCGGATCATCCTCGCCGGCCAGATCCCCTCGCCGGCGAGGCCGCCGGCGGGCTGCCGCTTCCACACCCGGTGCCCCCGGGTCCAGCCGCGCTGCGAGACCGAACCGCCGGACCTGCTGCCGCTCCCGCCCAGCGGGACGACCGCCTGCCATTTCCCCCTGGAACCCGTCACGCACAAGCACACGGAGGAACCGCACGATGGCTAACCCCTACCGCTACCCGCTGCCCGTCGAGGAGCTGATCGAGCGGTACCGCCAGCTGTACTCGGGCGCCGTCTACGACGTGCTCGACGGGTTCGGCCTGCCCCACCAGGCCCTGGCGACCGACCTCAAGCCGGTCGCCCAGGACATGGTGATCGCCGCCCCCGCGTTCCCGCTCAAAGGGGTGCCGGACAACGTCGGCAAGGAGGAGCTGCGGTCCCGGCGCATCCACATGTTCAACGACATGCGGGCCACCGGCGTACCCCTGGTCGACGTGCGGGACTGTAGCTTCGACACCCAGGTCGCCCACTACGGCGAGATGAACGCCGTCGTCGGCCGGGCCAGCGGGGTCGTCGGCGCGGTGGTCGACGGCGGCTGCCGGGACACCGGGTACCTCATCCGCACCGGCTTCCCGGTCTTCTGCCGTTACCAGACGCCGGTCGAGGCGTTTCGCCGGTGGAGCTACCTGGAGTGGGGCGGCCCGGTCGGGCTGCGCGGCGCACTGTCGTCGATCGTGCCGGTCAGCCCGGGCGACTTCGTCTTCGGCGACCTGGACGGCGTGGTGATCGTCCCCCGCGAGCTGGTCGTCACCGTCCTGGAGAAGACCGAGGACCTGATCCGGCAGGAGAACGACGCCCGCCGCGAGTTCTCCTCCGGCGAGGACCCGGTCGCCGTCTACCAGCGGTACGGTCGGCTCTGATGCGGTTCGCCGAGTACCTGCGCCCGGGCCAGGTGACCGAGCGCCGCCTCTTCGTCCAGGCCGGCGTCACCGATGCCGTGTACCGGCTGCCCGAGGCCGACACCAACGCCGCCGTGCTCGACCTCGCCGGCCTGGAACGCGCGCGGGCCGAGCTCGCGGCGGACGGGCTGACCCTGTCGGTGGTCGAGCCGGTGCCGCCGATGGAGGCGGTCAAGCAGGGGTTGCCCGGCCGCGACCGCGAGCTGGCCCGCCTGACCGCGCTGATCGAGGCGATGGGACGGCTGGGCATCCCGGTGCTCTGCTACAACTTCATGGCCGTCTTCGGCTGGACCCGCTCCCACGTCGACCTGCCCGGGCGGGGCGGGGCGACGGTGAGCGGGTTCAACCTCGACGCGTTCGAGCGGGCCGCCCCGGCGGCGCACCACATCAGCGACGACGACATGTGGGCGCACTACCGGTACTTCCTCGACGCGGTCCTGCCCGCCGCCGAGCGCGCCGGCGTGACCCTCGCGCTGCACCCGGACGACCCTCCGGTGCCGTCCCTGCGCGGCGTGGCCCGGATCATGCGCAGCCCGGACAACATCGCCCGCGCCCTGGCCATGTCCGACAGCCCGGCCCACCAGCTCACCTTCTGCCAGGGCACGTTCGCCACCATGGGCGCCGACATCCCGGCCACCATCCGCCGCTTCGCCGACCGGATCGCGTTCGTGCACTTCCGCGACATCCGCGGCGAGGCGGCGGACTTCGTGGAGACGTTCCACGACGAGGGGAAGACCGACATGTACGCCGCCATGCGCGCCTACGTGGAGATCGGCTTCTCCGGCCCGGTCCGCACCGACCACGCCCCGACCATGTACGGCGAGAGCAACGACCACCCGGGGTACGCCACCCTCGGCCGCCTCTTCGCGATCGGTTACCTCAAGGGCCTGTACGAGGCGGCGCGCGCCGGCGCCGCCTCGTAGCTCCGTCCCTACTGGTACGCCAGGTAGTCCAGGCCGACCCAGGCGCCCGACGACGCGGGGTTGCTGCCGTTGAGCACGAGCCGCACGGTGTGTGAGCCGGCGGCCAGCCCGCCGCGCTGGAAGACCCCGGCCTGGGAGTAGTCCGCCACCGCGTACGTGTCGGCCGAGGCGACGAACGCGCCGTCCACGTACACGTCGAACTTCCCGCCGGAGGGGAGCTTGCGCGCGTGCACCCGCAACGAGGTGCCGGTGAACGTCGCCTCGGCCCAGGCGCCGGCCGTGTTCGACACCGACTTGGTGCCGGCGTGGTAGAGCGGGTCGGCGGAGTGCGTCCAGGTGCCGCCGTACGTGAACGCGGCGCTGGCATCGTCCACAATGGTCGGTAGCGGCACGCTCACCCCGATCTCATCGAGGTTGAGCGTCCACGGGTCGTTCATCAGGTCGGCGGCCCCCGGGTTGCCCCGGATGCTGAAGTTCGTGCTCATCCGCATCCAGAACATGAAGAACGCCATGTCCGGGAAGTGTGTCTTGATCTCGTTGAGCACGACGGTGCTGTTGCCGCCGGTGCCGGTGGCGAGCCCGACCTCGCTGAAGCCGAGCACCTTGCCGTACGTGGCGCTGCGGAAGTGGTCGTAGTACGTGCGGTTGGTGTAGCTGGCCCCGTACCGGTCGAACGCGACGATGTCGACGTACCCGTTGCCGGGGTAGCGGGCGGTCACCTTGGTGCCGAACGCCTGGCCGACGTCGGGCGACCACGCCCAGAGCAGGTTGTCGAGGCCGCGGGTGGCGGTCAGGTAGTCGTACATGTGCCGCCAGACGGTGACGAAGTCGGGGTTGCTGCCGCCGCCCCACCAGAACCAGCCGCCGTTGAGCTCGTGGAACGGCCGCCAGATGACCGGCACCTGGTTGTCCTCGAACCACTGCAGGCCGTCGGCGATCGCGTCCAGCCAGGTCATCCACTGGGTGTTGGCGGCGGTGCCGGTGGTGGCGATCTCGGCGAGGGTGTGGCCGGAGGGGATTGTCGACCAGGCGTGCGCGCCGCTGAACGGGTTGGCGGCGTGCCAGGTCAGGTGGACGATCCCGCCCTGGTCGCTGTAGTCCTTGGCGAGCTGGCGGAAGTTGGTGAAGTCGGGCATGTTCTCCGCCGCGGTGCCGCCCTGGTAGGTGCGGTTGGACGGGTCGAAGCCGACCAGCCCGACGTACTCGCCGGTGAGGTCGTGCAGCTCCTCGACGTGGTAGTCCCACGCGTCCTGGACGGTGGGCATGCCGTACTCGGGGCGGCCGTAGTTCGGGCTGACGAACTGGCCGGAGACGACCTTCGTGTGCATCCGCCGGGGCAGCTCGGAAAGCCAGTCCAGCAAGTCGGCGGCGTACGGGGCGGTGTTCGGGTTGGACGGTGCCTGGTCGGCCAGGGCCGGGCGGGCGGCGACGGCGGAGCTGAGCAGCGTGACCGCGAGGGCGGTGAGGACCAGGAACACGCGCCGGAGCGCTCGGGGGACGGAGGCCATGCTCATCCTTTCCACTTCCCGGGGAGCGGTTCAGAGAACGCAACCGCGTTGTACTGGGAAGAAATCAGAGCGCGTCATGGCGTCAATGTCAACAGTTTGTTTCAAGAGATAGCATTGGCCGATCTTCTGTTGCGGACATTGAAACAATTGGCCAGATGTGGGTTTGCATGGCAGGGGCGGCTGGAGCCCTCGACGGTCACGCCGCCGTCGCGGTGGCGCGAAGCAGATCGGGACCATGATGGTGCAGGCGAGAGCCAACCCGTGCTGGCCAAGGGCTCGACCGTGCGGGTGTACGCCGAGAGCGGCGGTGTCGCGGCGAGGTCATACCCGCATGATCACGCTCCGACTGCTTACCTTGGCTCATTGTCTGACCATATGATAGTCTGACGGACAGCATTCCTCCAGCCGTCGAAAGATCTTCGATGTCATCATCAGCGACGCCCGCAACTCCGCCCGAGCCGATGGGATTGGAGGCCGGGGAGATCCAGCGCTCGACCTTGGCCGAGACGTTGACCACCAAGCTGCGGGAGCAGATCCTCTCCGGCCGGTTGGGGGCTGGCATGCCGCTACCGACGGAACGGAACATCGGCCTCGCGTTCGGTGTCGGCCGCACCACGGTGCGTGAGGCGTTGCGGAGCCTGCTGGCCGCTGGCTTCGTGGAGCGGCAGGGCAAGAAGCTCATCGTCCGGGACCCCCGGTCGGTGCCGCCGCGGGAGGCCGACCACGGCGCGATCGCGGTCCGCGCCTCGATCCAGGAGGTCTTCGACACCCGCCGCCTGCTGGAGGTGGAGGGCGCCCGGCTGGCGGCCAGAAACCGCACCCCGGAGGACCTGGCCGCGCTGCGGCGCGTGCTGGACCGGATGAATCCCGCCGACCCCGAGGACTACCACGCGCTGGACGAGGAGTTCCACACCCTGGTCATGGCGGCCAGCGGAAACTCCATCCTGGCGCAGGTCTACCGCACCTCGCGGCAGATGTTCTTCAAGGGCCCCGCGTTCTGGCGGGTCTTCGGCCAGCTCTCCCTCGCCGACGGTGCGCCCCCGCCGGTGGTCGGCGGCCGGCAGAGCCACGAGGATATCTACCAGGCGATCGACGCCAAGGACGCCGAGGGGGCGGCGCGGGTCGTCGCCGAGCACCTCACCCGGGTCGAGCGGGCCCTCGTCCAGCGGGTCGGCCGCACCGACCAGCAGGCGGCCGCCATCCGCTGAGCGCCGGCCCATCACCGAAACCAGCCGGTACCGTCGCCGCCGGTCAGCGCGTGGAACCGGCCGCCGAAGAACGCCAGCGGCTCCCCTGGGCGGAACCGGGCCGCCAGCACATGGCCGATGAGCACCAGGTGGTCGCCGGCGGGCACCCGGTTCTCCACCACGCATTCCAGCTGCGCCAGGGCGTCCGGCACCACCGGGGTGCCGAGCGCGCCGAACGTCAGCGGCAACCCGTCGAAGTGCTGCTCGCCGCGCCGGGCGAAGCGGACCGCGAGCCGCTCCTGCCGGGCGGAGAGGATGCTGATCGCGAACCTGCCGCTCGCCTCGACCGCGGTGGTGGTCCGGGCTCCGGTGGTCAGGCACACGAGGATCAGCGGCGGATCCAGCGCCACCGAGGTGAGCGAGTTGACCGTCATGCCGTGCGCCGCGCCGTCGGCGTACGCGGTGACGATGGCGACCCCGGTGGTGAAGTGGCCCATCGCCCGCCGCAGCAGCAGTGGGTCGACGGCGGGCGCCTGTCGGGCGGTCACCGGTACCGGACCTCGAACGTCAGGCAGCCCGAATCGGACCGCCACGGGCCGTGTGGCATCCCCGGCGGCCGGCAGGCGTACATCCCGGTGGTGAACGTCTCGCCGAGCCGCAGGTCGGTGATGGCGCCGTCGAGGATGTAGACCTCCTCCCAGAAGTCGTGCTCCTGCACCCCGTTGGCCGTGGTGTCGGTGCCCGGCGGGAAGCGCAGGATCCGGGTGGCCACCCCGCGCTCGGGATCGGCGGCCAGGATCCGTTCCACAAGCTCGGGTACCGCCCCTGCGCAGGACCGGAACGGCACCTCGTCGACCGGGAAGAACTCGTGCTCCGGCTTGGCCATCGCGGCATCTCCTCAGCGGCTCAGTTGGCGGTGTCGTAGCTGTCCAGAAACGCGTCGACGGTGGCCAGCGGCGCGTCGAAGCCGTAGTTGCGAAAGGCGTAGTTGCGGGCCACGAACGGCGCGCCCGCGTAGAACATCTCGTACTGCTGGTGGCGGCCGCCGAACTCGCTGCCGACCACGTCCCACACCAGCTTGAACAGCTTCACCCGCTGCTCCGCGTCGACCTTCGGGGAGCGCACGTACCGGTCCAGGTCGGCGCGTACGGCCGGGTCGCGCAGGTCGGCCACACTCGCCGGCACCTGGAGCACCCCGCCGCCGGCCAGCTCCCGCAGGATGCCGATGGCCCGGGGGTACAGCTCGGCCTGGAGGCCCATCGCGCCGTACAGGGCCCGTGGCCCCGGGCGCCACAGGCCGGCGGCGTCCGGCTCGGCGGTCTGCTCGGCGGCGATCACCGCGGACTCCACGAGGGACGCGATGCTGGCCAGCTCACCGAGCTTCTCGATCACCCCGGGAAACCTGTCGATCTCGTTGACCTGGGCGACCTTGCGGGCCAGCCCGGCGATGAACTGGAGCTTGACGGTGAGCCGCAGCTGCGCCTGCCAGTTGCCCAGCTGGTGCGCGCCGGTGGCGAAGAACTGCCGCTGCAGCCCTGCCACGTCCCGGCAGACGAAGACCCGCTCCCAGGGCACCAGCACGTCGTCGAAGACCACCAGCGCGTCCGTCTCGTCGTACCGGGTGCTCAGTGGATAGTCGTACCCGCTGCTGGCCGCCGGCGCGTACGGCCGGCGGCAGTGCAGCCGCAGGCCCGGGGTGGCCAGCGGAAGGGCGAAGGCGAGCGCGAAGTCGCGGTCCTCCGGGGAGAGCGGCTTGATGCACGAGACGAACAGCTCGTCGGCGACCGCGCCGCCGGTGGCGAGCATCTGCGCGCCGCGGACCACGATGCCGTCCGGCCGCTGCGCCACGACCGCGGCCTGTACCGGCTCGTCGTCCCAGGCGTGCGCGGTGACCGCGCGGGAGAACTGCGGCGGGATGATCGCGTACGCCACGTAGCGGTGTTCGCGCTGCAGACGGCGGTGGTACGCGACGACGTTGGCGCCGAAGCTGTGCTCGTCGGTGTCGAACGCCTCCGGGTGGGCGGCGAACGCGGACACGAACGCCCCCACGTGGTCCGGTCCGCGTCCCACCCAGCCGTGGTTGTGATGTGCCCACGTCAGGATCGCCTCGCGCAGCGCCGCCAGGTCGGCGCGGCTGCGCGGGGCCACGAAGACCCGGTTGGTGACCTCACCGGTGGCGGGGTCCTGGCAGGTCATCCCCGAGCCGGGCGCGGCCGCCAGGTCGAACAGCTCGGCCACCCGGTGGGCGACCGGGGCGAACGCGGGATGGGTACGCACATCGTCGACCCGGGCACCGTCCAGATACACGGCCCGGCCGTCGGTCAGCGCGGCGAGATAGTCGGATCCGGCGCGCATGGTCAGCTCCTGTCGCTCGTGGTGTGCCGGTCGCTCGTGGTGTACGTGTGGGTGAGCCGGCGCCCGTCCGGCAGGTCGAGCCGCAGCCACCAGGTCCGGCCGGGCACGAAGTGGCCGTCGAGCAGCGGCAGCGTGCCGCCGAAGAGGACCAGGTCACCGCCGGGGTCACCGGTCGCGGCCACGGCGCGCCGCCACAGGTCGCCGGGGGTCCGCAGGGCGCTGAGCCGCCCGGCCTGGTACGGCACGGCGTCGACTTCGCTGGCCGCGGCGATGCCGTCCCAGTCGAGACTGTCCGGGCCGTCGGGCAGGGCCACGACCTCGCCGCCGACCGGTTTCGGGCACGTCGCCTTGGCCCCGGCGATGTCGACCCGTTCCAGGTCGCGGTCGGTGTGGTCGGAGCCGACCCCGAGGTACCACCGGCCGGCGGCGCGGATCAGGACCGGTTCCACCTCGCCGGAGGTGTTGGTCCCGGTGACCGCGACCTCGTAGGCCGTGGTCACCAGCGCCGGGTCCAGCGGGTAGAACGTGGGTACGGTCGGTGGCGGCGGGATCCCGGCCGCCGCCAGCTCCTCGATGTGGGCCCGGACCACCGCTTCGTCCCGCCCGGTGTAGCCGGCCACGATCAGCCGGCGAGGGGTCAGCCGGACCGGTGCGTCCGCGCCGGCGACGCGCAGGGTGAGCGCCGTCGCGCCGGTCATCGTGGGCCTCCGTCCCAGCCGGTGAAGCCGTACTCTGCCCAGCGGCCGCGGACCAGGTCGAGGTCCTCGGGGGCGGGCGCCACGGTCGGCGGGAAGCGGGCGCCGCCCCACTGCGGTTGTGGGGGGTATCGCCAGGTCCGGGTGGCGTCGACGAGCATCCGGTTCCACAGTCCCGAGCCGAGGTCGGCGATGGACCGGTCCTCCAGCGGAGTGCTCGGGTCGATCGGTGAGCCGAAGGTGCCGGGGAAGACGACGATGTCGTCGCTGCCCGGCCGGACCCGGTACGCGATCGCCCAGTCGATCGCCGAGTAGTCACTGGGATCGATGTCCTCGTCGACGACGATGACGTACTTGTACCGGTACAGCGCGGCCCCGGTGCTCCACAGCGCCGCCGCCACCCACTTGGCGTGCCCTTCGTTGACCTTGTCGATCTGGACCACGATGGTGGTGCCGTTGGTGACCGGGTGCACGTACACGTCGGTGATCCCGGGTACCCCCGCGGTGGTGAGCGCGTGCCAGGCTATCGCCGCCCGCTGCACCGAGGACATGTAGCTGTTCTCGCCCGAGGCGCCGGGCAGCGAGCCTTCGAGGGTGCCCCGGAAGATCGGGGAGCTGCGGTGGGTGATCGCGGTGACCTCGACCGTCGGCCGTGGTGTGGGCAGGTCGCTGACGTATCCGGTGAACTCGCCGAACGGGCCCTCCAGCCGGTAGCGGTCCGGGTCGGGCGAGATGTAGCCCTCCACGACGAGTTCCGCCGAGGCCGGTACCTCCAGGTCGACCGTCCGGCAGCGCACCAGCTCCACCGGTTCGCCGAGGTAGGCGCCCATCACGTCGTACTCGCAGACGTCGCGCGGGATCGGGCTGCCGGCCAGGAAGTCCATCACCGGGTGCCAGCCGTACACCGAGGCGACCGGCATCGGTTCGCCGCGGCGCAGGTACTCGGCCCAGTGCCGGCCCCAGTGCTGGCTCGGCACCAGCAGCATGGAGATCTTGTCGCGGTCTGCGATCATCCCCCGGTACACGCCCGCGTTGCCGATGCCGGAGACCGGGTCCTTGGTCACCACCGCCCCGAACGTGTTGATGTAGCGCCCGCCGTCGAGGTGGTGCCAGTGCGGTACGGGGAACGCGGTGAGGTCGACGTCGTCGCCGAGCAGCACGTTCTCGTGTACCGGGCCGTCGGCGACGAGCTTCGGGGTGACCCGTTCCCGGTTCGTACGGGTCACGTAGTCGACGAGCGAGCGGTTGTCGATCGACGGGTCGAGGCCGAGCAGCAACGCGATCCGGCGGTGGCTGGCCAGGATGCTGGTGACCACCTGCCCGCACCGGGCGTCCGGGCCGTTGTAGTCCTTGATGTTGCGAAACAGCAGCGCCGGGCCTTTGCGGCGCAGCGTCTCCCGGGCGACCGTGCCGAGCTCCCGGTTCCAGTCGACCTCGGCGGTCACCTCGGCGAGCTCCCCGGCGCCCCGGAGCATCCCCAGGGCCGAGCGCAGATCGGGGGCGTCAGTCGTGGCCACGGTCGCCCGCCTCCGCGCCGGCGTGCACGGCCGCCACCCAGCCGCTCGGCAGCAGAGGGCGCGCGGACTCGCGGGCGGCGAGCACCGCCTCGGCGACCGGCCGCCAGTCGGCGACGATGCCGAGGTCGACCGAGCCGAAGATCGGTGCCGTCGGGTCGGTGTTGACCGCGACGATCCGGCCGGCCCGGGCCACCCCGTTCAGGTGGGTCGACTTGCCGGCCAGGCCCAGCGCGAGATAGACGTCGGGGGCGATGCTGCGGCCGGTGATGCCGACCTGGCGGGCGTGCGGCAGCCAGCCGTTGTCGGTCACCGCCCGGCTGGCGGCGAGCTCGCCGCCGACCGCGGCGGCGAAGGCGTGCAGCAGGCGGTAGTCGGTGACCGCGACGCCCCGGCCGACCCCGACCACGACCCGCGCGGCGGCCAGCCGGTCCACGCCCACGTCGCGGCGCAGGGGTCCGTGACCGACCCGGCCGTCGACCGGCGCGGCGACCCGGGTCACCGGTACCGCGGCGCTGGGCCGGGGCACCGGCACCGGCAGCACCCCGGGCCGGACGGTGGCGAGCTGGGTCGGGGTCCGCGCCCACACCGCGGCCCGGACCGCGCCGTTGGCCACCGGCTTCCAGCTGCGCAGGGCGGCGCCCTCGGTCAGGTCCAGGGCGACCGCGTCACCGGTCAGCCCGGCACCGAGCCTGGCCGCCACCCGGGCGGCGACCTCCCGCCCCCAGCTCGTACCCGGGGCCAGCAGCACCCGGGGCACGACGGTGGCGCACCAGCCGGCCAGGGCGTGGGCGGCCTGCGCCTCGGTCACGGCGCCGTCGACGAGCACCGCGTCGTCGGCACCCCACGCGCCCACCCGCTCCACGGCCGGGTCGCCGGCCAGCAGGACGGCGGTGACCAGGCCGCCGTACGGTCCGGCCAGCCGGGCCGCCTCGCCGAGCAGCTCCCGGGTCAGCCGGCCGCGCTCGGGTTGCCCGACCACCACGAGCCGTGGGCCGTACGGCGCGGCGGCCGGCGACGGGACGGCCGGTGCCGGCGGCCGGACGGACGGCGCGTCGAGCACCGCGAGCAGCCGGGACACCTGCGCGTCGAGGTCGCCGGTGACGACCACCCCGGCGCGCCGGGGCAGCGCGCCGTCGGCGAGCTCGCCGACCCACGTGGGGCTGCCGGCCGCGCCCCACGGCCCGGGGCCCAGGTCGGCCGCGCCGAGCCGGCGGACCCGCGCCCGCCAGGCTTCCGGGTCGGCGACCACCGGTACCTTGGCCGGGGCGCAGAGCCGTTCCGCGCAGGCCAGCACGGCGGGCAGCGCGACGGTGGACTCCCGGCTGCCCTCGTCGAGTTGGCACTGGGTCCACACGGTGCTCCCGTCGGTCCGCAGCTCCCGCACGGCGGCCAGGAACGGCAGCCCGGCCAGCTCGGCGACCTGCGGCCCCACCTGGCCGGTGTCCGCGTCGACCGAGTTCCGTCCGGTCAGCACGAGGTCGTACGGTCCGGTCCGGTCCAGCGCGGCGACCAGGGCGCGGGCGGTGGCCAGGGTGTCCGAGCCGGCGAAGGCCGGATCGGTGATCAGCACCGCGTCGTCGGCGCCCCAGGCGAGCGACTCGACGAGGACCGCCTCGGCGGACGGCGGCCCCATCGTGAACACGGTGCAGGTGCCGCCGCTCTCCCGGGCCAGCTCGACCCCCTTGGCGACCGCCCGGCGGCAATGCGGATTGATCTCGCTCGGTACGCCGTCGCGGCGCAGCCGGCCGTCGGGGCCGAGGGCCAGCCCGTCGGTGAGCGGCACCTGCTTGATCAGTACGGCGATGCGCACTCGGGGTCCTCCTCGCTCGAGGTTCACAGTTGGGTCAGCACGGGAGGCAGCTTGTTGACCGAGCGCGCGCCGTCCGGGGTGATGACGAAGGTGTCCCCGATGAACACGCCCCGCCGCACGTCCGCCGTACACGGGTGGATCTCCACGCAGCAGGCCATGTTCGGTTCGAGCACGATGTCTTTGTCCGGACGGTGCGAGGTGCCGACGAACGGACCGGCGTCGATCGGGTTGAACACGCCGTGCACCAGCGGCGCGACGATCTGGTACCCCCGGTCCACGATCACCTGGCCGGCGGCGCGCAGCTCCTTCGCCGTACAGCCGGGTTTGAGCGCCGCCACGACCTGCTGGTACGCGGTGAACATCACGTCCAACAGGTCCTCGCACTCCGGGCTGGGCGGGCCGAAGATGATGGGTTTGCCGGTCTGCGCCTCGTACCCGTGCGCCTCCCGGGCGCCGAGCTCCAGCAGCAGCACGTCGCCGGTGGCGACGGTCCGGTCGATCGGGCGAGGGCGCTGGAAGCCGCTGACCGGGTGGTACATCGACTCGGACGCGGCCAGGACCATGGTCGGGATCTCGCCGCCCTCGCGGGCGAAGGTGTCGTAGATAATGGCGAACAGGTCCCGCTCGGCCATGCCCGGCCGCAGGTTGTCGATGACGGCCTGTACCGCGCAGTCGCCGATCCGGCCGGCCTCCTCCAGGCAGGCGAGCTCCTCGTCGGAGAGGACCAGCCGCAGCTTCCAGAACTCGTCGGAGAACTCGGCGAACCGGGCCCGCGGAAACGCCTCCGCCAGGGCGGCGTGGTGGTCGGCCGGGATCGAGAGCCAGGGCGCCGGCCGGACGATACCGATCCGCCCGGACTCGAGCCCCAGCTCGCGCAGCCGCTCGACCACGATCACCGAGGTGTTCAGCGCGCCGCGCACGTCGGGGATCACCGAGCGGGCGATCCGGTCTGGCAGCCGCGCGTTCAACCCGAGGATGGCCAGGGTCGGCTCGCCCTCGCGCGGGAAGATCACGTACGCGTCGAGCTCCATGGTGCCGATGAAGTTGGAGAGCCAGCGGACGTTGGCCCAGCCCCGCTCCCACAGCGCGCAGGTGCCGCTGATCAGCAGGCAGTCCAGGTCGTTGTCGGCCAGAAAGCCGCGGACCAGGTCGTGCCGGCGGGCGAACTCGGCCGCCGAGAAGGTCGGCCAGGGGTAGTCCTCCCGGTGCAGCTCGTGCTCGTACCGGATGATTTTGTGGGTGGTCGACATGCGGTCCCTCGTGTTCTCACCAGGCGGTGGCGGCGGCACCGCGCCGGCCGTCGGCGACGGCGTACAGGCCGGTGCAGGGGGTGTGTCCGACGACCGTGGCGCTGCCGAAGAGGTCGTCGTCGGCGCAGTTCTCGCTGATCCGGACGTCGTACCCGAGGTCGCGCAGCCGGTCGGCGGTCCGGCCCGGCAGCCCGGGCTCCAGGTAGAGGGTGCTGTCCTCGGCGTAGCGCCGGGGGGTGCCGTGCAGCCAGCGGGCGTGTTCGACGGCGGCCAGCGGGCCCATCCCGTGGTCGACGAGGTTGGTCAGGATCTGGAAGTTGGTCTGCACCTGCCCCCGGCCGCCGGGGGTCGCACCGGCGATGACCACCCGGTCGTGCCGCTTGACGAGGTAGGCGTTGAGGGTGTGCGGCGGCCGGGCGCCGGGCACGAAGCGGGGGCCCGGCTGGTCGCCGAGCCGCAGCGTGGCGAGCCGGTCGTTGAGGAGCACGCCGGTACCGTCGACGAGCTCCCGGGAGCCGAACGCGTTGAACAGGCTGTGGATCATCGTCACCGTCAGTCCGGCGGCGTCGGTCACCGCCAGGCAGGTGGTGTCGGTGCCGCCGGCCACCGGTACGGACTGCCGCTGAGGCAGGTCGGGCAGCCGGTCCCGCCAGTACGCGGCGCGGGCGTCGGCGAGCTGCTCATCGGGTCCGGTGAGGCCGGACGGTCCACCCGGCAGATCCGCGAAGGCGGCCAGCTTGCAGCGCACCATCAGGTCGATCAGCTCGGGGGTGCCCGGCCGCAGCGCGGCGAGGTCGAACCGCTCGACGATCCGGAGCGCGGCGAGCATCGCCACGCCGAGCGACACCGGCGGGGTCTGGTAGACCTGGTAGCCCCGGTAGTCGATCGACAGCGGTGCCACCCAGGCCGCCTCGTGCCGGGCGAGGTCGGCCCGGTCGAGCAGGCCGCCCCGCTCGCCCAGGTGGGCGCTCAGCCGGTCGGCGAATTCGCCCTGGTAGAACCACTCGGCGCCGAACCGGCCCAGCGCCTCCAGGGTGTGCCCGAGGTCGGGCTGGCTGAACATCGCCCCCGGCGTACCCCCGTTGCGGTCCAGCAGCGCGGCGAGCTGGGGGTGGTCGGCGAGGGCGGGACGCACCTCGGCCAGCGCCCGGGCGAGCCGCGCGTCGATCTGGAAGCCGTCGTAGGCCAGCTTGATCGCCGGACCGAGCAGCTCGGACAGCGGCCGGGAGCCGAACCGGTCGGCCGCGAGCTGCCACGCCATCGGCAGCCCGGGCACCGCGACGGAGAGCGGGCCGAAGCGCGGCACCTGGTCGAGTCCGTTCAGCTGCGGGCCGGTACGGGCGGGCGCGGCGCCGCTGCCGTTGAGCGCGACGACGCCGGCCTCCTCGTGGTGCAGCAGCATGAACATGTCGCCGCCCACCCCGCACCACGGGAACTCCACGACGCACTGGACGGCCGAGGCGGCGATGGCGGCGTCGACCGCGGTGCCACCGGCCGCCAGGACCTCGACGGCGGCGGTCGCCGCCGGCGCGCTGCCGGCGGCGACAGCACCGCGGTAGCCGTGGGCGATCGACCCCCGCGGTACGCCGGTCAACTGTCCGCGCCCTGAGCGGCCGCCACGGTGGCTTCCGGAGCCGGCGAGTCCCAGGGGGTACTGAGCAGGCGCAGGTAGCGGATCGCGTTCTCGCCCATGAGCTTGCGGGTCGCCGACTCGCCGATGGTGTCGCGCCAGGCGATCACGTGGTCGGTGTGGTCCGGGAACATGCACTCCGGGTGCGGGAAGTCCGAGGAGTACATGAGCACGTCCTCGCCGAGCACGTCGATCGTCGACCTGGTGAGCTGGGGTCCCTCGTGCGCCTCGATCGCGCAGAAGACCTTGCCCATCTGCACGTACTCCAGCGGGGTGTGCTTGAGGTCGTCCCGGACGCCGCCCTTGACGTACGACACCTGGCTGGTGAGCCGGACGATCCAATGGGCCAGCCAGCTGTGGCCGGTCTCGACGGTGGCGATCCGCAGGCTCGGGTAGCGGTCCAGCATCCCGCTGATCAGCACGTACGAGATGAGCCGCTGGGCGCCCCAGACGTGCGCGGCGGTCCGGGCGACCACCGGGTTGTCCCAGATGTCCCGGTAACCGGGGAAGTACGGGGGCTCGTAGAAGAAGCTGTGGTGCAGCAGCGGCAGGTCCGCCTCGTCCATCGCCTCGAAGATGGGCGCGAGGTCCGGGTCGTCGACCGGCAGGCCCTCGGGCAGCAGCGGCCAGACCGCCGCGACCCAGTCCTCACCGGCCAGCTCGCGGATCGTCTTGGCGGCCCACTGCGGGTCGTTGCCGGGCGCGAGGATCAGACCCTTGAGCCGGCGCGGATCGGCCGAACAGAAGTCGGCCTGGTACCGGTGGTACGAGCGGTACAGCCCGAGGGCCAGTTCCGGGTCGAGCGCGGTGCTGCCGGGCGCCCACGGGGCCGGGATGAGCACGTTGATGTCGACGCCCTCGATGTCCATGTCCAGCAGCCGGCCGTGCGAGTTGTCGTGCTGGATCCGGTCGCGGGGCTTGCCTTTGGCGAGGTTTTCCACCCGACCCTCCAGCGCGCCCTTGCTGCCGGCACCGGTCCGCTCCACCTCGCCGGACTTCATACCGGCGACCCGCTTGTACGGCCGGGGGTCGACCCGGAGCACCTCGTACGGCTCGGTGGGGTGGCCGCGGCCAGGGACCGGAGTCATGGTGCGGGTGTACGGCGCCAGCTCGTCCTTGCGGTCGAGCAGTCCACGGTCGGCGTAGCGCAGCAGCACCTCCAGCGAGGGCGTCACGTGGGTGTCCACGTCGACGACCCGGTACCCGTCTCTCATCTCACTCGCTCCTTCGTCGGTCACTGGGCGGGCCCCGCGCCGTCCGCACGGCAGTCCCGGGGCCTCACGTTGTCACCATGTCAGATGGTCTCATCGTCAGACATTAGGCCGGGCCGCGCGGACCCGTCAAGGCGTCGCCCGCGCCGCCCTCGTACCCTCCCCACCGCGCGCCACCAGATGTTTCATTGAGATTTCCGATCCGGACAGCCTCTTGACGGCGCTTCCCAGAAGGCGCAACGTGTGGTAGTCAGTCTGTCAGACAATGCGCCGTCCACCTGTGGCTGAACGTCCCGAGCCGCCCACCGATGTGGAGGGAGGACCCGTGCTCGACTTCGACCGCGCACTTGAGTACGTGCTCCGGGCCAGGAAGATCGGGGCCGAGCTGGGTCTGCGGGTGACCGTCGCGGTGCACGACCCAGCCGGCCACCCCGTCCTCGTCGCCCGCGGCGGCGACAAGTGGCACGGCCCCTACATGGCGATGGGCAAGGCCCGCCTCGCCGCCGCCTTCCGTAAACCCACCTCGGTCCTGTTGGAAAACTGGCGGGACCGGCCGATGTTCCCCCTCAGCCTCACCGAGGTGCTGCCCGGCGGAGTGACCCTCAACCCGGGCGGCTACCCGATCGTCGAGCACGGCGAGTTCGTGGGGGCCATAGGCGTCGGCGGCGGCTCGCCCGACCAGGACGAGCTTGTGGCGCGCCGCACGGTCGCCGAGCTGGCCGACACCATCCCCTGACCGGACCCACGGGACCCCCCGATCCCCACCGGGTCATGCACATACAGCGTCACCCGAATCCTGCGTCACCGACGCTGCCCCGACCGCGGCCCCCGTCACCCACTCCCCCAAGCGGATGCGAAACGAGGCCAACCATGGACCATCACCGATCTGGCAGGCTGAGCTGTCTGCTCGCCACCGGCACCCTTTTGTTCGCTACCGCGGCCTGCGGCGGATCCACCGCCAGCGGCGGCGGCCAGGGACCCGCGGGACGTACCTCCGGAGACCTGGTGGTCGCCGTCGCCACCGAGCCGTCCACCCTGGACCCACAGCTCGTCAACGACCGCAGTTCCCGGATCGTGACCGACAACGTCTTCGAGACCCTGCTGGTCCGGGACGGTTCCGCGCAGATCCAGCCGAAGCTGGCCGACAGCTACGAGCGGGTGGACGACACCACCTGGCGGTTCGTCCTGCACCCGGGCGTCACGTTCCACGACGGCAGCCCGTTGGACGCCGACGCGGTGGTGTTCAGCATCGAACGCATCATCGACCCGGAATTCGACACCCAGCGCACCTCGTACACCGAGGGCATCGCGGGCGCCAAGAAGGTCGACGACCGGACCGTCGACATCCTCACCGACGGCAAGAACCCGGTGCTGCCGGCCGAGATGACCAGCATCCCGATGGTGTCCCCCGCTTCGGCGCAGCAGCAGTCCTTCGGTCACGAGGTGGTCGTCGGCACCGGACCGTACACGTTCAAGAGCTGGCAGCGTGGCCGGGAGATCCAGCTTGAGCGCCACGACGGGTACTGGGCCGAGAAGCCCTCGATCCCCGCCTTCACCGTCCGGGTGGTGCCGGACGCGCAGACCGCCCTGTCCGCGCTCCAGGCCGGTGAGGTCGACCTCGTCTTCGACCTCTTCCCCGAGCAGTCCGCACTCGCCCCGCAGGTCAAGGAGGTCCAGGCCAGCGACTTCAGCTACGTCGCGTTCAACACCTACAAGAAGGAGCTGTCCGACCCGCGGGTACGGCGGGCGATGAACCTCGCCGTCGACAAGGAGAGCCTGGCCAAGACGATCTACCAGGGCCACGCCTCGCCGAACCAGGCACAGCACCTGGCCAAGGGGATGCTCGGCTTCAGCCCCGGCCTCGCCCCGTTCCCGTACGACCCGGAGCAGGCCAAGAGGCTGCTCGCGGAGGCCGGCTACCCGGACGGGTTCGACCTCGAACTGCACGTTCCGATCGGCCGGTACAGCAAGGGCGAGGAGAGCGCCGACTTCGTCGCCGCGGCCCTCGACGCTGTGGGTGTCCACACCAAGGTGGTCAAGCACGACTGGAACGACTACCGCACCCTCGGCCGGGTCAAGGGCACCGAACAGGACGCCTTCGACCTGAAGTACGGCTGGAACTCCAACGAGTGGTTCGACGCGGCCCGGATCAAGTCGCACATCACCTGCGAGGGCGCGTCGAGCAAGTTCTGCAACAAGTCCGTGGACCAGCTTGTCGACGCCGGTGCCAACACCTTCGACCAGGCCGATCGCCAGCGCGACTACGAGCAGATGTGGGCCACGCTGCATGACGACCCGTACTCGATCTACCTGCTCCAGCAGCACTACATCTTCGGCACCAGCAAGCGCCTGGTCTGGGATCCCCGGCCAGACGACGCGTACTTCGTCTCGACCATGAAGCTGACGAGCTGAGCGGCGAGGGGCGTCCGACGTGACGAGCACCCAGCAAGCGGCCCCGGCACCCGCGGCTGCGCCGGGGCCCGCCCCCCGCACGCGGCGATCCCGCACCCGTTCCTCGCTCGGCCGGCTCGTGCTGTCCCGGCTGCGCGACGCGGTGATCGTCCAGTTCCTGGTGGTCGTGACGATCTTCGTCATCGGCTTCTACGTCGGCGACCCGGTCACCGCCTTCGCCCCACCGGACGCGACCGAGGAACAGCTGGCGCAGCTGCGCCACTCGCTCGGGCTGGACCAGCCGTTCTGGGTGCAGTTCGCCCGGTACCTGGAAAACCTCATCCAGCTCGACGTCGGCACCTCCGTCTGGCAGCAGCGGCCCGCCATGGACGCGGTCTGGGAGGTGATCGGCAACACGGTGCTGCTCGCCGTGCTCGGCGCCATCGCCGCCGCGATCTTCGGCGTCGTCGGGGGTGTCCTGGCCGGTACCCGGCCCGGCTCCCTCACCGACCGGGTCATCAACCTGATCGCCGTGGTGTCGCTGTCGGTGGCGAGCTTCTGGATCGGCCTGCTCCTGATCATCATCTTCGCGGTCCGGCTGGACCTCGTGCCGACCTCCGGCTTGTACGAGTGGCGCTCGCTGATCCTGCCGGTCGCCACGCTCGGGTTCATCCACGGCGGCCGGATCTGCCAGGTGACCCGCTCGGTGGTGCTCGACGAGATGTCCAAGCCGTACGTCCTGGTGGCTCGCAGCCGGGGACTGCCGTGGCGCCGGCTGGTCGCCAGGCACATCCTGCGCAACGTCGCGGCCACCGTGCTGACCACCGCCGGGTGGGAGTTCGCCCGGATGTTCGGCGGCTCGATCTACCCCATCGAGGTGGTTTTCGCCTGGCCGGGACTGGGGCCGCTGATGACCACCGCGGCACACCGGCACGACTTCGCGATCGTGGAGGCCGCCGTCCTGATCACCGGAGCGCTGGTGATCCTGGTGAACCTCGTCGTCGACGTCGCCAGCCACCTGCTCGACCGTCGGCTTCGGCCGCAGTGAGGCGGTAACCATGGACCAGACCCCTGCCCCACCGGCGGATCCTGTACCGGCCCGCCGCACGCCCCGTCTCCGCCGCAACCCGCTGCGGGGACGCCTCTGGGTCCTCTGGGTGGCCGTGCTCGGCGTCATCGCGCTGTGGGCGGTTGCCGGCAACCTTCTCGCCCCGATGGACCCCTACGCCCAACTGCCCGCGGTCCGGCTGCTCCCCCCGCTGGCCCGCACCGAGGCCGGGCTGCACCTGCTGGGCACCGACGCCCTGGGCCGCGACCTGTTCTCGCAGATCGTCGTCGCGTCCCGGCTCACCCTGCTCATCGGCACCTGCGCCACCCTCATCGGCCTCGCGGTCGGAGCGGTCGTCGGGATCTGCGCGGGCTACTTCGGCGGGTGGATCGACCGCGTCGCGATGCGGCTCACCGAGGCGCAGACCGCCATGCCGATGTTCCTGTTCGCCATCCTGCTCATGGCGGTCGCCGGCCCGTCGGTGGCGAACCTGATCGCCCTGCTACCCACGTTCATCTGGCCCACGGTCGCCCGGGTGATCCGCGCGGAGACCCTCCGCCTGCGCACGGAGCCCTTCGTGGTCGGCGCCATCGCGCTCGGCGCCAACAGGCGCCAGGTCGTGTTCAACCATCTGCTGCCCAACCTGACGCCCCGGCTGGCTGTCCTGTTCGTCATCGACGTGGGGCAGATCGTGCTTGCCGAGGCGGGCCTCAGCTTTCTCGGCGCCGGGGTGCAGGAACCGGACCTCACCTGGGGAGTGCTGATCGCCGAGGGACGGCCGTACCTGGCCGTGGCGTGGTGGTTGACCGTCATGCCCGGGCTGGCCCTCGCCGCGGCGGTCCTGTCGGTGAGCATGCTCTCCCGCGAGATGGAACGGAGATCCCAGACGTGACCTCCCCACGGCTACTCGAGGTGGACAACCTCACCGTCTGCTTCTCCACGTCCCGCGGTGAGGTGTACGGCACCGACGATGTGTCGTTCAGCCTCGACCACGGCGAGACGCTCGGCGTGGTCGGCGAGAGCGGCAGCGGCAAGTCGGTCACCGCCACCTCGCTGATCGGGGTGCATCCACCGCTGACCCGGGTCCGCACCACCGGCTCGGCCAAGCTGGAGGGGCGGGACCTGCTCACCATGTCGGAGCAGGAACTCCGGGCCGTCCGCGGCGCCGAGATCGGGTACGTCTTCCAGGACCCGCTGACCGCGCTGAACCCGTCGCTGACCGTCGGACACCACCTGGTGGAAACGATGCTGGTGCACACCGACATGAACCGATCGGCGGCCCGGCGGCGCGCGGCGGAGCTGCTCGACCTCGTCGGCATCCCCAACTCCGCCGGCGCGCTGGACAGCTACCCGGACCAGTTCAGCGGCGGCATGCGGCAGCGGGTCCTGGTCGCCCTGGCCATCTCCTGCCGGCCCAAGCTGCTGATCGCCGACGAAGCCACCACCGCACTCGACCCGACCGTGCAGAGCCAGATCCTGGCCCTGCTGCGGTCGCTCTGCCGGGAGCTCAGCATGGCCATGATCATGATCACCCATGATTTCGGGGTGATCGCCGCGACCTGCGACCGGGTTCAGGTGATGTACGCCGGCCGCATCGTCGAACGCGGCCCCGTCGCCGACGTGCTGGCACATCCCGGACACCCGTACACCGCCGGCCTGCTCCGGCTGGCCCCGCGCTTCGAGCTCAACCACCACCACCGGCTGCACCCCATTCCCGGACGGGCACCCACGGTCATCCGGCCGCAGCCCGGCTGCCGGTTCGCCCCCCGATGCGAACTCGCCGACGACCGCTGCGAGCGGGAGGTACCGCCGCTGTCGGCGGACGCGGCACACACCCACGCCTGCTGGCGCAGCTCGGCGGAGCTGGCCGCGTTCACCGAGGACAGGACGGCAGAATGACCCGGACCACGCACCAACCGACCGACCAGGAGCCGGCCGGCCTCGACAACCGCGCCGCCCGGCCCGCCGGCCGCCGCCCGGCTCCCACCCGCAAGCGCCAGGACCGTCCCGATCCGGTCCTACGGGTACGCGACCTCGTGGTCCGGCATAGCGCCAGCACCGGCGCCGAGTTGACCGCCGTCGACGGCATCGACCTGGAGGTACGCGCCGGTGAGACGCTCGGCCTGGTCGGCGAGAGCGGATGCGGCAAGTCGAGCCTGGCCAACGCCGTCCTGCGGCTGATCCCCACAGCCGGCGGCAGCATCTGCTTCGACGGCACCGAACTAGTCGGCCGGTCACCCGCGCAGATGCGCGACATCCGCCGGGACCTCCAGGTGGTCTTCCAGGACCCCCGCAGCTCGCTGGACCCCCGGATGCGCCTCGGCGCCATCGTCACCGAGGCGCTGCGCCTGCACGGCCTGAACAACCGACGAGAACGCCGGAGGATCGCCCTGCAACGCCTCGCCGAGGTGGGGATCGACCCGGCACTGGCCCACCGCCGGCCGGCCCAGCTCTCCGGCGGCCAGCAGCAACGGGTGGCGCTGGCCCGGGCCCTGGTCACCCAGCCCCGCCTCGTCGTCCTCGACGAACCGGTGTCCGCGCTGGACGTCTCGGTGCAGGCCCAGGTGATCAACCTGCTCCAGGACATGCAGCGGACGTACGGCACCGCGTACCTGTTCATCGCACACAACCTGGCCGTGGTCCGGCATCTCAGCCACCGGGTGGCGGTGATGTACCTCGGCAAGATCGTCGAGCAGGCACCCGCGCACAACCTCTTCAGACGGCCGGTCCACCCGTACACCAAGGCCCTGATCGCCTCCGTGCTGCCCCCGAGACCGGACGCGCGAGCCCGGTTGGAGGCGGTACGCCGGCTCGCCCCCGGAGAGGTACCGAGCCTGGCCGCCGTGCCAAGCGGCTGCCGCTACCACACCCGCTGCCCGTTCGCCGACACCACCTGCAAAGCGGTCGAGCCGACGCTCGTCCGGATCGAGGGCGACCACGCCGGCGGCCACCGGGTCGCCTGCCACCACTGGGAGCGGGTCCAGGCCGCCGCGCCGCAGGTGCAGGCCAGGTAACCGGAGGAAGCCGCGATGACCGAGCGATACCGCCGCGAGGCGGTCCAGACCACCGACGCCCCCACCCCCACCGGACCCTTCAACCAGGCAATCCGGATCGGGCCACTGATCTTCACCGCCGGCCAGGCCGGCCGCGACCGGGACACCGGCACCATGGGCGACCTCGCCGAACAGACCGAGTGGGCGCTACGCAACCTCGACGGCATCCTCCGGGCGGCCGGTTCCACCCTCACGCAGGCCGTCAAGCTCACCATCTACCTGCGCGACGACCAGGACACGGCGGCGTTGAACGAGGTCTACCGCCACTGGTTCAGCGACCCCCTGCCCGCCCGCAGCCTGGTCCAGGTCAGCCGGCTGAAAGGACCAGAGATGCTGGTCGAGATCGAGGCGGTCGCCGTAACGACCTGACATGGACCGCCGCTCAGCGGATCTCGCTTGCCAACCGCCATCGGCCGGCCCCCAGGTCGCCGCCGCCACCATCGGCGGATGGGCCACCACAGCCGCCGTCGCCCTACTGTTCTACCTCTACGGCGCCCGGATCTCACCACGCGAAGCCCGGGCCGGCGCCTCGCACTGGCGGCTGCACCTCGCCGTACTGCTGACCACCATCGCGCTCTTTCCAGCGTTCGGGTTGCTGCTTGCGCTACTGCCCTCGACGGTGCTCGATCCCCAGCTCCAGCACGGCCTGCTGGTCCTCTGCGCCGCGCCATCCACCGTGCAGAGCGCGATCGCGCTCACCTCGATCGCCGGCGGCAACGTACCGGCCGCCATCTTCAGCGCCTCGTTCTCCAGCGTCGCCGGCATCGTGCTGACCCCGCTGCTGGTCAGCGCGACGATGAACGGTGTCGGCGACGCCCGCCTCAACCGCCACGGCATTCGCCGACATCGCGGTACGGCTCCTGCTGCCGTTCCTCGCCGGCCAACTGCTACAGCCAAGGCTCGGCGAGCGGCTCGACCAAGAGCGCGGCCGCCGGCCTGCCCATGGCCACCGTCCTGTTCTCCGGCACCATCGCCAGCCTCCTCGTCCTGCCGCTCATCATCTTCCACCAACTCCAACTCGTCACCGGCACCATCCTCGCCCGCCACTGGGCGAGCAAACACCAAGCAAGACCCGGTGACGACCCCAGACCAGAAGCACAGCCGTCACCCGCATAGCGGCCGGCTCGAGAACCCGGCGAGAAAGCGTCGGCCACGATGGTGCGTCCCGTCCGCCGTCCAAAGAGGACGAGTTCGTGGCACGCACCGGGCAGGAACGAGCGTCGACATGGCTACGTCGCCTGGACCCGCTCAACCGGATCGTCGAAGCGGATGGTGGACGATGAGGCCGACGGCTAACAGCGGCTCGCCGCCGTGCTCGGCCGCGCCCACCTGGTCGGCGATGAGAAAGGCCGCCGGTCTACGACCTGCAGGAGGCGGCCCGCCTACCACGCCGAACTCGACCGCCTGATCGCGCTGTTCGGCGCCGACAGCGTCGCGGTGGAGTTGGTCGACCACAGCGACCCGGGCGACCGGGATCGTAACGACGCGCTCGCCGACCTCGCGGCCACCGCGCGGGTACGGTGTGGTGACGGACAGCGTGCACCGCCACGCTCCGCGGCGGCGGAGGTTGGCGACCGTCGTGGCCGCCATGCGGGCCCGTTCCAGCCTCGACGACCTGGACCCGTACTACTGGTACTGCCGGGCGGGAGGCTCATTCGTCCGGTTCGACGAACCGGTAGCGGTGACGCCGGTTGATCAGGACGATCGTGACCACCGCGGCCGATCCGATCACGACGAGGCCGGCGGCCGTGCCGAGCATTGGTGTCAGGACCGCACCGGACACTGGCAGGACGGTCCAGATCTTCGTGGCGGTGGCCGTCGCCTCACCGGGTCCGCACAGCCGGTCCCCGTTTTCGTCCTGGCAGACGGTGATGGTGTCGGTGCCGGCGTTCCTGCCCCGGTAGGTGAAGGTGGCCGTCCCGGACTCGTCGGTCCTCGCCCGGCCCGCGACCGTGCTCTCGCCGCCGGCCGTGTTGGCGCCGCCGGCGGCGAAGATGACGTTGGCCTGGGACACCGGATCGCCCGCCTCGGTGGTCAGCGTCGCGGTCACGGTGTGGTCGTCCCCGACCATGTTCGTCGCGGTCGGTGGGGTCAGCTCCAGCGTGGTGGCCACCCAGGTTTTGGTGGCGGTGACGGTCTGCTCGCCCGGATCGCACTGGCCGTTTCCGGTCGCGTCGAAGCATGCGGTGATCGTGTCGGTGCCCGGCTCGGTGCCCGTGTAGGCGAGCTCCGCCTCGCCGCTGTCCGCGGTGAGTGCCTCACCGTCCCTCGGGTTGGCACCCGTCACGACGAACACGATCTCGCCGTTCTGGACCCGTGTCGGCCCACCGTTTCCGGTGAGGGTGGCGATCTCCGTATGGTTGACACCGACGGGGTTGGTGTCGTCGAGCGGGGTGATGGTCAGCCCGGGGCCGGCCATGACCCAGGTCTTGGTCGCCGTGTCGCGCACCTCGCCGGCGTCGCACAGGGTGTTGCCGTTCGCGTCGAAGCAGGCGATGATCTCGTCGGCCCCGACACCGTTGCCGGTGTACGTGAAGGCGGCCTCGCCCGCGGCGTCGGTGTCGACAGCCGTGGGTTGGATGTCCGCGTTCGCCCCCGCGACGGTGAACACGATCGAGCCGTCCTCGATCGGGTCCCCGGCGCCGTCGACAACACTCGCGATCACGGTGTGCGTCTGACCCACCACGTTGGTCGCGTCCGGCGGCGTGAGGGTGAGCTCGGGCGGCGCCGTCTCCCAGGTCTTGAGCACCGTCGAGACGGGTTCGTCCGGCGGGTCGCAGCCCCCATTTCCGTTGACATCGAAGCAGGCCGTGATCGAGTCCTGCCCGACGTTGCCGCCGGTGTAGGTGAAGGTCGCTTCGCCGCCGGCACCGGTGGTCACCGTGCCGGTCGTGGGATTCGCGCCCGCCACGGTGAAGATGACGTTGCCGCCGTCGACGGGAGCACCGGTGTCGGCGTCGGCGAGCGTCGCGGTGACCGTGTGCGCGTCGCCGGGCGGGTTAACCGCGAACGGCGGGGTCAGCCCAAGGTTGAACGACCGCACTACCGATCCTTCGGGACAGTCTTCGGGCGTGGCAGCGAAGGTCAGCGCGAGGTTGTCCACGAACGCGGCCGAGTCGTAGACGGTGTCTCCCTGGTCGAAGATTGACAGGAACAGCGAATGGGGGCCGGGACTGACCAGCGTGCCGGCGGTGAGCAGTGGCGTGGCCCCGTCGTACGCGGTGTCCGCGGCGAACTGTGGCTGCATCGTGGTCGCGCCCGTCGTGTTGATCGTGACCGGCGCCCCGGTGGGGTCGAACGCGAAGTTGTTCGGCGCGCTGATGGTGCTGCCGGACGTGGTCCAGGTCGAGCTGTCCAACTCAGCTATGAAGGCGTCGTTGTACGGCGAGCCGACGTACTCCGGAAACTCGTCCGAGAGGAACTTGAAGTCGAAGTGGACGCAGTTGAGCACGGTCGGCACGACGAAGTCGATGCGCAGGACGGTGACGTCGAAGTCCGTATCACCGCGCACGTTGGGGCCCTGATCGTCCACGCTGGCGAAGTTGCCCTGCGGAGGCTGTCCGGCCAGGTTCGCGTCACCGGTGGTGAGGATGGCATAGGTGTCGCCGTCGGTCGGAAACCCGGCCAGGGGTGAATCACCGATGGCGTGCGGCATACCGATCGGCGGGACCGTGACGAAGGCGGCCCCGGTCGGTGTCACGCCCGGCGACACGATGGCCTCGGTCAGCACCACCGGGTCCGCCGTGGTAATCACCGCAGCCGCTGCCGGCATCGCGGTCGCGATCACGATGCCCACCGCCGCCCCGGCCGCGGCGAGCACCCGCACCCGGCGGCGCCCCCACGTGCCTGCTGCGAGACGAACGCCCATGCACGGCCAAACGATGCATCGCGCGCAGTGGTTACGACAGCAGGCAACGTTCTCGCCCTCGTCGCGGGTACGCCACGATCTCCGGTAGACCCGCTCGGTCTTGAACGTGGACCAGAAGTTCTCCACCAACACGCTGTCGTACTGTCCCCTGTGGACTCATCGAGGCGAGGATTCCGTTGTCGGACAGGCGAATGCTGAACCGAAACGGCGTGTGTTCGATCCCCTGTCGGCGAGGTGCCGTTGGTGAGGCCCCCTTTCCGTCGGCCTCTTCCCGAACCGTGCTGGCCGCTTTCGCGACACACGGCCTTTGCCAGCGGACATGAGAACTGGCTCTTGGCGATGATCTTGTGATGGGCTGTCGCGGCGGCGCCTTGTCCTTTGTGGACTGTGATAGCTGATCGCGGTGCGATCTTGCCGGTCTTGCTGTTCTGCTGCCGCACCTGGGGGATGCGGGTCGGCCGGGACACCCTGTTGGGACTGCTGCGCCGGCTGCCCGAGCCGGACGTCGGGCAGGTCACCGTGCTTGGGGTCGACTTATCCCGATCCTGTGGTTATCCCGATGCTGTTCTGGGTGGTCTGTGGAGTTGATGGTGGCGCCCTGGTTCAGGGGATCCAAAGCGCCACCGTTGGCGGGACAATCACAGGCTTTCCAGGAAGGCGAGCAGTGTAGGTGGGGCGGTAGCGGCCCGGTTTGATGGATGGTGGTGTGGTGCGTGCGAGAGCTCGTTCTTTGATGGTCATGTCGGCGTGGAGGTAGAGCTGGGTTGAGCTGGTCATGTGCCTGGGGCCGCCTACGGGGAGCAGAGCGGATTTTTTAGTGGTCAGGAGTCCGCGCCAATCTCGTCGAGGCGGTGGCAGGCTGCCTGGCTGGTTCCGGCCGGTCGTAGCAGCGGGACGCTGCCACAGACGTCGGCCGTGTGCGGGCAGCGCGGCCGGAACGCGCAGCCGTCGACCTGGCTGGCGGCTCTGGGCACCTCGCCGACCGGAACCGGAGCCGCGTCGGCGTTGACCAGTGGTCCGGACGCGCTGGCCGAGGCCACGAGCATCCGGGTGTAGGGGTGCCGGGGGCGGTTGAACACCTCTTCCGTCGGGCCATACTCGACGATGCGGCCGAGGTACATGACCGCCATCCGGTGGCTGAGGTGCCGGGCGATGTCGATCTCGTGCGTGATGATCATGCAGGTGAGGTCGAACGAGCGCTGAACGTCGAGCAGCAGGTTCATGATGCGCGCCTTGGTCGTGAGGTCGACGCTCGACGTCGGCTCGTCGAGCAGCAGCACGGACGGCTCGATGGCGAGCGCCCGCGCGACCACCACCCGCTGCAGTTCGCCGACGCTCATCCCGACCGGAAGACGCGGCAGGTAGTCGGCCGACAGCCCGACCCGCTCCAACAGGGTAGCGGCCCGCCGTTCCTGCTCCGCCGTGTCGGCGCCGATGCGGTGCACTCGCAGGGGTTGGGTCAGCGCGTGGCGGATGGACCGGCTTCGGTTCAGCGAGGAGAGCGGGTTCTGCGGCACGAGCTGGACGGCCCGCCGGTGCCGGCGCAGCGCGCGCCGCTGGCTGATGTCGGTGTCGCCGACGAAGATGTGCCCGGCGGATGCCTGGTAGATGCCCGCGATCGTCCGCACCAGCGTCGACTTGCCGCAGCCGCTCTCCCCCACCAGGGCCAGGGTCTGGCCCGGCTCGATGGTCAGCGAGACGTCGTCGACCGCGTGCACGGCCGCCGTCCGCCCGGTCCGCCAGGAGCCGCGACCGTGGAACGTCTTGGACAGGCCCTCGACCCGCAGCCGCTGGCTCATCGGTCCTCCCCGAGGTCGCTGGGCGTGCCGCCGCCGGCCGGATAGCGATGGCAGGCCACCTGGCCGCCGGCGGCCGGCAGCAGCTCGGGTGTGTTCTCGTGGCAGACCTCGACGGCGATCGCGCAACGTGGGGCGAACGAGCAGCCGCGGCGGTCCTCCGGCAGGCTGGACACGCTCCCGGCCAGCACCGGCATCGGCTCGAGCGGGGTGTGCCGGCCGGGGATCGAGTCGAGGAGCGCGCGGGTGTAGGGGTGCCGCGGCTCGTCGAAGATGGATCGGACGTCGCCCTCCTCGACGATGTCGCCGGCGTACATCACGTAGACCCGGTCGCAGAGCTGCGCGACCGACCGCAGGTCGTGGCTGACGAACACGATGGCCAGTCCCAGCTCGTCGCGCAGGTCGCGCAGCAGCCGCAGGATCTGCGCGGCCACGGTCGGGTCGAGCGTGGTCGTCGGCTCGTCGGCGAACAGCAGCCGCGGGCGGGCGCCGACGGCGGCGATCGCGATCAGCAGCCGCTGGAGCTGGCCGCCGGAGAACTGGTGCGGATAGTTGTCCAGTCGACCGGTGACGCCGCCGAGGCCGACCCGGTGCAGCAGGTCGGCGATCGTCGCGTCGGACCGCGCCGGATCCTCGGACCGGTGGTGCCTCAACAGCCGCCGGATCTGCCGGCGGACCCGCGTCACCGGGCTGAGCGAGGTCATCGGCCGCTGCGGCACCAGACCGATCTCGCGGCCGCGGACGGAGCGCAGCACCGCCTCGCCGGCCGTCCGCAGGTCGACCCCGTCGAAGAGCAGTCGGCCCGAGACCACCTCGGCGTTCGGCGGGAGCAGACCGAGCACCGACATCAGCGCCGTGCTCTTGCCGCTGCCCGACTCGCCGACGATGCCCACCACCTCACCGGCGTGGACGACGAACGACGCGTCCCGCACCGCGGTGCGGGTGCGGCCCTGCCGGCGGTAGGTCGTCCGCAGGGAGTCGACCTCCAGCAACGGTTCCATGCGCGCTTTCTCCGTTCCTGGCTCAGTCGCGAAGCTGGGGGGACAGCCGGTCGGTCAATGCGTCGCCGACGAGGTTGAGGCCGACGATCACGATCATCAGCACCGCTCCCGGCAGCACCGAGTACCACCAGGCCCCGTGGAGCACATAGTTGCGGGCATCGTGCAAGAGGTTGCCGAGCGTGGGGTCGGGGGCCTGGACTCCCAGACCGAGGAAGCTCAGCGCCGCCTCCGCGAAGATCGCCACCGCCATCCAGAGGAACGCCTGCACGAGCACGGGCGGCAGCACGTTGATGGAGATCTCGCCGAAGATGATCCGGAACCGGGATACCCCGATGACCCGCAGCGAGTCGGCGTAGTCCTCCTCCCGTTCGACCATCGTCGCCGCCCGGGCCACCCGGGCGAACTTCGGCAGCGTCGTGATCGCGATGACGATGACCACCTGGACCTCGACCGGTGTCGGAACGCCGAGGATGGTGCCGCCACTGCCCCGGCTGAGGCCGAGGAAGACGACGCCAAGGATGAACAGCGGCAGCGCCATGATGACGTCGAGGCACCGCATGATCAGTTCGTCGATCCAGGTGCGGGCGAAGTAGCCGGCCACCATCCCGAGCGGCATGGCCACCGCCAGGCCCAGCACGACACTGGCCAGGGCGACCGCCAGCGACAGCCGGGCGCCGGCCGCCGTCCGGGCGAAGATGTCGCGGCCGAGCTGGTCGGTGCCGAACAGGTGCTCCGCGCCGGGTGGCGCGAGAATATCGTCGCCCTGAGCCAGCGGGTCGCCGCCGACGAAGAGGCCGACGACGACCACGGCCAGATAGACGACGATGAGGAGCAGGCCGATCCGCGACGACCAGGTCGCGACGACCGCCTGGCCGAAAGAGCGCAGCCCGGCCAGCCGCGGTCGGGGTACCGCCGCGGTCGTCTCGACCGGCGGCGGGACCATCGCCGGGGCGGGCGACGTCGACGTCGATGCCATGGCCGCGTCCTTCCTAGAGATCCCGGACCGAGACCCGCTGGCGGTAGAGCTCCCGAACCCTCGGGTTGATCACCGCGTACAGCAGGTCGACGACGAGGTTCAGCACGACGCAGAACAGCGCGATGAACAGGGTGCAGCCGATCGCCAGCGGGAAGTCCTGCTTCTCGAACGAGTCGATCATCAGCTGGCCGATCCCGGGGATGGTGAACACGACCTCCACGATCACCGTGCCGCCGATCAGGTAGGCCAGCGCCAATCCGATGACGGTCGCCGTCGGGATGATCGCGTTCGGGAGCGCCACCTGCCCATTGACCTCCCGCGGCGACAGCGACATGGCCCGCGCGAACATCACGTAGTCGCGCCCGAGCGCGTCCAACATCGACACCCGCAGGGTCCGCGCGATCATCGCCACATACGGCAGGGCGAGGACGAGCACCGGCAGGATCATGTGCTGGACGTTGCCCCACGGGTCCTCGGTCAGCGGCACCCAGCCGCCGGTCGGCACGATCCCCGGCAGGTAGAGCCCGAACAGGAACAACAACAGCAGGGCGAGCCAGAAGCCGGGGATGGAGAAGCTGACCAGCGTGCCGACCCGGACCGCCGTGTCCAGCTTCGACCCGTACCGGGCGCCGGCCAGCCGGCCGAGCGCGATACCGATCGGTGTCGCCACGATCAGGGCCACGATCGCCAGTTCGAGGGTCGCCGGGGCGCGCTCCACCACCTCGGTCAGCACGTCGCGGCCGGTGAAGATGGACTGACCGAGGTCGCCGGTGATGGCGTTGGACAGGTAGGTCAAGTACCGCTCCGGCAACGACCCGTCCAGCCCCATCAGGGTGCGGATGGCGGCGACATCCTCCTCGGTTGCGTCCGCGCCAGCGTAAATGCGGGCCGGATCGCCGGGAGCGAAGTCCACCAGTACGAACACCAGGGTGGCCACCGCCAGGAGCACGACGAACGAGCCGATCACCCGTCGGACCACGTATCCCGCCATCGACGGCTACCCCTCGTCCGATGGATCGCGCCGGTCGTACACGGCCCGGGTCCGGGCCGAGGTGATGTATCCGTCGCCCAGGTCGGCCGCGATGGCCGCCGGGTGGCGCCGCCGGGGGTCGCCCCAGCCGCCCCCGCCGGGCGAACACAGCGTCACCGCGTCGCCCGGACCGAGCCGCACGTGTCGCACCTTCCCACCGTCGACCCGCTCCCGCCGTCCGGCCACGTCCAGATGCACCGTCAACGTCCGGGCCGCGGTGCCGCCGTACACGCCGAAGGGCGCGAACCGGGCCCGATCACCGATCAGGCTGATCGACACGGACGGGTCGAGGGATGTGATCTGGTAGGTGTTACCCAGGCCCCCGCGGAACTGCCCGTCGCCGGCCGAGTCGGGGGTCAGCTCGATCCGCTCGAACCGTACGGGGAACCGCCGTTCCATCATCTCGACGGACGGGTACTTCGCCGTGCCGTGCGGCGGCGGCGCGTTGACCAGCCCGTCGTCGTCGGGCAGCGCCCCCATGCCGCCGGCTGCCGGCAGCGGGATCGCCACTGGACGGCCGTCCCGACCGACCGCGGCCAGCGACATCACCGCCGACGTCCCGAACCAGTCGGCCGGCACCCGGTCGGGCACGCACGTGCCGAGGGCGCCCAGCACCACGGTGATCACCCGGGAGGCGCAGTCGAGGTAGCCGCCGACCGGAGCGGGCCGGCTGGCGTTGAGGAAGGTGTGGTCGCCGACGACGAACGTGATCGGTTCCAGTGCTCCCCCGTTGACCGGCACGTCCGGGAACATGTGCTTGATCGCGATGAACGCGGCCGCCGCCGTCGTGTCGCGACCAAGGTTCATCGGGCCGCGGGCCGGCGGCGCCGAACCGGTGAAGTCGAACGTCATCGTGTCGCCGGCGATCCGCAGGGCGAGCCGCAGCAGCATAGGCCCGCCGCCGGCGCCGTCGTCGTCGAGGTGGTCCTCGAACGTGTACTCGCCGTCGGGCAGCCCGGCGATGATCTCCCGCATCCGCCCGGCCGCGCGCGCCCGAAGCTCGGTCACGGCGGCCGTGATGGTCGCGGCGCCGAACCGGGCCACCAGCACGTCCAGACGACGCCGGCCGACCCGAAGCGCGTTGAGCATCGCCTCCAGGTCAGCCTGCTGCTGCCGGGGGGAGCGGATGTTCTCGAAGATCAGCGCGGCGACGTCCGGACACGCCTTTCCAGCGCGGTAGAGCAGCACCGGTGGGATCCGCAGGCCCTCCGCGTAGCACTCGGTGGCGTCCGGCACGACCGAACCCGGCAGGCTTCCCCCGACGTCGAGCCAGTGCCCGCTCGTGGCCAGCCAGCAGAACAGGTCGCCGTCGACGAAGTAGGGGGCGATCAGCTTGACGTCCGGGGCGTGGGTGCCGCCAGCGTACGGGTCGTTGACGATGTAGACGTCGCCGTCGCGCAGCTCGCTCATCCGCCCGCCCTCGCGCAGCAGGCGGACGGTGTGGCCGACGGCGTACCCCATGCCGGAGACGAAGATCGGCATGCTCTCCGGCCCCTGGGCGATCGTCGCGCCGTCGGCCGCGTCGTAGAGGCCGGACGCCCGGTCGTCCATCTCGGAGATGACCGGCGAGAACGCCGAGCGGACCAGAGTGGTGTCCATCTCGGTGGCGACCTGCTGGAGCGCGGCGCGCAGCACGGCAAGCGTGGTCGCGTCCAGCTCGGCGCCGGCCGTCACGCACCCTCCCGGATGAGCAGGTTGAACTCGGCGTCGACCTCGGCGACGTAGCCGGCTTCGAGGTGGACCGTGGCGTCGTCGGCGACCAGCAGCAGCGGTCCGACCAGCCGCTCGCCCGGCGCGAGGTCCCCGCGGTGGCGGACCCCGCCGGCCCCGCCGTCGGCGCGGGGCCCCCGCCCGGCGCCGGCAACCGGACCGCTGAGGTCGGCGTCGCCGTGGTGGGCGACGAGCGTCGAGCGCAGCGTGACGATCTCGACCACGGCGTCGGCCAGCGTACGGCCGTACCGCCGCTCGTACGCCTGCCGGTACCGCTTCTCCACACCCGCCCGGTCGATCGGCCGATCGAGCGGGACCCGCAGGTGGTGGCTCTGTCCGCGGTAGCGCAGGTCGCCTTCCACGACGATCTCGACGTCATCGACCGCGATGCCCGGCTGCTCCGACAGCCGCTCGCGCAACGCCGCCTCCTGCTCGTCCAGCATCCGGTGCAGCGCCGCCGCCGTGGCGACGTCATCCAGGTCAGCTGCGGCCGCCGGCCACGAGCGGCTGCTCTCGTAGCGCAGGTCGGCCACGGCACAGCCGAGCGCACTGACCAGCCCCGGGTGCCGCGGGACGAGGGCGGCCCGCATGCCGGTCTCGCGGAGCAGGGCGCACGCGTGCAGCCCGCCACCGCCACCGAACGAGACGAGGGTGAACTCGCGCGGATCGTGGCCCCGGGCGGTGAGCACCGACCGAATCGCGTTGGCCATCGTGGTGGTGGCCACCGCCAGGATCCCGCGCGCCGCCACCGGCACCGGGATACCCAACGGCTCGGCCACGGAGCGCACGGCGGCCGCCGCGAGGTCGGGGTCCAGCCGGCTCTGCCGGCCGGTGCCGAACCGGGCGTCCGGGTCGATGTGGCCCAGCAGCAGCGCGGCGTCGGTGACGGTGGGCGCGGTTCCGCCCTGGCCGTAGCAGGCGGGGCCCGGGTCGGCGCCGGCCGAGTCCGGCCCGACGGTCAGCACACCGAGCTCGTCGACACGCGCGATACTGCCGCCGCCGGCACCAACCGCAACAACGTCCAGAGTGGACATGACGAGCGGGAGCCGGAAGCCGAGGCTCGCATCGTTGACGTAGCGCGGCCGGCCGTCGACCACGACCGACACGTCGGCGCTGGTGCCGCCGATGTCACAGGTGACGATGTTGCTCAGCCCGGCGCGGCGGCCGATCTCGGCCGCCGCGACGACGCCGGCGACCGGGCCAGAGCGAGCGACCCCGATCGCCAGGTCGCGGGTCTGCTCGATCGACGCGACCCCGCCGCTGGACTGCATGACGAGCACGGGGCCCGCGTGGCCCAGGTCGGACAGCCGACCGACCAGCCGCCCCAGGTAGGCGCTGACCACCGGCTGGAGGTACCCGTTGGCCGCCGCCGTAGCGAACCGGACGAACTCGCCGGCCTCCGCGTAGAGGTCGGCCGAGCCGGTCACGTACCGCGGCTCGGGCCAAAACTCCCGCAGCGCCGCGATCGCCTGGCGCTCGTGGCACGGGTTGACGTCGGAGTGCAGGAAGCACACCGCAACCGCGGCGACGCCGGCCGACAGCAGCTGCCGGCCGGCGTCCCTGACCTCGTCGAGGTCGAGCGCCTCGACCACGGTGCCGTCGTACGCCAGGCGCTCGCCGACCTCGATCCGGTCACGACGGGCCACGATCGGCCGGTGAGCGCCGGCGAAACCGTAGATGTGCGGCCGGTCCCGCCGTCCCATCTCGACCACGTCGCGGAAGCCGCGGGTCGTGATGACGCCGCAGCGCGCGCCGGTCCGCGCGAGGATCGCGTTCGTCGCGACCGTGGTGCTGTGCACGAGAAGGGTCCGCGCGTCCTGCCCGGTGCGGATCTGGTCGATCGCGGCCGCGATGGCCCGCGACGGATCGTCCGGTGTGGACGGCACCTTCGCCACGCCGACGGGCCGGCCGTTCTCGACGAGGACGGCGTCGGTGAAGGTGCCCCCGACGTCGACTCCCATGACACGCGTCATACCCTCGCCCTAGGCCGCGACGGTGGCCTTCGACAAGTCGAAGGCGTTGAAGCGGTAGGCAGCCGGGTCAAGACCGGTGAGCTCCTTGCGGTGCCCGATAAGGAACAGCGGATAGACGGGCGGGATGTAGGCCGCTTTTGTGGCGAGCATGTCGCTCCACTGCGCGTAGAGCTTGACCCGCTCGGTCGGATCGGTGGCGACCTCGGCACGCTTGGCGATCGCGGTCGACTCCTCGTCGATGAACGAGGTGGAGTTGGACGCGCTGTCGGCCATGAGGGAGCCGACGCTGCCGTCGATGCTGCGCCCCTGTCCGGTGCCGGCCATCTCGAAGGCAATCTTGAAGCCCCACGGACCGCCCTTCGCGGTCGTGGAGAGCCAGTCGCCCTGCTGCAGGAACTGGAGCTCGGCGTTGAGCCCGACCGCGGCCCAGTCGGCCTTGAGCACGGCGCCGACATCCCGCAGCACACTGTCATCCTGCGCTACCCAGGTGAAGGTGACCTCGCGTCCGGAGTACCCGGCCGCGGCGAGCAGCGACCGGACCCGGTCGAGATCGGGCTCCTCGCCGTAGACCTTCGTCGTGTACTCCCAGCCCTCGTGGCCGGGGCCGACCGGGCCCTGCCCGATCTCGGCCCGGCCGCCGAACACCACGTCACGCATCCGCTTGCGGTTGATAGCGAAGGCGAGTGCCTGCCGGACGCGCTCGTCCTTGAGGACCGGGTGCGCACAGTTGGGACGCATCGTAATGAGCACCGGCGCCGCGGCCTCGGCCAGCACGAGGTTCGAGTCGGACGCGATGCGGGTAGCGTCCACGGTGGACACCGCCGGGTAGACGCTCGAGGTGCCCTGGGTCAGGTTGACCATGCGGGCGCCGGACTCCGGCACGATCCGGAACGTGATCGTGGAGATGTTCGGCGTACCGTCCCGGTACTCGGCGTTGGCGGCCAGCTTGATCTGCACGCCGGGCTGGTGCGACTCGAGTTTGTAGGGGCCCGTGCCCATCATCGCGTCGTCGCGGTCGAGGAAGTCCCGGTGGATGATCGGGATGAGTGCGAGCTTGAGCGGCAACAGCCCCCACGGGTTCTTGAACGTGAACCGCACCGTGGTGGCGTCGACCGCCTCGACGCTGGCCAGCGGCCGCAGGTGGAAGATCCAGACCTTGCCCTGCTTGTTGCCGGCGTTGATGGTGGCGGCGACGTCCTCGGCAGTCAACTCGTCGCCGTTGTGGAACTTGACGCCGGTACGGATCTTCACCTCCGTGGTCAACTCGTCGACGACCGTCGGCTGGCCATCCGCGAGCCGCGGGATCAGGTTGGTCGAGTTGGGGTCGATGTCGTAGAGCCGTTCCTGGACGTGCCGGTTGACCCACGAGATGTACTGGTTGTTGATGGTCAACCCGTTGAGCGTGGACGGCTCAAGCGCCATGTCCACAGTGGCCACGCCTGGCGTCGAGGAGGACGCACCGCTCCCGCCCGAGCATCCCCCGAGCGCCAGCGCGCCCAGCGCCAGTCCGCCGGCGCCGCCCTTGAGGAGGCCGCGGCGGGTCACCCGATAGTGACCGGCATCCCGTATGAGGCCGAACCCATCCATACCGTTGCCCTCGCATCCTGACTGAACGCCGCGACCGCGACTCTGCCTGGCGTTCCACTAGTTGGAACAGGAGCGCCTTGATGTTCTGGATTGTTGGGGGCCCTGCCACCGGGTGTCAAGGTCCGTTCATGCAGCGTTCGACCGCCCGCACCGACGCCGGCCGACGCGGAACGAGCGTTCTGTCCCGATTGCCAGGCCACCGAAACGGACCCGAAACCAGACCGTCGCCGACTACACCGCTTCGATGTGGCGAGTACCACGCCGCGGGGTGACCGCCAGCCGGCCGCGCGCCGCACCATGCGACCGCAGGACCACATTGACCTCGGAGGATGCGATCCGATCATGGTCGCGGCCCGAGCCCGACAATAACCCGCGTTCCCGGGTGGAGGCCTTCCGCCCGTCCGCCGACATCCGGCAACTTGCAGAACACGAAGCCATGATCGTTCTACGTATCGGAACGTCGGAGCCGGCGACCGGGTTGCACAAGGCCAACCCGCAGCTCCCCGATCGGGGGCGGACAACAGCACCGCCACATCGACCACCAACGATCGATGTGTTACCTGGGGACGGGCGGCATGATCGGAAACCCTAGCTTCGGCACATACGAGCGTCAACGGAGAACGTTCCGTGAGCTGAAACACGGGGACGGATCGTTTGACAGAGCGGAATGTTCACGCGAGGCTGACGACCACGACGCGCTCCCGGAAGGGTCTGGACATGACGCAGACGAGGAACCCCAAGGCCATGCACGGCAACAAGGTCGGCGTGATGTGGCCACAGTCGCCGACCGGCCGGGCCAGTCTGATGGACCTCAACACGGAGCCCGACCTCGTTCTCTCCGACGACGTGCTCATCGTCGGCTTCAAGGCCGACCCCGAGGCCGTGCGCGCCTACGTGCCGGAGCCGCTGGAGCTCGACGGCTCAGGAACCATGTACATCAAGGCTGTCCAGCGCTGGGGCTACACCAGCCGCAACGCGACCGAATTCATCAGCTTCGAGCGGCTCAACCAGACCGAGTCGTTCTTCTGGATCCCCTGCTCGTACGAGGGCAAGGAGTTCTACTTCGTGCCGTTCTCGTGGGGCAACCGTGACTGGCTGGGCTATACAGGTCGGCTGGTCGGTATGCCGCACAAGTGGGCCAAGGTCCAGATGACCAGCTTCCACTCGTTCCACCCCACCTACAACGAGGCACACGCCGGCGCCCGCATCTGCGCCAGTGTCGAGAACATGGGCCTGGTGCACCGGCTGTACGGCGACCTCAAGGAGGTCATCAGGCCCGAGGACACACCGTTCAAGTGGGTGCAGGGCTCGTGCCCGCACTTCCTCGGCCACCGCTACATCTGGGACTCCGTCAAGGGCCGCCCACTGGCCAACGACCTGGTCGCGCACTACGGCGACGACGTCGAGATGGGTCCGGTGTGGCACGGCGACGGCTGGGTCCAGTTCTTCGACGCCGAGAACGACGAGGTGCTGCAGTTCCAGCCGCGCGAGATGCTCGGCTCCTGGTTCTTCACGCTGCGGTTCACCCACCAGAAGAGCTCTCCCTACATCGTCTACGACTACGGCGACGAGAGCCCATACGCCAACCGACCCCGGATCAAGGAACTGCTCGGCCGCTGACGCCGGCCCGCTCGCGGATAGGAGACCGGACCGTGCGTGACCTCGAAGCCATGCTCTACGTGCCAGCGGGCGACCCCCGCAAGCTCGACAAGGTGCCGCGGCTGCTGGGCGTCACCACGATCATCCTCGACCTCGAGGACGCCGTCGCCGCCGACCGGAAGGACGTCGCCCGGGCCGCGTTGGGGCGGGTCCTCGACGGCGTCGGCGCGGCCGCTCCCGGCGAGCGGCGCGGAGAGATCTGGGTCCGGATCAATGCCCCCGGCACCGTGGCGTTCGAGGCCGACCTCGCCGCCTGCGTCCGGGCCGAGGTCGCCGGCCTGATCGTCCCCAAGGCGACGGCCGACTCGCTGCACACGGTGGCGGCCAGGGTCGAGGAACGGGAACGGGCGGCCGGGCTCCCGCACGGCTCGGTCGAGCTGATGGGACTAGTCGAGACGATCGCGGGCTGGCACAGCGTCCGGACCGCGACCGCCCTGCCGTCCCGGGTGCACGGGCTGAGCTTCGGCGCCGGCGACTTCTCCCTCGAGCTCGGGTTGCCCTTCCCCCCGCCCGACGGCGTGCAGGGGCACACGCTACTGGTCGCCAAGGCCGAGCTGGTGCTGCACAGCCGCCGGCTCGGCCTGGCGCCACCGCACGACGGGGTCTACCCGGCGTACCGCGACCTCGACACCTTGCTCGCCGAGGCCACGCTGGCCAAATCCATGGGCTTCGTCGGTAAGCACACCATCCATCCCGACCAGGTGCCGGTCGTGCGTTCCGTCTTCGTTCCCGGCCAGGCCGAGCTCGACAAGGCCCGCCGGATCATCGCGGCGGCCGAGGACGCGCGGCAGCGCGGACTAGGCAACGCGAGCGTCGACGGCGAACTGGTCGACGTTCCGGTCGTCGAGCGGGCCCGGCGCCTGCTGCACGACGCAGGGAAGCCGTCATGAGCGGCGACGCCGCACTCGGGCCGATCCGGGTGCTCGACCTGTCGTCCCTGTATGCCGGTCCCTACATCGCCACCCTGCTCGGCGACTTCGGCGCCGATGTCGTCAAGGTCGAACATCCCCGCGGCGACGACGCCCGACGCTGGGGACTGTCCAAGGCCGACATTCCACTGTGGTGGAAGACAATCTCCCGCAACAAGCGCCTGATCAGCCTCGACCTGCACGACGAGGCCGACCGGGCCGTCGCCCGCCGCCTCGCCGTCGAGTGGGCCGACGTCGTGATCGAGAACTTCCGGCCGGGCCGGTTGGAGAAGTGGGGTCTGGGCTACGCCGACCTCGCCTCCGAGAACCCCGGCCTCGTGATGGTGCGGGTGACCGGGTTCGGGCAGACCGGCCCGTACCGGGACCGCCCCGGCTTCGGCACCCTCGCCGAGGCGTTCGCCGGGTTCGCCGCGATCACCGGCGAGCCCGACGGGCCACCCACGCTGCCCCCGTTCGGCCTGGCCGACGGCGTCGCCGCCCTTACCGGCGCCTACGCCACCATGGTCGCACTGTACTGGCGGGACACGAACGGCGGCCGCGGGCAGATGATCGACCTCAGCCTGTACGAGCCGCTGCTGTCGATCCTCGGCCCGCAGGTCACCGAATTCACCCAGACCGGCGTCGTGCAGCAGCGGCAGGGCAACCGGTCCGGCCGCACCTCGCCCCGCAACGCCTACCGGACCGGCGACGACCGGTGGGTCGCGCTGTCCGGTGGCACGCAGCAGGTCGCCAATCGGATCATGGCCGCGATCGGCCGGCCCGAGCTGGCCGAGGACCCACGCTTCAGCACCGCGGCGGCCCGGCGGGCCAACGCCGACGAGCTCGACAAGATCGTCGCCGACTGGATCGCCCGCACCACCCAGGCCGACGTGTTGGCCGCTTTCGAGGCCGTCGAGGCGCCGATCGCGCCGGTCAACGATGCGCAGTCGTTGGCCGTAGACCCGCACGTCCGCGAACGCGGCAGCATCGTCGACCTGCCCGACGAGGATCTCGGCACGGTCACCACCGCAGGCCTCATCGCCAAGCTCAGCGCGACACCGGGCCGCATCCGGCACACCGGCCGGGTCCCGGTCGGCGCCGACACAGACAGCGTGCTGGCCGAGCTGGGCATGGGCCGCCGCCCGTCCCCGCTGCCCGTCCCGCCCCACCCCGCCACGTCGTCCGCCCTGCCCCGCCCATGGGACGACCTCGTCACCGACACCGACCGCCAGACAATCCAGCGCTCGGCGTTCGGTCGCAGGGTGGGCCTGGGGTCCCGCCCGGCCCTGGTCGTGATCGACGCGCAGAACTACATGGTCGGCCCGCCGCCCGGCTCGACCCACGACTACCCGTCAGCCTGCCCGTCCGCGGCGCCGGCCCTACCTGTCCTCCGCGGCCTCCTCGACCACGCCCGGTCGCTCGGCGTCCCGGTCTTCTACACACAATGGACGGTCGCGCCGGACGGCGGCGACATCGGCGTCTACGGCCGCAAGCGCGACCTGCTGACCACCCAGGGCTGGGCGTTGGAAGGCAGCGAAGGGGCCCGCATCCACGACAGCGTCGCCCCCCGACCCGACGACATCGTCATGGTGAAGAAGAAGCCGAGCGGCTTTCACGGCACGCCGCTGCTGGGCCTGCTGATCGACCGCGGGATCGACACCGTAATCGTCACCGGCGGAGCGACGAGCAACTGCGTACGCGCCACGGCGATCGACAGCGCCTCCTACAACTTCCGCACGATCGTCGTCGAGGACTGCGTGTTCGACCGGATCGACGTGTCGCACCGCATCGCCCTGTTCGACCTGGACCGGCAGTTCGCCGACGTGATGCTGGCCGACGACGTGATGGTCGCGCTGTCCACGGCGGTCAGCGGGCGGACGGCGTGAACCCGCCAGTCCGCGACTTCGTCGGGTACGGCCGCCGCCCGCCGGTCGTCCGCTGGCCCGGCGACGCCCGGGTGGCGGTCAGCATCGTGGTCAACTACGAAGAGGGCAGCGAGCGGTCGTTCGACCGCGACGGCGTCAACGAAGGGCTGGGCGAGGTGCCGCGGCGGGTCGACGCCCCGTACCGCGATCTGGCCACCGAGTCGGTCTACGAGTACGGCAGTCGAGCCGGCGTGCACCGCCTCCTGCGGCTCTTCGCACGCTACGACGTGGCCACGACGTTCTTCGCCGCGGCCGAGGCCCTGGAGCGCAACCCGGAGGTCTGCGCGGCACTCCGCGACAGCGGGCACGAGGTATGCGCGCACGGGTGGCGCTGGACCGAGGAATGGACGCTCGACGTCGACGCGCAACGGGCGGCGATCGAGCGGGCGGTACGGTCGATCGAGGCCACCTGCGGCCAGCGTCCGGTCGGCTGGTACTCACGCTGGATGCCCAGTGTGGACACTCGCCGGCTGCTCGTGGAGGAAGGCGGCTTCCGCTACGACTCCAATGCGTACAACGACGACCTTCCCTACTTCGTACAGGTCGGCGACGCGCCGTTCCTCGTAGTGCCCTACTCGCTGACCTTCAACGACAGCCGACACACCTACGGCCAACTCACCTCGGCCAGCGACTTCTTCGACGAGTGCCGACGCGGTTTCGACTATCTGTGGGAGGAAGGCGACCACACGCCCCGCATGTTGTCGATCGGCGTGCATCCACGGCTGATCGGCCAGCCGTCGCGGACGTCGGCCCTACGCGACTTCATCGACCACGTCCTGACGAAGGGAGGCGCCTGGTTCGCCCGCAGACGGGACATCGCCGAAACCTGGTGGAACCAGCACCCTACCCTCGTACGCGATTGACGGAAGCCGCCACATGTTACTTTTCTGCCTATGATGTCCCCGCCGGCCTCTCAGGCGCAGCGGCTCAGCGCGGTGCTGCTCGCCTTCACCGAGGGCATCGGCACGACGCTCGGCGTGTCGGAGATCGCGCGCCATCTCGACATCCCCAAGAGCGCGGTACACCGCACGCTCACGGCGCTCCTCGAGGTCGGCCTCGTCGTCCGCGACGGCGATTCGTCGCGCTATCGGCTGGGCAGCCGGGCAGTCGCCCTTGCGATGGCGGCGCTAGGCGTACCCGACGTACGCACCTCCGCCCTTCCCTACCTGCAGGAGCTGACCCGGCTAACCGGCGAGTCAGCCACCCTGACCCTGATGATCGGCAACGAACGTGTCTACATCGAGCAGGTCGAAGGTCCGCAAGACATCCGAATGTCCGTCGAGATCGGACGCCGCTACCCCCTCTACGCCGGCGCGTCCGGCCGCAGCATCCTCGCCGCACTCCCCCCGGCCGAACTCGACGCCTACCTACGCTCCGTCGAACTGGTGGCGCTGACGTCAGCCACCATCATCGACACCGAACAGCTACGCACCGAACTGAAACGCACCCACGACGTGGGCTACGCGGTCAGCCGCGGCGAACGCGACCCGTGGGCCGCCTCGGTAGCGGCCGCGGTCTACGGAAGCAACCGGGTCATCGGCTCGATGAGCGTCTGCGGCCCCGCAGCCCGCATGACCGGCGAGGCCCTGACCCAGTTCGGTGAGGCCGTCAGCCGCAGCGCAACAAACCTGTCGCAGACACTCGGCCATCGCCCTCGGTCAAGAACTGTCTCGTAACTCGATGGAGGTGTTGGCCGCAGCGCGATCGGTGGTCAGCCGGCGGTGACGACATGTTCCACGACGAAGACCAAGGAAGCGCCCCCGACGAACGGCAACCGCCGTACCGAACCCACGCAGTCGTCGGACACGGCCAACCGAAATGCTCAAGCCCCGTTGGCGCTGGTCTGGTCTATGAGTCTGGCTGGGTATCGCGTTTGTGCCAGCTGCGGCGGGCGATGATCAGGAGTGTGGTGCCCAGCGCGGTGAGGAGGATGCCGGTCATGGCCGCGTCGAGTAGCGGTTACCTTGCGCACCGGTCCAGGTGTGGGCGACCGCGTCGCCCGCATCGCCCTGGTCATCCTCCCCTCCCGGTACTCACCGACGAAGCCGCCGTGGGACCGTCGGGGTCAGAAACCAATCACGCCGCCTACGACGTGCCAGACAAGGTAGAAGGCGAGGCGGAAGATCAGCGGGGCCAGAAAGCCATGGCGCCAGAAGAGATGAGCTTCAAAAAGGTTCATGGCGTACACCACGACCCCCAGGGCCAGCATCTCGACGTGCCCGGCGACAAGGCTCATTTGCTCTACCGGTTCGAGCAGCGATGTCAGGAGCGCGACTGCATGGGCTGGGCGGCGGATGGTCGGGGTCGAAGGGTGCAGCCCAGACGCGGCGTGGGCACGCCCGGCCCGGGGAGGCGGGTGGTTCGGGGTGCTGCCACTGCGCTTCCCTTCGACCCCGACCGGTTGTCCGCCCGCCGGATGGGGGGAAATCCGGCCGGCAGACAGTCCATAGTGGAGCGCCAAGACGGGTTGTTGTCGGCGTGGCCTCCAGTCGGGTAGTGAGCAGGACCCATGCACGCACGCCGGTACAGGTTTCGAGCACTAGCCTGGAACGACGCCGTCGACCACCGTCGACCCTCCAATCTGCGATGTCCGCTCATCGTGTGCGACAGCACGTCGCACCATCCCCCACATCGGCGGTCCGCTATCGGGAAGGAAAAACGGGGTCCCCCGACGTGGTTGGTAGCCATGCCGGACGTACAGGTCGACCGCACCGGACGAGGTGGCGACCAGGTAGGCGGGCAGGCCCGCCGTGTCGAGTCGCTCGTTGCGGTGGCGCAGCAACGCGCTGCCCAGGCCGGTGCACTGCCGGTCCGGGTGGACGCCGAGCCAGGCCAGGTAGTGGTGCGGTGTGCGGGGATGGTGGGCGGCGAAGGTGTCGTCGAGGAGCCGGAACCGGTCCGCGTACGGGCCGCAGGCGGTGGTGCGGAGCTGGTCGTAGGCGGCCAGGTCCGGTGGGGTGTAGGCGTAGTCGAACCAGACCGAGGCCGCGTCGACCGGGTCGGTGACTTCGATGTAGCCGTGTGCGAGGGTGAAGCCGACCAGCGCGCGGCACAGCCGCTGGTAGACGGTGCGGCGTTCGTCCCGGTCGGGTATCAGCCACGGGGCGTCGGGGGTGTCCAGGAACGCCTCGACCAGGATCTTGGTGATCTGGTCGGTGTCCGCGCTGGTGGCGATACGGACGTGCGGGCCGGCGGGTGTGTCGGTCACGGCAGGGGTTTCCTCACAGGTGTCGTCGGTCGAAGCGGGGGTCTTCATCAGCGGTTCACCGAAGCGGCGGTGGTGGGTGCGTCGGCGCCGCTGCCGACCCGGGCGTACACGTCGGGGCGGGTACGGTGCAGCCAAGCCGCCAACGCCAGCCCGGCCAGAGCGGCGGCCAGGTAGCCGCCGGGAATCACCCACCGGGCCGGCGAGCCGGGATCGACGTCGAGCAGGATGGGGAACTGGTCCAGGCTGGCAACCAGGACGACGGCCAGCAGCACCCCGGAGATCGTCGGGGCGACCCGCCGGTGCAAGGCGGTCTCGCCGGTGAACGGGGTCCGGTGGAAGTAGACGATCACCGCGACGCTGGTGGCGGTCATCAGGATCAGCACACCGAACCCGCCCGCCACGGTCCCCCAGAACAGCAGGTGGGTCAGCGGGTCGTCGAACCCGGCCGCGAGGTAGCCGACCAACACCACGACCGCGATGAGGCTATGCACCAGGGACGCACGGGCGGGTGCACCGGTGTGCCGTCCCGCAGTGCCCAACACGGCGGGCAGGACACCTTCGCGGCCCAACGCGTACAGGTAGCGG
>NZ_JAVHUY010000052.1 GCF_031085175.1 Phytohabitans maris
CTAGGAAGGCGCTGAATATCGGCGTTCTTGAGGTTGGCGGTGGGGTGGGTGCCTGGGTTTGGCTGCCGGTGGGTTGGTTGGGTCGGGGGGGGGTGGTGGTGCGGGTGTGGGCGCTGCGGGGGTCGCTTGGTGGGCTCTGTGGTGGTGTCTTCGGGCCCGGTGGTGGCTGGTCAGCTGGTGGCGAGGGTCCATCCGTTGGTCCAGTGCAGGCCGCGGTTGATCAGGTTGCGGAGGTTGAGTGCGGCGGTGCGTTGTTTGAGCCAGGTGTGGTTGGCGTGGATGCCGTGGTAGCGCAGTTTGAGTCGGCGTCGGCCGCGGCTGGCTACTTGGGCGATGACGCGTTCGATGTTGGGTCGGTGTCGGCGGTAGCGGTCGCGGAGGGTGGGGTCGGTTCGCCAGTCGGCTCGGGCTTGGCGTAGTAGGGCGTCGTGTTCGTTGAGTACGATCTTGCGGCCGGTCTTGGATTTGGTGCACCGGGTCTGTAGTGGGCAGGTGCGGCACCGTGTGCCGAAGTCGGCGGTGCGGGTGGCCGGGCTGATCGGTCGGGTGTGTGCGGCTGGGCAGGTGACGGTCTGCTGGTCGGTGTTGACGGTGAAGTCGTCGATGGTGAAGCCGCCCCGGATCGGGGATTGCGATGGTTTGGGTTTGATGATCGCGGTGTGTCCGGCCTGGTCGAGGGCGTTGCGTAGGTCGCCGGTGCCGTAGGCGCAGTCGCCGTACCATTCCTGAGCGGTCTGGTCTGGGCGGCCGGTGGGCTGCTCGGGCCCGGTGTCGTCGTCGCCGACGCCGGCTGTGGTGTTGGGTTCGCTGTCGCTGTCGCTGTTGGGTTCGCTGTTGGTGTTGGTGGGGCCGTTGGCGAGGAATTGTTGCGCGACGGCGGCGTCGGCGTTGTCAGGTCCGCAGGCTTTGGTGAGTTGTTCGTCGGTGATGATGCCGGTGTCCGGCTCGGCGGCGATGTGGGCGCGGTAGCCGTCCCGGCGGGCCTGCGGCGACTTGCGGGTGTGTCGGGCCTGTGGGTCAACGGTGGAGATGACCCGGTCTTCGGCGACCTTGCGGGCGATCCGCCACCGCCCGTCAGTGCCATCGGAGCCGTCGGCCGGTTCCACGTCCTGCCCGGCCACCAACGCCAACAGCGCGACCGCCTGCTGCGCGGGCTCGTCGAGCTTCGCCTCGGCCAGCGCCGCGACCAGGTTGTTGGCGTCGTTGACCAGCGTCGAAACCAGGGCCTGTTTGGCATCCGGGTCGTCCCAGTCGATGTCCGGCTTTCCCGGCCGGCTGTAGTCGTGCCCGCCACACACGGCCGCGATCTGCTCCGCAGCGCCGGGCACCACCCGGGCCACCCGGCGGATCTGGGCGATCAGTTGGGTGATGGTGTCCTGGGTGGCGACCGCGTCGTCCAGGATCGTGGAATCGACCGCCCGCCGCCGCCGTCCGCGCAGAATCCCGGTCGCCTCGACCACCTGCCGGACCGCGTCGTTGACCCGGTACGGGCGATCCGAGTTCGCCAACCGGCGCCGCCAGTACGTCAACGTCGACGGGTGGAACCCCTTGTCGTCCAACGCCAGCCCGCAGGCGACCTTCCACCGCAGGTCACACCGGGCCGCCTCGGCAGCCTCCGCGTCGGAGTAGTCCAACAACGTCTGCAACGTCAAAATCGACGCCGCCACCGACCCCGGGATCGACCGCCGCCCCTTGGCCGATGGGAACAGATCCGCGAACAACTCGTCCGGGAACACCCGACCCCGACAGTCCGCCAGAAACGCGTACATGCTCCCGGCCGGAACCAGATGACCGACCAGAGCGGCCGCGTCCAACAGCCGCCGGTCAGCACGCTCTACACCCTGCACCCAAACATCTTCACATATCAATACAGACCAGGACGGAAGACATGCCCACCATTATTCAGTGGACTCCTAGCGACTTCAAGGGAGCTTCGATCACCGGCGTGGGTCGGGCGCGCGTCCGGGCGGTTCCGCAAGCGGGTTTCCCCGGTCCGGGTCAGTTGTGGAGCGCATGCGCGGGGTCCCTGGGGAAGCGTGGAGCGCGGCGGAGCGTTTTCTTGGGGTGCTTCACCGCTGCGGCCGGCGGCGAGCTGGCGCTCGCCCGCACAGACGGGGCAGCTTGAGAGCTTCCCGCACAGACACATCCGTCCCGCCCGGCAGCGGCGCGGTGGTGAGATGTCGTGGACCCACGCCCCCGAACGGGTGCCGGCTCCCCGCAGGGTCCGGGGTGAGATCGCCGGCCGCGGAGGGCGAGGCCGCGGGAGCGACGGTCCGGACCACGGCGGACGTCGCGGTAGCTCAAAGTCTTTGGAAGTAAAGGGTGTGGGCGGTTCCACTGAGGACGGCGCCGGCCTCGGCGTCGGGGAGGGTGCGGACCGAGGCGCGGGCCAGCTCGACCATTTCGGGGTAGGGCAGGCGGGTCTGGGTGATGTCGGAGCCCCACAGCACGCGGCGGGCGCCGAAGCGGGCGACCAGCCACTCGACGAGCTTGGCGGGGTCGCCGCCCCAGCGGCGGATCTGCACGCCGTTGAGGGTGGTGACCTTGAGGTGGAGGCGGGGCAGCTCGGCCAGGCGGATCAGCTCCTCGGCGCCGCCGCACGAGCCGGCGGCGTTCCAGGTCGATGCTCGCCACGTGGTCGACCACCACGTCGACGCCGGGGAAGCGGCGCATCATGGCGCCGAGGGCGGTCAGGCTCTCCGCGTGCGCGTGCGCGTCCACGATCACGCGAGGTGCCCCCCGATCTTCTCGTACCCGCGCAGCAGGTCGCGGGAGATGATCATGCGCTGGATCTCGTCGGTGCCCTCCAGGACGCGCAGCACCCGCACGGCCCGGTACCAGCCCTCGATGGGCAGGTCGCGGGTGTAGCCCATGCCGCCGAAGATCTGCAGCGTGCGGTCGACGACCCGGTTTACCATCCCCGCGCCGTACAGCTTCGCGACGGCGGCCGGGTGCCGGGCGGGCGCGCCCTGGTCGACGGCCCAGGCGCAGCGCAGGGTGAGCCACCGAGCCGCTTCGAGCTCCACTTCGGAGTCGGCGATCATCCACTGGATGGCCTGCCGCTCGCCGATCGGCCGGCCGAACGTGACGCGGGTGTTGGCGTGCTCGATCGCCATCCGCAGGCACCGCTCGGCCGTGCCGACCGCCTGCGAGGGGATCACGTACCGGCCGCGGACGATCCAGCGCATCGCGAGGTCGAACCCGCCACCCACGTCACCGAGCACATTGGACGCCGGTACGCGTACGTCGTCGAAGGTGAGCAGGGCCGGTGTGTGCCAGCTCCCCATCGTGTCGATCGGTCGGGAGGTCCAGCCCATCGCGCGGTCGACCAGGAAGGCCGTCGCCTCGCGGGCGGAGGAGCCGGTGACCGCGATGACGATCGCGTAGTCGGCCTCGTCGCCGAACGTGATGAACGTCTTCTCCCCGCGCAGCACCCAGTCGCCGCCGTCCCGCCGGGCGCGCAGGCGGATGCCGGCCGCGTCGGAGCCCGCCTCCGGCTCGGTCAGCGCGAAGCAGCCCAGCCGCTCCCCCTCGATGGTGGGGAGCAGGTACGCGGCCCGCTGGGCGTCGCTCGCCTCGTACAGGATGTTGTCGGCCTCGCCGCCGAACCGGAACGGGACCGGTGTGCGCCCCAGCTCCGTCCAGAGTAGAGACTGGGTGACCGCCGGGAGCGCCATCCCGCCGTACTCCTCGGGCGTGCTCATCCCCCAGAAGCCGAACGCCCGCGCCCGTGCCTGCAGCTCGCGCAGCTCGTCGCGGCGCAGCCCGGGGGCACCGGACCGTTCGCGGCGCAGCATCTCCGCTTCGAGGGGCACCACCTCGCGGGTGACGAACGCGCGGGCGGTGTCCCGGACGGCGCGCTGCTCGTCGGTCAGCCCGAAGTCCACTAGGGACCGACCTTCTCGTACTGCCGGACGACGATCGTGGCGACGCAGCTCGGCTTGGCCTGCCCCCGCACCTCGAACGTCAGCGTCATCGTGGTCTGCACCCCGCCCGGCACGTCGGTGACCGCGTCGACCGCGGCGCCGCAGCGCAGCATCCCGCCGACCGGTACCGGTGCGGGGAAGCGCACCTTCTCGCAGCCGTAGTTGACGCCCATGCCGAAGCCCTCGAAGCGGATCAGCTGCGGCAGGAAGAACGTGGTGAGCGAGAGGGTGAGGAAGCCGTGCGCGATCGTGCCGCCGTACGGGCCGGTGGCCGCCCGCGCCGGGTCGACGTGGATCCACTGGTGGTCGCCGGTCGCGTCGGCGAAGAGGTCGACCCGCTCCTGGGTGACCTCGTGGTACGCGGTGTAGCCGAGGTGCTTGCCGGCCAGCGCCCGCACCCCGTCCGGACCGACCGCGACGGCCGGCGCCAGCGACGCGACCGAGCGCGCCCACCGTAGGTCGGCCTTGCCGGCCGGGCTGCGCCGGATGGACGGTACGAAGACGACGTCGCGCGGGCGCTTGTAGCCGGCCAGGTGCTCGCCGACGAAGGCACGCACCTCGTCGGCGGTCAGCACGGAGGTGGCGGAGACGACCGCGACGATGCGGCTGCCCCACCGCTCGTCCGGCACCCCGACCACGACCGCGTCGCCGATCGCCGGGTGGCGGTGCAGCACCTGCTCGACCTCCTCGGCGAAGACCTTCTCGCCGCCGGTGTTGATGACCCCGCTGCCCCGGCCGCGGAGCACGAGCGTGCCGTCCTCGTCCAATGTGGCCAGATCGCCGGGCATGCAGTACCGCTTGCCGTCCACCCGGCGGAACGTGCGGGCGGTGGCCTCCTCGTCGCCGTGGTAATGGATGAACTCGTCGGTGGGCGCGGCGAGCATGCCGACGCGGCCGGAGCCGGGCGGCACGTCCGCGCCGTCGTCGCCGATCAGCCGCGCGCCCGGGGCGAGCACGAAGCGGGAGGTGGTGACCGGGTCGCCGCGGCGGGTGACGCGGAGCGCGAACGGGCCGCCCTCGGACGCGGCGATCGTGTCGTAGCAGGCGAAGTCGCCGTGCTCCAGCAGCCGCCGCTTCACCTCGGCGCTCCAGATCACCCCGACGCTGCGGACCCGGCGCAGGTGGGACAGGTCGTACGGGGTGCCGGCGGCCGCCGCGCGGTCGAGCTCGTCGGCGAGCGGGCGGGCGAAGACGTCGCCGACCATCCCCATGTCGGTGACCTTGTGCTCGGCGAGCAGCCGGGCGGTCTCGGCCGGGTCGTACGAGCGGGCGGTCAGGAAGACCACCGTGCCGCCGCCGAGCAGCGTGGCGAGCGTGTTGTAGACGCCGGCGCCGTGCATCAGCGGCGCCACGGCGAGGCAGACCAGTCCCGGCCCCTCGTCGCGGATCCGCCGGGTGACCTCGGCCAGCTCGGCGAGGTCCGTCGGGACCGGCCGGTCGAGGACCGCGTAGCTGCTCTGCACGCAGACCGTGAAGAGCCACGAGTGCCGGGAGACGACGCCGCGCGGGAGGCCGGTGGTGCCGCCGGTGTAGAGCTGCCACTCGTCGTTTCCCCGCTCGGCGCGGGGCAGCGGCGGGTGCGCCATCGCCTCCTCGTACGCCGAGAGCGGCAGGAGGGTGCGCAGGCCCGGGTACTCGCGCTGGACCGCGGCGACCCGCTCGGCCAGCGACGGGTCGAGGATCATCGCGCGGGCCCGCGCGTCCTCCAGCAGGTGGCGCAGCTCGGCCTCGCGGTAACGGTAGTTGACGTTCACCGGTACCGCCCGGAGCTTGAGCACGGCGAGGAGGCTCTCCACGTACTCGACGCCGTTGTAGAGCGCGATCGCCACCCGGTCGCCGGTGCCGATCCCGTGCGCGGCGAGGTGTCCGGCGAGGCGGGCGGCGCGCTCGTCCAGCTCGGCCCAGGACCGCCGCCGGTCGCCGTGCACGACGGCCGGTCGCTGCCCCATCTGGTCGGCCACGGTCTCGAGTACCGTCGCGAAGCTCTCGTTCACGGCGCCACCTCGACGCCCTCGGTGCCGCGCGCCGGCCCGGTGAGGCCCAGCAGCCGGGCCGCGTTCTCCTTGAGCAGCAAGGGTTTGACCTCCTCGCGGATGCCGATCGTGTCGAGGTCGGCGAGCCACCGCTCCGGCGTGATCATCGGGAAGTCGGTGCCGAAGAGCACCTTGTGCTTCAGCAGCGTGTTGGCGTACTGGACGAGCTGCGGCGGGAAGTACTTCGGCGACCAGCCGGAGAGGTCGATGTAGACGTCGGGCTTGTGCAGGGCCACCGAGAGCGCCTCGTCCTGCCACGGAAACGACGGGTGCGCCAGGATGATCCTCATGCCGGGGAAGTCGACGGCGACGTCGTCCACGTACATCGGGTTGCCGTACTTCAGGCGGATGCCGCCGCCGCCCGGCGTGCCCGCGCCCACCCCGGTGTGTCCGGTGTGGAAGAGCGCGATCAGGCCGTGCTCGGCGATCACCTCGTAAAGCGGGTACGCCATCCGGTCGTTGGGGTAGAACGCCTGGCTGCCGGGGTGAAACTTGACGCCGCGCACCGGGTGCTCGGCCACCAGCTTCCGCAGGGTCTCCACGCCGGCCGGTCCGCGGGCCGGGTCGACGCTCACGAACGGCACCAGCACGTCGGCGTGCTCGGCGGCGAGCCGGGCCACTTCTTCGTTGGCCGGCACCGGGTCCCGGCCGCCGCTGTCCACAGTGAACACGACGCAGGCCATGCGCCGCTCGCGGTAGTAGGCGGCGATCTCCGGGACGGTGTACCCGTCGGTGGGCGCCGTGCGGAAGTACGCCGCCATTCCCTTCAGCGCCGCCTCGTCACCGGCCGGGCGGGCGTCCACCGAGCGGTGCGCGTGGACGTGCACGTCGATCGCGACGAGCGTGTCGAGGTCGAGCCCGCTCACCGGGCCACCTTGTGCCGCCGCAGGTGCGGGGCGAAGACCTGCGGGAAGGCGTCGGCGATCGCCTCGGCGCTCCAGCCCCCCTCGCGGTTGGCGGAGAAGACCTCACGCGGATGCCCCCACACGGTCAGCCGGTCGCCGCCGGCGCCCAGGTACTGGCCGGTGACCTCCGCCGACGCGTCGGAGGCGAGGAACACCACCAGCGGCGCCACGTCGTCCACGGTGCCCAGTCCGGAGCGGCGCATCGCGGCCGGTACCGGCCCGCCGGCCGCCACCGCGGCGACCGTCTCGGCGAGGCCGGGGATCGTCGCCGCCATCCGGGTCAGCGCCATCGGCACGACCGCGTTGACGGTGACGCCGGCCTTGGCGCACTCCACCGACCAGACCCGGACCAGGCCGATGATGGCGGCCTTCGCGGCGGCGTACGCGGTCTGGCCGAAGTCGCCGAGCTGGCCGGCCGGCGAGCCGACGAGGATGAGCCGCCCGCCGCCGCCCTGTTCGCGGAAGCGGAGCAGCGCCGACCGTCCACAGGTGAACGTGCCGCGCAGGTGGCTGCCGACCACCAGGTCGAACTCCTCGTCGGTGACCTTCGCGAGGGTGCGGTCGCGCAGCGCCCCGGCGTTGGTGCACATGACGTCGAGGCGGCCGAACTCGCGTACGGCGGTCTCCACCAGCGCGTCCGCCACCTCTGCGGTGCCGACCGCACCGACGAGCACCGCCGCCCGGCCGCCGGCATCGAGGATCTCCTCGCGTACCCCCTCGGCCGCGTCCGCGTCGATGTCGTTGACGACGACCGCGGCGCCGGCGGCGGCCAGGGCGTGCGCGTAGGCCCGCCCGAGGCCCCGGCCGGAGCCGGTCACCACCGCCACCTTCGCGTCGAGTCGCATGTGCCACCTCACTTCGTGATGGTCAGGGCGCCGAACTCGTAGTCGCCCACGACCGGGACCTGGAAGCCGTCGACGCCGGACCGGAACGCGGCCACGTACTGGACGCCGCAGACCGGGATGACCGGCGGGCCGGCCTCGAACACGGTCTTGATGATCTGCCGGGTCGGGCCCTGCCGCTCGGCCACGTCGTCGGTCCGCCGCGACTGGGCGAGCAGGTCCGCGACGCCGGCCGCGGTGAAGCCGCCCGGGTTGTAGATGCCGCCGGGTGTGTAGAAGTCGGCGACGAACTGGCTGGGGTCGGGGCGGCCGGCCTGCACGAGCGACACGGTCGCGCTGAACCGGCCGGTGCGCCGGGCGTTGATGAGCTGGCTCGCCTCCAGCACGGTGATCCGCATCGTGATGCCGACCTGGGCGAGCTGGGCCTGCAGCGCCTGGGCGAGCTGCTGGTACGAGGTGTTCGGCCCGACGTTCATCTCGAACTCGAAGCCGTTCGGCAGCCCCGCCTCGGCCAGCAGCGACTTGGCCCGGGCGACGTCGTGGTACGCGTCGGTCCCGCCCAGCTCGGCGTCGTACGCCCAGAACCCGTCCTGGAACGGCTGGACGCTCGGCACGCACGCCCCGGCGTACAGGCTGTCGCTGATCGCCTTGCGGTCCACCGCGTACGAGATGGCCTGCCGCACCTTGGGGTTGCCGAACTCGGAGCTGCCGGTGTTGAGCAGCACGCCGTTGAACGTGGTGTTGGGTCCCTGTACGACGGTGAGGCCGGCGCTCCTGGCCTCGTTCACCTGGGAGGGGGTGATGGTGGAGCCGTCGGACTGGCCGGAGCGGACCGCGCGGAGCCGGGTGGCCTCGTCGGCGTAGACGGTCATGTCGATGCCGCCGATCCGGACCGCGCCCCTGTTCCAGTAGCCGTCCCAGGCCCGCATGCTCAGCCGGCCGTCGGCGATGTCGGTCAGCTCGAACGGCCCGGTGCCGACCGGCCGGGTCTTGAGGTCGGCGTTGCCCAGGGCCCTCGGGCTGATCATCATGCCGGCCTCGCCGGCCAGGACGTTGACGAGGTGGCCGCCGGGCCCGGAGAGGCGGAGCCGGACCTGGGTCGGGCTGACCACCTCGACCGCGCTGACCGCCGTGAGCGCGCCGACCAGCAGGCTCGGCGGCTTCTTGGCCGCGTCGAGGTTGGCCTTCACGGCGGCGGCGTCGAACGGCGTGCCGTCCTGGAACGTGACGCCGGTGCGCAGGGTCAGGTCGAGCGCCGTGCCGTCCGGGGCGAACGTCCACTGTGTCGCCAGCCCCGGCTTCAGCTCGCCGCTGGGCACCCGGTCGACGAGCGTCTCGTAGAAGTTGTCGAGGAAGACCGGGTCGAGCGGGCCGGACTCGCGGGGGTCGAGCGAGGTGGGGTTGCCCGGGATGCCCCAGCGCAGGACCGCCGCCCCGTCGCCGCCCGAGCCCTCGCCGCTGCCGCCGCCGCACCCGGCGGCCAGCCCGACCGCCAGCAGCGCCGCGACCGCGCGCCGGAGCATCACCGCCTCCAGAGGCGGTCGCTGGCGAGCGCGGCGCCGTCGCCCATGGCGCGCAGCTTGGCCCAGACGATCTCCTGGTGGCCGACCCGGGAGCCGATGCCGCAGTCGGTGCCGGCCTGGATGTTCTCCCGGCCGACCACGCCGGCGTAGTTGACCAGGCGCTCGGCCACGAGCTCCGGGTGCTCGACCAGGTCGGTGGCGTGGCTGACCACGCCCGGCACGAGGATCTTGCCGTCCGGGAGCTTGACGTCCTCCCAGACCCGCCACTCGTGGGCGTGCCGCACGTTGCCGGCCTCGATCGCGTACGCCTGGGCGTTGATCTTGACGAGCAGGTCGGCGATGTACTTCAGCTCGATGTCGTTGGTGTGCGGGCGGTGGCCGCTGCCCCAGCACATGTGGAAGCGGATCCGCTCCTCGGGCAGCCCGGCCACCGCGTGGTTGACGATCTCGACGGCCCGCTCCAGGTACCGGCGGAGGTCGTCGACCGTCCACTGCGGATAGAAGGTCCACGTGGTGGCGAACTCGGGTTCGTCGATCTGCAGCACGAGCCCGGCGTCGGTGACCGCCTTGTACTCCTCGCGCAGCGCCTCGGCGACGGCCGTCATGTACGCGTCCTCGTCCGGGTAGTACGCGTTGCGGGCGGCGGCGCCCAGGCTCAGCGGGCCGAGCGCGGCGATGAACCCGTCGACCTGCTTGCCGGCGATCCCCTCCCGCAGGGCGGCCACGTCCGCGCCGATCGCCTCCTGCCCGGTGTACCGGATCGCGCCGGTGCAGACCCGCTCGGTGGCCGGCAGGCGCGGCGCTCCGGGCGTGGCGAAGCCCGGGCGCTTCGGGCCGCCGGAGCCGGCCAGCCACAGCCCGGACTCGTAGAAGCCGGGGAAGTCGGCCTTGTCGCGCTCGGCCACGTACGCCCGCTTGGGCGGCACGGACGGGTCGATCGGCAGCACCTCCCAGCCGGTGACCCGGTCGTGGATGTAGCCGCGGTAGCCGGTGGCGTGGGCGGCCTTGACGTACTCGCCGTCGTTGACGACGTCCAGTCCACAGTCGACCTGCCGCTGGACCACCTCGGCCACCGCGCCGGGCAGCCGGCGGGCGATCTCGTCGCGGGTCCCCGGCGCCCGGCCGATCAGCTCGTCCAGGTCTTCCGGCCGGGGCAGGTTGCCGCCGTGGGTGCTCAGGATCCGTTCGGTGCTACGCCTCATGTCCGAGTCCCTTCGCTGCCGTCTCCGCACGCACGAACTTCCGTAGCTGCTGGCCGGCCCGGTCGGCGGGAACGCGTCCGGGCCGGATGCCGAAGCTGTAGGTGACCTCCGCGACGTAGACGTCGCCGCGCGAGTCGACCGCGATCCCGTGCGGCGCGACGAAGCCGGCGCCGGTCCACCGGTCCAGCACCGCTCCCCCGCCGTCGAGCACGCTCACCCGGCCGGGCCGGTCCTGCTCGACCGGGCCGTCCACGAAGGAGCGGGTGCCGGCGGGGCGCCACAGCTCGGCCACGTACACCCTGCCGTCCGCGGCGACCGCGAGGTCGCACGGGCGCCGCACGCCGGTCCACTCCTCGATATAGCCGCCGTCCGGGTCGAAGACCTGGATCCGGTCGTTCTCCCGGTCGGCGACCAGGACCCGCCCGTCACCGGCCACCGCGATGCCGTGCGGCAGGTGGAACTGGCCGGGTCCGGTGCCGACCTCGCCCCACGACCCGCGCAGCCGGCCCGCCGGGTCGAAGCGGTGGACGCGGCAGTTGCCGTAGCCGTCGGCGACGTAGACGTCTCCGTCCGGGCCGAACGCGAGGTTGGTGCACCGGTTGAACGGCGGTCCCGGGTACCGGACCCGCTCGACGCCGTGCACCCGCACCGGTGCGGCGCCGTCGTAGCCGGTGTCGGAGGGGGTGCCCGGCACGCCGAGCGTCAGCCGGAGGTCGCCCTCGGGCGTGAACGCGCGCACGCTGTGGTCGCCCGCGTCCACGCACCACACCCGCCCGTCCGGGCCGACCGTGAGCCCGTGCGGCGTGGTGAAGACGCCGGCGCCCCAGGCCCGGACGAACGTGCCGTCCGGCTCGTAGACGAGGACCTGACCGTCGTACCGGGTGAACAGGTAGACCCGGTCGGCGGCGTCCACGTCGACCGCGGCCACGTCCCGGTGCTTCAGCGGGTCCGGCAGCCGCTCCCAGCCCGCCACCTCCGCGAAGCCGGTCATGCCGGCTCCCGGGACGGCAGCCAGCCCCACGGGTGCGGGCCCCAGTGCGGGGCGAAGAGCTCACCGGCTCGCACCGCGTGTACCGGTGCGATGCCCCAACCGCCGGTGAACTCCACGCCGTCCGTGTCCTCGAACCGGAAGTCGCCCGCCACGACGTCGAGGATCGTGATGTCCGCCTCGCGGCCGGGCGCGATCGCTCCGATGTGGTCGGCCAGCCCGAGCGCCGCGGCCGCCGCGCTCGTCGTCATGCGGACCACCTCGGGCAGCGTGTACCCCACCGCCATGAACTTGGCCATGCACTCGACGAGGCTGTGGAAGTCGCGCCCCAGCGCGGTCAGGTCGGTGCTGATCGTGTCCGGCGGCAGCCCGGCCTCCCGCTGCCGGCGGGCCGTCGCGAAGCCGAAGTTGCCCCGGCCGAGCGCCGCGTCGAGCACCACGCCCCGGGCCCGCGCCGCGCGCAGCAGGTCGTCGTCGCTCGCGCCGCCCACGTTCGGGGTGCAGAGGTGGGTGAGGATGTCGCCGGCGTCCAGGTTGGACAGCAGGAAGGCGGTCACCTCCGCGAAGCGGCGCGGGTCCGCGTCGCCGCGCCGGGTGGCACCCCGGTCTCCGATGTGGACCATCAGGGGTACGCCGTGCTGCCGCGCGACCTTCCGGGCGAGGGTGACCAGGTCTTCGCCGTGGCTCTCCACGACCGGCCCGACCAGCCGCAGCTTGATCCCCTCGACCACGCCCGGGTTCGCCGCCACGCCCTTGGCGATCGCGCCGGCGTCCACGTCGGACAGGTCGTGCACGTCCAGCAGGCTCGGCATCGAGTGGGCGTGGCTGCCGAGGTTGAGGTAGCAGAGCACGCGGGTGCGGGCGTTCGGCTGGATGTACGCCGGGAAGGCGGCGAGGTTGGCCACCCCGACCGAGCCGGCGTCCACGACCGTGGTGACGCCGGAGCGGACGCCGATCTCGTCCGGGTCGCAGCCCTCCATGCCGACGCCGGGGGTGATCGCGCCGCGCGCGACGTGGGCGTGCACGTCGATCAGGCCGGGCACCACGACCCGGCCCGGCGCGACGGCGTCGATCACCCGGCTCGCCCCCGCGTGGTCCAGCCGCTCGCCCAGGGCGGCTATCCTCCCGTCCCGGATCCCGATGTCCAGGGGGCCGTCGATGCCCTGGCCGGGGTCGAGCACCCGGCCAGCGCGGATCACCACGTCGAACGCCATGCCGCTCCTAGAAGTCGTCCCAGCCGCTGGGCAGCCCGGCGGTCTGCAGCACCCACCCGCGGGCCAGGTCCTCGATGTCGCGGTCGCCGTACCCGCCGGCGGCGAGCACCGCCGGGCCGTCCGCGCCGGGGCGCCGGACCGGGGCGCCGAGCCGGGCCGGGGTACGGGTCAGCCCGATCGCGATGCCCGGCATCACCACCTCGCCGGCCTCCTCCGAGCGCTGGGTCACCGCGAGGCCGCGGGCCCGTACCGCCGGGTCGGCCATGAGCTCGGCGAGCCCGACCACCTCGTGCGCGGCGATCCCGGCCGCGCGCAGCTTCGCGACCCACTCCGCGGCGGGCGCCGACCCGAAGTCGAGGTCGGGCGGGTCGCCGGGGGCCGCCACGAACAGCCAGCCGTCGGCGGCCCGGTGGAAGCGGTGCGCCGGGCCGGTGCCGAGGGCGTACGGGCCGCTCGGCTCGGTCGCCGGGCGCCGGTCCGCGCCGACCAGGTGTACGCCCTGGTGGTGGGTGGCCGCCTGGGTCAACGAGGTGTGCGCGTGCGCGCCCGCACCGGTGGTGGCCCGGCGGTAGAGGCCGAGCGCGGCGGCGAACGCGGCGAGCACGCCGGTGCCGTAGTCGAGCAGGTTGTACGGGCCGAGCACCCGGGGCGGGCCGTCGCCACCGGCCCGGCACATGATGCCGCTGGCCGCCTGCGCCTGGGTCTCGTAGCCGCGCCGCGACTCCCACGCCCCGCCGTACCCGTAGCAGCTGACCGAGACGTAGACCAGGTCCGGCCGGCGGGCCCTGACGTGCGCCCAGCTCAGCCCGTACCGCTCGGCGGTGCGCCGGGGGAAGTTCTGCAGCAGCACGTCCGCGCCGTCGAGCAGCCGCCACAGCACGTCCTGGCCGCGCGGCGACTCCACGTCGAGCAGCACGGTCCGCTTGCCGCGGTTGACGAAGCCGTGCGCGCCGACCTTCCGCTGTGGCGAGTTGATCTTCGTGACGTCGGCGCCGAGCTCGCCGAGGAGCCGCCCGGCGGTGGGGCCGGCGAGGATCTGGGTCAGGTCGACCACCCGCGTGCCGGCGAACGGAAGCTCGGCCGCCCCGGTGCCCGCCGGCTCCTCCACGCCGTCCACAAGGGACCGGAGCACCGCCGCGCGGTCGGCGTCCGGGAGGTGGCGCGGGGAGAGCGCCGCGGGCACGCCCTCCACACCGACCGCCGCCCCGGGCATCCAGAGTGGACCGAGGACCGGGTCGGCGAGCTGGACCACCTGGCCGGACTCGCGGGCGTGCGGGTCGGTCAGCCACTCGACCGTGGTACGGGTGCGGACCAGCGGTACGCCGGCGCTGGCGGCCAGGTCCTCCCACGCCTGCGCGGGGCGGGTCAGGAAGAGCGCGGCGAGCCGGTCCCGCAGCAGCCGGGCCAGGTGCGGCTCGCGGTCCATCCGGGCCCGGTCGGTGAGCCCGTCTGCGGCCCAGCCACCGGCGCCGGCCGCGTCCAGGAACCAGCGCAGGAAGCGGGTGCTCGCGCCGATCGGGTTGAACTGCACGTACCGCCCGTCGGCGCAGCGGTAGCCGCCGCTGCCGTTGCCGGCGAGCGGGCGTTCGGTGGTGAGACCGCGCGCGACCGGGTACGCTCCGGCGCCGCCGATCGCCTCGAACATCGCGCTGTAGAGCGGCACCTCGATCCGCTCGCCGAGCCCGGTGCGGTGCCGGCCGACGAGGGCGGCGACGATCGCGTACGCGGCGGCGAACGCGGCGAAGTTGGAGGCCATCGGGATCGCCGAGTACGTCGGGCGGCTCGGGTCCCAACCGGGTGGCGCCTGCCCGGACCGGACCCGGCAGTTGCCGGTGGCCGCCGCGACGACGCCTTCCCAGCCGGCCACGCCGGCGCGCGGGTCGTCGGCCGGGAAGCCGGGCAGCGAGCAGTACACCAGGGCCGGCCGGTCGAGGTCGGTCCAGCCCAGCCCGTACCGGTCGAGCACGCCCGGCCGGAAGTTCTCGATCACCACGTCGGCCCGGCCGGCGAGGCGGCGCGCCACGTCCCGGTCGGCGGGGTCGCGCAGGTCGAGGGTGATCCGGCGCTTGCCACGGTTGAGGTACGCGTCCGGCCACTGGTCGCCCGCTCCCCCGCCGGGCGGGTCCAGGGCACCGGGGCGGTCGACGTGTACGACGTCGGCGCCGTTGTCGGCGAGCAGCAGCGCGGCGAGCGGGCCCGCCACGTGGTGGCCGAAGTCGACCACCCGGATCCCGGCGAAGACACCGCTCATTTCGCCACCGCGATCCGGTTGGCCGCGGCCGGCATGGCCGGTGCCGGTTCGATGCCGGGGTGGCGCAGGCAGGCCACCGAGCGCTCCGCGCCGACCGGTACGAGCGGCGGGTCGATCCGCGCGCACTCGTCCATCGCGACCGGGCAACGGGTGCGGAAGCGGCAGCCGCTCGGCGGGCGGGCCGGGTCGGGCAGGTCGCCGTGGAGCACGATGCGGGTGCGGCCGCGCTGCTCGTCCGGATCGGCCACGGGGACGGCGGAGAGCAGCGCCTCCGTGTACGGGTGCAGCGGCTCGCCGGCGACCAGCGCGGCCGGGCCCTCCTCGACCACCCGGCCCAGGTACATGACCACGATCCGGTGGGACAGGTGGCGGACCGTCGCGAAGTCGTGCGAGACCAGCACGATCGCCTGCCCGTTCTCCTTCTGCAGCCGCAGCAGCAGGTTGAGGATCTCGGAACGGGTGGAGAGGTCGAGGGCGGAGGTGGGCTCGTCGGCCACGAGGATGCGGGGTTCGAGCGCGAGCGCCCGGGCGATGCAGACCCGCTGCCGCTGGCCGCCGGAAAGCTCCTCCGGGTACCGGTGCACGAGCCCGGGGTCGAGCGTCACCCGGCTCAGCAGGTCGGCCGCCCGGTCGGTGAGCTCGCGCCGCCCGATCCGCCCGTGCACCAGCAGCGGCTCGGCGACCGCGTGGCCGACGGTCTTGGTGGGGTCGAGCGCCCCGTACGGGTCCTGGAAGATCATCTGGAGGCTGGCTCGCAGCGCCTTGAGCGCCCGGCCCCGGGCGGCGGTGACGTCGGCGCCGTCCACCTCGACCCGGCCACCGTCCACTGTGAGCAGTCGGGAGACGAGCCGGCTCACCGTGGTCTTGCCGGAGCCGGACTCGCCGACGATGCCGAGCGTCCGGCCGGCCGCCACGCTCAGGTCGACGCCGTCCACCGCGCGCACCCGGTCGACCACCCGGCCGAGGGCGGAGCGGCGCAGCGGAAACGACTTGGTCAGCCCGGTCGCGCGCAGCACAGGGGTGTCGGTCACAGCTCCCTCCCGGGCGTCAGGTCGCCGGCGGCGACGCGGCCGCAGCAGGTGTGGTGGCCGGCGGCCAGGACCGTGTCCGCCTGCGGCTCGCCGCACGAAGCGGCCGCGTGCCGGCAGCGCGGCCGGAACCGGCACCCGCCCGGGAACGAGCCGGCCGGCGGCACCCGCCCGCCGATCACCTCGAGCGGGGTGCGGGCCCGGTCGGAACGGGGCACCGAGCCGAGCAGCGCGCTGGTGTACGGGTGCGCCGGGGTCCGGAACGCCTCCCGCACCGGCGCCTTCTCCACGACGTGGCCGGCGTACATGACCACCACCTCGTCGCAGAAGTCGGCGACCACGCCGAGGTCGTGGGTGACCAGCAGGACGGCGAGCCCGAGGTCGCGCCGCAGGTCGCGCAGGAGCTCCAGGATCTCGGCCTGGATCGTCACGTCGAGCGCGGTGGTCGGCTCGTCGGCGAGCACCAGCCGCGGCTCACCGGCGATCGCCGCGGCGATCATGACGCGCTGCTGCATGCCGCCGCTCATCTCGTGCGGGTACGAGTCGAGCCGCCGCTTCGCGTCCGGGATGCCGACCCGGTCGAGCAGCCCGCGGGCGTGCTCCCGGGCGGTCCGGCGCCCCTCCTTGAAGTGGATGCGCCGCGCCTCGGCGATCTGGTCGCCGACCGTCATCGTCGGGTCGAGGCTGCTCATCGGCTCCTGGAAGACCGCGCCGACCGGGCCGCCGCGGATCCGGCGCAGCTCGCGCGGGCCGCAGGTGAGCAGGTCGGTGCCGGCGAAGTCGATCTCGCCGGAGACCACCCGCACCGCGCGCGGCAGCAGCCCGAGGATCGCCATCGCGGTCAACGTCTTGCCGCACCCCGACTCGCCGATCAGCGCGACCGAGCGCCCCTTCGGCACGGTGAACTCGACGTCCTGTACCAGGCCGGGCTGCGTGGTGCCGAGGTCGAGGGTGAGGCCGCGGACCGACAGCAGGGCCTCGGCGGTGGCCGGCGCGGTGCCGGTGGCGAGCGGCGCGGCGGTCATGAGGCCCTCCGGCCGGACAGGACGTCGCGGAGCGCGTCGCCGAGCGTGTTGAAGGTGAGGACGGTCAGCACCAGCGCGATGCCCGGCGGCACCACCGCGTACGGCGCGTCGTACTGGCTCCGGTAGGCGGCGCCGAGCATCGAGCCCCAGCTCGCGTCGGGCGGCTGCACGCCGAGCCCGATGAAGCTGAGGCTCGCCTCGGCCAGCAGCGCGACACCCATCAGGATCGTCACCTGTACCAGCAGCGGCGCCGCGATGTTGGGCAGGACGTGCACCCAGAGCGTGCGCCGGGTGGAGCAGCCGATCGCGGCGGCCGACTCGATGAACGTCTCCTCGGCGACCGCGAGCGTCGCGCCGCGGACCACCCGGAAGACGGTCGGCGAGAAGATGATGCCGACCGCGATCATCGCGTTGGTCAGGCCCGGCCCGAGCACGGCGACGATCGCGAGCGCGCTGGCCAGGGCGGGCAGGCTGAGCAGCGTGTCGGCGAGCCGGCCGCTGACCGCGTCGACGACCCCGCGGCGCCGCCCCGCCCAGAGGCCGGCCGGGAGTCCGACGAGGACGGCCACGCCGACCGAGATGAGCGGCGCGGTGACCGCGATCCGGGCCGCGTACAGCAGGCGGCTCAGCACGTCCCGGCCGAACTCGTCGGTGCCGGCGAGGTGGCTCAGGCTCACGCCGGCGAACCGGTTGCCGAGCTCCTGCGCGTCCGGGTCGTGCGGGGCGATCACCGGGGCGGCGATGGCCGACCCCACGAGCAGTACCAGGAAGGCGAAGGCGACCGCGCTCGACGGGCGCCGCAGCACCGCGCGGAGCGGGCGGCGCCGCACCGGGGCGGGCAGGGTCGCGGCGGCGGTCACGCGACACGCACCTTGGGGTTGATCCACCCGTAGGTGAGGTCGACGGCGAGGTTGACCAGCACCACGATGACGGCGCTGAAGAGCACGTAGCCCTGGATCACCGGGTAGTCCCGCTGGAGCACCGCGTTGATCGCGGTCGTGCCGAGCCCGGTGATGCCGGCGACCACCTCGACCACGATGGAGCCGCCGAGCAGCCGGCCGGCCTGCAGGCCGAGCACGGTGACGACCGGGATCGCGGCGTTGCGCAGCAGGTGGCGCCGGACCAGCCAGAAGCCGGAGGCGCCGCGGGCCCGGGCGGTGCGGATGTAGGGCCGGACCAGGACGTCGCAGACGCTGCCCCGGGTGTGCCGGGCCAGCTCGGCCGCGGTGGCCAGGCCGAGCGCGGTGGCCGGCAGGATCAGGTGGGACAGCCACGGCCAGAGCCCTTCGCGCAGCGGCGCGTACCCGGTCGCCGGCAGCCACCGGTTGGAGAGCGCGAAGGCCGAGATCAGCAGCATCGCCACCCAGAAGCTCGGCATCGCGATGCCGAGCGTGGCCACGGTCGAGACCGCCCGGTCGACCCAGCTGCCCTGCTTCAGGCCGGCGACCAGGCCGGCGCCGACGCCGACCACGACCGCGACCGCGATGGCGAGGCCGGTGATGGAGAGGGTGGCCGGTGCGGCCTGTGCGATGGTCTCGGCGACCGAGCGACCGCTGAAGAGCGAGTCGCCCAGGTCGCCGCGGAGCAGGTCACCGCACCAGCGCAGGTACTGCTCGACGACCGGGGCGTTCAGCCCGAGCTGCTCGCGGATGCGGGCGACGTCCTCGACGGTCGCGTTCTCACCGGCGATCAGCTCGGCCGGGTCCCCGGGGGTGAGCTGCACCAGCAGGAACGTCAGGACGGAGACGAGCCACAGCACGAGCACCCCGGCGGCGAGCCGGCGCAGCACCATTCCAGCGGTCATGATCACCTCCAACTCGTGTGGGGTCCGAGCGGGCGGATACGGGGTTGCGTCCAAACAGGACGTCCACGGGGGACGCCCAGGATGACGAAAGGAAACCGCAGCGATGTCCGATAATTAAAACGCGCTTTTCACTATTGTTACAAGCGATGGTGCACCGGCGGCGGTCCCGCGTCAAGAGGCGACCGGATGCCGCCCAGCTCCGCCGTCAGCGCGTCCCCGGCCTCCCGAAGGGCGAGGACCTGGGGCGACTGCGCCTCCGCCGACACCAGCGTGCTGATGCCGAGCAGCGCGAGCGTCGCGCAGATTCCGTACTCGTTGAAGACCGGCACCGCCATGGCGGTGATGCCGCGCGAGGCCGAGCGGAGCACGGCCACGCCGGAGCGGCGGATCGCCTCGATCTGGCCGCGGATGCGGGTCTGGTCGGCGGCGGCCAGGTTGGCCAGCAGCCGGTCGACCTGGAGCTGGTCCCGGCGGTACGCGAGGAAGACCTGGGCCTGCGCGGTCTCCAGCGTGAGCTGGGTGCCGACCCGCACGGTCAGCAGCACGTCGCCGGTGGTGTCCTCCTCGACCCGGGACACGACGGGCCCGGCGCTGCCCCAGAGGCTGAGCACGGCGGTCAGGTGAGTACGCCCGGCGAGGCGCTGCATGTGTGGCGGCGCCAGGCGCATCACCTCCTGCCGGCGCAGCGCGGACGCGCCGAGCTGGAGCAGCACCGCCCCCGGCACGAACGCGCCGCCCCGCGGGGCGCGGTCGAGCAACCCGGCCGCGACGAGCGAGACGCAGTACCGGTGGGCGGTCGTGCGGTTGAGGCCGATGCGGTCGGCGACCTCGGCCGCGGTGAGCGCGCCGGTCTCCGGACCGAACAGCCGCAGCACCTGGCCGACCCGGCGGACCGCCTGGATGTCGGCCTGGACCGGCGACTCGTCACCGTTGCTCACGCGGCTCTCGTTCACATGCATCCCGGCCATTTCACATCTTGAACTCGGCTGGACCGGACGCTAGCCTCTCGATCACCTGGCCACAACCCTTCGCCAGTGGATATCTGGGCCGGTTGACGTGCGGGCGCCTGCAAGCTCGCACGCTGGCATCCCACATTGCACGATCGCTGTTCACATCGTGAACGACCTCCGACCGAGGGAGTCTTCGTGACCGTCCCCTCCGCGATCCACAAGGTGCTGCACGGGCTGGTGGACCTGCACTGCCACTCCGGGCCCAACCCGTTCCCGCGGCGGTTCGACCACGCCGAGGCGGCGCGCGACGGCGAACGCCTCCAGATGCGCGCGATCCTGGTCAAGTCGCACCACCACAACACCGTCATGGACCTGCTCGCGATGGGCGACCGGCTGCGGGCGGCGCGCACCGAGGTGTTCGGCGGCATCGCGCTCAACAACCAGGTGGGCGGCGTCAACCCGTTCGCGGTGGAGCTGTCGCTGCGGATGGGCGGCAAGGCGGTGTGGTTTCCGACCGTCTCCTCGGCCCAGCACATCGCGTACCACCACGCCGGCGGCGGCTTCCCGAAGTCCACTGTGGAGCTGAGCACGGAGCTGGTGGAGATCCTCGGCGCGGACGGCGAGCTGGTACCGGCCGCGCGCCGGGTGCTCGACCTGGTCAAGGAGAGCGGCGCGCTGGTCACCGGCGGGCACATGGACGCCGAGCGGATCCTGCGGCTCTTCACCGAGGCGCGGGCCCGGGGCGTGGAGCGGATGCTGGTCAGCCACCCCAACTTCGTCGTCGGCGCCGACCACGCGCGGTGCCTGGAGCTGGTCCGGCTCGGCGCGTACGTCGAGCACGAGACCAGCATGTACGACCCCGAGGTGCGCAACGTCCGCTGGGGGCCCGAGGTGCTGCTGGAGTGGATCGAGCGGATCGGGCCGGAGCACACCGTGCTCGCCTCCGACCTGGGCCAGGACGGGCGCCCGCTGCCGGCCGACTCGTTCGCCCGGGTCGGCGCCGCGCTGCTCGACCTCGGCCTGCCCGAGAAGGACCTGCGCCGGATGGTGCGCACCAACCCGGCGTACCTCCTGGGCCTGGACGACGACTGACCGCATCCGGACGACGACTGACCGAGGAGGTCGCATGTACGACGCCACCGACCCGCGCGCTTCGCTCGCCACCGCGCCGCCGGCCGCCACCGGCGAAGGGATCGCCGCGCCCGAGTACTTCGAGTTCGACACCATGGCGCCGGCCGAGGTCTCCCCGGCGGGCAGCCGCACCTGGCTGGTCCGCGGGCAGAACCTCGTCGTCGCGTTCACCCGGCTGCGGGGCGGCGACCCGCTCACCCGCACCGGGCAGCCGCACGAGTACCTGGTGCTGCTCACCGACCCGGCCGCCGTCGTACGGATCGAGGCCGGCGGCGAGGACACGGCGGTGAACGGCGCGGCGGTCGTCGTGGTGCCGCCGGGCGACAGCGCGCTCACCGCCCGGGCGGACACCACCGTGGTACGCGCCTTCGACGCCCGCACCGCCGACCTGGCCGGCCGCTGCCACAACGCCGCCTCGTACGCCGAGCCGCACCCCCGGGTGGCCCCGCTGGAGCCCTGGCCGGAGCCGGTCGGCGGATACCGCCTGCGGGTGTACCCGGTCGCCGACCACCCGCGCCGCGAGGGCTCGTTCGGCCGGATCTTCCGGACCAGCACGCTGATGGTGAACTTCGGCGACCCGGTCCACGGCCCCCGGGACACGAACCGGATGTCGCCGCACCACCACGACGACTTCGAGCAGATCTCGCTGACCTTCGCCGGCGACTACGTGCACCACATCCGCACCCCGTGGACGCCCCGGCTCGGCCAGTGGCGCGCGGACGAGCACCGCGCGGTCGGCAGCCCCTCGGCGACCGTGATCCCGCCGCCGACCGTGCACACCTCGCAGGCCACCGGCACCGGCGCCAACCACCTGGTCGACCTGTTCAGCCCGCCGCGCGCGGACTTCTCGGCCAAGCCCGGCTGGGTCCGCAACGCCGACGAGTACCCGGTCCCGTGACGCTCTCGCTGGACGGGCCGGGTACGCCGATCGGGGCGTGGGTCAAGCTCTCCGTCGTGGAGAGCGTCGAGATCATGGCGCTCGCCGGCTTCGACTTCGTCGTCGTCGACATGGAGCACGGCGCGCTCGACCTGGCCGACGTGTCCCGCCTCGTCGCGGTCGCCGCCGCGCGCGGCCTCACCCCGCTGGTCCGGGTCCCCGACCACGGCGCCACCACCATCCAGCGGGTACTGGACGCGGGCGCGCGGGGCGTGCTGGTGCCCCATGTGGACACTGCGGCCCAGGCCGAGTCGGTCGTGCGGGCGATGCGGTTTCCGCCGCGCGGCCACCGCGGCGCGGGCGGCACCGGGCGGGCCGGCCGCTGGGGGCTGCTCCCCCGCGACGAGTACGTGCGGCAGGGCGACACCGCCGTGCTCTGCGTACCGCAGCTGGAGAGCGCCGAGGCGATCGCGGACGCGCCGGCGATCCTCGCGGTCGACGGGGTGGACGCGGTCTTCGTCGGCGCCGCCGACCTTGCGCTCTCGCTCGGCGACAGCCGCCCGGTCCCGGCACTGGTCGACGCCGCCCTCGCCGCCGCCGCGCGGGCCGGCAAGCCGTGCGGCCTGGCCACCGTCACCGCGCGGCAGGCGGCGGACGCGGCCCGGCGCGGCGCCCGGTTCCTGCTGGTCGGCAACGACGCCGGCATGCTCGCCCGCACGGCGGACCGGATCGCCGGCGACGTACGGAAGGAGCTCGGCTCAGGTGCCTGACAACCCGCTGCCCGGCCGCTGGGAACTCGTCTCGTACGCGCTCGAGGACGGGAGCGTGCCGCTCGGGGACCAGCCGAGCGGCACACTCCTCTACACCCCGGACGGGTACGTGTCGGTGCACATCGCCGGCACCGACCGCCCGCGCTTCGGCACCCGTACCGCCGCCGACGGCGACGCGCCGCACAAGGTCGCCGCGGCATCGACGTACATCGGTTACTGCGGATGGTACGAGTGGCTCGGCGACCGGGTCGCGCACCGGGTGACGGTGAGCTTCTTCCCCGACTACGTGGGCGCCGAGCTGGTCCGGGCGGCCGAGCTGGCGGGGGACCGGCTGACCCTGCGCGCGTACCCCGCACCGGTCCGCGCCCAGCGCCCCACGCCGGTGCTCGTCTGGCGCCGGGTGGGCCCGACACCCGCGGGGAGGCCGCCGGATGGCGCCGGGCAGTGGGTATAGTTCGGGCCCTTGGAGTGCGAAGCGGTTAGGCGGACATGGTCACGGAAGACGTAGGGACGGAGTCGACCTCCCGTCACGGCGCCATGACCCTCGACCGTGGCCTCCAGGTGCTGGAGCTGCTCGCCGCCGAGGACCGCGACTTCACGGTGGCGGAGATCGCCAGCACGCTCGGCATGCACCGGCAGGCCGTCTACCGGCTGCTCGCCACGCTGACCGCCCACCACCTCGCGGCGCCGGCCGGCTCCGGGCGGTACAGCCTGGGTCTGGGCATCCTGCGCCTCTCCCGGCTGGCCCACCCGCAGCTGCGCCGCGCGGCACAGCCCCAGCTGCGCCGGCTCGCCGAGGCGCTCGGCGCGACCGCGCAGTGCGTGGTGGCCGAGGGGTCCGAGGCGGTCACGCTGACCGTCGTCGAGCCGTCCGACGAGATCTTCCACCTCTCCCAGCGCCCCGGGGCCCGCCACCCGCTCGACCAGGGCGCGAGCGGCCTGGCCATCCTGGCCAGCCGGCCGCCGGTGCCGGGCGAGCCCGCCGTGGTGACCGAGGCCCGCGGCCGCGGGTACGTGGTGACGCACGGCCAGCTGACGCCGGGCGCGATCGGCATCGCCGCGCCGCTGCGCGACCGCACCGGGCGTTCCCTCGACGCGAGCATCAGCGTGATCGCGCTGCGCGAGCTGGACATCGAGCGCGCCGGCGAGCTGGTGGTCCAGGCCGCCGCCGCGGTCACCGCCGCCTAGACCGTCCCCTTTCCCGCGGCCTGAGCCTTTCCGCGCCTGAGCCTTTCCGCGCCTGAGCCTTTCCGCGCCTGAGGCTTTCGCGCGGCTTGAGGCCGGACCCGGCTCGAAGGCCAACCCCAACCAAGACCGAACCCGGCTGAGGCCGAACCCACAACCCGTCCGCCGACGGTTGACAAGCCATGCCCGCGCGGGCGATTGTTGTTTCAAATTACGGACTCAGTATCCGATATTTGTAAAACCGCAGTCGGGAGGGGATCATGAGTGAACCACTGACACCGCCTCAGTCCTTGAACCACGTCGCGTACCCGACCTGGAGCTCCCAGGAGACGTACGACTTCTACACCGGCGTGCTCAACTGCCGGTTCCTGGCGGCGATCCAGCTCGACCAGGTGCCGTCGACCGGCACGCCGACCCCGTTCCTGCACACGTTCTTCGGCTTCGAGTCCGGCGAGGCGATCGCGTTCTTCGAGGTCGACGGGATGGAGCGGCCCGGTTCCGACCCGATCCCCTCCTGGGTACGGCACCTCGCGCTCAACGTCGCGTCCACTGAGGACCTGCACCGCTGGATCGACCGGCTCAAGGCGGCCGGCGTCGAGACGCTCGGCGTGGTCGACCACGACGGCACCTGGGAGTCCGTGTACTTCTTCGACCCCAACGGCGTGCGCATCGAACTCACCGTGCAGCACCGGCCGCTGACCGACGCCGACCAGGCCGACGGGCTGGAGACGCTGCGCCGGTGGAACGAGCGCCGGTCCGTCCGCGCATGATCACGCGGGAGCTGCTCGCCATCCCGATGGCCGGCGGGGGGCGCATCGACATCAACTCGGGCGTGGCCCGGCTGAGCGGCACGATCTGGGCCACGCTGTGGCGCGACGACGCGGCGCCCCGGGGCACGGTCGTGCTCGTCACCCACCCGGCGTCCAACTTCCTCGGCCACTACGCGCTGCGCGACCTCGCCGAGCTCGGCGTCGCCGCGGCCGGGCTGGCCACCCGGTACGTCGGCAACGACACCACGCTCATCATGGAGAACTGCGTCCTGGACATCGGCGCCGCGATCCGCCACCTGCGCGGGCTCGGCTACGAGCGGGTGGTGCTGGTCGGCAACTCCGGCGGCGGCGGGCTCGTGGCGCTGTACCAGAGCCAGGCCGAGCACCCGGACCTGACCGCCACCCCGGCCGGCGACCCGCCCGACCTGACCGCCGCCGACCTGCCGCCGGCCGACGCGCTGGTGCTCGCGATGGCCCACCCGGGGCGCGCGCAGGTCTACACCGAGGCGCTGGACGCGGCGATCGTCGACGAGGCCGAACCGTTCGCCCGCGACGCCGAGCTGGACATGTTCGCCGAGAAGAACGGGCCACCGTACACATCGGACTTCCTCGACCGGTACCGCCGGGCCCAGCTCGACCGGAACCGCCGCATCACCGCCTGGGTGCTGGGGCAGCTCGCCGCGCTCGCCGACCGCGGCCATCCCGCGTCCTCTTCGGAGGGTCCGAGCCCGGACGACCTCCCGTTCGTGGTGCACGGCACCGCCGCCGACCCGCGCTTCCTCGACCCGGCCGTCGACCCCTCGCGGCGGAAGCTGACCACGCTGTGGGGGCCGGCCTGGGCCGCGAACTTCCAGCCCGCCACGCTCGGCCACGTCACCAGCCTGCGCTCCTGGCTGAGCCAGTGGAGCTACGACCACAGCCGGGCCAACGCGCCGCGCTGCCTGCCGAAGGTCTCCGTGCCGGTACAGGTCGTCTACGGCGACGCCGACTGCGCCGCCTTCCCCAGCCACGCGCGGCAGATGTACGACGCGATCCCGCACGGCGACAGGGAGCTCGTGGAGATCCGCGGCGCCGACCACTACTTCCAGGGCCGCCCCGACCTCGCCAGGCGGATGTGCGAGCACATCGTCGACTGGGCCTCTCGATGACTCCGGACCGGGAGCGGGACGTCATCGTCATCGGGGCCGGGCCGGTGGGGCTCACCGCCGCCCTCGCCCTGGCCCAGGAGGGGCTGCGGGTCGCGGTGCTGGAGAAGCTGCCCGAGCCGAGCACCGAGTGGCGCGCCTCCACGTTCCACCCGCCGACCCTGGAGATCGGGCTCGACCTCGGCGTCGCCGGTGAGATGCTGCGGCAGGGGCTGATCGCGCCGCGGTACCAGATCCGCGACCGCCGGGCCGGCGTGGTGGCCGAGTTCGACTTCAGCGCGCTCTCCGACGAGACGCCGTACCCGTTCCGGCTCCAGCTGGAGCAGTACAAGTACGTGCAGATCATCGAGCGGCGGCTCCGCGACCGCTACCCCGACTGCCCGGTCTGGTACGGCCAGGAGGTGACCGCGGTGTCCAACCGCGACGGTGGCGCCGAGGTCACCGTCCACGATGGATCCCGCTGGCGGGCCGGCTGGGTCGTGGCCGCCGACGGGGCGCGCAGCGTGACCCGCCGGGAGCTGGACATCCCGTTCGAGGGGCTCACCTACGAACACCGGTACCTCGTGCTCAGCATCGACCATCCGATGGACCAGCTGCTGCCCGGCATCTGCGAGGTGAACTACGTCGCCGACCCGGACGAGCACCTGCTTCTGCTCCGCATCCCGGACCTGTGGCGGGTCGTGCTCTCCGTACCGACCGAGATCGGCAGCGACGAGGCGACCTCGCCGGCGTACGTGCGCAAGCGGCTCGCCCTGCTGATCGGCGACGGCCTCGACCTGCCGGTGCGGGAGAGCACGGTGTACGCGGTGCACCAGCGGGTCGCCGGACGGTTCCGGGACGGGCGGGTGCTGCTCGTCGGGGACGCCGCGCACATCAACAGCCCGATGGGCGGGATGGGCCTCAACAGCGGCATCCACGACGCGTACGACCTCGCCACCCATCTCACCGGCACCGTGCGCGGCGAGGAGGCGGACTCGGCGGTGGACGACTGGGCGGCCCGGCGCCGCCAGGTCGCGATCGAGGAGATCTACCGACTGACCCATCAGACAACCACCGCGATGGCGGAGTCGGACGAAAACGAGCGGCTGGCGTTCCAGCGGCGGATGGCGGGCATCGCGGCGGACCGCGCGCTGGCCAAGGAGTGGATGCTGGAGGCTTCGATGATCTCGAACGTGCGGCGGCACGGCCTGCCGGAGCGGGCGGCCGCGCGTACGGTGCTGGGCCGCGTGGGCGAACGGTGAGGAGTGGGCGGATGCCGGATCGGTACAGCTGGGCGGAGATGATGGCGGTGGCCATCTCCCGGGAGATGCGCGACGGCTACTTCGGCGCGGTCGGCGCGGCCGCGCACATCCCGATGGCCGCGCTGCGGCTGGCGCAGCTCACGCACGCGCCCGACCTGTCGTTCATGTGCGGCGGCAGCGGCGGGCTCAACCCGCACTTCGAGCGGCTGGCCGAGTCGTCCAGCGACTACCGCAACCTGGTCAACAGCGAGTTCCGGTACAGCCTGGAGGACGTGGTCGACCTGGAGACCGCGATGCGGCTGGACTTCGCGTTCGTCGGCGGCATGCAGATCGACCGGTACGGCAACGTGAACATGGCCGTCATCGGCGACTGGGCCCGGCCCAAGGTACGCGGCCCGGGCACGGTCGGGCTCGTCTTCCTCGGCGGCTTCCGCCGCACGTACCTCTACACCGAGCACCACTCCCCCAAGGTGCTCGTGGAGAAGGTGGACTTCGTCAGCGGCGCCGGCTGGCTCGGCGGCGGCGACGAGCGGTCGAAGGTCTTCCGGGAGGGCTCGGACGGGCCGCAGCGGGTCTTCACCCCGCTGGGCGTCTTCGACTTCGACCCGGTGAGCCGGCACATGCGGCTGCTGAGCGTCCACCCTGGACGGACCGTCGAGGACGTGCGGGCGGCGACCGGCTTCGAGCTGCCGGTGCCGGAGGGCGCCGGCGAGACACCCGCGCCGACGGACGAGGAGCTGGACGTCCTGCGCCGGCACGTGGACCGCGACGGCGTGCTGCGGGCGCTGCGATGAGGAGCCGGCGGATCCGGGTCGACGGCGCGGTGACCCACTACCTGGAGGCCGGTGACGGGCCGCCGCTGGTGCTGCTGCACGGCGGCGAGTACGGCGCGGCGGCCGAGATCACCTGGGAACGCTGCATCCCCGCGCTCGCCGCCCACCACCGGGTGATCGCGCCCGACTTCCTCGGGTACGGGTACAGCGACAAGCTGCGCGACATGCGCGGGCAGCGGCGCCGGTTCGTGGCGCAGGTCGCCGGGCTCCTCGACACGCTCTGCCTCGGCCCGGCCCGGTTCGTCGGCACGTCGCTGAGCGCGCGGCTGCTGCTCGACCAGGCGGCGTCGGCGAGTCCACAGTGGCCGATAGAGGCGATGGTCGTGGTCGGCATCGGCCTGCACCCGCCGGACGGCGCGGCGGCCCGGGCGCTCGCCGAGTACGACGGCACCCTCGACGGCCTGCGCCCGCTGATGAAGCTCCTCTTCGCCGATTCGTCCTTCGCCGACGACGAGGAGTACCTGCGCCGCCGGTACGCGTTCTGCGACATCCCGGGCGCCTGGGAGTTCGGCGCGGCCAGCCGGATCCGGCGTCCCGGCGCCGCGCGACCCGCGGCGCCGCCGTCCTACGCCGCCATCTCGGTGCCCACGATGCTCGTCGTGGGCGAGCACGACGCGCTGGTGCCGGCCGGGAGCGCGGTCGCGCTCACCGACTCGATCCCCGGGGTACGAGCGGTCACGATCGCCGGCGCCGGACACTACCCGCAGATCGAGCGAACCGACGAGTTCCTCGCCGCCGTGTCGGAGTTCCTCCGGTGAGCGTGTTCGTGGAAGACGGCGGCAGCGGGGCGCCGACCGTCGTGCTGCTGCACGGGCAGGGCGCCTCCGCCGTGGTGTGGGACGGGGTCGTGGCCGCCCTGCCCGGGTACCGGTGCGTCGCCGTCGACCTGCCCGGCCACGGCCGCTCGGGGCGCCTGCCCGGGTATCCCCCGGACGCCTACGCGGCCGCGATCGCACCGGCCCTGCCGGCCGGACGGCTGACCCTCGTCGGGCACTCGCTCGGCGGCATGGCGGCGCTGGCCCTCGCCGACCCGGCGCTCGGCCTCGACGTCGACGCGGTGGTCGTCCTCGCCATGAAGGTGACCTGGACCGAGGAGGAGGCGGGCCGCCGGGCCGAGCGGGCCCGCCGGCCACCGGACCACTTCCCGGAGCGGGCTTTCGCGCTGCGGCGCTTCGCACGGCTCGCCGGTCTGCCGGGCACCACCGGCGACGACCGGCTCGGCAGCGGCGTCGCCCCGGACGGGGCGGGCTGGCGGCTCTCGCACGACCCCGCCACCGCGGCCGACCCGCCGGTGCCGCCCGGGGAGCTGCGGGCCCTCGCCGGCCGGGTCGTGGCCCCGCTCCACCTTGCCTGCGGCGACCGGGACCCGATGGTCGGCCCGGCCGACCTGGCGCTGCTCGGCCCGCCGGTGACCACGCTGCCCGGGGCCGGCCACAACGTCCACATCGAACAGCCCCGGGTCGTGGCGAAGCTGGTGCGGGCGGCCGCACCGGCGCCCCGGCCGGCGGCTTAGCGGCGGGAGGCGCGATGCGCATCGAGGACCTGTTGCGCCGCAACGCGGTCGGCCGGCCGGCCGATCCGGCGCTGATCTGCCAGGAGCGCACGATGACCTGGCGAGAGCTGGACGAGGCCGCCAACCGCCTCGCCAACGCGCTGCGCCAGCTCGGGTACCGGCCGCAGGAGCGGGTCGCGGTGGTGCTCTCCAACTGCCACCACATCCCGGTGTCGTACTTCGGGCTCTGGAAGTGCAACCTGGTCAACGTGGCGATCAGCCCGAAGCTCACCGAGCCGGAGATCCGCCGCATCCTCGTCCACAGTGGTGCGAGCGCGGTGATCTGCGAGGGGCCGGTCGCGGCCGCGGCGGCCGCCGGCGTGGAGACGGTCCGGCACGTGTTCGGTGTGGACGGTTCGGTGCCCGGCGCCACGCCGCTTTCCGAGCTGACCGCCGGCCTGTGCGCGGACGACCTCCCGGTGCTGGGCACGGGCGACGACCTGCGCTCGATCCGGTACACCAGCGGGACGACCGGCCGGCCCAAGGGCTGCATGGCCACCCACGCCCAGCAGCTGGCGAGCGTCGGCAACTTCCTCGTCGAGGTGCCGCCGCCGCGCGACGGCCCCACGTTCCTGTCGGTGCCGATGACGCTCGGCGTCGGCGCGTTCTACCTGACCGCCGCCAGCTACCTCGGCGTGCCGCTGCTGATCCGGCAGCGGTTCCGCCCCGAGGCGTTCCTCGACGACGTCGAGCGGCACGGCGTCGTGCACGCGTTCCTCGTACCGACGATGCTGGTGGACCTCGCCGCACATCTCGCCGGCCGCGGCGGGCGACCGGCGCGGACGCCGCGTCTGGTCGGCTACGGCGGCGCGCCGGTGTCGTGGGCGACCGTGCGCGCCGTCGCCGACGGGCTGGGATGCGAGCTGTACCAAGGGCTCGGCGCCACCGAGGCCGGCGGGTACGCGACGCTGCTCACCCCGGAGGACCACCGGTGGCTGCTGGCCCGCGAGAACCCGTCGCCGGTGGTGCCGGTCGGGCGCCCGGCCGCGTACGCCCGCGCCCGGATCGACGGCGAGGACGGGCGCGAGCTGCCGCCGGGCCAGACCGGCGAGCTGCGGCTCCGCTCGGCGAGCACGTTCTCCGGGTACTGGTGCCAGCCCGAGGAGACCCGGGAGGCGCTGCGCGACGGGTGGCTCTCCCTCGGCGACCTGGCCTGGCGGGACGAGCGCGGCTACATCTACCTCGTCGACCGCAAGCAGGGCGTGATCCGGTCCGGCTCGCAGAACGTGTACGCCGCCGAGGTCGAGGCCGTGCTCCTGTCCTGCCCCGGCGTACGGCGGGCCGCGGCGGTCGGGGTGGCGGACGAACGCTTCGGCGAGTCGGTGAAGGCGCTCGTCGTCACCGACCCGGACACCGGCCCGAGCGAGGCCGAGCTGATCGCGTACTGCGCCGAGCGGCTGGCGAACTACAAGCGTCCCCGGTCGGTGGAGTTCGTCGCCGACATCCCGGTCGACGAGGGCGGCAAGGTGCGGCGGGCCGTGCTGGCCGAGCTTTTGAAGGGCGGACTCTGAATGACCAAGGTAACCACCCCCGACGAGGCGGTCGCCGACATCCCGGACGGCGCCACGGTCGCGCTCGGCGGCGTCCACTCGCACAACGGGCCCCTCGCGCTGGTGCACGCGCTGATCCGCAAGGGGGTCCGCGACCTGACGCTGATCCCCACGCCGAGCGCCGGCCTCCCGGTCGACCTGCTCATCGCGGCCGGCTGCGTCGCCAAGCTCCACGTGTCCTATGTGGGCCTGGAGTTCCTCGGCCTCGCCCCGAACTTCCGCCGCGCCGCCGAGGCCGGCACCGTCGAGATCGTCGAAGGCGACGAGGCGTGGATCGTCTTCGGCATGCGGGCCGGCGCCGCCCGGCTGCCGTTCATGGCGCTCCCCCCGCTGTACGAGGGGACCGACCTGCCCAAGGTGAACCCGCTGATCCGCACCACCACCGACCCGTACACCGGCGCGACCGTCACCACGATCCCGCCGCTGCGGGCCGACGTCTGCCTGCTGCACGCCCAGGTCGCCGACGCCAAGGGAAACGCGCAGATCTGGGGCCAGCGCCGCTTCGAGGACGTGATGGCCAAGGCCTCCGACCGGGTCGTGGTCAGCGCCGACGAGATCCTCGACCCGGCCGCGCCGCGCCCCGACCCGCGCCACGTCACCGTGCCCGCCCCGCTCGTGGACGTCGTGGCGCACGCCCCGTACGGCGCGCACCCCACCTCGTCGCCGGGCCACTACCGGTACGACCGGGAGCGGCTGGTCGAGTACCGCGACCTCGCCCTCGCCGGGCGGACCGCCGACCACGTCGACCGCTACGTCACGGGCGTGAAGGACCACACCGGCTACCTGGAGAGGGTCGGCCTGGGCCGGTTGCTCGCGCTGCGCCAGACGATGGGCTGAAAGGGGGCCCCGCGTGTACTTCTCCAGCCAGTTCGACCGCTCGTACGACGTGGTCGTCATCGGTGCCGGCACGGCCGGTGCCAGCGCCGCGATCAGCGCCCACGAGGCGGGCGCCGAGGTGCTCGTCGTCGACAAGCAGCCGGCCGAGGGGCGCCGCCCCAACAGCCGGTACGCCGCCGGCTACTTCGTCGTGCCGCGCGACGTGGACGGCGCCGCCGCCTACCTTCGCGCCATGTACGCCGTCAACGGCGAGCTCTCCGACGTGGACCCCGCGCTCGTCCGCACCTGGGCGGCGGAGACCGCGCTCAATCCACAGTGGCTGGCCCTCCAGGGTGCCCCGTCCGGCAAGGTCTTCGAGGGGGGCGAGCACACCACACTGGACGGTCACGAGTCGATCGACATCCATCGTGGAGAGTGGGCGCCGGGTACACCGGTCACCGGCTGTCCGGTTTTCACCGCGCTCGACCGGCGGATGGCCGCGCTCGGCATCGACGTGGCGTACGGCGCGACGGCCCGGTGGCTCCTCACCGACGCCGGCGGCACGGTGACCGGCGTACAGGTCTGCCTCGACGGCCAGACCCTGGCGATCCGGGCCGGGCGGGGCGTGGTGCTGGCGGCCGGCGGCTACGAGTTCGACGCCCGGCTCAAGCGCCAGTACCTGCCCATGACGCCGGTGCACTTCTACGGCAGCCCCGCCAACACCGGCGCCGGCGTGACCATGGCGACCGAGGTCGGCGCCGAGCTGTGGCACATGAACACCTGGCCCGGCTACCTCGTCGCGCACCAGCCCGCGACCGGCTACCCCGGCGGTCTCCCCATCGACCTGTGGGCCGCCGGCGGCTTCGCCGCCCCGCCCGGCGCCGACCTGGCCGGCGGCTTCTTCGCCGACGGGAGCGGCCGCCGCTTCACCCGCGAACCCGGCCGCCAGCACACCCTGCACCTGGAGGTCGCCGGGATGGACGCGCGCCGCCTGGTCCGCCCGAGGATCCCGGCCTGGTGGGTCTTCGACGAACGCCGCCGCGTCAAGGGCCCGCTCCTCTCCACCCGCATGGGCCCCGCCGGCCCGGTCGGCAACGTGGCGTGGAGCGGTGACAACCTCGCCGAGATCGACCGCCAGTGGGTCCGCCGCGCGCCGACGGTCCGCGCGCTGGCCGCGCTCTGCGGCATGGACCCGGACGCCCTGGAACGCACCGTCGCCGCGTACAACGCCGCCTGCGCGTCCGGTGTGGACGGTGACTTCGGCCGCCCCGCGCACACCCTCACCCCGCTCGCCGACCCGCCGTACTACGCGCTCGCCCTCTGGCCCGGCGGCTCCAACACCAACGGCGGCCCGCGCCGCGACCCCGACGCCCGCGTCTGGTCGGTGCGCGGCGCGCCGATCCCCGGCCTGTACTCCGCCGGCGAGCTCGGCTCGATGTACGGCCTGCTCTACCCGGCCGGCGGCGGCAGCATCGCCGAATGCCTCGCCTTCGGCCGCATCGCCGGCCGCAACGCCGCCACCCGCAAACCCGACTAGCCGCCGTCCGTGGGCGGGGGCCTCCACTGCCGGCCCCGCGGGCCAAGCCCACCCCCGGCGCCGCCCGCGCGACGCGCGTCGCGCCCTCGACCGCGGTGTCCGGCCGATGCGACCCCGCGGAAGCGACCGAGCTGCGCGCACAGACGGGGCAGCCAGGCGGGCCCGGGCCGGGCCGCGACCGATCAAGGACGCCCGGGCGGCCGTCGAGATCGTGGTATGCAACCGCCCCTGTGCGGGCGGATCCGTACCACGATCTGCTGGGACGGCCCGCTCTCGAGCGGTGAGCTCGGGTCGAGGCCCGCGCGCCCTGCCCCTCGGCAGAGCCCAGTCCATGATCGGCTCGGAGTCGGCTGGCCCGCCCGGACGGGGCCTGTCGGGGCCGGGTGGGTTGCGGTTGCCAGGCGCGGAGAGTGAGGCCGCGGGAACGCACCCCAAGAAAACGCTCCACTGCGCTCCACGTTTCCCCGGGGACCCCGCGCAACGGTCCGGACCACGACGGGCATCGCGGTAGCTCATGCCTTGGAATGGGTCCTCTGGCACGAGAGCGGGCGCGGACGGCGTGGTGGCGCGGGCGAAGTGTTACCAGGAGTAGGCCTCGGGGGCTGGGCCGGGGCCGGGGAAGATGTCGTCGAGGCGGGCCAGCAGGGCGGCGTCCAGGCGGACCTTGAGCGCGCGGGTCGAGGCCTCGAGCTGCTCGACGGTGCGCGGGCCGATGATGGGGGCGGTCACGCCGGGGCGGGTGAGCAGCCAGGCGAGCGCGACGTCGGCCGGGTCGTCGCCGGCCTCGGCGCAGAGGTCCTCGTAGGCGGCGATCGCGTCGCGGTGCCTGGCCAGCTTCTCGAAGCGCTCGCGCCGGTGCCGGGCGATCTGCGCGCCGGGCAGCGGGGTGCCGACCCGCGACTCGCGTTCCTTGCGCAGGACGCCGCCGAGCAGCCCGGCGTCCAAAGGGGACCAGGGCATCATGCCGATGCCGTAGTCCTGGCAGGCTGGCAGCACTTCGAGCTCGGCCGTCCGTTCCAACAGGTTGTAGATGGTCTGCTCGCTCACGATGCCGGTGAAGTTGCGCCGCCGGGCCGCCTCCTGTGCCTTGGCCAGGTGCCAGCCGGCGTGGTTGGAGGAGCCGACGTAGACGATTTTGCCCTGCCGCTGGAGCAGCTCCATCGCCTCCCAGATCTCGTCCCAGGGGGTCGTCCGGTCGACGTGGTGCATCTGGTAGAGGTCGATGTGGTCGGTGCCGAGCCGGCGCAGGGAGTCCTCGCAGGCGCGGCGGATGTGCAGCGCGGAGAGGTGGCTGTTGTTGGGCCAGGGGTCCATCGCGCCGTACAGCTTGGTGGCCAGCACGGTCCGCTCGCGCCGGCCGCCGCCCTTGGCGAGCCAGCGGCCGATGATCCGCTCGGTATAGCCCTCGCCCGGCCGCCAACCGTACACATTGGACGTGTCGATGACGTTGACGCCCAGCTCGTGCGCGCGGTCCATGACCGCGTGGGCCTCGTCCTCGTCGGTCTGGGTGCCGAAGTTGTCGGTGCCGAGGACGAGCCGGCTGACCGTCAGTCCGCTGCGCCCGAGATGGGTGTACTCCATCGCCCGCCCCTCTGAGATTTACAACTATCGGACACCGAGTCCTATATCTGATGGTAACATCCTCGGCATGTCCGATGATCTCGCGCCGTGGGTCGAAAAGGCCAGGCTGCCGGCCGCCCACTGCTTCCTCGACGGGCGGCTGCGCGGCGGTGGCGGCGCGCGGTTCGTGACCCGGCATCCGGGCAACGGCGCCGCGCTCGCCGAGGTCGAGGCGACCGGACCGGCGGAGCTCGGGCGGGCGGTGGCGGCGGCCGCGGCGGCGCAGGGCGACTGGGCGCGCACCTCGCCGCACGCGCGGGCCGCGGTCCTGCGCTCCGCCGCCGACCGGCTGGAGGCCGCCGCCGACCGGCTCGCCTGCCTGGTGGCGCTCGACAACGGCAAGACCCTCGCCGAGGGGCGCGGCGACGTCACGGTGGCCGCCGCGCTCCTGCGTACGGCGGCCGGCTGGGCACCGACCCTGGAGGGCTCGACCTACCCGGCCGACGGGGGCACGCTGCGGATGAGCTGGCGCGAGCCGGTCGGCGTGGTGGCGGCGGTGATCCCGTTCAACGCGCCGCTGATGTTCACCGCGCAGAAGGCCGGGCCGGCGCTCGCCGCCGGCAACGCGATGGTGCTCAAGGCACCGGAGCAGGCACCCCTCGCCGCACCCGTGCTCGCCCAGGTCCTCGGCGAGGCCGCGCTGCCGCCGGGCGTACTGCAGGTGGTGCAGGGCGACGGCGAGGTGGGGCGGCTGCTGGTCGAGCACGAGCGGGTGGACATGGTCTCGTTCACCGGCAGCACCCGGGTCGGTCAGCGGGTGATGACCGCGGCCGCCGCCGGGATGAAGCGGCTGCTGCTGGAGCTGGGCGGCAAGTCGGCCAACATCGTGTACGGCGACGCCGACCTCGAACCGGCCCTGCACGCCACCCTCGCCGGCATCTTCCGCAACGCCGGCCAGCGCTGCTTCTCCGGCTCCCGCCTGCTGGTCCAGGAGGAGGTCGCCGACGAGGTGCTCGACCGGTTGACCGCCCGCGCGGAGAAGATCCGGGCCGGCGACCCGTTCGACCCGGCGAGCCAGATCGGCGCGCTCATCTCCACCGCCGAGGCCGAGCGGGTGCTCGGCATGGTCGGCGCGGCGGCGGCCGCCGGTGCCCGCGTCCGCTGCGGCGGCACCCGGCCGGCCGGCACCCACCCGGGCGGGGCGTTCGTCGCGCCGACCGTCGTCGAGGTGCCGCGTGGCCTCCCCGCCGACCTGCCGCTGCTGCGCGAGGAGGTCTTCGGGCCGGTGCTCGCGGTGCAGCGGTTCGCGGACGAGGCGGACGCCGTCGCGCTCGCCAACGACTCGCCCTTCGGGCTCGCCGGCGGCTGCTGGACCCGCGACCTCGACCGCGCGCTGCGCACCGCCCGCGCGGTCCGCACCGGATACTTCTGGATCAACTCGTACGGCGCGCTCGCCCTCGACGCGCCCATCGGCGGGTACAAGTCGTCGGGCTTCGGGCGCGAGCTGGGCCGGCCCGGCCACGAGGCGTACACCGAGGTCAAGACCGTCGTCGTCGACACCGAGGCGGCCGCCGCGCCGCCCTGGTTCGGTTAGGAGCTTGCGCATGGCAGCAGCCACCTTCCGCGCCGCCGTGGTACGGGCGGCCGGCGCACCGCTGCGCGTCGAGCCGGTGACGTTCGACGAGCCGGCGGGCGGGAACGCGCTCGTCCGGGTGACCGCGTGCGGGCTCTGCCACAGTGACCTGCACTTCATGGCCGGCACCTCCGGCCGCGACTTCCCGTACCTGGTGGGGCACGAGGTCACCGGCGTGGTCGAGCGGGTCGGCCCGGACGTCACCGGCCTCTCCCCCGGCGACACCGTGGTCGTCGCGCCGATGGTGGCCTGCGGGACGTGCCGCCAGTGCCGGGCCGGGCGGGCCGCCGCGTGCCCGGCGAAGCTGCCGCGCAACCCCGCCGGGCGGCTCGCCGACGGCGCCGCAGCCAACCGGGTGCTCGGCATCGGCGGGCTCGCCGAGCGGGTGGTGCTCCCCGCCCGCCAGCTCGTACCCGTGGACCCGCGGCTGCCACCCGCGATCGCGGCGCTGCTCGGCTGCGCCGTACCCAGTGGGTTTGGCGCGGCCGTGCACACGGCGCGGGTCGGCCCGGCGGACGACGTCGTGGTGATCGGGTGTGGCGGGGTCGGGGTGGCCGCCGTCGCGGGTGCGGCGCATGCCGGCGCCCGGCGGGTCGTCGCGGTCGACGCCAACCCGCGCAAGCTCCCCGCTGCCAAGCGCTTCGGCGCCACGGACGTGGTCGACGCGGGCGCGGTGGACGCCGCCGAGGCGGTACGCGAGCTGACCGGCGGCGCCGGCGCCGACGTGGTCATCGACGCGGTCGGCGGGGCGCGCACGTTCACCGCCGCGCTCGCGATGCGCGGGCCGGGCAGCCGCGTCGTCGTGGTGGGCGCGCCGCAGCCGGGCGAGGTGGCGGAGCTGGGGCTGCGCCCACTCTTCCTGACCGGCGGCCGCATCCAGGTCTCGATCTGGGGCGACTGCGTGGCCAGCCGGGACATCCCGCTCCTGGCCGGCCTCTACCTGAGCGGCAAGCTCCCCCTCGAAGTCGGCGAGACGTTCGGCCTCGACGCGGCCGGCGACGGCTACCACAGCCTGGAGGCCGGCGAGACGCTCCGCCCCGTCGTGGTGTTCTGATGCCCAGGATCGGGTACGTGGGCGTGCGGTCCGCGGCCCACCCGGAGTGGAAACGGTTCGGGCCGCGGGTGTTCGGCTTCGAGTGCGGGCAGCGGGCCGACGGCACGGTGCGGGTACGGTGGGACGACCGCGCGTTCCGGCTGGCCGTCCACCCTGGACGGAGCAACGGCCTGTGCTACCTCGGCTGGGAGGTCGACGCGGACGAGTCGCTCGACGAGATCGCCGCCGCGCTGGCCGGCCGGGGGCACCCGCCGCGCGAAGGGTCGCCCCGGCTCGCGGCCGAGCGGGCGGCCGGGCGGGCGGTGTGGTTCGAGGACCCGTTCGGGCTGCGGCACGAGCTGGTCGAGGGGCAGGCGCGGTGGCCCGGCCCGTACCGGGGGCACCGGAAGACGTCGGGGGCGGTCACCGGCGAGTTCGGCATGGGCGACGTGGTGCTCGACGTGCCCGACCTCGACCGCGCGCTCACGTTCTATCTCGACGTGCTCGGCATGAAGGTCTCCGACGCCATCCACCTGGGACCGCCGCTGGGCGAGATGTGGATCCTGCGCTACCACCCGCGGCAGCACAGCCTCCGTCTACTGGAGACACCCGGCCGGCACGGCCTGCGCCACCTGGTCGTGGAGGCGCGGCATCTGTCCGATGTGGAGACCGCGTGGGACGTGGCCCGGCGCGAGACGGACTCGTTCATGAGCCCGGGGCGGCGGGCGTCGGACAACATGCTGCTGTTCCGGGTACGGACGCCGGCCGGCTTCGACATGTGCTACGGCTGGGGCGCGGTCCGGGCCCGCAACGACGACGGTTGGGCGCCGCGCTATCTGGTCCGCTGACCCGCGCCGTCGCCGAGCGCCGTGGCCCGAGGGCCGGCCCGTCAGGGCAGGTCGCCGAGTGCTTCGAGGATCTCCAGGGCGACCTGCATGGCGAGCCGGTCGCGGTAGCTGTCGAGGTCGTGCCCGGTCAGCTCGGCGACGCGGCGGATGCGGTAGTTGACGGTGTTGGGGTGGACGTGCAGGATGCGCGAGGCGCGCTGCGGGCTGTTGTTCTCCCGGAAGTAGGTGCGCAGCGTGGTCAGGTACTCCTCGCCGAGGCCGCCGAGCACCTCCCGGGCGAAGCGGCGCAGCTGCCCCACGTCCGGCACCTGGAAGAGCAGCCGGCGCACGCCCAGCTCGTCGAAGACCACGACCGCGCCGTGCCGGCCGAGCCGCTGGGTCGCCTCGGCGGTGCGGCGCGCCTCCTCGTACGAGCCGGCGATCTGGACCGGCTGCCGGCAGACGCCGCCGACCCCCACCGTCACCGCGACGCCGGGGAAGAGCGCGCCGATCCGCTGCACGCACATCCCGCCGAGCTGGCTGGCCCGGCCCTCGCTCCGCTCGCGCACAGCCGGGCCGGCAGGGCTGGGCGCCGGCGGCCGTCGGCCCGGGGAACCGGGCGGCGTCGCGGGATCCGGCGAACGCCGGCCAGGGGAGGACGGCGCCGGGCCGCCCGGCTCGGCGAGGACCGCGACCACCTCCGCGTCGCGTACCGAGATGATGCTCCCCGGCGCCTGCGCCCCGAAGAACCGCCCGGTGGCGACGGCGGCCCGCTGCACGAGCGCCCGCCCCTGCTCGGTGTCGCCCGGCGGCCCGGCCAGTGCCACGAAGACCGCGCGGTGGTCCACGTCCCGGTCGTAGCCGAGGTGCTGGGCCCAGCGGTTGGTCTCCTCCTCGCTCCGCGCCGACCCGGACAGCACCCCTTCGACCAGGTCGTCGCGGACCTCGCTGGCCGCCGCCGCGACCACCCGGTCCCGGCCGAGGATGACGCCGCAGATCGTGGCGGCGTGCTCGGTCAGCTCCTCGCCGCGCCCGTCGCCCTCGGGGACGAGCACCAGCAGGTACGCGGTGACCTGCTCCCCCACCACGACCGGCGCGACCATGAGCGCGCGCCGGTCGGCGGGGTGCGGCGCGCGGACGACCCGGCGGGTGCTGGCCGCCTCGGCGAGGGCCGGGGTGAGCCGGGGGTGGATGAGGTTGTCCTGGGCGTACCGGGCGGTCTCCGGGTACGACTCGCCGGGCGCCGCCGCGGCCAGGATGCCCATCTTCTGGCTGATGACCACGGCGGTGGCGGCGGCCCGCTCGGCGACGAGCTGGGTCACCGTGCCGAGGTCGGCGTCCTGCGCGGCCAGGCCGGAGAGCTGGCGGTAGATGGCCACGAGGCTGCGCAGCGCGCGGTTCTCCTCGCTGATCTCAGCCATGATCAGATCCTACGGGCGCTTCCCCGCTCGCGGGTGATCGAAGCTCCCCTCAAGGTGTTCTAGCGACTTGAGGGGAGCTTCGATCACGGCCAGGCGCGAGCTCCTACGGGGTGGTGAGCACCCAGCGGGCCGCGTCGGCGATGACGTACCCGTCGGTGGCCTCGGTGCGGATCAGCAGGCTGCCGGCGCCGCCCGCGGCGAACGCGTACGAGCCCATCGGGACCCACTGCCCGCCGTTCGACTGCTGGTCCACCACCAGGCTGGCGATGCCTCCACTGTGGACGATGTCGACCGGCACGTTGGTGGCCCGGTTGGGGTCGGCCGTCCATCGTAGATAGACCTGGTACGTGCCGGCGGTGGGCAGCGCCGGCGTGAAGCGCAACCGGTTGACCCCCTTGGCCGTGTTGCCGTCGTGCTCGTAGTCCACCCCGTAGTAGCCGCCGGTCGACGTGCTCGACACCCACGTACCGTCCCGGGTCACGCCGGCGTCCCGGCCGTCCACGATGTACTCGCCGGGCCCGGGCGGCGGCGGCCACTGGAGCAGCTGGCCGTCGGCGAGCAGGCGGGCGCGGAGCCTCGCGTACGGCACCCGTTGCACCGCCGAGCACGCCTGGAGCGCCAGCACCGCCGCGGTCGCCGCGGACTGCCCGAGGATCATGAAGACCGGCTCCATGCGGATCGACCCGTACGCGATGTGGCTCGCCGACAGGCAGACCGGCACGAGCAGGTTGGCGCACTGGGCCTCCAGCGGCACGATCGCGCGGAAGCTGATCCCGTACGGCGCGGGCACGCCCACCTGCACGTCGCCCTCGTTGCGCACCAGGCCGGAGACGACCACGCGCTGGCAGTTGTGCGAGTCCATCGTGTAGCTGGCGAGCCCCACCGGATCGGGCGCGACGGCCTGTCCCCGGCAGTCCCGCTCGGTCATCACGTACCCGGCGCGCATGCGGCGCGCCTCCCGCACGTAGAGCTGCGGCGGCCACCCGCCGGTCGCCGTGAACTCGTCCGCGGCCAGACCCCACGACGCCGTCGCGGAGCGGATCGACTCGGGCAGCCGCGGGTCGTTGGCCAGAAACCACATCAACCCCTGCTGGTACGCGGCGTGGTCGGCGGCGATGCTCTCCCGGGCCGGGTAGGAGGCGGTGGGGTACGCGTAGTTGGCGCCGATGAAGTCGGTCGAGAAGGCGCCGTTGTTGTTGGAGTCGGTCTTGCCCCCGCCGACCCCGTGCGTGGTGAAGAACGGCCCGGTCGCGCCCGCCTGGATGTAGCGCGCCAGCAGCTCGTACCGGACGGGGTCGTAGCCGTCCGGGCGCGGGAACGGGATACGGTCGGCCGCCCGGGTGAGGCACATCCGGTAGTTGTAGGCCTGATGAGGTCGTCGCCGGAGCCGGTGGGCGCGAGCGGCCGGGCGGAGACGCCGGGGAGCAGTCCGCTGGCCGGGTCGCCGTCCACCACGTACGGGGAGACCGGCAGCGTGAACTGGTGGCCGCCGCGCAGCTGCACGCCGTTGAGGGTCTCGCCGTAGGTGGCGTTCCCCTCCCGCCCCACCGCCCAGGCGACCCCGGCCCGGTGCATCAGGTCCCCCTCGTACGACGCGTCGACCCACATCCGGCCGCGGAACGCCTGCCCGTTGCTCGCGGCGGCCAACACGATGCGGTTGCCCGCCTTCGCCACGCGGGTCAGCCGGACTCCGAAGTAGACGGTCACGCCCGCCTCGGCGAGCAGGTCGTCGAAGACCGCGCGCGCCACGTGCGGTTCGAACGTCATCCGCGTGGGCGAGGTCGGCGTGACGGCGGTGCCGTTGTACTTCGCGTAGATCCGCCGGTAGAACTCGCCGGCAATCCCTTTGATCGAGCTCGCGGTGCCGCTGTCGGTCTGGCCGAGCCCGCCGGTGGTGAGCCCGCCGAGGTGGCGCGACGGCTCCAGCACGACGGCGGTGCGCCCCATCCGCCGGGCCTGGATCGCCGCGACCAGCCCACCGGCGGTGGCGCCGTAGACGACGAGGTCGGCGGTGACGAGCGGTGCCGCCAGGGCGGCCGGCGCGAAGCCGGACACGCCGGCGGTGGTGACGACGACGGCACCGCCGACGCGCAGCAGCGTGCGGCGGGACAGGGACGAAGGCATGCGGCGCTCCTCGCACAGCCGGACAGGGACCCGGGAGCGCGCCGCCGCACCCATCGATAATTTTAATCGCGTTTCCCGGTCGAGGCGAGACCCCGGCCGCTTTCGCTGGTGCGGATCCAGAGCGTCGACTCTTGGGCTACCGCGACGTCCGCGGTGGTCCGGACCGTCGCGCGGGGTCCCCATCCGCGGTCCCACAACCCACCGGCCGTCCGGCCGCCGAGACGACCAGCGGTACCACAAGTACGTTATGCGGGTCCCATAAGGTATCTGGGGTACCGCTGGCCAAGGCTCAGCCCCCGATCGACGGCGACCGGCCGGGCGCGTCGGCGGCTTGTCCGGCCGCGGGGCTTCCGGCCCAGAAGCTCGCTCGTCGCGGTGACGCCCGACCCACCTCGCCGGTCGTGCGGGCCCGGGACGGGTGGGGTCGTGAAACGGCGGAGGGTGAGGCCGCGGGAACCCAAGCGCTCCAGGTCTCCCCGGGGATCCCGCGCGACGGTCGGGACCACCGCGGACGTCGCGGTAGCTCATGTCGTGGTGGGCAGGCGTAGATCCGCGGGCGACTTTCCGTTGTCGGCGGCGTGGGTGGGGCGTCTACCAGGGTGCCGGGTCTGTTCCGGCACTCTCCCACGTGCCGCCGCCACGCCGCGCGCCCATCGAGACACCGCGACCCCCTGGGGCGTCACGGGCTTCGCTGGCAAGCGCTTTCCCTGGCGGCGGCCCCCCACGATCCAGGAGGTCAGAGGGATGGCACAGCACAACCGGACCGCCGGCCGGGCCGGCACCGGCTGGCGGTTGGCGGCCGCGGCGACGGTCGCGATTGCCGCGGCGGGCGCCGGCGTGGTCGGCGCGGTGTCGGCGCAGGCCGCCGCCGGCTGCCAGGTCACGTACGCGATCGGGTCGTCGTGGTCGGGCGGGTTCGGCGCCAGCATCGCGATCACCAACTACGGCGCGCCGATCAACGGCTGGACGCTGACCTGGACCTTCACCGCCGGCCAGGCGGTCACCCAGTCCTGGGGCTTCACCGCCAGCCCGGCCAGCGGCGCCGTGACCGCGCGCAACGCCGACTACACCGCGGCCATCCCCACCGGCGGGACGGTCAGCGGCGGCTTCAACGGCACGTGGAACAACGCGTCCAACCCGGTGCCGGCGAGCTTCACGCTCAACGGCACGGTCTGCGCCGGCCAGGTCGACCCGACCACGGCACCGCCGACCGGCCAGCCGCCGACGACCGCCCCACCGACGACCGCGCCGCCCACCACGGCACCGCCCACGACCGCGCCGCCGCCGGCCAACTCGCTGATCGTCGCGCCCAACGGCAACGACGCGAACCCCGGTACGCTCGGCGCGCCGCTCGCCTCCCTCGCCCGCGCGGTCGAACTCGCCACGCCGGGCACCACGATCGCGCTGCGGGCCGGCACCTACCAGTTCAGCACCAACGTACGGATCATGAAAGACGGGACCGCCGCCAGCCCGTACACGGTCACGAACTACAACGGCGAGCGGGTCGTCCTGGACGGCGAAAACCTGCCGCACACTCCGGCACCGGTCGGCGGCAGCATCCCCAACCTCGAACGCGGCGTGCTGCACATCGAGGCGGACCACTGGCGCTTCCGCGGCCTGGAGATCGTCCACGGGCCGTACGCGATCTTCTGCCGGGACTGCAACAACAACGTCTTCGACCGCCTGGTCACCCGGGACAACTACGAGTCGGGGCTGCAGATCCAGAGCGCGTCCAGCAACAACCAGGTGCTCGACCTCGACTCGTACGGCAACCGCGACCCGCGCAAGAACGGCGAGAGCGCCGACGGGCTGGCCATCAAGGAGGGCTCCGGCACCGGCAACGTCGTGCGCGGCGCCCGCCTCTGGAACAACTCCGACGACGGCTTCGACGCCTGGCTGTTCACCTCCCCGATCCTGATCGAAAGCTCAGCCGCGTGGGGCAACGGGGTCAACCGGTGGAACCTGCCGGACTACGTGGGCGACGGCAACGGCTTCAAGATGGGCGGCGGCGACCCGGACCCGCCGGCCAACCACACCATCCGCAACAGCTTCGCCTTCGACAACGCGGTGGGCGGGTTCATCGACAACGGCAACCCGGGCACCATCACCGTCGACCGCAACAGCGCCTGGCGCAACGGTGACGGCGGCTTCAAGTTCGCCAACTCCACCTCGCGGCTGACCGGCAACCTCGCGGTGGCCAACGGCGCCGGCGTCTCCCTCGGCAACTCCACCAACACCGGCAACTCCTGGAACATCAAGAGCTCCTGGAGCGCCGCCGACCTCGCCAGCACCAGCTTCACGACGCTGACCGGACCGCGCGACGGGAACGGCGGCATCCGCTCCTCGAACTTCCTGCAACCGACCGCCTACCCCAACCTCGGCGCCCGCATCTAGTGATCTGTGTGATCGAAGTTCCCCTCAAGTCGTTCTAGCGACTTGAGGGGAGCTTCGATCACCGGGGCATCACGCTCGGAATTCTCGCTATCGGCAGGATCGTGCAAGGGTCCGCGAGCATCGGTCTACGGCTCGGGCCGGCGCGCTGGTGTACTTGGATCATCAGGCGCCACCGGGTGCCGATCCACATTCCACTGTCGATACAGGAGGGTCGCCATGAAGGCCACCTACGGCTTCCGGGCCACGATGACGGCGAAGCCCGGCAAGGGGGACGAGCTCGTCGACCTGCTGCTCAGCGGGCCGACCGAGGGGCCGGCCGCGGACGACGCGTGCGTCGTGTTCCTGGTCACCCGTTCCACGTCCAACCCCGACGTCGTGCACCTCGTCGAGGGGTGGGCGAGCGAGGAGGCGCACCAGAAGGTGTTCGAGAGCGAGGCGGCCAAGGCGTACACGGCGCGGTTCGGGCCGCTGCTCGACGGCGAGTCCCAGTACGGCGACGAGGTCCCGGTCGGTGGAAAGGCGAACCTCTGATGGCCGCCCGACCCGGCGTCGACCCCGAGCTCGGCGCGCTGCTGGCCGCCATGCCGCTCGGCGGCACGCTCAGCACCGAGCTCCTCGCGCAGATCCGCCCGCTCGCCACGGTACCGGCGCAGACCGCCCTTGACGGCCGCGCGGTCGAGCGGCGCGACGTCACCGCGCCCGGCCCGGACGGCGCGGAGATCCCGCTCACCATCCTCAGCCCGGCCGGCGCCGACCCCGCCACGCCAGCGCCGCTGGTCTACTGGGCCCACGGCGGCGGGATGGTCATGGGCGACCGCTTCTCGCAGATCGACATCCCGCTCGACTGGCTCGACCTCTTCGGCGCGATCGTGGTCACCGTGGACTACCGGCTGGCGCCCGAGGTCGGCGGCGCCACGCTCGTCGAGGACTGCTACCACGGCCTGCTCTGGGCCGCCGGGCACGCCAAGGAGCTCGGCGCCGACCCGGACCGGATCGTCGTGGCGGGCGCCAGCGCGGGCGGCGGCCTCACCGCCGGGCTCACGCTGATGGCCCGTGACCTGGGTACCCCGGCGATCGCCGCCCAGGTGCTGATCTGCCCCATGCTCGACCACCGGGGCGTCACCGCGTCCAGCCACCAGTTCTCCGGCGAGCCGGGCGTCTGGACCCGGGAGATGAACGAGTTCGGCTGGCGCTCGGTCCTCGGCGACCGCACCGGCGGCGACGTGCCCGCGTACGTCTCCCCCGCGCTCGCCGACGACCTCTCCGGGCTCCCCACCACGTACGTCGACGCCGGCTCGGCCGAGGTCTTCCGGGACGAGGACGTCACGTACGCCACCCGGATCTGGGCGGCCGGCGGCCAGGCCGAGCTGCACGTGTGGGCGGGCGGCGTGCACGGGTTCGACGCGCTCTTCCCGGCGGCGCGGATCTCGACCGCCGCGCGGGCCGCGCGCAACGCCTGGCTGGCCCGGGTCCTGAACCACCAGGATCGGTGACGGTCACTTTGTCCTGATAACGACAGTCGCCCTGCTTGCCGCGAGCACTCGGATTGGATGTGATTGGTCCGATCTGTTCACATCGCGGAGGATGGGATGAAGGCCTCGCGGCGCTACCTGCCGTCGCTGCTCTCGGCGGTGGCGCTGGCGGCCTGCGGCTCCGGCGGCGCACCCCCGCGCGGGACCAACCTGGCCACCCTGGTCAGCTCGAACAGCTGTACGGTGCGCGCCGCGGCTGGTGGCACGGCGGTCGACGTGGAGTTCGGCGTGCTGTACGTCAGCCCGGAGCCGGACCCGCCGCGGGTCGAGATCGAGGTCGCGGCGACCGGCGAGGTGAGCGCCACCAGCACGGCCACGCTCGACCAGGGCATCACGCGGGTCACCGTCCGGCTGCCGCTGACGGGGGCCGGGACCGCGCGCACGTACCAGCAGCGGATCGCGATCGACGCGGGCGAGGCGGTGGCCGAGTTCGACGAGAGCGAACGCGACAACGGCCTCGTCGTCCTCGTACCGGTGCCGGCCGCGCCACGGGCGGACACCGAGGTGCCCTGCCGCTTCGTCCACCCCGGCGACCCGACGCCGCCACCGGTCGAGCCGGCCAACCCGGTCGTCCTCGACCTCGCGTCCAGCCTGGCCCCCGCGATACCCGCGCCCGGCGCCCGGTTCACCGTGCGGCTGGCGTTCACCAACCGCAGCACGCTGGCCGCGGGCCCGGTCACCGCCGTCGTCACGATCCAGCGGACGGACGGCCGGGGCCCGCGCGAGGCGTTCCGGGACACGCTGGCGATCGGCGGCCTCGCCCGGAGCACGGTGGCCGAGACGGCCGTCGAGCGGGGCCTGCCCACCGGCGGCTACTCGCTGCACGTCGAGATCCGCCCGGCCGCCGGCTCGAACGTCCGCCCCCGCACCTACCCCGACCGCCCCTTCGCCATCTAAGCCCGAAAGAGCACCGGCGGCGCTCCCCCACAGCGGTGATCGAAGCTCCCGTCAAGTCGTTCTAGCGACGTGACGGGAGCTTCGATCACCGGGCCATGCGCGGGCTCTCGGGTGCGGCGGCGGGTGCGTCTCTATGGTGGGGTGGTGGCACCGCTGCCGCTGCCGGCCAACACGCCGCGGTCGTTCTACCGCGGCGCGGGGCGCCTGCACGCCTTCCGGGGGATCGCGGCGCCGGACGACCCCTACTACCCGGAGGACTGGATCGGCTCGACCACCAGCCGCTTCGGGCAGGCGCCGGCCGGGTTGACGGTTCTGCCGGGCGGGGAGTCGCTGGCCGCGGCGGTCGCCGCCCGGCCCGGGTGGTGGCTGGGCGAGGAGCACGTGGCCGCGCACGGCGCCGACCCGACCGTCCTGGTCAAGCTGCTCGACGCCGGCCAGCGGCTGCCGCTGCACGTCCACCCGGACCGGCGGTTCGCGGGTGCGCACCTCGCCTCGCCGTACGGCAAGACCGAGGCGTGGGTGGTCCTCGAGGCGGGGCCGGACGCGTTCGTCCACCTGGGCTTCGCGCGGGACGTCTCCGCGGCGGAGCTCGCCGGCTGGGTGGCCGGCCAGCGGATCGGCGAGATGCTCGCCGCGACCAACCGGGTGCCGGTCCGGGCCGGCGACGCCATCCTCTGCCCGGCCGGGCTGCCGCACGCGATCGGCGAGGGCGTCCTGCTCGTGGAGGTGCAGGAGCCGACCGACTTCTCGGTGCTGCTGGAGTGGGAGGGCTTCACCAGCGGCCCGGACGCCGGCCACCTCGGCCTCGGCTACGACCTGGCGCTGTCCTGTGTGGACCGTCGAGAGTGGACGCCGGAGCGGCTGCGTGGGCTGTGGGGGTCGGGCGGGGCGCGTCCACTGCCGGCGGCGGCCGACCCGTTCTTCACCGTCGAGCGCCTCCGCCCGGCCGCGACAAGCCCGCCGGAGCCGGCGAACGCGCCAGTGCGGCCGAGCCCGACCGAGCCGCCGGGCGCGCCAGGACGGCCGAGCCCGACCGAGCCGGCGGGCGCGCCGGAGGCGGTGAGCGTGCTGGAGGCGGTGAGCGTGCTGGAGGCGGGGTTCTCGATCCTGGTGGTGACCGCCGGCGCGGGCTCGCTGGAGGCGGAGCACGGGGCGCCGCTGACCGTCCGGGCCGGCGACACGGTGCTCGTACCGTTCGGCGCGGGACGCTGCGCCCTGCGCGGCCCGGTCGAGGCCGTCCGCTGCGCGCCGTCCCGGGCGTGACCCGGGCGTCCCTGGTGGACGGCCGCACCGGCGGCCCCCGGACCGGGGCGCGGCGGCCCGTGGCGGCCCGCCGACCGGGTGCCGGGGAGCGCTCCACCATGGATGATCTTGTTCGGAGTGCGGGCATTGGGTAGTGTCGCCTCACCCTTGGGGAAACACGGGTGGGAGGGCGGATGCGGTCGTTGCAGCTTGCCCGGTTCGTCCGCGCGCTGCGCTGGATGGTCCGCCGCCCCGGGTGGCTCCTGGTGACCGGGCTCGGCCTGGCGACCGCCCTCGCGCTGCTGGTCTACGGGGCCGCCGGCACCGGCGACGGCGTGCCCAACGCGGCGCTCAACCTCGGCACCAGCATGCTCGGCGCCCTCATCACCGTCGCCGTGATCGGGCCGATCATCCGGTACGTGCAGGAGGGGACGGTCCGCGAGCACGGGCGGCTCGACTACACGTGGTTCAGCGACCAGGTCACCGACGCCACCCAGCAGGTGCAGATCCTCACCACGTTCTCCAACGTGCTGGACCACCCGGCGACCGACCGGTTCCTGCGCGGGCTGCGCGCCGCGCTCGGCCGCGAGGCGCAGGTGCGGATCCTGCTGCTCAACCCCACCTCGCTCGCCGCCGACCTGCGCCAGCAGGAGCTGGCCGGCGGCCACGTGCGCCTCTCGGTGCAGCGCGAGATCATGCGCAACCTGCGCCGCCTCGCCCCCTTCGAGGCCGAGCTGGGCGAGCGCGACCGGACCCGCTTCCACGTCCGGCTCTACGACGCCTCCGCCTCGATCACCCTGTACCGCTGGGACGACCGCGCGCTCGTCTCGTTCCTGCCGATCGGGCGCTTCTCCGAGTTCGGGGCGCAGCTCGAGGTGACCATGCGCTCGCCGCTGGGCGAGTTCATCGAGCAGCGCTTCGAGGAGCTGTGGGACGACCGGGCCACCATCACGATGGCCGACTTCCTCCACCTCGGCGTGACGCTGGTCGAGGAGGACCACACCGCCCGGCACCTCCAGGCCCGGTACGTGGAGCACGAGGAGGTCTGCTATGTGGTGCACAGCGAGGTGCTCGCGGCGATGGCCCGGCGCCCGCCGAGCCTGCGGGCCTTCCTGCGTGGCGACCCGTCGGTGTTGCATGATCTGGTTATCGTGGACAGCCAGGATCCGGAGCTACACGAGGCTCTGGACATGGCCTTCGTGGAGAAGTACGACGTACACGCACACTCCTTCGTGGGCCTGCTTCCGCTGCCGGCGTGACCGGGCCGCGACGTGATCCTCGCCGTCGTGGGCAGCGGGTCGCTCGCCCGGGCCACCTGCCTCGCACTGTCCACAGCGGACACTTCGGCCGGCTTGTCGGTGGTCCTGCTCGCCCGCGACGGCAAGGCCGCCGCCGGCATCTGTCACATCGCGGGGGTACGCGCGGCGCTGTCCCGGCGGCCGGTGCGCTTCACCGCGGTACCCGTCGATCCGACCGACCCCGCCGCGGTGGGTGCGGCGCTCGCGGCGGCGGCGCCCGACGGCGTCCTGGTCTGCGCCTCCACCCAGTCGCCGTGGGAGCCCGCCGACCGCCCCTCGGCCTGGACCGCGCTGCTGCGCCGCGCCGGTTTCGGGCTGACCCTGCCGTTCCAGGCGCAGGTGGCGCTCGCGGTCGGCGCGGCCCTGCGCCGCTCCCACCCGGCCGCGTTCCTGGTCAACGCCGCCTTCCCGGACGCGGTCAACCCGCTGCTCACCGCCTGTGACGTGCCGGTGGTCTCCGGGGTGGGCAACGTCGCCATCCTCGCGGCCGCCCTGCAGGCCGCGCTGGGCCTGCCCGACCAGGCGCGGCTGCACGTGATCGGCCACCACCTGCACCTGCACGCCCCCGCCGACCCGGGCGACGAGGCGCTGGTCTGGCTCGACGGCACCCGGCTCGACGGCGTCACGGACCTGCTCGCCGCGGACCGCTCGACGGGCGACGGGCGCGGCCGCAACGACGTCACCGGCCTGCTCGCCGCGGAGCTGGTCACCACCCTGCTCACCGGCGCGACGCGGGACACCCATCTGCCCGGTGTCGCGGGGCTCCCCGGCGGGTACCCTGTGCGGATCACCGCGGGCGAGGTCGCGCTGCGCCTGCCCCCTGGCGTCGACCGGGACCAGGCGGTCGAGGCCAACAGGAGGTGGGCCCTGCGGGACGGCGCGCTCGTCGAGGACGGCCGGGTGCGGTTCGGGCCGTCGGTCGCGGGCGCGCTCGCGCCGCTGCTGCCGGCGTACGCGGAGGGCTTCGCCGCCGGCGAGGTCGCCGAGGCCACCGCGGCGTTCCAGGCCCTGCGCGAGCGGCTGCGGTCACAGCCGGTGACGAGTTGAGCCCCGGACCATCGGAGAGGAACCAGCCCGTGCGTAACCCCACCGTGCCGCCGATGACCTCCGGCAACCTGCTGCTCGACTTCTACGACCGGCTGCCCGAGGTGGTCGCGCACTGCGTACCCGACCCGGCGCCGGTCGCCGACCCGGTCGTCTTCTCGCCCGGTTTCGCCCTCCCCGAGCTCGACGACGCGGTCCGCGCCTTCCTCTCCGCCGCCACCGCGCGCTGGCAGCCGGTCGGCGAGTACCGGGGGCACCGGGTCACGCTGCTCGACCTCACCGGCAACCCCGGCACCCACACCACCAAGACGTACGCCTCGCTGCTGATCGTGGCCCGGGCGGTGGCGCACATCCGGCGCACCGGACGGTCCCTGATGATCGTCTCGCCGACCTCGGCCAACAAGGGCGTGGCCCTGCGCGACGCGGTGCTGCGGGCGCTCGACGCCGGCCTGGTCGGCCCCGAGGAGCTGCGGGTGGTCACGCTCGCCCCGCAGTCCGGCCGGCACAAGCTGCGCGCCAGCCGGCTCTCCACCGACCCGGCGCTGCGCGCGCTCAACCCCCAGCTGCTCTACACCGGCAAGGAGCCGGAGGCGGTCAAGTCGCTCGCCCGCGACTACGTGCGCGAGCACGCCGCCGCGTGGCACGCCCGCGGTGTGGACGTGTGGTTCTCGCTCGAACTGAGCAACTACATGGTGGCAGACGCCAGCCGGGCCCTCTTCGAGCAGCGGGTCGACCCGATCGACGCGGCCGCCCGGCCGCGGCTGCACGCGCACGCGGTCTCGTCCGCGTTCGGCCTGCTCGGGTACCACGCCGGGCGGTCGCTGCTGGAGGCCTCGGGCGCGGCGAGCGAGGCCAGCCGCCCGGCCAGCCTGCTCGTGCAGCACCTCGCCACGGCTGACATGGTGCTCTCGCTGCGCGCTGCGGCGGGCGCGGCTCCCACCCCGCCGGCGTACCCGCTGGACCCGGCGACCGGCCTCTTCCGCCAGGCCGGCGACGACCCGCGCTTCCCGGCGACGACGTACGACCCGGGCGAGGTGCTCGACGCCACGTTCTACACCCACCGGCCGGTCACGTCCGGCCCGATGAACGAGATCATCGCCCGCTTCGGCGGCGACGGGATCGTCGTCTCGCTCGCCGAGTGCGTCGCCCGCTACCCGTACCTGCGTACCTGGCTCGGCGCGGCGCTGCCGCTGCTGCCGGCCGACTTCCGGACGTTGCGGGAGTGGTCGACGGTGATGGCGTTCACCGGCGTGACCAACGCGATCGACCGCGGCCTCGTGGCGCCCGGCCGCGACGTCGTGGTGCACGGCACCGGCTGCTACGCCGACGCCAACCTCGAACCGCTCTGCGGCGACGGCCTCGTCGAGGTGGCGGACCCGGCCGACATCGCCGCCGCCGTCCGCCCCTGACCCCAGCCTGGCGGGCCGGGTCGGGGGTCAGGATGCCTGGAGCTCCGGGTAGCCGTAGAGGTCGAGCAGGCGGGTGCGGGTGGCCTGGAGGCGGTCGAGCATGACGGCCATGAAGCGGCCGGTGAGCTCGTACCCGAGCTCGGGGTCGTCGGCCATGAGGTGGCGGACGCCGGCGGCGTTGAACTCGATCGCCCGGACCGGCTCGACGGCGACCGCGCCGAACTGCCACTGCCGGGGCGGGAAGAGCCAGGACCAGCCGAGGACCGAGCCGGGTTCGAGCGTCTCGATGACCACGTCACCGCGGCCCGGGGTGTTCAGGTCGAGCGCGACCCGCCCGGTGCGCAGCAGCCAGAAGCGCAGCGCCGGCCGGCCGGCCGTGAAGAGCCGGTGGCCGAGGTTGCGGTAGACGGGGTGCGCCCAGGCGGTGAGCCGGTCCAACGAGGACGGCGCCAGGCCGTCGAGGAACGGATGCTCGGCGAGCAGGGTGCGCGTGCTGGTCATGGCTGGTTCCCTTCCTGAGTACGCCGTCGGGCTCGGCGATGGGGCCGAGCCCGACTCGCCTGGCGCCGGCGGTTGGTTCGTCTTGGCCGCTCCCCCGGGTGATCGGGATGGTGGTCGTCAGCCCTTGCCGGCGATCAGTGTGGTGAGGTCGATGAGGCGGTTGGTGTAGCCCCACTCGTTGTCGTACCAGCCGAAGACCTTGACCAGCGTCCCCGACGACTGGGTCAGCGCGGCGTCGAAGACGCACGAGGCCGGGTCGCCGACGATGTCGCGGGAGACCAGTGGCCGGTCCGCGTAGCGCAGCACGCCGGTGAGGGCCCCGCTGGCCGCCGCCGCGAACGCCTCGTTGATCTCGGCGACCGTGGCCGGGACGGCGAGCTCGGCGGTCAGGTCGACGATCGAGCCGTCCTCCACCGGCACCCGCAGCGCGACGCCGTCCAGCCGCCCGGCCGCCAGCGGCAGTACCAGGCCGATCGCCTTGGCCGCGCCGGTGCTGGTCGGGATGATGTTGACGGCCGCCGAGCGGGCCCGGCGCAGGTCCTTGTGCGGGGTGTCGAGCACGGCCTGGTCGTTCGTGTACGCGTGCACGGTGGTCAGGTAGCCGCGGGAGAGGCCGAACGCGTCCTGCAGCACCTTCACCATCGGCGCGGCGCAGTTGGTGGTGCAGGAGGCGGCGGAGATCACCTGCTGCGCCGGGTCGTAGTCGGAGTCGTTGACCCCGAGCACGATCGTCGCGTCCACGTTCTTGCCCGGTGCGGAGATCAGCACCCGCCGCGCACCGGCCTTGAGGTGCCCGGCCGCCGCGTCCCGGGTACGCAGCTTGCCGGTCGCCTCGATCACGAGGTCGACGCCGATCCGCGCCCAGGGCAGCCGCTCCGGCTCGCGCTCGCGGAACGTCGCGATCCGGCGGCCGTCGACCACGATGTTCGTGTCCTCGAGGCTCACCTCGGCGTCGAGCGGGCCGAACGTCGAGTCGTACGCCAGCAGGTGCGCCAGGGTCGCCGGTTCCCACAGGTCGTTGACGGCGACGACCTCGTACCCCTCTTCGACGAGCCTCCGGTCGAGCAGCCCGCGAAGGTAGTTGCGACCGATCCGGCCGAACCCGTTGATCGCGATGCGGTAGTTCATCTTCGTGCCTCCGGTGTCTCAGTAGGGCTGGTGCGCGCCCCTCCGCGTGATCTGCTCGATGTCGCCGGCCGCCGCGTCCAGCAGGCGGTGGGCGAGGTCGGACAGCGCCCGGGAGACGGCCAGCTCGTCGCCGATCTCCGGCACCTCCGGATCCACCGGGTTGCGCCGTGCGACACCCGAGCCGGTCAGGCCGACCCGGTCCGGCGTGTGCAGCCGCGCCTCCGCGCGCGTGCGCCGTTCGTCGTCGTGCTCGTCGATGAAGATGTCGACGGTCCATCGCTTCGCGCGGGTCATCGTGACCACCTCCACGTACAGCGTGTCGACCGCCGGTGCGCTGCTCACAGGGTCGAAGGTCCCGCTGACACGTTGCACTGGGCCCTGCCGGACCCGCCGTGCCGGGAGCAGCGTGTGGGGTGTGACGCCCGCCGGGAAAGGGGCGGAACCCCGGCACCGGGGTGGTAGCGCGTGGTTCCTCGAACCACCAGACCCACCGTCGCCAAGACGGACTACCCGATGCCGGGGACCGGAACGCAGGGCCCGGCGGGCGTCGCCGACTGATGGGCCACTGACGGAGGAGTGCGGGCGATGGGCGGTCTGACCGTAGCGGTTCCGCATGAGGCGGCGGTGGGCGAGCGCCGGGTGGCGCTCGTTCCCGACGGTGTACGCGAGCTCCGGGCCGCCGGGCTCACGGTCCTGGTGGAGTCCGGGGCGGGCGCGGCGGCGTTCTTCGCCGACGACGCGTACGCGGCGGCCGGCGCGCAGATCGTGACCGCCGCCGAGGCGTACGGACGGGCGGATGTCGTGGTCAGCGTCGGGCGCCCGGCCGACCGCCTGCGCGGCGGGCAGACCGTGCTCGGCCTGCTGGCCGCCACCGGCGACCCGCCGTACCTGCGGCGCCTGGCCGACCTCGGGGTCACCGCGGTCTCCTTCGAAGGGCTGCCCCGCCGGCTCAGCCGGGCCCAGCCGATGGACGCGCTCACCTCGCAGGCGAACGTCTCCGGGTACAAGGCGGTGCTGGTGGCCGCGAACGCGTACGGCGGCTACTTCCCGATGCTCGTCACCGCGGCCGGCACGGTACGCCCCGCGCGGGTGCTCGTGCTCGGGGCCGGCGTCGCCGGACTGCAGGCCATGGCGACCGCGCGGCGGCTCGGCGCGGTCGTCTCCGCGCACGACATCCGCCCCGAGTCGCGCGACGAGGTCACCTCGGTCGGCGCGACGTTCCTGGACCTGACCGCGCCCCCCGCTCGGGGCCGGGCGGCCGGGGCCGGCGAGGGCGGGCCGGTGCCCGACGGCGCCGGCGAAGGCGGCTACGCCCGCGCGCTGACCTCCGGCGAGGAGCGGGCCGAACGGGCCGCCCTGGCGGCGCACCTGGCCCGGCACGACGTGGTCATCGCGACCGCGCTGGTACCCGGGCGCCGCCCGCCGCTGCTGGTCGACGAGGAGTCGGTCAAGGCGATGGCACCGGGCTCGGTGATCGTCGACACCGCGTGCGGCCCGCTGGGCGGCAACGTGGAGGTGGCCCGGCCGGACACCACGCTGCTGACCGACGAGGGTGTCACGGTGATCGGTGCCGGAAACCTGGCCGCGACCGTCCCCACCGCGGCGTCGCTGGCCTACTCGCGCAACGTCAGCGCCCTGCTGCGGCACCTGGTCCGCGACGGCGCGCTGGCGATCGACCCGACCGACGAGATCCAGGCCGGCGTGGTGCTGACCCACGGCGGCCGTACCGTCCACGAAGGAGCACCGTCGTGAGTGCCGAGCTGCTCGCCACGCTGAGCATTTTCCTGCTGGCCCTGCTGGTCGGCTTCGAGGTGATCGGCAAGGTGCCGGCCACCCTGCACACCCCGCTGATGTCCGCGACCAACGCCATCCACGGCGTCATCCTGGTCGGCGCGATGCTCGTCGCCAGCGTCGCGGACACGGCCGCCGACTACGCGCTCGGCTTCGTCGTGGCGGCGTTCGCGGCGATGAACGTGGTCGGCGGGTACGTGGTCACCGACCGCATGCTCGGCATGTTCCAGCCGCCGAGCAAGGCAGTGAGCGAGGCGAGCAAGCGATGAGCACGGTCGAGACCCTGGTACGGCTGGCCTACCTCGCCGCCGCCACCTGCTTCGTGCTGGGCCTGCACCAGATGAACGCACCGTCGACCGCCCGGCGCGGCAACCGGCTCTCGATCGCCGGCATGCTGCTCGCGGTCGCCGCCACCCTCGTGCTGCTGGTCGACTCCGGCGGGACCACGGCGGCCGGCTGGGCGGTCCTCTCCGCCGGGGCGGTGGTCGGTACCGTCGCCGGGCTCTGGGCCGCCCGGGCCGTCCCGATGACCGCGATGCCGCAGCTGGTCAGCCTCTTCAACGCGGTCGGCGGCGGCGCCGCGGCACTGGTCGCGATACCCGAGCTGGCGCCGCCCGCCGACGCCGCGTCGGTGCGCGTACCGGCCGCCCTGGACATCGTCATCGGCGCGGTCACGTTCGCCGGCTCGCTGGTCGCGGCCGGCAAGCTCCAGGGTCTCGTTCCCGGCCGTCCGGTCGTCTTCCCCGGGGCCCGCGTGGTCGGCGGCGGCCTCGCGCTCGCGGCCGCGGTGGCCGCCGGCGTGCTGATCCGCGGGTACGGCGGGGGCGCGGCGGTCGCCGTCCTGGCGGCCGCGGCCCTCGCCCTGGGCGTCGCGCTGGTGCTGCCCATCGGCGGCGCGGACATGCCGGTTGTGATCTCACTGCTCAACGCCTTCACCGGTACCGCCGTGGCGATGGCCGGCTTCGTCACCGACAACAGCGTCCTCGTGGTGGCCGGCGCGCTCGTCGGCGCCTCGGGTGCCATCCTCACCGCGCTCATGGCCGCCGCGATGAACCGCTCCCTGGCCGCGATCCTGGTCGGCGGGTACGGCACCGGCGACGGGGGCGGCGGCCCGGCCGGCTCCGCCGGGGCCCCGGTGCGGGCGGTCACGGCCGACGACGCGGCGATCCAGCTCGCGTACGCCCGCCGGGTCGTGGTGGTGCCCGGCTACGGGCTCGCCGCCGCCCAGGCACAGCACGCGCTGCACGAGCTCGCCACCGTGCTGGCGTCCCGGGGCACCGAGGTGACGTACGCGATCCACCCGGTCGCCGGGCGCATGCCGGGCCACATGAACGTGCTGCTGGCCGAGGCGAACGTGCCGTACTCGCAGATGCAGGAGCTGGACGCGGCGAACGCCACGCTCCCCCTCGCCGACGTGGCCCTCGTCGTCGGCGCGAACGACGTGACCAACCCGGCCGCCCGCCGCCCCGGCAACGCCATCTCCGGCATGCCGATCCTCGACGTGGACCGGGCCGCCGCCGTCATCGTCATCAAGCGGTCGATGGGGCACGGGTACGCCGGCATCGACAACGAGCTGTACACCGACCCGAAGACCGGCATGCTCTTCGCCGACGCCCGGGCCGGCCTGACCGCCCTGACCGCCGCGGTCAAGACGCTGGTCGGCTGAGGAGGCCGTCATGTTCGAGGTACGCATCCACGGCCGCGGCGGCCAGGGCGTGGTCACCGCCGCCGAGCTGCTGGCCGCCGCCGCGTTCGCCGAGGGGCGCTCCGCGCAGGCGTTCCCCAGCTTCGGCTCGGAACGGACCGGCGCGCCGGTGGTCGCGTTCTGCCGGATCGCCGAGCGGCCGATCCGGCTGCGCGAGCCGATCCTGCGGCCGGACGCGCTGATCGTGCAGGACGCCACGCTGCTGCGCCGGACGGACGTGCTGGCCGGGCTCGCCGACGGCGGGTTCGTGCTGGTCAACTCGACCCGGACGGCGGCCGACCTCGGCCTGCCCGGCCGGGTCGTCACGGTGCCCGCGTCCCGGCTGGCCCGCGAACACCTCGGCCGCCCGCTGCCCAACGCCGCGCTGCTCGGCGGCTTCGCCGCGCTCTGCGCCCTGATCCGCCTCGAGTCGGTGACCGCGGCGATCCGGGCCCGGTTCGCCGGGCCGCTCGGCGACGCCAACGCGGCCGCCGCGGCCGCGGCGTACGACCTCGTCCACGCCGGCCGGAAGGAGCCAACCCGTGCTTAGCCAGATCGAGGGTTCCCGGGCGGTCGCCGAGACGGTCGCGCGCTGCCGGCCGCAGGTGATCTGCGCGTACCCGATCTCCCCGCAGACGCACATCGTCGAGGCGCTCTCCGCGCTCGTGAAGTCCGGACGGCTCGCCGGGTGCGAGTTCGTCAACGTGGAAAGCGAGTTCGCGGCGATGTCCGTCGCGATCGGCGCGAGCGCGGCCGGCGCCCGGGCGTACACCGCGACCGCCAGCCAGGGCCTGCTCTACATGGCCGAGGCGCTCTACAACGCCTCCGGGCTGGGGCTGCCGATCGTGATGACCGTCGCCAACCGGGCCATCGGCGCGCCGATCAACATCTGGAACGACCACAGCGACGCGATGAGCCAGCGCGACTCCGGCTGGATCCAGCTCTACGCCGAGGACAACCAGGCCGCCGCCGACCTGCACGTGCTCGCCTTCCGGCTGGCCGAGGAGCTCTCCACGCCGGTGATGGTCTGCATGGACGGCTTCGTGCTCACCCACGCGGTGGAGGCCGTCGACGTACCGGGCCAGGCGGCGGCGGACCGCTTCCTGCCGCCGTTCCAGCCGCGCCAGGTCCTCGACCCGGACGCGCCGGTCACCATCGGCGCGATGGTGGGGCCGGAGGCGTTCACCGAGGTCCGGTACCTGGCCCACGTCAACCAGCTCGCCGCGCTGGCCCGGATGTCGGAGCTGGCCCGGGAGTTCACGGCCACCTTCGACCGGCCGCTCGCCCCGCTCGTGTCGCCGTACCGGTGCGCGGACGCGGAGACCGTCGTCGTGGCGCTCGGCTCGGTGCTCGGCACCCTCAAGGACACGGTGGACGACCTGCGCGCCGCAGGCGTACCGGTGGGGGTGCTCGGCCTGACCGCGTTCCGGCCGTTCCCGGTCGAGGCGATCCGGGCGGCGATCGGGCCGGCGCGCCGGGTCGTGGTGCTGGAGCGGGCCTTCGCCGCGGGCGTGGGCGGCATCGTCGCCGCCGACCTGGCCGGCGCGCTGCCCGACCGGGAGATGCACACCGTCGTCGCCGGCCTCGGCGGCCGCCCGGTGACCCGCGACTCGCTGCGCGAGGCGCTCGCCGCGGCGTTCTCCGGGAAGCTGGCCCCGCTGACCTTCCTCGACCTGGACGAGCGGCTGTTGCGGGCCGCCGAGGAGGTGCCCTCATGAGCGAGCGGAGCGAGCGAATCATCGGGCGCAGTGCGGTCGGAGCCTCGTGGCCGCCCGCAGCGAAGCGAGGACGGCCATGAGCGAGCGGAGCGAGCGAATCATCGGGCGCAGTGCGGTCGGAGCCTCGTGGCCGCCCGCAGCGAAGCGAGGACGGCCATGAGCGAGCGGGTTCGGTTCTTCCAGACCGGGAGCTTCGCGGTCGGCAACCGGCTGCTGCCGCTGGACGCCCGCACCGTGCAGTCGGACCCCAGCCGGAGCAACTCGCTCACCTCGGGGCACCGGGCCTGCCGCGGGTGCGGTGAGGCGCTCGGCGCCCGGTACGTGCTGGACGCGGCGATGCGGGCGACCGGCGGCCGGCTGGTCACCGTCAACGCCACCGGCTGCCTGGAGGTCTTCTCCACGCCGTATCCGGAGACGTCGTGGCGGGTGCCCTGGCTGCACTCCCTCTTCGGCAACGCCCCGGCGGTCGCCAGCGGGGTCGCCACCGCCCTCAAGGCGCGCGGCCGCACCGACATCCGGGTGCTCGGGCAGGGCGGCGACGGCGGCACCGTGGACATCGGCTTCGGCTGCCTCTCCGGCATGTTCGAGCGCGGCGACGACGTGCTGTTCGTCTGCTACGACAACCAGGGGTACATGAACACCGGCGTGCAGCGGTCGGGCGCGACCCCGCCGGCCGCCCGTACCTCCACGACCCAGGCGGTCGGGCCGGAGCCGGGCAACGTCTTCGGGCAGGGCAAGAGCGCGCCGCTCATCGCGATGGCGCACGAGATCCCGTACGTCGCCACCGCCACCATCGCCGACCTGCACGACCTGGAGTCCAAAGTGGAGCGGGCGATGGGCTTCCACGGGGCGCGCTACCTGCACGTGCTCGTACCCTGCCCGCTGGGGTGGGGCGGCGACGCCGCGCAGACGGTCCGGATCGCCCGGCTCGCCGTCGAGAGTGGACTGTTTCCGGTCTTCGAGGCCGAGCGGGGCGAGGTGACCGCGGTGTCGCCGATCCGGCACCGGGTGCCGGTCGAGGAGTACCTGCGGCCGCAGGCCCGCTTCCGGCACCTGTTCGAGCCGGAGCGCCGGGCCGACGTCATCGACCGCCTGCAGGCCGGCGCCGACCGCAACATCGAACGCTTCGGGCTGCTCCGCGCGGAGGAGCGCTTCGGGCCGCCACTCGGGGAGGGATCGTGAAAGCACCGTTCGCCATCACGCTGCGGGTCGGCAGCAGCCTGGCCAACAAGACCGGCGCCTGGCGCACCGAGCGCCCCGTCTACGTGGACCGCCTCCCGCCCTGTAACGACGCCTGCCCCGCCGGTGAGAACGTGCAGCGCTGGCTCTACCACGCCGAGTCCGGCGAATACGAGACGGCCTGGCGCGAACTGATGCGGGACAACCCGTTCCCGGCCGTCATGGGGCGGGTCTGCTACCACCCGTGCCAGACCGCCTGCAACCGCGGAAAGCTGGACGAGGAGGTCGGCATCAACGCGGTCGAGCGGTTCCTCGGCGACGAGGCGATCCGCCGCGGCTGGACGGTGTCGGTGACCGCGCCGCCCACCGGCAAGCGGGTGCTGGTCGTCGGCGCCGGCCCGTCCGGCCTGGCCGCCGCGTACCACCTGCGGCTGCTCGGCCACGAGGTCACCGTCCGGGACGCGGCGCCCAGGGCCGGCGGCATGATGCGGTACGGCATTCCCGCGTACCGGCTGGCCCGGGACGTGCTGGACGCCGAGGTCGACCGGATCGCCGCGATGGGCGTCACGATCGAGCTGTCCAGCCCGGTGCCGGACGCCGCCGCGGCCCTGCGCGACTTCGACGCCGTCTTCCTCGCCGTCGGCGCGCAACTGAGCCGCCGTACCGAGATCCCGGCCGGCGACTCGGCCCGGATCCTCGACGCGCTCGGCGTGCTGCGCGACGTGTCCGAGGGCGAGCCTCCGCTGCTCGGCCGCCGGGTGGTCGTCTACGGCGGCGGCAACACCGCGATGGACGTGGCCCGCACCGCCCGCCGGCTCGGCGCGACCGACGCCGTCGTGGTGTACCGGCGCACCCGCGAGCGCATGCCGGCCCAGCCCTTCGAGGTGGCCGAGGCCGAGCAGGAGGGCGTGCGGATGCGCTGGCTCTCCACCATCGCGGCCGCCGACGGCGGGACCGTCACGGTGGAGCGGATGCGGCTGGACGAGACCGGCTTCCCCCGGCCCACCGGCGAGTACGAGGAGCTGGCCGCCGACTCGGTCGTCCTCGCCATCGGGCAGGACGTGGACCGCTCGGTCGTGGCCACGCTGCCGCGGGTCTCGGTGGCGGACGGCGTGGTCCAGGTCGGCGCCGACATGATGACCGGGCAGCCGGGCGTCTTCGCCGGCGGCGACATGGTGCCCTCCCCGCGCACGGTCACCGCCGCCGTCGGGCACGGCAAGCAGGCCGCGCGGTACATCGACGGCTGGCTGCGCGGCGAGCCGTACGCGCCGCCGCCGCGGCACCCGCTGGCCACCTTCGAGCGCCTCAACACCTGGTACTACAGCGACGCGCCGGCCACGGTGCGCCCCACGCTGGACGCCGCCCGGCGGGTCTCCACCTTCGCCGAGGTGGTCGGCGGGCTGGACGAGGGCTCCGCGCTGTTCGAGGCGCGCCGCTGCATGTCCTGCGGCAACTGCTTCGAGTGCGACAACTGCTTCGGCGTCTGCCCGGACAACGCCGTGGTGAAGCTGGGGCCGGGTGAGCGGTACGCGATCGACCTGGACTTCTGCAAGGGCTGTGGCATCTGCGTCACCGAGTGCCCGTGCGGCGCCATCGACCTGGTCCCCGAGGAAACCTGACGAAGGACCCGGGGAAAGACCTGAGGAAGGGATCGGCAATGCCACAGGCGCTTCTGGACGACCGGGAGCGGGAACATCTCCTCTCCCGCCTCGCCGCCCGGTACGCGGGCGTCTACAGCCCTGAGCGGGTGCGCGAGGCGGTCGCCGAGGTGTACGCGCGCTTCGACGGCGCCAAGGTGCACACGTACGTGCCACTGCTCGCCGAGCGCGCCGTACGCGAGCTGCTGGAGACCTCCGGCGGGACGGGCCCGGACCTCGTGACTGGCGGGTGAGCGCCCCGGTACGATCCGAGCGTGGCTGGCCGGGATGAGCAGGACGAAGAGGCGTGGGCGTCGCCGTCGCTGGGGTTGAGCCCGCTGTCCCGGGTCCGGCTGGACGAGCTGTTGCAGGAGCTGCTCGACCGGGTCGGTGAGGTCGTCGCCAGCCGGGAGCGGCTGCGCTCGCTGCTGGACGCGGTGGTCGGCATCGGCAGCGGCCTGGAGCTGCGCGGCGTGCTGACCCGGATCGTCGAGGCGGCCAGCGCCCTGGTCGGCGCCCGTTACGGGGCATTGGGCGTGATCGGTCCGGACCGCACGCTCGTGGAGTTCATCACGCACGGCGTCTCCACGGAGGTGCACGCCCAGATCGGCGACCTGCCGCGCGGCCGGGGCGTGCTGGGCCTGCTGATCGAAGACCCGCGCCCGGTCCGGCTCCCCGACATCACCAAACACCCCAACTCATACGGCTTCCCCCCGAACCACCCACCGATGCACAGCTTCCTCGGCACCCCGATCCGGATCCGGGACCAGGTCTTCGGCAACCTGTACCTGGCCGAGAAGCAGGGCGCGACGCAGTTCACCCAGGACGACGAGGAGATCGCCGTCGCGCTGGCCGCGGCGGCCGGCGTCGCGATCGAAAACGCCCGGCTGTACGCGACGGCGCACCGCCGCGAGCGCTGGCTGGCCGCCACCGCCGAGATCACCAACGTGCTGCTCGGCCAGGTCAACCGCACCAGCGCCCTGCAGCTCGTCGCCCGCCGCGCCCGCGAGGTCGCCGAGGCCCAGATCGTCCTGGTGCTGCTCGCCGACGAGGACACCGGCCACCTCACGGTCGAGGTGGTCGACGGCGACGCCCCCGACCTGTCCAGCGCGGTCGTGTCGCTGAGCGACACCGTCTTCGCCCAGGCGATCGGCGACGCCGGCCACGTGCTCGTCGACGACCTCGGCAAGGCCGCCCCCTGGCCCGGCCCGGTCAGCACCGGACCGGCCCTGATCACCCCGCTCGCGGCCGCCGACACCCTGCACGGCGTGCTCGTCGTCGCCCACCCCGCCGGGGCCTCCAGCCAGCCGGAGGACCTGCCCATGCTGCGCACCTTCGCCGGCCAGGCCGCCCTCGCCCTCGAGCGGGCCCGGGCCCAGGACGAGCGCGAGCAGATCCTCGTCCTCGAAGACCGCGAGCGGATCGCCCGCGACCTGCACGACGTGGTCATCCAGCGGCTCTTCGCCACCGGCCTGCACCTGCAGACCACCGCGCAGCTCGCCACCCGCCCCGAGCTCGGTCAGCGGATCAGCACCGCGGTCGACGACCTCGACACCACGATCCGCGACATCCGCACCGCGATCTTCGAGCTCCGTACCCCGGTGAACGCCACCCTGCGCACCGAGATCCGCGACCTGATCGCGGAGGCCGCCCAGACGCTCGGTTTCCGTCCTGACCTGCGGCTCTCCGGCCCGATCGACAGCGCTGTCCCCGACCAGATCCGCCCCGACCTGCTGGCGGTCATCCGCGAGACGCTCTCCAACACCGCCCGCCACGCGCGCGCCACGACCGCGCACATCACCATCGAGGCGACCGGCGGCCAGCTCACCGTCACGGTCGCCGACAACGGCGTCGGCGTCGCCGACACCCAGCCCCGCGGCGGCCTGGTCAACCTCCGCGAGCGCGCCACCCTGCGCGGCGGCGCCTTCACCATCGCCCCGAACACCCCGACCGGCACCGCGATCGTCTGGTCCGTCCCGATCTAGAGCCGCCCTCCGGCGTCCGTGATCGAAGCTCCCCTCACGTCGCTAGAACGGCATGAGGGGAGCTTCGATCACGTTTGCCGCGGGTGGCTCAGGGCTTGTGCTCGCCGAGCAGTCGGGTGGCGAGCACCGCGGCCTGGGTGCGGCGCTCCAGGCCGAGCTTGGCCAGGAGGCTGGAGACGTAGTTCTTCACCGTCTTCTCGGCCAGGAACATCCGGCCGGCGATCTCGCGGTTGGTCAGGCCCTCCGCGACGTACTCCAGGATGCGCCGCTCCTGCTCGGTCAGCGACTTCAGCTCGCGTGGCTCCTCGACGCCGTGCCGGATGCGCTCCAGCACGCGGGCGGTGACCGCCGGGTCGAGCAGCGACTGGCCGGCCGCCACCCGGCGCACGGCGTCGACCAGGTCGGTGCCGCGGATCTGCTTCAGCACGTATCCCGCGGCGCCGGCCATGATGGCCGCGAAGAGCGCCTCGTCGTCCTCGTACGACGTCAGGATCAAGCCCTTGATGGAGGAGTCGACGGCGCGCACGTCCCGGCACACGTCGATGCCGCTGCCGTCGGGCAGCCGGCCGTCGAGGATCGCCACGTCGGGGCGGAGCGCCGGGATCCGGCGGGCCGCCTCCTGCGCCGAGCCGGACTCCCCGACCACCTCGATGTCACCTTCGGCCTGCAGCAGGTCGGCCAGGCCGCGCCGGACCACCTCATGGTCGTCGAGGAGGAAGACTCTGATCACCCCTCCTTTGTACCGAGTCGATCGCCACTTGTCACAGGGCCGGCCGGTGTGGGTGCTGCGGGACTAAGGTCCCGTGCTGCTGAACGGGTGTGAGCGGTACCACTCGGAGCCGGACAGCTCGGTGTCGTCCAGCTCGTACGTCAGGTGGTCGTCGACCGCGACCACGCCCGGCACGGCGGCGACCAGCTGGACGGCGAGCTCCGCCATCGTCCGCCGGTCGAGGTGACCGCTCAGGGTGACCAGGCCGTTGTCGACCTTGACGTCCACGACGAGCGGCTCGAGCCACAGCGTGCGGAGCAGCACCTCGTCGTTGATGTCGTGCCGCAGCTCCTCGTCCGCGCGCAGGTGGACCTTCAGCAGGTCGGAGCGGGCCACGATGCCGGTGAGCACGCCGTCCTCGTCGACCACGGCGAGGCGCTTGACGCCCTTGTCGGTCATCAGCCGGGCGGCGGCGGCCAGCGAGGTCTTCGCGCCGGCGGTGACCGCGGGCCTGGTCATCAGCTCCCGCGCCACCGTCCCCTCGCCCTTCTCCCGGCGGGACCGCCGGCGGCTGGGGAAGATCCGGGGGTGGGCGACCGCTCCGGCGAACTCCACCTTGTACAGCAGGTCGGCCTCGGAGACGACGCCGACGACGCGCCGGTCCGCGTCGACCACGGGCACCGCGCTGATCCGGCGGTCGGCGAGGAGCTCCACGATGGTCCGGTAGGTGGCGTCCTCCGGGACCGCCACGACGTCCCTCGTCATGACGTCCGCGACCGTCCACTTTCTCATGGCGTTCTCCTTCCACGCCCGCCCGCCGGGACGGCAGGTCTCCACCTCCATGGCACACCGGATGGCACATACGGGACAGGGTCGGAGGGCCCGCCGGCGCCTGGCTAGCGGCCCTTCAGCGGCGGCCGGTACCCGGAGCACCGTTGACACATACCGGGAGCAGGAGGACGACATGAGCCGCCACATCATCGAGCCGCTCGCCGAGGCGGCCCAGCGGGCGCTGCGGGCACCGTCGGCGTTCAACTCCCAGCCGTGGCGCTGGCGGGTCGGCGCCGGCGTCCTGGACCTGTACGCGGACCGCAAGCGCCAGCTCGCGGTGACCGACCCGGACGGGCGCCTGCTCGTCCTCGGCTGCGGCGCCGCGCTGCACCACGTACGGGTGGCGCTGGCCGCGGCCGGGCACGAGGTCGAAGTGGTCCGGTTTCCCGACCCGGCCGACCCGGACCTGGTCGCCCGCCTGCGGGTGACCGGCACCCGCCGCCCGGCGCGGGCCGAGGTGGCGCTCGACGAGGCCATCCCGGACCGGCGCACGGACCGGCGGGCGTTCGGCGAGCGGTCGGTGCCGCCCGCCGCGCTGAACCGGCTCCGCGCCGCCGTGGAGGCCGAGGGCGCGTTCCTGCACGTGGTCCGCGCGGACCAGATGCCGATGCTCGCGGTCGTGACCGGCGACGCCGCCGCGGCGGAGGTGGCCGACCCCGAGTACCGGGCCGAGGTGTACCGGTGGACCCACCGGCCGCCGTGGACCGGGGACGGGGTGCCGGCCGGCGTCGCGGTCCGCCAGGTGCCGCGCCGGGTGATGCTGCGCGACCACGCGCTGGGCGGCGAGGCCGGGCTGGAGCCGGGCGGCGGCAACGACCGCGGCGCGGCGTACACGGTGCTCTTCGGGCGGGACGACACGCCGCTGTCCTGGCTGCGGGCCGGTGAAGCGCTCTCCGCGCTGCTGCTGACGGCGGTGGTGGAGGGGCTGTCGGCGGCGCCGATCTCGGACGCGATCGAGCTCGCCTGGCCGCGCCGGCTCATGCGCGACCTGCTCTCCGATGTCGGCGAGCCATATCTGGTCGTCCGGCTGGGTATCCCCGCGGAGTCCGCCGAGCTGCCGCCGGTACCCCGACGCGCCCCGGACGACGTCATCGAGCTCACGGAACGGGAGGAGTAGCCGTGCGACCCACGATCCTGGTCGGCCTCGGCGGCAGCGGCGGCTGGCAGGCGCTGGCCTGGGCGACCGACGAGGCGGCCGGCACCGGCGCCAACCTGGTGCTGCTGCACGCCTGCCCGCCGGACTCGCCCCTGGCCGCCCGCGCGCCCTCCCCCTCGCTGGCCGTCGTCGAGCTGTTCGACCCGTCGCTGGCCCGGGCGGTCGCGACCACCCGGGCCCGGCTCGGCGGCGACCGCGTACAACTGCGGCTGCTGCCCGGCCGGCCGGGCCCGCTGCTGGTCACGGCCGCCGCCCGGGCCAGCCTCGTGGTGGTTGGGCCACCGGCGGGGCGATACCCCGGCGGGTACGGCAGCACGACGCACCACGTCCTCGCCCACTGCCCCGGGCCCGTGGTCGTGGTCCGCCCGATCACCGCGAGCCGGGGCGCCACCCTGCTCGGCCACGTGGTGGTCGGCGTGGACGGCCAGGGCGACCCCGACCCGGCGCTGGAGTTCGCGTTCGAGAGGGCAGCCAGCCACCGGGCCGTCCTCGCCGCCGTGCACGTGACCACCCGCCAGCACGAGGACTACTGGTTCGACCAGACCACGCTGGAAACGCACTTCTCGGCCGAACCGGCCGCCCTGGACCTGCTGGGGCGCGCGATCGAGCCGTGGACCCGCCAGTACCCGCGGGTGCCGGTGAAGTGCGCGGTCTACGCCGGGCGGCCCCTGCCCGGCCTGCTCCGGGCCGCACAGGGCGCCCGGCTGCTGGTGCTCGGCGACCACGGCCACGGCCAGCTCGGCCCGGCCGGGCGGGCCCTGCTCGGCAGCGTCGCGCACGGCGCGGTGGACGGGGCGACCGGGCCGGTCGCGGTCGTCCGGCGGCCGGACTCCCGGTCGCCGGGTCTGCGGGCGGCCGCGCGCGACGGATCGGACCACCGGCCACCGGGCTACCGGCCGCCGGACCGCGACGGATCGGGCTTCCGGTCGTCGGAGCGGGAGGGAGCCACGACATGATCATCACCGGGTACACGACCGCCGTCCTGGAGAAGGCGGTCCGGGCGGCGGTCCACGCGCCGTCGATGCACAACAGCCAGCCGTGGCGGTTCCGGCTGCGGGACGGCGGCATCGACGTACGGGTGGAGCGCGGCCGCCCGCTGCCCGTCGCCGGCCACGGCCACCTCGACGACTGGGCCGTCCACCTGGCCTGCGGGGCCGCGGTGTTCAACCTCCGGCTGGCCCTGGCCGCCGAAGGCACGCCCGCGCGGGTGCGGCTCTGCCCCGACCCGGAGGACCCGGACGTGGTCGCCCGGCTCATGCCGGACAGCCCGGCCATGGCCAGCCCGGCCGAGCTGGCCCTGCTCGACGCCGTACCGCGCCGGCACAGCAGCCGCCTGCCGTTCTTCCCGCAGCCGGTACCCGGCGAGACCCGCTGGCGGCTCGTGGACGCCGCCCGGGCCGAGGGCGCCTGGCTGGAGCTCGTCGTCGGGACCGCGGCGGTCGAGGCGCTGGGGCAGCTCGCGCAGAGCGCCAACCGCGTCCTCGAACGCGACCCCGGGTACCGGGACGAGATCACCCGCTGGACCCGCGGCGGCCTCTCCGCCGACGGCGTGCCCGCCCGCGCCGGTGGGCCGGTCGCCGAACCGCAGGACCTGCTCCCCCAGCGACCGTTCGGCGAGCGCACCCGGGCGCCGGGGCGGGACTTCGAGCCGGAGCCGCTCGTCGCGGTGCTCGGCTCGGCCGGCGACACCACCGTCGACCGGCTCACCGCCGGCCAGGCGCTGCAGCGGGTCCTGCTCACCGCCACCGACGCCCGGCTGGTCGCGTCGATGATCTCCCAACCGATCGAGGTGCCGGCCGCCCGGGAGCGCCTGCGCACCGCGCTGGGCCGGTTCGGGATCCCGCAGATGGTCATGCGGATCGGGTACGGCCAGCCGGGCTGGCCCACGCCGCGCCGCGACGTCGCCGACGTCGTCGACGCCCCCCTTGCGGGCTCAGCGTGATCGAAGCTCCCGTCAAGTCGCTAGGAGTCCACTGAATAATGGTGGGCATGTCTTCCGTCCTGGTCTGTATTGATATGTGAAGATGTTTGGGTGCAGGGTGTAGAGCGTGCTGACCGGCGGCTGTTGGACGCGGCCGCTCTGGTCGGTCATCTGGTTCCGGCCGGGAGCATGTACGCGTTTCTGGCGGACTGTCGGGGTCGGGTGTTCCCGGACGAGTTGTTCGCGGATCTGTTCCCATCGGCCAAGGGGCGGCGGTCGATCCCGGGGTCGGTGGCGGCGTCGATTTTGACGTTGCAGACGTTGTTGGACTACTCCGACGCGGAGGCTGCCGAGGCGGCCCGGTGTGACCTGCGGTGGAAGGTCGCCTGCGGGCTGGCGTTGGACGACAAGGGGTTCCACCCGTCGACGTTGACGTACTGGCGGCGCCGGTTGGCGAACTCGGATCGCCCGTACCGGGTCAACGACGCGGTCCGGCAGGTGGTCGAGGCGACCGGGATTCTGCGCGGACGGCGGCGGCGGGCGGTCGATTCCACGATCCTGGACGACGCGGTCGCCACCCAGGACACCATCACCCAACTGATCGCCCAGATCCGCCGGGTGGCCCGGGTGGTGCCCGGCGCTGCGGAGCAGATCGCGGCCGTGTGTGGCGGGCACGACTACAGCCGGCCGGGAAAGCCGGACATCGACTGGGACGACCCGGATGCCAAACAGGCCCTGGTTTCGACGCTGGTCAACGACGCCAACAACCTGGTCGCGGCGCTGGCCGAGGCGAAGCTCGACGAGCCCGCGCAGCAGGCGGTCGCGCTGTTGGCGTTGGTGGCCGGGCAGGACGTGGAACCGGCCGACGGCTCCGATGGCACTGACGGGCGGTGGCGGATCGCCCGCAAGGTCGCCGAAGACCGGGTCATCTCCACCGTTGACCCACAGGCCCGACACACCCGCAAGTCGCCGCAGGCCCGCCGGGACGGCTACCGCGCCCACATCGCCGCCGAGCCGGACACCGGCATCATCACCGACGAACAACTCACCAAAGCCTGCGGACCTGACAACGCCGACGCCGCCGTCGCGCAACAATTCCTCGCCAACGGCCCCACCAACACCAACAGCGAACCCAACAGCGACAGCGACAGCGAACCCAACACCACAGCCGGCGTCGGCGACGACGACACCGGGCCCGAGCAGCCCACCGGCCGCCCAGACCAGACCGCTCAGGAATGGTACGGCGACTGCGCCTACGGCACCGGCGACCTACGCAACGCCCTCGACCAGGCCGGACACACCGCGATCATCAAACCCAAACCATCGCAATCCCCGATCCGGGGCGGCTTCACCATCGACGACTTCACCGTCAACACCGACCAGCAGACCGTCACCTGCCCAGCCGCACACACCCGACCGATCAGCCCGGCCACCCGCACCGCCGACTTCGGCACACGGTGCCGCACCTGCCCACTACAGACCCGGTGCACCAAATCCAAGACCGGCCGCAAGATCGTACTCAACGAACACGACGCCCTACTACGCCAAGCCCGAGCCGACTGGCGAACCGACCCCACCCTCCGCGACCGCTACCGCCGACACCGACCCAACATCGAACGCGTCATCGCCCAAGTAGCCAGCCGCGGCCGACGCCGACTCAAACTGCGCTACCACGGCATCCACGCCAACCACACCTGGCTCAAACAACGCACCGCCGCACTCAACCTCCGCAACCTGATCAACCGCGGCCTGCACTGGACCAACGGATGGACCCTCGCCACCAGCTGACCAGCCACCACCGGGCCCGAAGACACCACCACAGAGCCCACCAAGCGACCCCCGCAGCGCCCACACCCGCACCACCACCCCCCCCCGACCCAACCAACCCACCGGCAGCCAAACCCAGGCACCCACCCCACCGCCAACCTCAAGAACGCCGATATTCAGCGCCTTCCTAG
>NZ_JAVHUY010000053.1 GCF_031085175.1 Phytohabitans maris
CCGCTACCTGTACGCGTTGGGCCGCGAAGGTGTCCTGCCCGCCGTGTTGGGCACTGCGGGACGGCACACCGGTGCACCCGCCCGTGCGTCCCTGGTGCATAGCCTCATCGCGGTCGTGGTGTTGGTCGGCTACCTCGCGGCCGGGTTCGACGACCCGCTGACCCACCTGCTGTTCTGGGGGACCGTGGCGGGCGGGTTCGGTGTGCTGATCCTGATGACCGCCACCAGCGTCGCGGTGATCGTCTACTTCCACCGGACCCCGTTCACCGGCGAGACCGCCTTGCACCGGCGGGTCGCCCCGACGATCTCCGGGGTGCTGCTGGCCGTCGTCCTGGTTGCCAGCCTGGACCAGTTCCCCATCCTGCTCGACGTCGATCCCGGCTCGCCGGCCCGGTGGGTGATTCCCGGCGGCTACCTGGCCGCCGCTCTGGCCGGGCTGGCGTTGGCGGCTTGGCTGCACCGTACCCGCCCCGACGTGTACGCCCGGGTCGGCAGCGGCGCCGACGCACCCACCACCGCCGCTTCGGTGAACCGCTGATGAAGACCCCCGCTTCGACCGACGACACCTGTGAGGAAACCCCTGCCGTGACCGACACACCCGCCGGCCCGCACGTCCGTATCGCCACCAGCGCGGACACCGACCAGATCACCAAGATCCTGGTCGAGGCGTTCCTGGACACCCCCGACGCCCCGTGGCTGATACCCGACCGGGACGAACGCCGCACCGTCTACCAGCGGCTGTGCCGCGCGCTGGTCGGCTTCACCCTCGCACACGGCTACATCGAAGTCACCGACCCGGTCGACGCGGCCTCGGTCTGGTTCGACTACGCCTACACCCCACCGGACCTGGCCGCCTACGACCAGCTCCGCACCACCGCCTGCGGCCCGTACGCGGACCGGTTCCGGCTCCTCGACGACACCTTCGCCGCCCACCATCCCCGCACACCGCACCACTACCTGGCCTGGCTCGGCGTCCACCCGGACCGGCAGTGCACCGGCCTGGGCAGCGCGTTGCTGCGCCACCGCAACGAGCGACTCGACACGGCGGGCCTGCCCGCCTACCTGGTCGCCACCTCGTCCGGTGCGGTCGACCTGTACGTCCGGCATGGCTACCAACCACGTCGGGGGACCCCGTTTTTCCTTCCCGATAGCGGACCGCCGATGTGGGGGATGGTGCGACGTGCTGTCGCACACGATGAGCGGACATCGCAGATTGGAGGGTCGACGGTGGTCGACGGCGTCGTTCCAGGCTAGTGCTCGAAACCTGTACCGGCGTGCGTGCATGGGTCCTGCTCACTACCCGACTGGAGGCCACGCCGACAACAACCCGTCTTGGCGCTCCACTATGGACTGTCTGCCGGCCGGATTTCCCCCCATCCGGCGGGCGGACAACCGGTCGGGGTCGAAGGGAAGCGCAGTGGCAGCACCCCGAACCACCCGCCTCCCCGGGCCGGGCGTGCCCACGCCGCGTCTGGACTGCACCCTTCGACCCCGACCACCCGCCGCCCAGACCGTGCAGCCGCGCAATGCCCCGGCGACCTCGATCGCGGCGCGGCCCTGTCCCCGCAAACGGGTGGTGATCGGTCGTGCCGAGCGGTTCGTGGCTACCGGCGGCATCGAACCGGCACCCCAAGGGAGGAAGCGTATTCATGGACGAACGTGACGACGATCTGGTACGGCAGCAGGTGCTGGCGTGCCGTCCCGCTGCGGTGGTGCAACCACGGCAGGCGACCGCGGCGCAGCTGCGCGCCCGGGCCGAGGCCCGCCTTCTGGTTCCGGCTGCGGCTGCGGCGGTGACCGAACAGCAGCGGCGGTTTGTCTCCAGCAGCGGGCCGGTTGCGGCGTCGATGGGTCGGTGGACGACGCGCTCGGCGGGGGTCGGGAACGCCGGCGGGTGGAGGGCTGCCGGTGCAGCGGGTGCGGCTGGCTCCAGATCCGAGCGGGCGGGTGGTGTCGCCGGCTACCGCGCGGTCGCAGCCGTGCGGCGCCGGCTCGATCGGCACGTCGCCGAGAGCACCGGCCCCACGGTGCGGGACATCCTGCGTTCACAGACCCCGCATAGACCGACCCACAACGCCAAGGAGGCCGATCGTGACCGAGACCGTCCAGACTGCTGCCGTGGTGGCTGCCTGTCGGTCGTCTTCGGAGGCGTTGACGGTTGAGCGGGCCCACGTGGTGATGCGGGAGCACCTGCGGTGTGCGACCGCCTGCTGCCCGCAGCGGCGGACGGCGCTGGCCGTTCTGGTCGAGGCCGGCCGTTACCGCCTTGCTTCGCCCTGACCGCGATCCAACCCGTTGTACAGCCCTGTCCAGTGCCCGGCTGGCTTCCGCCCGCTATATCGATTGAGGACTTCCTGTTGACCGAAGTTGTGACACCGTCGGCCCTGGCCCACCCGCGCCGGACTGCGCTGGTCGTGGCCGGGATGCTGCTGCTTGCCGTGGCGGTGGTGGGGGTGTGGGTTTCTGAGCCGGACCCGTGTCGGGCCGGGGCCGTCGCCGCGCTGGGTACCCGTCCGTCTGGCGGTTTTCGGTCTGTGCGGCCGGTTCCGGCGCGCGAACACTTGCTGCGGATGGCCGGTTCGGTCACTACCGTGCCGGCGGAGTCTGAGGCGGGGGTGGCTTACCATCATCAGCGGCGCTGGATCCTGGATACCACCGGCACGCCGGCCCGGTCGGGGGTCTGCGAGGACACCCCGGCGGTGTTCGCGGTCGACATCCGCCGGTGGGAAGCGGTGGACGGCTCCGGCCGGGGCATCGAGGTGGAGAACTGGCCGGACTACGCCTTGACCGGCGCCCACCCGGGTTTTCGTAGTACCGGCGCCGAGTTCGCCGCCGGGACGACAAGGCGTATCGACTATCCGGTGGGGAACCGGCGCAGTCCGATCACCGTACCGTTGGCGAGCGACTCGGCCGGGTTGGCGGCCCAGCTGGCCGCGGTTGATCCGATGCCGGATGGGCCGCAGGCGATGGTGCGTGCGGTGGACGAGTTGTACGCCTCGCACTACGTGGATCTGCCGGTGCGTCGTGCCGTTTTTCAGGTTCTGGCCGACGTTGCTGGGCTGTCGTTCAGCTCGGGGGTGGCGGATCGGCTGGGCCGCACCGGTGACGCGGTCGTCTACACGGCTGCTGGTGTGGAGTACCTGCTGGTGTTCGACCCGGCCACCGGTCGGCTGTTGGCCTCGCAGCAACGCTCGACCGGCGGGCATGAGTATCTGCCGGCGCCGCCCGGGCTGGTCCGCTACTACATCTTGTATGTCGAGCAGGGCCGCCGGCCGGTACTGGGGTGAGGGACGGCGTTGGTGATGCCCACGATGCTTCTGGCCAGCCCCGGTGGCCAACACCCGCACGGCGCCGCCGCCCGCCCCCCGGCCGGCTCAGCGGTGGCCCGTGCCGCCCGGCCGCGACGACTCCGAACGTCGGGCCGCGGCACGCCGGGGTGGTACGCCGCCCGCCACACCCCCGGGGGGGGCGGCGGACCCCCCCGGCGCCGCCGGCCCGGCCCCGGGCCCCCCCGCCGCCCCCCCCCCCCCCCGGGGGCCCGCCCCCCCCGGGGGGGCCCCCCCCCCCCCCCCCCCCGGGGGGGGGGCGCCCCCCCCCCCCGGCGCAGACGACCCGGCCCCGGTCCGCAGGTCGATGGTGGGCGGGTGGTGGTGGCGGTGAGTGACGCGAACGGTTGGGGGCCGTCGGAGGTCGACGTGGAGCGGCCGAACGCGGCCCGCATGTACGACTACCTGCTCGGCGGCGGCCACCACTTCCACGCCGATCGGGAAGCCGCCCACCGGGTGCTGGCGGTCGCGCCGGAGGTAAGGGTCACGGCGCACGCCAACCGTGGGTTCCTGCGCCGCGCGGTGACGTACGCGGCGGAGCATGGTGTGCGCCAGTTCCTCGACCTGGGCTCGGGCATCCCCGCGGCCGGAAACGTGCACGAGGTCGCTCAAGCGGTCGCCCCGCAGGCTCGGGTTGTGTATGTCGACAACGAGCCGGTCGCGGTGGCGCACGCGCGCGCCGTACTCGCCGGTGTGTCCAACACCGGGGTGGTCCAGGCCGACATCCGCGAGCCGGCGACGGTCCTGGGCCACGATCACACCCGTCGCCTGATCGACTTCTGATATCGGCGGCCTGGTCGCCGAGTTTCGCCGGCCGCTGGTGGCCGGCAGCTATCTGGTGGTTTCGCACGCCAGCCGCACCGAAGCCACCGCCCGAACCGACAGTGTCCAGCGGGTGTACGCGGGTACCCCGACGCCGTTGCAGGTGCGGACGCGCCGCCAGATCCGGAGCCTGTTCGACGGCCTCGACCTGGTCCACCCCACCCCGGCCGGGGGCGGACCTGCCGACCTGGTACCGGTCACCGACTGGCGCACCGACCCGGCTGATGCCGGGCTGGCGCCGGAGGTTGCCGGGAGCCCGTTCGTGGCGGGATTCCTGGCCGCCGCCGGCCGCGTACCGACACGACCAGCGGTCGCGGGTGGGCGTGCGGCGCACGCCGGCGAGGAAACCGTCCACGTCGACCCGTCCGGGACGTCGAGCCCGGCGTCCGCCCATACCTGGAAGGGGATCAGGGCATGACACGACCAGCCGGCACCCGCGCCACCGTCCCGGCAGCGGCCGCCGGATGGAAGATCACCGGCACCGGGGTGGCCAAGCCGTCCCACCACATTCGGGTCGCCGGCCGCCACTCGCTGGCCAGGGTCGTCGTGTTGGCCGCCCGGATCCACGAACGCCGCACGGACCGCAAGCCGCCGGAGGTCGAAGCCGGGCTGCGCGAGGGCGACGCCATGCGGATCTTCGGCTGGAAGACCCGGGCCATGCTCGACCGGTACGCCGCCGACGCCGCACAACGCCGCGCGGTCAAGGCCGCCCGCCGGCTCTCGCACGCCGACCGGATCTAGCCGCGATCTAACCGCCACATCGACCCTGTCAACTACCCCCAACCCATCCTCCCAAGGACACTGGACTGCATGAAGTGCGAGCGCGGCCTCCGCCTGGCCCCAACAGACGCTCCACCGGCTCGGCGCCGGCGCCGGCTCGTGGCCGTTGCGCATCGTCACCGAGTTGTAGGTGTTCGGCTCGTTCGCCCACGGGGACGCACCTCACGGCCCGCCAGCGGCGGCGCCCAATCGACAGGAGTCACGAGGTGACCGCCCTATCCGACCGCCGCAAGTTCAAGGACCTCGCCGCCAAGCTCCACGACGCGGCCGCCGCACGCGGCCTTATCCTCTACGACGGAGCCGCGGAGGCATTCCTTGCCGAGCGCATCCGGCAGGTCGCGACGGCCCTGGGCATCAGCCAACACCAAGCCCTGCTGCGGGGGTTTGACGACGATGACGTCGTACCCTCACTCGTCGGCGTCCTCGCCGACGGCTACGCACGCCTCGACGCCGTCTACGACAACGCCTCCCCGATCCTGCTGCCCGTAGCGCAGGCGGCCCGCATCGTGGCCGCCTGCGGCCAAGCCGCCCTGCACGCCGACTTCAACCGCGCCGCCAACCCGGCCCGAAGCGCCGCCACCGTCGAGAACGCAGCCGCGGCGATCACCACCATCGCCGTGGCCATCGAACGCGTCGGCAGCAGCACGGCGGCTGTCATCGAGGCAGCCGCCGTCATCCAGGCACGCTTCGCGATGACCACGCTGGCCGACAACCTCGCCAGCGGCACTTGGGCCTCCGGCGGGGACACCGACGAACAGCGGCGCGCCCGCGCCCAACGCATGCGCCAGACCGTCACCCGCGACCTGCAGCTACTACCACCAGCGCCCGACACCACCGTCGGCTAACCCTGACGTCCAGACATCGATTACGCCCGGCACGCCAACGACTAGAGCGTGCCGGGCGCTGTCGGCCAGCCACCTGGCGCCCAAACCCGCTACCTGCCCGCGGCGTGACACCACAACGGGGGAGCGGGCAGGCGGCGCCGGGGGCGCTAGATGATCTCTGCTCCCATTTTGCTCCCAATGTAAGTAGCAGAAGTGAAACGGCTCATTACCTCTGGATCGGTAACGAGCCGCTGACCTGCGAAAACTCTAGTGGGCGATACTGGGTTTGAACCAGTGACCTCTTCCGTGTCAACTAGGTCAAGTTCGATCCGCCACGTGGACCGATGGCTATATAGCCTGCTCGCGCTGGTGGTAGCCATTGGTTTGACGCTGCTTGTCAGAGTGGTCCATTATAAGATCGTCTCCCAGATTTCTCCCAGTCGGTCAGGCGACGTCTGGCGGGGCGGTGCGTTGTGGCTGGCTTGTTTCGGATGGCTGGGCCTTGCGCTTCGGCTGGCGTTCTGTTTCGAACAGACGTGCTTGGTAGGCCATCCGTACTGGGGCGCCGTGTGGCGGCGGAGCCGGCCATGCCAGGTGGGGTGTGCGCTGGTACCGATAGCCTCCGTCGCCGGGCGTTCGCACGCGTCGTACGCGAAGTTCAACGAGGCCGACTGTGGGCGGCACGACGATGGTCGACTGTCCGAACCACCTGACCCAGATCGCGACTGCTCCCGCTTCCGCCTCGGCGATGAGCTTGTCAAGGGACCGCCGCTTGGTGTGTCGGTCGATCTCGATTGCGAGTTTCACGCCGTTCGGGTGTCGGCCAACGATATCGATCAGGCCGGGCCATTCGAATCCTCGGCGGCTGGTACGGGTGTACCGGGACGGAACCTCGCGGTCGCATGCGAACTGGTACTGCTCGGCCCACCGAGCCACCTCGACGGTCAACAGGGACGTAACCTCGGCTGCGGTGAGGTCGAACGCGAGCGGCGCGAGCCATCCGGCCAACGAGCTGGTCGCATTCGTCAGTCGCCTGTGCCGCGCGTGATCGTCCATATCCGCTCTCCCCGGATCGCCGATATTGACGATAATCGTGAGCCGCGTGAATACGTGAGTAGCAATAGCGCGGTTTGGCGATGGGCGGTGCTTCCCGGTGGCGTAGGCGTCGCCCGGCCGGACCGCGCCGACCTTGTCCAGGCTGGAGCGCCCTACTGGACGAACGACCTGGACAAGGTCGGCGCGGTCTGGCTGCCTGTGGTGCGTCATCGGGAACGCACGTACAGACCTGTCCTCTTCCCGGAGCGTCCGGGGCGGCTGGAAGCCGCGCCTCGCCGGCGAGGCGGGTCTTCCCTCGGGCCGAATAGGCCCGGCCTCGCCGGCGAGGCGACCCGCCCGTGTTCCGATCACCGCGACTGCCCGGGGGCGCGAGACGCGCACGGACATGGCGGTATCGTCGTACCCGCGCGGCGTCCGGGTCCGCCGTAGCGCCTGTCTCGAATCTGGCCGAGCCCAGTGTTGCGCCTTCCCGGCGAACGCTGGGTTTCGTCGTGCGCGCTGGCGGCCCGTGACGGGCCGGGTCGCCGCGCCTAGCCGAAGGCGACCAGGCGCGGCGCGGTCCCGGATCCAGCGCGGCGCGGGCCGCAGGCCCGCCTTGAAGACGTACAGAAAGTTCTCACAGCGTCGCCGGCAGCCGGCCGGCAGCCGGCAGCCGAGCTGTCGACATCGCCGGCAGCCGGCCGGCCTCACAGGGCTATCCCTGTGGTCCAGGGCCACCGATCTGCGGACCATCTGGCCACAGGGTGGTTAGGTCGCTCGGTGTCAGTGGCCGGCGATAAGCTGCGCGCAGTACCTCAGTAGCGTTCGGCTCGGCTTGCTCTGCCAACGAGACGAACCAGTCGATTCCGGCAGGGTAGGACCACAGGTAAGTCCGAAGCTGGGGACTCACCGCGCGGTCGCTGAGGGTATCGCCGATGTCCTCTTGGGACCAGAACGGAACGCGTGCCTGCGCAACGCGTACGCAGTCCTCGATGCTGGTGCCGTTGTTGATGGCAAGGTGGAGCTCGGCGCGTACCAACTGGGTGAAGTGGGCTATCCGCACGCGGGCGGTCACCTCTTCGTCATCGGGGATAACGAAGAGCGGGAGTGCTTGGGCAAGTCCTTCCATGAGGACCTGTTGGGGAGCGTGGACCGACAACAGCCTCACCCACGGCACGTCCTCTGTGGCGCATCGAGCGGAGTAGCTCGCTCCCTTGAGCGCGTGGCCCAGGACCTCATGTAGCGCAAAGACGCGAGCCTGTACCTCTGTGAACTGCGCGCGTCGAAGGTTGAGACGAAGCCGCGCGTCCTTGCCGATGCCGTCTAGCCAGTAGCTCCAATATGCGTCGATGTCGGCTGCCTCGACCGTGAGCGCAAACGGTGCATCGGTGTCGACCAGCGTGCGGACGGTGGGCTCCAGCTCGGCTGCCTCGCGGCGGATCGCGGCAGGTGCTTGGTCCGTGGTGAGCTGACCCTCGCGCTCCGCCAGCCGGTTAGGGGTGTGTGCATCCCACTCCACGCCCAGGCGCTCGACGCTGGCGCGTGCCTCGGCTCCGCGATGGGCGATGTACTCCGGTGACCATCCGAGGCAGTGACATCCCTGCGTCTGCTGAACGTACTCGGCTAGGGGTGCACGCTCGCCGAGAAGTGCTCGGAGGTAGGCGATGTCACTCTGAAGCCGGACGCGTACCGCTTCCTCGTTCCTGTCCCGGCTCTGCTCGTGGAGACGTTGAAGGGCGAGAAGAACCTCCAGACGACTGCCGGCGGGCTCGGGCGCTTCCTCAACCGGGTGACAGTCGTAGTCGATCACGGGAGCGGTGCCGCGTGCGCGTTCGTACGCGTCCCAGGCCCGGAGAGTAGCTTCAACCTGGTCACGCAGTCGCACGGTCAACATCCCATCGCAGGGTTACGCTCTGATTCGGTCGTAGGTAGTCACGAGTCACGCTCATTACGATGTCATCGTCCTCGTAGTCCCACAACAGGTCCTCCGAGGCGAAGCTTTCCGAACCGTCGGGGTGCTCTTCGAGCGCCGAGCAGTGACTCAGTGTTCCCGCTGCCTGGTGGCGGACTTGAACCGATAGGTGACGGGTGAAGCGTTGGACGGACTGACGCCAGTAGAGCTGGTCCAAGAACTGGCCGCCTTCGGACTCGTATCCCAGAACCGCTGACTCGCCGGGCTGGATCGCCGGCGAAATTTGACAGGCGAACTTTACGAGGGTCGGCGTGTCGTGAACGCGCTGAATAGCAACCCGTCGTCCACCATTTGATGTCGGGGTTATAGACAAGCTGCCCTTGGTGTAGCGGAACCACAATTCTCGTGGGATTCGCGTGATCGGCTTGGCCGTCAGGTTCAGTACCTCGTGTTCGTAGGCAACATGTGCCCAGCCTTCACCGTCAATGTCGATCTGGACTCGCATCGAAAGCTCAACCACGCTTCCCGACAGGCCCGCAAGCAGCAAGGTTTCCTCGTCAGACAGGCGCCTGGCCTTTTGTAGTTCGAGAAGTCGCTGACCCAAGCCGCGGCTTACCGGGTCAACGTCGCCGTTCGTTGGAGCTAACCGAGTGGGGATGCTGGCGGGTTCACTCTTGGTGGAGGGTCCCCACTCCACGTCTTCCTCTGCGGGGGCACTGAGGCCCTGGGCGACTCTCTGGAAGATGTCAGGTCTGGACGATGTCCCCGACACTTCAAACAACTGTTGGGCCGTATGGCCAGGAAGCATCGCTTCCAGAATCCGGCAGTGATCGGGATACGGGAGACCTTTCAAATTTCCGGATAGCCACCGGTGAAGCTGCGCACGACTCGGCCAAGTGCCGACCAACTGAGGGTCGATCTTCCGTGCGGCCTTGTCGTACTCCATGCAGAACGTTCGGTACGTCTGCCAGTGTCGTTCTTGGAGAAGAGCCTTGAGCAGGATTGAGCCAGACAAAGCCGCGTCCACCTTTCGGCTTGCCGATCAAGATAGTCAATGTTACCACAAGACGCGACACAGACGAGACACTGGGCGACATCGAAGTTTGGAGCGCGATATAGGCGCTCTGGAGAGGCGACATCGGTAGCGCGCACGATGGCTTCACCGCAAAGAGCAGTCGTCCACTGGGGACGTGGCTTGTGGTTTGGAGGTGATGTCCGTGCTAGGAGGCAGGTTGTTTGGTCCCCGGCCTGGGGTGATCACGGTGGTTGATCCGCCGGTGTCGGCGTCGTATGCGAGGAAGGCGCGGGTTGCGTTCTTCGCGGTGTCGTCGGTGGTCGGGGTGTCGACCGCGGCGGTGTCGGCGGTGTTTCTGCATCCGGTGTTGGCTGTGGCGCTGGGCGTCGTGGCTGGTCTGGTGTGCGGGGTTCCGGCGGCACTGGTGACGCTGGCGTGGCCGGTGCTGCGGGTGCTGTGGTGGTGGTCGTTCGAAGCCGTCATCGTGGCGTTCGTGGTGTTGGGGCCGGCGTTGCTGGCCGACCTCACGCATCCGTTGCTGGCGTTGGGCTTCGTGCTGGCGCTGGCCGGGGTGTGCGCCCTGGCCCGTCCGGTCCGTTGCTGGCTGGTGGCGTGGTCGTGGTGTCTGGTGGTCCGGCACCGGCTGCGGGTGTGCTTCGCCGATGTGATCCGGTCTTCGGCGACGCGGAACCGGTCTGCGGTGTTGCCGCTGATCCTGTGGGCGCGGCCGACGCCGGCTGGTGAGCGGGTTTGGGTGTGGCTTCGGCCGGGTCTGGACCAGTCCGATCTGGAGGGCAAGACCGGCAAGGTCGCGGTCTCCTGCTGGGCAGGCGAGGCACGGATCGTGCGCGCCTCACCGAGGTTCGCCGCGCTGGTGCGGGTGGACCTGACCCGCCGCGACCCCCTCGCCGGGACGATCGCGTCGCCGCTGGCCGTGTTCATCGGCCACATCCGCAACGAGGCGGCTACGCCGGTGTCTCCGGCTGTGCCGCCGGTTGGCCTGGACCTGGCCGACGTTCCCGAAGTCCCGGCCGAGCAGCCGCGTGGGGGTCGTCGGTGACCATCCACAGTGCCCTGCCGGGTGTCCGTGTCCGTGATGGACAAAACCGTTCTGTGAAGGAGTGCCAGTAGTGGCAAACGAAACGACCCTGACCGTGGTCGGGAACCTGACCGCCGACCCGGAGCTGCGGTTCACCCCGGCGGGGGTGGCGCTGGTGAAGTTCACCATCGCCTCGACCCCGCGTACGTTCGACCGGCAGTCCGGGCAGTGGAGCGACGGCGAGCCGTTGTTCCTGACCTGCACGGCGTGGCGGGACATGGCCGAGAACATCGCCGAGTCCCTGACCCGGGGCACCCGCGTGGTGGTCTCGGGCCGGTTGAAGCTGTCGCGTTGGGAGACGCCGGAGGGGGAGAAGCGTTCGGCGTACGGCCTGGACGTGGACGAGGTCGGCCCGTCGCTGCGCTTCGCGCAGGCGAAGGTGACCAAGATGTCCCGTACCCGTTCCTCGGACGGGTTCACCCCGGACGCCCCGCCGGATGACGCCTGGTCGATCCCGGCCGGTGGGGCGAACGCTGGGCAGGCGGCCTGATCATGTCGCCTGTTCTGGTCGCCACCACCCCGGACGACACGGCGGTGCCGCTCGGCCCGACCCTGTCGATCTTCGACCCGGTGTATATCGGGATCGATGAGTTCGGCCACCCGGTCACGGTGCCGCTGATCTACCGCAACCTGTTGATCGGCGGTGAACCGGGTAGCGGTAAGTCGGCGCTGCTGAACGCTGTTGTGGCGCATGCCGCGTTGTCGTTGGACTGCCGGCTGTGCCTGCTGGACGCCAAGCGGGTCGAGTTGGGCCAGTGGCGGCGGTGCGCGGACGCGTTCGTGGGTCCAAGCCTGCCAGACGCGTTGGCTCTGCTGTCCCGACTACAGATCATGATGGACCGCCGGTACGACTACCTGGAGGAGTGCGAACGCCGGAAGGTCGTGCCGGATGACCGGTACATCACCCCGTATCTGATCGCGCTCGATGAGTTCGCCTACTACTCGGCCACGGTCGGCAAGAAGGCGCAGCGGGAGGAGTTCTCCGAACTGCTGCGTGACCTGGTCGCCCGGGGCCGGGCGGCCGGGATCATCGTGGTCGCCGCGACGCAACGCCCGTCGTCGGACATTATCCCGACCTCGTTGCGGGATCTGTTCGCGTGGCGGTTCGCCGGCCGGTGCACGACCGACTCGTCATCCGACATCGTGCTCGGTCACGGCAAGGCGCAGCAGGGCTGGACGGCAAACACTATCTCGCCGACCAACCCCGGCGCCGGGCTGCTGATCGCGGAGGGCGGCACACCGCAACTGGTCAAGGTCGCCTACCTGGACGACGCGACCTGCGCGGCTATCGCCCGTTACGCGGCCACCCTCCGCAACACCGTGGCCAGCAAGCCGCAGCCGAGGGTCGCCGCCTAAAGGCTCCGGTCCCGAATCCGGGACAGGGGAAACCAACCCATGAAGGAGGGCCATCGTATGGCCAAGCACCTGCCGGTCACTCAGCCGGCACCACAGGTCATCCACTACCTCGACCCGGCCAACCCGACCGGCGGCTTGCAGCCGTTGACCGAGCGGGAGCTGGCCGAGCGGCGTAAGCGGGACCAGATCCTCTACACCCGCTGGCTGCTGCGTCGGGCCGAGCTGGCCGAGCGGGACCGTAAGGTCCGCCGGTTCTGGCTCGGGTTCGGCGTCACCGCCGGCCTGGGTGTGCTCGGCGCTGGCACCGCGTTCGTGTGGTGGGTGGCGACGGCGGCCGCCTCGATCGGTCTGGGCCTGCTGGCCATCCCCGCCGTGATCCTCACGGTTGGTGGGCTGGCGGTCGGCGGTCACAAGTGCGTCACCATCGTCCAGCACTGGCACTGACCGGAGGCATACAGAGATGACCACCGATCAGAACAGCGGACGCCGGGAGTTCTACGCGGCGGTGGCGCTGACCGATCTACCGATGCCGGAGCGGGTCTCGTTCGAGCCCGGTCACGTGCGGCTGGTGTTCGACACGATCGCCGCGTGCACCGCCTGGGCGCAGGCGTTCGGCGTCGAGCTGGTCACCTGGCAGGACGCCGATCGGACGGGTCACGTCCACGGCTACGGCGACTTCGTGGGCCGCAGGGTGTGCCTGATGGGTCGCGATCTGCCACCGGTATCCGAACCGGCCTTGACCGGCGCGACCCGCGTCCGGTTGGAGGCCCTGACCACGGAGGTGGCTTAGCCCACCCCTGCCCTATCCCTGCTGGATGGGCCGGCAACACCGGACACAGCCCTGACAAAGCGATCCGGCGCGGCCGACCCAAACACCAACCCGATTCCCCATCCGAAGGAGAGGAGGCGGCGTTATGCAGCCTACCCAAAACCTGGTCACCGAACCGGTGATCACGCCGGCTGACACCCTGCGGGGTGCGGCCTTGTACCTGATCCGGCACGGCTGGCACCAGCGCGACCTGTTCGACCTGACCAACCCGGAGGTCGCTTTCCCGCCCGCGTGCGGGCTGGGCGGCATCCGGATGGCCACGATCGGCCGCGCCGAGGTGACCGCCGACCTGGTCACGGACGAGGCGGTCGCGAACTTCGACCAGGCGGTGATGGCGTTCGCCGATCACCTGTTCACCGACTATGGCCAGCCGGACCCGACCGCTTCGGCGGGCGCGGACGACATGCCGTGGCCGGAGCAGATCGTGGCGGACTGGAACGACGCCTACGACCGCAACGTCTCCCAGGTCGTCGCCGCCCTTCAGGGTGCGGCTTACCAGTGGGACAACCGGCACGGCCGTCTGGCCTGCTGCGGACAACCGCAGCCGGACGAGACCCCTACGTCGGCCTGTTCGAGGTGCCAGTACCTGCACGGGGACACCGAACCGTGCTGGTTCGACGCCTGCACGAACTGCGGCGGCCCGTACACGTTCGGGCCGTCGACCAGTGACCTGTGCGGGACGTGCGCTCACGCCACCGGCTTCGACGGCGGTGCGGCATGAGCAACGGTCTGTTCAAGTGGACACCGGCCCGGCTGATCAACACCGGTGACGTCATCTACGGCGACGTCAACCGGTTCCAGGTCATCGACTGTGACCCGGTGATCCCGTGCCGGCGTATCGTGCTGACCCTGGTCGACCTGGACACCGGCCGGCAGCGGGAGTTTCGGGTCCGCTGGAATGACGAGTACCCGGTCGCCCACCCCAATGCCGGGGGTGGCCGGTGAGCAAGAACACCGTCAAGCCCGGCTTGACATCTCGTCGCCGTAACCGGCGTGCCCGCAACCGCATGTGGGTGCGGGTGGTCCGGCTGGTGTTCCGGTTCCTGACCGGCCGCCCGCTGGACGGACGCCGGCACTGCAACGGCAGCTTCTGGCGCCGGGGTACCCGCCGGGTCGGCTACCCGCCCTACCTCATTACGTGGGGCTGGTGGAACCTGGCCGCCGGCTGGCAACGAGCCACCATCCGCCTGTCAGCCCTGCTCCTGACGGTACTGGCGGTGCGGATCCTGCTGGGGGTGGTCGCATGACCGCCACCGGCAAGCCGGCACCACGGCGTAAGCGGGCCGCTCAGCCGGTGGAGAACGCCAAGTTCGACGCGTTCGTGCGCCGGATCCTGCGGGCGTACGGGCGTCGGGTCGCCGCCGGCGACATCGAAGCCCTCGCCAGTCTGGCGCGGCTGTCGTCGGAGGTCGACGCGACCACCCGGCTCGCTGTAGCGAGTCTGAAGAACGGTCCCTACAAGTATTCGTGGCAGGAGATCGCCGACCGGCTGGGCACCTCCCGGCAGGCCGCGCAGATGCGCTACGGCGACAAACCCGCCACCGGCGCCACCCTGGACCGCCGCCTCGTCGAGGCCGGCATGGGTGTCACCGTCGCCACCCTGGTGGAGGTCTTCGCCGACCACCACCCGGGTGTCCCGGCCGCCTCGGTCTGTCCCGGGTGCGGCTTCCGCTACACCGACAAACAGACCGCCTGCCCCAGCTACGCGACGGTCCGGCCACTGCTGTACCGGCGCCGGCACGAAGACCAAAAGGCGGTCAACCAACTCACCACCGACCAAACCGATGACCTGCACGGCCGCAGCACCACACGCAAGCGTGCGGCGGCCCGGCAGGCCACCCGACCGACCTCGCCTCCACCGCGCGCGATCCCAACGAGCCTGTTCGACGCGCACAACCCGGAGGTGACGTCATGAACCCTGTCCCTACCACCAACCCCGTTCAGGTTCTCCGCAACGCGGCGGACTACCTGGAAGCCAACGGCTGGACCCAGCTCGCGTTCTTCCGGTTCGCCGGGGGCGAGCCGCCTGCGGCTTGCTCTGCCGGTGCGATCCAGATCGCGGTGACCGGCGGACCGGTGGACGTGTTCGCCGACAACTACCGCCAGAACCCGGCGAACAGCCGACAGTTCGCGGCGGTACTGGAAGCGATCGACGTGCTGGTGTCACACCTGCGCCGAGAGCACCACACGGCCGCGTTGACGTCGATGTTCGCGGCGTCCGCGCTGGCTAGGTGGAACGACCGGACCGGCCGCACTTTGGCCGAGGTGGTCACCGCGATGCGGGAAGCCGCCGACCGGCACGACACCGCAGGCGGTGGTGCGCGATGACGCATACCCAAACCGCGACGTTCGCTGTGGTCTTCGTGGCGTTCTACGCCGCCCATATGGTGGCCGACCACTGGGTGCAGACCCAATGGCAAGCCGACCACAAAGGACACCCTGGGTGGATAGGCCGTACCGCCTGCGCCGCCCACGTCCTGACCTATACCTACACCACGCTGGCCGCTGTCGGGCTCGCTGTCTGGCGTCTCGACCTTGACTTGGCCTACGGCAACCTCGCCGCTGGTCTGGCCATCTCGGCGGTCAGCCACTACATCGCCGACCGGCGTACACCGCTACGCCGGATCGCCAAGCTGACCGGGTCCGGCCGCTTCTACACCCTGGGCACACCCCGCCCAGGCAAGGACGACAACCCATCACTTGGTACCGGCGCGTACGCCCTAGACCAGTCGTGGCACATCGGCTGGTTGTTCCTGTCGGCTTTGGTGGTGGCCGGATGACCACCACCGCGACCACATCCAAGCCCGTCACGGGTGAGCCTCGCTTGGCGTCGTTCGCCTCGTGGGCGGTCCTGGTCGCCTCGTTCGGCCTGTCCGCTACCACGTGGGTGGCCCTGGCCGTCCTGGCCGGCTTCACCGGCGAGGTCACCATCAAGGGCGTCACCGTGCTGAAGATGGCGTGGCTGATGCCGGTCGCGATCGACGGCTACGTCGTCGTCGCGCTGGTGCTGTGGATGTCACCCGTCCCGGCCAAGGTGGCCGCGTTCGCCAAGAAGAACACCTACGGTGCGGCACTGCTCGGTGTCGCCGCCCAGTCGGCGTACCACCTGCTGCACACCGCATCCACCACCGATGAAACCTGGCGCGTGGTCCTGGCCGCGATCGTCGGCGCTGCGCCGCCGTCCGTCGCCGCCGGGGCCGTGCACATGCGCGCCCTGATCCGCCGGGAAAGCAACACCAAGCCCGGCACCGTACCCGAGTCGTCGTCAACGCCGACGCACGACCAACCGTCCACACACGACAACTCCGCCGTACCGGCACCTGTCGCCGACACGGCACCACCATCCACCCCGGACAGTGGCCGCAAGGCCACCACCGGACGGGACCCCAACCTGGTCCCGGTGGTCATCAAGGTTCCGGCCGAACCGGTACCGACCCCGGCCGCCGTCGCCGCCCGCATCACCAAGACACCACAAGCCAGCACCCGCACCAATCAGGCCACCGTACCGGCGCAGACCGCCCGACCCACCCGTTCGCCTCGGCCGCACAAACCGGCACCACCGGCATCAAAGTTGGCACCGTCCACCACCGACACCCCTGTCACCGAGTCGGACCGTGCACAACTCACCTTGCCCGTGGTCGCCGGCGACGTGCTGGCCAAGGCCGAACGAGCGGCACGGCAGTACCGCACCGAACACGGCGTCCCGATCCGGCCGGCGCAACTGGCCGCGCGTATCAAGGTGACCAGCGAGGAAGCGGCACAGGCCCTGGCCGTACTCAACCTCGGCCCGAACCCCCCAACCACACCCGCCCCGACCGTCAACGGCAACCGCCCCAAGGGCGGCACGTCCCGGTGACTGTCTCGACGCTGACCGTCGTACCCGAAGCATCCGCTTCGGGTACGGCCCCATGCGCCGAGCCACCCACCATCGCCACCCCTGATCGACCAGACAGCCTAGGAAGCCTGGTCGACCCCGGCGGCAGGGTCCCCGCCTGGTGGTCCCGCTCCCCGGACCAACGCCTCCAGGCACTGGCCCGCACGACCCGACCGGACTACCACGACTGGCTCACCCATGTGCGACCGGCCGCCGGATGCATCCGGCCTATCCGGCTGGCCGGCACCACCCTCACCCTCGAAGCCGGCACCGGACGCGTACTAGCCACAATGGACACCGCCGGCATGCCGGATGGGGTGATCCTCAAACCCTGCGGCAACCGCCGCGCCACGGTCTGCCCCACCTGCTCCAAACGCTACCAACGCGACGCGTACCAGGTCGTCCGCTCCGGCCTGATCGGCGGCAAAGGCGTCCCCGAGCACGTGGCCACCCACCCGGCCGTGTTCCCTACGTTGACTGCCCCCTCGTTCGGGCAGGTCCACACTCGCCACGTCAAGCGGCATACGTGTGAGAGTCGGCGTCGCTGCGACTGCCGGCCCGAACCCTGCCACCCCCGCCGCGACGCCCCGATCTGCCCGCACGGGACGCCGTTGGTCTGCTACGCCCGACACGAAGAGACCGACCGGCGGCTCGGCACCGCCTTGTGCCCGGACTGCTACGACTACGACGCCCAAGTCGTCTGGAACGTGCAGGCCGGCGAACTGTGGCGCCGCACCACCATCGCCGTCAACCGCCACCTACACCGGCTCACCCGCGCCCGTGGCATCCCGGACATCCCCGACTACTACCTCAGCCGGGGCAAGGTCCGCATCCGCTGGAAGCCACCGTTCCGGCTCTCCTTCGGCAAAGCCGCCGAGATGCAACGACGCGGCGTCGTCCACTTCCACGGCATCGTCCGCCTCGACGGCAACGACCCCACCGACCCGACCCGCATCATCCCACCCCCACCGGCCATCGACGCCGACGACCTCAAAGCAGCCATCGACCACGCCGCCCGAACAGTCACCTTCACCACCAACCCCCACCCGGCCCGCCCGGAGGGCTGGCAGATCGGCTGGGGCGACCAAATCCTGACCAAAGTCATCACGGTCACCGGGCGAGGCGAGATCACCGACGCCCAGGTCGCCGCCTACGTAGCCAAGTACGCCACCAAATCCACCGAGGCCACCGGCCACACCTCCGCCCGCCTCACCGACGACACCGTCAACCTCTACGCGGACGGCGACGGCACCCACACCGAACGCCTCATCGAAGCCTGCTGGCAACTGGGCCAACCCCGCGACTGGCGACGGCTACGCCGCTGGGCACACATGCTCGGCTTCGGCGGCCACTTCCTCACCAAATCCCGCCGCTACTCCGTCACCTTCACCATCCTGCGCCAACAACGCATCACCTACCGCCGCACCCAAACCAGCGGACCGGAGCAGACCACACCCGGCGAGCAACCGACCACGCTTGTCGTCAACTTCCTCCAATTCGTCGGCACAGGCTGGCACACCACCGCCGACGCCCTACTCGCCAACACCTCAGCCGCACTCGCCCGCGAACACCAACCGGAACAGCTCCTAACGCCCACCTAGGACCGATGTGCGATCGCAAGAACACCGTCAAGCAAACCTTGACACCAAACGGCGAGAGGAGAATCGGCCGCCATGACCAGCACCACCCCGCCCGGTGACGGCTTCTACCGGCCCGCAGAGGTCGCACAGAAGCTGCGCTGTTCCGAGTGGTGGGTCAAGGAACAGGCCCGCAACCGCCGCATCCCGTACCGCTGGATCGGCGGCAGCTACCTATTCACCGACGAAGACATCGCCGAGATTCTCCGCCTGTTCAAACGCGAGCCGCTCGCCCCGGTGCCCTCGATCCCCACACCGCGACGCTCACCCGAGCAACCGTCCGATATGGAGTCCCGACGTCCCGGGTTTCGGCTCACGGCGCGCGTGCCACGTCGAGCACGCACCGCCACGGCGGACAACTCGGCACGCCAGCGAAAGGAAGGGCACTAGACCCGATGGGATACGCGGAGAAGCGCGGTGACTGGTGGCGTGGCCGGTACAAGATCGTGGCCGGCAAGTACGGCACGGTCAAGGATGACACCGGTGCCGTCATTCGCTTCCGCACCCGACGCGAGGCCGAGAGAGCCGCCAACGACGCCGAAGCGAGGGTGCGGGCTGGCACATGGCGCGACCGCAGCGCCGGGCGGATTACCTTCGGCGAGTACGCCAACACTTGGTATGAGCGGCAGGACCTGGCCGCCTCGACAATGCAGAACTACCGGCGCCGGTTGGAGGAGCATCTGCTGCCGGCGTTCGAGGGATACGAGCTCGGCGCGATCGGCCCGGACGACATCGCGAAGTGGGAGAAGCGGGAACGAGCGGCCGGCTATGCCGCGTCCAGTATCCGCTCTTGGCGTGCGCTGCTTCATCTCATCTTGGCGGACGCTGCCGACCCGTCCGAAGGGCTCATCCCGTCTAACCCTGCGGCGAAGCGCCGTGGGCGCGGTCGGCGTGTGGGGCGTTCCCAGCATCGGGGTGCCGAGAAGGCGATTACGGACGCGCTCGGCATCCTGCTCATCGCGGAGCGGGCCGCGTTGCTGTCGGGCCGGGATGACGAGTTCGTCGCCGTGGTGCTGCTCGGGTTCACGGGGATGCGGTGGGGTGAGTTGGTCGGGCTGGAAGCTCCGTATGTACGCCCGAACGGCGTCCGGGTGGAGTGGCAGCTCTACGAGCTGGACAACGGCGAGTTTCACCGCTGCCCACCCAAGGATGAGTCTCGCCGTCTGATCCTCGCGCCTGGGTGGCTGGTCGACCTCGTCATGGATCACATCGCCCGCACCCGACCGGCCGTCTGCGCGTGCCATGGGTTCCGGTACGCGTTCAGCGGGCACCGGACGGTCAACGACGCGGCCCGCCAGACCGGCCCAGGGCTTGCTGATGTCGCACGCCGAGCCGGCGTGTCGGTCGGCACCGTTTCCGGCGTTCTCAACCAGCGCTCCACGGTTGCCGAGGCGACCGGCGCCCGGGTCCAGAAGGCGATCGCTGACCTCGGCTACGTCCGAGGCGCCGTGACCGGCACGCTCGCGCCGCACTGGCGCCGCAACGGCTTCGCTACCTGGCTGTTCCAACCGGCCGCCACGGGCTGGTACCCGGACAAGGCGCCCCGGAAGACGCGGCCGGTGCCCGTGCTGGCCGACCCCTGGCCGGGTGTCCCGGTGCGGGGGCGGAACGCGGCCGGGCGGGCTGATGCCTGCTGGGTACCGATCGCGCCCGGTTTGACTCCGCATGGGCTGCGTCACACGTACAAGACCCTCATGGTCGAACTGGGCACGCCGTCGAAGCTCATGGACGCGCAGATGGGGCACGCGGACGGGTCTGTGGGAGCGCTGTACGCCCATGTCACTCAGACGATGATCCAACGGCTGCTCGATGGCCTGACGGAGTTGTGGACGGCCGCGCTGGGGGAGCGGCGCAAGCTCAGCGCGGGCTCGCCGGTTGCGGTCCTGGATCGCCTGCTCCAGGAGGGTGAGCTATGAGCCAACTCGCAAGATCGTCTCCCAGATTTCTCCCAAGCGGGCTCTCCCACGAAGTAAGGCCGGCTCCTCGTTTGGAGGAAACCGGCCCTGACCTGGTCTTTTATGGAGTGGGCGATACTGGGTTTGAACCAGTGACCTCTTCCGTGTCAAGGAAGCGCGCTCCCACTGCGCCAATCGCCCGTATGTGGTGCGAGGTGGAGACGGGATTTGAACCCGTGTACACGGCTTTGCAGGCCGTTGCCTCGCCTCTCGGCCACTCCACCGAGGTGACCCCCGACGTCTTGTCGCGGCCTCACTCCGAGCGGACGACGGGACTCGAACCCGCGACCCTCACCTTGGCAAGGTGATGCGCTACCAACTGCGCTACGTCCGCGCTACCAGCCGGGATGTTTCCCGGCGACGGATCAGAACTTTAGCCCAGTCCCGAAGCAACTGCCAACTCGGTTCCCGCTCGGCGCGTCGCCGTCGGGGCGGCGCGGCCCGACTGTCGCGCATCCGTCGCGTGCGGGAACGCCGTGTGGCCGCGCCGTCCGGGGCGGCGCGGCCACCACCGTCGGGTGCCCTCGGGTGCCGAAACGCGCGGTGGCCTGGTCCGGAGCAAGATCCGGGATCCGGCGGTCACACGAACGCGGTCACACGAACGCGGGTGGGACCGGCTTGTCGGACGTATTCGCTCCGGGAACGCGCGTGGTTGGCTGTGACCAACCCCGGGGCCGAGTCATGCACCTTGTCGCCTAGCCATGGACGGTCTCACGTGACGACGCCCTATCCACGCCATTCCGCCGCCCCAGCCGCCCACCTGCCGGCCCAGGCGGCCTCGGCCCAGGCGGCCTCGGCCCAGGCCGCATCGGGCCAGGCCGCATCGGGCCAGGCCGCGCCGCCGTACGGCACGCCGGCCCTGGCCGTGCCGGTGGTCGCGGGCCCCGGCCCGTACCCCGCGCCGGCCCAGCCTCCGCCGGCCACGTACTCGGCGGCGACCCGGCACCTGTGCGCCGGTGCCTACCTGGACGCCGAGTTTCGGCGGACCAGCCTCCGTGACGTGTACTACCAGCCCAAACGGATGGTCGCCCCGTCCTACGGGTTCGACCTGGGTACCGTGCTGCTGCACTGCCTGCGGGCCCGCAACATCGCGTTCTTCCGGGACGCCACCCTCCTGGTGGTCATGGTCTTCGCGCTGGTCGCGTCCCCGCTCCCGTTCGTGGCCGCGATGGTGCTCCTCTGGACCGCCCACTTCACGGTCGAAGGGTGGCGGGTGCTGCGGGACGCGATGGGGCGGATCCGGGCCGGCGGGCAGCTTGGCACCACGATCCTGGCCCGGCTCGGGATGCTGGCGGTCCGGTGGTTCGTGAGCCAGTTTGTCCTTCTGCTCTTCGCCCTGATCGTGATAGGTCTCACGCCGGAGGAGTTCGAGGGCGAGGGGATGACCGGCTCGCAGGTCGCCGGGATCCTCCTGCTCCTGCTGATCGTCTACGCCATCCCGCTCACCGCGAACCTGGTGGTCCAGGTCCAGCTCGGCACCCTCACGCCCAACGGCTCGTTCGCCACGGCGCCGCGCGGCGAACGGTTCGACGAGATCGCCTACCAGCAGCAGGGCAACCAGGTGGTGTACAGCGGCGACTGGCCCTTCGTCGGCTCCGGCGACCCGATCGACAGGTGGTCGTTCGCCCAGCGCCTGATGCGGCCCGCGCGCCTCTTCGCCGAGCCGGCCACCGAGGCGCAGCGGGAGTTCGACACGCCGCCGTTCACCGCGCAGGAGCTCGTCGACACCGTCCGGGAGAGCCTGCGTACGTTCGCCTTCGAGCCGGACCCGGAACGCCGGCTGCCCGCGCTCACCGTGGAGGACCGGCTCTTCGTCGCCGGTACCGAGATCTCCCACCTCGTGCCGCACACGACGCCCGACCGGATGGCGCAGGCGATCCGCTACCCGACCAACCCGGCCCGGCACTACCTGGTCTGCCAGGTCGTCTCCTGGAACGGCGAGCTGGTCACCACCGTGTACGTGCACGTGGCGGTGCAGGGCAGGATGCTCTACCTGGAGACCGTCACGGCCGCGCTGCCGCCCTGCAAGGAGGAGTACCGGATCGTCGACCAGGTCGGCGGCACCGGACCCGCCGCCTACGGGAAGGCCGTCCTGGACGGGATCCTGGACACGCCGCGGCTGGCCGCCTCCGCGCTCGCCAACCTGGTGCGCACCGGGTTGGAGGTGCTCGGCGGGGCGCTGTCCAGCGCGGGCGTGACGGTCGACCGGGCGGTCACCCGCGGCTACGACTACGGCGCCCGCTACGGGGTCCGGGACCTCGGCCGGGCCGTCGCGGAGCGCCACCACCTCCAGGCCCAGGACATCGACAAGTACGCCAAGCTCGTCCGGCGGCGGATCATCGCGACCGTGCTCGACTTCCTGGACGCGCGTGGGGTGGACACCGCCGAGTTCGTCGAGCGGGCGGTCAACATCCTGAACGCGGGCGCGATCCACACCGGCACCGGCAACATCACCATCGACGGGCCCGGGGTGGGCAACCAGACCAACAACTACGCGGGACCGGCGGCACCCGGAGGCGGGAAATGAACGGGTACAACATCGGCGCCATCCACCACGGCCACGGCGACATCACCGTCAACGGGCCCGCGGTGGGGGACCAGACCAACGTGTACGGCGCGCCGGCGCGCTCCCAGCCGGCCGAGCGGGTGGACGTCGGCGTACTCACCGTGCTGCCGGAGGAGACGCGCGCGGTGGTCGACGCCTTCGCACGCTCGCAGCGGTACGCGACCGCGCAGGTGCCCGGCGGCCCGATGGCGTACCACGGGCGGTTTCCGGCGGTCGGCGGTGGCGGCATCAGCGCGGTACTGACCCAGACGCTCGACCGGGGGCCGCGCTCGGCGGCGGTGGCGTTCACCCGGATGCGGCGGCTCTGGGCGCCACCGGTGGTGCTGCTGGTCGGTATCGCGGGTGGCATCGGCGAGGGCGTGCGGGTCGGTGACGTGGTCATCGCCGACCAGGTCGTCTACTACGACGCGCGGCGGGTCTCCGCGTCCGGCACCCACCGCCGGGGGCAGGACCAGCCGGCCGCCGCCGTGGTGCGGCACCGGGTCAACGACTTCCTCGTCGAGTGCCGAGGCACCGTGCCGTTCGGCGCCGGCGCGGTGCGGGTCCACAGTGGTCCGATCGGCTCCGGCGACGCGGTCGTCACGGACGCGTACTCGGACATCCGCCGGTTCCTGCTGGAGTACAACGAGAAGACGCTCGCCGTCGAGACCGAGGCGGCCGGCGTCGCGCAGGCCTGCTACGAGGAGATCGGCGAGGACGCGACCCTGCGCGGCTGGCTCGCGATCCGGGGCATCTCCGATCGCGCCGACGCGGCCAAGGGCACCGCGCACCACCAGGCGGCGGCGGAGCGGGCGGCCGCCGTACTCGTGCGGTTGATGCCTTTCCTCGAGGTGGCCACGGGCGGCGGCCCGCCGGCGGTCTGAGCCGCCGCGGGCCCGCCACCGCGGTCAGCTCAGGCGCGAGCGGAGCAACTGCTTGCCCTGCTCGGCGCCCTTGCGGCTCTCGCCCTGGGCGCGCCGGAAGAAGTCGGCGAGCTGGCTGTCGCCTTCGCGCTCGGCGTCCTGGATGTACGTCTCCAGCCGCAACGCGTTGCTCAGGCACGCCTCGGTAAACCAGATGATGTTGTAGTCCTTGTCCTTGGTGCCGGTGATCTGGCCGGTCTCCTGCATCATCGTCATAGCTACCGCCTACCCCGGGCGGGCCGATCTATTCGCCCGGGGTGGCGGAGCGCTTGACTTTGTTAGTCAACTTTACTTACCTTTCCATCGAGATCCCTCACATCGATGGAGGAGACTATGGCGAGGGTGCGCCTTGTGTTGGCCGCGCTCCTGGCGCTGGGCGCTGGCGCCGCCGGCATACTGGTGGCGGCCGCTCCGGCCCAGGCCGCCGGGGTGACCGCCACGTTCAGCAAGGTGCAGGACTGGGGCTCCGGATACGAAGCCAAGATGACCATCACGAACGGCACCGGCGCGACGCTCAGCGGCTGGACGGTCGCCTTCGACCTGGCCGCGGGCACCAGCGTCGGCAGCTACTGGGACGCGCTGCTCACCAGCTCGGGCAACCGGCACTCGTTCCGCAACCGCGACTACAACGGCACGCTGGGCGCGGGCGCGAGCACCACGTTCGGCTGGATCGGCAGCGGCGCCGGCGTCCCGACCGGCTGCACGATCAACGGCGCGCCCTGCGGCGGCGGCCCGGCGCCGTCCCCGTCTCCGTCCTCCCCGCCCGCGTCCACGCCGCCGCCCACCTCCGGCACGCCGGTGGCGCGAAACGGCCAGCTCCGGGTCTGCGGCACCAAGCTCTGCAACCAGCAGGGACAGCCGGTGCAGCTGCGCGGGATGAGCACGCACGGCATCCAGTGGTTTCCCAACTGCTACGGCAACGCGGCCTTCGACGCGCTGGCCACCGACTGGCGGGCCGACGTGGTGCGGATCAGCATGTACGTGCAGGAGGGCGGCTACGAGACCGACCCGCGCCTCTTCACCGACCGGGTGCACAGCTACATCGAGCAGGTCAGCGCCCGCGGCATGTACGTCATCGTGGACTGGCACATGCTCGATCCCGGCGACCCCAACTACAACCTGTCGCGCGCCCGCACGTTCTTCACCGAGATCGCCCAGCGGCACGCCGGCAAACCCAACATCCTGTACGAGGTCGCCAACGAGCCCAGCGGCGTGAGCTGGTCCAGCATCAAGTCGTACGCGGAGCAGATCATCCCGGTGATCCGCGCGCAGGACCCGGACGGCGTGGTGCTGGTCGGCACCCGGGCCTGGTCGTCGCTCGGCGTCTCGGAAGGCGCCAGCGAGAGCGAGGTCGCCGGCAACCCGGTCAACGCCGCGAACGTCATGTACACGTTCCACTTCTACGCCGCCTCACATGGACAGTCCTATCTGGACACATTGTCCCGCGCGGCCGACCGCATCCCGATGTTCGTGACCGAGTTCGGCACCCAGACCTCCAGCGGCGACGGGGCGAACGACTTCAACCGCGCCCAGCAGTACCTGGACCTGATGGCCAGGAAGCAGATCAGCTGGGTCAACTGGAACTTCTCCGACGACACCCGCAGCGGCGCGGTCCTCACCACCGGCACCTGCCCGAACGGCCCGTACGCCGGGACCAGCCGCCTCAAGCCGGCCGGCTCCTGGATCCGCGACCGTATCCGTAACCGCTGACGGGGTTTGCGCGTCTGCCGGAGGGGCGGTAGCTAGGCTGGACGTGATGTGCTCCGGCGGGTGGTCCCGCCGGAGCACGACCGAAGCGTCCGTGGGGAGAGAGCCTGGTGAGCGATCCCATCCGCACCGCCGTCATCGGGTACGGGCTGGCCGGGCGTGTCTTCCACGCGCCGCTGATCAGCGCCGACCCGGCGTACGAGCTGGCCGGCATCGTGACCGCCGACCCGGCGCGCTCGGCCGAGGCGGCCGCCCGCTACCCCTCCGCCCGCATCCTGTCCAGTGTGGACGAGCTGCTGATCGCCGCGGACGGCTTCGACCTCGTCGTGGTCGGCGCGCCGACTCCGGACCACGCGGCCGTCGCGACCCGGACCCTGGAGCGCGGGCTCGCCACCGTCGTCGACAAGCCACTGGCTGTGCGGAGTGTGGATGCCGCCGCGCTCATCGAGCTCGCCGCGCTCGGCGGTGTGCCGCTGACCGTCTTCCAGAACCGGCGCTGGGACGGCGACTTCCTGACCGTGCGCAAGCTGGTCGAGGCGGGCGCGTTCGGCGACGTGTGGCGGTTCGAGTCGCGCTTCGAGTGGCACAGCACCCGCCCGCGTCCACAGTGGAAGCAGGAGACCGCCGGCGTCGACGGCGGCGGCGTGGCGTACGACCTCGGCGCGCACCTCGTCGACCAGGCGGTGCAGCTCTTCGGGCCGGTCGCGTCGTACTACGGCGAGCTGGACCGCCACCGGGCCGGCGCGGTCAACGACGACGACAGCTTCATCGCGCTCACCCACACCTCCGGCGTGCGGTCGCACCTGTCGATGAGCAGCATGGTGGCGCAGCGCGGCTTCCGCTTCCGGGTGCTCGGCTCCGGCGCGGCGTACACGAAGTGGGGGCTCGACCCGCAGGAGTCCCAGCTGGCCGGCGGCATGTCCCCGCTCGACGAGGGCTTCGGCGTGGAGCCGGCCGAGGCGTGGGGCAGGCTGGGGCGCGAGCCGGACGCCGTGCCGCTGCCGACCGAGCGGGGTGGCTACCGCGAGTTCTACGCCCGGCTGGCGGCCGCGCTGCGCGGGTCCGGCCCGTTGCCGGTGGACCCGCGCGACGCGCTGGTGGCGATCGGCATCATCGAGGACCTGCAGGCGCAGAGCACCGCCCTCGGGTAGCCGGCGGCGGCGCTGAGGCGGCTGCGCCGCGAGATCACGAAAGCAGGGTGAGGGTCGCGCGTACCACCTCGCCGGGCTCCGGGCCGGCCAGGGCGACCACCTCACCGGTCGGCGCGACGACGGTCGAGCGGCCCGCCGTCGTGTCGTAGCCGCCGCCGGTCGGGCCGGCGAAGCTCGCCACCGCCACCCATACGCCGTGCGTGGCGGCGGTGCGGTGGGCCCGCTCGGCCAGCACGTCGGGGCGGTCTTCGGCGACCCCGGCCACGTACGCGTCGATGCCGAGCGCGGCCGTCTGCGCGGCGTGCCGCGGTACGCCGGTGTCCTTGCAGATGGCCAGCCCCAGGCGCCACCCGTCGACGTCGATCGCGGCCGGCTCGGTGCCGGGCACGAAGCGGGTGGACTCGCCGCCGCCCAGGTTGAGCTTGCGGTAGGCGACCGCCACACCGCCACCGTCCACGGCGAGCGTCGCGATGTGCGGTCCCTCGACCGGGGCACCGACCAGGGCCAGCGCGCCGCTCGCGGCGCACGCCTCGACCAGCGGGGCGAGCCGCGGGTCGCCGATGTCTACTGTGGAGGCCTCCAGCTCGTACCCGGTGAGGCTCATCTCGGGGAAGACCACCACGCGCGTGCCCGCGGCCCGCACCACGGCGGCGTGCGTGGCCACGTTGGTGGCCAGGTCGTGTGAGACGACGGGCGGCTGCGCGACGGCGATGGTCAGGGTCATGGCGTGTACGCGGCGGCGAGCTTGTCCATCGCGGCGTCGAAGCGGGGGTCGACGCGGCGGCGGGCCGGGTCTTCGTCGTGCCACTCCACGATCTCCCGGGCGCCCTGGTGGAACGGGATCGTCGCGACGAAGCCCGGCACCAGCGCGCGCAGCTTGGCGTTGTCGAAGACCATCGAGTGCGTCTTGTCGCCGAGCAGCCCGGCACCCCACTGCGGGTCCTCGGCGGCGATCGCGTCGGACGGCACGTGCACGATCCGCGGCTCCACGCCCGCGGCGTCGGCCAGGTGGTGCGCGATCTGGTCCCAGGTCAGCACGTCGTCGGAGGTGATGTGCACGGCCTCGCCGATCGCCCGCGGGTGGCCGAGCAGCGGCACGAACCCGCGCGCGAAGTCTCGCGTGTGGGTGAGCGTCCACAGTGAGGTGCCGTCGCCGTGCACGACGACCGGCTTGCCCTGCCGCATCCGCTCGACGACCGTCCACCCGCCGTCGAACGGGACGAGCGTGCGGTCGTACGTGTGCGAGGGGCGCACGATCGTGGCCGGGAAGCCGCTGTCCCGGTAGGCCGCGACCAGCAGGTCTTCGCAGGCGATCTTGTCGCGGGAGTACCGCCAGTGCGGGTTGCGCAGCGGCGTCGACTCGACCACCGGCAGCCGCGCCGGCGGGGTCTGGTAGGCGGAGGCGGAGCTGATGAAGACGTACTGCCGGGTGCGGCCGGCGAACGCCGCCAGGTCGGCCCGGACGTGCTCGGGTGTGAAGGCCACCCAGTTGACCACCGCGTCGAACTCCAGGTCGCCGAGCGCGGCGGCCACCGAGTCGGGGTCGCGCACGTCCGCGCGGAGCACGGTGGCCTCGGGCGGCAGGGGGCGGTGCGTGGTGGTGCCGCGGTTCAGCACGAACAGGTCGATGCCGCTCGCCACGGCGAGGCGCGAGGAGGCGGAGCTGATGATGCCGCTACCGCCGACGAAGAGCACCCGGAGATCAGCCACGCCGCCACCTTAACGCCGATCCGCGAAACGAGTGTGAGGAAATATCATGTCTCGGATCATGATCGCGAACCGTCCACTGTAGAGAGGAACCCTGATGGGTGTCACCCGCAAGGATGCGTTGCGAATTCTCGGCGGTACCGGTGTGGCCGCGGCGGCCGCCGCGCTGGCCCCCGGCTCCGCCGCCTCGGCCTCACCGGCGCACCCGGCCTCGGCCTCCGGCGAAGGCGCGGGCGGCGGCGCCATCCGCCGCGACGTCTGCGTGATCGGCGGCGGCTCCAGCGGCACGTACGCCGCGGTCCGCCTGCGTGACCTCGGCCACAGCGTGGCGGTCGTGGAGCGGGCCGGGCGGCTCGGCGGGCACACCGAGACCTACCACGACCCGGCGACCGGCGGCAGCACCGACGTCGGCGTGCTGATCTACCACGACATGCCGCTGGTACGGGACTACTTCGGCCGCTTCGACGTGCCGCTGGTGCGGTACACCGGCCAGGGCGGCACGGCCAACCACTACGTCGACTTCCGCACCGGCCTGGTCGTGCCCGGCTACACGCCGCCGGCTCCCGCCGCGCTGCCCGCGTACGTCGCGCTGCTGCAGCGGTACCCCTACCTCGACCAGGGCTTCGAGCTGCCCGATCCGGTGCCGGCCGAGCTGCTGCTGCCGTTCGGCGAGTTCGCGGTGCGGCACGGGCTGGAGTCGATCGTCCAGCTGCTCTTCGGGTACGGCCAGGGGCTCGGCGACATCCTCCGGATCCCGGCGATCTACGTGCTCAAGAACGTCAGCCTAAGCGTGATCAACAGCGTGCTCACCGGCTCGCTGCTCATCACCGAGCGGCGCGACAACAGCGAGCTGTACGAGAAGGCCACCGCGTTCCTCGGCCCGGACGTGCTGCTCGGCGCGACCGTGCGGAGCGTGCACCGCGGCCCGCACGGCGTCCAGGTGCTGGTGACCACGGCGGACGGCCCGCGGGTGATCCTCTGCCGCCGGCTGGTCGTCACCGCCCCGCCGCTGCTGTCCACTTTCGACGGCTTCGACCTGGACGCGACCGAACGGGCCATCTTCGGCCGCTTCCGCCACCACCACTACTGGACCGCCGTGGCCCGCCTCTCCGGCATGCCCGCCGGCGTCTCGCTGGTCAACGTCGGCGCGGACACGCCGTACAACCTCGCGCCGCTGCCCGGCTTCTACGGCCTCACGGTGACCGGCGTACCCGACCTCTGGGGCGTCAAGTACGGCAGCGACGGGCAGATCGCCGACGCCACGGTGCGGGCCGCGATCGTGGCGGGCATCGAGCGGCTGCGGACGGCCGGCTCGTACCCGGTGGAGCTGGACGGGCTGGAGTTCTTCAAGGCGCACAACCCGTTCGAGTTGGTGGTCCGCCCCGGCGACATCGCGGGCGGCTTCTACCGCCGGCTGTACGGGCTGCAGGGGCGAAACAACACGTTCTACACCGGAGCCGCGTTCCACACGCACGACTCGTCCCTGTTGTGGCGGTTTACGGAGGAGCTGCTGCCGCGCATCGCCGCCTGAGCAAGCCGTTGACCCCCGTTCCCGCTCTTAGTAAAGTTTCCTTCTAATTCGTCCGGCCGTGCTCGCAGGGGAGGCGGGCACGGCCGGAAGTCCGCTGGCATGGCCCGTTGGAGCGTTCATGAAGATGCGCAAGCTCGGCCCGATGCTCGTCGTTTCCGCCCTCACCACCGCCGGCCTCGTCGGCCTCTCGCCCGGGAGCGCGCTGGCCGCCCCCACCGACTGCACCATCTCGTTCAACGGCAACCCCCGGACCGTGCAGAGCTACTGCGCGGGCGGCACCGGTGAGCACCGCATCCACATCGTGCTTCGCCACTTCCTGCCCGAGGTCGGCCTCATCCCGGTCGAGGGCAACTGGGCGCCGGTCGGTGGCGTGTCCATCACCGGCTACCCGCCGCACACCATCGAGAACGTCTGGATCGAGAAGCGGGGCTGAGGTCCCGAGGGCGGCCGCCCGCCGACATCCCCCACGGCACCGGGCCGCCCTCCACTCGTTTCCAGATGGACCTGATGTCCGCTCAAGGGCGAGCGGGCATCAGGCCTGGTCGACCCGATGGTGCGCCCACCCGGCCGGCTTCGGAGAAGCAGCTTGTCAGGGGTGTCGGGTAGGTTGAGGCCAACGAGGGCCGATGGGGGGTTCACCATGGGTGAGGCCACGAGCGTCGCGGGCGTCGAGATGCGCCTGGAGGAGTTCCGCACCGAGCTCAATGGCTACTGCTACCGCATGCTCGGCTCGGCGTTCGAGGCCGAGGACGCGGTGCAGGAGACGATGGTGCGCGCCTGGAAGGCGTACGACCGGTTCGAGGGGCGCTCGGCGCTCCGCTCCTGGGTGTACCGGATCGCCACGAATGTCTGCATGGACATGCTCGGCAGCGCCCAGCGCCGGGCCCGGCCGATGGAGCTCGGCCCGTCGTCCAAGACGCGCGAGGTCACCGAGGTCGTGACCCTCCCCGAGCAGGTGTGGGTGGGTCCCGTGCCGGACAGCCGGGTGGTGCCCGACCGGAGCGACCCGGCCGACGTGGCGGTGGCCCGCGACTCGATCCGGCTGGCGTTCGTCGCCGCGCTCCAGCACCTGCCGCCCAAGCAGCGCGCGGTGCTGATCCTGCGCGAGGTGCTCGCCTGGTCCGCGCAGGAGACCGCCGAGCTGCTCGGCCTCACCGTCGCCTCGGTCAACAGCGCGCTCCAGCGAGCCCGGGCGACGATCTCCTCGGTGGATATGACCGGCGACCGGCTCGAGCCGCTCGACCAGGAGCAGAGCGACCTGCTCGCCCGCTACGTGCGGGCCTTCGAGGCGTACGACATGGCCTCGCTCGCCGCGCTGCTGCACGAGGACGCGACGCTCTCCATGCCGCCGATCCCGCTCTGGTTCCGCGGCCACGACGAGATCGCCCAGTGGATGCTCGGCCCCGGCGCCCCGTGCCGCGGCTCGCGGCTCGTCCCGACGGTGGCCAACGGGCTGCCCGCCTTCGGGCAGTACCGGCCGAGCGGCCCCGGCGGCCGCCACGAGCCATGGGCGCTCATCGTGCTGGAGATCTCAGCCGGCAAGATCGCCGCGGTCAACTCGTTCCTGGACGTCGAGCGGGTCTTCCCGCTCTTCGGGCTCCCGCCCCACCTCGACGAGGCCGGCTGAGCCGTCGCCCAGGGGCAGCACCTCGCTCAGGCCGGCTGAGCGGTCGCCTGGCGGCGGCAGCAGGGGCAGCACCTCGCTCAGGCCGGTGAGCTGGAGCAGGTCGCGCAGGCGCGGGTGCGCGCCGTAGAGGCGGATGACGCACCCCAGGCGCCGCGCCGCCAGCTGCAGCCGGGCCAGCACGTCGACCGTGCGCGCGTCCGGGTCGGTGATCGCCCGGACGTCGCAGACCACGACCTGGGCCGGGCGCTCCCGCACGATCGCGGCGAGACGCGCGGAGAGCGCCGGCACGTCCGCACGGCCGGCCGACGGACCCATCACGAACACCGGCGCGTCCATGCCAGGCCTCCAGTCGCCGGGGTGCGGGTACACACGTTGAGACCGGCCGCCGGGCGGAAAGTCATCGCGGGCCGATGAGTTCGGCCGCCCACGGCCGTCTGACCCCCTGACAGAGCGATCACCACCAAGGGGGAACGTCATGAACCCGCAGGCCCTACGGCAGCGGTTCGCCGGCCAGGTGCACCTGCCCGGCGAACCCGGATACGACGAGAACCGCCGCTCCCTCAACCCCGCCGTCGACGCCCGCCCGGCCGCCGTCGTCGAGGCCGCGAGCGCCACCGACGTACGCACCGCGCTGGTCACCGCCCGCGCGCTCCAGGTGCCGTTCTCGGTGCAGGCGACCGGCCATGGCACGCACGCGGCCAACGACGGCGGTATCCTGCTGCGCACCTCCGGCCTGGCGGCCGCGCTGGTCGACCCGGACCGCCGGATCGCCCGGGTCGGCCCCGGCACCCGGTGGCGCGCCGTGCTGGTGGCGGCCGCGCCGTTCGGCCTCGCCCCGCTCTCCGGCTCGTCGCCGGACGTGGGCGTCACCGGGTACACGCTCGGTGGCGGTGTGGGCTGGCTCGGCCGCCGCTACGGTTTCGCGGCCGACAGCGTCGTACGCGCGGAGGTGGTGACCGCCGACGGCCGCGTGGTGACCGCGAGCGCCGACCGCCACCCGGACCTGTTCTGGGCCCTGCGCGGCGGTGGCGGCAACTTCGGCGTGGTGACCGCGCTGGAGTTCCGCCTCCACCCGGTCGCCCGGGTCTTCGCCGGCGCCGCGTACTTCGCCGCCGACCGCGCCGCCGAGACGCTCGCCTGGTATCGCGACTGGGCCGCCACCGCGCCCGACGAGCTGAGCACCGCCGCGCTGCTGCGCCGCATGCCCGACTCGCCGGACGTGCCCGAGGCGGTGCGCGGCCGGCGGGTACTGATGATCAAGTCGATGTACGCCGGGGACGCCGACCAGGCCCGGTGCCTGCTGCGTCCACTGTGGAACGCGGCCGGGCCCGTGCTCCACGAGGAGCTGGCGACCACGCGGTACGCGGACGCGGCCATGGGCGGCACCGCGGCCCGTTACCTGAACCTCTTCCCGGCGCTGCCCGACCCGGTGCTGCGCGCGCTGGCCGGCGCGCACGAGGACGGGCTGGCCTCCACCGTGGAGATCCGGCACTGGGGCGGCGCGATGGCGGCTCCCGCTGCCGGTGCCGGGCCGGTGGGGCACCGCGACATGCCGTTCTCGGTGATCGTCGACGCGCTGGTGCCGGCGCTGGAGGCGGCCCTGCGGCCGTACGGCAGCGGCGGCTCGTTCCTCAACTTCCTCGCCGACCCGGGACGGACCGCCAGCGCGTACACCCCGGAGAACCTGCGGCGGCTGCGGAGCGTCAAGGCCGCGTACGACCCGGACAACGTCTTCCAGGTGGGCCACAACATCACCCCGAACGTAATCACCCCGGACGTTCACCCGGCGGCCCGCGTGGCGGCCCGCTGACCGCCGTACCGTTGCGGTCGTGGACAAGACCGCGGCCGCGCCCCCGCGGCCGGCCACCAGGGTGTGGCTGGCCGCGGAGTTCCTGGCCCTGTTCTTCGGCGTCGTCGGTGCTTACGCGCTGGCCGGCAGCCCGGGCAGCCCGATCCCGTTCCTGCTGGTCGGCGCCGTCGCCGCGTACGTCTACCTGCGTCGGCAGCCCGGCTTCGAGCGGCGCGACCTGACCCGGGCGGCCGCGGTGCCGCCGGCGCTGCCGGCGATCCTGGCCGGCTGGGCGGTGGCGGCGGTCGTGGGTGTCGTGGTGCTTGCGGTGGCCCGCCCGGAGCAGCTCCTCGACCTGCCCCGCGAGGAGCCGCTGCTCTGGGGGCTGGTGGCGGTCTTCTACCCGCTGCTCTCGGTGTACCCGCAGGAGCTGATCTACCGCGCGTTCCTGCTGCACCGGTACGCGCCGCTGCTCGGCACGGGCGCCGGCGCCGCGACCGCGAGCGCCGCCGCGTTCGGCTTCGCCCACGTGATCTTCGGCAACGTGCTGTCCGTGCTGCTCACCCTCGCCGGCGGCTGGCTCTTCGCCCGGCGCTACCAGAAGAGCCGCTCGCTGCTGGCCGCCTCGGTCGAGCACGCCCTGTACGGCGTCCTCGCCTTCACGATCGGCTTCGGCGACCTCTTCTACCACGGCGCCCGCTAGGGCCGTGTACCCTGGCTGGGTGATCGCGATTTCGGCCCAGGTGATGATGCCCCGCTAGCGGGGACACTCTGAGCTGGACGCATGAGGCCCCGAGACGGGGCCTCTCTTCATGTGCGCGGGGTCCCGGCTCCTTCCCGCGAGGATCTCGAACGATGACCACTGCGACCTACTACGTCACCACCACGATTCCGTACGTCAACGCCAGACCGCACCTCGGCTTCGCCCTGGAGCTGGTGCAGGCCGACGTGCTCGCCCGGCACCGGCGCCAGCGTGGCGACGCGGTCCGCTTCCTGTCCGGTACCGACGACAACTCGCTCAAGAACGTGCTCGCCGCCGCGGCCGAGGGAGTGTCCACACAGGAGCTGGTGGACCGCAACGCGGGCGCGTTCGAGGCGCTGCGCGAGCCGCTCCGGCTCTCCTTCGACGACTTCATCCGGACCAGCCGCGACCCCCGCCACCGTCCCGGCGTGGAGCGGCTGTGGCGGGCCTGCGCGAAGGCCGGCGACCTCTACCGCAAGCACTACGAAGGGCTGTACTGCGTGGGGTGCGAGCAGTTCTACACCCCGGCCGAGCTCACCGGCGGCCGCTGTCCCGAGCACGGCACCGAGCCGCAGCGGGTCGCCGAGGACAACTGGTTCTTCCGCCTCTCCCGATACCAGGACCGCCTCCTCGACCTCGTCCGGAGCGGGCGGCTGCGCATCGAGCCGGCGGCGCGGCGCAACGAGGTGCTCGCGTTCGTCGAGGCCGGGCTGGAGGACTTCAGCATCTCCCGCTCGCAGAGCCGCGCCCGTGGCTGGGGGATCCCGGTGCCGGACGACCCGGACCAGGTCGTCTACGTGTGGTGGGACGCGCTGGGCAACTACGTCACCGCGCTCGACTACGGCACCGCGGGTACGGAGTACGACCGCTGGTGGGTACGGGGCGACCGGCGGGTGCACCTGGTCGGCAAGGGGGTGCTCCGCTTCCACGCCGTGTACTGGCCGGCGATGCTGCTCTCGGCCGGCGAGCCGCTCCCCACGGATGTGCTGGTGCACGACTACCTGACCGCCGACGGGCGAAAGATCAGCAAGTCGTCCGGCGCGGTCGTGGACCCGGTGGCCCTGGTGGACCGCTTCGGCGTGGACGCGGTGCGCTGGTGGCTGCTGCGCGAGGTGCCCCGGGTGGGGGACGCCGACTTCACGGTGGCGCGGCTGACCGAGCGCTACGAGCGCGATCTCGCCAACGACCTCGGCAACCTGGTCAACCGGGTGGTCAGCATGGTGCACCGCTATCGCGGCGGGGCTCCCTCGGCGTACCAGGTGGATGAGGCCGACCCGCTGGTGGCCGCGTGGCGCGCGGCCCCGGAGCGGCTGGACGCGGCGCTGGCGGATTTTGACTTTCGGCTGGCGACGGCGGCGGTGTGGCGCGTGGTGGAGGAGGCCAACCGGTACGTGGAGGAGGCGCGCCCGTGGCAGCTCGCGCGCACCGACGGCGCCGCGCTGGACCGGGCCCTCGGCGTGCTACTGGCCGCCTGCCAGGCGGTCGGCGAGCTGCTGGCGCCGTTTCTGCCCGAGGCGGCCGCGCGGGTCACCGCCCAGTGCACGCCGGTGGACGGCCGCCTCCCCGACCCGCGCCCCCTGTTTCCGCGGGCGGGCTAGCGCGCTTTTCGACCTCCCCACGGCTGTCCGCACCGGCCCGCCTCGGCGATCCACCCCGACACCGCCTCCTGCAGCGCCGGCAGGTCGGCGTCGCGGTAGGGGCGCATGCGCATGGTGGAAGACTAGAGGGCTTCAGCGTCGAGTTGGCCGACACTTCACCACCGCGCCGCCGCCGGGCGGGCGGGTGTGTGTGCGGGAGGCTCTGGAGCTGCCCCGTCTGTGCGTGCGGCTGCCACGCACACGCCGCGGACGGTGACCGCGAAGGTCGCCCGGGGGCTTGTGTCGCGGAGTCGGCAGCGGAGGCCGGGGATTTCGGCGAGCGCAAGCTCGCCCCCGGCCGCAGCGGTGCCCGCGGGAATGCACCCCAAGAAAACGCTCCGCTGCGCTCCACGTTTCCCCGGGGACCCCGCGCATGCGGTCTACAGCTGAGGCGGACCGGGCCAAACCATCGCCCGCCCTCAACCACAGGCCACCACCCCGGCTCCAGGGGTTTGTCCGGCCGGTCTTGCGGGGCCGTCGGGATCACCCCGGCGGGACGCCTCATTCGAAGAGCGAATGGTGGTAGAGCCATCCGCACCCGCCCTGACCAGCGACAACATAGATCACGCCCCCACGCTTGGGCGCATGCTGGGCACATCAGCCATTTGATCATGCCCAAACACGTCCTGGATCGCCTCGCGGCTGCGGTCCTCATCATCGGGCCATAAGTGCGTATATGTCCTTAATGTCTCCGTTGGGTTGGCGTGCCCGAGTCGGGCCGCCACGACCTTGACGTTGAGCCCCTTTCTGATCAAGAGCGATGCATAGAAATGTCTGAGATCGTGGTAGCCGCACGTAGCCAGTTGCTCGGCCTGCCGCTCAAGTTCGGCCCGCCGGTCTGGGTCCCGCTCCTCGGCGGCCCGCTTCCGGAACGCCGCCGCAGCCGCGGCCCGGGCCGGGAGCCAAACGTGGTCGTTGAACCACCACCGGACCAGCGGCATCCCGTCCGGAGTGGAGAACACGAACTTCGCCTTGCGCGTCTTCGGCTTGGGGCCAGTGTGGTCCTCAACCTCGACCTCGACGGGCGGGTACGCGGCCAGATGCGCGGACAACTCCATCAGGATGGCGTCGGCCGCCGGCACCCAACGCGTGGCCGCCTTGACCTTCGGCGGCACGACCGCGACCGTCGCCTTGGTGAGTGGCTGGACCTGCTGCTCGATCCGCACCCGCCTCTTCTTCAGGAAGTCGACGCGGTGGGTTTCGAGACCGAGTCCTTCACCTTGCCGGACACCGAGGCCCGCGCCGACGGCGACGAGTCCGCGGTACCTCGGGTCGATCGCATCAGCCAGCGCCTCGACCATCTCGACGGTGAGCGGGATGATCTCCTCGTCCTCGATCTCCGGGAGCGTGATGCCCTTGCACGGGTTCGACCCGATGACCCGATCCTTGACCATCGAGTTGAAGACGGCGCCGACGACGGCCATGACCTGCGCGACGGAGCCCGGCTTGAGGCGGGTGCTGAGGTCGGTGGCAAACCCCTGCATGCGTGTCGGACGGAGGGAGCCGATCGGCTTCTCGCCGAACGCGGGATAGACGTGGAGCCGCAGGCTCGACTCCCACCGGCTGGCCGTGTTCGGTCGGTGGGGGAGTGACTTCCGGACCTCCTCGGCGCAGTCCCGGAAGGTGCGCTTCCCGCCCTTCGGATCGATGTAGCTGCCTACGTTAAGGCTGTGCTCGACTTCGGCGCGGAAGCGGTCGGCGTCGATCTTCCGGCCGAAGCCCTTCTTCCGTAGGGTGCCGGCCTCGTCGCGCCAGCGAACCACCCACGGTGTCCGCTTGCGCGTCGGATCCCTGTTAACGCTCGCCATCGGACACCTCGGGTGTGAGCGCCTGGTTGAGGAGATCGCCGAACGCCCTGAGCGTCCTGGGTGTGACCGTCTCCTCGAACGTCGGCGCGGCCTTGGCTTTCAGCATCACTAGCCGTTCCTCGATGTCGACCTCTTCCACCACGTAGCCCGCCGCCCGGAAGTAGTTCAACGCCTCGGCGAGATCCGTGCGCACGGCGGCCAGCCCGCCCGGGCCGAACTTCACGCCGTGGTCTGTGCCGGTGAACTTCCGGTCCGGGTGTTCGACCCGATACAGCTTCGGCATCAACCGAAGGGCTTTGCGGAGCAGGTCGTCGACCAACTCGTTAACCCGGGCCAGCCCGCGACCGACGCCGTCCGCCTGCCGGGCGATCGCCGGCCGGTCGTATGCCTCGGGGCCGGCATACGGCTTGTCCGGGTCGCCGGTCGCCCGCCACATCAGGGATACGCCGTCGTCCGTCATGAGCAGGTCCAGCATCCGCTCGACGTTGACGAGCAGGGCCTCCACCGCCTCGTACGGCGGCGTTTCCCACGTGATGCGGCGGTCGCCCGGGGCTGCGTTGCGGCGGAACTCCAACGCCCGTTCGATCGGCCTGCGTGTGTCGCCCTTGTACGTCCATGGCAGGGGGAGTAGGCCGCGGGCCCAGTACCACGCCTGCGCGGCGATGACCGTGATCGCTGGGGTCAGCTCGACCGGCTCGTTGTTGGCGCGGTCCGGCATGAGGAGCCGGTCGGGCGTGGTCTCCAGGGCGGCTGCGAGCGCCATCAAGTCCTCGACATCGACCTTGCGCGTGCCCTGCTCGATCTTCGAGATGGACGACTGGGCGATCCGGCGCCCAGCCTCGCCGAGCCGGTCGGAGAGCGCGGTCGTGCTGAGGTTCAGCGCCTTACGGCGGGCGAGCACGTTCCGGCCTAGGTGGATGTTCACCGGGTCGGGGCTAGTCATGGGCGAATAGTAGGCGGACTTGACTGACTAAGGCAACCTCAGACAGAATTGGATCAGCAACGACTTCTTCTAGTCGCTGTGGACTATCCGTAGTCCGTGGAGGGGACGTGTCCAAGACTGCCACCCGAGAGCCGCTCGCATCGACCGAGGAGGTCGCGAGCTTTCTCAAGATCACGCCGGCTGCGCTTCTTCAGATGCGCCACGCCGGCCTCGCGCCGGCCGCGACGAAGGTCGGCACCCGCCTGCGGTGGGACTGGGCCGACGTCGACCGCTGGATCGACCACAAGAAGTCGACCAGCAGCAAGCCCGGCGACCGCTCCGTGGTCAGCCGAACCTGATCAGCAAAAAGGGCCGACGCCTTGCCCGCGTCGACCCGTTCACCCGTCCCGCAACCAACAACCGAAAGGGCGTAGTCCTAATGTCCACTGTAACGGACCAGCCGCCGAAGGGCACCCGACACAGCGGCGCGGCGCTCCGGTACGCCAAGCTGATCGAGGCCGCTCTGCTCTCCGTCGCCAGAACGACGGTGGGCCGATGACCACCACGGTCTCCGGGCGCACCTACAAGCGCACCCGGCCGCGCGGCTTCGCCGAGTGGGCACCGCGCCCCGACACGCTCGTGCTCCTCGACCAGATCAACGCCGTACTCGCCGAGTACGACCGGCACCTTCCGATGACCGCCCGGCAGCTTTTCTACCGGCTGGTCGGGTCGGCCGGCTACAGCAAGACGGAGCAGGCGTACGAGCGGCTGTGCGAACTCCTCAACCGCGCCCGTCGCGCCCGTCGCATCCCGATGTCGGCGATCCGGGACGACGGCACCACGGTCAAGGCGACGTGGGGCTACGACTCGCCCGCCGACTTCTGGACCACGGTGCGCGGGTCCGCCGGCGCCTACAAGCACGAGCCCACCGACGGCCAGCGGATCACCGTCGAACTGTGGGTGGAGGCGGCCGGCATGGTGCCGATGGTCGCCCGGATCGCCCACCAGTACGGCGTCAACGTCTACTCCTCCGGCGGCTTCGACAGCGTCACCGCGAAGTACGAGGCCGCCCGCCGGATGGCCAACCGCGACACGCCCACCGCCGTCCTCCACATCGGCGACCACGACCCGTCCGGGCTCTCCATCCTGGACTCGGTCGCTGAAGACGTCACCGCGTTCTTCCGAGACATCGAGCCCGGAGACATCGCGCCGACGTTCGTACGGGTGGCCGTGACACCGGAGCAGACGGAGCGGTACGCACTGGAGACCGCGCCGCAGAAGACGACCGACCGGCGCGGCGAGGCCATGGCCGACACGGTCCAGGCGGAGGCCCTTTCGCCGGACGAGTTGGAGCGGGAACTCCGCGACGCGCTTGAGACGTGGGTCGACATGGAGGCGCTGACCGCCGCGAAGGCCAAGACCCAGGCGGAGCGGGCCGAGATCCTGGCCACCCTCGACGAGCTGGGGGCCGGCCGGTGAGCGACGAGACGTACATCGTGGTCGGCGACGACGGCACGCCCAAGGCCGTAGTCGACCTCGCGCTGCTGACCGAGGAGGGCGCCAAGCTCGGCGCCGCGATGGCGCTGTCGTGCGACGACCCGGAGCGACTGGATGCGATCACCGCCGAGGCCGTCGAGAAGTACGACGATCCCACCTACTCCTTCGTAATCTCGGCTGCGCTCCGGATGGTCACGGAGAACATCTTGGCGCCCTGTATGGCGGTGGCGCACAAGGCGACCGGCATCGACCTCCGGGACGGCCTCGACCGGATTCTGCGTGGAGAGGAACCCCCTCGTGTCTGACTATGAGCAGGGCACCATCTACGACGCGCTCGGCGGGGTGCCCCTCTCCATTGGCGAACGCTGGGCGCACTTCCACGTCCGCAACCCTCGCGTGTACGAGGCCCTGTGCGGTCGGGCGCGGACGTGGATAGGGCGGTTCGGGCGACGCACCGTGGGCATCGACACGATGTTCTCGGGCGTGCGGTGGGAGATCGCGCTCGCGACCTCGGACCCCCACTTCAAGATCAACAATAGCTACTCGCCGTGGTACAGCCGCTGGATCATGCAGAACGAGACCGACCTCGACGGGCTGTTCGAACTCCGCCGGAGCGAGGCCGACAACGCCGACCTCGGCGCGCTCGTCCGCCACGCCGAGACCCTTCTCCGCATGGCGGAGGCGGCGACGTGAACGGGGAAGAGGTCCGGATCCCGGACACGCCGGCGATGGTCGCCGGCGAGATGGCCATGAAGATCCACTACGCAATCACGTGCCACGCCGAACACGCCTTCGCGTACCTGTCCGCGTCGCTCGACCACCTCGGCGTTGATGGCGACGACCGCGAGGAGGCGCTCGACAAGTTCACCGCCAGCCTGTGCAGGTCCATCGTGGCCGAGTCGCGGAGGTGGTGGCGGTGACCACAGCGTTCGCGTGGGTGCTGGCCTTGCTGGATGAGGTCGGCTCCCAGCCGCGAGGTAAGCGGGTCCGGCAGTGCGTCTCGCACGAGGACGCGAAGCCGAGCCTGTCGATTGTCCCGCACGAGGAGGGCAGCTGGGCGCCACGCTGCTTCGGCGGCTGCTCCACGCAGCAGGTGCTCGATGCCCTCCACCTCACCCGGTACAGGATGTTCCGGCCGCCGCCGGTCAGTCCCGCCGAGTACGTGCGGCAGGTCGGGCTGAAGGTGGAGTTCCCACCCCTCGACCCCGACGCAGGCCGGCACCCCGCCACCCGCGGCATGAGGCTTGAGGCCGTCCACGACTACGGGGTCGCGGTGCTGGAGCGGTGGCGTGCCCGGAACGGCAGCAAGGACTTGCGGTGGGAGCGGGTGCTGCCCTCCGGCGCCCGGATCCCCGGCCTCGGCCACCTCACCTTGGCGAGCATGCCGCTCTACCAGGAACGGGCGGCCCTACAGGCGGTCGGCCTCAACGAACCCGTGCTGGTGACCGAGTCGGAGAGCAGCGTCGACAGCCTCAAGGGTTGGTTCGGCGTCACGTGGGCCGGGTCGGCGTGGACCGTCCAGACGGGACGTCTGTCCCGGATCCTCGGCGGCTATCCCAACGTGATCGTGATCCCGGACCACGACCAGGCCGGCCTAGCCGCGCTCGCCCAGCTCGAACGGGCCGGCCTCGCCCGGCACATCCTCATGCCCGAACCCGGCGAAGACGCCCGCGACCTCCTCAAGCGGCTCGGCCACCACCGGTTCGCCGACGCGGTCCGCGGCGTGCTCGCCCGCGCCCCGGTGGCCGCCTGATGAACGACTACGACCACGAAGCAGCGTGGGAAGCCCTGGAAGCCGCAGGCGTCCCCACGCTGCTCGTGCGGCCCGAGAAGGTGACCGTGCCCGACACACCCGAGGCCGCAGTCCAGGCCGCGCAAGACCAGGAGGACGCCCACCAGCGCGCCTACCGACGCCTCCTCGTCGAACGCACCATGTGGCACAAGGCGAACCGCGAGGCGGTGCGACGCGTCCAGGCGGAGGAGGCCGCGGCCAGCACCGTCGACCCGGTCGGTCCCCTGGACTGGTCAACGTTCCTTACCCAGGAAATGCCGCCGCCCGACTGGCATGCTGGCCGGCTGTTTTCCCAAGGGCAGCAGGTCACCGTCGTCGGCGAAGGCAAGGCCGGTAAGTCGATGTTCTGCCAGGAGATGGCGTGGCGCGACGCCGCTGGCCTTCCTTTCCTCGGCGACACCAAGTACCGGGCCCGCAGGGTCATGTACGTCGACCACGAGAACGGGCAGCAGGACATCCAGTCCCGGTTCGTTTCGTTCGGCGCCACCCCGGAAACGCTCGCCAACCTCGCGTACCTGTCGTTCCCGGCGCACCGGCCGCTCGACACGGAAGGCGGCGCCGCCGACTTCCTCGCCGACGTCGACCGCTACCAGCCGGAGATCGTCTACCTCGACACGGTGAGCCGTGTCATCTCCGACGAGGAGAACTCGTCCGCGCCGTGGCTCGCGATGTACCGCCTGCTGACGAAGCACCTCAAGGCGCGCGGGATCACGTCGGTGCGGATCGACCACTTCGGCAAGGACCACGAACGCGGGTCACGCGGCTCGTCGGCGAAGTCGCAGGACATCGACACCGTCTGGGAGCTCCGCAACGGCGACAACGACACCCTCACCCTCACGCGGACCTTCACCCGCAACGGCATCGGCCGCTCCTACTACCGCCTGCGCAGGCTCGGCGAGATCGTCGGCGAGCAGTGGCGGCCCGGCGCGACCGCCCACGTCCTCGCCGACGAGCCCACCCGCCGCGACGCCGCCCCCGGCGAGTTCATCGCCGCCGCCCAGGTCGCCGACCAGCTCGACGCCGCCGGCGTCCCGCTCGACCTCGGCCGAGACAAGGTCCGCGCCCTCATCAAGGACAAGGGCCTGAAGATCAGCGCCAACAACAACCTCCTCGCCGAGGCGCTCAAGCTGCGCAAGAAGCGCGCGGAGGAAACCACCCAGGGCGAAACCCTCATGGACGGCGTGGAGGCGCTCAGGGCCACGATCCGGCGGTGCCACGCCTGCGGGCTGCTGCCCGGCGAGATGCGCCACGAAGTCAACTGCGTCTTCGGCCGCTCCACCCCCGAGCACGTCGCCGAGATCCTCGACTACCCGCTTGAGGAGATCCGCAAAGTGCGCGCCGAGTGGGACGGACGCCTCGCATGACCGTCGATCCCTCAGCCCGACGGAATGCCGACTGTGTCTGTCCGCAAGGCATACGCCCGATTACCGCCTCACTGTCTGTCCTGTCCGTATCAGGACAGACGACCACAACGGACGCCGTAACCGCAGGTCAACGGCGTGACCACCTGTCCCGGACAGGTCGCGGACGGACAGGACAGCACCTATCCCGATCCGTCCGTCCCCGTCCCCACCAAGGGTGGGGACGGACGGGACAGGTCGGCGGGACAGCAACCAACACACATCGGAATGGAGCACCACAGTGACAACGCCCATCGATGCCGAGCACCCCACCTTCGTCACCCCGACGGAGCGCGACGACATCATCGACAGCGACCACCGCACCCGCAGAGACGCCCTCCGCCGCGAGATCCGCCAACTCGACCTCCGCAACGCCACCGAAATCGCCGCCGCCCAAGCCGAATCCACCCGCGCCGCCCTCGACGCCCACGAGGCCAACATGCGCGCCGCCATCGAACAGGCCATCGCCGCCGCCCAGCAGACCATCGCCAAGCTCAACACCCGCCCACGCTGGGCCAACTACCTCTTCGCCGCCTACATCGCGCTGCTCGCCGTCTCCGTCAGCGTCGTCATCATCCAGTGGGCCACCGGCACCGCATAGACACAGCTCAACGCGGGTCTTGACACTGCCAACTTGGCGTTGTCAAGACCCGTTTTAGCGCCCATACTTGGCGCAGAACGACGCAGAAACCGACGCAACACTCTTCTACGCTTCTGCGCCACGCGCCCGGGAGGTGACCAGATGACCCGCGAATCCGTCGACCGGAACCAAGCGATCTGGGCCGCCTACTGCCAGGGGGCGACGCAGGCTGAGATCGCCGCTGAGCATGGGGTCACGCAGACGCGGGTTTCGCAGATCGTGAAGCGGATGCGGGAGGCCATCCCGCAGGAGACGCGTCAGGAGCGGGCCGAGCGTGAGCTTGCGTTCCTTGACCAGCTGCGCCGCGAGGCGATGGAGGTCGTGCATTCGAAGCCGTCCCCAGTTGTGGCCGGCAAGGACGGTGACATCGTCCGTGACCCGGAGACGAACGAGGTCGTCCGCGACCACGCCGGCCGGCTGGCGGCGATGAACCAGGCGCGGCTGCTCTCAGCGGATGTGCGGAAGCTGCTGGGCTTGGACGCGCCGACGCGTACCGAGGTCAGCGGCGGTGTCCGCTACGAGCTCGTCGGCGTCGATCCGGAGCAGCACCGGTGACCGCCGCAGTGGCCGAGAGCCCGGTCGTGCAGACGGTGCGGTACGAGCCGCGCGGCGCGGCGCGCACCCTCTTTCATAACCGTGATGCCGAGGTCGCCATGGTCGGCTCGGCCGGCACCGGCAAGTCCATGGCGTGCCTGTTCCGCCTCCACTTCGCTGCGATGGCGAACCCCGGCATCCGTGGCCTGATCATGCGGAAGACCGCGGTCAGCCTCGGCGCGACCACCCTCGTCACGTTCGAGGAGAAGGTCGCGAAGGAAGCGATTGCCGCCGGGGTCCTGCGCTGGTACGGCGGCTCGACCCGCGAGGCCGCCTCCTACCGCTACCACAACGGGTCCACGATCGTCGTCGGCGGCATGGACAAGCCGGAGAAGGTGCTGTCCTCGGAGTACGACTTGGTATTCTGCGACGAGGGCATCGAGTTCACCGAGACGGACTGGGAAACCCTCGCCACCCGGCTCCGGCACGGTCGCCTGTCGTGGCAGCAGCAGATCCTCGCCACCAACCCGGGCCCACCCACCCACTGGATCAAGAAGCGGGCCGACCGCGGCGCGCTCACCCTGCTCACCTCACGGCACGTCGACAACCCGGCGTACGTCAACGCCGACGGCACCCCCACCCCGCAGGGACGCGAGTACCTGGGCCGCCTCGACGCGCTCACCGGCGTGCGCCGGCTACGGCTGCGCGACGGCATCTGGGCCGCCGCCGAGGGCATCATCTACGAGGGGTTCGACCCAGGCGTCCACGTCATCCCCAAGGGCACCGTCATCCCGAAGGCGTGGCCGCGCTACTGGGCGGTCGACTTCGGCTACACCAACCCGTTCGTCTGCCAGTGCTGGGCAGAGGACCCCGACGGTCGGCTGTGGCTGGAGTGGGAGGTGTACCGGACGCAGCGGCTCGTCGAGGACCACGCCGTCACCATCCTCGACCAAGTCAGCCGCCTCGACCCGAAGTCCGTGCACCACGACCAGCACCCGCGCCGCGCGCACGAGGGCCGCATCTGGACCGGGCCCCGCCCGCGCGCCGTCATCTGCGACCACGACGCCGAAGACCGCGCCACCCTGGAGCGCCACCTCGGCCTGGCCACCGTGCCAGCGAAGAAGACCGTGTCCGACGGCATCCAGTACGTGCAGGTGCGCCTCAAGCCGGCCGGCGACGACAAGCCGCGTCTGTTCCTCCGCGCCGGCGCGCTCGTCGAACGGGATCAGGCGCTCGACGACGCCGGCAAGCCGTGCTGCACGGCCGAGGAGTTCCCCGGCTACGTGTGGGCGGTCAAGCCCGGCAACTCCGGCGACCTCAAGGAGGAGCCGGCCAAGGTCAACGACCACGGCATGGACGCGACCCGCTACATGGTCGCGCACCGGGACGCCAAGGTCCGTGGCTCGATCCGGTGGCTGTGAGGAGACCCGATGACGACGCTGTCCGACGCCTGGCGCACCGGCCGCTCCGAGCGGCTGTCCAAGCGCCCAGCGCCGCCCATCGTGGTGAAGCTGGTCAAAGCGCTCGGCGAGAAGCTGCCGACCTGGCAGGGCGTCCGCACCTTCGCCTACACCGCCGGCGGTCTCGGCCTCGTCGACTACGCCATCTGGGAGGCGCACCACCTCGCCGGCTACGCCGCTGCGGGTGTGTCGCTGCTGTGGCTGGAGTACGCGGGCAGGCGCCGGTGAGGAGCCTGCTCGGCACGGTCGTGGACGCGGTCGGTTCGATCACGAACCGGTCTCCGGTCCCGTACGTCTCCCACGACTACACCGTGGGCGTCGGCGTCGGCCTGGCGCAGACCCGCGACCGCGGCGGCCAGCTCGCCGCCATGTCCGGCAACGGCACCGTCTTCTCCATCGTGGACCGGCTGGCCACCTCCACGGCTGCCGTCGACTGGCACATGCACCGCACCCGCATCGACACCACGAAGGTGTGCCCGATCTGCGAGCAGCCCGGCGTCGTGCTCGTCAAGGACCACCTGGCGCTGCGGATCTGGAACAAGCCGTCCGACTTTTTCACCAGACAGGAATTGGTGGAGGCCGGGCAGCAGCACTTCGACCTCACCGGCGAGACGTGGCTGCTCGTCGAGCGTGATGAGCGGATGCGCGGGCTGCCGCTGGGCCTGTGGACGATCCGCCCCGACCGCATCGACCCGGTGCCGTCCAAGGAGAAGTTCCTCGTCGGCTACATCTACAAGTCGCCCGACGGGCAGCGGATCCCGCTCGACCTGGACGAGGTCATCCAGATCCGCCGCCCCGACCCCGAGGACCCGTACCGCGGGCTGGGTGCGATCCAGGCCGCGCTACGGGACGTCGACTCGGCGAACCTCGCCGCGCAGTGGAACCGCAACTTCTTCCTCAACTCGGCCGAGCCCGGCGGCATGATCAAGACCGACGGTCGGCTCGACGACGACGAGTGGAACCAGCTGCGGCAGCGGTGGAACGAGCAGCACAAGGGTGTGTCCCGCGCGCACCGGGTGGCGATCCTCGAAGGCTACGAGTGGATCGACCGCAAGTACACCAACCGGGACATGCAGCTCACCGAGCTGCGGATCCTGTCCCGGGACATGATCCGCGAAGCCTACGGCATCGCGAAGTTCGCGCTCGGCGACGTCGACGACGTCAACCGCGCGACCGCTGAGGCGTCCAAGGCGTGGTTCGCCGAGTCGGCCACCGTGCCCCGCCTGGACCGGTGGAAGCAGGCGTTGAACAACGACTTCCTGCCCCTGTTCGGCTCTACCGGGAGCGGTGTCGAGTTCGCGTACGGCAACCCCGTGCCCCCTGACGAGGAGGCAGAGAACGCCGCACGGGACTCGAAGACGAGCGCGTGGGCGACGCTCGTCACCGCTGGCGCGGACCCGGATGACGCGGCAGACGTGGTGGGCCTGCCCCGCATGCGGGTCCGCGCCCCCCAGCCTGTGCAGGCGCCAGCCGCAGGGGACGACGAGGACGACGGGCCCGACGACGGCCGGCCGGAGAACGCCATGCGATGGGTCGCGGTCGCGCGGGTCGACGACGACACCTGCCAGCCGTGCGAAGACAACGACGGCAAGACGTACCGCAACAGGGCCGCCGCCTACCGGGACTACCCGGGCGGGTCCGGCTACCGGCACTGCGAGGGCCGCGGTAACTGCCGCTGCCGGGTTGTGAAGAGGGGACGCCGCAATGACGGTTGATCTCGCCAAGCTCGTCAACCTCGCCACCCAGGTCGAGGAGAGGGTGAGTGCCGCTCGCCCCACCGACGGCGGCAAGTCCTGGTATCGCATCACCAACGCGGCCAAGAAGAACGAGCCGGTCGAGGTGTTCATCTACGACCGGATCGGCGGCTGGGGTGTCTCTGCCCGCGACTTCGTGATGGAGCTCCGCGGCGTCAAGGCGCAGAAGATCATGCTGCACATCAACTCGCCGGGCGGTGAGGTGTTCGACGGTGTGGCGATCCACGCCGCGCTCGTCAACCATCCGGCGCACGTGGTGGCCATCGTGGACGGCCTGGCCGCCTCCGCTGCCTCGTTCATCGCGATGGCCGGCGACGAGATCGAGGTGGAGAAGGCCGGCCGGCTGATGATCCACGACGCGTCCGGCGGCTGCCTCGGCAACGCCAAGGACATGCGGGAGATGGCCGACCTGCTCGACTCGCTGTCGCAGACGATCGCTGAGATTTACGCCGACCGGGCCGGCGGCACCGTCGAGGAGTGGCGGGAGGCCATGCTCGCCGAAACCTGGTTCACGGCCGCTGAAGCGGTCGAGAAGGGCCTCGCTGACCGCGTCGCGGGTGACGACAGCGACGAGCCCGACAACAAGCTCACGGCGCCTCTGGCGGCGTCGGCAGAGGACGACCAGACCGGCGGGCCGACACTCGCGGCGGACCTGGTCGAAGACACCGTTTCCCTCGTGGACCCCGAGTGGTTCGCGGAGATGATGAAGGGGGCGTTCCACTCGTGACCGCACCAACGATCCCGACGAGCGCGGCCGAGCTGGAGGCCATGCTCTCGGACACTTCCACGCTGACGGCGATCGCGAAGACGCCCGCCAGCCTCGGCGAGTTCATCCGCAAGTACGCCAGCGCGCAGATGGCCAAGAACGGCGAGGTCATCGAGGCGCAGATCCGCGAGCAGTCGCAGATCGTCGTGGCCGAGATGCTGAAGCAGAACGGCACCACCCTGTCCAACCGGTCGAAGCTGGACCTCGGCGCGGGCAAGTCCGTGACCGGTGCGGGCGCCGCCTACAACCCGGAGGCGATCGGCGCCGCCCTGGACTCCGAGTTCGCGTCGGTGTCCGACTTCCTGCGCTCGGTGGTCCCGGACCACAAGAAGAGCCCGAAGGACCGCGCCCGCTGGGAGAAGATCCGCAACGACTACTCCACGGTCGACCCGGCCACCGGCGGCTTCCTCGTGCCGGAGCAGCTGCGCAGCGAGATCCTGCAGAACACGCTTGAGGAGTCCCTCGTGCGGCCGCGGGCGATGGTCATCAGCATGGACGGGCCCAGCGTGCCGTTCCCGTGCGTGGACGAGACCACCCACTCGGGCAGCGTGTACGGCGGTATCACCGGCACGTGGGTCGAGGAGGCCGAGGCGCTGCCGGAGTCGGAGGCGAAGTTCGGCCGGATCGTGCTGCGCGCCAACAAGCTGGTGTCGTACTGCGAGGTGCCGACTGAGCTGCCCACCGACGCCCCGCAGGCGTTCGGCAGCTTCGTCGACAACGCCATGCCGCGGGCGATCACGTTCTTCGAGGACTCCGCGTTCCTGACGGCGAACGGTGTGGGCAAGCCGCTCGGCGTGCTCCACTCCGGCAACAGCGCCCTGATCGCGGTGGCGAAGGAGTCGGGCCAGGCGGCGGACACGATCGTCTGGGAGAACGTCATCGCGATGTTCTCGCGGATGCTGCCGTCGTCGCTGAACCGGGCGGTGTGGATCGCGTCGATCGACTCGTTCCCCGAGCTGGCCACCATGGCGCTCTCGGTCGGCACCGGCGGCAGCGCGGTGTGGCTGAACAACGGCGTCGAGGGCCCGCCCGCGACGATCCTCGGCCGGCCCTGCTACTTCACCGAGAAGGTCAACAAGGTCGGCGACCAGGGCGACCTGTCGTTCGTCGACTTCGGCCACTACCTGGTCGGTGACCGGCAGCAGATGCGGGTCGAGTCGAGCCAGCACTACAAGTTCGGCAACGACATGATCGTCTACCGGGTCATCGAGCGCGTCGACGGTCGCCCGTGGATGAAGTCGGCGATCACGCCGGCGAACGGCTCCACCAAGACCCTGTCTCCGTACGTGACGCTCGCCGAGCGCGCGTAACTCGCGGCCGAGGGGTACGGACCAGTCCGTACCCCGGTAGGCCCTAACCAGCCCGGCAGGAGACCGCGGTCAAGCCCCGGGCGGAGAGGAACCACAGTGGAAGGACTCGGCCGAGTCTTCAACGTGGTCGCGCAGGCGAGTGGGATCCACATCCCGCTCAAGGACGCGGCCGGCATCACCTTCGTCTGCTTCGAGGACGACGGCTCCCAGATCATCACCCTGAAGGAGTCGATCGACGGGCAGTCGGAGCAGAACCTCGCGAAGATCACCAAGCTGTACAAGGGGCCTGGTGTCGGCGGCACCTGGACCAAGGTCACGCAGGCGGCGTCGCACACCTTCGACCTCACCGATGACACGACCAACGACACGGTGGTCCTGTACGTCGGCGCGGACATGCTCTCGGCGGGCTACAACTGCGTCGAGCTGACCAACGACGGCGGCAACCCGGTCATCGCGATCGTCCACGACCTGCTCGTGCAGCGGGCGCCGGAGAACCTCGCCCGGTCGGTGGTGTGACGTGTCCGTCTACAACGAGGCTGCGGCGTTCACCAAGTCCGTCCTGGGCAAGGTCGCGTCCAAGCCGTACACGATCGCGGCGGAAACCAAGTCGCTGTTCAACGTTTCCGGTCTGGTCGTGGTTACCTCGCTGGTCGGTGTCGTTACGACCGCGATGACGGTGGCCAACACAGTCAAGCTCACCGTCAACCCGACCACCGGTACCTCAACGGACATGTGCACGGCGACGGACCTCGGTACCACGGACACGCCAGCCGGGAACCTCCTGACTCTTCCCGCGGCTGTCGGTTCGGCCATGACCAACTCCATCGGTGTCGGTCTGCCCGGCCGCGGCTTCTTCCAGGTGGCGGCGGGCACGATCGAGCAGATCACGACCGGCACCAGCCCGGATGGCGCCATTACCTGGTACCTCACGTACGTGCCGCTGGTCGACGGCGCGACGGTGGTGGCAGCCTGATGCAGCACCTCAGCCAGGTAGTCAAGGTGCTCGGCGACGCCCTGCACCGCATCGAGTTGCTGGAGCGGCACGACCGCGCTCACGCCGAGTTGGGATTGCAGCTCGACTCGCGTTGCAAGGCGCTCGGTGACCAGATGCTCCAGATGTCGGAGGACTTGGCGGCGGTTGCTGGCAACGTCCAGTTCCCCGGCGAGGACGCCGTGCGGGACGAGGACAAGCCGGCCCGGCCGGTCAAGAAGGCAGCCGCGAAGAAGGCGGCCCCCGAGCAGGCGGGCAGCTAGATGGGGTACGAGGGCCTGCTGTCACTCCTGCGCACCAATGCGGAGGAGTACGAGCAGGCCCTCACCCAGGAACGCGACGAGCCGGTCGACTGTCCGAACGACGGGGAGCCGCTGCGGCCGGGACCCGACGGCAAGCCGTACTGCCCGTTCGACGGCTGGCGCCCCGACCTGTAGGCGCCGCCGACAACTACATATCCCCCCTCCCGCTCCGCTCTGGCGGACCGGCCAAGAAAGCAAGGGCACAGGATGGGTATCTGGTACACGACCCGCGAGGCCGTCAAAGCCGCGCTGGACTACAAAGAGACCGCGCGCTCCGACGCGCAGGTCGACGCCGCCATCGAGTCGGCGTCCCGCGCCGTGGAGGGTCTGACCCACCGGCGGTTCTACCCGTGGACCGGCACCCGCTACTTCGACTGGCCCGACCGCCGCTACTCCACCCCGTGGCGGCTGTGGCTCGACAACAACGAGGTCGCCTCCATCTCCACTCTCGTGGCTGGCGGGCTGACCATCGCCCCCAGCGACTACTTCCTGCGCCGCTCCGACGGCCTCGACGAGCCGCCGTACACGTCGATCGAGATCGACTTGGACTCGTCGGCCGCGTTCACCAGTGGGCCTACCTTTCAGCGGGCGGTGGCGGTCACCGGAGTGTTCATCGGCTGCCCGGTCGACGAGGTCCCGGCCGGTGCGCTCGCGGAGGCGCTCGACGCGACAGAAACCGCCGTGGATGTGACGGACGCGGCGGCCGTTGGTGTCGGTCACATTCTGCGCGTCGGCGACGAAAGAATGATCGTCACCGGGCGTCAGATGCTGACGACAGGGCAGACCCTTCAATCGGCGCTCGCCGACCGCATTAACGACGTCACCGTGGTGGTCACAAACGGTGCTGCTTTCTCCGTCGGTGAGGTCATCCTCCTCGACGGCGAACGCATGTGGATCGTCGACATCGCGGGCAACAACCTGATCGTCAAAAGGCAGTGGGACGGGTCCGTTCTGGCGTCGCACACCGGCTCCACCATCTACGCATCCCGGACCGTCACCGTCGAGCGGGGCGCGCTCGGCACCACCGCCGCCACGCACGACACGGCGGCGGCGATCGTCCGGCACAAGCCGCCCGCCCTTGTGACCGAGATGGCGGACGCCGAGGCCATCAACACCCTCCTGCAGAAACGCGCCGGGTACGCCCGCACCGTCGGCTCCGGCGACAACGAGCGTGAGGCCGGCGGTCGCGGGCTGCGGCAGGTCCGCGAGGACGTCCGCACCACGTACGGCCGCAAGGCCAGGACGGCGGCGGTCTGATGATCGGCGGCTACTCCACCATGCAGGGGCCCCTCTTCGATCGCCGGGCAGGCGAGGCGGTCCGCTCCTTCCTGCTTGAGAGCGAACGCGAGGTGGCGGAGGAGGGTGTGGACCTCGTCCGGTACGTGGGCGGCAAGTCCTTCCGGTACCTGAGCAGTGTCCCGACGGGAAACTTCGCCCGCGGCGTCCAGGCGTCCCGGACGTTCGGCGGCTGGACCGTGCGGGATGACGTGATCTACGGACCGTGGCTCGAAGGTGTGAGCAAGCGGAACGCGGCCACCCGGTTCAAGGGGTACGCGCTGTACCGGCGTGCCGCGCAGCTGCTCGGGACGACCGCCCACCTGATCGCCGAGCGGGTTCTCCCGCTGTATCTGCGGCGGATGGGTGGCCGGTGATGGGCATCAACTCGCGGGCACTGGTCGACGCGCTGGCCAGCCACGCGGCGGCCAGCGGGCATTTCGATCGGGTCGCGAAGCATGAGCCGAAGAACGCCCCGGGCATGGGGTTGTCCGCGTCGATATGGGTTCAGCACATCGGGCCGGCGGTGGGGAGCGGCCTGAAGAGCACGAGCGGCCTGGTGGTCATGAACCTGCGGGTCATGTCGGACATGGTTCAGGAGCCGCAGGACGACATCGACCCCCTCGTCATGGCTGCGGTCGACGACCTCATGGCCGCCTACTCGGCGAACTTCACCCTCGACGGTCTGGTCCGCTGCGTGGACTTGCTGGGCATGAGCGGCACCGCGTTGCGCGCGGACGCCGGCTACCTGCAGATCGGCGGCACGCAGGGCGGCATGTACCGGGTCATGGTCATAACCATTCCACTGATCATCAACGATGCCTGGGAGCAGAGCGCATGAGCAAGACTCACGGCATGGGGGCCGGCCTGCTGGTCGGCGGCTACGACATCTCCGGTGACGTCGGCGCCGTCCAGCGGATCGCGTGCCCCCGCTCGGTCCTCGACGTCACCGACATCACCCAAGAGGCGTACGAGCGCAGGCTGGCGCTGAAGGACGGCGGCATCGACTTCACCGCCTACTTCAACCCGTCCAGCGGCCGGGCGCACCCTGTGCTGTCCGCGCTTCCGCGATCCGACGCCGGCGTGCTGTACCGGCACGGATCGACGCTCGGGAACCCGGCCGCGTGCATGGTCGGTAAGCAGATCGGCTACGACCCGAACCGCACCCAGGACGGCGCCCTCACGATCGGCGTGTCCACCGTCTCCAACGGGTACGGGCTGGAGTGGGGCGACCTGCTCACCGCCGGCACCCGCACCGACACCGGGGCAACCAGCGGCACCGGGGTGGCCTTCGACGTGGGCAACGCGTTCCTGAGCCTGCCCGGCAGCTCCGGCAACTACGCCAACACCCCCGACGCAGCCGCCCTGGACATCACCGGCGACCTTGACATCCGGGTGAAGATTGCCCCCGATGACTGGACCCCCGCCGCAAACCAACGCCTGGTCGCCAAGTACCTGTCAACCGGCAACCAGCGGTCCTACCTGCTCAGCCTGCTCACCACCGGCGCGATCTCGCTGACCTGGTCGGCGGACGGCACCAGCACGACGCTCACCGAGACGTCCAGCGCGGACCTCAGCGCCCTGGCCGGCGGGGCCGTGAAGTGGGTCCGCGCCACCCTGGACGTCGACGACGGGGCATCGGACGCGGTGGCCAACTTCTACACCTCCGACGACGGTGTCACCTGGACCACGTTGGGTGTCGCCCAGATGGTCGGGGCGACAACCTCCATCTTCGCCGGCACCGCCACCCTGGAACTCGGGTCGCGTGACGGCGGCACGGATGGCCTGTTCGCCGGGAAAATCTATGAGGCCGTGGTCACGGACGGCATCGGCGGCAGCGAGGTCGCGCACCCGATCATGGGCCTGTCCGGGATCACCGACGCGACCGGGCGGGTGTGGACGGTCAACGGCACCGCGTTCCTGTCCATCGACACCAGGTTCGGGTTGCAGGCGTACCTGCAGGTGGTCGCTTTCACCGGTACGGATGCGACGGTGAAGCTTCAGCACTCGCGGGACAACACCAACTGGTCCGATGTGACCGGCGGCGGGTTCACCGCGATCACCGCGGCGCCCGGCGCACAGCGGATCGAGACCAGCCGGACGCTGGTCGTCGAACGGTATCTGCGGGTGGTCACGACCACGTCGGCCGGCTTCACCCACCTTCAGTTCGTTGTCGCGGCGGTCAAGAACGAGGGCCCGGTGACGTTCTGATGGCCGAGACCACGGTGACGAGCAGGCTCCCCAACGGGGCCTTCGGGCAGCGGATCGCCCCGAAGCTGAACCCCAACGCCTACCGCACCTTCGAGGTGCGGTCGCCGCTGTCCACGCACTGGCGCAACGCCACCTGCGCGGAGGTTGAATGCCGGCACCTCCTCTCTGGGTGGGTGTCCCGCATCGACGTCTCCACGGAGCAGGGCAGGACGTGGGCGGCAGCCATCAAGGCCAGCGGCCGGCGGTACACGTACGAGCAGAACGGCACGGTGGTCACGTTCAAGTTCGGCCCCGGTCAGCAGTGTTTCCAGGCGCCGCACAAGGTCCGCACCGGACGGCAGGAACTGTACGTGGTGCGTGACGGCGACTGGCGCGGCAACCCGACCGGACGCACCCGCCAGCACCGGCAGCCGGGCCTGTTCGTCGAGGAGTTCGAAGAGGGCTTGTCCCGACTCCGGGACCGGATCCAGCAGGGATAGGAGAGGCGATGGCCAAGGCAATGGCCTGCGTGGTCAACGGGCAGGCGCTGGTTTACGACACTGATGACATCGAGTGCCTCAGCGTCTCGGGCCGAGTGCTCGACGTCTCGCCCGACGGCGCCACGACATTCCGGTATGAGATGACCGGCTTCGATCTGAAGATCAGGTTCAAGGATGGGGCACCCGCCCCGACGTGGGTGAAGGAGGCCAGTAATGGCTAAGGAGACCGGTCTCGGGTGGACCGCGTGGAGTGTCGACGACTCCGGCGGCACGCTACGGGACATCAAGGACGACACCACCTCGCTGCAGATCGCGCTGCCGCGCGGCGTGCAGGACGCCACCTCCCTGGCCGTCAGCGCGTTCGAGCGGCTGCTCCTGCTGGCCGACCTGTCGGGCACCATGGCCGGGGTCTTCGACGATGCCTCCAACAAGGTCCACGACGTGCTCAAGAGCGTGCCCAGCCAGACGGCCGGGCGTGAGTTCCTGTACACCGTGTCCGGGCAGAGCCTCGGTGTCACCAACACGCCGACCATCCACGTCACCGACTACCAGCTCAACCGCGCGCAGGACGGGTCACTGACCTGGTCGGCGCCGTTCGTGCTGGCCAACGGCATCGTGCCGGCCTGGAGCTCGGCGTGATGGGCGTCGTCGTCGGCGCCCGCGTATACGAGCTGCACGAGTCCCTGACGGGCGAGCAGTACGCGGGCGTCAAGATCCTGGCCAAGGGCCTCACCGTCGGCGAGGCCCTCGACTTCGGCGAGTTCCTCGACGGGCTGCGGATCGCCCCGGTGATGTCGGCCGACGAGATCGAGAAGCGCGACCGGTCGTACGAGCTGTTCGCCTCGCGGCTGGTCGAGTGGAACCTTGAGACCGCGCCCGGCAAGCCGCTGCCTATGTCCCTGGACGGGATGCGGGCACTGGACTGGACGTGGGGCCGGGACCTGATCCGCGCCTGGGTCAAGGCGGTCAGCGGGGTCTCCGACCCTTTGGGGCAGCCGTCGACCGATGGCGGGCCGTCGGAGGTGGCGTCGATTCCGATGGAAGCCCTGTCGGAGAGCCCTGGCAGCTAGCGCGGGCCCGGACCGTCCTCGCCCTGTGTGAACGGTTCCGGTGCCTGCCCAGCCAGCTACTCAACGAAGACGCCGAACTGCTGCAGATGATCAGGCTGGTCGAGATGGGAGGTGGGCAGGGTGGATAACGAAGTCCAGATCAAGGTCACCTCCAAGGACGACTCCGCCGCCGGGTTCAAATCGGCGGAGGAGAAGGGCCGCACCTTCGGCGACCGCCTGAAGGCGATCCTCACCCGCACCGGCCAGGACGGCGCCAAGGCGCTCAACCCGCTGCAGGACCAGATCAAAAGCTGGACCACGCGGGTCGAGGAAAGCCAGGGCGTGGTGGACTCGCTCCGCAAGAAGATCGCGGAGACCGGCGACACCAAGCTGTTCGGGGACCTGTCCAAAGCGGAGGCCGAGCTGGGCCGGATCTCCAAGTTCCGCGACAGCCTGGTCAAGCAGCTCAAGGACGCGGGCGACGATGGCGGCCGGGGGTTCGCGCTGTCCTTCGTGGGCAGGGCGGGGCCCCTCATCGCCAGAGCGCCCCTGAACCCTTACCTGGTGGCCGCCATCGGGTCCGCCGCCCCGGCCGTGACCGCGACCCTGGTCACGGCGCTCACCACGGGCGCCGCTCTCGGCGCGGTCGGCATCGGCGCGGCCGTCTCCGCGGACAACCCCAAGGTGGCTGCGGGCCTGGAAAGCCTGCAACGGGTGGCCGGCGTCGGGCTCACCAAGGCCACCGAGCCTTTCGTGCCGGCCATGCTCGGCGCGATCGAGCGCGCCAAGGCAGGGTTCCGCACGATCCAACCCGAACTGGAGGCGATCTTTGGGCGGGCCAGCACCTACCTTGACCCCCTGGCTGACGGTCTGATCGGGCTGGGCCAGAATGCCCTGCCCGGTATCCGGCGCCTCGTGGACGCCGCCGAGCCGCTCGTGGACATCTTCGGTGAGGAGCTACCGGAGTACGGCCAGGATCTCGCGGACCTGCTGTCCGCCATCGCCGACTCGGCCGAGCGGAACGAGAACGAGTGGCATGCAGTGCTGGACACGATCGGCCTGGTGATCAACCAGGTCCAGGTGGCCATCAACCTGATGGACTTCCTGAGCTCCGGCCCGACCCGCATGTTCATCGACCTTCTGTACGAGGCCAACGAGCAGATCGAAGGGGCCCGCTGGGTCGAGCCGGTGGAGGAGACGTCCGAGGCGTTCGCCACGGCCGCCGACGCGGCCCGCAGTTTCCGCGAGGAGATGCAGAAGCTGATCGACGACCAACTGAACGTCGAGCAGGCCACAATCAACTGGCAGCAGGCCATCGACGACGTGACCGCGTCGATCAAGGAGAACGGCAAGAGCCTGGACGCCGGCACCGAGAAGGGCCGGGCCAACCGGCAGATCCTGCTCGACCTGGCGCGTGCCGGCCTGGACTACGCGGATGCGATCTACCAGGACAAGGCTGCGCTCGGCGACATCGAGGGTGCGGAGCAGGCAGCCGAGAAGGCGTACCAGGAAAGCCGTAGGGCGCTCGTCGCCGCGGCTGCGCAGATGCTCGGGTCGAAGGCCGCGGCGGAGGAGTACGTCACGGAGATCCTCGGCATCCCACCGACCCGGAACACGCGGGCCGAGTTCACCGGCGACAACGAGGACGTGCGTAACTGGAAGCGCACCCTGTCCGGCATCCCCCGCGAGATATTCACCTCCGCCCGGTTGCGCGCCATCGTGGACATCGACGTGCGCCGCGAGCAGGCCACCGAGGCGACCGGCCGGTTCATGGGCGGCATCACGGGTTCGGCTCAGTCTGGCGGCGCCCGGGCCGGCTTGACGCTGGTCGGCGAGTACGGCCGCGAGGTCGTCGACCTGCCGCCCGGAGCTCACGTGTACAGCAACCCGGACACTGAACGGCTGCTGGCCGGTGGCGGGTCGATGGGCGGCTGGTCTGGTGGTGTGCTGGAGGTCCGCCCGGCGCCCGGCGCGGACACCGCCGTGATGAACGAGATCATCAAGTCTTTGAAGTTCACGATCAGGACCCAAGGTCAAGGCGACTCGCAGAAGTTCTGGGAGGGCAACTGATGCATTCGCCTCTCGGGATCCGGACAGAGGTTCTGCTCGGTGACGGCACGTGGGGGAACATCTCGACCCGGGTACGCCGCGACGGCGGCTCCGGGATCGGCATCTCCCGCGGCCGAAAGGACGAGCGTGGCCGGACGGTAACCTCGCTCAACCTGACGCTTGAGGACCCGGACGGCGACTTCAACGACCTCAACCCGATGTCCCCGTACTACGGCCTCATAGGTCCGAACACTCGTCTGCGGGTCAGCCTCGGCAACAGCGCTGCGCTGGAAGACGACTTCAACCGTTCGGCGGCGAACACGTGGGCCGGTGGTCCGTTCACTTGGATTTTCGGCGGCGGCACCGTTCCCGACGACTATGACCTCAACGGCAACAAGGGTCTGCACACGCACGCCTCCACCAACGTCAACCACTTCTCGTACGCCGACGTCGGCGAGCGAAACCATCGCGTCCGGACCGTAGCCAACCTGTCTGTTGGCACCTTGACCGGCGCGGGCGCTACGACCCGCGCCGTCGCGCGCCTCGCGGATACCAGCAACTGGTATGCGGCCTTTTTGTCGTATGCCACCAGCGGGCAAGTCAACCTGCAACTATCGAAAACCGTAGGCGGCGTCGGCGACGTGATCGGGAATCCGGTTACTATCGGCACCTTCGCAAATCTGGCCAGCACACAGATCGCGATCGAGATATACGTCGAGGGCAACAGGCTCTACGCCAAAGCCTGGGACATCAGCGACTCCGAACCTGTCGCCTGGATGATCTCGGAGACCGACGACGACCTGTCAACGGGGACGAACGCCGGCGTGTCCAGCCGCAGGGAGACCGGCAACACGAACGCGAACCTGCAGGCCGCGTTCGACTCGTTCCTCGCCGTCCCGGGTACGTTCCGGGCGCATGTCGAGGTGCCGAACTTCGGTGCGCTCCGTTGGGCGCCGGGCGGCGCCGACGTAACGCAGTCGATCCAGGGCGCGGGCATCAAGCGGCGGCTGGGTTCCAGCGGCACCGCCGCGCTCAAGTCGCCCCTGTACAGGTACATCACCCGCAACGCGACATCGTCGTTGATCGGGTACTGGGCTTGCGAGGACGGTGAGTTCACCAGCCAGATCGGTTCGGCCAACGGCGCGCCACCCATCAACGTGCTAGGCACAACCGCGCAGTTTGGATCCAGCAGCTCCGCCGCCGGCGCATCGTCCATGATCCGGCTAGGCGACGGCGTCCACCTCGACGTCCCCGTCCTGAGCAGCCCCGAAACGGGCCAACTCCGCTGCATGGCGGTGATGGAGTTCCCCGACGCCGGACTGGCCGACGACACACCGATCATGCTCGTCACCACCGTCAGGGACGCCAGCGTCCGGAAGTGGTACCTGGAGTACCGAGGCAGCACCGGCGGCGACCTACGGCTGCGCGGCTTCGACCAAGCCGGAAGCGTCGCGGAAAACAGCGGATACGGCGGGGCGGAGCTGAACGGCAAGACCGCCCTGGTGTACTTCGACGTAGCCGAGGACGGCGCCGACGTCGACTACCGATTCTCGGTCCAAGAGGTCAAGGCCGACGGAAGCATAGAGGGCACCCACAGCTTCTCCGGCACGTTCTCCGGTAGCAGCGTCGGCGCCCCTACCGGACTAGCGATTGCCCCGACAGGCGCTATGGACGGCGCTTCCGTCTGCCACATCATGATCGGCAACGACAAGGACCTGATGGCCGGTGTCGAGCAGGCCGTTGTCGGTCACTTCGGCGAGACGACCACGACCCGATTCGGCCGCCTGTGCGACGAGGAGGGCGTCGCACGCGAGATCAAGGGCAACATCCCGTCCGACGTCCGCATGGGAGCACAGCGGACCGCTACCCTGCTGCAAAACCTGGAGGATGTCGAGGACGCCGAGCACGGGATCATCTACGAGGCGCGGCACTTCTTCGGTCTCGTGCTGCGCATGCACGAGAACATCGTGAACCAGACCGGGCCTGACTTTTCGTATGTCGATGGGTTCCTGACCGGTGAGCCCTTCCCGGACCCCGACGACCTGCTGAACGCCAACGACGTGACCGCGACGAGGATAGCCGGGTCGGAGTACCGGTCGGTGGAAGAGGAAGGCCGGATGTCGGTCCAAGATCCCCCCAACGGGATCGGCCGATACGACAAGCCGGTACGCGTCAACATCGCCGACGACAGCCTGCTCCCCGATATCGCGCGCTGGAACAGGCACGTTGGCACGTGGCGATCCGCGCGGTACCCCCTGATCACCTTCGACACGCACCGGCCGGTGTTCACCGCCCAGTTCAGCGCGCGGGTGGACGAGCTGGATATCGGCGACTACTTCTCGATTCCAGACACACCGGCCTGGTTGGAGCCCGGCCCGATCGAGCAGCTGGCGCAGGGGTACAACGAGCGGATCGAGAACGTGACCCGGACGATCACGTTCAACTGCCGGCCGGCCGGGCCGTACCAGGTCGCAGTCCGCGGCCTCATCAATCACCGAGACTCCGCCGCCACGGTCCTGGGCGAGGACCTGGACACCACCGAGACGGACGTGACGGTCGCGGTCACCGGCCCACTGTGGGTCACGGGTTCGGTGGACTTCAACATCATGGTCGGCGGCGAGCTGATGGCTGTCACCAACATCTCAGGATCGTCCAGCCCACAGACATTCACCGTCACCCGTTCGGCGAACGGCGTGGTCAAGACCCACGCCGCGGGCGCTGAGGTGCACGTGCATCCGCTGCCGGTCCGTGGTCTCGCGGACGTCAACGTCTTCGACGACGAGGACATAGCCGGAGACCGCGTGATGGGTCGCGACTTCCCTCCCGCCGTGTGGGCCGAAGGGGAAGCCACCGGCAACTTCACGAGCGGGGCGTACATCGAGGACGCGAACCCGGTTGGGGTGGTCTTCACGGTTCCGCCGACCGGTACCTTCGTCATCTCGATCGCGGGCCAGCTCGACAACGACAACGCTGCCGGGTTCACCATGATGAGCTTCAACGTCCGGCTCGGCTCGGTGCTCGGCGAAGGCTTCCTACTCCTTGCTGCCGACGATGCACGTTCCATTCTGAACTTTGGCGCGAGCGAAATCCGGGTTGGTAAGTCGTTCATGTACGACGGCTTTACCCCGTTCCTGCCAACCGGATACCAGGTCAACGTCACCCTCGCACATCGCCGCGTCAACGCCGGCAACTCCTCCATCACCCGCCGGCTTCTTCTGGTGCGGCCGGCCCGGACGCAGGGTGGACGACCCGGAAGCCCTATCGGGTTTGAAGACTCGGCCGAGACCAATAACCAGGCTGCCTCTGACACAACCACAAGCACCGTGTACACCACAGCAGACATGACCACCTGCGGGACGGTGTTTGTGGCACCTGATTCCGGCCAGGCGCTCGTGCACGTCTCCTCGCGGATCTCCAACTCGGGAGCAGGAGAAACGTACGTGTCGTTCGAGGTCCGTGACGGCGGTTCGATCGGTTCCGGTTCGGTCGTCCGGGCTGCCACCGACGCCTCCAGACTCAGCTCGGCCGGGACAAACCAGCGTATTGCCGGAGCGTCGTTTCCGGTTACAGGGCTAACCCCCGGCAACACCTACAACGTCCGTCTGATGCATCGCACCGCCGTCGCCAACACAGGAACGCTGCAGGATCGGTTCGTCAACGTCGAGCCGGTTGCCTAGGAGAGCCTGATGCCAGAACTGCGGGCAGGAACTGTCATCACCGGTACAGATGTACCGACCATGGTTTCCGCCATCGTAACGGGCCTTGAGTCTCCAACATCAACAAGCTTCATCGCAGGGTCTGCTACATGCGGCGTCGCGTTCGTCGCGCCGACCACCGGCCGAGTGCTGATCGAGTGGCGCGCCAACCTGGACAACAGCACGAACGCATTTACGATCGTTGCGCCGGAGGTCCGGACAGGCAGCTCGGTCGGATCGGGCACGGTTGTCCTAGCGGCAAGCGATGTAAACGCGCTGTACGGATTTGGCACCAATGAGCTCGGCTTCGGATGCTTCGTTCCGCTGGACGGCCTCACGCCTGGTGAGAGCTACAACGTCCGTCTGATGCATCGGGTCACGTCCGGCACCGGGACCATCCAGAACTCGCGCGAGGTCATCGTCCTGCCGCTAACCTAGGGCACCCGCCAGTCGAGGGGCAGCGGCGTACCTTCCGGGTGGTACTCGACGTACTGCGGCTTCCGCTTCGCCGGCACCGGGAACGTGATCCACCCCTTCACGCACCGGCCCTGCTTCAGGGTCGTCTCCGAGAACGGGTACTCCGGCTGGGGGAAGTGGACGTACGTGACCGAGGAGGGCTCGAGTTGGTCGCCGTCGGCGTACACCAGCTTCCACGGCCCGGAGCTCACGCCGACGGGGGTTGCGCTGGCGGCGCACACCTGGATCTGCGCGGCACCCCATTCGAAGCCGGCCTGCTCTTCGGGCCTGGGTGCGCCAGTGGCGACGGGCTGCTTGTAGGCGAGGACGGTGGCGCGGACGTAGCCGTCGGTGGTGAGTACCTTTTCGCCGAGCTTGTATGAGTCTGGCGCGGCGCTGGTTGCCGCAGCCGTCGGCGCCGCCGCGGTGGTGGGCGTGGTAGAGGCGGGCGCCGAGGCGGCTGCGGCGGGCTCGGCGTCGACCGGGGCGTCGCTGCCACAGGCGGCCGCGAGCAGTACAAGGGAGACGGCAGCCGCGGTGAGCGGCGCACGGGAGTTTCTGGTCACCGCGGGAACCTAGCCCTTCGGGGTGGAAGATCGCTGTCGGCTGAACGACGGAGCGGATCCAAGTGCTGGGCTATCGGGGCGCGGGTATGACGTGCCAGCCGCGGCCGTGCGGGCATTCGTACGCCTTGGCGCCGGGCTTCCCGTCCACCAGCCGTGAGGCCAGCGCCTCCTGATAGACCAGCCGGTCACAGTCGCCGCATTTCGGCACCGGGCCGTCGATCACGGCCGGGGTAGGGTCCTGGTGCGGCTCCAAGGGTCACTCCCGAGGTTAGTGGGGCGGGCACACCGATTGTCGCCCTCTTGGTGCCCGATCCGCCGCACGCCTTGCAGACTTCGTAGCTCTCTTCGGTCCGGCCCTTGCCGTTGGGGTCGACGTACTTGCGGCGGACGATGACCATTCCTGAGCCTCCGCACGTCCCGCAGGGGTATGGACGTTTGGTCACTGCTACCTCCCTAGATCGCGCCGGGGATCACCCGGCTTCTGCGCCAGTTCGGCGCGGGCCCAGCCGAGCATCCAGCAGGTCGGATCGTTGCCGTCGCCGCACTGGGCGCAGCCGGATGCCCGGGATGCGATGTCGAGCTGCCGGAGCGGGATCGCGCCCTCGTCGATCCGCTCGGGCTTCTCGGTGTGCTGGCGGACGATCTGCCGTGCGAGCCACCGGGTGAGCGCCGGGTCGGCACTGGGTGGCGCGATGGCCCTCACCCGTTCCACCTCCGTGCTGGAAGGCGCGGCGGCCGTCGGAGGAGGTGGCGTGGTTGGGGCCACGCCGCCGTCGACCGCCGCGCCGGCCTGGGGAGGCGTGACGGCCCGCACGGGGGTGGACCGTCACACCCTGCGCACACTATGTCGCCGAAGTGTCGCCCTCCGCGACGACATGACAGGCGTCAATACGGCGGCACAGGGGGCGACATTTAGGCGTCATTGGCGGTACCGTGGATCTCGTGACGACCACGCCGAACAGCGCCCTCCGCGCCGTCCGCATGGGCCTGCGCCTGTCGCAGGACGACTTCGCCCGCGAGATCCGCGCAGCCGGCGACCGGGCCGGCCTGCCCAACGACGCCAACAAGAGATTGGTCCAACGCTGGGAGGCGGGCGCCATCACCTCACCGCGGCCCGCGTACGCCCGCGCCCTGGAGATGGTCACCGGCCTACCGATCGAGTCGCTCGGCTTCGCCAGCGTCCCCCAGGCGCGCGTCTCCGCCGACGGCCAGGGCGGCCACGACCTCGACCCGGCCGGCGCCATCGCCCCGCCAACACCCGGCCCGACCAGCCGCCCGGCACCGCAGGGCAACTACTCCGGCGTCTGGCTGTCCCGCTACGAGTACTTCAGCTCGGGCAGGGATGGCACGTTCACCGGCCTGCACTACGTCGTCCTGCTCCAGCACGGGGACCGGCTCACCGTCCGGTCGCTGCCCGGCTCGGCCGACTCGACCCTCACCATGGACCTTGCCGTCGAGGGCAACGTCGTCACCGGCACGTGGTCGGAGCAGACCGCCACCGGCTCGTACTACAGGGGTGCCCGCTACTTCGGCGCCATCCAGCTGCTCGCCGAGCCGACCGGTCGCCGGCTGGTCGGGAAGTGGGTTGGCTTCGGTAAGGACATGGACGTCAACAGCGGACCCTGGGAGTTGATCTTCCAGGATGCGAGCACGACGAAGGCGACACTGGCCACGTACGACCGGCCACCGGAGTCGGAGTAGCGCCAGTGGAGATGTGGCGGCGGAGCCGCGGTTGAAGAGCTGCCCGACTGACGGCGAGAAGGGTGTCCACCGAGATGGACACCCTTCGCGTTTGCGGCCCGACACTTCCGACGCTCCGGGCCGGGGGCCGACCCACCCAGGTTCTGTCGGACAAAACCCAGTCAACCGCCTTCGCTACGGAGATGCGCGACGGTCGATAAGGATGCTATTGAACTCGTCGGGAACTCTGCGGCTGGCCCGCCCGGCGCAGGAGGCGGAAGTGGTCGACGAAGCGGCGGCCCCACCGCTTCCGGGCGCCGGTGCCTCCGCACCACCAGCACGACCGCCCGCCGCGGCGGACCCGGCGGGCGCCCTGCCCGTCGCAGACCCGGCAGGCCGTGAACGGGCGGAGCCAGCACTTCACCGCGTACACGACCAGCCAGCCGAGCCCGGCAAGGACGATCAGCCCGACCGCCCCGGCGAGGATCTCTGTAGCGGACGTCCCGCTACGCGTAGCGGCTGCGCTACACAGGCCGCTACCAATCTGACCTGCGCAAACGGCCTGTTGTAGCGGCTGGGCGGCGATCATCGCGAACCCCCGAAACGGGCCCTGACGACGTTTCCGGGGCCCTGCTCGCCGCTACCGCTACGGTCGGCGTCCCGCCTCGCGATGGCCGCCTTCACCGCCGCGAGCTTGCACCCCTTGAGCACTTCGTCGCCGTCCCGGACGTTCTCGCTGGGCACCCCGAACGCCCGGACCTGGGCGGAGATGGCCTCCGACGTGGTGCCCGCGTACGCCTCGGCGATCATGTCCGTGAGCCGGGCGGCAAGGGTCTGCCACGTCAGGCGGTCCTCGCCGGGCAGGAACACGCTCACCACGTCCGCGAGGACGTCCCGCACCTGTCGGGCCGCCTCCTCCCCGGCGGCGTACCCGGACAGTGTCCCGGCCGCCTCCCGGTGCCGGCGCGCGGCGAGCAGGATTTTCTCCGCGTCGGCCGCGTCCGCCAAGTGGGTGCGGGTCGTGGGGGTTTCGTCGGTCAGCCCGTACAGGTAGCCGACGCCGCGATACTCCGGACCCATCGGCAGGGAGGCGGCGTCGTAACCCTCGCCGTACGCGTCGCCGCCCAGGATCGCCTCCGACACGGTCCGGTTGCCGCACTTGAGCGCGAACCTGACGGCGTGGTTGTCGCGGTACCGGTTGAACAGCCGCTGCACATCACCGGCGCCGACACCGGACGGCTTCTGCGAGCTCGACAGCACGTTCACACCGGCGGATGGGCCCACCGAGATGATGAACCCCAGCAGCGACGCGATCCGCTTGTTGGCCTCCTGGTCCTCCAGCTCGAAGTACACCTGGAACTCTTCCATCACCAGCGTCCACACCCGCAGATCCGGGTACCGCGGGTCGCGGGCGAGGTCACGGGTCAGCTTCCCCTCCGGGCAGACGTCCACCGGCAGGGTCGACAGGATCTCGTTCACCTTGATGATGTGCGCCTTGATCTCCTCCAAGGCGTCGACCAGCATCTCGACGGGATCGCCGTCCCGGTTAGCGGTGGTGCCGAAGATGATCCGGTGGGCAACCAGCGTGAACTTGCGCCAGTCCGGGGAGTTCTTGCCGTCGGCGACGACGAGCTTGACCCACGGGTCGAGGGCGGCGTGCAGGGCGAGGAGTCGTGCGGAGAACGTCTTGCCCTTGCGGGGTTGGGCGCCGACCAGTACCGAGTTCCACATCAGCGGCACCTCGACCCGCCGGCCGCGCTCGTCGAGGCCGAACCGCACCGGCTTCCAGATGTCGCGCGGCTTGCAGTCGAGCATGTCTGTGCGCCCGGCCGGGATGGCGAGCGGGTCCTCGTCGGCGACGAACAGGAAATGGCTGCGCTCGGACTTGCGGTCGCGGGTCAGGAACACCTGGAACTCGGACACGTCCAGCCCGGAGGCGAGAGCGCCCTTGGCCTTGATCGTGTCGGCGAAGGTGCGGCCGTGGGCAAGGGCGATGTGGACGTGGGAGCCGGTCTCCAGCGTGTCCCGCGCCATCGTGGACAGGAACTCGACCTTGGCCTTGTCGGGGTCGCCAAGCTTGGCCGAGTAGTAGGCGCGCAGCACGATGTCCGGGTTGAGCCGGCGCAGGCGGTGCACGACCACCGCGGCGGACACGATCGGCTTGTCGACCGGCCGCCCGTAGTGGGCCAGCGCGCACACCGCGGCGACGGCGGCGAGCAGCTGCAGCCACCACGGCGCCGGCCACCACAGCAGGCCGAGCACGGTCAGGGTGGCGACGAGCTCACCGGCGAGGACGGACCCGCGCCACGCACGGGCGTGCCTGGCCTCCCGGTGCAGCAGCAGCCAGGTGGCCGCGTCGTTCTTCGTCGCCGCCTCCTGCCGCAAGCCGTGCTGCTCCAGTACCCACCACCAGCGGATCTGCCGGCCGGCGACCTTGAACAGGCCCACGGTGGACCACAGCAGCGCGAGGGGTGCGTAGATGACCGGCACCCGCCACGAGTGGTACAGCAGTCGGTAGCGGGTGAGCTCGGCGTGGTAGGAGGCCCAGTTCTTGAACCCCTGCCACGAGTGCCACGACGGCGGCAGGATCGGTTTGCGCTCCTCGCGCGCCTTCTGCGGCTGGGCGGTGATCTCCGGCGTCTCGACCGGCGCCGTCTGGAGGACGAGGTCGTCGGGGTCGCCGTCCAGGAGCACCTCGAAATGCGTGTCGCCCGGACGCTTCTGCGCCGGGCTGGGTTGCTCTGTGGTCAACTGGTTACTCCCATTCCGGTGGGAAGCGGGGCGCCGCCGTGGCCTGCAATCCGTGGGCGGCGCCCCGCGCGAGTTAGGTCAGGGTCGGCCCGTTGGCCTGCCGCTCCCGCTCGGCCGCGGCCCGCACGTGGATCTCCTCCTGCACGTCGGGCGGCAACTCACGGAACGCCTGGCGGCCCTCGTTGCTGCGCCCAGCGAGCTTCAGCAGCGCCCACGCCGACACGTTCTTGACGTCTTCCTCGGTCGCCCGTCGGCTCTTAGCCACGTCGGTCACCGCCCTGCCGCTGAAGTTCGGCGAGCCGGGCCTCGTACTGGTCGCGGATGTGCGTACCGGTGGCGTGCGCCCGGTGCGAGATGTCCTCGATCTGCTGCCGCTGGGCGTCCAGCCGCTCCGCGTTCCTGATCAGGTCGTTCAGTCGTCCCATGCTGTTGCTCCTCTCTCCAGCGCCTACGCCGGCACTGAACCGTTGGGGGTGGTGGTGACCGGCTCCACCGGGCGGGGCCGGTACCGCTGGATGGTTCGCTCGGACACGCCGAGCCGCCTCGCGAGCCGCTTCACGTCGGCCGCCGGGTTGCGAGTGAACGCGGCCACGACCTTCGCCTCGACGCTCGGCCGCCCAGGCTTCTTCGGCGTGGCCGGCTTCGGCCGGCGGGTGCGCTTCGGCTTCGCCACCGGCTCAACCGTGGCCGTCTGCCCCACGGTTCCCGGCGCCGGGAAGAGGTCGGCGAGCAGCACCGGCTCGACGTCATCCACCGGTGTTACGGCAGTGGTTGCCGCGATCTCGGGCAACTGATTCATCTGACTCAGTTCGACCGGACGCACCGCCGTAACAGCGGTTGGTGTCACCTCGGCGGCGATGATCGCGGTTAGCCCGTCGTAGTCCGCCGTCGCGGCAAGGCGGGCGGCGACCTCGTCCAGGTCATACACCGTCACCGCGATGTCGGCGGCGGCCGGCCCGGTCGCCTGCCGGATCTTCGCGTGCAGCACCTTCGACAGCGCCCGCTGCCGCCGCTCCGTACGCA